>CANAWG010000053.1 GCA_947365245.1 uncultured Oscillibacter sp. | reverse complement strand
TATTTTTGGGCTTTTTTGCTTTTCTGGTAGATAATCAGCCGGATCGCCACGGCCCCCGCGATGCCAGTGAGCCAGTCAAAAGGATTGAGCCCCGGCGCGAAGTCGGCAAAGGCCGGGCCGAGGGCCGCCACCATCCCCACCAGCTTGTGGGCCAAATCCGCCCCCGCCGCCAGACGGTAGGCCGTCCCCACCTTTAGGCAGGCCCAGCCGATGAACAGATAGGGGAGGTTGGGCAAAAGGTACTTTTTCAGCTTATCTGTCCTCATGGGCGGCCTCCTTTACGCGGTCTTTCCTTTGGGGCGCGGGCTGGCGCAGTATCTCGGCGGCGGCCCGTTTGAGCTGTTCCCGGATGGGTACGCGGTCAGTCTTTGCCTTATCCAGCACCCGGCGGGAATACTCCCCAAAACAAGCGGTGATTGCATCCGCCTGCCCGGTCTTGAAGAACAGCAGATATTTGTCCGGCCCGGTCTTGTAAAAGGCATAATCCACGTTCCACTTCCGGGCCACCCGGTCAAACTCTTTTGGGGCCCCGGTGAGCTCGATACTGTTCGTGGCCGCGCCGTGGGCCATGAGCTTTTTCACGGACTGCCTGCCGTGGGGCGTCTGGTGGGCCCGGCGTTCCTTTTGTATCTTCCGGCCAGCCGCCCGGAGCGCATAGGCCAGCACCCGGGCCGTCAGCTTTCCCGTCCGCATGGATAGCGCGATAGTGCGCCGGGAAACATCCTCGTCAATCAATCAAAACCGCCTCCTTTCATGGGGGATAGGCCCTCCGGCCTTTGGGACAAAATGTCTCGAAGTCACCGCTCCTCCCGGTTTGTTTCCGGGTGCTTGCGTTCAGCCGCCAGAGAGGAACGGTCAATCACTTCCTTGTAGGCAGCCATCTGCTCCCGGATGGAGAGCCGGGGGAGGGCAAAAACCTTGTGCTCCTTGGGAATATCCTCTATCCCGTGGTAGACTTCCTTAATATCGCCCGTCTGGACGATATAGCCGCCGGGGGCAAGGTGGCCGTCCTCGTTGATGGATATGTCCCGCCCGTATGCCTCATAGTCAAAGTAGTCTTTCAGCTCGGCGGGTATCGGCAAATCCTCCGTAAAGTAGCGGCCCAAATCCTCCTCGCTTTCAATCTCCGGGTAAAATTCAAAGCAGTCCAGATTTTCCGCAAGGTTGATGATGTCCGCCACGCTGGAGGTATGCGCCCCCATATGGAGCGCGGCCTCGAATTTTTCAATCTCGCTTTGGGGGAGCTCCGAAAGCAGGCAGGCCAGATGGTTCAGCTCGTCCAGATTTTCATACTCGCCCAGATAGTCATAGAGCCCCAGCACATCGCCGTCAAAGCTGGTGATGAAAAATTCCTCGTAGCGTATGCCGTCCACGCCGATATTCTTTAACAGCGCCTCCACCGCCTGGGGGCTGGTGGGGAATTTCAGCGTTTCCCCCACCAGCTCGCCCTCGTTGTATTTCCCCAGATTGGTGATGTACGCCTCGAACAGTGCGGCCACGTCAGCGGCGGCCCTGGCCCTTGACGGTCAGGATGCCCTCAAGGGTGGTGGCGGTGATGCCCAGCCGCTGGGCCACGGCGATGTCGTTCTTCATGGACTCGGTGACGGTATGCCCGCACACCACCAGCACCCGGGAGCGGCGGAGCAGGTCGCGGCCAATGTCGATGCTGCTCTTGTGCTCCTCGGGAACCGCGTCATTGAGGAAAAGGGGCAGGAACAAGGCCGGGCAGATAGGGGCAAAGCCCGCATCGTAGACCGCCCGGCAGTACTGCGCGGCCAGCTCCGCATTTTCCGTATCGCCGCCATACCAAGCGGCGGTGATGTAAGCAAGGGGTCGTTTCATAGTCGTTTACCTCCGATATTTTAATAGTTGTCGTTCAACCCAATCCCCCCGCCCTTTCCCATTCATGGGAAAGGGGGCGGCTCTGGAGGATATATCCCCCGCCGCGCCGGGAGGGGTGGCACAGCCGGGGCGGGCCGTCAAGGGCAAGCCGCCGCAGGCGGCGGGCGTTCCGCCCCTTGACCGCCCACTCCCGGCTGTGCTCAGTAGCAGGCGGCGACGGGGGATATACCACCAGAGCCCCTCTCTAAAAGAACGCTATGCAAGGCGCGGGGGAGGGGCGCGGGAAAAAGAAAAACCTCGGGACAAAATGTCTCAAGGCTTACTTTTCCCGGTCGGTCTTTTTCTCCGGGGCGGTGCGCTCCGGGGGCTGTTTCTCTTTCCATTCGGCCAGCAGGGACATAATCTGGTCTTTCATTTCCCGGGGCGTGGCGTCCTTGCCGAAATACTTGTTCAGTTCAGCGGCGGAAATAATCACTTTGTCTACCTCCTTTTTTTCACGGCTCAAAATGCCGTCAATCACATCGCCGTTCAGTTTCCCGTCCTTATCCAGCTTGCGGAGCTCCTGGGCCTGGGAGAGCGAGGGGGATGCCTGCTCGCCCTCAATGGAAACGGCGATAAACCTCTGGTTTTTGGGCTTGATGAACGAGATTTCAACAGCGGGGGTGAAAGACAGCTTTTTCTCGTTCACCATAGACTGGAGCTCCGGCACAAGCTCGGTCAGCCGGATATACCGCTGTACCTGCTTGTAGTTCATGCCGTTCCGCTCCCCCACGATTTCCGTGGAGCGTTTTCCAACGTCCCCGGCGGCCACGCCCTCCATCTTCGTCCCTTGATGGCTGATGGCCTCCACCTGCATTTTCAGCGACTGGGCCTTTTCCATCGGCAGAATCTTTTCCCGGTGGCGCAGGTTGTCGTCCGTCATCGCAAGGATGGCCTCATCGTCCGTCATGTTGCGGACGATACACGGCATATTTGCAAACCCGGCCAGCTCACTGGCCCGCTGGCGGCGGTGGCCCGCGATGATTTCATAGCCGCCGCCCTCCCGGGGACGCACCAGCGCGGGCTGGTGTACGCCGTTGTCCTTGACGGACTCCACAAGCCCTTTCATTTCCGCATCGTCCCGCAC
>CANAWG010000052.1 GCA_947365245.1 uncultured Oscillibacter sp. | reverse complement strand
AACAGAAGATACATTCCGTCCCGCTAACTCACCAGCCCCAGGCGCTCCAGGCAGCGGGCGTGTTCGGCGCCGGTGGTCAGGAGATAGATGCGGGTGGTGTTGATGGAGCTGTGGCCCAGCACGTCCGCCAGCTTCACGATGTCCCCCGTGGCCCGGTAGAACGCCGAGGCGAACAGGTGCCGCAGGTTGTGGGGAAACACCTTGCTGGGCTCCACCCCCGCCGCCTGACAGAGGCGCTTCATCTCCCGCCAGATCCGGCAGCGGGAGATGCCTGTTCCGTTTTCGGAGAGAAAGATCTCTCCGGAGACGGTCTTTTGTTTTTTCGCGTATTTCAGCAGCTTCCGGCACAGTCTGGACGGCAGGAGGATCGTGCGGATCTTGCCCTTCAGCGCCACCTCCGCCCGGCCCCGGGCCGCCGCCTCCACCGTGATATACCGCACCTCCGACACCCGGATGCCGGTGGCGCAGATGGTCTCCAGCAGCAGCTCGGTCTGTGTCTTTCCCAGCGCACGGGCGGCCTCCAGCAGCCGGGTGTACTCCTGCCGGCTCAGCTCCCGGGCCGCGTCCCGAAACGCCCGCCGCTGTACTTTCAAAAACTTCACCCGAAGCTCTTCCCACCCCAAAAAACGGAACAGTCCGTTGACAGCGGAGAGCTTGGCGTTGACGGTAACCGGGGACAGCCCCTCCGCCAGAAGATGTTCTCTCCACCCGGCGGCCGCCTCTCTGGTCACTGCTCCGCCCTCCAGCCACGCGGCAAAGGCCCCCGCGTCCCGCAGGTACTTCTCCACGGTGGCGGCGGCGCGCTCCTCCCTCCGCAGGAATTGGGCATAGGCCTCAAGCTGGATTCCCGTCAGTCTGCGATCTTTCATAGACAAACCTCCTCAAAAAACTGGGCTTACCATTGATTGACAAGGGAAGATACGTTCTTCGGGGCGAAAAACTCCGGGGAACCTGCCAGCCCCTATTTTCGGCCGCCGGCAGGCGTGTTTCCCTTTGTCAAGCGATGGTATTGTACCCGTTTTTCAGCGGTTCATCTACGACGGACCCGCATATAAAAAAGAGGCCCCGGCACAGGCCGGGACCTCTTTTTTTGGATTTGCTGGGCCCGCCACAGGGCGCCGAGAGCCTCCCCCGAGACAACAGAGGCCCTGTTCATCCCCTCTCCCGCCGTCCAGAGAGGCCGATGGACCTGATCGCCCGGCTCACGGGCGGGTCCGTGAAGAAAGGAGGCCCCCTTTCAGCCGCCCGTTGCAAAGCGGCGGAAATTCATGGAATTTTCGTCCCTTTGTCCCATGTTTTCAGACGCTCGCGCCGCCTGTGAAGCGGGCGATGATGACGCCTCCCTGCCGGGCGGTCAGGCGGCCCTTGGGAGAGAGCGTCTTGGCTGAGGTGCCCGTTATGAGTCCGGTGGCCCGGGCCCAGGACACGGCGGGCTGCGCGATGGGGAGAATCAGATCACGGTCGGTGTAGCCGCTCAGGTCCGCCCGCTCGAAGTTGTTGTAGTTCTTGTACTGGGCGTAGCTGAAGAGAATCACCGCCGCCTGCTCCCGGCTGATGGCCTTGTCGGCGCCCCAGAGCCAGCTCTTGTAGATATCGGGGATCACCTGGCGGCTGGTGGCCCAGAACTCCGGCTCCCCGGAGCTGGTGTCGTCCAGGTTGTAGAGCACTGAGATCAGCATATCCCGGGTGAGCCAGGTTCCGTCCGGCACGCGGCCGTCCACAACGTGGTAGATTGCTCCGCCGCTGTAGTACCACCGGACAGGGGTTCTGCCGGCCGGCTGGGGAGCCGGGGCGGGAGTGGAGCCGCCGGAGCTGCCGCCGGAATTGCCGCTGGAGCTGCCGCCGGTGTTTCTGAAAGAGAACACAGCCTCCACCTCCACGTCGGCGGCGGGCATGGTGAATATGTACTCGTCCATGCCATACTCCCACAGGCGAATCTCACGCCCGGTGGCCAGGTCGGTCACCGACAGCCAATCCAGCTCGTAGCCCCGCCGGGGGGCGGGCTCGACGGTGACCCGGGTCCCCGCAAGGGCCAGGGTATGGCTCACATAGAGGCTGCCGCCGGGGGTGCGGTCGGGGGCGTAGATTCGGTAGTAGAGCCCCGCCGCCGCGGTCCAGTGGGCGTAGACGGCGGCGTTCTTCGTAAAGACGGTAGCGGTGGTCACCGCCGTCCCGCCGGTCTGCTGGGTGAACCAGCCGTCAAAGGTGTACCCCGGGCGGACCGGGCTTGCCGGCAGGGCCGCCAGCTTGCCGTCGGCTCCGGTGGTCAGGGTCGCGCTCTGCCCCGCGGGGAGCGTGCCGCCGTTGGGTTCCAGGGTGACGGTGTAGGTTTTGGGCGCCGCCGTCCACTTGGCGTACAGCGTGACATCCCCCGTCACGGTGTCGCTGTCAAAATCCCACGGCGTGGTACAGGACGCCTCCTTGTACCAGCCCTCGAAAGTGTGGCCGGCGTAAGCGGGGTCGGCGGGCTTTTTCGCCAGCTGGCCGTCCTTGACTGTCTGGCTGGCCACCGTGCTGCCGCCCTGGGCGTCAAACGTGACCGTGTGGTTCCCGGGGGCGGGCTGGTCCTCCGTCCAGTGGGCGTAGAGGGTAAAGTTCCTGTGGAACTGACAGGGGACGGGAATCTCCGTGCCGCCGGTCTTCTCGTCGTACCAGCCCTCAAATGTGTATCCGGGCAGGGGCGCGGGGCCTGGGGGCATGCTGTTGAGGAAGCCGTTTTCGTCCGTTTGCCTGGTGGTGTAAACGCCGCCCTGGCCGTCGTTGCGGTCAAACGTGATAACAAAGCCCGGCTTGGGAGTTGTCTTCTCACTCCATTTGGCAAAAAGCGTGATATCCCCCGTCACGGTGCCGGTGTCAAAATTCCACTCGGAGCTGCATACCTCTTCTTCGTACCAGCCTTCAAAGGCATAGCCATTGCGAGCGGGGACAGCGGGCCTGGGGATTTTGCCGCCGATGGTGACCTGAACGGTAGTTGGGGCAGGCGCATCGGGGTAGTTGAGATCAAAAGCGACCGTGCAGGAGCCTGGTGCAGGCGGTGTGTCCTCCGTCCACCCGGCGTAGAGGGTGGTGTTCTCCGTCACGGTGTCGCTGTCAAAATCCCACGGCGTGGTACAGGCCCTCTCCCGGTACCAGTCCTCGAACGTGTGGCCGGTCCAGTTGGGGACGGTGGTGGGAGCGGGGATTTTCTGGCCGTAGGCAACCGATACATCCGGGAAAGTCCCTGTGGCCTCGCCGCTGTTGAGGTCAAAGGCGACGCGGAAAAACTGGACCGTCCACTTGGCGTAGAGGGTGGTGTTCTCTGTCACGGTGTCCGTGTCAAAGTTCCACGGCGTGGTACAGGACGCCTCCTTGTACCAGCCCTTGAACGTGTGGCCGGTGTAAGTGGGGTCGGCGGGCTTTGTTACGACGCCGTTTTCCTGGATGGTCTGGCTGGACACCGCACTGCCGCCCTGGGAATCGAACGTGACGGTGTAGGTCGGCGGTATGTACGTCCAGC
>CANAWG010000051.1 GCA_947365245.1 uncultured Oscillibacter sp. | reverse complement strand
GAGATTCCTCTACGTGACTGGAGTTCAGACGTGTGCTCTTCCGATCTAGAAACAAATGGAATTGATCCATTCCCCACTCTCATTTTTGGAAGGAGGAGTTTTATGGAAACAATGGAATTTCTCTCTAAGAAGCCCCTGTATATCACCGACACCATCCTCCGGGACGCCCATCAGTCCCAGGCGGCCACCCGAATGCGGATCGAGGATATGCTCCCCGCCTGCGAGGTGCTGGACTCCATCGGCTACTGGTCTTTGGAGTGCTGGGGCGGCGCCACGTTTGACTCCTGCATGCGCTTCCTCAACGAGGACCCCTGGGAGCGCCTGAGAAAGCTCCGCAAGGCCCTGCCCAACACCAAGCTCCAGATGCTCTTCCGGGGCCAGAACATCCTGGGCTACAAGCACTACGCCGACGATGTGGTGGACGCTTTCTGCCGCAAGTCCATTGAAAACGGCATCGACATCATCCGCATCTTCGACGCTTTGAACGACGTGCGGAACCTGGAGCAGGCCATCAAGTCCACCAAGAAGTACGGCGGCATGGTGGAGGCCACCCTCAGCTACACCATCTCCCCCATCCACAACGAGGAGTACTTCGTGAAGCTGGCCCTGGAGCTGGAGCAGATGGGCGCGGACGTGATCTGCGTCAAGGACATGGCGAATCTCCTGCTGCCCATGGACGCCTACTCCCTCATCAAGCGGCTGAAGGAGACCGTGAAGATTCCCATCCACCTGCACACCCACAACACCACCGGCACCGGCGACATGGTGTATCTCATGGCGGCCTACGCCGGCGTGGACATCGTGGACACGGCCCTGAGCCCCCTGGCCAACGGCACGGCCCAGCCCGCCACGGAGTCCCTGGTGGCCACGCTACAGGGCACTGTCCGGGACACCGGGCTGGACCTGAACAAGATGAGCCAGGCCGCCGCCCACTTCCGCAAGGTCGCCCAGCGCCTCAAGGAGGCGGGCTCTCTGGACCCCAAGGTCCTGAACGTGGACACCAACACCCTCCTCTATCAGGTCCCCGGCGGCATGCTCTCCAACCTGATCTCCCAGCTCAAGCAGGCCAATAAGGAGGAGAAGTACTACGACGTGCTGGCGGAGATTCCCCGTGTCCGCAAGGACTTCGGCTATCCCCCGCTGGTGACGCCCACCAGCCAGATCGTGGGCACTCAGGCCGTCATGAACGTGGTGGTGGGCAAGTACAAGACGTTCCCCAAGGAGTCCAAGGCGCTGCTGAAAGGCGAGTACGGCCGTCTCCCCGGCGAGGTCAACGAGGAAGTCCGGGCCCTGGCCGGCATCAAGCCGGAGGAGGTCATCACCTGCCGTCCGGCGGACCTGCTGGAGCCGGAGGTGGAGAAGTACCGGGAAGAGTTCAAGGGCGTCGCCAAGAGCGACGAGGACGTGCTCTCCCTGGCTCTGTTCCCCCAGGTGGCCCCCAAGTTCCTGGCCTGGCGGGACGGTCCCCACGACGAGACCCCCGCTGCTAAGCCTGCCGAAGCCCCCAAGGCAGCAGCCCCCATCGACCCCAACGCGGTGCGGGAGCTGTATGTGGAGTACAAGGGCTGAACCTTTACCTTGAAAGGAAAAGGTTTCCAGAAAGAGCTTTAACGCGCTCTGGCCGTCCGGTGTTCAGCCGGGCCGGGGCGGCAGTGAAGAATCCAAAAGAGGACGGGATCGCGAGATCCCGTCCTCTTTCGCTTACCAGCGGATGTGCAGCTCGTAGTTGTCGATGCTCAGCTCCAGCGTGTCCAGCACGCCGCCCGCCGCGTCGTACAGCGTCACATTGACCGGAAGGTCCCTGTGCAGGACGCCGCGGCCCTCGCCCCCTTTGACATAGCCGCTGTACCATTTTAGCGACGCCGCCTCCAGACCAGAGTAAGGGCCCCAAGCTCCCCAGGTATCCGGGTCCTCCTCCCGGTAGCGGAAAGTGAACACCCCCTCGCCGGCCCTCTCGCCCGGGTAGGTGAACGTCTTCCGCTCCCCGATGGTGACCTCGTATTCCTCCGTGTCCGGGTCGTATACGCTGGTCGTGCGCTCCGCCGTCACCTCCACAGAGGCGGAGGCCGCGTCCGGAAAATCCCCCGCCACATACAGCGTCCCGTCCAGGCCCATGCAGACGGCCCCCCGGCTTATTTTCAGGCTCTGGCGGTCCTCATGCCAGACCTCCAGGGCGTGGCGGGTGAACGTCGTGGCGATATAGGTGTCTCCCGAACGGGCAATGAGGCAGGTGGTGCGGCGGGGAAAAACATCGTTGTCGTAGCGCCAGGAAATCCGCTCCACCAGCACCGGCTCCAGGCCCGAGAGGAGATACTGCCGCTCCACCCGGTCCAGCATCCCCCGGACAGTGTAAGGCGGAAAGCCCAGCATGGCATAGACCAGCGCCCCCAGCAGGGCGCATAGAATGAGATTCCGAACCGTCCTCTGTCCCCGGCTCAGCTTCATGACTCCGCCCCCCATTCCACCCGCAGGGCCCAGTCCCCGCCGGAGAGGGGATAGGAGATCTCCGCCCATCGGGGCGGACTGTCCAGCACCAGCTCCACGGTCTGCCGATACCGGGTCCACCCCCCGCTTCCGCTGTCCTTATTCTGCCAGTAGCGGCTGGGCGTAAGCTCCATCGTGAGGGGGTCCCGCCTCTGGACCGGCAGTTCCCCCTGTTCGTCCCGGTAGGAGAACATCCAGTTTCTCATGTAGGCGCTTCCCCCTGTCCCCAGCGGGTCCCGCATTTGGAGCCACAGCCGGATTTCCGCCACGGTGTGCCCGTCCCGCTCCGTCACATCCCCCGGCGCGGCCCATAGGGTGCCGTGCTCCAGCTCCACAGATTCCGCCCCGGCGGGCGGAGCCTCCCAGGCCAGTTCGCCCTGTGTCCGCTCCGCCAGGGATTCCCAGCCGACGGGCCGAAGCAGCGTCACCAGCGCCAGCACCGCGAGGCCCCGGGCCAGCCAGCGGCTGGCCTCCCACAGCCATCCAAGCCAGGGCTTATGTACCCGGTCCAGGGCCCGGCCCACCTCCTGGGCGTCCCCCATGGCCCGAAGAGACCGCTCCGCCGCCAATTCCGGCTCGTAGTCCAGCCGCTCCAGCGCCTTGCAGTGGTCCTCATAGTGGATGCGGAGCTCCTTTTCAATGGCTTTCCGGTCCGGCCGGAAGCGGACCTCCCCGCACACAGCGTCCACCCAGGCCTGAAATTCATCCCCCATGGCCGCTCCTCACGCCAGGGACGCGCCACGGATCACGGCGTTCACCTGCTCCGTAAACACGCCCCACTCCTCTTTCTTGGCCTCCAGGGCCTTCAAGCCTTTCTTGGTGATGCGGTAGTACTTCCGCACCCGGCCGTCGGCCTCCCGCTCCCGCACCGTCACCAGCCGCTGCGCCTCCAGGCCGTGGAGGATGGGGTACAGCGTCCCCTCCTTCAGCTCAAAGGTTCTGTTGGACCGCCGGGCCAGCTCCAGGATCATCTGGTAGCCGTACATCTCCTCTTCCGCCAGCAGAGACAGGATCAGCAGGGTAGTGCTGCCGCTCATCAGGCTCTTGTCGATCTTCATGGCGGGGCCTCCTTCCTATACCTTGGTTATCTATGCTTATTATACATAGATTATCAAGGCTTGTCAAGTATTGGGCTCCCGCGGTTCTTGAAATGAAAGCAAAAAAAGAGAGACACACCCTTTTGAGTGTGTCTCTTTGGTGTTGGCACCACCTATTTTTCCGGGCCGTCGCCAGCCAGGTATCGTGGGCAGGAACGAGCTTAACTACCGTGTTCGGAATGGGAACGGGTGGACCCTCGCCCTAATCGGCACCAACTGTCGTCGGAGCAAACTGCGCTTTGCTCGCTCCCGGCTTTGCCGAGAGCTCACACCGCTCCGTTGCTCCTCCTCTCCAACTCGAACTCGCTTCGCTGGACTTCGAGTTGGCTTTGGAGGAACGCCGGTTTTCGCTCCTCTATGTGATCCGGTAAGACCGGATAACAAACTGGATTATAAACTTTTCAATTCC
>CANAWG010000050.1 GCA_947365245.1 uncultured Oscillibacter sp. | reverse complement strand
GGGTCGCCCTGACGGCCGGCGCGGCCCCGGAGCTGGTTGTCGATCCGGCGGGACTCGTGGCGCTCGGTGCCGATGATGAAGAGGCCGCCGGCGGCCCGGACCCGCTCCGCCTCCTCCGCGATCTCCGCCTTGTGCTGGGCCATCTTCTCGGCAAAGAGCTTGCGGGCATCCAGGATTTCCTGGTTGCTGGTGTCGGCGTAGCCGGTGGCGTCCACGATGACCTCCTGGCTGAACCCGGCTTTCACCAGGTCCGCCCGGGCCAGGTACTCGGCGTTGCCGCCCAGCATGATGTCGGTGCCGCGGCCGGCCATGTTGGTGGCCACGGTGACGGCGCCGAACTTGCCCGCCTGGGCCACGATCTCCGCCTCTTTCTCGTGGTTCTTGGCGTTTAAGAGGTTGTGCTTGATGCCCTCTTTCGCCAAAAGCTTGGAGAGCAGCTCGTTCTTCTCGATGGACACGGTGCCCACCAGCACCGGCTGGCCCTTTTCGTGGCACTCCTTGATCTGCGCGATCACGGCCCGGAACTTGCCCGCCTCGGTCTTGTACACCACGTCGTGGTGGTCGTCGCGGGCATTGGGGCGGTTGGTGGGGATCTCCACGATGTCCAGGTTGTAGATAGTGCCGAACTCCTCCTGCTCCGTCAGGGCGGTGCCGGTCATGCCGGAGAGCTTGTTGTAGAGACGGAAGTAGTTCTGGAACGTGATGGTGGCCAGGGTCTTGTTCTCGCTGTTGACGCTGACGTGCTCCTTGGCCTCGATGGCCTGGTGGAGGCCGTTGGAGTACCGCCGGCCGAACATGAGCCGCCCGGTGAACTCGTCCACGATGATGACCTCGCCGTCCTTGACCACGTAGTCCACATCCCGCTTCATGGTGCCGTGGGCCCGGATGGCCTGGTTGATGTGGTGGGAGAGGGTGGAGTTGGAGGGGTCGGAGAGGTTGTCGATGTGGAAGAACTCCTCGGCCTTGGCGATGCCCCGGGCGGTGAGAGTGGCGGTCTTGCCTTTCTCGTCCACCACGTAGTCGGCGTCGATGGCCTCGTCCTCCTCCTCCTTGTTGTCCACCTGGACCACCACCTGCTTTTTGAACCGGGCCACCAGCATCTCGGCCATGTCGTAGAGCTGGGTGGACTTCTCCCCCTGGCCGGAGATGATCAGGGGCGTCCGGGCCTCGTCGATGAGGATGGAGTCCACCTCGTCCACGATGGCGAAGGCGTGGCCCCGCTGCACCAGCTCCTGGGAGTAGATGCACATGTTGTCCCGCAGGTAGTCAAAGCCCATCTCGTTGTTGGTGCCGTAGGTGATGTCGGCATTGTAGGCCTCCTGCCGCTCCTTGCTGTTGAGGCCGTGGACGATGAGGCCCACTTTCAGCCCCAGGAAGCGGTGGACCTTGCCCATCCACTCGCTGTCGCGCTTTGCCAGGTAGTCGTTGACGGTGACGATGTGGACCCCCTGGCCCGTCAGAGCGTTCAGATAGGCCGGGAGGGTGGCCACCAGCGTCTTGCCCTCGCCGGTCTTCATCTCGGCGATGCGGCCCTGGTGAAGCACGATGCCGCCCACCAGCTGCACCCGGTAGGGGCGCATGCCCAGCACCCGGTCGGCGGCCTCCCGCACGGCGGCAAAGGCCTCCGGCAGGATGTCGTCCAGCGTCTCGCCGTTTTTAAGGCGCTCCTTGAACTCCGGCGTCTTGGCCTGGAGCTGGGCGTCGGTCATGGCCTTGTACTCATCGGCCATGGCCTCGATTTTGTCCACGATGGGGTAGATGGATTTCAGCTCCCGGGAGCTGTAATCGCCGAAGATTGATTTCAAAAGACCCATGATTTTATATACATCCTTTCAATTCGTCTTTCCTGAGAAAGGGAAGCGTTCTCCTGTGAATGCCCATAATAAAACAACGATAGCATACCACAAATAGCCAGGAAATGCAAAGAAAATCACGTGCGGGGCAAAAAAGTTTACAAAGGGGGGAATCCAAAACACCGGGGACCGCACTTTCGCGGCTCCCGGTGTTTTGCGGTTTCGTATTATTCGTGCTTGTTGCGGATGACGTCCTGCCAGGTCCCGTCGGTGAGATCAATGTAGCGCACGAAGAGGGAGACCTTGTTCTCTTCGTTCAGCGCATTCCACATCCGCTCCGCCAGGGCCTCCGCCGTGGGATCGTCCAGGATCACCCGCTCCGGCTCCCCCTCAAAGGAGGGCAGGGGGTCGCCGTCCCCCAGGTAGGTGTGGAGGAAGCGGCCCTCCCCGGGCAGGGGGCGGTCGTAGGTGTAAAAGTACCGGCAGCAGCAGGCGGGGTCGCCGTCGGCGCTTTTGAGAATGGACAGCTTGAAGCTGCCGTCGGGGCTCAGAAGACCGGAGATGCGGGGGGTGTAGTTGGGCCCGTCCGGCTCGAACTCCCGGGTGTGGAGGGCCTGGGCAAAGGTCTTGCCCGCCAGCAGTCCGTCCCGGACGGTGTCCGTCTGGTCGCCGTTGGTGACCACCAGTCCCCGGCCCACCCGGCGGACGGGGTGGTAAATGATGAGGCTGGGATCCGTCATTCTGGAGGGGTCGTGGGCCTGGGTGCGGATGCCGTCCTCCGTGGGCACGAAGACGCGGTTTCGGGAGTTCTCGCTGCGGCCCATGATGAAGTAGGCCGCCACGGCGCGGCGGTTGTCGGCGCTGCGGCCCAGGACGATGCCCCGGCCGGGGTAGGGGTTGGCTTTCAGCAGCTTGGTGAGATCCAGCAGTTCCATGGACGCGTCTCCTATCTCAAAAGTTTCTTCCGCTCCCGGTAGTCGGGGAGGTACTGCGCAAGCAATGCGTAAAACCGGGGGCCGTGGTTTTTCTCCCGGATGTGGCACAGCTCGTGGACAACCACCAGCTCGATGGCCTCCTCCGGGCAGTTCATCAAAAAGCAGGAAAAGCAGAGGCTGTTTTTGCCGCTGCAGCTGCCGTAGCGCCTGCGGGCCGTGGTGACCTTGAACCCGGTGGGGCGCACGCCCATTTTTTCGCTCCAATAGGCCACTTTCGGCGGCAGCTCCGCCCGGGCCCGGGCTCTCAGGGCCTCAATCTCCTCCTCGGTGGGGGGCGGGGGCGCCGAGGCGGCCCGCTGGCGCTGCCGCTCCAGGTGCCGGGCGATCCAGTCCTCGTGGCTCTCCACAAAGGCCCGGATGTGCGTTTCCGACATGCGCAGGGGAGCCCGCACCATCACACGGCAGTCCTTAGTGATCTCCAGCGCCAGGGTTTTCCGGCGGGAGCGGATCAATTCATACGGTTCCATGGGAAACAGGATAGCATACCCCCCGGGAAAAGGCAAGGGCAAATGTCGAAAAAGGTAGTACCATTTTTGCCCCGGTTTTGTGAAAAAGGACAGGCGGACCGGCTTCCGCCGGTCCGCCTGGGTTCTGTCAGTCTCTGGTGAGCACGCCGCTGAGGTCCAGGGGCTTTCCGTCCTGCCACAGCCGCTCCAGGTCGTAGAACGCCCGGGCCTCCGGGGAGAAGACGTGGACGGCCAGACACCCGTAGTCCAGCAGCACCCAGGTGCCGTCCCGGTGGCCCTCCCGGTGGAGGGGGACCTCGCCGGCCTCCTCTTTCAGCGCTTTCTCCACGGCGCCGCACAGGGCGTTGATCTGGGTGTTGGAGGTGCCGGTGGCAATGACGAAGTAGTCCGCCAACGTGGTGAGATCCGTGATCTCGATGGCGGAGATCTCCCTGCCCTTCTTCTCATCCAGGGCCTTTGCCGCGATGATCGCCAGTTCCTTCGGTGTCATGGGCGCGTTCCTCTCTTTCTATTTTAAAATCTGAGTCCTATTCCACAGGGACGGGGTCGATGATGATGAATCCGGGGTCCGCGGGCTCCCCGGGCGGCGCGGGCTCCCCGGAGGTACCGGGATCGGTCACGGCGGCGTCCGGCGGGTTCTCCGCTGTGCCGGGGTCCGTGATGCCGGGACTGTTGGGGTCCAGCCCCCCGGGGTCCGCCGCGCCGGGATCGCCCGTCCCGGGATTGGTCGTACCCGGATTGCCGGGATTGGCGGCGGTGCCCGGGTCCGTGACGCCGGGGCTGTTGGGGTCAATCACCCCCGGATTGTTGGGATCGGTGACGCCGGGGTTCTCCGGGTCCGTCACCGCCGGGGGAACCGCCAGGACGCC
>CANAWG010000049.1 GCA_947365245.1 uncultured Oscillibacter sp. | reverse complement strand
GGCCTCAGCAGCCGCGACCTGAAGGCGGAGGAATCCGCCCAGGGGCTGACCGGGACGGTGCTGGCCTATGACGGTATCGCGGTGATCGTGAATCCCGACAATCCTGTATCCGAACTTGATGTAGATACCATCGCCAGAATCTACACCGGCGAGATCACCAACTGGAAGGACATCGGCGGACAGGATGCGGAGATTGTCCTGATTGGCCGGGAAGCCGGCAGCGGAACCAGGGACGGCTTTGAATCCATCACCGGCACAGCAGACAACTGCCAGTACCGCCAGGAGCTGACCTCCACCGGCGATGTGATTACCGCCGTGTCCCAGAACCCGGATGCCATCGGCTACGCCTCCCTCGCCTCCGTCAAGGACACCGTGCGGGCCGTCACAGTAGGCGGCGTAGCACCCACAGAGGATGCGGTGAAGGACGGCAGCTATGTCATTCAGCGGCCCTTTGTCCTGGTCACCAAGACGGACACGCCCCTTTCGGAGCAAGCGCAAAAGTTCTTCGACTTCGCAACCTCCCCTGATGCGGCGGAGCTGATCTCTGGCGCGGGCGCTGTGGCGGCAAATTGACTATGCGCAGTAGAAAGCAACTGCTGGAAACCGCAGTCCACGGGATATTTCTGATGCTGGGATTGGTTACGGTAGGCTGTGTCTTGCTGATTACCGTATATTTGGTGGTCTCCGGCATCCCTGCCATCCGGCAGATCGGGCTTGTGCCCTTTCTACTGGGTGACACCTGGGAATCTACCGCCGCACAGCCCTCATACGGCATCCTCCCGTTCATTCTCACCAGCATTTACGGCACAGCGGGCGCTATCCTGTTCGGTGTCCCGGTAGGATTTTTCGCGGCGGTTTATCTGGCGAAGCTGGCTCCAACCCAAGTAAAATCCATCGTTGAGGCCGCTGTCAGCCTCCTGGCGGGTATCCCCTCGGTGGTCTACGGTCTGGTGGGGATGCTGGTGCTTGTGCCGGGTACCCGGGCGCTGTTCCATGTGCCGGACGGGGCCAGCCTGCTGGCGGCAATCATCGTCCTGTCGGTCATGATTCTGCCCTCCATCATCAAAGTATCCATTACCGCGCTGGAGGCAGTACCGAAAGAGTACGAGGACGCATCCCTGGCCCTCGGCGCGACCTCGATAGAAACCTATTTTCGGGTATCCGTCCCTGCGGCGCGAAGCGGCATCGCGGCGGCGGTGGTGCTGGGAGTAGGCCGGGCCATCGGGGAGGCTATGGCGGTGATGATGGTATCCGGCAACGCGGCAAATATGCCCTCACTGTTTGAAAGCGTCCGATTTCTTACCACGGCGGTATCCAGCGAAATGTCCTATTCCAGCGGCCTACAGAGGCAGGCGCTGTTCTCCATCGCCCTGGTGCTGTTTCTGTTCATCATGCTGATCAACGCCGTGTTGAATTTCTTCCTCAAGGGGCAAAAGGAGGGCTGATTATGCTGGACAGACCAATCTCCCCATCCCGGAGGGCCTATATCGGTGTAATGGGGCTGCTGTGCGCCCTGTCGGTGCTGCTGGTGTGCGCTCTGGCGTTGTTCCTCATAGGCTATGTGCTGGCTGCGGGCCTCCCCAACCTGTCCTGGGAGCTGCTGACCACCAAACCCAGCTACCTGTCGGACACCATCGGTATCCTGCCGGACATTTTGAACACCATCTACATCATCCTTGCCGCCCTGCTGATCGTCCTGCCTTTGGGGGCAGGGGCGGCGGTCTATCTGACCGAGTACGCCGCAAATAAGCGTCTGGTGTCTGTCATCGAGTACGCGGCGGAAACCCTCTCCGGCATCCCGTCCATCATCTACGGCCTTGTGGGGATGCTGGTGTTTACCGGCGTGTTGGGAACCTCTCTGCTGGCGGGTGCGCTGACGCTGGTTATCATGAACCTGCCCACCATCATGCGAACGACCCAGGAGAGCCTGAGAACTGTGCCCCAGAGCTACCGCGAGGGGGCCTTTGGCCTGGGGGCCGGAAAGTGGCGGGTCATCCGCACGGTGGTGCTGCCCGGATGTGCGGGCGGCATCATCACCGGCTGCATCCTGTCGGTGGGGCGTATTTTGGGTGAATCGGCGGCGCTGCTGTTTACGGCGGGCTTTGCCCATGCGCTGAACGGCTTTATTACCGGCCTGACCAGTCCGGGGGCCACCCTCACCGTGGCGCTGTACGTCTACGCAAAAGAGCAGGGAGAATTTGGCGTGGCATTTGCCATCGCCGCGATCCTGATGCTCCTGACGCTGGCGGTCAACCTGACTGCCGCCCTGGTGGGCCGCTGCTTCAAGAAAAGGAGGGCGCTATGAACAACGCAATTACCGCAAAAAATCTATGCCTGTGGTACGGCAGCGCCCAGGCATTGAAAAATATCAATATCCAGATTCCAGAGAACAACATCACCGCTCTGATCGGCCCTTCCGGCTGCGGAAAGTCCACTTTTCTGAAAACGCTGAACCGCATGAATGACCTGATCCCCGGCGTGAAGATCACCGGAGAGGTGCGGTATCTGGATACGGACATTTTCGCTCCCGGCCTGGATGTGAACGCTCTGCGTAAGGAAATCGGCATGGTGTTCCAGAAGCCCAACCCCTTCCCCATGAGCATCTATGATAACATCGCCTACGGCCCCCGCACGCACGGCGTCAAAAACAAAGCCAAGCTGGATGAACTTGTGGAGCAGTCCCTCCGGGGGGCGGCCATTTGGGACGAGGTGAAAGACCGGCTGAAAAAGAACGCCCTGGGCCTGTCCGGGGGCCAGCAGCAGCGGCTTTGCATCGCCCGCGCCCTGGCCGTGGAGCCGAAGGTGCTGCTGATGGACGAACCCACCAGCGCCCTGGACCCCATTTCCACCTCAAAAATTGAGGAGCTTGCAATGCAGCTGAAAGAGCGGTACACTATTGTTATCGTGACCCACAATATGCAGCAGGCGGTGCGCATTTCCGACCGCACAGCGTTCTTCCTGCTGGGGGAGCTGATCGAGTGCGGCGAGACGGAAAGACTGTTCTCCCAGCCGGAGGACCGGCGCACGGAGGACTACATCACAGGGAGGTTTGGGTAAGTGAGAAGTAAGTTTGATGAACAGCTTGCCCTTTTGAATACGGAACTCATCCAGATGGGGGCGCTGTGCGAGGAGGCCATCTCAAAGGCGGCGAAGGCGTTGGAGAACGGTGACCGCACACTGGCGGAACAGGTCAAGCCGTTGGAGGGCGAGATTGACCAGATGGAGCGGGACATTGAAACGCTGTGCCTGAAGCTGCTGCTCCAGCAGCAGCCGGTGGCCCGGGACCTGCGGCAGATCTCCGCCGCCATGAAGATCATCACGGATATGGAGCGCATCGGAGATCAGGCTGCCGACATCGCGGAGATCATTCTGGCAATGCTGGCCCAGGGGTATGTGCCGGAGGATGTGGGCCATATCCGGGAAATGGCGGCGGAGGTCATCAAGATGGTCACGGAAAGCGTGGATTCCTACGTCCAGAAAGATACTGTCCGCGCCAAGCTGGTGATTGCCCATGATGACATTGTGGATCAATGCTTTGACCGGGTAAAACAGGTGCTGATCGGGAACATCGCGGCAAACCCCGACTGCGGCGAACACGCTCTTGATTTGCTGATGATCGACAAATATCTGGAGCGTATTGGAGATCATGCGGTCAATATCGCGGAATGGGTGATTTTTACCGTGACCGGGGAACACAAAGGAGAAGCGCTATGATTTGGTGTGTAGAGGACGATGCCAGCATTCGGGATATTGAGCTTTACACCCTGCGCTCCACCGGCTTTGAGGCCAGGGGCTTTGAGGACGGCGGAGCGTTCCTGGCGGCGCTGGAAACAGAGCGGCCGGAGCTTGTCATTCTGGATGTCATGCTGCCGGGAATGGACGGCGTGGAGTTGCTGCGGCGGATGAAGGCGACGGTACATCTTGCGGATATTCCCGTCATCATGGCCACCGCCAAGGGCGCGGAATACGATAAAATCCAAAGCCTGGATCTGGGCGCGGACGATTACCTGGTGAAACCCTTCGGTATGATGGAAATGGTGTCGCGGGTAAAAGCCGTCCTGCGCCGCTGCCAGCCAGCATCTCCGGCAAAGCAGTTGACAGCCGGTGGTCTGACGATGGATCTGGAAGAACGGACAGTTACCGCAGACGGAGCGCGTATTTTGCTCACCTACAAAGAATTTGAACTGCTTCGCCTGTTCCTCTCCCGCCCCGGCGTTGCGTTCACCAGGGAACAGCTTTTATCCGACATTTGGGGCGTGGATTACACCGGGGAAACCCGGACGGTTGATATGCACATCAAGACGCTCCGGCAGAAGCTGGGAGACTATGGCGGGATGATCGAAACGGTGCGGCATATCGGCTACCGG
>CANAWG010000048.1 GCA_947365245.1 uncultured Oscillibacter sp. | reverse complement strand
TTTAAATCTTTTTCACGGCCAACTCCAGTTCCGCCCCGCTGTCTCACAGCTTTGTCAGAATACCAAATCGGCCCCTGTTTGTCAAGCCATTTTCTTCACTTTTTTCCTGTTTTTCCATTCCGCCCAGCCGTTTCCCTTTTTTTTGGTATTACTTCTGTGCAAAATGGAAAATGGGCTGTGCAAGCAAAACACGATATGGTATAATGGGCTGGAGCGGACCACTATGTGTATTTTTTCACAAGCCGCCGCTCCACCGCTTTCGGCTTGTTTTAGTCTCTCTTCTTAATTGAAAATTTATTCCGCGGGGAGGGATCTCTTTGCTGATCCGCAAGATGTCCGCCAATTTCGGCAGGCTCCGGAACCAGTCTCTGGAGCTGCGGGAGGGCCTGAACATTATCCAGGCCCCCAATGAGGCGGGCAAGTCCACCTGGTGCGCGTTTCTCTCGGCCATGCTCTTCGGCGTCAGCAGCCGGGAGCGGGACCGGGCCGGCTTCATCGCCGATAAAAATCGCTTCGCCCCCTGGGACGGCGCCGCCATGTCCGGACGGCTGGACTGCCGCTCCGGCGGGCAGGAGCTGACGCTGACCCGCGTCACCCGCCGTCCCGGCGCCCCCTTGGGGGACTTCCGGGCGGTGTACACCGGCACCGGCGACACGGTGCCGGGCCTGACGGGCCAGACCTGCGGCGAGGCGCTGCTGGGCGTCAGCCGGGAGGTCTTTGAGCGCAGCGCCTTTATCCGCCAGGCGGGGCTGGCCGTCACCCAGGACCCGGGTCTGGAGCGGCGCATCGCCGCCCTCATCACCTCCGGTGAGGAAGGCACCTCTTTCTCCGAGGCCGCGGATACATTAAAAAGACAATTGAACCGCCGCCGGCACAACAAAACCGGCCAGCTCCCCGCCCTGGAGACGGAGCTGCGGGAGACCGAGGAGCGACTTGCGGAGCTGGAGGCGCTGGAAGCTCAGCTGCTCTCCGCCCGGAGCCGGACGGAGACGCTGGAGTCCCGGCTGACCGCCCTGGAGGCGGAAGGCGCCGCCTGGGACCGCTGGGAGGCCGACCGGCAGCGCCAGGCGGCTTCCCAGGCGGAGGATGACGCCCGGAAAGCGGCGGAGCGGGCCGCGGACCTCCGCCGCCGGATCGAGGAAGAGCATCTTCCCGAAAACGAGGCCATCGGCCGTCTACGGGGGGCCATCGTCAACCTGGAGACTGTGCGCCGGTCCCTGAAAAGGGCCCGGGAGGAACAGGATGAGGCCCGGAAGCAGCTGCTGCGGGCGGAGAGCGCCGTGAACGACAGCCCCTTTGCCGGCCACACGCCGGAACGGGCGGCCCGCCTCCCTCTGAATATTGAGCCCAGGCCCCGCCTCCCCCTCTGGGGCGCGCTGCCGGTCCTTGCCGCCGGCCTGGGACTGTGGGCCGTCATCTTCTTTTTCTCCCGGCGGATCCTGCCCCCGTCTATTATCCTGCCGCTGTCCATCGGCGGCGGCTGCGGCGCGGGCGCCCTGTGCTTCCTGGTACTGGGCCTCCTCACCGCCCAAAAGCAAAGGAAGTGGGAGGCCCGGGCCGCAGGACTCCGGCAGCGGCGCCAGCGGGAACTGGACGAATTCACCGCCCTTTACAAGGCGGCGGAGGCCGCCCAGTCGGACCTGAACGCCAAGTCCGCCGCCGCGGAGAGTCTCTACAGCACCCTCACCACCAACGAGCAGGGGATTTTGCTGGAGGTCCGCCGCTTCGCCCCCGCCGCCTTTGACGTGCCCGCCGCCGACGCCGCCCTCCGCGCCTGCGCCGTCCGCCGCCGGGAGCTGGCGGAGGCGGAGGCCGCCGCCCGGGAGGCCCGGCTCCGCTGTGACCTGCTAGCCCGGCAGGCCCCCGCTTCCGGAGACGAGACGGCGGACATTCCCGCCCCCGCCCGGAGCCGGGAGGAGATCTCCGCCCAGCTGGAGGAGGTCCGGAGCGCCCTGGCCGCCGCCCGCTCCGAATCGGACCGTCTGTCGGGCCGGCTCCACGCCCTGGGAGACCCGGTGGTGCTCCGCTCCTCCGTCGCCCATCTGCGAGAGCATATCCAGACCCTGGAGGAGGAGTACGCCGCTATTCGGCTGGCCCTGGAGGCGCTGGAGGAGGCCAACGCGGAGCTTCAGACCCGGTTTTCCCCGGCGCTGGGCCGCCGGGCCGCGGAGATCTTCCGGGAGCTGACGGAGGGCCGCTACACCGGCGTGACCCTGGACCGCGCTTTCCGCCTCTTTGCCGAGCCCGCCGGGGACAGCGTCTACCGGGACGCGGCGCTGCTGTCCGCCGGGGCGGCGGACCAGCTGTATCTGGCGGTGCGGCTGGCCATCTGCGACCTGGTGCTGCCGGAGGAGGCCGGCGTCCCCATGGTCCTGGACGACGCCCTGGCAAACTTCGACGACGCCCGCTGTGCCGCCGCCCTGCGGTATCTCCGCGCCGCGGCTCAAAAGCGGCAGATCCTCCTCTTCACCTGCCACAGCCGGGAGGCGGAATTTTTCGCCGGGGACGACGCCGTCTCCATTCAGCGGTTGACGGACCGGGCTTCTCGGGTATAAAATAGGGTTCTATATAAGATCCTGTTTATATGGAATGCCGGGCTCTGCCCAAGACCACGGGGACTTTGCCCCCGCACCCCCACCGCCCTTTGAAACGGGCGGCCCTAAACTTTATCAATAAGGAGATCAATACCATGAGCGAATGCACCCATGACTGCGCCTCCTGCGGCGAGAGCTGCGGAGAGCGGCAGGAGCCCCAGTCCCTGCTGAAAGAGCACCATCCCGCCGCCCGGGTGGGCAAGGTGTACGGCGTCGTCTCCGGCAAGGGCGGCGTGGGCAAGTCCATGACCACCTGCCAGCTGGCGGTGACCATGCGCCGCCGGGGCCACAGCGTGGGCGTCCTGGACGCCGACGTCACCGGCCCCTCCATCCCCAAGGCTTTCGGCCTCCACGGCCAGGCCACCGGCAGCGAGGCCGGTCTCTTCCCCATGGAGACGCGCACCGGCATCCAGGTGATGTCCACCAATCTGCTGCTCCAGAACGAGACGGACCCGGTCATCTGGCGGGGCCCCATCATCTCCGGCATGGTGCAGCAGTTCTGGACCGACGTTTTGTGGAACTGCGACTACCTCTTTGTGGATATGCCCCCGGGCACCGGCGACGTGTCCCTCTCCGTGTTCCAGTCCATTCCGCTGGACGGGATCCTGGTGGTGGCCTCCCCCCAGGAGCTGGTGGGCATGGTGGTGGAAAAGGCCGTGAAGATGGCGGAGATGATGGAGGTGCCCATCGTGGGCCTGGTGGAGAACATGAGCTACGTCACCTGCCCGGACTGCGGCAAAAAGCTCCGCCTCTTCGGCGAGGGCAAGACCGCCGCCGCCGCGGCCCGTCACGGCCTCCAGCTGCTGGCGGAGATGCCCATCGACCCCGCCCTGGCCGCCCTGATGGACGCCGGGGACATCGAATCTTTCCAGGGCGCCTGGCTGGACCCGGCGGCCCAGGCCCTGGAGTAAGCGGAAAGCCGCGCCGTGGGAAGACACGGCGCGGCTTTTCAAGCTCCTTTGTGCTTTCTGTCGAAAACAGACAGGGGTTTTCGGCGGCGGCGGGGGCTTTTTGTCTGGAAAACCACTTGCAAAATCCGGCGGAATCCGGGATAATGGTAGTACATATTTTTTACAAATTTTTTCAAAAACGTAAGGGGGAAGACATCTATGCAGGAACTGAAAGACCGCATCGTCAAGGAGGGCAAGGTGCTGCCCGGCAACATTATCAAGGTGGACGGCTTTTTGAACCACCGTGTCGACACGGAGCTGATGGAGCACATCGCCGAGGAGTTCGGCCGCCACTTCAACATGGACGAGGTGACTGTGATCCTCACCGCCGAGGCCAGCGGCATCGCCCTGTCCGCCGTGGTGGCCCGTCACTTCCACAAGCCCATGATCTTCGCCAAGAAGGCCAAGAGCGACAACATCGAAGGCGGCCTGTACCAGAGCGACATCTTCTCCTACACCTATAAAAAGAAAGTCACCCTGCTGGTGAGCAAGGAGTGGATCTCCGCCGACGACAAGGTGCTGATTATCGACGACTTTATGGCCAACGGCGAGGCCATGCGGGGCCTTTGCGACATCGTGGAGAAGGCCGGGGCCACGCTGGTGGGCATCGGCTGCGCCGTGGAAAAGGGCTTCCAGGGCGGCGGCGACCGCCTCCGGGCCGCCGGGGTGAATCTCAAGTCCCTGGCCGTCATCGAGAGCGCCGAGCCCGGCAACATCGTCTTCCGGGAGGATTGATTTTTTCACGCCTCCGGAACCACCCCGCCCCTTTTTTCGTCTATACCTGTATCAGGATTTCGAAGAGGAGGCATTTTATGAGAAGAATCGCAATTGTCCCGCTGTGTCTGGCGGCCCTGCTCAGCGTCCTGCTCACCGGCTGCCGGGAGGAGAAGCCGGACCCTGCCGCCAACGACGCCAAGCCCGTCCTCTACCTCTACCCGGAAAAGGAGACCGAGGTCAAGGTCCGCCTGGACTACGACGGAGAGCTGACGTGCACCTATCCCGCCTGTGGAGAGGA
>CANAWG010000047.1 GCA_947365245.1 uncultured Oscillibacter sp. | reverse complement strand
CCGCAAAAGACCATGCCCCCCAGGGGCTACGGCGTCCCCCATCCGGACCCCGCCCCCACCGCGCCCCCGCCGGGCTTCGCCGTCAGCGTCACGGCGGCGGGCAAGACAGTGGGCATGATGCAGTCCCAGATGGGCTTTGATCCGGTGGTGGGGTGGCTGGCCTGCGTGGCGGGTCCCAGCAAGGGCAAGAGCTACACCGTCCGGGGCGGCGTCAACTCCATCGGCCGTAGCGAGCGGATGGACATCGTTATCACCGGGGATTTGAAAATCTCCAGCGAGAACCACGCCAAGATCAGCTACAGCGAGAAGCACAACCGCTTCAACCTCCTGCCCGGGGAGGGGCGAAACATTGTCTACCTCAACGACGAGGAGGTCTTCACCCCGATGCCCTTGAAAGCCTACGACATCATCGACTTCGGGGAGACCAAGCTGCTCTTCGTCCCGCTGTGCGGGGAGCGGTTCACCTGGGAGAAGGAGGGGGCGGATGGGGCTTTTTAACAGGTTTCGCCGGAGCGCTCCCCCGCCGGAGACGCCTGCACCGGAGGGGCCCCTGGTCTTTCGGGCGGCGAACCTCCAGGGCGTCGGTGGCCGGGAGGGCCAGGAGGACTCTTTCGCCGTCCTGGGGGCGGCGGCCCCGGAGGAGAGCGGCCTCTTCGCCCTGGTGGCCGACGGCATGGGCGGCATGCTGGACGGCAAGGCCGCCAGTGAGTGGGCGGCGGAGTGCTTTTTGCATTTGTACCAGGAAAAGCGGCCGGACCAGCCCATGCCGGAGTGGTACTATCAGGCGGTACACGCCGTCAGCGACAGCGTGTACCGGCAGTTCGGCGGCCGCAGCGGCACCACGCTGGTCTCCGTCCATATTCAGGAAAACCGCCTCCACTGGCTCAGTGTGGGGGACAGCGGCATCTATCTCTGCCGGAACGGGGGGGTATTCCAGCTGAACCGGGAGCACACCTGCCTCAACCAGCTGCTGCTCCAGGAGCTGGGCCGGGAGGTCATCGAGAAGGAGCGGGCCCTGACGGACCCGGACGCCCCTCGCCTCACCGCTTTCGTGGGCATGAACCGCCTGGCTGCGGCGGACCTGAGTCTGCGGCCCCTGGCGCTGGAGCGGGGAGACGCCCTGCTGCTGTGCTCCGACGGCATCAGCGGCGTCCTTACACCGGCGGAACTGCTGGAGGCCATGACAATGGACCCGGAGGAGGGCTGCTCTCTGCTGGAGCGCATGGTACTGGAGAAGAACGTCCCGGAACAGGACAACTATACCGGCATTCTGATTTCCCGCCGGTAAATCAAACAGGATTGGAGAGCTGACATGAAACAAGTACGGATTTTTGCCGCCGCGCTGCTGGCGGCGCTGATTGCCATGACCACCGCCGCTCCTGCCCTGGCGGACTTTGATCAGAGTACCCTGGACGGTATCGTCATGATTACCACCGGCGCACCGGACGACAAGGGCAATATGGAGTATTGGAGGGGCACCGGCTTCTTCATCGGTACAGCGGGAGAGAACCCCCAGTATATCGTCACCAACTGCCATGTGGTGGAGGAGTTCATCCTGGCGGGCAAGGCTCTAGGGGGCGGAGAGCTTCACGTCCTCTTCGATCAGGACGATGAGGCGGAGGCCTATCTGGTGGACTACGACGCGGAGAAAGACGTGGCCATCCTCCGGCTGGCGGACCCCACCGACAAGCGGATCTCCCTGCGGATGTGCGTTCCCCCGGAGGAGAGCCTGGGCAGCGAGGCCTACGCCGTGGGCTATCCCGCGGCGGCGGACCTCACTGTCACGGCGGTGAACTCTTTCAGTCAGAAAGACGCCACCGTTACCACCGGCAGCATCAGCCGCTTTCTCACCGAGAGCGGCACCGGCCGCAGGCTGATCCAGACCGACGCCTCCCTGGGCGGCGGCAACTCCGGCGGCCCCCTCATCGACGGCGCCGGCGCGGTGATCGGCGTCAACACCGCCGGCTCCAAGCTGGATACCAACCTGTTCTACGCCGTCAGCGTCAGCGAGGTACTCCCCCTGCTGGACAAGAACAGCGTCCCTTACACCCTGGCCGGGGAGGAGAAGTCCGGCGGCAATACCGCGCTCTACGCAGGCATCGGCGCGGCGGTTGTTGCGGTAATCGTGATTGCGGCCGTGGTACGGAGCAAAAAGAAGAAGTCCGCCCAGGGCGCTCCCGCCGTCGGGGAGGAGAAAAAAGGCGGTACTCCCGTGCTGCGCTCCATGGCCCCCCAGCACGGGGGAATGGTGGTCCAGCTCCACGGCCAGCCGGTGCAGATCGGCCGGGACAGCGCCGTCTGCCGCATGGTGTTCCGGGACGGCACCCCCGGCGTCAGCAACCGGCACTGCCAGGTGTACTATGACCAGGGGGAGGGGGTCTTCGTGCTGACGGACCTGAACTCCACCTATGGCACTTTCCTGGCCAACGGCCAGCGGGTGGTCCAGGGGACACCGGCAAAGCTGCCGCCCAAGAGCGCCTTCTACCTGGGCGAGGCGGAGAATACCGTGTATGTGGACCTGGAGTGAGTTATGAGAATCACCGCGTACTGCTATACCAACCAGGGAGGCCGGGGCCACAACGAGGACAGCGTGCGATACTTCGCCGAAGGAGCCCGTGGCGTCTTTGTGGTGGCTGACGGCCTGGGGGGCCACGGCTGCGGGGAGGTGGCCTCCGCCCTAGCGGCGGACACCCTCTTTCAGGGCTGTCTGGACGAGGCTCCCGGCCCCCAAGCGCTGCTGGAGCTCTTCCAGCGGGCCAACGGAGCGGTCCTGACCGGGCAGGGAACGCCCGGCCAGGAGGAGATGAAGACCACCGCTGTGGCCCTCTCCCTGGAGGGGGAGCGGGCCGTCTGGGGGCACATCGGGGACTCACGGCTCTACCGCTTCTCCGGCGGAAAGCTGATCCAGGAGACCCGGGACCACTCTGTCACCTACCGGAAGTACCTTGGCGGCGAGATCTCCTACATGGACATCTACCACGACGATGACCGCTCCAGTCTCCTGCGGGCCCTGGGCAAGGAGCCCTGCAAGCCGGAGGCCGGGGAGGCGGCTCTGTTGCCGGGGGACGCCTTTCTGCTTTGCTCCGACGGCTTCTGGGAGTATGTCTACCAGGAGGAGATTCTGGCGGACCTCCTGAAAGCGGAGACGCCAGAGCAGTGGGCCCAAAGCATGCTGCTGCGTCACATCCGGCGGACGCCGCCGGGAAACGATAACTTTTCCCTAATCGCCGTATTTGCAGAGGAGGGAATATGAAAAAATTGGGAACGCTGGCCCTCTGTCTGGGGCTGGCGGCGGCGCTGTGTGCCCAGTCCCTGGCCGCCGGAACCACCGAGATCGTCCGGTCCTTTGTCTATGAAGGAACGCTGTACACCTATGTGTCCATGGATGTGAGCCAGCCCGTCACCAAGGCGGAGGCCAAACTGGGCGGCCAGACCTTCTTCGCCACCGACCGGCTGGAGACCGTCCGGCAGGCGGGGGCCCCGGTGACCTGGCTGCTGCTGGTGGACAACTCTACCTCTATGCCCGCTTTCCGCCGGGAGACGGAGGTGTTTGCCCGGGCCCTGGGGCAGGCCGGAGGGGAGAACACCCGCTTTATCCTGGCCTCTTTCGGGGACGCTTTCACCGTTGTTGAGGAGGAAGTGCCCGGGAAAGACCTGGCGGAGCGGGTAGAGGCCCTCCCTTTCGACGAGCGGGTGACCCGGCTCCACACCGCCATCGACGCCGCGCTGGACTACTTCGAGGGCCTGCCCCGGGAGGGGAACGAGCTGCGGTGCATGGTCGTTTTGTCCGACGCGGTGCAGTACGACCCCCAGGGGGGCTTGCCCTATGAAGAGCTGCTGGAGCGTGTGGAGCGCTCGGATGTGATGCTCCACTCTGTGGGGCTGGGTGCAGACCGGGAGTCGCTGGACAGTCTGGGGCGGCTGGCCTCCGCCTCCGGGGGGCTCCACCAGACGATTGACGCCCGGACGGCAGAGGACGCCGCCGGGGCACTGGCGGAGAGCAGCGGCGAACTGTATGTCACCGGCTTTGATTTCTCCGGCTATACCACGGCGGGAGGGATGGAGCGGGTGTCCGTGACCTTTGCCTCCGGCGCAGAGCTGATCTGCCGGGCGGAGGCAGAGGTAGAGATCCCGGAACGGGAGAGCGCGGCGCCGCCAGAGGAGAGGCCGAATCCCGAGTTGCCGGCGCCCGCGGAGATAGAATCCGGTTCCGGTGCGGCGTCCCCGGCGGCACCGGGGGTGGATGTGGCGGAGCTACTGCCCGCCATCGGCGCGGCCGTGGCTCTGGCGGCGGCTGTTTTGGCGGCGGCGCTGCTCCGGCGAAAAAAGAAGAGCCCGCCCGCGGAGGGGCCGGCAGGTATCTACATCCGTGTGGAGCTGGTACGGGGAGAACTGGCCGATGGACGGGAGACACAGGAGCTGAACTTGAGAGATGAGCTCATCATTGGCACCGATCCGGCCTGTGAGATTCCGGTGCGGGACGAGAACGCCGCTCCCAGGCACGCCCGTCTCTTTTCCATGGAGGGTGCAGTGTATGTGGAGGACCTCCGGGCCCCCGGCGGAACAAAGGTCAATGGGACAGAACTGCGGGATGCCCAACGACTGCGCAGCGGAGATGAAATTACCATAGGGGGCGCGGGCATTCGATTGAAATTTTAAGCGTGGGATTGGTTCTTTGCAGACGGTGGTGCAACACGTAGACCGCTCAGCAGCGTTTTGATTGTTCGACAGCGCCGCCTCACAAGGCCTCTACACAGTGCCCTGCTCCTGAACAGGAACTCCAGCCTCCCCCCATAAAGCCGCACGCAGCGGCTCACAGACCGGAACACGAGCTGATCCGCTGTACCGCCGGTCATTCGCTTCCCTGTACTCCGCCCTCCGCTCACCTTTAGGGGCGAGGAGTACCGGAGCGTCGTCCCGGGCAAGGCGGACGGCATATAGCCGTCCCCCCGTCCCCCCCCAGAAAACAAAAAAATTATAAAATAAAAATAATAAAACAACAAAAAACAGCAAGCATTTATAAAGTTA
>CANAWG010000046.1 GCA_947365245.1 uncultured Oscillibacter sp. | reverse complement strand
CGAGGACCTGCTGGAGACGGCGGAATAACGGCGTCCCCCCATCTATATGAATCAATGCGCCGCTCTCCGGTCTCCGGGGGGCGGCGCGCTTTTTGGAAAATTTTCCGCCCCGCGTCACATTCCGGCGGCGTGGAACGTCACAGTGTACAGAGGGAGGCGGTGACATGCTGATCTGCTTGCAGGCCCTGGACAGCCCGGAGGACCGGACGCGGTTCGAGGCGCTGTACACGGCCTACCGGGGGCTGATGTTTCACGCGGCCCGCCGGATTCTCAACAACGACCAGGATGCGGAGGACGCGGTGCACACGGCCTTCCTCAGCCTGGCGGAGCACAGTCTGCCGCCGGAACTGGGGCCCCGGGCCCGGTGCCTGGCGGTGACGGTGGCGGAGCGAAAGGCCATCGATTTGTACCGGGCCAAGCGGCGGCACCCCCAGGCGGAGCTGGAGGAGGTCCCCGGCGCCGCCGCGCCGCCCTCCGACGGGACGCTGGCGGGCGCCATGGCGGCCCTGCCGCCCAGATACCGGGAGGTACTGCTGCTGAAATACTACAACGGCTACTCCGCCGCCGAGACCGCCGGTTTTTTGGGCCTGACGCCGGGGAACGTCCGGCAGATCGCCGCCCGGGCCAAGCGCCTTTTGGCGGCGGAGCTGGCGGAGAGAGGGGAGGTTCTATGAAAATCACGGACGAGATGCTGTACGCGGCCGCGCCGGAGGCGGCGGAGCGGTATTTGTCCGCCCTGCCGGGGCGGGAGGACTGCGCCCACACTTTCTCCCCAGATTTTGAGGAGCGGATGCGCCTCCTGCTGCCCCGGCGGAAAAGGAAGCGGCTCTGGAAGCGGGCCCTCCTGCTGGCGGCGGTGGTGGCGCTGCTGGGCACGGCGGTGTACGCCAATCAGCCGGAGGACTACCGCGTCCGGGCCACGGCCCGGGACGGGATCCTCGCATGCAGCGCCCGGCCCCAGGAGGACGTCGTTCCCCAGCAGTTCCACCGGATCACCTTTGGCTGGCTGCCGGAGGGGTACACCCTGTGGAACGAGAGCGAGCTGACGGAGGACACTGTCTATTTCAGCACCTCCTACCGGGCGGGGGACTACCAGTATCTCTCCCTCCGCCAGTGGATGGGCCAGGAGTACAGCGAGACCCTGATGGGGGAGTACCGCTGGGAGGGACTCCCCGTCCGGGGCTGCGAGGGCATCTTCATCGACGCCGCGAGAGACAGCCGCCGCTACACCCTGCTGTGGGCGGAAGGGCCCTACGTCCTCCAGCTGACGGCGGACGGCAGCCTGGACCGGGAGACGTTTTTGAAAATCGCGGAAAACCTGGAGTGGTAAATTCAGAGAGGAGCATGGACATGAGCAAGACAAAGAGAAACTACATCCCTTTCATCGCGGGCATGGCGACTGTAATTTTGCTGGCCTGCCTGATCTCGGCCTCCCTGGCGAAGGAGGACCCGCCGGCGGCCCAGCCCCAGGCGGAGCCCCAAGTGCAGGTACAGGCGGGAGACCTGCGTCTGGCCTGTTCGGAGGCGGGCGTCGCCCTCTTCGGCGTGGAGCGGACGGCCCCCGGCGAGAAGCTGAAAGCGGAAAACGGCGCGGAGATCCCCGCCGTGCTGACGTACACCGACGAGAAAGGTGAGGCCCACTACTATGTGGAGGCGGAGACCATCGGGGACATCCTGGACGTGTGCTACGGGGTCAACTACCACAAGGAGATCAACTGCGTGGACTTCGGTGCAAAGCCCCGGCTGGATGAAAAGGGCGAGGTGCGGCTAACGCCCTCCGGAGAGCCCATGTGGTTTGCCGGAGATGTAGAATGCGATATTGACTACGCGCTCAGTATGAGGGACGGAAAGAAAACCGGTTTCTCAACGGCGATGGGGGCGGAGTTTACTACCAGCAGCGGCGTTACGATCTCCAACGGCGGCACCCCGGAGCTCTCGGCGGAGGAACGGGCGGAGAAAGAACAGATCTGGGAAGAGCAGAGACAAGAAGCTCCCCTGAAGCCGGAATACGGCGTCAAGGGCGGTATGTACACCGAGGTGGACCCGGCGGAGGTGGATCTGGACAGCTGGTCCGGCACCGCCATGAAGAAACAAAAATTCCAGGGCGACAAAGAAAACAATATTGAACAGAGCTTTGCCTTTACACCCTATCTGGGAGAGTATGCGGTAATCACCATTGAAAACACCGGGACCGAGGACGCCTCTGTTTTCATCTCCCGGCCCAACACCGTGGGCAACCGGAGAGCTGACGCATACTTTACCAACGGCGTCCGTGTCCCGGCGGGCGGGAAGCTGGTGCGGGCTTTCCGCATTGATCCGGAGCTGCCCTTGGAGAACCGGCTGAACCTGCGGGCCTCTGCGTTCACAGACCGGGAGGCCGAGCTGACCCTGACCGCCGAGCAGTACCGCTTCGGCAAATAAGGCACCCCATCGAGAGGGCCGCGCCGCAGGCGCGGCCCTCTCCCGTCTCCCCTCTCCGTCAAAACAGCCGGATTTTTGCCTCCCCCCGGGGCGAAATTTGTCTCCGGAGCCGACAGCGTCCCCCTTGTATTCCCGGAGGAAATCCAGTAAAATGGGCGTAGTAAACGATTAAATGTCCGGGAGGCGATTCTATGAGCCGGCAGGAGGCCGCGGCGCAGTACGCCGCCGCGCTGAAGCAGGGCCGCAAGACCTATCACGACTGCGTGCTGCGGGGACGGTACCCCTATCCCCAGGTGCTGGATGAGATCATCAGCGAGACCATGGTGGCGGGACAGGTGGACCTGGGCGTGGTGGAGATCCCCATCGACCAGATCAAGGGCACCAAGTCGGCGGGGCGGCGCACCGCTTTCGCGGCGGACTTCATGCCCCTGCTGGACGTGGACTCGGAGTTCGGCGCCAAGTGGATGGAGCTGTGCACGGCCCACCTGGGGGACGAGGGCATCCGGGAGCCCATCCGCTGCTATGAATACCTGGGCCGCTTCTACGTCCAGGAGGGCAACAAGCGGGTCAGCGTCCTCAAGAGCTACGGCGCGCCGGTGATCCCCGGCTACGTGACCCGGATGGTGCCGGTGTGGTCCGAGGACCCGGAGATCCAGGCCTACTATGACTTCATGGACTCCTACCCCCTGACCCGGCTCTACCGGGTGCGCTTCAGCCGGAGTGGCAGCTTCCAAAAGCTCCAGAAGGCCCTGGGCTACGAGGTGGACCACGTGTGGACCGACGACGAGCGGCGGCGCTTCACCGCCGGGTACACCTACTTCCAGGAGCCCTTTCGGAAGCTGGGGGGCGGGGAGCTGAACATCACCACCGCCGACGCCATGCTGGTGTGGCTGAAGGTCTACGAGTTTGACCAGCTGATGTCCCTGCCCGCCGGGGAGCTCAGCAAAAGCATCAAGGCCGTCTGGGCGGACATCCAGGCGCTGACGGAGCCCATCGAGGTGAAGGCCGACGCGCCGGAGCCCAGGGACAGCGGCCTTTTGGGGCGGCTTTTCAAGCCCGCCCGGCTCAACGCGGCCTTTGTCAGCGACCAGCTGCCGGAGCACAGCGACTGGGCCCGGGCCCACGACCTGGGGCGGCAGTACCTGGAGGCCGTCCTGGGAGAGCGGGTGACCACCCAGGTCTTCTACGGCGTCCGCCCCGGCGGCGAGGCCGAGCGCGCCATGGAGACCGCCATCGAAAACGGCGCCCAGATGATCTTCGCCGTGACGCCGCCCCTCATCGGGGCCTGCCGTAAGACGGCGGCCCAGCACCCGGACGTGCGGATCCTGAACTGCTCGGTCTCCATGCCCTACGCCGGGGTGCAGACCTACTACGGCCGCATCTACGAGGGAAAGTTCATCGCCGGGGCCATCGCCGGAGCCCTGAGCCGGGACGGGCGCATCGGATACGTGGCCTCCAGCCCCATCTTCGGCGTGCCCGCCGGCATCAACGCCTTTGCCCGGGGGGCCCAGCTGACCAACCCCAACGTGCGGATCCTCCTGCGCTGGTCCTGCGCGGAGGGAAACCCCATGGTGACGCTGGCCCGGCAGGGTCTCTCCCTGATCGCCAACCGGGACATCCCCACCCCGGACCGCATCCAGGAGCCCTGGGGCCTGTGCCGGGCGGAGGGCGGGTCCTTCCGCTCCCTGGCCTCCCCCTACTGGCACTGGGGCAACGTCTACACCAACCTGGTCCGGGGGGTGCTCAGCGGCGGCCTGGACGTCCTGGCCCCCCGGGGGCCCCAGGCGGTGAACTACTGGTGGGGTATGAACAGCCGGGCCGTCGACATCCTGCTGGGAGAGGACCTGCCCGACGGTGTGCGGCAGCTGGCGGAGATCCTCCGCCGGGGGATCATGGACGGGTCCATCCAGCCCTTCCCCCAGGCCGCCATGGAGGAGATCCTCCACATGGACCAGCTGGACAGCTGCGTGGAGGGGCGCATCCCCGCCTACCAGGAGCTGCTGCCCATGGCCCGGTCCATCGTCCGGCTCCAGGGCGTATACCGGGAGGACATCCCTCCGGAGAAGGAGGACCCCATCCTGTGAAGCTGCTGCTGATCTCCGACAAGGAGAGTCCCTATCTCTGGGACTATTACCAGCCCGGCCGGCTGGAGGGCGTGGACATGATCCTCTCCTGCGGGGACCTGAGCGCCAGATACCTCTCTTTCCTGGTGACCATGGGGGGCATGCCCCTGGTCTACGTCCACGGCAACCACGACAAGACCTATGACCAGCGCCCGCCGGAGGGCTGCGACTGCGCCGAGGACCGCATCCTCCGGGTCAAGGGACTGCGGATCCTGGGACTGGGGGGGAGCTACCTCTACAGCGGAGGTCCCCACCAGTACACCGAGCGGCAGATGGAAAACCGCATCCGGCGCCTGCGGTTCCAGCTCTGGCGCAGCGGCGGCGTGGACATCGTGCTGGCCCACTCCCCCATCCGGGGCTACGGCGACGGGGAGGACTACGCCCACCAGGGCTTCTCCTCCCTTTTGCGCCTGGTGGACAAGCAGCAGCCCCGCTACCTGATCCACGGCCACGTCCACGCCAACTACGGCGCGGACCTGCCCCGGGTCCTCCAGCGGGGGAACACCACCATCATCAACGCCTACGAGCGCTTTCTGCTGGACACGGACAACCCGCCCCGGCCGGAGGGATAGGGGGCGGCGGAATCCGCGGAGGCGCTTGACAGGGCGGGGCGTCTGTGCTATAGTCGCCACAGTTGAAAAGAAGCAAATGCTTCTTTTCAACGCCGCAGCATTTCATGCTGCGGCAGGCCGCTAAGCGGCCGAGTGGTAGCCTTCATAGACAACGCACGGCGCATTTTTGCGCCGGCGGGTTTTGCCCGCCTTGAAAACCGTTTACCGGTTTTCAAGTGCATTGGCTATATCGTTCAATTGAGATTTACCGCATCAATCTGGAATGTCAATGGAGGACTGCGCGTCATGAGGATCAAGAGGAGAATCGCGGTTTCCCTGCTCTGCCTGCTGGCTGCCGCCGCGCTGACCGTTCCGGCTTTCGCCCATGGCGGCGGACACCACGGCGGGCATCACGGCCGGAACGCCGTCCAGCCTGCCGCTGTGGCCGTCTGCCCGGTGGAGGGCTGCACCATCGCCGGGCGGCACACCCACGGCGGCACGGTCTATTGCGGCTATGACCACGAGAGCGGCCTTTGCGACGGAAGCTGCCGGGCCCTGTGCCCGGTGGAGGACTGTGCCATCGCCGGGCGGCACACCCACAACGGCGCCGCGTACTGCGGCTATGACCACGAGAGCGGC
>CANAWG010000045.1 GCA_947365245.1 uncultured Oscillibacter sp. | reverse complement strand
TCCGCCTGGACTACGACGGAGAGCTGACGTGCACCTATCCCGCCTGTGGAGAGGAGGGCTGGACCGTCACCGCCGCCCCGGACGGCACGCTGAAGGACAGCGCGGGCCAGACCTACAACTACCTCTACTGGGAGGGACTCTCCGACGGGGACTATGACTTCTCTCGGGGCTTCTGCGTCCCCGGGGCGGATACCGCCGCCTTTTTGGAGGAGTCCCTTGGGAAGCTGGGCCTCACCCGCCGGGAGGCCAATGAGTTCATCGTCTACTGGCTGCCCAGGATGGAGGCCAGCGCGTACAATCTGATCGCTTTCCAGTCCGGCGCCTACACGGACCGCGCGAAGCTCGCCATCACGCCAACGCCGGACAGTCTCCTGCGGGTGTTCATGGCCTGGCGGCCCCTGAGCGAGCCGGTGGAGATCCCGGAGCAGGAGCTGCCCGCCTTTGCGCGCAGGGGCTTCGCCGCCGTGGAGTGGGGCGGGGCGGAGCTGCGGTATCTCACAAGGCAGGAGGCGGAACAGCTGATCGCCCCCCAAACCGGCATGACCGTGGCGGAGGAGGAGACCGCGGTGGAGCTGCCTTTCGCCTCACAGCGGACTGTGACACTGTCCCGCTACGACGGGGAGACCGTCTCCTCCGCATATATCTATGAAAGGGTCTGGCCGGAAAAAACAGCTCTGGAGGATGCTTTCAACCCCATCAAAGGCCGCGCGGTAACCAACTGGACCGCCCCGGAAAACCCCTGGCCTGTCTATACCCTGCGCATCAGCGGCACGGAGTCCGACTATGTCGCGGCGTACTGCGGCGGCGTCTGGCTGGACAACCAGGGAAACGCCCTGCTGGCGGAGGTGGATTTCCCCTCTATCTGGAAACAGCTTGCCAAGGATCCGGAAACCCGGGAGGATATCCCCCCGCTGCCCCGCCTGCGGATTCTGGCCCTGCGGGACGGCCGGTGGGAGACCCGGTTTTTGGCGGCGTCCGGCCTGGAGTTTCCCTTGGAGGATGTGCCCATGACGCTGACTGTCAGCGGAAATACGCTCTCCTGGAAGATCGCCAACCAAAGCGGACAGACCCTGTCCCACGGAAACGGAGGTTTTGCCGGGCTGCAGGTCCTGCTGGACGGCGTCTGGTACGGCGTTCCCAAGTTGGACGGCCCCCACTGGGCTGTCACCCTGGAGGGGCATTCCCTCCCCTCCGGCAAGGAGTTCTCCTCTGGATTTTCCTGGGCCCCCTATTCCGGTCTGCCCGATGGGACCTACCGTCTCACATTTCCGCTGGATGTTTTTACCCGAACACCGGGACCGGAACCGTTCTATGGCTATGCCGCCGCCTCCTTCCAGCTGAAAGACGGCGCGCCCGTCCTGCCGGGGCGCTGATTGAGGGAGGCCCCTGCGGGGGGACGGGGGTGTCGCGCCTCGGGCGCGGGACGAAGTTTCCGGCCTCGGGCCGGGGACGACGCACGGGCTTCGCCCGCGCTGAGGATGCACCCCCCATTTTCTCTTTTCGGTTGCGCCGAAAAGAGAAAACGGGCCGTGCACGGTCCAAAAGAGAAAAGGCGCTTGGGGTGCCCTCCGGGGTTTGCTCCATTCATCGGAGCTGCGGAGGAGACCTGATGCGTGGACGCAAGGTCCCCAACTTCTCTGCCCGCGCTTCGCGCATGGCCAGTTTTTGTTGGGGCCAGATTTTTTTTCTATTCTCTCGGTAAGCCGCGGCCTGTGCGCAGGCCCAAGAGAAAGGCGTGGATGGCCGTGAACTCCTCGCATTTTCGCAGGTCCGGGAGGAGGCCGTCCGGCAGACCGTCGATCAGATTTTGAAAGTAATCGGTGTATTCCCCCTCGTGGATCTCATAGAGCTGAGGCTGGATGTAGACGTCGTAGAACCATTTCATGAAATCAGACATATAGACCGTCCTCTCTCGGAACAACTAATTCGTGGTGTATATGTTTAGAATAACACAAAATAATCGTGGTGTCAAGGGGGACGTTATGCTTTTCAAAGAAAGAGTACGTGCACTCCGAAAGGAAAAAGGGGAAACCCAGGTCCAAGTAGCTGCGGCGATCGGCATTGCGGAGCAGCACTATCAACGGTTTGAGGGGGGCGTAAATCTCCCCAACCTGGAAAACGCCTGGAAGCTGGCAGACCATTTCAATGTGACCATCGACTACCTGGTAGGCCGCACAGACACCCGTTGACTGCGCCCGTACCCAGCCGTCAGAGGCACGCACTTTCCCGCCCGTGCCCGGGTATGCGCGAAGCGCGGGCAGAGAAGAAAGTCCCTGCGTCTACGCAGCAGGTCTGCTGTGCAGCTCCGATGAGTGGGACGCACTCCGGAGGGGAAAGCGTTCTCTTTTCTCTTCCACCGTGCACGGCGCATTCTCTTTTCTCTGGCAAGACAGAGAAAAGAGAATGGGGGGTGCATCCCCAGACACGCCGGAACGGCGTGTCGTTCGTCCCGCGCCCGTGGCGCGAAAACTCCCGTCCCCCCGCAGGGGAAATCCCCCGTCCCCCGCGGGGGCCCCCCACTCCCTTGAAAAGGAAAGAAGGTAATCACCATGTCCCATCAGACCGTCATCATCCTGGACTTCGGCGGCCAGTACAACCAGCTCATTGCCCGCCGGGTCCGGGAGTGCGGCGTCTACTGCGAGGTCAAGCCCTACACCACCCCCCTGGCGGACCTCCGCGCTATGGACCCCATCGGCATCATCTTCACCGGCGGGCCCAACTCCGTGTATCTGGAGACCTCCCCCCACGTGGACCCGGAGATCTTCACCTGGGGCGTGCCCATTCTCGGCATCTGCTACGGCTGCCAGCTCATGGCCCATACCCTGGGGGGCAGAGTCACCGCCGCCGCCGGGGACACCGCCCGGGAGTACGGCAAGACGGAGACTCACTTCGACACCTCCTGCCGCCTCTTCAAGAGCCTGCCCGTCCAGGGGATCACCTGGATGAGCCACGGGGACTACATGGAGAAAGTCCCCGAGGGCTTCGCCCTCACCGCCCGCTCCGACGCCTGCCCCAACGTGGCCATCGCCGACGAATCCCGGGGCTTCTACGGCGTCCAGTACCACCCGGAGGTGAACCACACCCAGCACGGCACGGACATGATCCGCAACTTCCTCTACGAGGTCTGCGGTGCCGCGGGGGACTGGTCCATGAGCGGCTACAAGGACACCGCCATTCAGGCCCTGCGGGAGAAGATCGGAGACGGCAGGGTCCTGCTGGCCCTCAGCGGCGGCGTGGACTCCTCCGTGGCCGCCGCCCTGCTGGCGGAGGCCGTGGGGCCCCAGCTGACCTGCGTGTTCGTGGACCACGGCCTCATGCGCCTGAACGAGGGGGACGAGGTGGAATCCGCTTTCTCCCAGTGGGACGTCAACTTCGTCCGTGCCGACGCGGAGGCGCTGTTCCTCACCAAGCTGGCCGGCGTCACGGAGCCGGAGCGGAAGCGAAAGATCATCGGCGAGGAGTTCATCCGGGTCTTCGAGGCGGAGGCCAAAAAGATCGGCCGGGTGGACTACCTGGCCCAGGGCACCATCTACCCGGACGTCATCGAGTCCGGCGCCGGGGACGCGGCGGTCATCAAGAGCCACCACAACGTGGGGGGTCTGCCGGACTGTGTGGACTTCAAGGAGATTATCGAGCCCCTGCGGCTGCTCTTCAAGGACGAGGTGCGAGCCCTGGGCCGGGAGCTGGCTCTGCCGGAGTACCTGGTGAGCCGCCAGCCCTTCCCGGGGCCGGGCCTGGCGGTGCGCTGCATCGGGGACGTCACCAGGGAGAAGCTGGACACCCTGCGTCAGGCGGACTTCATCTTCCGGGACGAGATTGCCAGGGCGGGCCTGGAGCACACCATGGACCAGTACTTCGCCGTGCTGACCAACATGCGCTCCGTGGGCGTCCAGGGGGACGGCCGCACCTACGACTACACCCTGGCCCTGCGCAGCGTCACCACCACGGACTTCATGACCGCCGACTGGACCCGGATCCCCTATGAGGTGCTGGACCGCGTCAGCGTGCGGATTGTCAACGAGGTGCCCCACATCAACCGCATCGTATACGACATCACCAGCAAGCCCCCGGCGACCATTGAGTGGGAATGAGTTTTTGAAACTCCAAACCCGTTGCGGCACAAGGGACAGGCGGTTTTACATCCCTCTTTTGATAACGATTTGATAACGCTCCCCATAGGCCGTATCATTCTGTATCCCCGGTGGATTGCAGGTGAAAAGTGTTCCTTTGCGGCTTGTGGGTGACAAAAACCATATTACAAAGCCCTTACCGATGGCAACATCGGTAAGGGCTTTTTGCCGTCTGTCAATCCTTTCCCAGCCTGTCCTTGAACGCTTCTACAAGGAAGTCGCTCAATTCCTTGGAGGGGACTTTGACCCATTTCCGGGTGGTGTCGTACTTGGGGTAGTTGTAGCGCCAGCGGTCGTAGTCCTCCTTGGTGATCTCCCCGGCCTCCAGCTTCTTGGCCTGCTCCGCCCAGGCGGACAGCATTTCAAGCATATCAACATAGGTCTTGCCTTTGGACTTGTCCAGCCGCAGACAGATTTCACCGTCAATCTCTCCAATGGTCAGGCCCCGTATGTCCTCCAGGGCAAAGAGGGTGTGCATAAGGCCAATGTCGCTGTCTATGTCAGGGACGGTCAAGGCATCGGTGGAGACTTCAAAGAAGCCCGCCAGCGTCCGGGTCAGGTCAGCCTTGGGGGTGCGGCTCCCGGTTTCATACTGCGCCATACGCACATCGGCGGAGCGTTCGGGAAACCCCACCACCTGACCGAGATATTTCTGCGTGACACCTTTCTTATTGCGGAAAAAGCGAATACGTTCACCAATCGCCATAACTGCCAACTCCAATCTATGTAATGGGGACACTTGGAGTATAACAGATATGTTTAGAACTGTCAAGCGAAATATAAATAAATTTGTTTATATTTTCTTCTTGGAAAGCCTTGACATAACGGAATAGAGTTAGTATAATGGAGCCAACGTTAAACAAATAGCGTTATTATTCAAGAAAGGAGGAACCAGCATGGAGAACAAGTTTATCCGAGTGGACGAGGTAGCGGACGAGCTGGGCGTGTCGAGGCCCTACGCCTACAAGCTCATTCGGCAGCTCAACGAGGAACTGAAAGGAAAGGGCTTCATCACCATTGCGGGGCGGGTCAACCGCCAGTATTTCAACGAACGGCTCTACGGGGCCAGAAAGGAAGTGAACGAAAATGCCGGTATTTAAGGACGAAAAGCGGGGCACATGGTACGTCATGGCGTGGTATCGGGACTGGACGGGGGAACGTAAGCAGAAGTGCAAGCGGGGCTTTCCCACCAAGCGGGAGGCCCAGGACTGGGAGCGCAGCTTTCAAATGCAGACCGCCGCCGACATGGATATGACCTTTGAAGCCTTTGTGGAGCTTTACACCAAGGATGTGCGGCCCCGGCTGAAAGAGAACACCTGGCTGACAAAGGAGAACATCATCCAGAAGAAGATTCTGCCCTACTTCGGCAAGCGGAAAATCAGCGAAATCACCACCAAGGACGTAATCGCATGGCAGAATGAACTGCTGGCCTATCGGGACGAGCAGCGCAAGCCCTACTCCCAGACCTATCTTAAAACCCTGCACAACCAACTCAGCGCCATTTTCAACCACGCTGTCCGCTTCTATGAGCTTCGCTCCAACCCCGCCGCCAAAGCCGGGAACATGGGGACGGAGGAACGAAAGGAAATGCTGTTCTGGACAAAGGCGGAGTATCAGCGGTTTGCGGAGGCCATGATGGACAAGCCCCTCTCCTACTACGCCTTTGAAATGCTCTACTGGTGCGGTA
>CANAWG010000044.1 GCA_947365245.1 uncultured Oscillibacter sp. | reverse complement strand
GACGGCCCCTACGTCCGGCTCCACCTGGGGTATCTGCGGCGAAGCGGCCTCTCGCCCCGGACGCTATTTCGACTCTTCGCCCTCTCCGCCCGGGCCCCCGCCGGGGGCGGCGCGGCGCTGGAGGAGAAGCTCCGGTGCCTTTTGGACCTGGCCCGGCAAGGGCGTCTGCCCTTTTCATACGCGGAGACGGTCCAGGCCGTGGAGTCCTGGCGGGCGGCGGGCTTTCCGGCCTGCCGTCACTCAGAGGCTTTCCGCGCCGCCTGTGCTCCCGCCTACCGGGTGATCCGGCGGGGCTTCGTCCCCTTTCTGCCCCTGCTGGCCGCCTTGGACCGAACGCTTGCGGAAAAGCCGCAAGTCATCGCCGCCCTGGAGGGCGGCAGCGCCGCGGGCAAGACCACCCTGGCCGCGGCGCTGGAGCGGATCTACCCGGACTGCCGGGTATTCCATACAGACGACTTCTTCCTCCGCCCGGAGCAGCGGACAGAGGCGCGCCTGGCGGAGCCCGGCGGCAACGTGGACTACGAGCGATTTTTGGCGGAGGTGCTGGAGCCCCTGGCCCGGGGGGAGACAGTGCAGTACCGCCCCTACGAGTGCCGCACCCGGACGGTGGGCGGCCCGGTCCCCGTGGTCCCGGGGGCGCTGAACATCGTGGAGGGGGCCTACAGTATGCACCCGGCCCTGGCGGGGTACTACGACCTCTCCGCCTTTCTGCGGATCTCCCCGGAGACACAGCGGGCCCGGATCCAAAGGCGGAACGACCCGGAGACCCAGGCCCGGTTTTTCAGCACCTGGATCCCCCTGGAGCGGCGGTACTTTGAAGCCGCGGACACGGCGCGCCGCTGTGATCTCACCCTGGAGGTGGACGAATGAGACTTCTTGTCATTGACGGCCAGAGCGGCCGCATGGGCCAGGTGCTCATCGAGCGGATCCGTTCCGCCGGCCTGCCCTGCGAGATCATCGCCGTGGGCACCAACGCCATCGCCACCTCCGCCATGCTGAAGGCCGGGGCGGACGCCGGCGCCACCGGGGAGAACCCGGTGTTGGTGAACTGCCGGAGCGCGGACGTCATCGCCGGGCCCATCGGCATCCTGGCCGCCGACTCCCTGCTGGGAGAGGTGACCCCCGCCATGGCCGTGGCCGTGGGCCAGAGCCCCGCCCAAAAGCTCCTGCTGCCGGTGAACCACTGCAGCAACGTGGTGGTGGGCACCCAGTCCATGACCCTCTCCAGGCTCATGGACGAGGCGGTGGAGCTGCTGCGGGCCATGTGCACGGAGGCGCCGTAGCGCGTGATTTTCCGGCCAAGCCGGAGATTCATATAGATTTCCCCGCGGACAATCGCGCCATGAAGGCGCGGCCTCCCGTTCAAGACGGCAAACTCATTGAAAGGGAGAAGAACATGAAACATCTCAATGTCAAAAACCTGGTGACGGCGGCGGTCTGCCTGGCCCTGTGCCTGGTGCTGCCCTTCCTGACGGGCCAGATCCCCCAGATCGGCGGCGCCCTGAGCCCCATGCACATCCCCGTGTTGCTGGCGGGCTTCCTCTGCGGACCCTGGTGGGCCATGGCGGCGGGGCTTATCGCGCCGCTGCTGCGGCACGTGCTGTTCCACACGCCGCCCCTGCTCACCGCCGTGGCCATGTGCTTCGAGCTGGGGACCTACGGGCTGGTCTCGGGGCTGCTGTACCGGCTTCTGCCCAGGCGGAACTCCAGTATCTACCTCTCTCTCATCGCCGCCATGCTGGCGGGACGGGTGGTCTGGGGCGTGGTCCGGGTCCTCCTCACCGGCGTGTCCGGGGAGGCTTTCACCTGGGAGATGTTCCTGGCGGGGGCGTTTATCAAGGCCGTCCCCGGTATCATCGTCCACATCGCGCTGATCCCCCTGCTGGTGATGGCCCTGGAGCGAGCCGGCTTCTTCGGGCGGGACACAGCCTCCGCCCATTGAATCGGTTTTTTTGAGCCAAAGGCGCAGCGGCCAAGCCGCTGCGCCTTGTTACGTCTGTTCACCCTGCCCCTCCAGCGCGTCCCGGATGAGGGAGAGGGCGATCTCCAGGGCCCGGATCCGCCGCCGCGCCAGCGTGATCTGCGATCTGTACCGCTCCGGCCGCTCTTTCCCCTCCAGGGTCCTTACGGTCTCCCGCAGCTTATGCAGCGTGGAGTCCAGCTGCCGCTGCGCCTCGGTCAATTCCTCTTTGGTATACCTCATCCCATTGCCCCTCAAAAGACGCCCAGGTGCTCCAGCAGGATCTTCAGCCCCAGGGCGATCAAAATCACACCGCCGGAGAGCTCCGCGCGCCGCTTGTACCGGGCCCCGAAGTAGTTGCCCACGGCCACGCCCGCCAGGGACAGACAGAACGTGGTGACGCCGATGACCGACACCGCCGGGAGGATGGGCACCTCCAAAAAGGCGAACGTGATGCCCACCGCCAGGGCGTCGATGCTGGTGGCCACCGCCAGGACCAGCAGACGCCGCAGGTCCAGCTCCCCGCCATCGCAGGGGGTCTCCTCCTCCGGCCCCAGGGCCTCCCGCACCATGTTGGCGCCGATGAGCCCCAGCAGCAAAAAGGCCGCCCAGTGGTCCAGCTCCTGGATGTACACGGCGAACCGGGACCCCAGCGCCCAGCCCAGCAGGGGCATGGCGGCCTGGAACCCGCCGAAGAACGCCGCGATCACCCCGGCGCGGCGCCAGTTGAGCCGGGACATGGCCAGCCCCTGGCAGATGGCCACGGCAAAGGCGTCCATGGAGAGGCCCACACCGATCAAAAACAGCTCCAAAATACTCATAAACCGCCCTCCTTCGCAGGCTTGAGAAAGCGCCGATCAAATCAACGCGTGCGCAGATCAGCAAAAACGCATGGCTCGAAGATGCGCATGGGGACCAATTCAGCAATTCCCGACCCCCACGCTTACAAGATCACCGGCACCGGGCGGCGCAGGGCGATGCTCTCCGGCGTTACCGCGCAGTCATAGGCCAGCACCTGGACGCCCCGCTCCGCCGCCTGCCGCAGCGCCGCGCCGAAAGCGGGGTGGGTGTCGTCATTGGGCGACACGGAGAGTATATGCTCCATCTGCACCACAAAGAAGAGCGTGGCGTCCATCCCCGCCTCCGCCGCCCGCTGCAGCTCCCGGATGTGCCTCACCCCCCGCTCCGTGGGGGCGTCCGGGAAGCGGGCAAGGCCATCTTCCTCCAGCGTGACGCCCTTGACCTCCACCAGGTGGGGCCCCCGGGGCGTCTCCAGGCAGAAGTCCAGCCGGGAGGCGCCGCAGGGGAACTCCGGCCGCACCGCCGTCACACCCGGCAGAAAGCCGCCGCCCCTCACCCACTCGGCAAAGACGCGGTTGGGGGCCTGGGCGTCCATGTTGATGAGCAGCGGCCCCTTTTCCACGGCGATGAGATCGTAGAGGGTCTTCCTGTTGGGATTGGTCCCCCGCTCCAGATAGACTGCTGCCCCGGGGACGAGCAGCTCCCGGCAGCGGCCCGTGTTCTTCACATGGACGGTCTGGAGGCCCTCCGCCGTCTCCACATGGGCCACAAAGCGGTTGGGCCGGTCCACGAAGCGGCCCGGGATCACAGTTCCATAGCGCATATCGTCCCCTCCTCCGGACTAGAGCATACCACAGTTTTCCAGTCCAGTCGAGCCCTTTTACAGCAAAGGCAATCGTTTTTTCTTAAAAAATTCAGAATAAATTTTCTGCATAATTTTTTCGAAAAATATTGTTTTTTCCCGCGGGAGTTGATACAATACGGTTGCTATCATTTTTATGGGAGGGAAGATATGGAACCTTCAAGCTTGTTTGTCTGTTTGATGGGCATGGGCACCGTGTTTTTCGGACTCATCTGTCTCATCATCCTGACGACGATCATGGGCAAGATCGTAGGCGGCCGTTCGGCCTCTGCCGCCGCTCCCGCAGCCGCAGTCCCCACAGCCGTCCCCGCCGCGGCGGAACCCAACCGTCAGGAGCTGGTGGCCGCCGTCTCCGCCGCCATCGCGGAGGAGCTTGGCACCGATATCACCGGCATTCGGATCGTGTCCATGAAAAAACTGTAAGAGAAAAGGAGAGCGCAACATGAAAAAGTACAGAGTCACCGTCAACGGCACGGCCTATGAGATCCAGCTGGAGGAGATGACCGGCGCGGCCCCCGCCGCTGCCGCTGCCGCCGCTCCCGCTCCCGCCGCCCCCGCCGCTGCCGCCCCCGCCGGCGGCGAGCAGGTCACCTCCCCCATGCCCGGCACCATCCTGGACGTGAAAGTCAGCCAGGGCGCCGCCGTGAAGAAAGGCGACGTTCTGATGATCCTGGAGGCTATGAAGATGGAAAACGAGATCATGTGCCCCTGCGACGGCACCGTGGCCTCCATCAACGCCTCCAAGGGCACCGCTGTGGAGTCCGGCACGCTGCTGTGCGTCATCCAGTAAGGCGCTGGAGGGTCACACATGGAAGCGATTTTGGATTTTGTAAACAGCTCGGGTTTCGCGCTGTTTGCCCAGGGTGACAACTGGAAGTGCCTGGTGATGCTGGGCATCGCCTGTTTGCTGCTGTACCTGGGCATTGTGAAGAAATTTGAGCCGCTGCTGCTGGTGCCCATCGCCTTCGGCATGCTCATCACCAACCTCCCCGGCGCCAATATGTTCCACGAGATCTTCTTTGCCGGCGGACATATCCACTGGGACCTCATCGGCGGCGCGCCGGTGACCCAGGAATTCATCAATGAGCTGGCCGCGGCGCAGGTCTCGGACGCGGTGCTGGCCACCGCCGCCGTGGGCCAGTCCATCACGCCGGGTCTGGTGGACATTCTGTACCTGGGCGTGAAGCTGGGCATCTACCCCTGCCTGATCTTCATGGGCGTGGGCGCCATGACCGACTTCGGCCCCCTGATCGCCAACCCCAAGAGCCTGCTCCTGGGCGCCGCGGCCCAGCTGGGCATCTTCATGACCTTTGTGGGCTGCCGCCTCTCCGGACTCTTCACCTCCGCCGAGGCCGGCTCCATCGGCATCATCGGCGGCGCGGACGGCCCCACCGCCATCTACGGCGCCACCATGCTGGCCCCCCATCTGCTGGGCCCCATCGCCGTGGCGGCCTATTCCTACATGGCCCTTGTGCCCGTCATTCAGCCCCCCATCATGCGCCTTTTGACCACCGAGGCGGAGCGCCGCATCGTCATGAAGCCTCTGCGCCAGGTCTCCAAGACCGAGAAGATCATCTTCCCCATCATGGTAGCCGTGTTTGTGGCGCTGCTGGTGCCCTCCGCCGCCCCCCTGATCGCCTGCTTGATGCTGGGCAACCTCTTTAAGGAGTGCGGCGTGGTGGAGCGGCTCAGCAAGACGGTGCAGAACGAGCTCATCAACATCGTCACCATCTTCCTGGGGGTCTCCGTGGGCTGCACCGCCACCGGGCGGACGTTCCTCAGCCTCCAGACCATCGCCATCATGGTCATGGGCGTTGTGGCTTTCGGCTTCGGCACCGCCGGCGGCGTAATCCTGGCCAAGATCATGAACCTCTTCCTCAAGGAGAAGATCAATCCCCTCATCGGCTCCGCCGGCGTGTCCGCCGTGCCCATGGCCGCCCGGGTCTCCCAGGTGGAGGGCCAGAAGGCCAATCCCAGCAACTTCCTCCTGATGCACGCCATGGGCCCCAACGTGGCCGGCGTCATCGGCTCCGCCATCGCCGCGGGCGTGATGATCTCCTTGTTCGGCTGACGCTGTTCTAGGGGGGACTGCGTCCCCCCTAGATACGAGACCGCCGCGCCGCCGCTGGCGGCACAACGGTCTCGATACCCCCCTCGCCTTTGCACGGCAAAGGCGCCGCGCCCCGTGGCGCGGGCAGTGGTGTTCCGGGCCCGGGGATCCCCCCCCGCACGAAACTAGAAAAAAAAAGGAATTATACCAAACCCCCAAACAATTTTTTATGGTAGAGTTGTTTTGT
>CANAWG010000043.1 GCA_947365245.1 uncultured Oscillibacter sp. | reverse complement strand
ACCGAATGTATTTGGATACCATTAAAGCCGCCAGCAGATCACATTTTGGGGCTTGGTTTACCGTTGCGTCGTCCGGGGAATGGGGTAGGGATTATAGCCGTCCGCCTTGCCCGCCCATGAACACAAATTCTGTCTAATGTCTAATTCGTCAACCTCCAAAACACGGCTCGCTTTTCTACTGTTCGACCTTCCCTCCGCGGAATTTACAGTACCCAGCCGGTCTCTTTGCACTTACTGGGAACACTCCGTCCGCAGGGCGGCCTGCACGACCCAGCGGGTGGCGTAGCCCATGTTGGTGCAGGTGGAGAGGGTCAATATCTCACTGTCCGCGGTTGGGACCACGCCCGTGTGGATGACGGAGCGCCCCAGGGCCGTGTCCAAGAAGTCCTGGCGGCTCTTCTCCGTGGAGACGTCAGGCTGAAAAGCCACGTCCGTGACCCGGGGTTCCCAGGCGGCGAAGACGTCGTAGTAGTGGACGCCCTCCCCATCGATCAGGCAGACCGTGGGGCACTGCTCCCAGAAGCCGTCCCGCCGATAATCGCGCAGGGCGCCGAACATGGTGCCGTTGCGCATATTGTGGCCATAGATAATGGTATTGAACCCCCTGGGCTCCCAGGCCACCCGGTAATCCAAAAAGATCGCGCCGGCGGAGGTGGCGGTCATGTCCCAGCTGTGGGTCAGGTAGGTTTCGTTGTCCTGGGGGCGGATGAGGGGATAGGAGATCTCCGTGCCGGGGATGGCGATCCAGCCCACCACCGCGCTGTTCACCGTCTGCAGGGCCTCCAGGTCAATGTCCGCCCAGGGGTCTTCCTCCGCGGGCTCCTCCTCAGGCTCCTCCTCCGCGGGCTCCGACGGGGCGGCGGACCGAGGCGCCGCCGGCACGCCGGCCATTTCCCGGGCGCTGCTGACCGCCCGGTCATTCTCTCCGTACCGCATCCGCTGGTACACCACGCCGCCCAGGCTGACGGCGAACACCGCCGCCAAAAGCACGATTACGATCCGGCGCATCTTCTCTTTCATAGGTATCTCCTCCACTCAAACGGGCCCGGACAGACGTCCGGGCCCGTTCTGGTTCCTGGTCTGGCTCCAGCGGGTTTGCTCAGGCCTCCTCGGCCTCTTCCTTCCGCCTGGTCACAACCAGCAGGGCTGCGCCGGAAAGCAGGGCGGCGCACATCCACAAAAAGCTGTTGTCGCCGGTCTTGGGGATCTCCGACAGAGGCACATCCTCTTCGGGGATCTCCACCTCCTCGGGTTCCTCCTCAGGCTCCTCGGCCAGAGGCACCTCCTCCTCCGGCAGCTCCGTCAGGGGAACGTCCTCCTCGGGGATGTTCTCCTCCGGGGTGGGGGTGGGCTTGGGCTCCGGCTTAGGATCGGGGTCCTTGGGGTTCTCGGGCTTAGGATCGGGGTCCTTGGGGCCCTCGGGCTTAGGATCGGGGTCCTTGGGATCCTCGGGCTTGGGATCGTTCAGCGTATGGATGAACGTGTAGGTGCACATACCTACCTGACCCTTCGCAAGGAGATCGTCCATGGTCAACGCTTCCCCATCGGGATTCTCAACATCCTTCCAGGTCACGCCCTCGTCTTTCGACACATAGGTTCCCAATGTCGTCGTGGACCAATCGCCGCCGTTATCCGCCACAATTGCAACCGTGATCTCCAGCTTGGTGGTGTATCCATTTTCTTCCAGAGCCTTTTGGCTATCCTGCGTAAGCTCCGCTTTATAGATGCCGCCAGTCTCGGGCCGTTGGAACATTTTATATGGATCATCATTTGAATAAACTTCCCACAGATTGCCCTCGGCCGGAGTCTGGCGCGTCCCCTCCGCGCCTGCAAGCGCCTGGAGCTCATCGCTCACAATTTCGGCGACAGCGGCGGCCTGCTCCTGGTTCAAGCTCACCTGAGAATCATCGGACTGATTCGCGGAGGATTCCAGCAGAGCATCCGCCAAAACCTGGGTCGCAGCCTGAGCGCCTGCCGGGTCCGAATCCGCGGGCAACTCCACGGTAACCGCCTTGTCACGCTCTTCCCGATACAGCTTCTGTGCCTCGTACCGGCAATCCGAAAGGAATCTGCTGAGGCTGGTCACATAATGATAGTCACCAGTCGCGGGATCTTCTACCCAGTCCTGCCCGAACTTTTGCAGAAAAGCGTCTTTATAGGCCTCGTTGAAAGAATTTGTCAAGTTCTTGTCATTGCCGAACTCGGGAATTTCGAACTGATCCAGCTCCAATTCCTTGAGCTTGCTTGTACACCACTCCTCAAATGCTTTCTCCGCCGCATCGTACTGCGGTTTCCATTCCACATAGGCCTGGTAGTCGTCCCAGTCCTCCCAGTCGTCCCAGATCTCTTGGTCGGCATAGTACTGATCGCGGTCCTTCTCATACTGACTATAGGCTTCCTTGTATTCAGGATAACGCGGATTACTCTCACTATAGTCGCCCCATTCCTCATAATTCCAGGACGGATAATCGGGATACACCGGCTCTTTCTCGGGGCGCTCACTCTCGGGCTCGGTTCTCCCTTCCTCACCCCAATAGTCACTATGCCAATCGTCACAGAGCTTTCCGTACTCGACCGCCAGGTCGCGCGCGTTCTCATCCCCGGAGAACGCATTCGACACTTGGTCCACGGCGTTGTTTTCGGCTGCCTCGCCGGCCTCATTGCCGCGTTCCGTACCTTTGGGTTTCCCGGTTTCCGTGCCGTTCATCGTGACCGTCACATCTTTTTCCGGTGTACTTCCATGGATGATGACATCGAGGTCGCCCACCTGGTCGCGGGGTCCGCCGGGCTGCTCACCCTCGCCGGGCTGCTCACCCTCGGCGGGCTGCTCATCCTCGGCGGGCTGCTCGGTTTCATCCTCTTTTGGGACGGGTTGATTGTCATTGTCCTCCCAGACATGCTCAATTTTAATATTCTGGTAGTAGGCATAGCTGGCGTAGGCCTGGGTCAGGGTTGCGGTCCCAACCAAAAGAGCCATCGCAAGGACCAGCGCGCTTTTGAGAATTTTTTTGCTCTTTTTCATAAAGTGGATCAATCTCATAAAAATGTCTTCCTTTCTTTGCAAAATCGGACGCAAAGGATCCGGCAGCCGGGCTGGCATGTCGCCGCCATTTTTTCCTTGCCGTTTTCCCTTCCCCGGGGAAGCGGCGATTTAGCCCCCAAAAGTAGCTTTGCGTCCCGCCGTTTCCGACGGTTTGCTGAATGCAACCCGGCGAACGTAGCCCCGGAGGGCCTTAGTCCCGTAGCTTTGCAGTCCCATCGTTTCCAATGGTTTGCCAACACGCCTGCAAGGCCGCCTCCACGGCCCTCCCGCCGCCGCCGGCGCGAAACGGCGGCAGGATCCCTCCACGGGGGAAGTTCACCCATCATCAGACAACACACTCCTTCCAAATCAGCCGGGGCGGAGTCAGCCCTCTTCCCCGGCGCTCTTTCGCTCTTCGGCCAGACGGCGGCTGACCTCCTCCGCGATGTCGGGCATCCGGCTCTCCAGATAGGGTCCGGGGCACAGGGTGTCCGGGTTGAACATCTTGTGGGTGGTCAGGCTGCCCGACGCGTCCCCGGTGTAGACCAACTCCTCCATTCCGTTGCGGCGGCAGATGTCCACGCACAGCTCGATCAGCGCGTCATAGGACGTGTCGCTGATGTGCCAGTCACCGCCGATCTGGTCGTTGGCCACCTCGATGGTCACCGCCCGGTGGTCGTTCTCCGGGCTCTTGGAGGTCCAGGCCCGGTTGCTCTCCTCCACGTAGAGTGCGATCCGCCCCTCCGTGTCGATGGCGTAGTTGGCGGAGGCCCGCCGGTCCGGCTCCGCGAAGACCTCGCCCAGCCGCTCCAGGGGGATGTCGTCCGCCATGTGGTGGATGGTAATCTTTTCAACCTCCCCCTCCCGGGGAAAGTCCGCGTTGCCGCCGAGGTACACATAGTCCGTCAGGGGGCTGTTGCGGGCGATGACCTCCGCCCGCTCCTCCTCCGTCAGCGTCCGTCCCACAATGTCCGGAATCCTGGAGACCTCCCGCCACCAGGAGAAGAGGATCACCGCCGCCAGCAGGCAGAAGGAAGCCAGCAGCAGCCAGATTCCCATAAACTCTCTCTTTCGCTCCATTCCAATCCCTCCTATTCGTGGAACCGGCCATAGAGCGCGCAGTAGAGAAACAGGACAAACAGCGCCGCGAACAGCAGCCGCACCGCCGGGCCCTTCAGCTTCCGCCCGCCCTTTCGCGGCTCCCCGGCGGCCACCAGCGCCATGGCCGTGATTCCGAGGTAGAAAAATCCGGTGTCGATCATGCCGTGAACCAGGAAGGCCGCCGCCACCGGGGCCCCCGTCTTCCAAAAGTGCCGGAAAATGACGGCCAGCAGCGCCAGCGCCGCCACGATCCCCAGCTCCACGGCGATGTGGATCAGGAAATTGTGGATGTGCCAGGTGTTGAAGTACTTTCCACCGCCCTCCAGGTTGTACAGCCGCCACTGATAGGGTCCCAGCCCCAGCAGCAGATGGTCCGGTATGTAGGAGAGGCCGTCGGCCATCATCTTTATCCGCTCGGCGAAAGTGGCGATGGCACTGGGCCGGATCGCGATGGCCGCGGCGGCCACCAGCGCACCGCCCCCCGCGATCACGGCGGCGGCGGAGCGGTATGTCCGCAGAAATCGCTCAAGGGTCTCCCACTGGGCCGCCAGCGCCAAGAGATACCCCAGCATCACCAGGCACAGCCAGGGAATTCGTGCGTGCCGGGCGGTGAAGTACATCATGATCCCCAGGCCGATCCCCAGGGAGGCCCGGGCCAGGAGACGGCAGGCAAAGAAGAACGTCTCTTTCCACGTGCTCCGCCGCCGCTGCCGGATCAGCATGGCCAGGATCCCGGCGGCCATGGCCAGGAAGCTGCCCATGGACAGCGTCAGCGCCAGGGCGGTCAAAATCACCGGCTCCGCCCGGCGGAGGATCTTCGGAAGAAGCCCCGCCTCCTCCGCCTCCGGCAGACAGTCCTGCAGCGTAAAGTAGCCCACCGTCAGAAAAATGCCCAGGGCGTTGGGGTTTTGCAGAATCCCGCCCAGGCGGCCTGTGCTGCCCATCAGGGACCGGACGATGTACTGAAGCACACCCGCCGCCGCCACACCGGCTGCCCAGAGGGCCGCCAGACGCCGCAGCAGGAGAAGCTCTTCCTCCTCCAGGCAGGCCATCAGCAGATAGATTGCCAGGAGCACGGCATGGGCGAAGACATACCCCTCGGTGATGGTCCCATAGACCCGATACGTAGCCACCCCGCCAGCCAGGAGGTACACCACCATGGGAAACACCGCCCACAGGTCCGCCTCCGCTCTCCGCTGGGCGCATCCCACCGCACACAGCAGCGCGCCGACAGGGCCCACGGACGCCGGGGTGCCCACGCCGCCAAGCGTCAGCGCGGCCAGGGCCAGCGCCAGCAGAATCAAAACGTACCGGTCCAGGGCGTTGTCCAGCCGGCTTGTAATGTTGTCCGCCGTATCCCTCACCTCACTTACAGCCATAGCGCGGTCTCTCTTTCTATGGGGAAAAGCGCGCATCCGCCGGCTCCGGATCATCCGCCGCACGACCCGAGGGCCTCTTTCACGTCGTGTCCCGTTCCTCCGCAATTGATCGGAATCAGTCTCCGGCCATTTGCTGCTCTTTTCCGGCAAGCTCCCTCAAAAACGGCTCGAAATACTCCTCCTCGGCCCGCTTCCGGGCTTTCACGGCATCCTCAAACCGGGTGTAGCTGCCCAGGTAGTGGCGTTGTCCCTTAAAGCAGATGGAGGCCCGCCAGCGCTGCTTGGCCGCCCACCAGTCCACGCCGGGGACGCCGCTGGTGTTGTTCCTCCGGACCGTTTTGGCGGCCAGCATCTCCGCGCAGGTGCCGTCGATATACGTCAGCCCCAGCGCAAACCTCGGTCCTCCGGGGCCGTTCTGACAGCCGCAACTCTTCGTGTGGCCGGACCGCAGATGGAGCGTCCGTACAACGGCCTCCTGGCCGCAGTCGCACCGGCAGCGCCAGGCCGTCCGGCCATTTACGTTCTCCGCAGGACACAACACGGTCAGCTTTCCAAACCGTTGGCCAGTCAGGTCGATCTTCCTCCGGCTGTGGCCCCTGGCCTGGCCGGAGCAACTGTTCTGTTCCACGCTTCCGCCTCCATTCGATCCCGCAGCAAGCATTTCCAAAAAAAAGGGATTGGCCCATAAGGTGTGGGTTGCA
>CANAWG010000042.1 GCA_947365245.1 uncultured Oscillibacter sp. | reverse complement strand
TACCATGAGTTTCCACAAGATTCAATTCGCAATCGTCCGAAAATTTGTAAAAATGCAGAGACACGACCCGGCGGGGCACTTTCAGCAGGTCTCAAAACACACTGGCGTTTTTTAGGTATGTGATAAAATGGAGTTGAGAATGAATCCGTATGGATGAAATCACCCAAGATAATGTTGCCGTTTGGTAGCATTTTTTTGAGGTGAATCGGATGTACTTTCAACGATTGGAAGACTTGCGTGTGGATCACGACAAGACACAGATTGAGGTTGCGGAATATCTGAATATGGGCCGCAACGTCTATTGGCGTTACGAGAAGGGAAAACGGGAGATTCCCACCTGGGCGGTTTTAAAGCTGGCCGACTACTACAAGGTCAGCACCGACTACCTCCTGGGCCGCACGGACCAGCGGACGCCCTATCCGCCCGTCCACAAAAAGTGAAATGAGGAGGCTGGCGGTTTTTGCGGGGGCGTTCTCCCTGGGAATCTTCCTGGCCCAGTACCTGCTGCGGCCGGAGTGGCAGTTGATCGCCGCCCTGGCCGCTCTGGGGCTGGGGTGGGTGTCCTTTCTGCTGCCCTGGGAGCTCCGCCGCCGGAGCGTGGTTATATGTGCCGCTCTGGCGCTGGCCCTGGGGTGGAACTGGCTGTACATCCGTCAGGTTCAGCGGCCCATGGAGGCCTTGGCGGGCACGGAGGGAGCGGCGGTCATGACGCTGCTGGACTATGCGGATAGTACAGACTACGGTGCCCGGGCGACGGTGAGGCTGGATGGTTTTCCCTACGGAAAAGTCGTTCTCTACGGGGACGGATCCCTGCTGGACCTGGCGCCGGGGCAGACGGTCTCCGGCACGGTGCGCTTCCGCAGCGCCGCCAGGGTCCGGGACACGGACGTCACCAGCTTCACCTCCAAGGGGGTCTTCCTCCTGGCCTACGGGCGGGGAGAGCTGGACTGCGGGGCCGGGAGCGCCGCGTCGCCCCGATGGTGGCCCGCCCGGATGAAGCGGGCCATGGGGGAGAGGATCCGGCAGCTCTACCCGGCGGACACGGCGGGCTTTTTGACCGCCATCCTCACCGGGGACAAGAGCGGCCTTTCCGAGGGGGACGGCATCGCGCTGTCCGAGGCGGGGCTGTCCCACATCATGGCGGTCTCCGGAATGCACTGCGGGTTTCTCCTGACCCTTGTGACGCTGCTGGCGGGGAGGCGGCGCCGTCTCACGGCGGCCGCTGCATTGCCGGTGCTGGCCTTTTACGCCCTGCTGGCCGGCGGGAGCCCCTCGGTGGTGCGGGCCTGTATCATGCTGGCGTTTCTCCTGGCCGCGCCGCTGTGCCGCCGGGACGGCGACGCGCCCACGGCCCTGGCGTCGGCGCTGCTTTTGATCCTGCTGGCGAACCCCTTTGCCGCCGCGTCGGTGAGCCTGCAGCTGTCCTTTGCCGCCATGGCGGGTCTCTTGTGGCTGACGCCGAAGCTGATGCGGACCCTGGCGGGGGAGCGGCCCCGGGGCCGGGTGTTCCGCGTTCTCTCCGCCAGCTTCTCCGCCGCCATGGGGGCGCTGGTGTTCACAACGCCTTTGGTCGCCTGGTACTTCGGCATCCTGGTGCTGGTGTCGCCCCTGAGCAGCCTCCTGTGCCTGTGGGCGGCGGGGATCGTCTTCGCGCTGGGGCTCTTGTCCGTGGCGGCGGGATTGTTGTGGACGCCCCTGGCCGGAGTGCCGGCCCTGGCGGCCGGGGTATTGGTGAAGTACATCCTGGCTGCGGCCCGCCTGCTGGCGGGCGTCCCCTGCCACGCGCTATACTACACCAACCCCTACCTGAAATACTGGCTGGCCTATGCCTACGTGCTCTTTGCCCTGGCATACTTCCTCCGGCCAAAGAGCCGCCGGAAGTACGCCGCGGCGGCCTTGCTGGCGGCGCTGACGCTGGCGGTAACCGTACAGCTGGGCCAGCGGCGCTGTCGAGCGGATTTGGACGTCTTCTTCCTGGACGTGGGACAGGGCCAGTGTGTGCTGCTGGCCTCCGGGGGCCGCTTCGCCCTGGTGGACTGCGGCAGCGGCAACGGCTGGATCAGCGCAGGGGACATTGCCGCGGACCACCTGGCGTCCCTGGGATGCCGGCGGCTGGACTACCTCATTTTGACCCATTACGACGGCGACCACGTCTCCGGCGTCTCCGCCCTGACGGAGCGAATGGAGGTGGGGACATTGCTGGCGCCGGAGGGCGCGGAGGACCAGGCCCTGCAGGCGCGGATCCTCTCTGCGGCGGAGGCGGCGGGGGCCGCCGCCGTGTCCCCGGAGGGGGTCTGGACGCTCTCCCTGGGCGGGGCGGCATTGACCGTATACCCGCCGGTGGGAACGGGCGGGGACAACGAGGAGGGATTGGCCGTCCTGGCCTCCGCCGGGGAACTGGATGTGCTGGTCACCGGCGACATGAACCGCTCCACGGAGCGGGCGCTCCTGGCGGCCTATGACCTGCCGGAGGTGGAGATCCTGGCGGCGGGCCACCACGGCTCCAAAAACGCCACGTCGGAGGAGCTGCTGGAGGCGCTGCGGCCGGAGACGGTCTGCATCAGCGTGGGGAGCAATTCCTACGGCCACCCCGCGGAGGAGACGCTGGAGCGGCTGGCCCGGCAGGGCTGCGCCGTCTTACGCACGGACCTCCACGGCGATATCCACCTGGCGCTGAACCGAGGAGGCTGAGCGCCCCGCCGGCGGGGAAAAATCCGTTGCGTTTTCCCCGGGGGTCCGGTATACTGGAGACAAGCGGCGGCTCGCCGCGCCGCCGCCGGACAGGCGGCCGGCCATTTCTGATGAGATTTATTGGAAAGAGGTGTATTTTTTGGAGCGTTACGAAAGCGCCCGAAAGGAGATCTGTGAGGTGTGCCATCTCCTGTATGAGCGGGGCTACGCGGTCAGCAACGACGGCAACGTCTCCCTCCGGGTGGGGGAGGACCGGATTCTCATCACGCCCTCCGGCGTGGGCAAGGGCCGCATGACGGAGGAGATGCTGGTGCTGTGCGGCCTGGATGGGAAGATCCTGGCGGGGGACCGCCACCCCTCCTCCGAGAGCAAGATGCACCTGATGATCTACCGGGAGCGGGAGGACGTGGGCGCCGTGGTCCACGCCCATCCCCCCATGTCCACCGCCTTTGCCGTGTGCCGCCGGGCGCTGAAAGAGCGGTATCTGGCGGAGATGGTCATCGGCCTGGGGGAGGTCCCGGTGACGGAGTTCGCCATGCTCTCCACCGACGAGGTGCCTGAGAGCGTCCGCCCCTACGTCCACACTCACAACGCGGTGCTGCTGGCCAACCACGGCTCCCTGGCCTGGGGCCCCACGCTTCTTTCCGCCTTTGACCGGCTGGAGGTGGTGGAGCAGACCGCCAAGGTGTACTACTACGTGGATCGTATGGGCGGCGGAGTGGAGATCGCCCCGGAGCAGGCGGAGACGCTGCGCTCCATGACCGGCTTCTATCAAAAGCTGGCGGAAAAGCGGACGTGAGGGGAGGGACGCGCCATGGCCTATACCGCACAGGACCTGATTCGGCTTTTGTCCCTCCAGCCCCATCCCGAGGGCGGCTGGTACGCGTTCCGGGGCGCCAGCGGCGTCTCCATCCCCGTCCCCGGCTTTGACGGGGAGCGGGAGACGTGCAGCTATATCTACTATCTCCTGCAAAAGGGGGAGATCTCCCGCTGGCACCGCCTCCTGGCCGCCGAGGTCTGGACGTGGCACCAGGGGGGCAGCCTCCTGATGACCCTGGGCGGCGGGGGCGGAGCCCCGTCGGCGGGGGAGACGCTGCCCCTGGGGCCCCGGCTGGAGCGGGGGGAGCAGTTTCAGCTGCTGGCCCCCGCCGGGCAGTGGCAGACTACCCGGGTAGTAGACGGGGATTTCGCGCTGGTGAGCTGCGTGGTGTGCCCGGCTTACCGGGACGAGGACTGCCTGCTGCCGCCCGCGCCGCTGCCCAATGAGATCTATTAAAGGAAGTGCTTTTATGGACCTGTCACTTTTCTCCCTGGAGGGAAAGACCGCCCTGGTCACCGGCGTCAGCCGCGGGCTGGGACAGGCGATGGCGATTGCCCTGGCCAAGGCCGGGGCGGACATTGTGGGCGTCGGCCCCCGGGGCCTGGGGGAGACCCGGGAAAGGATTGAGGCGGAGGGCCGCCGGGTGTATGAGATTAAGGCCGACCTGGGCGGCGGCGATACCGCCGCCGGTGTGGCGCGGGAGGCCGTCTCCGCCTTTGGGAAAGTGGACATCCTGGTGAACAACGCCGGGATCATCCGGCTCTCCCCGGCGGAGGACCACACCATGGAGGACTTCGACGAGGTGATGAACGTGAACCTCCGGGGCCTCTTTCTGCTGACCCGGGACATCGCCCGGCAGATGATCTCCCTGGGCCATGGCAAGATCATCAACACCTGCTCCGTCCAGTCCTTCCGGGGCGGCTCCGGGGACGCGGCGTACGTCGCCAGCAAGCACGCCGTCCACGGCCTCACCCGGGCCTGGGCCAATGAGTGGGGAAAGTACAACATCCAGGTCAACGGCATCGCCCCGGGGTACATGGTCACGGACAACACCGCCAGGCTCCGGCAGAATCACGAGGCCGTGGCCGCCATCACCGCCCAGATCCCCATGGGCCGGTGGGGACAGCCGGAGGATCTGATGGGCCCGGTGGTCTTTCTGGCCTCCGCCGCCTCGAACTATGTAAACGGCCACCTGCTGGCGGCGGACGGCGGGTATCTCAACGCCTGACGGCGTGGGGGATGCCGGATGGATTCCCATACACTATTTAGATAGGAGTGATTCCCTTGCACACACAGCTCGAACAAGTGACCCACATTGACAATGTCCGCCTGGGGGAGGACGAAAAGAGCGTGGTCATCATCGACCAGACCCAGCTGCCAAACCGCACCGTCTACCTGACCCTGCGCACAGCGGAGGAGATGTACGACGCCATCAAGCTGCTCCGGGTCCGGGGCGCCCCGGCCATCGGCATCTGCGCCGCCTACAGCATCTACGCCCTGGCCCGCCAGTGGGGCCTCGCGGACTACCCGGCCTTTGCGGAGAGGTTCCATGAGCGGAAAGAGTATCTCAATTCCTCCCGCCCCACCGCCGTCAATCTCAGCTGGGCCCTTGCGCGCATGGAGAGCGTGGTCTCCGCCGGCGCTGGAAAGCCCGTGGCGGAGGTGCTGGATCTCCTGGGGGCGGAGTGCCGGGCCATCCATGAGGAGGACATCGCCATGTGCCGGGCCATCTCCGAGTACGGCCTGAGCCTCATCAAGGACGGCGACGGCGTCCTCACCCACTGCAACGCCGGTCCCCTGGCCACCTCCCGGTACGGCACCGCCCTGGGGCCGCTGTTTCTGGGCAGGGAGCGGGGCATGAACTTCCGCGTCTTCTCCGACGAGACCCGCCCCCTGCTCCAGGGGGCCCGCCTGACGTCCTACGAGCTGCAAAGGGCCGGCATCGACGTGACGCTGATCTGCGACAACATGGCCTCCATCGTCATGAAAAACGGCTGGGTCCAGGCCTGCTTTGTGGGCTGCGACCGGGTGGCCGCCAACGGCGACGCCGCCAACAAGATCGGCACCAGCGGCGTGGCCATCCTGGCCAGGCACTACGGCATTCCTTTCTATGTCCTGGGCCCCACCTCCACCATCGATTTGAGCTGCCCCGACGGGGACCACATCCCCATCGAGCTGCGTGAGCCCGACGAGATCCGGGAGATGTGGTACGCGGAGCCCGTGGCCCTGCGGTCGGTCAAGTGCTACAACCCCGCCTTTGACGTCACGGACCACACGCTGATCTCCGGCATTGTCACGGAGAAAGGCATCTGCCGCGCGCCCTACACCGAGAGCCTGGCGGCGCTGTTTGACGGCAAAAAATAAAAAGTTTCGTCCGCGCTCCCCAATTTTGTGCAATTGCCGTCTTGCCAAGCCCCGCCGCAGACGGTATAATCAGGTAGTACCAATTTTCAACGGACACCCGGCGGAGGCGTCTTCGCCAACAAAACATCAGGAGGAAAATTCGATGAAGAGAACCAAGAAACTTGCGTCAATGTTCCTGGCCCTGGCCATGCTCCTGGCCCTGGCCGCCTGCGGCGGAGGAGGCGGCAGCACGCCCGCCCAGAGCGGCGGCAGCACCGGCGGCAGCACCGGCGGCAGCGGCGACGGCGCCGCGGCGGAGGCTGCCGGACTGAAGATCTGCATTATCTCCAGCACCGGCATCGACGACGGCTCTT
>CANAWG010000041.1 GCA_947365245.1 uncultured Oscillibacter sp. | reverse complement strand
ATAACAGCCCATCGTATAGGCTGGATAATATGGATATATCAAATAATCAAAAGAACAGGGTATTATATTTCTAGAGCAAAATCCGTTAGAATATGATACCCAGCAACGAGTGGGAATAAAATTATAGGCGATATTTCCGATTTTTGAATGATTTAAGCTGTTTTTAAAACTTTTTACCCGCCATGGCGCAGCTGCCTGCCGCTGCGCCATGGCGGGTAAGTTCTGCTTTTGAATGCGGACTGGGCGGTGTGGTTTTCCGACGACCCGGAGCGGATATTGCCGGAGCCGGGGCCGCTGGAGAGCGCCAAGTCCTATCGGGGGAAAAAGGCCAAACCCCTGCTTGCCAAGATCGTCAAGGTGCTGCGCTCCCTGTACCGGGCCTATGTCGAGTTGAAAGGGAAGTATGAGCGGTTGCAGGGGGACTATGGCCGGGTGCGGGAGAGCAACGCCAACCTGTCCGAACGCTTGCAGGAGGTGAAAATGGAGAACAAGGCTCTGCGGGGGACAGCCGCCGATTTTGAGCGGGTCAAGCGGGCTTTCGGCCCGGAGGAAATAGAACAGGCTGTGGAGGACGCCAGACGGCGAGAGACGCAAGAGCGGGAGCAGAAGAAAGCAAAACGGAAGTTCAGCCGAGGGGCAAGGTAACGGGCAACAGGAGGGCACTCCAAGGGGCGCCCTCCCATTTACACTTGTCAGCAAGTATTTCTGGTGTTATAATGTAAGCTATAAATCGTGGTTTGCAGGGGGTGAATGATTGTGAAATATGGAATTATTCAGCACGGAATGTGGATGATTTTCAAAAGTAGTTTTCGGAAACAGCTACCTCTATTACACATTACTGACGAAAGAGCAAAAAGAGATATTATGATAACAGCGTATCAAAAATATCGGGAAATAATCCTCATGATTGAGCCGTTTGGCAAAGATGATGTCCTACTGGTAAATATTTTAAGTGCATCTGCATTTGCCGCGATTTACTTGAGTTTGCCGACAGAGTATCGCCTGAATCCTGTGGAAAATGCTGTTGCTTTCCCGGAAACAGAGGAGTGCGAGTCATTTGTAAACGGGAAGTATACCATGAAAGAATTAAGTGACTTTTACGAAACCTCAATGAATGAGAATCTTGTGATGAGATGGTATTTAAAGCGTAGTTGCTTTTCAAAAAGATATTGGCAAGAGCAAAAAGAGCAGGCAGAAAAGAGCCAGAAATCGACAAACCCTTATTCATGGAAATACTCTTTCTATCCCGATAAAAGCGGTCAACATTTTGACGCACTTTTCAGTCATTGCGGCATTTGGTATTTAATGCAAAAGCTCGGTATTCCCGAAATAACACCTGCAATGTGTCGATATGATTATGGTATGACGAAATATAGCGACACTATTTTTACACGTAACGGAACACTTGCAGGCGGGGCAGAGCTTTGTGATTGCCATTACGATAAAAAGCAAAAATAAAATCCCGTTTTATCGAGGACTTTTCTATAGATGACCATTTCGGTAAAGGGCGGGGAATGTGGTTGCATTTTCCCGCCTTTTGTGATACTATTTTGATACTAAGAAAATGAGTGTCCAAAAATAACAGGCGGAATATTAACAAACTTGCGAAAGTTACGCCTGTGAAAGCACAGAAAATATAGCCCCATATAATAGGATTTGTCGAGTGGGAATGACCATCAAAACGGCGCAAGTCCGCGTGAATACAGTTTTCAACCTGCCGCCCCGCTGAATCTGCCGTTCAGCGGGGCGGCTCTGCCCGCCTGATCTCCAGTCAGAGAGCCAGCCTGTCCGAACGCCTGCGGGCGCGAAAACGGAAGAGCAGGGGACCCTGCGGGAAAATAGCCGCCCGGTTGGGAGAAAAGCGGAGCGGGCCGCGGCGCGTGCCGAAAGGCGAAAGAGGACGGATGTATGCGGTCAATCACAAAAATATTTTTTGTGGGGATATTGACAAAGGGGATCCTCGCGCTTATACTATATATCAAGTTTTTTTGATTTGAGGGGAATGCCATGGGAACGCATCAGGAAAATTCAAAGGTATTCAAAGCCCTGTGCGACCCCAAGCGCCTGGCCATTCTGGAGCAGCTGCGAAGCGGTGAAAAGTGCGCCTGTGTCCTGCAGGAGCCAATGGATCTGACGCAGTCGGGTCTGTCCTACCACATGAGGATCTTGTGTGATTCCGGACTTGTGGAAAGCCGGCAGGAGGGCAAATGGACGCATTACCGCTTAAGTGAGGCCGGCAGGGACAACGCCGTAAAGCTGCTGCTGGCCATTACCACGCCGGACGCGGACCGGGCGGGCGAATGCCCCTCATGCGGCAGATAAACGCCATCGCAGCACGATGGCGTTCATTCCGGCAAGAATCATCAAAAATTTTTGATATGGCGTCTGATAAACTGAAAGCGAGGGATTCTCCATGGGCCTATGGCAATTTATTCAGGATCAGGTTTTGGGCATGAAATGGCTGAATGAGCTGATCGGCGGGGGCCTGTCCCTGCTGGGGCTGGACACAGGAGAACGCGCGGGGGGAAGCATCCAGTTCTTTTTCTACGATGTGCTGAAGATCACGGTGCTGCTCTGCTTTTTGATTTTTTTGATCTCGTACATTCAAAGCTATTTCCCGCCGGAGCGCAGCAGGCGGATATTGGGGCGCTTCCACGGCATCGGGGCGAATATCATATCCGCCCTGCTGGGTACGGTGACGCCGTTTTGTTCCTGTTCGTCCATCCCGCTGTTTATCGGCTTTACCAGCGCCGGGCTGCCGCTGGGGGTTACGTTTTCATTTTTGATTTCCTCTCCCATGGTGGATCTGGGCAGCCTGGTGCTCCTGATGAGCATCTTCGGCGCCAAGGTCGCCGTCATCTATGTGGCGGTCGGCCTGGTGATTGCCGTGGCGGGCGGCGCCCTGATCGAAACGCTGCACATGGAGCCATACATAGAGGAATTTATCCGCAACGCCGGCGGCGTGGACATTGAATCTCCAACACTGACCAAACGGGAACGGGTTCAGTTTGCGAAAGAACAGGTCATTTCCACATTCAAGAAAGTATTCCCATACATCTTGCTCGGCGTTGGCATTGGCGCGGTCATTCACAACTGGATTCCGGGAAGCTGGATCGAGGCTGTGCTGGGCGGCCGCAATCCCTTTGGAGTTGTTCTCGCCACGCTGGTGGGCGTTCCCATGTACGCGGACATTTTCGGCACGATCCCGGTGGCGGAGGCCCTGCTCTATAAGGGCGCGCAGCTTGGTACAATTCTTTCCTTTATGATGGCTGTGACAACACTGAGTCTGCCGTCTTTGATTATGCTCCGTAAGGCCGTGAAGCCGAAGCTGCTGGCGCTGTTTACTGGTATCTGCGCCGTTGGCATTATCATTGTGGGCTATCTGTTCAATGCGCTTCAATTTTTACTCATATAAAATTTTAGGAGGAATCCACCATGGGACTGTTCAGCAGGAAGAAAGCGGAGACAAATCCCCGCCGCTGCGGCGGCAGCCGCACCCCGGAGACGGCGACACAGGCGGGGACGGCAGCGGGCCCCGCCGGGATCAAGGTGCTGGGGGGCGGCTGCGCAAAATGTCACGCCCTGGAGGACGCCGTCCGCACCGCTCTTTCGGAGCTGGGTATGGACACGGCGGTTGACCTTGTGACGGACTTCACGCAGATCGCCGCATACGGGGTCATGACAACTCCGGCTCTGGTGGTGGATGGGAAGGTGGTGTCCTGCGGCAGGGCGCTGAAGAAAGAAGAGGCGAAAACGCTGATTCAAAAAGCGAGAGCGTAAAATCTTATTTGGGGCGGGGAAAGCGGCTCTTTCCATTCATCCCGCCGGAATTCCTCTTTCGCGTGATGTATCCGCTGCCAAGCCCCGGGAAGCGGGCGGCGGGCATCAAATTCCCATGGCCGGACCGCCGCCGCAGCCACGACTCGCCCGGTTCTCGTCCGCAGACACGCCCGGAATCACAGGCGCGCCACATAGAGCGGGTCGAAGTCTCAGTCCTCCTCGTCTATGCGTTCGATCTTGAAAATCACCGGTCTCGTCCCGTCGGAGCAGCAGGCGATCATGGTGTTTTCCTCTCTCATCCAGCCTTTCATAATGGACCCGCCCTGCAGCCCCGTGTAAATATAGCGGGCGATTGCGTCCCAGGCCTCTGAGCAATGCGGCATTTTGGGGCCGCCCGCAACCGTGTCGGGATCGGCGCCGGTCTTTACAAGCGTATTCAATCCGCCGTGCCAAAAATGGTCGGTGTCCCCGTCCCGCTCGAAGAGAAATTCATCTCCGACATGGTAGCACGGGCAGGGGCCGGAGGCGGGATCGGCACAGTACTGCCGCTGCAAATCAGGGTACAGCTTCTTGTCGATTACCGTCACTTTCACCTTGTGCTTCATAACAGTCACCTCTGCAAAATCGGGGTTCTTTCCACCTGCCGCCAGTAAAAGCATACTACCGCCGCGAGTCCTTTTCAACCCCCTTTTTGAGGCGGGGACAGCAGACGGCGGCACGTCTTCCCAGGGCGCCTCCGCCCGGTTGGTCCTTGCCAGCGGGTGCGTTTGCTGGTATAATGGAGCTGGCAGATCGCGCGCGGAAGCCGCTGTCCGCGGCTTGAAAAGGAGGCGGGGTTGATGGATCGGGAGACCCTGAGACGCGTCTGGCAGCGGGAAGAGGACGCCGCCCACATCCACGGGTGGGACTTCTCCCATCTCCGGGGGCGGTACACCGTGGAGACGGACCTGCCCTGGGACTACCGGCAGCTGGTCCGGCAGCATCTGCGGGAGGACCTGGAGCTTTTGGACTGCGACACCGGCGGCGGCGAGTTTTTGCTGTCCCTGGGCCACCCGTATCACAGAACCGCCGCCACCGAGGGCTACCCGCCCAACGCGGCCCTCTGCCGGAAGACGCTGGCGCCCCTGGGGATTCGGTTTCAGGAGTGCCGCGACCCGTCCCGCATCCCCTTTGCGGACGAGTCTTTCGACCTGATCCTCAACCGGCACGGCAGCTTCCACCCGGGGGAGCTCCACCGGCTGCTGCGCCCCGGCGGCCTGTTCCTCACGGAGCAGGTGGGGGAGGACAACGACCGGGACCTGGTGGAGATGGCGCTGCCCGGGACGGCGAAGCCTTTCCCCCATCTGAATCTCGCGGAACAGCGGGCGCGCTTTGAAGACGCCGGGTTTCGCATTCTCGCCGGGGAGGAGGCATACCGCCCCATCGAGTTCTACGACGTGGGGGCGTTTGTGTGGTTCGCCCGGGTGATCCAGTGGGAGTTTCCGGGCTTTTCCGTGGAGCGGTGTTTTCCCCGGCTTTTGAAGATGCAGGAGATCATCGAGACAAGCGGGAAGCTCCGGGGGACCATCCACCGCTATCTGATCGCCGCCCAAAAATAGCCCCCGGCGCGGCGGCCGTTTCACAAGGAGGGACGCTTCATGCTGGAAGTGGTATTTGAAGAAAGCGCCGCCGGCAGCATGTCCGCTGCCATTGGGCGGACAGGGCGAACCGGCGGCGTCTTCGGGGCCGTCGTCTGTCAGCGGAGCGGGCAAACGCCCTCCCGGGCGGAGATCCGGCGCCTCCGGCAGGAGATGGAGGCCCGGGAGCGGCAGGCCTGGGCGGAGGCGGTGCCCCTGGAGGGCCGCCGGGAGGACGTCGTGTCCCTGAGCCTTCTGCTGAGTGTGGGGCCTATCGACGAGGACGGCATCGGCCCCGCCCGGCGCGCCGTGCTGGAGGACCTGTATCCCGACCGGGCGGAGAACCTGGAAAGGGTCCTCGAAAAGTCCCGGCGGGGCCTCTCCACGCTTTTGGAGCGGGCGGGGCAGGGGGAGCCCATCCGGGTGTGGAGCAGCCGCGGCCCGGACGACGCCTGCGGTCTGTGCTGGCTGATGGAGCAGCTGCGCCCCGTGGGACTCGAGGCGCTGGACGTCACCTTGGTGCGTCTGCCGGAATTTCAGGCGCGGCCCGACGGCACCGTCGTCCAGTACGCGGGCTGGGGGGAGGTGGGGCCCCACCAGTTTGGGCGCATGGCGTTGTCAGGCGAGAAAATACCCGTCAATGCAATTCGCATGATGGCAGATCACTGGGGCGCGCTGCGGCGGGAAAACGCCCCTTTGCGGGCGGTGCTGAACGGCCGCCTGGTCAGCGCCCCGGAGACTCTGTACGACTTCTGGATTCTCCGGGAGATCGCCGCGCAGGAGCCGGAGTTTCGCGAGGCGGTCCTAATCGGAAATGTCATTGGAAAATATCGGCTGGGGATCGGAGACGACTGGATCGCACGCCGGGTGAAGCAGTTCATCCGCGGCGGCCTCCTGGAGCCGGTGACGGAGGCCAAACCCGGCGCCCCTTATTACCGCCGTACGCTCCGCAGGTGCGATTAATGCAGGAGGCGCGGGGCCAAGCCGCGCCCTCTGAAGAGGCGGGGGAAACGCCGCTGTTCCCCCGTCTGTCACGCCCCGGGCCGCGGTCCTCCAAAAACCCAAAATTTAGTACTTGACAAATATGGGGCCCTGTGGTATTCTAATTGTCACCGGATAGTTGCCGGTGTGGTGGAATTGGTAGACACAGGAGACTTAAAATCTCCCGGTAGCGATACTGTACCGGTTCGAGTCCGGTCACCGGCACCGCAAAATGAGATATCGCGGAGTAGAGCAGTTGGTAGCTCGTCGGGCTCATAACCCGGAGGTCGCAGGTTC
>CANAWG010000040.1 GCA_947365245.1 uncultured Oscillibacter sp. | reverse complement strand
TGATGGACAAGCCCCTCTCCTACTACGCCTTTGAAATGCTCTACTGGTGCGGTATTCGGGAGGGGGAGCTGCTGGCACTCACCCCGGCTGACTTCGACTTTGAGGCCGGGACGGTGAAGATCAGCAAGTCCTACCAGCGGCTCCACGGCGAGGATGTGATTACCACCCCGAAAACCAAGAAAAGCAATCGTACCATCAAAATGCCCAATTTCCTCTGTGACGAAATGCGGGACTACCTGGGGATGCTCTACGGGGTCAAGAAGAAAGACCGCATTTTCACCGTTACGAAAAGCTATCTCCACCATGAGATGGACAGAGGGGCGAAAGAGGCGGGGGTAAAGCGTATCAGAATCCACGACCTCAGACATTCGCACATTTCACTTCTGATTGACATGGGCTTCTCCGCTGTGGCGATTGCCGACCGGGTAGGCCATGAGAGTATCGAAATCACTTACCGCTACGCCCACCTTTTTCCGTCCAAACAGACGGAAATGGCGGACAAGCTGGACTTTGAAAGGACGGGAGCATAATGTCGGCTAAGAATTTGGACAATCACAACCGCTGGCGGAACAAGACCGTGGCGTTCCGGGTGTCCCCGGAGGAAAACGAACAGCTTGAGATTGCCGTCCGCCTGTCCGGGCTGACAAAGCAGGACTACATCACCCGGCGGCTGCTGAACCGGGACATTGTGGTGCAGGGCAATCCCAGGGTCTACAAGGCCCTGCGTGACCAGCTCGCCGCCGTCCTGGGGGAGCTGCGGCGCATGGAGGCCGGGGGCGGGGTGGATGATGAACTTCTCGCCACCATCCGCCTTATCACCGTGACGCTGGACGGCATGAAGGAGGATTGATAGATTGATGGATTCCAGAGAAACGAAAAGGACTGTCCCGGTTCCGTCTGTTGGCGCAGACGGGGAACAGCCCAATTCACAAATATGTACCACGGCCAGTATATCAGAAGCGGCTACCGAAAACAACCCCCAGGATGAAAGTATGGAGGATATTCTTCGGGAGCTTCAACGGACAAGCGACCCAGCCTACCTCCACACCGTTTCCATGAATGAGCTTTACCAGAATGTCTACCAGGGCAGACCGCCAATCATTGACGGTCTGCTCTACCCAGGGACGTATCTCTTTGCGGGAGCGCCCAAGGTGGGCAAGTCGTTTCTGATGGCCCAGCTTGCCTATCATGTGAGCATGGGCCTCCCCCTGTGGGGCTACCCCGTCCACAAGGGCACCGTCCTCTATCTGGCGTTGGAGGACGACCACCGCCGCTTGCAGGGGCGGCTGTATCGGATGTTCGGCATGGACGGCACCAATGACCTGCTTTTTGCGATCCACGCCAAACAGCTCGGCGTTGGCCTGGAGGGACAGCTCAAAATGTTCGTCCGGGAACACCCTGATACCAAGCTGATTATCATTGACACCCTCCAAAAAGTCCGGGAGGCTGGCGGAGACAAGTACAGCTATGCTAACGACTACGAGGTGGTGGGCACACTGAAACGCCTTGCCGATGATTGCGGTATCTGTCTCCTGCTGGTACACCACACCCGAAAGCAACAGGCAGACGATAAGTTTGATATGATTTCCGGCACCAATGGCCTATTGGGAGCGGCGGACGGGGCCTTTCTTCTTCAAAAGGAGAAGCGGACGGACGGCAGCGCCATTCTGGACGTGGCCGGGCGTGACCAGCAAGACCAGCGGATGTATCTCACCAAGGACAAGGAGCGGCTTGTGTGGGAGCTGGAGCGGCTGGAAACGGAGCCGTGGGTGGAACCGCCCGACCCGGTATTGGAGGCCGTTGCCGCCCTTGTGACGGCGGACAGGCCCGCCTGGGGCGGTACGGCCACGGAGCTGGCGGCGGCTCTCCAAACCGACATGAAGCCCAACGCCCTGGCTATGCGGCTGAACGTCCGGGCCGGGAGGCTGGCGGCGGAGTACCATATCCGCTATGAGAACAGCAGGAGCCACGCCGGGAGAAGTATCACCCTCACCCTGGAACCGCCCCAGGCGTGACGACCGTGACGGCTGTGACGGCTTTTTTGAGAGCGGGGGCGGTGTGTAAAACATCGTCACGGTCGTCACGGCCGTCACGGGGAGCGGGGTCAAAAGTCAAGGGGGCATACCTGCGGGTGGAGATTGCCGCAAGGCAATACAACCCGAACCCCTTGACTTTTGGCCCACGGAGGACACTGGCCGGGTGGGGGGAAAGGCTGTGCCTTTCCCCCCTGCCCAACGGCGAGTGTCAAAGTTTAGGCGGGGTGCAGGGTGCCCTTTTCAAAGGGCGGCCCTGCTGGGGGAGCCGTCCGCAGACGGCGGGGGCAACGCCCCCACTCCACCCCGTAGGGCGCAAATGCGCTTTTGATGGCCGCAAGGCCGTCAAAAGTGCTTTTGCGTTACTTTCGCAGAAAGTAACAAAGGCCGCCGCTGGCGCGGCGAAAGGAGTGTTGATTTGAAAAGGACGATTAGTGCGATGGTGGGGCAGGGTTCGGTGAACCACAACAGCAGGAAGTTCAACGCCAAGAATACCGACCGGTCACGCTCTCACTTGAATATAACCTACTGCCACGAAAATATCAAGACAGTTTTCCATGAGCTTTTTGACGAGGCCCTCAAGCGGTACAATGATAAGCAGACCAGGGCAGACCGCAAAATTGAGGACTACTATGAAAAGATACGTTCCAGCAAGCAGGAAAAGCCGTTCCATGAAATCATCCTGCAAGTGGGCAACAAGGACGATATGAGCGCAGAGAGCGAGGACGGCCAGCTTGCGGCGGCGGTGCTGGACGAGTACATGAGAGGTTTCCAGGAGCGCAACCCCCAGCTTCGGGTGTTCTCCGCTCACCTCCACATGGACGAGGCCACGCCCCATCTGCACATCGACTTTGTACCGTTCACCACCGGGAGCAAGCGGGGCCTGGACACAAGGGTATCTCTCAAACAGGCGTTAGCGGCCCAGGGTTTCAAGGGCGGCACCAGGGGCGATACGGAGTGGAGCCAGCGGGTACGCTCCGAAAAGGAACAGCTTGCCGCCGTGATGGAGCGCCACGGGATAGAGTGGAAGGACAAGGGCACTCATGATAAGCACCTGTCTGTGCTGGACTTCAAAAAGGAGCAGAGGGCGAAAGAGATTGCCGAGCTGGAGGCGGTCAAGGCCAAGAAACAGGGACAGGTGGAACAGCAGGAGCAGCGTCTAAAGGAGCTGGCCCCGGCTGTGAGGAACATGGAGCAGTTGGCGGCGCAATTCTCCGATGACCCGGAGCGGATATTGCCGGAGCCGGGGCCGCTGGAGAGTGCCAAGTCCTACCGGGAGAAAAAAGCCAAGCCTCTGCTTGCTAAGATCGTCAAGGTGCTGCGCTCCCTATACCGGGCCTATGTCGAGTTGAAAGGGAAGTATGAACGTTTGCAGGGGGACTATGGCCGGGTGCGTGAGGGCAACGCCAACCTGTCCGAACGATTGCAGGAGGCAAAGATGGAGAACAAGGCCCTGCGGGGGACAGTAGCCGACTTTGAGCGGGTCAAGCGGGCTTTCGGCCCGGAGGAAGTGGAGAGGGCCGTGGAGGACGCAAAACGGCGGGAGGCGCAAGAGCGGGAGCAGAAGAAGGCAAAGCGGAGGTTTAGCCGGGGTGCGAGGTAACGGACAGCAGGAGGGCGCTCCAAGGGGTGCCCTCCTGATTTATACTTGTCAGCGGATGCTTTTGCTGACCAGCTTCATTCGTGCCAGAAAGTGCAATCTAAAGTGAGAATAGTTCTTGACACCCCTTAATTTTTCCAGCCGCTTGACGATATTTACATAAAGGTGTATTTTGCATTTAGAAAGGAAGGACTAGCCTATGAACATCAGTATAAACGCCAATGCAGGTCAGGTGGCTGCGTATACTCAGACGCAAGCTACGTCAACTGCTACGGGCAAAAAAGAACAGGCTGCATCCGCGCAAACTTTGGCTCGGACACAGGATGAGGTGGTCATCTCCGCTGAGGCGAGGACGGCCATTGCCCGTGGCGTTACCGGGACGGGTGACGAGCAGGGTGCGGAGGTCAAGCAGGCCGCAGCCAGCAGTCTCCCGTATGCCGACTACGACGATCCCGCGGACTACAATGACGACGGCAACGTAGACGTGGACGAGTTCATCACTTACGCAAAAGACAAGCTGGCCCGGATCAAAGATGGAACCTGGGTGGATGATGGCCGCCAAAAGGTGATGAGGGCGAGGAATATACCCCTGCCTCCGAACCGCGTGGCGGGCGAGAGCGACGAGAGCTTCCAATTGAAGCAGATCAAATATGAGGTCTCCTACTCTTGGCAAACGAACCTGAACGCATGGCTCGACCATATTGAGGGCTGGAGAATGGGCGAGTCGCAGCGGTATCTGGATGAAAAATCTACCGCCTGGGTCACGGACTTAATGGAGAACAAACCCGCCCATTTCCGGCAATGGCTGGAGCAGTCGGTCAAGCTCCATGCGGAGGGTGGCGTCGGCACCTTTGATGTGGCGATTGTCCCCAAAGGCTTTACGATGGACGACTACAAGCAGTGGATGAGCAAGGATGTTTTGGAGTACCTGTAAGCAAATTTAAGAACATACTGCCCAAGTCAGACCGGACTGGATATTCGTGACCCAAAGAGTGGTGGCACAATCATCTGGACACCAGACAGCAGAGACATATGGGAAGTACTGGAGCACGGAAAGGCGGGGGAATGTGGTTGCATTTCTCCGCCTTTTGTGATACTATTTTGATACTAAGAAATTGAGCGGCCAAAAATAGCAGGTGAAACATTAACAAATTTGCGAATATTTTATCCGTGAAAACATAGAAAATACAGTCCCATATAATAGGATTTGTCGAGTGGGAGTAAACATCCGGAAAATTTATCAAAAAACAGGGGAGGCACTCCAAGGGGTGCCCCCCCTGTTTTATGCTTGTCAGTGGATGCTTTTACCGTTATAATGGGAGCGACAATACTATGTTTATAAGGGAAAGAAGGAATTGCCAAATGAAACGAATTTTAGTTCTGATCCTGACTCTGATTGTACTCTTCACGCTGAACGCCTGTAGCAAACCTGCTGCTCTGGACAATGCTTCTGAAGACCCTCTGGTCCAGGAAATCCTCTCTGCGGCGGAAAAACGCAGGCAGGACATTTTGAACAGCGAGACTGCTATCGTGAAAAGCGATACCTATGTGATGGGCGAGACCTACACCGGCACAGCCTACTACATCTCCAACAGCGGAGATGACGGCAATGACGGCAAAAGCCCGGAAACAGCGTGGGCCACGCTGGATCAGGTCAACCAATCCGATTTGCAGTATGGAGACACTGTATTCTTTCAGCGGGGCGGAATCTGGAGAAACACAACTGTTGAAACAAGACCCGGCGTCACCTACTCCGCCTACGGCGAGGGGGCCAAGCCCCGCATCTGCGCCTCTCCGGAGAACGGCGGGGGAGCGGAGCGGTGGTCCCTCTGGTGGGAGGGCGGCAAGGGCGAGAAGATATGGCTGTACCACCGGGATATGCCCGACTGCGGCGCGATCGTCCTGAACGAGGAGACGGTGACCCAAAAAATCCTCGGCTTTTGGGACGGGCACCAGTATTTGAGCTACATCGGCTCAAACAATCAGAATTACGACGATTTCAGCACAGAGGAACAGATGGCCCAGCCGGTATTTGATGTTAAAGAACAGCTTTCGGCCGACCTGACATTTTTCTCCCAGGCGGACAGCGAACTGCCGGATACGCTTCCCATTTTCCTGACCGGCTGGAACGCTGACGAATCCTGTTACGCGCAGACCTCCGTCGGCCCGCTGTATTTCCGGTGCGACGAGGGAAACCCGGGCGAGCTCTTTTCCAATATCGAGTTTCAGACCCATACGCCGCTCTTTGACGGCGTCGCCGCGGACTGCACGCTGGACAATCTGTTTGTCGGTTTTTCCGGGGACGGCTGCATCAACGCCACCGAGGGAGAAAATGTGGTCGTCCAGAACTGCGAGGTAGGCTGGGTCGGCGGGATTGTCGGGTCCTACAACACGGAGGACGCAATCACCGGCTACGGTCCCGGAATCCAGCGACTGGCCGGGGCGTTAGGATCCAGATCCAATGGGTCTAGAATAAGAAACAACTACGTCCACGATATGTATCATGCCGGCGGAGGAATCGAGATTTTCCAGGAACAGAACGACGAACTGCAATGTACGACCGACATATCCTTTATCGGAAATCTGTTTTATCACTGCGCCTCCGGGGTGACATTCTTCAACTGGGACAAGGAGCCGAATCCGGAGCATCAGTTCAAAAACTGCACTTATGAGGACAACTATATCATGTTCACGGGTACGGAGCCTTGGATGGACACCGGGTACGCGCCCGCGTTTGTCCACGAGGGTGGCCCCAATATGCAGGAGGGCTGTTCCATCCGAAACAACGTGTTTTTTGTGGCACGGACGGCTCTGGTCTATGTTGAACAATATGATCCGACCTATTTCCCGGAGTTCAGCGGCAATACTTATATCCAATATAAGGATTACCCATTTATCCTGTGTGACAGCCGGGAAGAACCCGAGGTGTTTTCCATCGAAACAGCTCAATCCTTCCTCCAGGATAATGAGGGCACTTTTATTTCCCTCTCCAAGTTGCCGGATGGACTTTGAAAAGTCTCTTTAGTTTCACAATATGGTTGCATTTCCCGGCCTTTTATGGTATAGTTACACTTGTAAACCAGCAGAACAAAAGTAAGCCACCCCCCCCCGTTATCACCGCTGATAACAATTTGATAACAGCCCATCGTATAGGCTGGATAATATGGATATATCAA
>CANAWG010000039.1 GCA_947365245.1 uncultured Oscillibacter sp. | reverse complement strand
CCGCCATGGAGTTCCCTGGGAATGCTCCAAAGGGGCCGGGGGTCCTCGTCGCGGCAGACCACGCTGTGATCCCACTGGACATAGACCGCCTCCGGCAGGACCTTCAGCGCCTCCATGGGGAAGCCCTTTGGGTGGAGCTGGGCGTCCAGGAGCTGTCTCGCCAGGGCCTCGGCGGTCTTGGCGTCCTCGATCTCGTGAAATTCCTCCTCCAGCTTCTGTCCGAAGGGCGTCTGCTGGAACAGGGCCAGGATTTGATCCTGCTGAAACCAGATACAGACATACAGAACTTCCGTGTTCTCAGCATAGACCTCAAAAGGCAGAAAGGATTCCGGCGGCAGAGACTCGTCCTCTTTATCCCCCTCATCCCGCTCAAATGCCGCCCCCAGACTCACCGCATCGGGAATCGGGAGTCCGCACACCCGATCAGCAAGGCAAGCGGCGATAAAGGCCCTGCCGTCCTCCGGGGCGGCGGTGTCCGCAAGGCGGCGAAGAATCTCCGCTTTTACGGCTTCGTATTGATTGTAGGGCTCCATAGTGACAGGCAGCAGGAAAAAGAACGTGTCCGTGTCCCGCAGCGCCGACACCCGCTCCCAGGGAAGACAGGGGCGGTAGATCTGCTCTCCGTTTCGCAGGAAGCTCATGTAGCGAAGATGGAAGCGGACCTCGATATGTTCGTCGCCCAGTGTGCAGTCAACAGACTCAGGACTGGGAACTTCCCCATCCTTTACCTCCAGGAACTTTCGGCTCCACTCCGGCAGGTAGGGCAGCTTCTGATTCAGCCAACCCAACAGGGGCTGCTTCGTCTCCCGATCCTGGGTATGGTAGAAGCCGGTATTCAGCCAGTGGCGGAAGAAAGGAGAGCTTGTAAGCGTCGGCCTGATCTCCTCAAGCTCCGCATCCTGATCTCTCCGCAGCCGGTCGGCCAGATCCTGATAGCCCAGCATCTCCCTGGCTCGATTCTTGACCAACTGGGCACAGGGAGCATCCTTGTACTCAATATAAAACTGGATGATGCGGTGGAGGAAGTAGTCACAGCGGGCTTCCGTCACCCCAGTGTGAAGCATATCCTCTTCCACAAAGCGGCGGTCCAGCAAAGCCTGTTGAAAATCCTCCCGGGAGAAGAAAGCATCCGTCCTTTGAATGTCCTCCTCTGTCGCCTGGGCACTCTCACTGCTTTTCTTGTAAGTGCTGACAGCATAATCGCTAAAATCCTTCCGCAGCCTGGCGAAGCTCACCTTCTGCTGTCCCGCCAGCTCCGGCAGACGATCCAGAGCCAGCTCCCGCAGAGGACCGTAGAGGATCTTTGCCCGGCCCATCAGGGCGGTTTTCAAGTCCAGCTTCTCCCAGGCGATCCGGTACAGCTCCTCCGGCAGGCCCTCCCGGCGGAAGAAGTGGGTCATCAGCCGCAGTCCGGCGGGAAGGCGCTCGTAGTCCATATCGCCCCGCTGCTGAGCCCTGTCCGTGATGTAGCTGGAGGCGTAGCGGCCGATGATCTCGCTGCACTGTCCGATCTTTTTCTCATTCCAGGTTCCGTGCTCCGCCATGAAGACCATGGCGAGATACTCTCCAAAGCTGCAGGACATGGCCCACTCGTTTCCTCTGGGGGCCTTGGGCACCTGGGCTTTTTGGGCGATTTCCAGAATGAACTCCAGCCCGTCGAACTGGGCCCACTCCATCATCTGAAACTCCCGTTTGCGGTTGACCGTGAACTGATAGGCGATGTACAGCCAGGCCACGAATTCCTTCGGGAGCGGGTACTCTCCCTCAAGATTCGTCACCTCCTTCAGAAGAAACCCCGCGAACCGCCGCTCCCGGGCCACGTCCAGAAAATCTTCGGAGGTGAAATAGTCCATCCATGCTTTCGGGTCCTTCCGCCGCTTCCCGGTATAGAGCTCCAGGAACGCCTTTGCCGCCGGATGGTCCGCGAAGGGGTTCGGCCCCTCGTCAATGACGGCGGGCCCGTCTGTGAGCGACCAGCCCCGGTCCTCCGGTTCTGCTGTCTCCGGTTCAGGGGACGGAAATGTTGTTTCTTCTCCGCCCTCCGCCCAGTTCAGCGCCGCCTGATAGGCCTGCCGGAGCTTGAGAAAGCCCTCCGGGTCCTCCTCCGGGTGGCAGGACTTGGCCCTTTCGGCGTAGGCCCGCTTGATGGCGGAGACGTCTTTTGTGGCCTCCAGGCCCAATGTGGTCCAGATCTCATCCATGCCGCTGTGCCTCCTTATATCTCGTGTACCAGCGCCGTCCGCAGTTCCTCATAGGGAACCTCCGCAAACTGCCCCGGCTGGCTCAATACCGGCTCCGTGCTGTCGATGTCGTCCAGCAGCAGGTCGATTCCGTTCCGGAGCCGCTTCGGATCCTCGTGGACGAGACAGGCGGGCAGGGCACGGCCCATAAACCACCGGGGTTCGTCCGAGGCGTAGGCCAGGGCCCGGCGCTTCCCGTCCTCCAGCCAGAACATCATGTACTTCCCCTGATCTTGCAGGAGGGCCAAATGCTTTAACTCTGTTCCGCCCTCCGCCGGATGGAAGGTCCAGCTGACACGGATGCCCGCCAGCTTGCCCATCAGGAACTGAATCAATCCCTGGGCGGCGAGGCCGTAGGTCCCAGCTCTCAGCGCCGTCACCGTCCGCTCCCCGTCCAGGTCCACGGTCTCCAGCTCTGAGGCGGAACGGCTGAGGACGAACTTGCTGAACGCGTAATTCCGGCCCCGGGTCTGGGGGACACCGCCCAGCTTCTGCTGCATCATGAGGACCTTGTGCTTGGCGTCCTGGCGGTACACCTCCCCGCTCCAGAGCCAGCCCCCCGGGCCGCCCTCCTGGATTTGATCGTAACCCATCTGGCCCAGCACCAGGTCGATGTCCCGGAGGAGATCATGGACACTGTGGAAGATGGAGTATTCCGCCAGCTTCCCCATGCCGAAAGGGATGTACGCAATGTCTCCGCAGTCAATGGTCCGGTACATCTCCGGGTCGGCCAGCAGGGCGTACCAGTGTTCCCCCCGGCCAAAGCTGTTCTCAAAATAGAGGCAGGCGTACTTGTCTCCATCCTGACAGAGCACCAGACGACCCTCTGAGGTCCATTCCATCTCCAGCCGTTCCAGCTCTCCCCGGGAAAAGCGGTACAGCAGGGCGGAAAGGGCCTCCGCGGTCACCAGGATTTCCGGAGGGATGGGCTCTTCCTCTTTCGGCTGCTCCTCCACGGCCCGCCGCACCTTGGCGATGATTGGCTCCATGTCCGGGGGAATCTCCTCGACCCCTTCCCACTCCGCCAAAAACGCCTCGGCGTTGACCTTGGGCGGCTCCCGCAGAATGTCGATATGGGACAGGCGCTCCTCCACACCTCCCACGGGGGTGTAAAAGATTTTGGCGGGCAGCTCCCGGAGGCGGGAGAGATCGAAGAACCGGGGGTCAGTCAACTCCGCCAGCCGCCGCTCCGCCGCCTCGAAGCCGCTGGCCGCGGGAAAGTGGATTGGGGGAAAATCGCTCGCGCGGCCCAGCGGCCTCTCCACAGGGCCGGGCGCCAGCCTCCAGGTTCCGTCGGGGTCCGGCATCAGCTGTTCCTGCACCCGCCGCCCGGAGAAGGTCTGCCGGTAAATGGTCACGCCGCCCGCGTCCTCAAGCCATTCGGCGGTGTAGAGCTTCCCGCCGCCCTCCATGGACAGCGCCAAGGGAAACGCCTCCTCCAGCGGCATCGGCTCTCCGGTCTCCTGATCCAGGGGCAGGCGGCACACATGGCCCGCAAGGCACAAGGCAATCAGGCCCCGGTCCTCCTCCGGCACAGGCAGGTAGTTCAACCGGCGGTAGACCTCCCGGGCCACCTTGTCAAAGTCCCCGTAGGGCGCCGCCGTAATGGGCAGAAGCAGGGCAAACCAGTCGCCGCTCTCCTGGGCTGTCTGTTCCCAGGTGAGGCAGGGTCGGTACACCGGCTTCCCGTTCACACGGTACTCCAGGTGCAGGGGATAGCAGTCGATCTCCACCGTACCCATGGCCGCCGCCATGGTCCGGGGCGTCCCGTCCTCCCGCACGGTAAACCGGCGGCTCCATCCCTCCTGATAGGGCAGGTATTTTTCCAGGTATTCCAGCAGGGGCGTCCCGCTCTCCGGGTCCCGAGCGGTGTAAAAGGCGGTGTTCAGCCACCAGCGGAAGAGGGGCCGGTACCGCAGGGTCATCCGCTCATAGCAGGGGATCCCCTCCGGGTCCGCCGCGCTGTCCTCCCGGCTCCAGCGCTTTGCCTCGCAGAGGCGGAGGTCCCTCTCCAGCCCGGAGACCACCTCCCCCGCCCGGGGGATGTCTGTGTGTTCCCGGTAGTAGTTCAGCATCCGGCGGACCAGGCCCTCGCCCATTCCCTCCCGCCGCCAGGGGGAATAGACCAGCAGCTGCTGTTCCAGAAACCGGGGCACCGGCAGGGCCTTCTGCATCTCCGCCGTCTGGAAAAACGCCTCGGACTCCGCCGGTTCCGTCTCGGGGGCTTTCTTGATCCGCCTTAGATAGGCGTCCAGGTTCCGGGTCAGCTGGAGGAAGTTTACCGGCGGCGCCTCCCCGTCAATCCCCGGCACGCGCCGGATTGCCAGCTCCCGGATGGGCCCATAGAGGACCTTTGCCCGGCCCATCACGGCGCTCTTGAGGTCCAGCCTCTGCCACGCGGAGCGATAGACCTCCTCCGGCAGATCCTCCCGTTTCAAAAAGTGGATGAACACCCGCAGCCCCGCCGGGTGACGCTCACAGTCCGGCGTCACCCGCTGTTCGCACCGCTCCCGGATGTAGGCGGGGGCGTAGCGGTTCAACACCTGCCGGAAGGCCTCGACGGCCTCCCGGTCCCAGCGCCCCGCGTCCGCCAGGGCGTTCAGGTGCCGGTAGTCCAGGAAGCTCTGGAGGACGGCAAACTCGTTGCCCCTGGGCGTCTTGGGCGCGGGCCCCAAAGCGGCGATCTGAAAGATGTCCTGTATGCCCTCAAAGCTCCGGGCCTCTTCGCCGGAGAACTGGTAGGCCACGTTCAGCCAGGTCAGGCATTCCCGATTGGGCAAAAAGTCCGGCTGGAGCTCCCGGACTTTCCGCAGGAGCAAAGACGTGAACCGGGGATCCCAGGCGGCGTCCAGGAAAGGGCCGGAGGTGACGTAATCCATCCATATAGCCGGGTTTTTCCGCTGTTTTCCGGTGTAGAGCTCCAGGAACCTCGTGATGGCCTCGCCGCCCTCAAAGGGATTGGGGCCCTCGTCCTCCACTTCCCGGAGGTCCCAGCCCGGGTCCTCCGCCACTTTCCCGTTCTCCGGGAGCGGGAGTTCGTCCAACTCAGACCCGGACAGGGAGAAGCCCGGTTCCTCCGATTCTCCCTCGGCGTAGTCCAGCGCCGCCTGATAGGCCTGACGCAGCCGCAAAAAGCCCTCCGGGTCCTCCTCCGGGTGGCAGGTCTTGGCCCTCTCGGCGTAGGCCCGCTTGATGGCGGAGACATCTTTCGTGGCCTCAATTCCCAGCGCCGTCCAAATACTGTCCATCCCTTACTCCTCCGAATCTTCGTCGAACTCCAGATCGAAACCATCTTCCTCCGGCTCTCCGAACCAGAGGCCGTCCGCCAGCGGGTCCTCCTCCGCTGCGGCCTCCAGCAGGTCCAGCCGCTCCTTCACCCGGTCGTAGTCCCGCCGCCGCTGGATGCGGTCGCCCGTCTCCATCAGGTATCTCCAATAGTCGATGATACCCGCGGCCTCCTCCCGCCGCCGTCCGATGGTCTGGACATAGAGCCGCAGCGCCCGCTCCAGCAGAAGCTGGTCCCGCTGGTCCCCCTGGGCCGCCAGCTGGATCTGTCGGATCCGCTCCATGGCCTGTTCCCTCCCCTCCTCCGTCAGGTGCAGGTTGGGGTTCAGAATCAGCCGCTCCCGGAAGTCCCCGCCGCTGCTCTGGGCGCTGACGTGGAGCAGCCCATCGATGTCGTAAGTAAAGGTCACCACGGCGGACTGTTCCCCCGCCGGACCGGGGGGCACCTGGACCTCCACCTCTCCCAGCTTCAGATTCTCCGAGGCGAAGTAGCCCTCCCCCTGGTAGATCTCAAACCGCAAGCCCGTCTGATTGTCGTGGAGGGTGCGGAAGCGCTCCTGGCGGCTGGCGGGGAGCATACTGCTTCTGGGGATCAGCACCGCTATATGGGGCGTCCGGTCGTCCCGGCGGCTGTAGGTGGCCACCCCCAGGGAGAAGGGGCACACGTCCGTCATCACCAGGTCCTGCAGGTCCTCCGCCCGCTCCTTGATGCCCGCGCACAGGCCCACGCCCAGAGCCACGGTCTCGTCCGGCGACGGGGCCACATGGGGCCTGCGGCCAAAGAGCGCTTCGAGAAAGTCCACAAACACTGTCAGCTGGGCGGAGCCGCCTACCAGAATCACATCGTTCAGCCGGCTGCCGCGGCTTCGGTCTTTCATGGCCCGGGTGATGACGGTCCGGACTTTCTGGAACACCGGACCGCAGAGCTGGCGCAGCAGGTCGTTGGTCAAAACGAGGCTGTACCGCGTCTGCCCCTGCTGGAGGGAGATGGACGCCGCCGAAGCGCTGGAGAGGGCGATCTTCGCCGTTTCCGCCTGCCGGTACAGGGACGCCCGGAGGGTGGGGGCCAGCTGCTCCTCCGTCATACCGTTCTCCCGGCAAAAGTGCTCTGCAATGGCCCGGTCCACATCGTCCCCGCCCAGTCGGTTGTCCCCGGCAATGGCCGTGATCTCGATGATGTTCTCAAAGCACTCCACAATGCTCACATCCAGCGTCCCGCCGCCGAAGTCCACGATCATCAGCTGGCAGTCCCCGGTCTGGGCGGTGGTGCGGTGGTACAGAGCGGCGGCGGAGGGTTCGTTGATGAGGCGCTTCACGTTCAGCCCCGCCAACTGGGCCGCCAGCTTCGTGGCGCAGCGCTGGTCGTCGTTGAAGTAGGCCGGGACGCTGATCACCGCCTCCTCCACCTCTTCGCCGAGATATCGCCTGGCATCCTCCAGCAGCTGGCGGAGGACCAAGGCGGAGAGCTCCTCCGGCTTGAACTTCCGCCCCGCCAGGGTCAATGTCTTCTCCGTGCCCATCCAGATTTTGAAGGAGGCGGCGGTGGCCTCCGGATGGCTGACCAGCCGCTCCTTTGCCGCCGCCCCCACCAGGACGCTCCCGTCCTCCAGAACGCTGACGGCGCTGCTGGTCTTGTACTCCCCCAGCTCATTGGGAATCAGCTCTGCCCTGCCGCCGCGGTAGACGCAGCAAAGAGAGTTGGTGGTGCCTAAGTCGATGCCGATGATCGCCATACATATCCCCCTATCCGTCAGAGGATGAAGCCTCTGGCAGGAAACTGGCTTCATTATAATCTTTTGACGGGCTCTCGACAATCCCGTTTTGGGGCGCTCCAGATTGATGCCGCGAAACAGCCGCGGAATCAATTCCCGCCGGCTGATTTCCCCATCTTACCGATATTTCCAGGATGACAGATATAACCACCTTGCTCCTGATTTTTGACGCCCGCTTAACTGGCACATATTGAGGCGGCCTTTTCATTGTTGATCTGTCGGAATATGTTGTTGCGCCTGACATATCTCCGCCAGTGTCGTCTCCGCTTTGCATAAGGGTTTGGGACTATCCCAACAAACAAAAACGGACACGGCCCGGCGGGGTCAAAAGGGAACGTTTTTCGGAAGTGTGGCCACATTCCCTATGCTTGCTGCGTTAGCGCTCTTCACCTTTTCATCGGTGGTAAAATTATCTTGACAGAAAGACAACAACGCGTTATACTTTTAACATCAACATCGTGTCATACATCAGGGAGGCGATTACCGTGATACAACAAATATCCGATGCTGAACTGGAAATTATGAAAATCGTGTGGGGGAACCGGTCGGAGGTGACGCTGTTTCCCTATATCATGGATGGGCTGGCTGCCAAGGGCAAGCCATGTCAAAAGAACACCCTGATTGTACTTCTGTCGCGGCTGATGAACAAAGGCTTTCTGAGTGCAAAAAAAATTGGCCGCCGCAACGAATATACCACGCTCATTTCGGAAGCAGAATACCAGACAGTACAGACGAAAAATTTCCTGGATAAGATTTATGAGGGCAGCGCAAAAGGTCTGGTTTCCAATCTGATTATGGGCGACTTGCTGACGGACGAGGAATACGAGGACTTAAAAAAGCTGTTGGAGAAAGGGAAAGAGAAACAATGAACGCGGTTTTGAAAATCTTCTTGTCTATGTCCTTTTCTGGCGGCTTGCTTATTCTGGCTTTGCTTTTGGGAAAACACTTTTTGAAAGATAAAATCAGCCGACAATGGCAGTATTACATTTGGCTTGTTGTCGTTTTGCGGCTGCTGCTCCCGTTTGGGCCGGAAGTAAGTCTGCTGGGAAAAACTTATCAGGCGGCAGATCAGGCAATCACCCAGGCCGCTCCTTTACCGTCACAGCAACCTGCGATAAACGCTCCGGGAAATATTCTTGCTCCTACTGTCGATTTGGAGAAAAACAATGAAACTGTGAACAGCCCAGCAGAAAATTCGACAACCGCCCATCCGTTACAAGAGATTTGGGGGCTGTTGGCAAATCACGTCTGGCTGGTCTGGCTGGTGGTTGCGCTGGGGCTGTTGATCCGAAAGATAACGGTTTATCAAGGCTTTATACGGTATATCTACGCTGGATTGACCCCGGTTTCTGACATTGAACTTTTAGACCGGCTCTCCATCGTGGCGGAGCAGGCAGGCATCAAAAAGCCGATAGAACTATGTATCAATCCACTGGTTTCTTCTCCGCTGTTGACTGGCTTTTTCCACCCATGTATCGTATTGCCAAATGCGGACATTTCTGAAAAGGATTTTCAATATATTGTCCTGCACGAACTGACGCACTACAAGCGGCGGGATATGTTCTATAAATGGCTGGTACAGATTACGGTCTGTCTGCATTGGTTTAACCCGCTCGTGTATCTTATGAGCCGGGAAGTCACAAAGGCGTGCGAATTTTCCTGTGACGAAGCGGTTCTCGCAAAAATGGGATGCAATCACGCGCAGGACTACGGGAAAACCTTGCTTGACGCTATGGCCGCAGTTGGGAGATACAAGGAAAATCTTGGCGCTGTTACTTTAAGCGAAAATAAACAACTGCTAAAAGAAAGGTTAGGCGCAATTATGAAATTCAAGAAAAAATCAAAAGCAATTCAGCTTTTGACTGGTATGCTGACGTTATGTATTGTTTTTAGTGCGGCTTTCGTCGGGATTTATCCTACTGCCGCCGCTGCGGATGTGCCAAATTCGATAAATACAGAAAAATCCGTACCGCCACTGTTTGATAATTCGCAAACAGCAGACAATTCGTCAGAAATGGAAACATTGGATATTAAGGGAACATCTTATTATTTAGTTTACAATGAAGCTCAGCTCAGAGCGATTGGCACAGGCAAGTACGGCATGGGTCTGAATTATATGCAGCAAGCTGATATTCAACTATCCTCGGATGAATGGACGCCCATTGGAACGTGGGAGAACCCATTCACCGGCACCTTTACAGGTAACGGCTTTGAAATTAAAGGGCTTACAATGACCGATCCAAACGCAACGATTATTGGACTTTTCGGCGTTGCTAAAAACGCTCACATTTATAATGTCACTTTGCGAGATTATGACATCACGAACGCGGGTAGAAATGCTACAGGAAAATCGGTTGGGGCAATTCTTGCGATTGGACAAGGGAGCCGTTCCTATGATAATTTTGTCTATCCCAAAGAAACGACCGTGAGCATTGAGGATAATTCTTCAGAGATAGATCGGTATTATAAAGCCGGTAGTTTGCCTCTGTTTGAAATCACTTTCCCCCGGCTGAACGAAAATGCTCAAAGGACATGGCTTGAAAAGCTCTATACCGAGGGTGACTTTGCTTTTTTCTCTGTTGCTGTGCGCGGACTTGATACAAATTCTTCTCTATTTGCCGACTTCGCAGAAAAGGCGTATGCCGATGAAGAAATTGCGTTTTTCTCTACTCTGACGGACTGCATGAACGAAACGGAACTGGAACTTTGGCTGGATCGAGCGTTGGAGGATGGAAAGTGGGACTTCCAATCCATGTTGTTTGATAAACTGGACAAAAACGATGAATTTGATGAGCTGATAGAGAAACAGGAGAAAGAATGGGCCGAAGCGCAGACGGCGGAATACCGGGCTGTGGGCGTTACAATGGATGGAAAGGATTATTACTACCAGGGCCAGCTTGTCAACATCTTTTTAGACATCCGGCCCAACAAATCCTTTTACACGCTGAATATGAACCCAAAAGGAACTGTCAATATCAAAATTGTCCGTGATGTAGAAAACAAAATCACAGGCGTTTCCTATATGACCGAGGCGGAAGTGATTGAGCTGTTGGGAGATATGGATGATCCGGATGATGAAACTGGTGTGGCAATAATCCCCGTTGATCTCAAGACCGTAGCAGCGGGAGAAACTATCTTCCTGGGGGAATACACACTGTCCGCTGGGGACGAAATATTGTATGACATTTCAGCGAAAACGGGAAACAGAATGAAAGTCTTTTTCGCAAAGGACGAGCAGAACGATGTGTCCTATTGGTCAGTGAATAACCTGCGTCAGTCGGGTGAACCGCTGGAATGTATTGCGGATTTTACCGTTGGGCCTCCAGCAACAACGCCCGGAACCTATAAGCTGTACCTCCAAGCCCCGGACGGCGCTTTGGGAAATGTAAGGGGCAGCGTTTCGATTGCGTCAGCAGACGCATCCTGATAATAATTCAACACCTCTGCCAAAACAACGGCATAATAAAAAAACCGTTGTTTTGGCGGCTGGTATCAACACGCCCAAACAAAATACAAGCAGCCTTGCGGCGGTTTTGAAATATCAAATTCAAAGCCGCCGCTTTCTTTTGAAAAAACGAAAAACGGAGGGTGTGTTAAAGTCGCCCATTTTTAAGGACACGGCGGTATCCGGGA
>CANAWG010000038.1 GCA_947365245.1 uncultured Oscillibacter sp. | reverse complement strand
GCAATCTGCTCGTATGTAAACTCCCCAAAGTAGTACAGCACCAGACGGCGGCGCTGCTTTTCAGGCAGTTTAGCGATTGCCTGATGCAGCTTGTCCACTTCTATTCGCTGAAAAACGGTTTCCTCCACGCTCTCCTGGGGCTTTGCGGCCCGTTTGTTCAGCGTCGCCTCCGTCACCTCGGACTTCTCGTAGTGCCTGTCCACTTCGTTGAAAAAAGAAAGATCGTCCAACTCAAACTCATTGAACGCATTGAACAGGGTCTTGTCAATCTCCATCCAGCGTTTTACTCCGTCGCTGTCCTTAAAGAGCAGATAGAAGTGTGGGTGCGGGGTGTTGATTCCAGCGGTATATATCTCGTAGGGACTTTCCTCATCCCTCCGGCGCTTGGGCCGGGGGTCAAGATTTTTCGGATGGCTGTCTGCCATTTTCGTTACCTCCAGTCTGAATTTTTGGAAATTCAGACTGGAGGGTGGGCCACGGCACCTGGGCCATTTTCCGGCAAATTGTAAACTTTTTCGATTTACTATTGGCGCGGTCTGCTTGGTAAAAAATCCACAGATATAAACTGACACCCTTTTACAAAATCCCCCATAAATTGATAGGGAATTTTGTAAAAGGGTGTCGAAAGAAAAAAATGTCACGGGCAACCACAAGGCTACCCGCGTTTTCTGAAAAATATAGGGTGGAGGGGGACGATCCCCTTGCCATTTTGCGGCCTCAATCCGCATAATCAGACCTTTTTATATCGTTTCCTCCCGCTGATAAGCGTAAAAAGAAAAAGCGGCAAGGGATTTCTTCTCCCTTGCCGCCTTTTGCAGCTTGATACACTGGATACAAACAGTAGAAAAATGTGGATGTTATTCAGATTTTTCGCGGGTCATTTACTTTTGCCCCTATCCATTGATAAGACTGACCAAATGGGCCAGAAAGAAAATCTCCGCTATCATGCCTCATGTGAACAAGAGACATCTGTTTTTAAGAGCTTACCTCCTGCTGAAACTCTATAAAGTTCTTTAGCATCTGTGCTACCTGCGCCCGTGTCGCCAGCCCCTGGGGTGCCAACTGGCCGTTACCATAGCCGCCCATGACGCCGTTCTCCACGGCCCAGCGCAGGGCCTCCAGCGCGTAGCCGTTGGCCTTGTCCGCATCGGTGAAATGCAGCTCCTTTTCGGTGGCCGCAGGGCTTCCGGCGTACCGCCAGAGCATGACGGCCAACTGCTCACGGGTGATATTGTCATTGGGGCCAAACATTCCGTTACCGTAGCCGCTCACAACGCCCTGGCTGGTGGCCCAGCGGACAGCCTCGGTGTACCATGCGCCGTCTGCCACATCGTTGTACCGCAACAGATAATTGACAACCGGCCTGCCCTCTTTGTTAAAGAGGATTTGAGCGAATTGGGCGCGGGAGAGGTTATCATTCGGGCCAAACCTCCCGTTGCCGTAACCGCCCATCAGACCGTTTTCACTGGCATACCGCACCGCGTCATAATACCATGCGCCCTCGGCCACATCGGAGAACGGGTTCACCCATACCGCTGTGGGGTCATAACCCACAAAGTACAGGGACAGGTGGCCGGTAGTGAAGATGGCTGACTTGCTCCGCACATCGTACATGGTGGTGCAGGGCGTGATATTGCCGGTGCTGTCCAGATAGTACACCACCACACCGGAGGGGTTCTGTCCCGCCGTAAGGGTGTAGGGTAGGGACACGGTGGCATAGCCGCCCCGGAAGTCGGTGATGGCCCCGCTGCTGCTCCGCAGCGTCAGATCGAATACCGGGGCGCTGCCCACGGCCTCTTTCTGCCTGCTGTTGAGGTCTGCGGGCTTGGCCGGGGTGACGGTCAGGGTGATTTGACTGCCTGCCTGGGCCTGGATCGCGGAGAGGGCATTGGTGTCAAAGGAGATTTCAGCCTCCGGGAGCTTGACCGTCAAGCCCCCGACTTCCTCATTCTGTGCCTTTGCCGCGATGTCCTTGACGGCGGCGGTGGGCAGCTTCACCGTGTCGATGGTCTTGCCCAGACCAGTAAAGTCGATCTCCACCATGCTGGCCTGCCCGTTGTCCCCGATAACATTCTCGATTTGTGAGGTGTCGATCTTGCTCACTGTGGCGGTGGTGCCGGACACGCTGGCGCTGACGTGGACGGTGCTTTTGTCGCCGGACACAGGAACGGTGATGGTGGAGCTGCCGGGGTCGGAGGGCACATAACTGCCGCCTCCGCTGCTGTTGGTTCTGACGGTGACGGTGCAGGTAGCGGTCTTGGCCCCGTCCGCTGTGGTAACGGTGATGGTGGCCTTGCCTGCGCTGACGGCGGTTACTGTGCCGTTGGCGTCCACTGTGGCGACGGCGGTATTGCTGGATGCCCAGGTCACGCTCTTGTCGGTGGCGTCGCTGGGGGCAACGGTGGCGGTCAACCGCTCCGAGCCGCCCACGGTCAGGGTTGTGCTGGCCTTGTTCAGTGTGACGCCGGTGACGGGGATGGTCGGATCGGTGACACTCAGCGTCCCCGCAACGTAGGTGATAGCCGTGTTGTAGTTGCCGCCGCTGGGGACAGCCGCTCCGCTGGCGGTGATGGGGTACTGGCCTATGGTGTTCATATCCGCGTCACAGGTCAGGGTGGGTGCGGCGGCCAGCGTGTCCCCGCTCACAAGCCCGGTCACGGTATAGGTCAGGGCGGGCTTTGCGGCGCCCACGTCGGCCCGCTTATCGTCCGCCGTGATGGTGATGCTGGCCTTGCTGATGGTGAAGTCCAGGGACAAGCTGCCAATATAGGTGCCCGTTTCAGCGAGGGAAATTGTCACGGTATAATCTCCCGCGTTGGTGGGGGCCGTTGTGCTGTTGTAGCTGGTGTCATTTCGCCCGGTGTAGGCGGCGGTGAAGCTGCCGCTGTACGGCGAGGCCGTGGGTGTGCCGGAGTAGCCTCTGTGTGTACTGCCGTTGTAGGTGCCACCCTGGGCTGTTACGCCGGTGATGGTCACGGGGATTTTATCAGTGACAGTCACGGTGGCCGTCTTGGTGGCGGCGGTGTACTTACCGTCCACGGCGGCGGTGCTGGCGGTAACGGTGATAACCGTGTCTTTGGCTGTCCCCTCCGGGATGGTAAAGCTGGTGCCGGTCAACGTCTGCTCCGCGCCGTCCCCAATTTTGTAGGTCAGCGTGGCGCTGGGGATGCCGTCAGTAAAGGCGGCGTCATAGGGATTCTCCACCTTGCAGGTCACGGTGACACCTTTCCCCGCAACCTGATAGGCGGGAACGGTCAGGGTGATCTTCGGCTCGGCGGGGTTCACGGTCACGCTGGCGTCAACATTCCCCGGCGTGTTGTAGTTCGCGGTGTCGCTGGGGACAAAGGCCACGGGGAAAGCCCCGGTTGCCGTGGGCTGTGTGTTCCCGTTGGCCCAGCTCCAGGTTCCGGCAACGGCAGCGCCGCCGTTGGGGTTCGTCGCTGTGCCGCCCGTCAGGGCGCTGTCGGACAGCTTCTGGCCGTACTGGATGGCCCCCGCCGTGGGCGCGGTCAGGGTGGGCGTGGCCTTGGCAACGGTCACAGTCACATTGACTGTCGCGGTGTCATAGTTCGTGTCGGTGGGTGTGAACGTCACTTCATACTGCGCTGTCCCCGCGTTGGGCTTGGTGGCAGGGGCAGTCCAGGTGAACGCCCCCTCAACGCTGCCCTCACCGCCCGTCAGGGTGCTGTCCCTCAACGCCTCCCCGTAGGTGATCCCGGTGGCGGTGGGGGCCGTGGTGATGGTGCTGCTGGCCCTGTTGATGGTGCCGGTGGCCGTAGTTGTATTTTGAGCGAGATTGTAATTCTTCGCCTTGTCGCTGGTGAGGGTCACGGTGACGGTGACGCTCTTATCCTCCCCAGCGTTCGCATCCGCAAAGGTTCCTGTGGCGGTGTAGTCTGTGCCCAGGGCCAGCGTCTCGCCGTTTACCAGCCCGGTGAAAGTTACGCCGGACACGGTGGCCGTGTCTGCGCCATCGTAGGGCTTGGATGCCACTGTCGCGCCGGTGATGGTCAGGGTTGCCTTGCTGATGGTGACGGTCAGCGGGTCAGTCTGCGCCGCCTCGGTGTTGTTCGTTTCCGCAATTTTGGCGGTGAGGGTATATGTCCCCGCATCCTTGGGCGTGGCGCTCCATTCAAAGGTCACATCGCTGAAATTCGCGCCGGTGATGATCAAATCGTCCGCCGTAGGATTGGAGATTGTCTGGCCGTCATAGGTCTTGCTGGGGTTATAGCCGCTTGCAAAGACAATGGTGGGCTGAGACTTGGTAATCGTCCCCGTTGTGGTGGCGGTGGTGCTGGACAATGTATAGTTGTCCTTGCTGTCACCCTCCAGGGTGATGCCGCTGGCGGTAATAGTCTTGTTCTCTCCCGCATTGGTGTTGTCGTAGGCGTAGCTTGTGGCCGCGGCGGTCACGTTATCGCTGCCCACAACTCCCGTCAGGGTGATTGACAACTGACCGGAGGCAACGTCCGTTGTGCCGTCATAGGGCTTGCTGGCTGTGCCGGTAATGGAGGGCGTCAGCGGGGCGGGGTCAACATTGAAAGTCAGCTCGCATTCCGCCAAAGCATTCTCGTCACGAATAATAACAATATTAATTCTTATTTTATGTTCTCCGGCACTCAGAAGGGCATTGCCTGTCAGAGTAGCCATAGTGGGAGGGCCGATAGTAGCGTGATCAGAAAAAATAATTGTTTCTCCAAGCGGGTTCTTCACGTTACCAGCTACCGCCACCGGCTCCGTCAGGGTGTTTTCCGCTGTGACCACACCGGTCAGATCCCCATAGACCAGCTTGGGAATGTGGATCGTCACGGTGCCTAAATCCTTCCCATAGCCGCAGGTTTTGCAGGCTTCGCTCACCGCTATGACCGTGCCGCTGGCCTCGGCGGTGCATTTGATTTCATGCGCCTCCACATTTTGATACCCGCAGAGCTTACAGATCCGGGTGTGGCTGGTGTCGTTGTGGGTGTATTCGCCGTAGTCGCAGTTTTCCGCCGCCTTGGTATAGCCGCAGTAGGGGCATCTCAGGGTATGAGTGCCGTCGTTGTTAGCAGTCGGCGTGACATCCTTGTGCCGGCACTCCTGCACGGTCACGGTGCCGTCCAGCGTCTTTTGCCCCTCCAACTCGGACAGGAGGATGGGGGTGCTGCCTCTGTAATAGGCGCAGTTTTTGGCCAGCAGACTGGAAAGGGTATAGGCAGTTTCTATCTTTCCAAAGGTTCCACCGTATAATGTAAGCGTTCCGTCACTTTTTATAAAAGAAACATTTCCGGTTTTGCCGGTACTGCTATCCTGGATGGTCAGATTGCCCATAGGCAAAACATAAATAGCTGTATCTGTGCTGGTGAAGTTATGTCCGGCCAAGTCCAGTGTGCAGGTAATGTTTACCATTGCGCTGCACGTTGTACCTGCGTCAGAATTGGTGCCTGGCTGCACATCCTCCAAGAGCGTGATCGTTGCATTTGCGTAATCATTCTGGCAAAACAAATTATTAGTTCCCTCAAAATCGCTTACGCCAAAATAGTCAATAACATTTCCGTCCCTCTCGGCTTTCGCCGCAGCGGTGATGTTGACCGTTGCCGTCCCCGCGCCGTCCGCCATATTGTCATTCGCTGTGAATCTCGCGGTGAGGGTGATTCCCGTTTTCGGGCCTCCCGCGGCAAGCAGCACATCGGCGGCGCTGACGGTCATGGTGTAGCTGCCGTCTGTGTCCGCATTCGCCGCTTCGGACGACACAAGCGCATCCCCCACATACAGCGCCATTTGGCCCGTACCTGGCTCGCCCCGCAGACGTGCCGCCGCCTTTTGGGGAGCGTCCCCGGTAGGCGTGGGCGTGGCCTTGACGGTGATGGTGTCGCCGGCGGTGAAGTCGCTGCACTCCGCGCCGTCTTTGTAGGTTTTTACCTTGCCGTCAGTCAAGTCTGTGCCGGACTGCAAGAGCGTGATCGTTTTCTGGACGGTTTTTGTGTTATCGCTGTTGTTTGTATAAGTAGCGGTATAGGTCAAGTCGCTGTCCGCCGCTTTTTCAACCGCCAATGTCCAGCCGCTAACCGTAAAGGTCTGCCCGCAAATCGTAACGCCTTTGGTCAGCGCGGTGGACAGCTCGGTTGTCAGATACTCCGTCCTGTCCTCCCCGTTATAATAGAGATTGGTGGGGACAGAGATCATATCCTCCGTCAGATTTTCGGTAGTGAACGCACTGCCGCCGTTTAATGTGCCGCTCCCGGACAGGCTGGCTCCGGCGGGGATGTTCAGCGTATAGTCCGCAGGGACAGTATAGCTCCCGTCAAGGGTCACAGCGCCGCAGACAGTACCCGCGCCGTTCTCAAACACGATGCCGGTGGTTTTGCTGACGGTCGCCGCTGCGGTTGTGTTCCCGCCGTTGCCGATGGGGTCGCCTGCGTAATTGCCGCTGGAGTTCCCCGCGCCGCCTGTGGCGTCCACAATGCCGCCAGAAATGGTGACGCTGCCGGTGCCGCCGGTACAACTGCTATATTGGGCAGAGTATCCACCGCCGCCGCCAATGCCCGCGGCATACTTGCCTCCGATAGCGGTCACGGTGCCACCGCTGATGGTGACAGTGCCATTGCCGGACGTACCAGCGCTGTCAGCACCGCCGCCAATGCCTGCGCCCATGTAGCCACCTGTGGCGTTTACCGTACCGCCGTGAATTTGGATATTACTGTCGCCGCCGCCGCGCGTAAAACCACTGCCGCCGCCGATCCCTGCGCCGCCAGTGCTTGTGTCAATGGACGCCGCTGTGACACTGCCGCCATAGATGGTGATATTGCTGCTGGTACCACCTTCTTCTCCACCACCGCCGCCAATCCCTGCGCCAGTGAGGCCTCCTTCGCCGCTGTTGGCGGTGACCGTGCCGCCATAAATGGTGATTGCGCCACTGCTGCCGCCATTCCCATAGTTGGGGGTGCCGCCGCCAATACCCGCACCGCCGTAACCAATGGAGTCCGTGCTGCCGCCGGTGGCGTTGATCGCGCCGCCGTGAATTGTGATTGTGCCGCTGTCAAAGGAGGAAGTGCTGCCGCCGATGCCCGCGCTGGCGTTGTTGCTGCTGTCTGTCGTACCTGTGGCGTTCAGCGTTCCGCTGCCCGACTGGGCGTAGATAGTCAGACTGTTGCCGGTTTCCACCACAATGCCCTTTTGCGCGTTCAGGGTGCAGCCGTCCGCCAGGATCAGGTTCACCGCCCCGGTGACGGTGATGGGTTCGGAAATGGTAACACTGCTGTTGACCACATACCAGCCCGCGTTCCATGTGACTGCCTCGGTGCTGCCTTCAACAGACGTACAGTTTTCGGTTTTGCCCGTATAGGTCACTTCACTGCCGTTCCAGGACGCTTCCTGATAAGTGACAGACACTTCGCCCTCTATCATGTCGGGGTCGTTGGCCGCGTCCAGCGCCCCTTGCAGCGCATAGATGCGGGAGAGGTTGATCTCCTCCTGTTCGTCCTCGTTCAGTTCCCGGTAAAGGTCGAGGATACGGTCAAGCTGTGCCCGCACATCCGCCGCGTTGTCCTCGGTCACCTGCTCCGGCAGGGCGGCGATCAAGTCCTCGATGGGGCAGATACGGCACACATACCCGCAGGGCGCGCCGGGGTCGGCCTCTACATAGCCACACTCGCTGTCATGGCTGTGCTGGCAGTCCAGCAGGTTTTCTGTGTCCGCACCGATCTCGTAATAATCGCCGCCGTCCGCGTCGGGAAGGACGCCCTTCGTGTAGCACTCCGCCGTGTGCCGGTGGCCGCAGTCGTGGCCCTCGGTGGGGGCGGTGTAGCCGCAGTCCTCGGTATGTTCCGGGTGGTGCTTGCAGAGGGACGGGTCCGCCTCCGCCGCCAGCGCCCATGTGGGGCAAAGGCTTAGGCACAGGGCCAGAGCGGTGATGATACTCAAAATTCTGCGCTTCATTTGGAATCCTCCTTCGATTCGGGGTATAGTTCGCTGTATCGTTTATATCCCTCTACAAACTGCCGTTTTTTGGCCCGCAGGCTGTCTATCAAGGAACACCATTCGTTCAGCCCGTCCTCGTCGGCAATCGCGGCGTCAAGGGAAAATTGCACCATAGTCTCGTGGCCGTCCACTGGGGAAAAGAACGCCATAGGCGGGAGTATCTGGAAGTCAGGGCTGTATATCACGGCCAGATCAGCCGGTATGCCGTCCGCGCCGGTCAGCAGCCCCCGCAGTTCCTCGGCGGTGCTGACGTGGCAGACCTCCACATCCTTTTGAAAATACAGGTACGCCGACAGCGTGGGAAAACCCCCGCAAAAGACAACGTAAATGGTTTCGCAGTTTACTTCCATGCCAAACCGCTGAACGGGGTCTATGGGCTTCGCCTTTCGCGGCGGGGTAAAGTGTTGGTTGGAGCTGTCCTTGCTCATAAGCGGTTCGCCTCCTATCTCCAAATATCCTTTGACTGTCTATAAGAGTCCCAGGCTCCGGGCCGCAATTAGTGCGTCCGCCTTGCGGGAAACATCCAGCTTGCGGTAATTCTCCTGGATATGATAGGAAACAGAAAATGGTTTCATATCTAATTTTCCTGCAATCTGATTGAGGGACAGCCCATCCGCCTGTAAACGGAGGATCGTCAGGGCGGTGCCGCTGAAATCCGCCGCCGCTGCCGCCCGCTTTTTCAGATAGAGCGGATAACGCCGGGACACCTCCGCAGCCTCGTCCAGCACCCGGCGCAGCCAGTCCTTATCCAACGTCCCGGCCCCCTGTAACGCTTTCTTTTCCTGCTGGAGCAAGGGCCATACTGCTGCGCCCTCCTCGCTAATGAGCCGTAGGAAACGGTAGCTCTCCGCCTCCCGGAGAACGGCGGTCAATTCCTCCTGCCACGGCCCGCCCACGCGCTCCTTGGTGACAGCGGACAGCAGCCCGGTTTCCATGCGGACATAGGGCCGGTTGGTCTGCTCGGCGTAGTAGCGCAGCTTTTCCAAAAGGGCCTGGGCCTTTGTGTACTCGCCGTTCGCCAGATAGCAGCGTACTTTGGTCAGGTAGCGGTAACGCTCCAAACTGCAAAACTCTATATCCTCGTCCGGGGCGGTTTTCATCCAGCGTTCCACAGCGTCCATGTTGCCCTCGTATAAGGCCAGACGGCAGCGGAGAGCCTGGATGTTGGGCAGGAGCTGGAGGGCGCGGTTCTCCTTCGCGGACTGTTCAAAGGACGCCAGCAGTTCCCTCGCCGCCTGTATGTCCCCTTGGAACAGGGCCAGTCTGATCCTGATGCCCACGGCGGAAAAGGCGATCTCCATTGTCCCGCCCCGCTCTGTCTCCATCTGTGCCCTGGTCAGTAGGGTCATGACCTTGTAATTGTCCTCGCCCTTTTCGTAATAGCTTTCACCCAGGGCGGCCTTGACCAGCCCTATCCCGTAGCGGCCCAGCACACGCTCCACCAGCGGCCCCACCGTTTTCGCCAGCATGGTATCATCGGGGCTCCAATGGCAGAAGTCCTTGCCGCCGTTCATGGTGCTGGGCAGGTTGCTGGTGACGGAAAACTCCGGGAGTTGATTGCCCTTGTCGAACAGCAGGGCAGGGATATGCTTCATCACCGCCAGCACATCCCGGCTCCCCCGGTGGGGCAGGCCGATGTCCAGGTAGGCCAAACGGCTTTGGGCCTCCCGCCGTATGCCACCCTTGGCGTTGGCGGCGTAGGCTTTCAGCTTCTCATACCAATATTCGCTTCTTTCGCCGTCCATCAGCATGGAACACAGCATACTCATACCCGCCATAAGCACCGGGCTGTCCGCGATCTCCCTCTCGTCCAGATTGAAGTAGTAGCGGCGCAGCTCGTAGTAGTGGCCGTTGCCGGGATTCATCCGGGCGTTGCGGATCAGCAGGTTTTTGATGCGCTCGGTCTTGCCGCACTCCTCGAACAGCTTCAATGCCGGGACAACTTCATCGTGCATTTCGTAGTAGAGGGCGGCGCTGTACTTGTAATCCCTGACACGCTCCCGGCCATAGAGCTTTAACGCCCGGTTCCGCAGAGCCTGGATCAATACCGGGCGCAGACGGTACACGCCGTCCTCCTGGGTCATAAAGTTCCCGGCCTCCGCCGCCCGTTCCAGCAGGGCGGTAACATGGAGGTTGCCGGAGATCATCTCTGCCAGCTCCAGCGTAAATTCGTCCACCACGCTGACCTGCATCAAAAATTCCAGCAGGTCGCTGTCCCAGCGTACCAGCACCACATTTTCCAGGTAGACGGCAAAAGCGTCCCATATTTCCCCGCGCAGCTCCGGGCCGGGGGACTGGCCCTCTTTCATTCGCAGAGCTACATGGTGGAGGACGTAGGCGTTGCCCTCGGCGGTGTCCTGCAAATACTGAATATCTTCTTCCGTATAGGCGATGCTGCGGGCCTCCAGGTAGGCGGCAATCTCATTCCGGCCCATCCGCAGGTCTTTCTCGGAGATCACGACAAAGACGCTCTTGATATGCTGGGGCATGAGCCACGCCGGGAGAGGGCTCCGACTAATCAGGATCAGCCATATATCCTCCCGTTCCTCCAACGCGATAATCTCCCGGCGCAGCTCCTCGCTTTTCAGCCGGTGCAGGTCGTCGATCACCACCACCCGGCGGTTCTGCCTGCCCGGTTCCTCCGCTGGCAACGCCCCATCCTCCCAGGGCAGTTCCTCGCAGGAGAGATAGGTGTATCTGCGGCCTGACAGGTACTGGCGCACCAGCTCCGTCTTTCCGTAGCCGGTGGCCCCGTAAAGGTAAACTGTCTGCGGCAGGCTCCGGGCCTTCTTCAGCTTTTTCAGCGCAGCCGCTGGCGCGATATAGTTTTGATCCACTGTTCAGCCTCCTTTTTCCTCAAATGAGCGCAAAAAGGCCGCCCGGACAGCGTAAACGCTTTCCAGGTGGCCTTTTAAGTTGAGATATAATTTTACAGGAAAAAAGGGCGCAATTATGCTTGCTTGCTTGCTTGCTTGCTTGCTTGCTTGCTTGCTTGCTTGCTTGCTTGC
>CANAWG010000037.1 GCA_947365245.1 uncultured Oscillibacter sp. | reverse complement strand
TTCCGGCTTCGCCGAAAACTGCACTCTGGTGGGAATTTCTTCGCTTTCCACCGCGACTCGCTTCGCTGGACTCGCGGCGGAGAGGGACGGGGAACACAAAGTGCATCAAAAGTGGGCGGACAATCCAGTTCAGAAAATCCCACCACCGTTCCGTTTCCGGCTTCGCCGAAAACTGCACTCTGGTGGGAATTTCTTCGCTTTCCACCGCGGCTCGCTCCGCTGGACTCACGGCGGAAGGGGGAACGGAGAACGCGGGGATCTCGATGCTGGAAAATCGATTTTGACCGCTTGCTCCAGATGGACATTGAACGAACACCCGTTATTTCAAAGGCGGTTTTGCCGTGATGGTGTAGCTCTGATATCAAGGCGAACAGCGGAGGTCGAGGTTTCTTGCCTTGGCATTCGCCGGACATGCGTGAGGAGAGCCGCTTTCATCGCAGACTGTCCGGGTGCAGAGCCTGTTTATGTAGTCCTCATAGTACCGCAAGACCTGTTCCACAGCGTCGGCATCCCCGGCGCGGGCCGCGCCGCTCACCGCCAGCGGCGGCAGCTCACAGCCTCTGCGGTTACGGCGCTTCATGGTGCTGACCTCCTTTTTTCCTCCTTTGTCCGCAGGGCTTTCAGCGGCACAGGTTTTGCGCGCAAAACAGCTTTCCGCGGAGGAAAAAGTGAAGAAAAATTTCCGGGCCGCAGAGATCAACAAAAACCGCCTGGCAGGTCACAGACCCGCCGGGCGGTTTGCATACTCTGCCTACATTGCATAGTACAACTTCATGGCCGCAATTCCCTCAGCAGAGGGATGGCTTTTTTGATAAATTAAGAGCCGTAGGATTTTGGGCTATGCGCTTCATAGCGGCTGCCTTCTATCAGCCGCCGTACCTGCCGGCGTTACCGCGCCGCTGCTTCTGGGGGATAAAGAGCGGCGGTTTTAGAACCTGTATTCACAACCGTTGAACGCCGTATAAGCGGCCTTTTTCCCGCCATACCGCGTCGATTCCCCTTGCCATACGCCGGTATGGCTGCGGAAAATCTCCTTGTCTGGCGAGAAAAATCCTCGCCCATCCGGCATCCCCCGGTTATGAACACAGGTTCTTAATGTCTTAGAACTGCCGCGGAAAATCGTTTGTGCGTGAAAAAAGACCGCCCAGCGGAGTTTACGCGGGCAATTGCCGGCGCCAACAATTAAAATATGTATAATATAGAAAGAAATATACAAACTGTATTATCTAATTCGGCTCCAATTCCTCGTCCAGCAGCATTCGGATGCGGCTCTCCACAGTGCCGGGGCCGGTGCTGGCGTCGTAGTCCACGCTGACCAGCCGGGCCTGCGGAAGTTTGCGCTGAAGGGCGGCGTACTGGCCTTTGCCGAGAATGTGCCCCGGCAGGCAGGCGAAAGGCTGGACGCAGAGAATCTTCCGGTAGCCCAGGCGGGCCCAGGCGGCGGCCTCGGCGGCGATGAGCCAGCCGTCTGCCACGGTGCAGCGCAGAGGGGCCAGGCCCTCCGCCTGCCGTTTCATCTGTGAGAGGGGCGGCAGGGCGGCATAGCCGGCCCCGTTTAAGATATCCAGCATCTCTTGTTGGACGGAGCCCAGGAAGCGGGCCAGCAGGCGGTACAGCTTCCGCTGGGGGGCGGAGCCTTTCAGGGCGTGAGAGTCCATGTAGTACAGGGCGTACCAGGTGAGGCCGCCCACGCCGGTCTCACAGCCCGCCTTCGCCAGAAATTGCTCCAGATTCCAGTTGCCCAGATGGCAGTACTTTGTGTAAATCTCCCCTACGACGGCGACTTTCTGGATTTTCCGGGGGATGGTTTCCACCTGGCGGAACGCGGCGGTCATCTCCCGGCAGCGGGCCATGATGCGGCGGCGGGTCAGGGGCTTATTTTGCCGGAGGTCATCCCCCAGGGCCTCCATCCAGGCCCGCCAGAGGGATTCTGCCTCGCCGGGACGGGCCTCGCGGGGCCGGGTCTGGTTGCGGAGGATGGCCAGCGTGTCCCCCCACACGGCGGCGGCCAGGGCCCGGCGGATCATCGGAAGCGTGATGGGCAGACCGGTGTCCCGGTCGATCGCCCGCACGTTCAGGCTCAGCAGGGCCACGTCCGGGTACCCGGCCTTGTCCAGGGCCTTTCGGGTCAGGCGGATTCCGCAGGAGCCCCGGCACTCGTCCCCGGCCTGCCCCATGAGCACGCCGCACCGGGCGGGGTTGTACCGCCCGGAGTTCAGGGCGGAGAGCACCTGCCCCGCCACCAGAAAGACGGGATAGCACAGCTCGTTGTGGAAATACCGCAGGCCCAGGTCGGCCAGTCCCCGGTCCTCCGTCAGCAGCACGGGCTCCCAGTGCCGGGAGGCGAAAGCGTATTGCAGCAGGGGGAACCAGTCGTCCAGCAGAGCGGGAATCAGCAAGGGACGGCGAGAGGACATGGCAGGGCCTCCTTAACCGGAATTTGTCTATTTCAAACGGTCAATCTCCCGCTGTAAATTCTCCAAAAACCTGCCTGCGGGAGCGCCGTCCATCTGTGTGTGATGGAATTGGAAAGAGATCGGCAGCTCGTACCGGAACCGCTTTTTCCGATACCGGCCCCAGATGAGAAAGGGATTGTTGAAAATCCCGCTGTTCATTCCCACGGCGCCGTCCAGCTCCGTGTCGACGATGGCCGATGTGCCGATTACCATACTGTCCCCGGATAAGTCCCGGTCCCGGCAGGTCTGCGCCACTTGAGCGGTGTACTGCGAATACTGCTGGCTGAATGCGTCCAGATCCTCCGTGTACAGAATGTCGCAGGAGCTGACGCCCCCACCCGCGTTTTTCACAATCGTATTCACCGCGAGTGTGTCGTAGTGTATGAGCTTGTCTCCAACGGGGAGGAGATAGAACTCCTCCACCGGTGCGGCGGCGCGTCCGATACAGTAGTCCAGAAGCATATTGAACTTCATCTGTCTCCGTCTGCCCACTCTGACCAGATTTGTCACATCCAGCGTTTTGAAAAACGTGACCATTGGATTGGGGGCTTTCATCCAGAGGGCGTACGCCGCGGCCCTTGGTGTGTCGCTGGGCTGAACTTCCCTTGCCATCATATCCTCCGTTCCGGGGAACACGGCGGGGCACCGTGTTCCGGTTTGTCTCTCCGTGTCATCAGCACTGTGAATTTTGTCCGGCTGTCTTACACATCGTGGAGCGCGTTCGCTCCAATCGCACCTCTTGCGCACCATCGTCAGCCGAAGAGTGTGATATTGGATTTTATGGATCTCCGTGCGTTTTGTCTCTGCCTTTCTAATTTTCAGGGTCCTCAGTGGATGAGAGCATGTGTTCACCCACGGATGTCTTCACTTTCATTATCTGGACCACGGATTCCACATGGAGGGCGCCTGGAACGAGGACGGCAAGGGCCCCCAGCGTTGCGGATGTGGCCGGCTACAAGCCCAACGTGGATGTAAAGAACTACGCCGCCCACGTGGCCGTCTCCGATGAGACCATCCGGGAGGCTATGGCGGACCCGGGCACCACCTATTATCCAAAGCGCCGGGGCATCGACTTCTACCACCGCTATAAGGAGGACCTGGCCCTGTTCGCCGAGATGGGCTTCACCATGCTCCGGGTCTCCATCGCCTGGACCCGCATCTACCCCACCGGGGAGGAGACCGCGCCCAACGAGAAAGGGCTGCGGTTCTGCGAGGACCTCTTCACGGAAATGCGTTGCCTGGGTATTGAGTCCCTGGTGACCCTCAGCCACTACGAGATGCCGCTGAGTCTGGCGATGAAGTACAACGGCTGGGCGGACCGGCGGGCGGCGGAGTGCTCACCCGGTTTTGCCGCGACTGCTTTGTCCGCTGCAGGAAGCTGGTGAAGTACTGGCTGACTTTCGACGAGGAGGACAGCACCATCCGCCACCCTTTCACCACGGCGGGAATCATCCCCGGCCGGGTGCCGGAGGAGAAGCTCCTGGAGACCTGCTATCAGGGGCTGCATCACCAGCTGGTGGCCAGCGCCTTGGTTACGCGGGACTGCCGTGAGATCATCCCCGGGTCCCAGGTGGGCTGCATGCTGACCAAGCTCACCACCTATGCCCGCACCTGCGCCCCACGTGCAATGGAGCCAGCTCATACGGCGGTTGGCGAAGTGGAGGGCCACGTAGTTGTTCGGGACAGCGTTTACGCTGCCGGCTCCCAGTCCGTAGGGCACGGCCCAGAGGCAGAGCAGGGGGAAGAAGTGGCTGATGGAGAAGCTGAAGATGGCCGCGGCGGTCATGGCGTCGCTGATGGCGGTGACCTCTCCGGCCCCCAGGCGGCGGGTGAGGCGGTCGCTTTGGAGGCTGGAGACCACGGTTCCCACGGCGATGATCATAGAGAGGAGCCCGGCGTAGGACACGGGAACGCCGAACTCTCCGTACATGGTGGGCCAGGCGGCGCCCAGCAGGGCGTCGGGCGGGCCCGGGCTGATAAAGAGAGGCAGATGATGGCTAACAGCGGATGCAGCATGGTAATGGTTCCCTTGATTGGCTGGAAATATGATATCACAAAAAGTAGAGGAGTGGTAGCAGAAAATCTTCTGCACGATAAGAGAAAACCGTCAGGACGTTGGGGGCCCCTGCGGGAGGACGTTGGATTTTCCACTGCGGAGCGAAAACTCCACCCGCTCCATTCTCTCCTCCTCTCCCCGCCGAGCCCGCTTCGCTGGGCTTCGGCGGGGCCCCGTATATCTTTCTCTTTGCGAAGAGAAAACGGGCCGTGCACGGTCCATTGGGCATCTCTTAGCGGCTCTGCCGCTTAGAGATGCCGCATCCCCCTTGCGGGGAAAAGAGAAAGAAAACGGGGCGCGGTGAGAGAGTGCCGCCAAAATCTGGAATGTCTTCTGCCCGCGGTATGACTGCAGGCAGGGGGGTGGAGGTCAGGGAATTGACCAGCGTCTCTTCGCCGCCGCCGCTGGGCTGGAAGGCGGAGATGGCTCCTGCGTTTAGCGAAAGACGGGGGCGGACGGGCACAGAGGCCCGTCCCTACAGACATTTCCCGGAGTCACTTGTAGGGGGCGGGCTCTGTCCCGCCCCGGCCCCCCCCGCAGCCACCACTCCCCCCGATACCCGCCGTAGGGCCCGCATCGATCTTCAGATCTTTCAGGCCCGGAGCCTCGGCGTGCATGTCGCCGATCTGGAGCTGCAGGGTCTTGCCCGTGGCCTCGATGGTCTCCGTGTTGGCGCTGATGCCGGTGAACATCTGAACCTGCTTCTGGATGCCCTCCACGGTGGTCAGATCGGCATCGCCGGAGCAGCTCGTCTTCTCACGCAGGCAGATACGGTCACCGCGCTCATTCTGCTGGACGCTCCACATCTCGTTGTCGGCGGCAGCCGCGGTCAGACGGGACAGAGCGGTGTGCAGGCCGGTCTAATCCTTGATAAAGCTGACGCCGTCGTCGTTGGCGTCGGCCAGATCCCGGACGTCAATGACCTTGACGTTGTCGCCGTACTTGCCGTTCAGGGTCTCGTCGGTCATGGCGAAGACATAGGAGGTGCTGCCCGGCTTCAGGCCGTTGCCGTCGGTTGCCTTGTTGGCGTTGAAAGGCTCGGTGACCACGTCGGCCAGCTGGGTGCCGGCGGCCTTGGTGCCCTTGTTGATGTTGGAGGTGGAGTTGTCGGTCAGGCCCGTGAAAGTAGTGCCGGCTGTTGTTCCATCGGCCTGGTACTGGCTCATATTTCTGTCATAGATCGCGGCCGCATCCTTATAGTCCTGATTGGCCGTCTCAAACTTCAAAACCGTCAAAACGCCGCTGCCCTCGTCAAGACCCTCGGCGGCGAAATTGGACAGGTCCAGCTCGAAGCTGGTCTTCCCGTCGCCGCCGGCGTCCTTGTGGGTGATGACGGAGGAGCCCTGGATGCCGTTCAGAGTGGGCTTATCGTTGGCGTCCTCGAACAAGTCCAGGATCGAGTTCATGCCCTCAAAGGTGGGATCGCTGATGATATTCCGGGCCGCCTTGGGGTCCAGAGAGCCGCCCAGCAGCTTGATGCCGTTGAAGTTGGCGGAATCCGCGATGCGGTTGATTTCGGAGAGGAGCTGGTTGACCTCTTTCTGCAGGTTCTCGCGGTCAACCTCGTTTTGATAGGTGCCGTTGGCGGACTGGGTAGGCCAGATAGTCCATGCGGTTGAGCATGTCCTGGATCTCCTGCATGGCGCCCCCGGCGGTCTTCACCGGGGAGATGCCGTCCTTGATGCTCTTCCGGGCGGCGTTCAAGCCGGTGATCTGCGCGCGCATCTTCTCGGAGATGGTGAGGCCCGCGGCGTCGTCGCCGGCGCTCAGCTTCTCCAGGCTGCGGCTCCGGGTCTTCCGCGTGGCCGCCAGGGCCTTGCTCCGGTCTCAGCGGAGCTCCGGCTTGCGCCAGGGGTCCGTCCTGACCACGCAGCCGGGAGGCTGCCCGCCCTGCCGCTCCAGGACCTCTCCTCTTAAAATGGGGACCTCCCGGGGCGCCTGGACCATCAGCTTGCACCGCTCACCGGAGATCCGGTCCGCCTGGACCACCACGCTCTCCGCGATGGTCATGTGCTCCCCCTGGGGCAGACTCAGGCTCAGCATACTTGGCCCTTTCCTCTACAGGGCTGTCAGACGGGGCTCCAGCTGGGCCCGGTCCCCGGTGAGGCGGGCCCCCGCGGCTCCGGCGTCCTGATTCAATTCGCAATTCACCGCCGCGTTCTTCGCCATATCCCGACTTCCTTTCCGGCCGTGTTCCCGCCATTTCCCAAAAGTGTGCTTTTTTGCGGCTTTCAGAAATGTGGGTTTTTGGAACGCCCGGCGCTGCGCCCTCATGTTCCTGCGGGCTGTCTGCGTCCTCCGCCTTGCCCTGCGAAAATCCCGCTCCAAAGCCATCCTGCAATTTCTGGCTTGGTGGAGTACTAGGGGCGATGGGCGCTGTCCGCGGCCCACGGGGCGCATAGACGCGCTTGAACTGGGGAGATTTCGCGCCGTGCGCGGCGGGTCCCGGGGCTTTGCCCCGGGACCCCACAGCCATTGAAAAGGCTGGCGAAACTTTTATTTGCGCTCCGCGCCCTTTCTTTTGGCTCTTGCGTTTTCGGGCGGGCCGCGGTAAAATGGCGTCGCGAAAGGGGGTGGGCCGCAGGTCCCGGGACCGCGGCATGGGGAATGATAAGACGGTATTTGAGGGGATTTCTCGCACTGGCGCTGGCCGTCAGCCTTGGGGTGCTCCTGTACAGGGCGTACGACGGCTGGAGGGGGGCCCGGGCCAACGAGGAGGCGCTCCGAACGGCGGGGCTGGACGAAGTGCAAAAGGCGGAGAGGCCGGAGACCCTTCCGGAGAATGCGGAGACCCTCCCGGAGGAGGCGGCCCGTCTGGCGGAGACGGATCTTGCGGCCCTGCGGGAGGTGAACGGGGACATCGTGGGGTGGCTGGAGATCCCGGGTACCGGGCTCTCCTACCCGGTGGCGCAGGGGACGGACAACCAGTTTTACCTGTCCCACAACTGGAAGAAGGAGCCCAGCGGCGGCGGCGCGGTCTTTCTGGAGCAGACCAACGGCCGGGACCTGGAGGACTTCCACCTCATCATCTACGGCCACCGGATGCGGGACGGGTCCATGTTCGGCTCCCTGAAGCACTACGGCGACCCGGAGTATCGCCGGCAGCACCCTGATATCTACCTGGTGTCGGAGGACGGCGTGCGGCGGTATGAGATCTTCGCCGCCTACGAGGCCGGCGTGACGGGCCTGGTCTACCGGCTGGACCTGGAGGAGAGCGGACTGGAGGAGGAGTTCCTCCGCTCCTGCCTGGAGAATTCGGTGATCGACACCGGCGTTGTGCCGGAGGCCGGCGATCAGGTCCTGACCCTCTCCACCTGTACAGGGCGGGGCTATGGCGCCCGCTGGGTGGTGCAGGGAACGCTGCGCGGGAGGTACGATATGAGCGGGGGCTCATGAGGGCGTCCGGCCTTGCGGATGGGGGTATTCGCCCTGGGCGTGTTCCCTTTGCCTTTTATTCATTAAAATATAGGAAAATACGGGCTTGCCGCAGACCTTCCCGTCTGCGGCAAGCCTATTTTTCCTCCCCGTCCAACAGCCAGTCCGCTGTCACGTCCAGCGCCGCGGCAATGGCCCGCAGCTCGAAATCCTGGATCATCCGCAGCCCGTTTTCAATCCTGGAAATGCAGTCCCGCTCCAGGATCACGCCGCTTACCTGCACTCTTGCCGCCAAGTCCGCCTGTGTACACCGCTTCCGGGTCCGCGCCTGCCGGATCCGCTCGCCGGATACGTTCCGCTGGCCGCCGTAGCTGAAAGCTTTCATCCGATCTCCCTCCAATATGTGTAAGATGTGTGGTATTGCAGATTTTTGTTTGACATTACCACTTTTCCCATGTATGATTGTGGCAATGTCCCACTTGTGGGAATACCACACTTTTTAGCCGGCATGAAACAAAGAGCGGGAGGGATGCGGTCTATGGATCAAAAACCGGGCGGAGAGCGCCTGGACAGCCTGACGGGCGTTCTGATGAGAAACGCCGCTGAGGCGCGGATCGCGGCCGGGATGCGGGAGCGGCCCGGCGGGACGCTTTTCCTGTGCGAGGTGGAAGGTATCCGGCGGATCAACGAGCGGCGGGGGTATCTGGCGGGAGACGACTGCCTGCGGCGTGCGGCACGGCTCCTCTCCTACATGATCCGGCCCGAGGATATCCTGGGCAGACGGAGCGGCGCCCAGTTCGTGATCTTCATGTGGGACTGTGGGGACGCAAAGCTGGCGGGGGCCAGTGCGGAGCGGATCCGGAACCGGTTCCGGGCGGACAGGGAGAAAGAGGGCGGGAAGCTCCCCCTTTCCCTGACCATTGTGTGGACCCTTCGGGAGGAGGGGAGCACCTGCGGAACGCTGCTGGCCCGGGCCGACGGGGAGCTGGCGCGGCGCCGGGCGGGGCTGGAGGCGGCGGAGGACCGGAACCGGCGGCGGAAGGACCGCTGGGCGGAGGACATCCGGCAGGTCCGGAGGGAGCTGCTGGAGCAGATCCGCAAGCCCGGCGCCTACTGCCAGGACTATGAGATGTTCAAGGCCATCTACCGCTTCCTGGCCAGAGGGATCATCCGGAGCGGGCAGAAGGCCTGCGTGATCCTCCTTACGCTGGTGAGCCGGGAGGGGGAGAGTCCCCGGCTCCAGGAGAAGGACGCGCTGATGGAACGGCTGGGGGAGTACATAGGGGACGCCCTCCGGGTCGGGGACGTGTATGCCCGGTATTCCAGCTGTCAGTACCTGCTTCTGGTTATCAACACCACAAAATCCCAGGCGGATCTGATCGCCGGCCGGATCCGGGAGAAGTTCCTCTCCGGCGGGGATGACAACGACGTCCTGATCCACCACTGCTACGATCTGGAGCCGGCGCATATGGCGGAGGCCGGGGCGGAGCCGGGGAGGTAGCGGGCGGATGGTAAAGAAGCTGCGCGTGAGAATGTTCGGCGTGTTTTCCGCCGCTTATGGGGACGAGGTGCTGACCTTCGGCAGGCAGGGGGACTCCAAGTTCTGCCAGCTGTTCCAGCTGCTGATGACCCGGCCGGGCCAGGGCTTCAGCAAGAAGAGCGTGGCGGAGGTCTTCTACGGGGACGAGGAGGTGGAGAACGCCAACGCCAGCCTGAACAACACGATCTTCCGCCTGCGCAGGTATCTGCGGGAATCGCCCCTGCCGCCGGGGGAGTATCTGCGGCTGGAGGACGGCGTGCTGTCCTTTGACAGCGGCGCCGCGGCGGTGGAGTCGGACGTCTGGAGCTTTGAGAGCGCGGTTCGGGCGTTCGAGGAAGAGGAGGCCCCCCGGCGGAGGGCGGAGCTGTGCGAAAAGGCCTGCGCGCTGTACCAGGGGGAGTTCCTGCCGAGGCTTTCCAATGAGATGTGGGTCATCAAGCAGAGCGGGCTGTACCATGAGATGTACGGCCGGGCCCTGAACTACCTGCTTCACGATTTGCGGGAGCGGGGGGAGCTCGGGCGGATTGAGGACCTGGCGGGCCGCGCGGCGGCCCTCTATCCCGGGGAGGGCTGGGAGAGCTGGCAGATTGGGAGCCTGGCGGCCGCGGGCCGGTATCGGGAGGCGGAGCGGGCCTATCAGGAGGCGGCGGTCCGGGTCCAGAGGGACGGCGGCTTCCTCTCCCGGGAGCGGCAGGCGCAGTTCCGGGAGATGGGCGAGTGGATCCGGCACCCGGAGGAGACGGCGGAGGAAATCGGCAGGTGTCTGCGGGAGCAGGGGGCTTGGGAAGGGGCCTATGGCTGTGCGCTCCCGGGCTTTTCCGACTGCTTCCGGGTGCTGAAGCGGGTGACCGCCCGGGAGGGGCCGGTCCGCTTCAGTCTGCTCCTGTGCACCATTCTGGGCCCCGGAGGCCATGCCGCCGGTCCGGGATACTGGGAGAAGCAGGGCGCACGGCTGCGGGAGATCTTCAGGGAGCGTTTGCGCAAGGGGGACCTCTACACGAAATACAGCGAGAGACAATATCTGCTGCTGTGTGTCGGCGTGGGGCGGGAGGACGCCCTGGCCATCGGGGCGCGCATCGACACGGATTTTCGGAAGCGGAGCGGCGGCCGCGGAGGAGTCAGGTGCCGGCTGCTGGACGAGGGGGGCACACCGTAGCGGGTCCGCATACAATATGCTGCAAATGATGAGATGAAATTTCAATATGAAAGAGGTTGTGAAAGACCTGCTTTGTTATACTGAGGACGGAATAAAACCAGAGGTGAATTCACGCGGGCTTACGGATGAAAGACGTGTGAGAGTGAGAACAGAACAGGAGGCAGTTATGGAGAAGAAAATGGATCGCAAGAGAGCGAAGGCGGGCAAGGTCCTGCGGGCCGCCGGCGTGGCGGGCATCGTACTGGGCGGGGCCGCGATGGACGCGAATATGGTGCTGGCGGCCGAGCTGGAGACCGTGACGGAGCAGGAGCTGGGCACCCGGCAGAACGTGCTGGAGCTGAACGAGTCCGCCAGCGTGGGCGCCCCTGTGGCTGCCAGCGTGAACTCCCCCATGGTGGAGAGCATGACGGACGCCGGGAGCAGGACAAGGGACGGAGCACCCGATTCCGAGGCCAGGAGCGCGGCGGATGACGCGGAAACCGTCGGGACGCAAAGCCAGGAGTCTAACGACGCCGGGAACGACGGCGGCGTGAATGACGATGCCGGGAACGACGGTGCCGGGAACGACGGTGCCGGGAACGACGGCGGCGCGAATGACGGTGCCGCGAATGACGGTGCCGCGAATGACGGTGCCGCGAATGACGGTGCCGGGAACGACGGTGCCG
>CANAWG010000036.1 GCA_947365245.1 uncultured Oscillibacter sp. | reverse complement strand
GGGCGGGGTCCGGATGGGGGACGCCGTAGCCCCTGGGGGGCATGGTCTTTTGCGGGGCTGTGACGGAGATGCCGGAGAGGGGTGCGGTCTTCTGGGGCGCCGTCACGGAGACGGGGGCGGTTTTCTGGGCGCCGGTCACCGGGCGGCCCCTCAGGGGCGCGGTGCGGATGGCTGAGGCCACGGTAATCCTCTGTCCACCGCTGCAGTAGGGGCAGGTGGGGTACTTCTCGGGGTCGTACAGATGGCCCCGGCCGCATTCGATCTGTGCCATGGGAATAATCCCTCCTCTTTATCTGATATCGCAGCTGGCTGCGTGGGACACCGGCGAGGTGTCAATCCCCTCCGCCGTCCCGCTGATGGTCCCGCTGTTCAGCTTGGTGAGGCCCGACAGGGGAGTGAGGTCCCGGATATAGGTATTGGTATAGTTGCTGCTGTTCCACGAATTGTGATAGACTTGCAGGGAGCGCGGCTCCGTCAGCCCGGAGAGGGCGGACAGGTCCCCATTTTGGACTTTGCCGTTGAAGCTCAGCTCTGTCAGCTTGCTCAAACCCGACAGGGGTTCCAGGGACATGGCACTGTCCTGGCCGCTGCTGCTCAAATTCAGCGAACGCAGCTCGCTCAGATTTCGCAGGGGCTCCAGGTTGGCCACGTCACCGTTGACATTCAGCGTTTGGAGTTTGGTCAGATTCCTCAGCCCGCCCAGGTTCACAGGCGGCAGGGGATTTTCATAGTCATAGCGCCGGTAGGGCAGGTACAGTTCCGTCAAATCGGTAAGGCCCGCCAGGGCATCCACGTCAGTGTAGGTGGAGCCGCTGCCGCCGCCGTACATCCGGATCGCCCGCAGGACGGTGAGATTCTCCAGAGCGTTTTGGAGGCCATTGTCATGGGGATTGCTCCTTTTCGGTCAGTATTTGGTGACATTGGGTACATGGTCCACAGGGGACCAGTCGGTGATTTTGTTGCCCAGGTAGCCGCCGCACTCACCAATGGTGAGATTTTGCAGCTTAGTGAGGTTCCGCAGGGGGGAGATGTCCCGCACGCCCCACTCCATGATGGTCAGATCAGTGAGATTTACCAGATTGCCCAGGGGCGTCAGGTCCCGCAGGACGTTGCTGGCGGCGTTGTCGATGGTGGTGTTCAAATACAGCTTCTCCAGGTTGGTCAGGGCGCTGAGGGGACCGATGTCCAAGGCCCGGTAGCACAGACTCAGATTCAGATCCGTCAGCCCGGTGAGATCGCTGAGGGGGGAGAGGTCCGTAAAGGCGTCCTTGATCCGCTCCTCGCTGGAGACGGACAGCGACTTGAGACCGGTGAGACCCCGGAGGGGTTCCAGGCTGGTGGGGGACTGGGGCAGCCGCAGACCGGTCAGTTTAGTCATGCCCGCCAGGCCGCTCATGTCGTAGCCCTTTTCAAAAAAGGGATCCCGTTCCGGGAGGGTCAGCTCTGTGACGCCGGTCATGCCCGCCAGGGGCGACGTGTCCGTGTAGACGCACTCGGACCCCTGGAGCTGCAGCTTCTCCATCCGCGTCATACCCTCCAGCCCCGCGAGGCTGGAGAGCCCGTGGACGTTCAGCCGAAGCTGCCGGAGCTCCGTGAGGCCGGAGAGGGCTGAGAAGTCCTCCAGGGCCAGGGCTCCGTCGCTGCTGAACATGACCAGCGTCTGTAATCTGGTCAGGCCGCTCAGGGGGGTGAGGTCCGAGGTGAACACATCGCCGCTGATGGTGAGGCGCTCCAGATTGACCAGCGTCTCCAGACCCTGAAGGCTGTCCAGGGAGGTGGCCTGGATATTCAGCTCTGTCAGGTTCGTAAGACCGGAGAGGCTCTGAAAGTCATAGCCGTCATAGCTGCCGTCGCCGCTCACCGTCAGCTTCCGCAGAGCGGGCAGCTCTGCCAGCGGGGAGAGATCAACAAATGTGCCGCCTTGCAGCTCCAGGCTCTGCAGGTCCTCCATGGCGGCGAGGGCCGGAAGGTCCCCCTCCGACAGCCCCGTCAGCGTGAGGCTCGTTGTTCCGGCCGAATAGGACTGTCCGCCGATGACCACCGGAGGGGCCTCCTCCCGGACCGGCTCCTGGGCGGGGAGGTTCTCTTCCTCCCAGGCATCGCCGGATACCGGGACGTCTCTCCCCCTGCTGCCCAGGACTCCCAGACCCACCGCCAGGGCCAGGACCGCCGCCGCGGCACCCAGAAGGATGGGCTTGAGATCCTGCCGTCCGGGTCTTCCGCGGGTCTCCGCGGCCTCTGTCCCAGCGGCGGGGACCTCCACCATCAGCTGATTCTCAATGGCGTCCAAAAATTCCGCCGCCGACTGGAACCGGTCCTCCGGCTGAACGGACAGGCCCTTTAAAACCGCCCTGTCCAGCCATGCCGGAATGTCCGGCAGCATCTGGGACACAGGCACCAGCTCGTCGTGATCCAGCCGCTCCAGGCTCTCCGGCGGGAGATACCCGGTGAGGGCCGCATAGAAGCAGGCGGCGCAGGAGTACACGTCGGTGTAGGGTCCCTGGCGGCCCCGGCGGGTGTACTGCTCCTTCGGGGCGTAGCCCACTTTTAAGATCACGTCCAGGCTCTTGCTCTTGTCCCCGATAGAGTACCGGGCGGAGCCGAAGTCCAGGAGCTTCACGTTGCCGTCCTTGGAGATGTAGATGTTGTCCGGCGTCACGTCCCGGTGGATGAAGCCCTCGGCGTGGACCGCGGTCAGCGCCCGGAGCACCGGGATCATCACGTTGAGGGTTTCGTCTACCGACACTTTTCCGCCGTTGTTGGCAATATAGTTCTTGAAGCTGACACCCTCAATGTAGTCCATGACAAAGTAGGACGTGCCGTTTTCGTCAAAGTAGCTGGAAACACCGGCGATGTTGGGATGGCCGATGAACTTGGCCAACGTCCGGGCCTCCTCCCGGAAGCGCTCCGCGCCGTAGATGAAATCCTCCGCCTTGGTGTCCATCATGACGGATACCGCGGTTCCGGTGCGGGTGGCCATCTCCCCGGGCATGTACTCTTTCACGGCTACTTTGGCCTGGAGCTGGGTGTCGAAAGCAAGGTATGTGATGCCAAAGCCCCCCTGTCCCAGGACGCGGCCCACGATATAGCGGCTATTCAGCACCGTTCCCGCCGGGAGGGCCACCGGAAACCTGGTCCGATTCTCCGCCGGGTCAAAGCCGCAGCGGGGGCAGGGGGCGGCGGAGTCCTCCACGGTTTGGAAGCAGTTGTAACAGCAGTGATCCTGCCGATTCATAGCACGTCTCCTTTCTCATCGCCCGGTGATCTTCACCAGGGGCACGTGGTCCAGGGGGGAGGTGTCCTGGATCCGGTATCCGGCTCGGGACCCCATCTCGTAGATACTCACCTTTTGCAGGTGCTCCAGTCCCGCCAGGGCGGAGATGTCCGTCACACCGTCCTCGTTGAGCTCCAGGGTCCGCAGGTTGGTCAGGCTCGCCAGGGGGGAGATGTCTTTCAGGCGCTGATTGCCCCGTCCGTTGCCCGTTTCGGAGTAGATGGTGAGCTCCCGCAGGCCGGTGAGGGACGCCAGGGGCGAGAGGTCCGTGACCCACCCGCCCAGGTCCAGCCGCAGCTCCCGAAGTTCCGTCAGATCGGACAGGGGCTCCAGGGACCGGAAGGCGCTGGCGGGATGCCAGGTGCCCGAAAGGTTCAAGGACTCCAGGCCGGTCAGATTTCGCAGGGGCTCCAGGGACTCCATGGAGGGCTCCAGCGTCAGCTCCGTCAGGCTGGTCATGCCGGCGATGCCGGAGGCGTCATAGGATGTGCCCGTATTGGCCCGGTCGGGGATGTGGAACGTGGTGACCCTGGTGAGGTTTTTCAGGGGGTCCAGGTCCGTGTAGAGGGCGTTGCTCCCGTTGATATACAGCCGCTCCAGCTTCGTCATGTTCTCCAGGCCCTCCAGGCTCTTGAGCCTGCTGGTGTTGGGGAGGTCCAGCTCCCGCATCCGCGTCATGCCCCGCAGGGGCGTCAGGTCGTCCAGACAGGGCTCATCGTATGGGCAGTCATATATAGTGATATACAGCTTCTCCAGCCCCGTCAGGTCCGCGGCCCACTCCAGAGAGCGGATGCCGCTCCCCTGGAGCGTCAGCGAGGTGAGGTTGATCATTTGCCCCAGAGCCTCCAGGTCCGCCTCGCTCACGAATACGTCATCGCCGTCCCTCAGCTCCAGCTCCCGCAGGTCTGTGCTGTACTCCCGGCCCAGGATAGTCACGGAGGGCACATCGGCCTGCCGAAGGGGCGGAGGGGGCTCCGCCGGTTCCGGAGATGGCGCGGGGATTGGGGATGGCACGGACTTTTGATCCGGCGCAGGCTCCGCCTCGGCCTGCCCGGGCTCCGGCGGGCTCTGCTCCGGGCGGACGCCGCCGTTTGCCGCGAAGACTCCCAGGCCCAGGGCAATGACCAGTACCGCCGCCCCTGCCCCCAGGAGGATCTGACGGCGGCGCCCTCCGGCAGCGGCTGGAGCCGCCGCCGGGGCGGCGGGGACCTCCACCACCAGCTGGTTCTCAATGGCGTTTAAAAACTCCGCCGCGGATTGGAAGCGGTCCTCCGGCTGGACGGCCAGGCCCTTTAAAATGGCCCTGTCCAGCCACGCGGGGATGTCCGGCACACTCTTCGAGACGGGAACCAGGGTGTCCTCCTCCAGCCGGTCCAGGGATTCGGGCGGGAGATATCCCGTCAGCGCCGCGTAGAAACAGGCGGCGCAGGAGTAGACGTCTGTGTAGGGGCCCTGCCGGCCTCGCCGGATGTACTGCTCCTTGGGGGCGTAGCCCACCTTCAGGATCACGTCCAGGCTCTTGCTTTTGTCGCCGATAGAGTACCGGGCGGAGCCGAAGTCCAGGAGCTTCACGTTGCCGTCCTTGGAGATGTAGATGTTGTCCGGCGTCACGTCCCGGTGGATGAAGCCCTCTGCGTGGACGGCCGTCAATGCCCGGAGGACCGGGATCATGACATTCAGAGCTTCGTCAACCGAAACCTTCCCGCCGTTGTTGGCAATGTAGTTTTTAAAGCTGACGCCTTCGATGTAGTCCATGACGAAATAGGAGGTCCCGTTTTCGTCGAAATAGCTGGAGACGCCCGCGATGTTGGGGTGGCCGATGAACTTGGCCAACGTCCGGGCCTCCTCCTGGAAGCGCTCCGCGCCGTAGGTGAAGTCGTCCGCCTTGGTGTCCATCATGACGGATACCGTGGTTCCGGTACGAGTGGCCATCTCCCCGGGCATGTATTCTTTCACGGCCACCTTCGCCTGGAGCCGGGTGTCGAGGGCAAGGTATGTGATGCCGAAGCCGCCCTGTCCCAGGACCCGGCCCACGATATAGCGGTCATTCAGCACCGTCCCCGCAGGGAGGGCCACAGGGAATTTCTGGCGGTTTTCCGCGAGGTCGAAGCCGCAGTACGGGCAGGGCGCGGCGGAGTCCTCCCGCCGGGCGAAGCAGTTGTAGCACAGGGTTTGCGTTGTGGTCGGCACGGAAAACTCCCTCCTTAAAAAACAGTCCTGAAATGCGATGAATTGGGGCGGGATATTTCTCGCCCCAATTCTATGGATTTTCTTCTCACAGGTCCAGTAGCTGCCGTTTTTTCGCGTCAAACTCCTCCTGAGTGATGGCGCCGCTGTCCAGCAGTTCCTTATAGGTCTTCAGCTCCTCCGCCGCGCCGGTCCCGGTGGAGGGACGCCGCTGAGGCTGGCCCGCGGGGGCGGAGAGGTTGCCGGAGGCGATGTCGTTGATTTTGCTCTGCATGAGAATGGGCGGAATAACGGGCACGAAGATCGCCAGGATCAGGCAGAGGGTGGTGAGATCGGAGGAGCCGCCGCACTGCATCGCCAGCTTATCCACCCGCTGCGCACTCTGATAGGTCCAATAGATGAAGTAAAAAGGCACGAACATACACAAAAGCAGCTTTGTGGTGGGATTCCGGGGCGGCTCGTCCTCCACCCGGTTAAGGGTCCCCGTGGTACGGTAGATCCAAACATACAGCCAGATGCCGCAGGTGAGCAGAAGCAGCAGTACATGCTGGACCATGCCGATGTAGCCCTCCCCTCCGGCGGGCGCGGGGGCGGCGGAACCGGCCCCGGCGGAGTTGGTCCCGGCGGCCCTGGCGGGCAGTCCATCTGGGTAGGACAGCCACAGCCCGGCAAGGCCCAGGCCTCCAGCGGTCAGAAGACGGCGAAACAGGTTCCCAAAGGTCAGCCCGGAGCCAGACCAGTAGCCGCCTCCCGTGAGCCGGATCAGCAAATACACCACGATGGCCACCGCAAAGGAACCCAGCACGCAGGCTGCGGGCACAAACCAAAGCTTTTTGGCATTTTCCCTGTACTGGCCAGCACATTCGTCAAGGCCAGCGCCAGGAACACCGCGCCCGCGTAACCCGCCAGATTCACCAGGGCGGGCAGTACGCAGAGCAAATTAAAGTGCATCCCATCACGCCAGCTCTCCACCCGATAGCTGGCGTAGCTTGGGGCAAACCCCCGGAAGAACCCGTACAGCGTCAGCAGCGCCAGCAGGGCAAGTCCGATGGTCAGCAGGATGTCCCGCCGCCAGGGCTCCCTCCCCCCTTCACAGATTACAGACGCCGGAGGTACCGGTGTCAGTACAGCGTCTTCTCGTTCTCGGTGAACAGCATGTCGTTGATCTCGCTCAGCGGCGTGCCGTGAACCAGGCCGTGGCTGATGATGGCGTCCCGCTTGAGTCTGGGGTAGAGCTGGGCATAGCCCGCGTGCTTCAACAGCTCCTGAGTCTCCTCCAGCGAGGCCCCCAGCCCCGTGCAGATGCATATGAGGCGGTCCCGGGAGGGGTTCCGCCGCCCGGAGAAAACCTGATGGAGGTATACCTCGCTGATGCCGGCCCGTCGGGCCAGCGCGGCCTTGGAGATGTCCTTGCGGTCATAGAGCGCCGTCAGCAGCTCTGTGAAGTTTCTCTTGTCAAAAGCGCGGCCGTTTTCATGGATATAGGCGTTCAGATTGGGCTGACTCATCAGCTCCTGACTGAGGTCATCCGTGCTTTTTTCCTCCATATTCCTCGCTCCTCCCATTTACTTTTTTGCGAAATCTGCTATAATCATACAAAAAGTTTCGGCCGGATACAATATGCCGGCTGCATAGTGTTTGAAATTTAGGGGGGTGGCCGCCATTTTTTTCTGGCTGTCAGAAGCGATCGAGACTGAGTTCGAGGAGCTCCGCCTTTTGAAGGAGAGCCCCCGGGGCAGCGTGCGGCTAATCCGGCACCGGCAGAGCGGCCGGCGTTTTATTCTCCGCCGCTTCACCGGAAACGGGGAGGTCTACCGCAAGCTCCTGGACTGCTCCTGCCGCCACCTGCCGCTGATCTACGAGGCGGCGGAGCAGGGGGAGGAGAACCTGGTCATTGAGGAGTTCATTGAGGGGGACACCCTCGGCTTTTTATTGCAGGGCGCCCTATTCTCCCCCCAGGAGACCCGTCGGATCGTGGGGCAGCTGTGCCAGGCCCTGTGGGTGCTCCACTCCATGGCCGCCGTCCACCGGGACATCAAGCCGGAGAACGTGATATTGCGGGGGGCCGACGCGGTGCTCATCGACTTTGACGCCGCCCGCCTCCACAAGCCGGAGGCGGAGGCGGACACCCACGTCCTGGGCACCACCGGCTTTGCCGCCCCGGAGCAGTACGGCCTCAGCCAGTCCGACGCCCGGACAGACATCTACTCCCTGGGGGTGCTGATGAACGTGATGCTCACCGGGAAGCACCCCTCAAAGCGGCTGGCGGAGGGCCGCCTGGGCCGGGTAGTCCAGCGGTGCACCCAGGTAAACCCCGCCAAGCGGTACCGGGATGTACTTCGCCTGATGGAGGCGCTGTGATGGAAGAGAAAAAAACCTGTCCCCACTGCGGGGTCCCGCTGCCGGCGAAAGCCTCTTTTTGCCCCCGCTGCGCCCAAAGCGTCAACCGGCGCAGAGAGGTATCGCCTCCGCGTCATATGACGCGGAGGGCGCTGTACAGCGCCCTCCTGATTCTCTTTGCGGTGGTCCTGGCGCTGGCGGCGGCCGCCTGGGTGGTCACCCGGCCTCAGAGCTTCTCCTCGGATACCGGCGAGCTGCTCTACACCGGCCGCGGCGGAACCTACCGCCTCTGTCTGTCCCGGAAAGACCCTCCGGTCCCCACCCCTGAGAATCACTACCACACGGTCCTGGACGAGGCCTATCGTGACCCCGTTCCGCTGTACATCTTCGACGGGGACAGCGGTGAGCTCCGCACAGATGAATTCCTGCAGAGTGTGGCCTCTATCACTACCCGGGTCAGCACTTCCGACCAGAATGTGTCGGTCACCTGCACGGAGCCCCAGCCCAGCGAGAATTACCCCAATGCCGCCGTTGTGACCTTTGTGGACTTCATCGTCGTCGCGCCGGGGGAGCACGAGTCGGAGCTTTTGTACACCGTCACCATGAAAAACGGGGATACCCTCTGCCTGACCCAGCGGGAGCGGTACAGCAGCGTCACCGTCTACCAGTACACCGCCCAGGATGAACCCATGGAGACCGTCGAAGAGCTCCAGGCCCTGGTGGACCGGGTCACCGCCAGCTCCGACGAATACGACCAAATCTACCTCTATCTCCCTGCCGTCACCTATGAGGGGGGACTGACCATCGGGGACCGGTGCGTCAACCTATACGGCAGCATAGGGTCCGACGGACGGCGCACCACGTTCACCGGCCCCGTCCGAATCAGCTCCTCCAAGGGCGTGCGGGAATTCCGCGACATCCACTTCCTGGGCGGCGGGCAGGGCACGGGCGTCCAGGCCCTGGGCAAGACCCGGCTCCACCTGACCGGCTGCCGGGTGGAGGGCTGGGAGACCGGCTTTTCGGCGGAGGACAGCGCCTGGATCAACGCCGACGAGACCGCTTTTGTGAAGAACGCCGTGGGGATGTACTTCCATGCCCAGGACACGCCCTTGGTCTCCGACGATTTTTACAGCGACAACACGTTCCAGGAAAACGGGACCGCCGTTTTGCTCCAGCAGGTCAGCGGCGACGCCATTCTGAGCTTCCCCGGTACCCGCTTTACCGGCAACGGGACCGACATCGACAACCGCTGCGGTATGGAGCTGGACCTCTCCGAGGCGGTGTTTGAGTAGCATATGCAGAGATGGGCAAAGAACGGACGGAAAACCGCGGACGATTTTCATAATCGTCCGCGGCTTTTTCTCATTGCACCGTGCGAAACGACGGAAGCGCTCCATAATGAACCCTCATAAGATAGAGGTCCCGTGCTGCACAAGCGGACGAGCGCCGCAGGGATAAAAGAAAGGAACCTCTGTCTGCGGGGGGAACTATCACCGCCGTACCCGGCGAGGATACCAAAACGGTTGTATCAGCCGGTGTATAATCGGTGGATAATCTTCCGCTGAACCCACTGGTCGAAATTATAGCAGGATAAAGACGCGGCGCCTTCCGCCGCCCCGCTGGGTCACACCGCCCCGCAGTGCGGGCCGAAGAAACGAAAATCTACAGTTTTCGGGAAATTGTCATCATGTTTTCAGAGCTTTTGTGCAATTGGTCAGGTGGCGTCAAATATGAGGGACTGATGCTCGGTTTGACCTCTTGTTTCCATCAACGCCTACAGCGGCAGCGAATTTAGCGGTGTCAACTGTGGCTTGGCAGAGAAATTCCCGGCTTTTCTGTAAACGGGGAGAGTAGAGGTATCAAAATAGCACAGAGAAAAAGAAAGCCCGCCAACAGTGCCTGTGTCCCCCCGTATTTCGGCGTGTGAACCACTGTGTACGGTTTCAAGGGCAGAAAGCCAGGGGGATTCATGTATGGATTGCACCACCGTAAACAAAGAGAAAGAGCCCCCGCTATTTCACCTTTCAACCGGCGGCAAGGATTGCTTTGAAGAGCACTGGCGGCGCAAAAATTGTATCGCCTAAACAAAGAGTAAGATTTTTCTCATTCTGTCCTTTCGGCTGTCAAATGATAACAGTTTGTTAAAGCCGTGCTGTCTGCGCTTATGTTATAGAATCTGAAACGATTGCGGTGCAATGGTTTGAGTGTGTGCGCCTCCTATTCCAGTTTGATTTATAGAACCGTTAAAGGGAAAAATAAGGGAAAATCACATAAAGACTGGATCCCAGAAAAAGCGGACATATTGCCGCATGGCCGGAAGCCGCCAGAGCGCCGCCCAGCTTCGCCCTGGTGCCTCCGCCGGGAGTGTTGCGTCTCCTTCAGCACGGGGGCCGGGCTTCCAGCAGGGCCAGGGACCGCCGCAGGGCACCGCTGCGCTTCGCCTTGGAGCCGACGCCGCCGGGAAATGTGTCCAACTTGGACACAAAAAAGCGGGCCGCCCGGTTTCCGGGAAGCCTGGAAAGGTGGTGAGATATGCCGATTATCTATAACAAGCTCTTTGCCCTCTTGGCGGAAAAGGGATTGAACGCCTATACTCTGCAAAAGGAAAAAATTTTAGGCGGTGCAACCATTGTAAAGCTCCAAAAGAACCAGGGAAACATTGACACAAGGTCTATTGTCAGGATTTGTAAATACCTCCAATGTCAGCCCGGGGACATCATGGAGTATGTCGAGGAGGAAGACGAATAGCAAACAGCGGAGCCGCAAGGCTCCGCTGTTCCTATATGCTGCCGCATGGGTTGGGTAGACACACACGCCGCATAAAGGACAATTAAAATTATACACCTTGTGCATTTTTAATGCAAGCTCTTTTAATATTGCGTAATGTGTCCAAGTTGGACACGCCGCCGCGCCGATCCGGCCCACCGTGCCCTGTGCCGGGGTGCCGCTGTCTCCCATTGGGGAAAATTTCTCACACGAGAGAGGGGCCGCGGTTTTTTGCCGCTGCGCCTCACAATTTCTTGACTGGGGGGAGGGGCTAGAGCAGAGCGGCCAGAGCGCCGCACGGCGCCGCTCCGGTGTCCCGTCGGGGGTGAATGACCGGCACGGCCTCCATCGTGGCCGGAAGCGACCAGAGTGCCGCCCAGCTTCGCCCTGGTGCCTCTGCCGGGGTGCTGCCGCCCTGGATGACCGGCACGGCCTCCGGGAGATCCCGCGGCCTCCAGCATGGCCGAAAGCCGCCAGAGCGCCGCCCAGCTCCGCCCCGGTGCCCCATCGGGGTGCTGCCGCCCTGGATGACCGGCATGGCCTCCGGGGGATCCACGGCCTCCAGCGTGGCCGGAAGCGATCAGAGTGCCGCCCAGCTTCGCCCTGGTGCCTCTGCCGAGGTGCTGCCGCCCTGGATGACCGGCAAGGCCTCCGGGAGATCCCACGGCCTCCAGCGTGGCCGGAAGCGGCCAGAGTGCCGCCCAGCTTCGCCCTGGTGCCCCGCCGGGGTACTGCTGCCGCCCTGGATGACCGGCACGGCCTCCGGGGATCCACGGCCTCCAAGCAT
>CANAWG010000035.1 GCA_947365245.1 uncultured Oscillibacter sp. | reverse complement strand
TGCTGCCGCCCTGGATGACCGGCACGGCCTCCGGGGATCCACGGCCTCCAAGCATGGCCGGAAGCGGCCAGAGAGCTGCCCCGTTGCGCCCTGGTGCCTCTGCCGGGGTGCTGCCGCCTTGGATGACCGGCACGGCCTCCAGCATGACCGGAAGCGGCCAGAGCGCCGCCCAGCTTCGCCCTGGTGCCTCTGCCGAGGTGCTACCGCCTTGGATGACCGGCACGGCCTCCAAGAGATCCCACAGCCTCCAGCATGGCCAACAGACCCCCAGAGCGCCGCCCAGCTTCGCCCTGGTGCTCCGCCGGGGTACTGCTGCCGCCCTGGATGACCGGCACGGCCTCCGGGGGCTCCGTGACCGCCAGCATGGCCGGAAGCCGCACGGCGCCGCTCCGGTGTCCCGTCGGGGGTGCTACCGCCCTGAATGACAGGCACGGCCTCCAGCATGGCCGAAAGCCGCCAGAGAGCCGCCCAGCTTCGCCCTGGTGCCTCTGCCGAGGTGCTGCCGCCCTGGATGACCGGCACGGCCCCCGGGGGATCCACGGCCTCCAGCGGGGCCGGAAGCCGCCAGAGTGCCGCCCAACTCCGCCCCGGTGCCCCGTCGGGGGTACTGCCGCCCTGGATAACCGGCACGGCCTCCGGGGGATCCACGGCCTCCAGCGTGGCCGGAAGCGGCCAGAGAGCTGCCCAGTTGCGCCCTGGTGCCTCTGCCGGGGTGCTGCCGCCCTGGATGACCGGCACGGCCTCCGGGGGCTCCCACGGCTTCCAGCATGGCCGGAAGCGGCCAGAGTGCCGCCCAGCTTCGCCCCGGTGCCCCGTCGGGGTGCTGCCGCCCCGGATGACCGGCACGGCCTCCGGGAGATCCTACGGCCTCCAGCATGGCCGGAAGCCGCCAGAGCGCCGCCCAGCTTCGCCCTGGTGCCTCTGCCGAGGTGCTGCCGTCCCGGATGACCGGCACGGCCTCCGGGGAACCCACGGCCTCCAGCATGGCCGGAAGCCGCACGGCGCCGCAATTTTTCAAATTACTTTGACTTTTTCCACGCAGGCACCCGTGCGGCACCGCGCAGGCGCGAGGATTTCCGGAATGTCCTGGACCCACCCGATAAAGCCGCCGCGGGACAAAAGGCATTTTTTGAGGGGGGTGATGGTACGCCGGGACGCATACGCACCAGCGCATAGCCGAACTCTCTGCCGGGTGTCTGGCCGTCTCCTTTGGCGGGGAAATGTGTCCAAGTTGGACACGCCGCCGCACCGATCCGGCCCACCGTGCCCTGTGCCGGGGTGCCGCTGTCTCCCATTGGGGAAAATTTCTCACACGAGACAGGGGCCGCGGTCTTTTGCCGCTGCGCTTCAAACTTTCTTGACCCGGGGGAGGGGTGAGCCCCTACGGGGCTGCCCGCGCACGTATGGCCGCGCATGCCTGCACACCCGCGCCCAAGCGTCCCGGCGCGGACGTAGCTTCCCGCCGAAAAATCCTCGAAAAAATCCGCCGTTTTTAGCGTCTTTTCAGCCGATACGCTGGAGCGTTACCCGGTTCGCCTGTTCTCCCGGCTGAATATTCAACACGCTCACCCGCTTGCACCTCCGGCAGAACACCGGCAGTTCCGTTGCGCTGGTTCCCGGATATAGCCGGAGCAGCTTCTTGCCTCTGCATACGGGGCATGAGATAAACACGCCCGCCGCTGTGACCTCGTACGAAACAACTGTTTTCTTTTCCATGTCCGCTCCTCCATTCCCGGGCCGCCTCGCGTGCGCCCGCGTGAAAATTTCCGTGCTTCCATGATAAGGCGGACAGAGCCGCCTTACAAGCCCTGTCCGCCTTTTTCTACACGTCCTGTTCTAAAGTTATATCTTACTTCAAGGAAGTAACAAGGACCTGTTTCAACCTTGTTGCTTCCATTTATTCCCTATTCAAGGCCGCTCCAGCTCTGCGGCGTTTTGTACTTGATATAGCAGTAGCTGCCAAACTCCGTTACCCGCTCTTCCTTCTCCAGAACATGACAGCCCAGCGGGGCAGACAGCGTGGTATCATTAGAGACATACGATGACCGCACAACAGGTTTCACCATGTTCCGGCTTGCCGTCCACATTTGAGCGCCGACGGGCCTGCCCTCCGCACTTTCCTTTGTGAGATACATAGACAGCGATTCATAATCCCGTGAGCCTATATACTCGTAATCTACCACGTCCCCATAGGGCCACAGGCTCCGGATCGTGTCAATGTCCGCGCCGGTCCCATTGATAACCAGGTGATGGTGTAACCGCGATTCTCCATGCTTTTCCTCTGTCGTGTAGATATAGCGGAATATTTCGCCGTTTCCTTTTCTCTGTGTTCGGAAGGTTTTAATGAATTTCCGCAGCCGCTTCACCGCCTCGGCCCTGTTGGACGGTAGGTCCGCATCACGGTATGTCAGCGTTAGAAAGAGATCACGCCCGGTATAATTTGCCGCCATAAGCATTTCCAGTCGTGCCCGTGCGGTTTTGTTGTTCATGGCCTTTTGCGCCGCCGTGGTCATACGCGATTTTTCCGCCCTGGCCCGTTTGCCGTCCAGCGGTTCGGGGGCCGTGTAAATGATGGTCTTTACAATTCTTCCTGCTACAATGGTTTTCTTTCGTTTTGCCACGTTTCCGCCTCCGTCTAAAGCTGCTCTTCAAATTTCGCAAGCTCTTCCGCCGCCGCTCCCTGCCGGATCCGCTGGATTGCCCTTTCCACCCGGTATGATATGGCCTGATGGGAAACGCCCTCCGCCGCCGCGATCTGCTGCAAGGTCAGCCCCAGACAATACCGCCCGGACAGGGCGCGCCGTTCCGCGGGGGACAGCTCCGCCGCGCTTCGCTCCAGAGCCGCCCGGAGCTGTTCACGCCAGATTTCACGCTCCGCACCGTCAATCGCTTCGCCGCCGTCTCCGGCAAGCTCCGCCAGAGTTCCGCCGTCCCCGTCCAGCTGGATTGTACGGGACAGGCTTTCCCACTGGTGAATGGGGTCGTGCAAATCCCGCAGACGCCGGAGGCCCAGCGCGTTATTGAACGCGGTTTTCAAATGCAGGTCGAGCCAGCCAAGGAACAACATACCCCGATCCGGCTGAAAGGTTTCCGCCGCTTCCAGCATAGCTATAAAGCCCTCCTGTATGAGATCATCCACATCAACGGCGGCATCTGTATTTGCGTACCGGTACGCCCTCATTTTCCGCATGGCCTTTTGAGCCACAAACCCGCGAACACCCGCCCACAGCTCCGGTAGACGGTCGCAGTTTCCCGCTTGAACCGCCCTCAAATAGTCATCAACGCACACGCCGCAAACCCTCCGCAAACAGGAATTTACGCCCCGCTGGGCCGCTTGTCCGCTCTTCGGTAAAAACACGTTTAGCCCTGCCGTTTCCGGCAAGGCTAAGACGTGTTTATTTATCCCGTATGGGATCCAGCTGGAACCGCCCCGGCGCTTGTTTCCCGGATAACCTGGGCAAGGAAAAGAATCTCCGTCCTCTGACGTTCCGTTAGTCTGGCGGCAAGCCGCCGGGCGGTCTGTTCCGTCATGCGGCCCGGTACGCCTCCACAGTCAAGGTGAATCGCCTGCTTTCGGTTCATGGTCTTCCTCCTCACTGTCTCAGTACATACCGCACAAGGTCAGCATCGTCGCGCACAAACCGGGCGTATGTCTTTTTAATCCAGGTTATAGCATCCTCACGCGACAGGCCGTCCAGTTTTGCAAGTGCTTTTGCCGCGCCGCCCCGGCACCCGTGGAGGCAGATATACTCGCAGTACCGCCGCAGGCCCTCCCGGGCTCGTTCGTTCTTGTCTGTCTTCCAGGCCGACAGCAGAAGCCGCACTACGCCGCGCCCGGATAAAACGACCTCCTCCCGCCCGTCGATCACGGCTTTGCCTACATCCACCCCGCCGGGAGTGGAGAGGTCAAACGCTCCGGATTGAATATCCTGGAAGATCCGCGCCGCGCCAAAGTCAGATTTTGCATTGGACGCCAACGCCCCTTTATCCGCCCGGATTATTTTGCCCGGATCATAATTTGTCCCGCGCTCCGTATTTGCCGCCCGCACCAGCTCCCCGGCCAAAGATACGGCGGAATAGAAGTCCAACGGGTCATCATCAAAGGTTTTATCAAGCGGGCCGCCCGTGTAATGGATCTGAAAGCCGCGCCCATGGAGCAGGTTTTTCTCCAGAGTGACTTGCACTGTTTATCCTCCTTCAGCCTGTTCGGGCGCCGTCTCTTTGCAAGGGTTGCCGCCGCATACCAGGCACCAGAGGGGAACGCCCTCCGCCGCCCGTCTCAGGGCTGCTGCCGCCGCTGCCGCTTCTTCCGGGGACAGTCCCCGCAGCACATCCGCCGACAGCTCCAAAAGGCTTTTTACCACCCGGGCGGCGGACTGCTCCGTCATTGGAGATTCCCCGGTGACGCAGAAATACCACCGCTTCCCGCGCTCCGTAGTCTCCTCGCCCCGGAGGACAGCGGAGCCGCCCGGCTCCATGGGCATATCCAAAAGCGCATCCTGTACCACCACGGAAAGCCTCTCCGCCCAAAACGCGGCCCGGGCGGCGCTCTTGACATCCTGTCCCGGTTTCGGTATAATAGCCGCAGAAACAAGGCCTTTCCGATCCTGTTTCCCTGTGCCGCTTTCGCTGCCGTCAACAGTGAAAGCGGCCTTTTCTTTTTCAAATCCCGTCATAGCCGTATTCCTCCCAACCGTATTTTTCCGCCCGGTCTGCCGGGCCTGGTTCATCCTCCCAGCGCCGCCCCCGGAGCCACGAGGCCGGGGACGGGATGAACTGCCCGTCGTCCTGGATCCATTGGGCTGTTTTTCTCTGCCACTCCAGCGCCGCCGCCATGATACGGCAGAGTTCCGAATCTGGGGCCAGCTTCCGCCAGGCTCTCAAAGCCGCCGCCCGGTTTTCTTTCCGGGGGTACGCCTCCCAAAAGCAGTCAAAAAGACGCGCGGTCGATTTCGCCCCTTGAGGGGCTATAGGGTGTTGCTTTATTGTTTCTTTGCTTAAGTGTTTATTTACTTGTGGACGATTTCCCGGCGCCGTATTTACCGTTGACGGCTTTTCAGTCAACGGTAAGGCATTTTCCGCCGCGTCCACCTGGGCCGTTTCTTCCTCCGCGGCCTCCATTTCGATAACGGATTGTTCCCGCAGCGTGTACACCGCGCCGCCGAATTTCCCGTTTTCCTGATGCGCCTGTTCCCGGACAAGATACCCGGCGTCCTCCAGCTCTTTCAGGCACCGCCGCACGGCGTCCCGCCCAGCGCGGACGCGGGCCGCGAGGCCGGCAACGCTGTACTCCCAGTTTTCCGGAAATGATTGCATCACGGCAAAGAGGCCAATGGCTTTCAGGCTCAGCCGCTCATCCCGCAATGCGGAATTATACAGGACTGTAAATCCCTTTTTTGTCCCTCTGATAACGCTTTCCGGCATGTTTCTATTCTCCTTGTTCCTGTCTCTCAGTTCCGGACCCTTCCGGCCCTCCGGTCTTACAGGATCCCCCCGCCGGCCTGGGCCCGCATCCACTCCGCCAGCAGCTCGGCGGAGATCAGCCGCCGCCCCCGGAGCTTTACCGACGGAAAGCCGCTCTGATGGATCAGCTGGTAAACCAGCGACCGCGACACGCCTAACGCCTCCGCAGCCTCCTCCACGCTGTACGCCAGCTTCCGCACGCCGCCAGCCATACCCGGGGCCTCTGGCGGCCGCTGGGCCGGGACCGGGGCCGCCAGAGGCCCGTAATACCACCACGGAAGCCCGGGCGGAAAGCCCTCCGGGGCATAGCTCCGCGGCTCCGGGGGCAGCGGAGCGGGATGGGCTATGTAACCCTGATTCATGCCCCGCCCCCTGTCTCCGGTTCTCCCGGCGCTCCCATGCTCTCCAACATCAGCCGTACCGCCAGCCGGAAGCCGTTTTGAAATCCGCGCTGTTCGCTGTCAGAGGAAATAGCGGTTACTGCGTCAAAGAGCTTGTTCGTCATGTTATAGTCCAGATCGTAGGGAAGCAGCAGCTTTTCCAGATTTTCAAAATCCGCGCTTTCTTTCTGTGTCAACGCCTCAAGCTCTTTGGTCACATAACCTTTAGCGGCCCAATATACGCCGTCCATGACCGGTGTTTTCATGGCTTACGCCTCCTTTCTGTGTCCAACTTGGACACTTTTCACTTAGCAATATTACGCATTGTGCACTTTTGGTGCTCGTCTGGATCAAAAAAAATAGCCTCTACAGAAATATTGAAGTGTTTTGCAATCCTAATTTTTACCTCATCGCGCGGTATACGTTCTCCACGTTCGTACATAGCAAGTGCGGAACTGCTGATATTCAGTTTGTCCGCAAGATCTTTTTGACTATCTTTTCCACGCATGGAACGAATTCTGTTACCGATTACGACAGGATCCATAGTGCTAACCTCCTTTCAGTACAATATGCGCACCCATATTGTGCACTAATCGTGCTCTAATGTCAATGTAGAAATGTGCACAAATATCGCGAGTACATTTTGTGCACAAGAGAGTTTGCCAGCGGTGCACATTATGTGTATAATAAACTCTATTGGAGGGGGATTGAGAAATGGGAGCATTTGGGGAGCGATTAAGAAAACTGCGCAAACAAAGAGGTCTCTCACAAAATGAGTTATCAAAACATATTGGTATTTCAAAAAGTAGTGTCAATATGTATGAACGGGGAGAAAGAGAACCCAGTTTTGAAACATTAGAGGCAATAGCTGATTATTTTAACGTGGACATGGATTTCTTGTTGGGAAGAAGTCCTATATACAGAATCCAGGAAAATTTAAATCTAGAAAAACTTTCCGTGAGTGCAAGGCAACAATTAATCGAGATTCTAGAGGCTTTAGTAGGTGACGATGAAGAAAATCTTGCACTTTCATTGGAGAAAATGGATCAAAGCACTTCTTTATCTGAATCTGATATGGAACAATTGTCCGGCTTTTTTAATTCGCTTTATATTGCGCTTATTCAAGAGTCTCTTAATTCAAGCATTGATGAAGAAGAAAAAGAACAACTACGGAAGCTTCTTGAAGGAAAGAGACGACCGGAAAGCGAATAAAACCAAATCTGCAATCGCTTGCGGATTTCGGAACAGGTCAACGAGAATTTGAGCGACACCAACTAATCAGGGGGACACATGAAAATTTACACGATCATCGGCGGCGTCAATGGCGTCGGGAAAAGTAGCTTCACCGGCGTTCTCAAGAGCCGGACAACGGATCTTGGCGTCATTGTCGACGTGGACAAGATCACCGCCCAGGCGGGCGGGAGCCCCCTGGAGGGCGGCAAGCGGGCGATCCGCATCATGGAGGATTGTATCCGGAACGGCGTGAGCTTCACACAGGAAACCACCCTTTCCGGCCACCGCCCAAAGGCGGCTGCGCAGCGGGCCAGGGAAGCAGGATATTATATCCGCCTGTACTATGTGGGCCTCGATACGGCGGAGGAGAGCAAGCGCCGCATTGCCAACCGGGTTGCCCGGGGCGGGCATAACATTGATACGGAAGACGTGGAGCGGCGGTTCCGGGGCCGGTGGGAGGCCTTGCGGGCGGTCCTGCCTTTCTGCGATGAAGCCGCCTTTTATGACAATGACAACGGCTTTGTGGAAGTTGCGGCATACCGCAACGGGGAATTGATTTTGGAAGGGGACCACCGCCCCCGCTGGATCATGGAGCTTGCCGGTTACCTGAAGAACGGCGGGGAAGATTCCGGCGAACCGGCGGACCGGTAGCAAATCCGCAATCGCTTGCGGATTTGAGCATAAAGAAACCGCCCAGGGGTTGCAGCCCCTGGACGGCTCTGGAACTATGACCGGGACAGGCCCGATAATAGCGCCCTCGAACAGCGTTATTATAACACCTGTCCTTGGTTCATTGCAACCATTTTTGAAAGGACAGGTGATTTTTTATGGCAAAGAAAGGAGCCAAGGGAGGCGGCAACATCCGCAAAAAGACCGTGACACGGGGCGGGAAAGAGTATATCTACTGGGAAGCCCGGATTACAACGGGACGCGATCCCGGCACAGGGAAACGGGTTCAGCGGTCCTTTACCGGCAAGACGCAAAAGGAAGTCCGGGAAAAGCTCCAGGCTGCCGCCGTAGCCGTCAACGACGGAACCTATACGGATTCTTCCCGGCTCACCGTTGCACAGTGGATGGACCTCTGGACCCGGGATTACCTTGTCAGTGTAAAGCCTAATACGGCGCGAGCCTACCGCTGCCACACCAAAAATCATATCAAGCCCGGGCTGGGGGTCGTCCGCCTGACGGAGATGCACCCGCACACCGTTCAGAATTTTATAAACAGCCTGGACGGCCTCGCCCCCGCTTCGGCCCGCATGGTTTACCGGGTTTTGCATGCCGCTATGGAAAAGGCTGTGGAGCTGGATTACATACCGAGAAATCCCGCCGCAAAATGCGTGCTTCCGAAAATGGAGCGGAGAGAGATTCACCCGCTCACTGATGAACAGTCCGCCGCGTTGATCCGGGCTGCCGCCGGAACCAGAATAGAACACCTTGTGACGCTGGCCCTCTTCACCGGCTTTCGGCTTTCTGAGCTGCTGGGCCTCACCTGGGCGGCGGTGGACTTCGACAGAGGGACAATCACAATTGATAAACAGCTTTCCGCCAGTTTCAGCCGGGGCCCGATGTTTACCACGCCCAAGAGCGGGAAGCCCCGAACCGTCACCCCTGCCGCCTCCGCTTTCCAGGTTCTGCGGAAGCAGAAAGCGAAACAGGCGGAACAGCAGTTAAAGGCGGGCCCGTTCTGGTCCAATCCTTACAGACTGGTATTCCCCGCCGAGGACGGCGGGCCGCTGTTCCAGCAGTCTGTTGAACGTGATTTTTCCGCCATCCGGGCCACCGCCGGTCTGGATGGGATCCGCTTCCACGATCTGCGGCATACATTCGCGGTGAACTCCTTCCGGGCGGGGGATGACGTCAAGACCATACAGGAAAATTTAGGTCACGCAACCGCTGCCTTTACGCTGGATGTTTACGGACATGTCACAGAGGCCATGAAGCGGAACAGCTCTGCCCGCATGGAATCTTTCATTAAAGACGTTATGAAACTGTAAAGGGAAAATATAAGGGAAAATTTCTGCATTAATTGCCCGTAGCCGTTGGGTTTCAACGGCTACGGGCAATTAATTATGTTATCAGATTGATAACTCTGCCCTTGACCACTGGCTATTGACCAGCGTCGCTGGTATTATGTGTGGCTTGAAAGGAGGGCGGAGAAGATGCGAAAGATTTTGGAGGATTTATACTTCGGAAATATCGTGCCCTATGAAAAGCGAATCGCCGCCGATTCAGAACTGCGGAATATGGTGAAACGTGCCGCCGACAGTGAGGCCCGGCTTGCAGAACAGCTCAACGATGGGGAGAAGCAGACACTTGATACCCTCATCAGCACACAGCACGAAATCGACAGCACCATGGCAAGGGAATATTTTATCCTGGGTTTCCGGCTAGGTGTCAGACTGATGACCGAGTGCATGGATGAGGATGACGGAGAACTGACCGACAGGAGGTGAGACGATGGCAAAGCGTAGGGCAAACGGAGAGGGAAGTATCCGCAAACGAAAGGACGGACGCTGGGAGGCGATACACCGCGGGGCGTGACCTGGTGACCGGAAAGGCAATCTACAAAAACGTCCTTGGCAAAACCCAGGCAGAGGTCAAGGAAAAACTCAAAGCGGCCATTGAGAAGAGCGCGGTACGGACTGTGAGCATGGAGCACTACACCGTGGGCCAATGGTTAGACACTTGGATGGAGAACTACGCCAAGCTCCAGGTTCGGGCCTCGTCCTACAAGACCTACCAAAGGTTCATCAGCAACCACATCAAGCCCACCCTCGGTGATATGCCGTTAGAAAAACTAACGGCGATGGACCTCCAGCGGTTATACAAACACCTGCTGGAAAGCGGCAGGGTGGAGTGCACCGAGTCCCGCAACAAGCCCAAGGGTCTCAGCGTTAAGACGGTGCGGAATATCAACCAGATGATCTCCTCCGCCCTGAACTGCGCTGTGGAGCAGAGGCTGATTCCGAGCAACCCGACAAAAGGCTGTGCCCTTCCAAAGCTGGAGAAGAAAGAAATGAAAATTCTGCCGTCGGAGAGCCTGGGTACCTTCTTTGAGGAAGCACGGCGCAGCGGCGTGTTTGAACTGTACTATATCGACCTTGCAACTGGCCTCCGGCGAGGGGAATTGCTGGGATTGAAATGGAACGATATTGACCTGAGCAAAGGTATCATCCACGTCCGGCGGCAAGTCTTTCGGCAGAATGGGAAAGTAGTCGAGGCCCCGCTAAAAACGAAAAACTCCTACCGCAACATCGCGGTGGGAGCTGACACGGCTAAGGTCCTCAAGGGCATGGAGCAGAAAGACGAGTACGTCTTCCCCTCGCCATACGGCGGCCCAATGTCGCCGGACAGTGTCCTCCATATGCTCCAGCGAGTGCTGAAACGGGCTGGACTGGAGCGGATACGCTTCCACGACCTCAGACACACATTCTCGGTTCTGGCTCTGCAAAACGGCGTGGACGTGAAAACCCTCTCCTCCATGCTGGGCCACTACAGCGCAGGATTCACTCTCGACACCTACGCCCACGTCACGACCTCCATGCAGAAGCAGGCGGCGAACGCGGTGGGGAATTTCCTCTCCGGTACTCTCCAGTCCTAACCGCTCCGCACTCTGGTATGGGTCACGGCTTGGGTCAACCGTCTGCCGCAAAATCGAACCTATCGAAAAAATACAGAGATCAAAAGCAAAACCACGGAAATCCATCGGATTTCCGTGGTTTTGGAATAAGCGGTCAAAATCGATTTTTCTTTGAATCCCTTGCGACACAACGGGTTGGGAAGAAAGGCTGACGCCGGAGTGGGAGAAATAGCCGCTTTGTTGTTTGCCAGTATTGACTTTTATCAGTCCTTTATGGATCTATTTTACGTGCCTGATTGACGGTTTCAAACAGTTCCCTGCTTACAATCGCCGGGTGGTGTTCCTGTATCAAAAATCTCTCTAACTTATCCTGAGCCGGGGCACAGTAGGCGGCTACACGAAGATGACGCAGTTCTATTGGACGATGGCCTTGCGTGGGAGGAATCTCAGTCACCTTTCGCATTCGCATGGCCTCCCGCAGTTTTCTTCATTATATCAAAACGAGAGCTTCATGGCAATATGATTTTGCGGTTCCTTAGATCGGCTGAGCTTTTCCTGCTGTACTGCCATGAATATCTCGTCAGAAATAATGGCCTCATGGGAGCCGGTATAAAGATACCGATCCATGAGGCCATCATTTTCTATTTGAACTGCACCGGTGCTGACCGTTTTTTGAAGTAGCACCCGTCCGGTGTATTTTTCATTGGAGAGCAGTTTGTCAATTGCCTCCCGATTCCATTTGGATCTGCCAGTGGGGGAGGGGATGCCCTGCCTTTCCAAACCGGCAGCAATTTTCCCAAGGCTGTCACCGGCAAGATACTGCTCAAATATCCAGCACACCACTTTGGCTTCGTCCGGATTTATTTCCAGTTCTCCGTCAGAATTGATTATGTATCCGTAGCACTTGCGCTTTGCCATTTTGGAGCTGCCGTCCTGAAACCCTTTCCGGAGGCCAGTCTTAATGGCTTCACTTTTTTGTATCACATTCATTGTAATTCTCCT
>CANAWG010000034.1 GCA_947365245.1 uncultured Oscillibacter sp. | reverse complement strand
GAGCTGGTGGCGGAGCCGGAGTAGGAGGCCACGGCGGTAAAATGGCCGTCGCCCTCCGTCTGCCAGTTGACGGTCTGGAGGGTCAGGGAGTGGCCGTTGTCGGTGATGGACTTGGGGATATACTGCGTGTCCTGGTCGGCAAGGCCGGGGTAGGTGCGGGTGGCGGTGACGCTCTTGGTGGAGCTGCCATACCCGGCCACCTCCACCTTCACGGTGTCCAGCTTCAGGGCCAGCGTCCCGGCAAGGCCGTCCTCGGTGACAAACTCCTTTGTCTGCGGCAGGAGGGCCAGCACAGCGCCCATATCCTTGCTCTGGCTGGGCACGGACACGGTTTCCGTGTGCTGACGGCTCTCGTTGGCGGGGAGTTCCTGTTTCAGCAGGTCGGTGAGAGTGTAATGGTAGCCCTCCTGCTCAAAGTCAGAACGGGGGATGCCAGCGGGGTCGTCCTCCGGCCCCAGGTCGTACATCTTCCTGATTTCGCCACCGTCCTCGCTCCGGGTGACGGCGGTGGGGTAGCAGGGGGACGGCTGGGCGGGTTCAGGCGGGTCGGCGGCAAAGGCGGCGGTGGTCATGGTCATGGCAAGAGCCAGGACGCACAGCAGCCGCGCCGCGTGGGTGATGGTTTTCCGTTTCATAGACAAATTACCTCCATTTTGTTGATTTTGGGCGCAAAAAATCCCCGTGGCGTCCACGGGGTCAAACGCTGCCCGGTGTTTGATGGTTCGTGCGCTGGCGCGTTTCTTTTCAAGGTTTTTACCGGCTGAAAAAGGATAGGCAGGGTCTTTCTTTTCAGCAGGTACAGCAGGTTTGGAGGGGGAGAGTGTGAGAGGGGGAGGGCGTGGAAAGTGCCAGGGCCGCAAAAGGGCATACTGCCCCCCAGGTGTAAAGTTCATCGCTCCCTTGCCCTTTCCCGCTTGCGGTACATCTCCAAAGCCTTAACGATGGTGTCCTCGATCTTCTGTGCGGGCGTCCCCGCAGGGAAAAACTTGTCGATGCGGCTCCGGGGCATTTTGAACTGCTCCACCTGATTGGGCTTTTCCTCCTGCAAGATGGACTGAATTACTGCGGGATTCAGTTTGCCCTTTTCAGAAAAATCCCTGATTTTGATGGCTTGGGCGTGGGAGGGGGTGCAGTCCTCGCTCTCCATGACCTCCAACAAAGCGTTCTGCTCGTCTTTTGACAGATAGGACAACTCCACGGCGGGGCGCAGAGCCATTTGCAGCTTGTCGCTCTCTTTCAGCACAGAATTGTCCACCATGTCCAGCAGTTCGGGCGTGAGGTTGGTCAGGCGAATATAGCGTTGGATTTGGGTGTTGCTGTCAGGAGAATTTGTCGCTAAAATCTCTCTTGATTTTCCCACCAAAGAATGGTGTCCCACCGGGACACCATTTTCTTTGCTTGGTCTACCCGCCTGTCGCTTCATGGCATCCAGCTTCATCTTATAGGCGAACGCCTTTTCTGACGGTAAGACCTGCTCCCGCTGGAGGTTGCTGTCCACCATAATAATGATGGCTTCATCGTCGGTCAACTCCCGGACAATGCAGGGCACCGTGGGCAGCTCCGCCAGCTCCGCCGCCCGCTTGCGCCGGTGGCCGGACACCATTTGATAACTGCCGTCCGGCATGGGACGTACCAGGGAGGGCGCAAGAATACCGTGCTGCTTCACGCTGTCTGCCAGCTCCATCATGCTCTCGTCCATCCGTACCTTGAACGGGTGGTCGGGAAAGTCGCTGATCTCTGCGGCGGGCAGGTCGATCACATAGCTGCGCTGGGCGTTGTCCCGTTCCTCCTGGGTGGTGAACATACTATCTACTGAGGTCAGAAGTCCGGCTGCGCTCTTTGCTGCCAATGTCCAGCACCTCCTTTGTCAGTTTGTGGTAGGCATCCGCCGCCCGTCCCCTGGGTTCGTACTGGAAGATGCTCTTGTCCGCTGTGCTGACCTCCGCCAGCCGCACCGTTGCCGGGATCACCGTGTCCATCACAGGCAGGTGCTGCCCAAAATTGGACTTGACGCTGTTCACAATGTCCTTGCGGAACGTGGTTTCATTTGCCATCGTCAGAAACACGCCGCCGATTTTCAGCCGGGGGTTGATCTGACGCTGGATGCTCCGCACCGTCCCCACCAGCTCCGTCATGTCCTCCGCCGCCAGATAGTCCGCCTGGACGGGGACGAGAACATAATCCGAAGCAGACAGGGCATTGATGACCAGCATACCCAGCGAGGGGCGGCAATCCAGCAGAACATAGTCATAGTCTCGCTTTACGCTGTCCACATACTGACGCAGCACCGTTTCACGGCTCATTACGTTCACCAGCCCCACCTCCACGGCGGACAGGCTGCGGTTCCCCGGCACAAAGTCAAAGCCCTCATAGTGGTGCATGATCTCCGGGTGGTCGCGGGGCATCGTTCCGGCCACAACGTCGTTCATGGCGTTGGCAAGGGTCAGGGGCAGGTCGTGGGGCTTGCGCTGGCCCAGCATCTTGGTCAAATCACCTTGGGGGTCTACGTCCAGCATCAGGACTTTCTTTCCCTCCAGCGCAAGACCGGCCCCCAGGTTATAGACCGTCGTGCTTTTGCCAACTCCGCCCTTTTGATTTGCTACACTCAACACTTTCGGTTTCGCCATTTGGGGTTTCCTCCTTTCATAGATTTAGCCGCCTGCGGCGAAACAGACGGCTATGTATGGGTATAGAAAAAGCCGCCTTTTCAACAGTGAAAAGACGGCCTATCCAGTCGGGCAATATGTGGTTTTAGGAGGCAATTCAAAAGGGGGGCGTAAAACCGTATCTCCGCATTTCCCGGTGTTTTGTCGTATCAAAGCTCATCCCTTGGTAGTAAATTCGTAGTAATTGGGGTGGTCTGCTATCAGGAAATGCGGGGTAATGCGCTGTTTCACAAGGTTTTGCGGGTTCTTACAAAATATTTCTGTTAAAATCTTGCATTTTCTATTTTTAATGGTATGATAGGTCTGGTTCAGAAATTTTGATAGAAGGACTTGATACCATGACAAAAATTGACATTATCTCCGGCTTCCTGGGGGCGGGCAAGACCACCCTCATCAAAAAACTGCTCTCCGAGGCGTTCCCCGGGGAGAAGCTGGTGCTGATCGAAAACGAGTTCGGCGAGATCAGCATTGACGGCGGCTTTTTGAAGGAGTCCGGCGTGCAGATCTCCGAGATGTCCTCCGGGTGCATCTGCTGCTCCCTGGTGGGGGACTTCAACAAGGCCCTCAAGGACGTGGCCGCCCAGTTCCACCCGGACCGCATCCTCATCGAGCCCTCCGGCGTGGGCAAGCTCTCCGACGTCATCGTGGCGGTGGAGAATACCGTCTCGGACGTGCCGGAGCTGAGGCTGGGCAGCTCCGTCACCGTGGTGGACGCCGCCAAGGTGAAGGTGTATATGAAGAACTTCGGCGAGTTCTACAACAATCAGGTGGAGTCCGCCGGCACCATCGTCCTCTCCCGGACGCAGAAGCTCTCTCAGGAGAAGCTGGAGGCCGCCGTTGCCATGCTCCAGGAGAAAAACCCCTCCGCCGCCATCCTCACCACCCCCTGGGACCAGCTGGACGGGAAGACCATCCTCTCCGCCATGGAGAAAGTGTCCCTGGCCGAGGAGCTGCTGGCGAAGATGCGCGCGGAGCACGAGGCCGAGGAGGCTGAGCACCATCACCACGATCATGGGGAGCACCATCACCACGACCACGAGTGCGACGATCCCAACTGCTCCTGCCACGACCACCACCATCACCACCACGCCGACGAGGTATTCACCTCCTGGGGTAAGGAGACGCCCAAGGTCTTCTCCCAGGCGGATATCGAGAGGATCCTCACGGCCCTGGACTCCGGGGACTACGGCAGGATTCTCCGGGCCAAGGGCATCGTGAGCGGGACCGACGGTGCCTGGGTGGAGTTCGACTATGTGCCGGAGGAGCACGAGATCCGCGCCGGCCACCCGGACTACACTGGCCGCCTCTGCGTCATCGGCGCGGAGCTGAACGAGAAAAAATTAGCGGAGCTGTTCGGGCTGTAAATAAAGACGGGCCCGGGCTTTCATCCGCCGCGAATCCAGCGGAGCTGTTCGGCCTGTGACCGGAGGAAAGAGAGCGTAACCATGGATATTCCAGTGTATCTGGTCGCCGGGTTCTTAGACGGCGGCAAGACCAATTTTATCAACGGCGTCCTGGAGGACGGCTTCGCCCGGGAGGATAGGACCCTGCTCATCTGCTGCGAGGAGGGCGAGGAGGAGTACAACCCCCGGGCGCTGGACAACGTCACCGTCGTCACCGTGGAGGACGAGGAGGAGCTGAAGTGTTCTCAGCTGAAAGCCTGGGAGAAAGAGTACAAGCCAAAGCAGGTGCTCATCGAGTACAACGGCATGTGGCAGATGGAGCGCCTCTACCGGGAGGTGCTGCCGGCCAACTGGGTGCTCTACCAGATCATGACTTTCGTGAAGGCGGACACCTTTGAGGTGTACGCCAAGAACATGGGCCAGCTGATGATGGAGAAGATCACCAACGCGGACCTGCTGGTGTTCAACCGGGCGACGCCGGAGCTGCGGGAGTCCCTGCGCAAGCGGAACCTCCGGATGGTGAACCGCCGGGCGGACATCTACTTTGAAAACACCGACGGCACCAGCGAGGACTACCTCACCGGGGACGAGTGCCCCTTTGACCTGAGCCAGGACGTGGTGGAGATCCCCGACGAGGACTTCGGCGTGTGGTACGTGGACGTGATGGACCACCCGGACCGCTACGACGGCAGACTGGTCCATACAAAGCTGATGATGTGCCACTCCAAGAAGTACCCCGGCATCCACTGCCCCGGCCGCTTCGCCATGGTGTGCTGCGAGAACGACATCCAGTTCCTGGGGCTCATCGCCAAGGGCGACGGGCTGGACGCTCTGGAGAACCGGGACTGGATCGAGGTCACCGCCAAAATGGCCGTGGAGAAGCACAAGGCCTACAAGGGCAAGGGGCCTGTGATGAACATCCTCTCCCTCAGCCCCTGCGAAAAGCCCGCCCAGGAGGTCGTCACGTTCTGACAACATTTTGTAATATTCCAGAGAAAAACTCCCTTCCGTTTTCGGGCGGAGGGGAGTTTTGAAATCCACGTTGCTTTTTTGGGGAAACCACTTATAATGAGAGTATCATACTGGAATCCATTAAAAGGCTTGAAAAGCCTTTTATAGCGCCGAAGGCGCGTTGGATTCTTATGAGACGTGCTTTGCGCCGGGATGGCGCAAAACGGAAACGCAGTATGCGTTTCCATCTCAAATAAAGCTCAATAGTTTTACTTGAAATTAGTATCAATTTTCTCTTGGAAAGGATCAACTGCCTTGAAACGACGCTCTCCGAAATTCCGCATCTCCGCGCCCCTCTCCCTGCTGGCGGCGGTGGGGCTGGCGGGGTGCATCACGCTGCTGGCCCTGTGGTGCCAGCCCAACGCCTTTCGGGGCGTGCTCTCGAATTTTCTCCACAAGCCGGTGCTCATCGTCCTCAACGCCCTGCCGGTGGGACTGCTGCTGCTGGGGCTTAGCTGCCTGCTGCGAAACGTGTTCTTCGGCGCGGCGCTGACGAACCTGATCGTCTGCGGCCTCTCCATCGCCAACCGGATCAAGATCGAGGTCCGGGACGAGCCCGTGTTCCCCCGGGACCTGGCCCTCCTGAAAGAGGTGGGCAGCGCCATGGGGAACTACGATATCCGCTACCCGGTGACGGCCATCGCCCTTGTGATACTGGCCACGGCGGCCCTGGCGGCCCTGGGGGTGCTTGTGGGACACAGGCCATTCCCCTGGGAGAGGCTCCGGGGCTGGCAGGGGAGCCTCCTGGGGGCGGCGGGGAGCTTTGCCGCCCTGGCCCTGGCGGTGGTGACGGTGCTGGGTTCCACCGGCCTCTATGACAGCATCGGCGCCTCCAACCCCTACAGGCTCTCCACCGTGTTCAACGAAAACGGCTTCCCCTACAACTTCTGCCACCAGTTCACAACGTTCCTGGTGGACAGGCCCCAGGGCTTCAGCCGCTCCGCGGCCGCCGCCTGGGACGAACAGGAGACCGGCGCCGGCCAGGGGCGGAAGGTCCACCTCATCATGGTGATGAACGAGGCGTTCTCCGACATCACCGACAACCCCGCCTTTACCTGGGAGACCGACCCCCTGCCCAACCTCCACGCCCTGCAAAAGGACCCCCACGCCCTCTCCGGCCGCATGGTGGTGCCGGGCTTTGCCGGGGGCACCGCCAACACGGAGTTCGACGTGCTGACGGGAATGCAGACCAATGCCCTCTCCGCCGCCACCACCTCCGCGCTGCGGGTGGTGAACCGGAGCCTGGACAGCGTGTTCCGCGTCTTCGGGGACGAGGGGTACCACACCTCTTTCTTCCACCCCGGAGACGACTGGTTCTACAACCGGGAGAACGTCTACCGCTGGCTGGGGGCGGAGGAGACGGTGTTCGCCGACGAGATGGAGGACCTCCAGTACAAGGGCCGTTGGGTGACGGACGCGTACCTGGCGGATTTCATTGAGGAGAAGTTTGAAGAGGCCGTCTCCGGCGGAAAAATGCTCTGCAATTACACCACCACCATCCAGAACCACATGTCCTACACCGCCGACAAGTACGGCGCGGACTACGACTTCCCGCCGGTCAACGCCCCCGGCCTTTCGGAGGAGGTGGAGACCATGCTGGCGGTATACGCCGAGGGCGCCAGGGACGCCGATGGGATGCTGGGCCGCCTGGTGGAGTATTTCTCGGACTCGGAGGAGCCGGTGGTGCTGGCCTTCTGGGGGGACCACCTGCCCTACCTGGGGGACAATCAGATCGGATACCGCCAGCTGGGACTGGACGTGTTCTCCGGCCCGGAGGGGCAGGAGAACCTGACGGCCTATGAGACGCCCTATGTCATCTGGGCCAACGGCGCCGCGGCGGAGGTGCTGGACTGGGAGAGCGCCGCGGAGGCGCTGGACCTGCCCCGGGGCGGAGAGATCTCCGCCTGCTTTTTCGGCGCGGCGCTGCTGGAGCTGACCGGCCGGGGGGAGGCCACGCCCTGGTTCGCCTTTTTGAACCAGCTGCGGCGGGAGGCCCCGGTGATCCAGCGGGAGACGGTTTTGCTCTCCGACGGGACGCTGGTCCAGGGGCTGCCGGAGACCTTGAAGCCCACTGTCGCCAAGTGGCGGCAGTGGAGCTACTACAAGCTCAAGTACAAGGAGATATCCGGGTGAAAAACACGCCCCGGCGGAGAGGCTGTCTCTCCGCCGGGGCGCATCGCGTTTTTCAGGCTGCGGCGGCCCTACTTGCCGGCGTTTTCGCCGGCGAACCGCACCAGGCGCCGGTGGGCCAGGGCCATGACCAGCAGCAGCGCGGCCAGATACACGGGGAACAGCGCCACGCTGAGATGGTTGGCCGCCAGGCCGAAGAGGAAGGGCATCAGGCAGGTGCCCACGTACGCGCTGGCCATCTGCACGCCGATGACCGCCTGGGACCGCTCCGGGCCGAAGTGGGACGGCGTGGCGTGGATCAGGCAGGGGTAGATGGGGGCGCACCCCAGACCCGCCAGCAGGAGCCCGGCCAGGGGGAACGGGCCGCCCAGAGGCAGCGGCAGCACCGCCAGGCCCGCCGCCAGCAGCGAGAGGCCCAGGCGGACCATCTGCACGTCGCTCAGGCGCAGGGTCAAAAATCCGCTGGCGCCCCGGCCCGCGGTGACCCCCAGGAAAAAGAGGCCCGCAAAGCCCGCCGCCGCCTCGGAGGAGAGACCCAGGTGCAGCACCAGGTAGCTGCTGGCCCACAGGCCGATGGTCTGCTCCACGGCGCAGTAGCAGAAGAAGACGGTCATGGCCGCCGGCGCGCCGGGGAGGCGGAGGACCTTCCCCAGGGAGAGGGCGGGGGCCGCCGGGGCCTCCTCCCCGCCGCCGGGGGCGCTCTGCCGCCGCCAGAGGGGCAGGCTCAAAAAGAGCGCGGCGGTGAGGACCGCCTGCAAAAGGCCCACGGCCCGGTAGCCGATATGCCAGCCATAGCCGCCGGTGAGGGCCATGCCCATGATGGAGGGCCCGATGGAGGCGCCGACGCCCCACATGCAGTGGAGCCAGATCGTATGGCGGCTGGCGTAGTGGAGGGCCACGTAGTTGTTCAGCGAGGCGTCCACGCTGCCGGCCCCCAGGCCGTAGGGCACGGCCCAGAGGCACAGCGCCCGGAAGGAATTGCTGACGGAGAAGCCCAGCATCGCCGCGGCGGTGGCGGCCGTGCTGACGGCGGTCACCCGCCCGGGGCCGAAGCGCCGGGTCAGGCGGTCGCTCAGGAGGCTGGAGACCACGGTGCCCAGGGCGATAATCATGGAGAGGATCCCCGCGCAGGACACCGGCACCCCAAAGGGGCCGTAGATAGCGGGCCAGGCCGCGCCCAGCAGGGCGTCCGGCAGGCCCAGGCTGATGAATGAGAGATAGATGACTGCCAGTAAGAGATGTACCATGGGGCGGTTCCTCCTTGTCTGCTGGAGGGATTATAACACGGGACCCGGCCGGCTGGATAGGACAAAAACACCCAATTGATGGGACTGTTCCGCCGGAAAAGCCCGCAGATCGGGCAAGGGGGCCGAAACGGCGCGGAAAAACGCCGCCCATCCCGGAGACGGACGGCGCGCATGGGCTCGCGGGCGCGGGGAAACGCTACCGCTTCAGCGGCAGGGAGAGCACGAACCGGGTCACGCCGCCGCCGCTCTCCGCCCGCAGGGTCCCCCGGTGCTCCCGGGCGATGGCGTCGGCGATGCTTAGGCCAAGGCCGAAGCCGCTCTGCTCTCCCCGGGAGGCGTCGGCCCGGTAGAACCGCTCAAAGAGCCGGGACAGGTGCTCCGCCGGAATCTCCCCGGGGTTGGAGACCGTCAGCACCGCCTGCCGGTCCCGGCGCTCCAGGGCCAGGGACACCGCCCCGCCGGGGGCGCCGTACTTGATGGCGTTGTCCAGCAGAATGGACACCAGCCGCCGCAGCTTCTCCCGGTCCCCCATCACCAGGACGTCCTCCGCCAGCTGATACTCCAGGGGCTTGCCCGCCTCGAAGGCCACGGGCTCAAAGGCCAGGGCGCAGTCCTCCGCCGCCTCGGAGAGGGACGCGTCCCCCAAAACGGCGGGAGCCGCCATGCTGTCCGCCCGGGCCAGGGTCAGCATCTCCTCCACCAGCGTCTTCATCTGCCGGGCCTCGGAGCGGATGTTGTCCGCCCAGCGGGCGGGCCGCTCGTCCAACGGGGCGGACTCCAGCATCTCCGCGTTGGAGAGGATCACCGTCAGGGGCGTTTTCAGCTCGTGGGAGGCGTCGGAGAGAAACTGGCGCTGCTGGCGCCAGGCCCGCTCCACCGGCCGGGTGGCCCACCAGGACAGCGCCACCGCCGCCAGAAGCAGCAGCAGCAGCGCCCCGCCGCCGATGACCAGGTAGCTGCTCATCATCTCCCGGAGCATGGCCCGCTCCATGGACGTGTCCACAAAGGCCAGCTTCTCATAGAGGCCGTTGCTCTTTCGCAGGTAGCGCAGGTGGTAGTCCTCCACCATGCCCTCCTGCCGGTTCTGGCTGAGGCAGTCGGTGAGGATGGCGGCCAGCTCCTCCGTGTCCTCCAGTCCGGTGTAGGTGCCGCCGGTGACATAGGCGGTGGAGCCCCAGACATTGACGGTGAAGTAGGGCAGGTACACCAGCCGGTCCCGGTCCAGGGAGATGGCGATCTCCGGGCGGCGGGCGTTCTCCTGTCCGATGACCTGATGGAGGAGCTGGCGGCTCAGGTCCTCGATGTTGCGCTGCATGGCGAAGTACGCGGAGAAAAAGACCGCCGCCAGAATGGCGGTGACCAGCGCCATGCATATAGCCACGAATTTCAGCCGCAGTTTTCGGATCAAGCCAGGGACCCCCTCTGTAGTTGGTGACGAAATTGACGTCATAAGAAAGGCGGGGCTATTCCCCGCCCTCCAGGCAGTAGCCCACCATGCGGATGGTTTTGATCTTCACCTGGGAGCGGAGGTGGCTGAGCTTCTTGCGCAGAAAGGAGATGTAGACCTCCACGTTGTTGTCCTCCGCGTCGGACTCGTAGCCCCAGATCTTTAAAAGCAGCGTCTCCTTGGCCAGGATCTGCCGGCGGTTGATCATCAGCTGCTCCATGATGTCAAACTCCTTGCGGCTGAGGCGGACGGACCGCTCTCCGCAGGAGAGGGTGAAAGAGCTCTTCTCCAGCCGCAGGTCGCCGCAGGAGAGCGCCCCGTCGCCCCGCAGCTCCGGCTGCCGCCGGGTCAGGGCCCGGACGCAGGCCAGCAGCTCCTTGGGCTCAAAGGGCTTGGTGAGGTAGTAGTCCGCGCCGCTGTCCAGCCCCTCCACCCGGTCGGAGAGCTCCGAGCGGGCGGTGAGCATCAGCACCGGTACGGCGCTGCCGCCCTGGCGCAGTTTCCGCAGCACCGTGAAGCCGTCCATCTTCGGCAGCATCACGTCCAGCAGCACCACGTCGTAGATGCCGCTGAGGGCGTTGTCCAGCCCGGCCTCGCCGTCGTGGCACACGTCGGCGGCGTAGCCGTCCATCTCCAAAAGGTCCCGGAGGGTGCCGGCCAGCCGCGCCTCGTCTTCAACCACCAGTACGCGCATAAAGGCCTCCTTCCTGTCTCGTCAGGTGAGATCCAGCCCGTTGGCCGCCAGGCGCATCAGGGGGTCCAGGGCGGCGGTGGGCAGAGAGTAGATGGTGGTGCTGTCCCCCAGGCGGACATAGCGGCCGGAGCCGTCCAGCACCTGGGCGCCAACGGTCAGGGAGAGGGTCTCGTCCGTGCCGGTGGCGGAGGTGTAGTTGACGGTGACGGAGGCGGCGGGGGCGGCAAAGCCGCAGATCTCCAGGGCCTCGTCGGAGGGGTCGTAGTCCACGCACTTGGTGAGGACCAGGGCCCGCAGGTCCTCCAGCAGGGCCCGGAGGGCCGTGTTGTCCGTGACGTTCTCGCTGCCCTGGAGCCAGGTGACGGGGCCGTCATCGCCGCCGCGCTTGGCGGTGGTGAGGATGGTGACCAGGGCGGGGGTGCCGTCCTCGTGCTCCGGCCCCCGGATGAGGATGGAGCGGATGGCGCCCTCCTCCAGCAGCGGAAGAACCGGCACTTCGCACATATCGTAGATGGGCACGCTCATCTGGGTGAAGAGCGTGTCCGCGATGATATACACCGTGGCGGCGTCGCTCTGGTCCATCACATAGCGGCTGGCGCCGTCGGTGGTGGTCTTGCCGAAGGACAGCGTCCGGGCGGGGCCGTCCGCCCAGGTGAGGGTCAGGAAGCCGGCGGGCTCGTCCAGACCGTAGGCGCTCAGATCCTCCTCCGCCGCCAGGGTCTGCTGGGGCCGCCAGTTGATCAGCAGCGCCAGAATGGAGTTGACGGCCTCCTGCCGCAGGGGGAACTTGGGATCGTTGTCCCAGGTCCAGGCGCCGTCCTCCGCCGCGGAGAAAGAGAGCGTGGCGCTGCCGTTGCTGTAGACAAGGGCGGAGTAGCCCGACGACGCCGCGGCGGCCATCGCCGGGACGTCCTCTCCCTGCTCCGTCTGCCGGCCCTCCCGGTAGCGGATGCCCAGGACGATCAGCACCGCCGCCAGCAAAACCAGCAGCACGGCGCTGAGGATCGTAACGGTGCGTCTCTGTCTCCAATCCATTTCCATGTCGAGTGATCCCTCCTGTTGGACATTTCGAAATACGCGGCGGCCGCGGAAGAGCGGGACGCGCCGCGGACAGGTATAAAAAGAGCCGCGAGAGTTACGGAAATTATACCATATTGTGTCCCTGGCAACAAGAGAATTTGCAAACTTGGCGGGCCGCGGCCCCCGTTTACCGGAAAAATCCGGGGGACGTTGTACATTTTTACAAATTTTCGGACGATTGCGAATTGAATCTTGTGGAAACTCATGGTA
>CANAWG010000033.1 GCA_947365245.1 uncultured Oscillibacter sp. | reverse complement strand
GCTTTCCAATGGTGAAGAGCACCCGTCCGTTGCGGTCCTTCAGCTCGGAGACGGTCATCACCAAGGCCGAGTTCGAGGCGGCCGGCGGCAAGGCCACCACCGAGGTGGACCCGGCCACCGGCATCATCAAGATCACCACCTACATCAAGAAGCTGTCCGATGACATCGCCCGGAACAGCAAGTGGAGCAAGGGCAGCACCACCGCTTACAAATATCTGACCACCAGCGGCACCGGCACCAACGATCCCACGCAGGCCACCCAGAGATACGTGCCCTACGACGCCTACGATGACACCAAGCCTCACGGGACCGACAACCCCCGCTATCTGGACAAGAACGGCCAGCCCACGGATGACCCGGCGGATGCCGCCAAGGAGGCCGCTCCCAATCCCAACTACAAACCAGGTCTCGTGTCCGGCTACCGGTATATTAGATACGACCAGAAAGGGAATCCCAAACCCGCCGAGCCTGTCGATCCCGCCAACCCCACCCCGGCCGAGCTCGCTGCCATCGAGGCCTACTACACCAACAATCTGGACGAGGCCCGGGGCGAGCCCACTTACATCAAGCAGGAGTACGAAAAGGTCCCCTCCACGGCGGTGAAGCTGGACGACAACGACCTGTACGGCAAGCTCCAGTCCCAGCGGGAGCTGCTGACGGAGGCCGGCGAGTTCACCAGCCAGGACACCGTCCGCGACGTGGACGAAAACGCCGTCACCAAGCGGGGCATCCCCTACTACCAGAAGTCCCTGGACCTGCTGGCCCACACGTTCGCCACGGAGATGAACAAGGCCAACCAGGGGTATCTGGTGAACCCCAGCGGCGAGTACATCGATCCCGCCAAGACCGACGGCTCCACCCTGCCCCCTCTGACGGGTCCCAACGGTGAGACCTACGTCCTGAACCGGAACGACCTGTGGGATGAACCGGCAGTCAAGGACCCGGACGACACCAACACCTATGTCCCCCAGTGGGTCAAGGATGAATTAAAGGATTACGGCTCTGTTGAGAACTATTTGGCAGGCATCAAGGCAGATGGGACCCAGGAGAAGAATCCCGACGGCACGCCCCTGATCCGCGGCGCGTTCCGGGGCGGGAACCTCTTCAGCAACAACGGCGACACCAACAGCGACGATCCCCCCATCACCGCCGGCAACATCTCCATCTCCCTGGACTGGGCCTCGGGACCCTTGATCGTCAACTCGTTCAAATGCCCCACGGGCAGCTCGGAGCCCGCCTCCTCGGACAGCGACAACATCACCAACAACTTCACCAAACTCTTCTACAAGAGTCTGGAGTTCCATCCCGACACCCTGCACTATGACGGTGTGGACAACGTCCGCCACGACGCCATGTTCACCGGCAAGCTGGAGGATATGTGGCTCAACATGGGCACTGTCCTGGGCAACGACACGATGATCGCCTCCAAGCAGCTGGACAACGCCTACGACTCCCAGGTGAGCATCGACACCAGCCGGGACTCCGTCTCCGCCGTGGACTTCAACGACGAGGCCATGAACCTGATGATGTACGCCAAGGCCTATAACGCCGCCTGCCGGATGATGACCACCATTGACTCTGTGCTGGATAAGCTCATCAACAACACCGGCATGACCACCTGATTTCAGTAAGGAGGGAACAGCATGATTCCGCGTATGACTACAACGGGCTCCCTCAAGGGATACCGCTACAACCTGCAGCGCTCCAGCTACACCATGAACAAGGCCATCATCACCACGATGACCGGACGGGCATTCAACTCCTTTGCCGAGGACCCCTCCACGGCGGCTGAGAGCTTCCATCTGCGCCGGGCCTACCTGCGCACCAGCAGCCAGTACAGCCTCAACGAGGCCACGGTGCGCAAGTATGACGTGGCGTACAGCTCCATGGACAGCGTGGAGAAGGTGATCGACACCGACCCCGAGTCCGAGGGCGCCGCCTACTACGCCATCATCCGGGCGCTGAATGGCCCGGACGCCTCCGGCCGCAACGCCCTGGGGCAGGAGATCTCCGCCCACGCCAACGACCTCGTGCAGTTTATGAACGGCCGGTACGGCGACAACTTTGTCTTCTCCGGCGCCGATGCCCTGAACGTCCCTCTGACCTGGCGGCCCACGAAAAACCCGGACTACGATCCGGATTTTGACCCCACTGTCCCTGATCCGGCCACCGGCGACCTGCCTACGGCGGAGGTCATCGCCCGGAAAACCTCTCAGTATCTCACCAGCGACGGTGAACTCACCAACGATGAGTTCAAGGCCGGCCGGACTCTCTGCTACCGCGGCATACCCGTGGACTCTAACGATCCCTCCGTTCTGGAGCAGCTGGACTATCTCTCCAAGGGCGAGAAGAAATACGTGGACATCGGCCTGGGCTACGACATGAACGGCGGCGTGGTGGAGTCCTCCAGCGTCTACAACATCGCCCTCCAGGCGGTGGACTTCCTGGGCGGCTACGGCCTGGAGACGCGGACGGTCACGCTGCCCAGCCGCACCAACGGGAGCGGTGAGGAGCTTCCCTCTCAGACGTTCACGTTCGATGACATCCCCAGGAACATCGTCTCCATCACCGACGAGATCGGCACCATCCTCCAGCGGTGCAGCCCGGAGGACGGCAGCTTTGCCACCACAGAGGACGAGGCCCGGTTCAATGCCCTGGTGGACGCTTTTGAGGAGTCCTCTTTCCGGGTGAAGGACCGCTTCACCGAGCTGACCACCCAGGCCCAGTTCCTGAAGAACAACCAGCAGCAGCTGAAAGACAACGCCTATACCATCAATGAGCAGATTCAGGGCATCGACTATGTGGACGAGGCCGCCGCCATCTCCGACTTTATCTTTGCCAAGTACTGCTACGACACCGCCCTGAAAGTGGGCAACAGCATCCTCAGCCAGAGCCTGATGGACTATATGAATTTCACCTGATCGACATCGAAATCTAATATTTTCGTACAGAGAGGAGTCCGGTGTGATCTATGAACCAGCTTATTGAAATTACAAGTGTTCCCATTGAAATCGAGATGAAGACCTCCCGCGCCAGGCTGGAGTATGCAAGGGCCACGGCGGATCTGGAGGTCTCCCGGGACAAGGGCGGCCTGAGCATCAAGAGCCGCCCCATCCGGCTGAACATTGACACCTTTGAGATGCAGAGATCCATTATGCCCTCCGCCGCCCAGAAGATCGAGCAAAACGCCCAGAAGGGCAAGGAGGCCGCTTATGAGGCCACCGCCACCTACGCCCAGCAGGGCGAGCTGCTGCTCAAGGCCAAGGTGGGCAGCGGGGATCCTCTGGCCCAGTATTCTTTCACCGCCCTGAGTCCTGATATGAACGCCCAGCCCGGGCTGGACTTCATCCCCTCCACGGGCCCGGAGATCAGCTGGGATCCCGCGGAGCTGAACATCCGCTTCGAGATGGATAAGCTGAACTTCGACTGGCGGCTCAGCCAGACCCAGTTCGAGTTCGTGCCCGGCGATATTGAGATTACCGTCAAGCAGCACCCCGAGGTGCTCATCAAATATATTGGCGGCCCCATCTACGTCCCCCCCTCCGCCGACCCCAACTATGAGCCTGTGGACGTACAGGCGTGACAGGAGGTCCCTCAGTGAAGCTCCAGACAAAATACTTCGGAGAGATCGACTACGAGCCCTCTGAGGCCATCCGTTTCCCCGCCGGTCTCTTCGGCTTTGACGACGAACACAGCTTCCTCCTGCTGCCCTTTGACGGCAGCGGGGAGAGTCTGCTGTGCCTCCAGAGCACCGCCACACCGTCCTTGGCCTTTGTGGTGATGGACCCGTTCTTCCTGTACCCGGAGTATGCCCCCGCGCTGCAAAAGGCGGAGCTGCAGCTCTTCGGCGTGGAGAGCGTTCAGGATCTGTGCTTCTACGTGATGTGCGCGGTGAAGCACCCCGTCTCCTCCAGCACGGTGAATCTGAAGTGCCCCCTGGTTATTCACCCCGGCACCCGGGAGGCCCGTCAGATCATTATGGAGACGGAGGGCTATTGTATGCGGCATCCCCTGGCCGAGTTTGGCCCCAGGGAGGAGGCCGCCACGTGCTGATTCTACAGCGCAAGCCCGGTGAATCTCTTGTCATCGGTGAGGATATCTCCATCACGGTGGTCTCCGTGGACGGCGGACGTGTCCGTCTGGCTATCTCCGCGCCCCAGGATGTACCCATCCTGCGCAGCGAGCTGCTGGACGCCACAGCCGCCAACCGGGATTCCGCCGCCGGTGAGACCGCCCCGGCCGAGCTGCTGGGTCTTCTCGGCAGCAATCCGGAGCACTCCCGCCAGACCTCTCCGGCTGCGAAAACACCCAGGAAGGAAGTGTGACCCATGATGGACGCAATCGCCAGCGCCTCTATGAACATGAGTGCGGCCCAATTTTCCGTGCAGTACTCCATGGCTATGGAGCGTAAGGCCATGGACACCATGGAGATGGCCGCTCAGGAGCTGTTGGAAATGCTCCCGGCCGTCCCCGCCAAGGGCCAGTACATCGACACCTACGCATAAGAGCGATCCATCAGTCGGCATGGCGCGCAAGCGCCATGCCGGTCTCCTTTTATTTCCCCGCGGCTGGATACATTTTTTTCACCCCGGTATATAAAATCCCCTGATTTTGGAAATCATGGTTCTATATTCCAAATCTGACCGGGGGGAATCTTGTGACCTTTTATCAGCTGTGTGCCGCCTCGCCGGCGGCGTTCCAGGCCCTGCAGGCCTGTATTGACATCCAGCGGCAGGGCAGGGCCTATGAATTTCAGGACTGTGAAATGCCCGCCGGATGCAGTCCGGAGCGGGTAACCCTGGGGTTTCTCCGACAGGGGGAGGGCTATGCCTTTTACTGGCGGCCCACAGTGACCTACCGGGGAAAGAGCCCCGTGCTGACAGTGCTGTTTGGCCGGTCCGTCTGGCGGTTTGAGAGCTTTCAGGCCCTCTCCGCGCGGCTGCAGTCCCTGCGGCGGGAGGCGGCGCCGGCTGCACCAGTGGCGGAAACGCCCCTCCGGGGCCGTCCCCTGCCCCGGCCGGAGCATCGTCCTCCCCTCCGTCAGCCGGCGGAGATTTGGCCGGCCCTATACCGCCGCCTGACGGAGGAGCTTGGCAAGGCCGTCCTGGGACAAGAGCACGCCGTGGAGGCCGCCGCTTTCCGCCTCTATGCCCATGTGGGCAAGCAGGCCCCGGCCCGGCCCCTCTCTTTGATCTTCCACGGCCCCACCGGGGTGGGGAAGTCCGAGCTGGGCAAGGCCCTGGCTCCTGCCCTGGAGCGCTGCTGCGGCAAACACTACCAGTTCGTCTGGACGGAGCTGAACACTTTCACCCAGCCCCACTCCGTCCACCGGCTCATCGGCGCGCCGCCGGGGTATGTGGGCTACGAGGACCAGCCCATCTTTGAGGCGGTGCGCCGCAGTCCCAACACGGTTTTCATGTTCGACGAGCTGGAAAAAGCCCACCCAGAGGTGCTGAAGGTCTTCATGTCCATTCTGGACGAGGGCCGCTGTACCGCCCACCGGGCGGACGACGGCGGAGAGCGGGAGCTGGACTTTCGTCATTGCGTCTTTGTCTTCACCACCAACGCGGACCTGACCGCCGCGGGGGGGCAGCGCCGTCTGGGATTCTCCGGCGGGGACACCCAGACGGTGAGCGGCGGCACGCAGGAAAAAGCCGCCTCGCCAGCGGAGCTGGCGGAGCGGCTTTTCATAGAAAACGAGGAGGCCCGCCGGGCGATGATCCGCCACGGGGTCCTGACGGAGATCGCGGGCCGGTTCACTGGCCTCATCGGCTTTCAGGCGCTGGATGAATCCGCCCGGCTGGCCATCACCGCCAAGCAGATCCGCGCCCTGGGCCGGGAGTACGGCCTGGAGATCACTTCCGTGGCGCCGGAGACTGTACAGGCCCTGACGCCGGGACAGGGCGCGCTCTCCATGCGCTCCTCGGTCAGCGTGCTGGAGGGGGTCCTCACCCCGCTCTTCTCCCAGGCGCCCCCGGGGGAGAGGCGATTCTCCCTCACCGGTTTACCAGGCCGTCTGCGGCTGCTGCCGGATCACTGCGGCAGGGGCAGCTCCGTCACGGAGTTGCTGGCCACATCCAGCCTGTAGAGATGGGCGCCGTCCAGAGAGAGGAAGTAGTTTCCTCCGATCTCATAGGTGCCGGTCTGACTGTCGGTTTGATAGGCGTTGATCCGGACACAGGGATTGCCGTCGATCAGCACGGAGCCGTCCTGCATCAGTAGATCATAGCCCTCCATGGAGGATCCCTCCAGCCCCAGGACAGAGGGAGGCAGGGACTCCATGTAGTCTATCATCTCGTCCGCCGACATGCCCATGGGACCCGCGGGCGACACCGGCTCCGGGGGATTCTTCACCCGGCCGTCCACCAGGTCCATTGTGACGGTGCACAGCTCCTCCGTCCACTCCAGCAGAATGCATATAGCCTTCCCATCCTCCGGGGCGTTCTTGGCCAGACGGACGGCGCCGCGCTCCAGAGAGGGCTCCTCCGGCTCCTTGATGCGGGTCAGCTCTCCGTCCACCTGGGAAAAGCCCACGTCCTCCTGCGTCATCAGCGTGATGTAGACATCCGCCAGGGTTCCGGGACTGCTGAGGCCCTCATAGCGGTACCCCACCACCGTGGGCTCCTCCGGCTCGGTCTCCTGGTCCCCGGCGGCGTCCTCACCCTCGGCATCAGTCCCGCCGGCGTCCTCGGGGACGGTCTCGGCGGGCTCTTCATCGGCGGGAGGCGCCTCGATAACGGGCACCGGCTCCTCCTCCAGGTAGACCGTGCTCTCGCCCCACACCGGCAGGGCGTGGATCTCCGTCTCGCCAATTTTGTACATGAGGGGGAGCTCCACCGGCTCCGGCGGAGGCGGCGGCTCCTCCGGCTTTTCGCCGCCCAGCCTGGGGCGGATGACGAAAAAGAACACCGCCGCGCCCACCACCAGAACAAGAACCGGCAGAAGAATCACCAGGAGCTTCTTCTTACTCTTTTTGCCGGTCTCGACGACGCCCTCCTCCAGATTTTCCAGCTCCGGAGCGGCGCCTTTTTTGCCCTTTTTCGGTTTCTTGGCCCGCTTTTCTTTCTTGGGCTTTGGGGCCTTTTCCTTTTTCGGCTTCGGGGCCTTTTCCTTTTTCGGCTTTGGCACCTTTTCCTTTTTTTCGCGTTTCAACTGTTTCACTCTCCAAATTCCAGAGAGCCGGTACCCGCCCTCTCAGGACCGGTACCCGCCTCGGTCATTGTTATCGCTGACGCAGTTGAAAAGGACCTCCTTTTCAACCAGCGGACCTATGGCCCGCCGGGGCGCAAAGCCCGCATACGTCTCCTATAAAGCCCAGCGAGGGATCCGTCCCCCCGCCGGCAGTCTTCCATTTGCCGTCAGTCGCACCGGATCGTGATTACGTCTCCGCTTCGCACCGACTGGCTGAAGCCGCTCTCCCTGCCGTTTACCGTCAGGCGGACCGGCCCCTCCAGATGGTCGAAGTCCAGTCCGGAGCGCTCCAGCAGGTCCATCAGATAATAGGGCTGGCCGCTCTCTTTCTCCGGCAGACTCAGCGGCATCCCGTTCAGAATCAGGTGCACGCCCTTGAGCTTCTCCGCCGGCTTGGGCGGCGTGGGCTCCGGTGTCTCCACGGGGGCGGAAACCGTCGGCGCTTCCACCGGTGCCGCGGCCGCGGGCTGAGAGACGGGAACCTCCGGCTCCGCAGGAGCGGGGGGCGCTTTGGGAGCTGGGGCCGCCGCAGGCGGCGGGACCTCCGTCACAGAGGCCTCCGCCGGGACAGACGCGCCCCGGTCCAGCGTCAAAATCACATCGCCCTGCCGCAGGGGCGTATCCAGCGGCACGGTCCGGTTATTCACCAGCACCCGGCCGGAAAAGCCCTCTCCCAGGAGCTGGCCCAGGGTCTTGACGGCGTCCGCGCCGGAGCGGGCGGGAGTAAAGGTGATGCTGTCCCCGGCGTTGACGATGGCGCTGAGGGCGGCCTCCTCCCCATTGATCATCAAAATGGCGGGGGCGGCGGGCTCTCCCCGCAGGAGCACCCGCTGGCCGTCCAGGGTGATGTTCAGGCTCTTGCCGGTCCGGCCCAGAAGGTCGGCGTAGGTGCAGCCGTTCATCAGCAGGATGTCCCGCAGAGTCAGGCTGCCGCTGCGGAAGAGCTTTGCCGTCTCCCCGTTGAGGGTGACCACATAGCTGTCGTTCAGCAGTCCCAGTCCGGCGGAGACGGCGATTCCCAGAGGCGTGGCGTACTCCGGGTTCCCCAGGTCTATTCCGTCGGAAAAGGCGCTCTTGGCGTAATTGCTGCCGGCGATGGCCACCCGGCGCTCGTCCATATCCAGGCACTTGGCCACCTGCTGGCGCAGGCCGTCCAGCCTGCTTCCGCCGCCGGCCAGGAACAGGGCGGAGGGCGCGGTGGTGTTCACCTCCGTGACCCGCTGGGCAATGGCCTCCGCCAGGCGGCCCATGGGCTCTTCCACCACTGCCCGGACCTCCTCGCAGGGGACGCTGTTCTCCATCCCCAGGATGTCCGTGTAGACGATGTCCTCCTGACCGCCCAGGGTCCGCTTCATCTCCTCGGCGGTCTGGAAATCCACCAGGAACGCCCGCATCAGCGCCTCCGTCACCTCGTCGCCGGCAATGGTGGCCATGGTGTACCCCACCACGCTGCCGTCCCGGCAGACGGCGATATCCGTTGTGCCGGCGCCAATGTCCACCAGGGCCAGGTTCAAAAGCCGCAGCTCCTGGGGAACGGCGGCGTTCATGGCGGCAATGGGCTCCAGCGTCAGGCTGGCCACCTGGAGCCCCGCGGCGCGCATAGCGGTATAGAGGCTCTCCACCACCTCGCCGGGCAGGAACGTGGCCACCACCTCCGCCTCCGCCCGCCGGCCGTTGTGGTTCAGCAGCGTTGCCAGGGGATAGTTGTCCAGCCGATACTGCGCCACGGTGTAACCCACCATGAAGAACTGCCGCCGGGCCTCCTCCTCCATCTGCAGCGCCTCTTCCGCGTCGGAGAGAGCGCCGGCCTCCAGGCGGCTGATCTGCTCGGCGGTAATCGCCTGCTTCTGCGGCAGATCCATGGCGAAGCTGCCGCTCTGGGTACGCAGAGCACGGCCCGCGGCGGCCACGCATACCCGCTCCAGGCGGACGCCCAGTCGGCCCTCCAGCCGGTCTGTCACCGTGCGGGCCAGGGCCGCCACCTGCTGGATGTTGTCGATCTGACCGTCCAGCATGGCGCGGCTGCCATGTTCCGCCATCTCAATATCCAGCACTTTCAGACGGCCGTCCACGGGCCTGCCCACGACGCCGACAATGCTGCGTGTGCCAATGTCCAGGGCGAAGACCAGGTCCTGTCCCTGCGCTTTGTATTCCGCCATATAGCCGACGCTCCTTTATCCTCTTGATCTCGTCAGCGGGGGGCTGTCTCTCCCCCTCGCCCATCGGGAAAAAATACTGCCAGAGGGCGGCTGCAAACCGCCCTCTGGCAACCGCGGCAGGGTCTCACTCTACCGACGCTCACGCTTCCGCTGCTCAAGGGGCCGCGGCCGGCAAGGCGTCAATGCGGATCTCTCAATACTTGCTGAAAGAGCTGGCAGCTGCGCCGCCCACCTCCATGGGCGCCTCCGCGCTGGAGTAATCGGGGGTATAGCTGGGCTGCACGGCGGCATGAGGCACGTCGCCGGTGGAGCGGAGCTTGAACTTGGCCATCAGGGTCTTCATCAAAGTGGCCTGGCTGCTGAGCTCCTCGCTGGCCGCGGCGGACTGCTCGCTGGTGGCGGAGTTGGTCTGCACCACGGCGGAAATCTGGTCGATGCCCTCGGTCACCTGGGCGATGGACTCGGACTCCTCCTCCACGGCCTTGGCAATATCCTGAATGGCCTCCATGGAGAGCTTCGTGGCCTCCACGGTCTTGTTCAGGGACTCGGAGACCTGCTTGACAATATCGCTGCCCTCCTGAACAGAGGTGATGGAGTTGTCAATGAGGTCCTTGGTGGCCTTGGCAGCCTGGTCGGACTTGGTGGCCAGGTTGCGCACCTCGTCGGCCACCACGGCGAAGCCCTTGCCGGCGCTGCCGGCCCGGGCGGCCTCCACGGCGGCGTTCAGGGCCAGAATGTTGGTCTGGAACGCGATGTTCTCAATGGTGGCGATGATCTTGCCGATCTCGGTGGAGGACTCGGAGATCTTCTCCATGGCCTTCACCATCTGATCCATGTACTCGGCGCTCTCACGCACCCGCAGGTCGGAGTTCTTGGAGTGCTCCATGGCCTCCTCGCTGCGCTTGGCGTTGCTCTGGGAGTTGGTGGAGATATCGGCGATGGTGGCGGACAGCTCCTCCACGGCGCTGGCCTGCTCAGTGGCGCCCTGGGCCAGAGCCTGGGCGCCGGTGGACACCTGATCGGCGCCGGAAGCCACCTGCTCTGCGCTGAGATCAATCTGGGACAGGGTGTCGCTGAGGTTGTGGTTGATGGCGCGGACGGACTGCAGGATGCTGCTCAAATCGCCCACATACATGCGCGCGTCCTTACTGCGAACGTCGAAGTTGCCCTTGCCCATCTCCTCCAGCAGGCGGCAGGTGTCGCTGATAACCTCTGCCAACACACTCTGGCTGGTCCGCAGCGCCTTGCACATCTCGCCCAGCTCGCTGTTGCTCTCATAGTCCGCGGGAACGTTCAGATGGCCCTCACTGAAGCCCACCAGCGCGGTCCGCACCTGCTCGGCGGGGACCACGATGCTCTTGATAATGATCAGAGCGATGCGGATGACCACGATGGTGGCGATGACCATGGCCACCACAATGGCGATTATAGCGATGTTGGAGATGGTGGACTGCCGCTTGATGATGTTCGCCTGCTCCTCCTGGAGCCTGGCGGCCAGGGCGTCTCCGGCGGCGGCGGCCTGATTCAGAGCCGGGGTGCAGTCCTCCACGATCATGGTGGCGGCCTTCTGCTGGTTGGTGCGCACCGTCTGGCCGATGATGGCGGCCTCGGCCTCCCAGCCCCGCACCAGGTCCACGAACGCGTTCAGCTCGGTCTTATCATCCAGAGGATACAGGTTGACCAACTCATTCAGGTGGCCCTCCAGGGTCGTAATCTGGCTGTTGGCGGTATCAACGCTGGACATATTGCTGGACAGCACCGCGTCACGCAGATTGCGGGCGGCCCGGTTGTACTCGATGCGGCACCCGGACACCAGATCGTTGGACTCCACATAGCGATCCAGGATGTCGGTGTACTGGCCCTTCTGCACAGTCATCAGAACCAGCGACACAATAATGATGACAACAGAAACAGCAATGGTAATTCCGTAACCCATAATCAGGCTCTTCCTGATCTTCATGTTCTTGATCATTTCCGATCTCCTCCTCGTTTTCGTATATCCCAGTGTTTTTATATTCTAATCGGCTCCGCGGCGCTACACCACGTCGCCGTATCTTCCCCGCTCCACGTCGCCGAAGACCCGCCCATCCACCAGGGTGATGACTCTGCGGCGCATGATGTTGACATATTTGCTGGCATGGGTGGCCATGATGACGGTAGTCCCCCGCCGGTTTACCTCGTTGAGCAGGATAATCATGTCCCAGATGTTGTCGTCATCCAGGTTGGCGGTGATCTCATCCAGCACCAGGATCGGCGGGCTGTTAATCAGGGCCCGGGCCAGCTCCACCCGGCGGCACTCGCCGATGGACAGCTCTCCGGGATACCGCTTCTCCGCGCCCCGCATACCCACCAGGCCCAGCACTTTCCGAATCCGCTCGTCGATGTGCTTCGCGCTCTCAAACCTGCGCCGGCCGATCATGGCGGCCATCCGCAGATTCTCCTCCACGGTAATCCGCCTGGCCAGCGTCTGCTCCTGACACACCTTCCCAAACAGCAGCGCCGTCTGATTGCTCCAGGGAAACAGACGCGTCAAATCCTTCCCGTTGAGACAGACGGTCCCCCTATCCGGCTTCAGCTTGCCGGAGATCAGGTCCAGCAGCGTACTCTTGCCCGCTCCGCTGCTGCCCACCAGAAAGACAAACTCCCCCTGCTCCACGGTCAGGTTCACATCCTCCACACCGATCTCCACACGGTTCTCGCCCCTGCGGTGCTTCTTCTGGACCTTATAGTATTTTGTCACCTTTTCCAGCGTGATGGTGGGCATAACCTGCGCTCCTGTACCTCAATGATCGCGGAGGGCGCCTCCCCTCTTGAAATGCGGCGTACTCTTCTGATATAATACCATCATTGGTGGGCATCATGCAAGTGTTATCTCGGATTTTTTGGTGGTGAGGACGTGAAAAAAAACGCTTCTTCCCGCGGGCGCAGGCGGGGAACCCTGGGGATTATCCTGCTGGCCGTCCTCTGTGTTGGAGCAGTGGAGCTGGCGGCCTGCTCGCATTTTGCCCCCGCTGTCTACCAGCGGGTCACCGCCCCTGCCCGCCGGGGGGCGCAGATCACTGCCCGGGCCTGTGAACAGGCCGCCGCCGCCGTCTCCCAGGTCTCCGAGAACGCCCACCGGCAGGTCTCCCGCCGCATCGCGGCGGCGGGCGTCCAAGCCGCCACCCTCTGGTCCCGCCTCACGGCCCCCAGGGAAGAAGCGCTGCCGGAGGAGGATATCCAGCTGGCCGACGGCCCGGCGCTGTCCGGCGGCGGGCCCGCCGCCGATCCGGCCATCACGGAATTAAACGTAATCAACGGCCAGGAAATCCTGACCGGCGGAACGCTTCCTATCGTTTACTTCAACCAGGGCAGCGAAACCTGGGCGGAACAGCCCTACGGCACCGATAACATCGGCCGCTACGGCTGCGGTCCCACCGCCATGGCGATGGTAATCAGCAGCATGACCGACATCGACACGGACCCCCTCCAAATGGCCAACACGGCGGTCGCCCTGGGCCACTGGGCCAAGCAGGGCGGCTCCTACCTCTCCATTGTGGAGGGGCTGGCCGCGGAGGCCGGTCTCACCGCCGGTCCTCTCCGGGAGCGGACGCCGGACGCCCTGATGGACGCCCTGCTGAACGGCAGCCTCCTGGTGGCCCTCATGGGCCCCGGACACTTCACCAAGGGCGGACACTTCATTGTCCTGCGGGGGGCCACCCTCAGCGGGAACATCCTGGTGGCCGACCCCAACAGCCCGGAGCGAAGCCTTATGGAGTGGGACCCGGAGCTGATTTTAGAGGAGCTCTCCCGCAGCACCGCCCACGGCGCGCCCATCTGGGTCGTCTCGGCGCCGGAGGCGTGACGCGCCCAAAGCGCGCTTAACGCGTCTGTCGGCAGATGCCTCTTTTTCACAAATTCTCAGCCGCCGGCCCGGCTCTGCCCGGGCCGGCGGCTCTTTTCATTTGTAGATGGACTCCTCCCGGGTCAGCTTGCGGTTCAGCACCCGGTCCAGGTCCAGGAGCTGTTCCAGCAGGCGGCGGTTGGTTCCCACCTGGGCGGCCAGAGGCGCCTCCGCCTCTGTCTCCGCCGCCTCCCCGTTTAAGAGCTGGGAGAGCCGCCGAGCCGTCTCCGGCTCCAAGGCATCCCGC
>CANAWG010000032.1 GCA_947365245.1 uncultured Oscillibacter sp. | reverse complement strand
GGAGGCCAGTCTTAATGGCTTCACTTTTTTGTATCACATTCATTGTAATTCTCCTCGTATAATAAGATTTGCAGACGATTTAGAGTGAGTCTGCTTAGTTCACTCTGAGTAGACAGCAGGCTTAGAGATGCCCGTGATACAATAGCTGTAGGACAGCAGGACCAAGTTCTCATTCTCCTGGTTGAGCCACAAGGCTGCTTCAATGAAAGTCCGTTCCCCTGAGCCGGAAGTTAGCTGCAAACTCATTAGCTGTTTGCCGGAAACGAGGCCGCCCTTTCAGCAGTGAGGGATATCGCATTGGCCCGTCCCGGAATGATTCTGATACGCGAGGTTGCGGATGCTCCGGTTATCATGGGTATCTCAAAGCCTGCTGACCTGAAATCCCACACAGGAAGGTGAAAATCGTGAATCCACTATTCGTAGGCATTGACGTGAGCAGCAAAAACAACGTAACCTACCTGATGAAGCCGGACGGCAGCAAGCACAGCAGCTTTTCCATGCAAAACAGCCTGAGCGGTGCTAAACTGATGTCAGAGAAGATTGTGTCGGCGCTGGAGGCCATGCAACTCAACAATGTGGTGATCGGCTTGGAGGCCACGTCCATCTACGGGGACGGTCTGGTTTGCGCCCTCCGAGAAGATGGGCGACTGGGGCGGTATCATCGGAAGATCCATGTACTCAATCCCAAGCAGGTCAAGAAGTTCAAGGACTCCTATTCAGACCTGCCAAAGAATGATTGGGTAGACGCCTTTGTCATCGCCGATCATCTCCGCTTCGGCAGGATTGGCAAGGAGGTCTACATAGACGATTACCGTTACAAATCCCTGCAAACCCTCACAAGGGCCAGATTTGACGTTGTGCAAAGCCTGACGCGGGAGAAACAGCACTTTGCCAATTATCTATTTCTCAAGTGCTCTGGCATGGCCCAGGACAAGGACATTGCCAATTCCAGCGCCACCACCATCGCCCTCATGGAGCGGTTTGAAACCGTGGACGAGCTGGCCTACGCCGACTTGGATGATCTGACTGCTTTTATCGCCAAATCCGGCAGGGGCCGCTTTGCCAACCCGGAAGCCACAGCCAGGGCGGTGCAGACCGCCGCCATAGGTTCCTACCGGCTGACCAAAACAGTGAACGACTCCGTCAATCAGGCTATGTCTGTCTCCATTGCCACCATGCGGGCGCTGGAAAAACAAATCAAGGTACTGGACAAAGCAATTGAGCAGCAAGTTCGGGTTATTCCCAACACGCTTACCTCCATACCCGGCATTGGCAAGGTCTACTCCGCCAGTATTATTGCCGAGATCGGCGATGTCCACCGCTTCAACTCTCAAGCATCCGTGGCAAAATACGCCGGTCTTGTCTGGACCCAGCACCAGTCTGGCGACTTCGAGGCCCAGCACACCAAGCTCATCAAGTCCGGCAACCGTTATCTCCGCTATTACTTCCTGGAAGCCGCCAACTCCGTGAGAAGATGCGACTCCGAGTTTCGGCGCTACTATGACCTCAAATTCAAAGAGGTCAATCAGTTTCAGCACAAACGCGCACTCGCTTTAACTGCCAGAAAACTGGTTCGGTTGGTCTATCGGCTGTTGATGTCCAACCGCCTGTATATCCCGCCGGAGGGCTGAGCCGCCGCTCGCTGCTCTGGCGAACAGGCCCTGTTTCAAAAATTTCAGGGGCAGGGCTTGGTTTGGTGTTGCCTTTTGGCCGTCTACATTGCCCTGTTTCTTCGTTTCCCCTTTAATTTTCCTTGCATCACCTACTTGACTTCATACCATTAGACTTTCTAAAATATAAATACCGCAGTAAAATTACTGCGGCACAATGGTTTTATGTGATTATAGTGAAAAATTGACAGACTACTCCCCCAGGTATAGCCTGTCAACTTATCATGGTGGAGGTGGGGGGAGTTGAACCCCCGTCCGAAAGCACTTTAACGGGATGTTCTCCGGGCGCAGACGGTTATTGCGGAAGTCTTCTTTCCAGTTCCCCTCCCAGACGGCAAGCCGTCACGCCGTCAGGTCAGGTGAGAGTCATGATGCGTGGGCGGGTCAACTCTTTCCCGCCTCACGGACGCCACATCAACGACGCCTTCCCCGGCCTGTGGCCTCTCCGGTTCAGACGGCCGCCTTTAATTAGGCAGCAACAGCAACAGTGTTGTTGTTATTTGATTTATAAATTGCCCGTTTTATGGCGGTCAGGCACCGCCGCCCGCTGATCCCGCCTCCATACCCCCGTCGAAACCGGTACACCCCCGTATTGTTGGGACAAACTTCGCCCGCTCCGCTTCGTTGCCCCTCCTCTTTTCTTCCGGGGGAAGCAGGCTCCCCTCGGAGGCCTCCACCCCCGCGGGGAGATGGAGGACAAAAGGTGGGCGACAAGCGGCAAAACGAAAACTTCCGCTGTGGGCCGATCATGAGGTACTGCGGAAAATCACCACTTGGAATCGTAACACATTTCTCTGTCGAAATGTGTTACGATTCCGTGACATTTTCATCTTTTTATGTCTTTGCGAATTTTACCATCAGCTTCACCGGCGTGACCTTGGCCAGCAGACGGTAGAACTTGTAGAAGAGCCTGGGCGTGTAGATGGTGCGGCCCTCCCTGGCGGCCCGCAGGGCGCCGGCCGCCACCCGGACCTGGTCGCAGTAGGGCAGCCGCTCGAACATCCTCGAGTTTCCGGCGATGTTGCCCACCTCCAGAAACTCCGTGGCCATGGGGCCGGGGCACACCGCCGTGACGGTGATGCCCTTGGACCGCAGCTCCTCCGCCGCGCCCACGGTGTAGGCGGAGACGTATGCCTTGGAGGCGGAGTACACCGTCATGCGGGGGTTGGGGCAGAATGAGGCGATGGAGGAGACATTCAGAATCCGCCCGCCCCGGGGTATATGGGGCACCGTGATATTGGTGACGGCGGTGAGGGCCCGCAGATTCAGATCCACCATGCGGGTCTGGGAGGCGGTGTCTACCTCGCCAATGCGGCCCAGGTAGCCGCAGCCGGCGTTGTTCACCAGCAGGCACACCTCCGGCTGCTCCGCCGTCAGCTTCTCCTGGAGCCGCACAAAACTCATGGGGTCGCACAGGTCCAGGGGCAGACAGACGGTGTTCTTCCCCGGCAGACTGATGGCCAGGCTCTCCAGCCGGTCCGCCCGGCGGGCGATGAGCCAGTAGCACTCGATCTCGGGGAACACGTCCCCCAGCTGCCGGACGATCTCCTGGCCAAGGCCAGCGGACGCCCCGGTGATAATCGCGGTCTTCATAAAACGCCTCCTTTACGTCTTGTGTGGATGAAACGGACCCTCTCAGTGGGTCTTGGGATCGGGGTAGTCCACGCCGTGGGTGTCCACCTTGACGGACTGGATCACCACTGCCTTTTTGGGCCGGTCGTCCGCCATGCTCCGGGGCACCCGGGAGATGGCGATGGCGTGGTCCGTGCCGTCGATGACCTGGCCGAACGCGGCGTACTGGCCGTCCAGATGGGGCGCGGGAGCCACCATGATGAAAAACTGGCTCCCGGCGGAGTTGGGTGCCATGGTGCGGGCCATGGACAGCACGCCGGTGTTGTGGACCAGATCGTTCTGGGTGAAGCCGTTGGCGGAGAACTCGCCGTCGATCTCGTAGCCGGGACCGCCCATGCCGGTGCCCTCGGGGCAGCCGCCCTGGATCATGAAGCCGGGGATCACCCGGTGGAACGTCAGGCCGTCATAAAAGCCCCTGTTCGCCAGGGAGATGAAGTTGTTCACGGTATTGGGGGCTTTCTCCGGGTACAGCTCGGCGGTCATGACCTTTCCATCCTCCATGGTGATGGTGACCGTGGGATTCTTCACATCAGACATTGGTTTGTCTTCCTCTCTCGTTTCGATTTGCGCGGAATCAGCGGCCCCGGGTTTTCATGGCCCGGTCCATCTCCCGCCGGGCGTCCCGCTGGGCGGCGGCGGTGCGCTTGTCGTAGTTCTTCTTGCCCTTGCACAGGCCGATCTCCACCTTGACTCGGGCGTCCTTGAAGTACACCGACAGCGGCACCAAGGTGTAGCCGTCCTGCTTCACCAGGGCGTGGAGCTTGCGGATCTCCCGCCGGTGCATCAGCAGCCGCCGGGTGCGGATGGGGTCCTTGTTAAAAATATTGCCCTTTTCGTAGGGGGAGATGTGCATCCCGTGGACGAACAGCTCCCCGTCTTTCACGGCGCAGTAGGCGTCTTTCAGGTTCAGCGTGCCGGCCCGGATGGACTTGACCTCCGTGCCCGCCAGCTCGATGCCCGCCTCGTACCGCTCCTCCACGTAGTAGTCGTGAAAGGCCTTGCGGTTCTGCGCCGCGGTCTTGATTCCCCGCTTTTCCATGGGACTCACCTCTCTCGCCGGGGATTTCGCATAAAAGTATACCACGATATAGAAGAATATACCACATTTTTCCCCGGGCTTCAAGTGCCATCTTTCCCGCCGTGACCGCAGCCCGGGCACGGCCCTCCCGGAAACGGATACCGGAAACCATCCGGGGGAGCCGCTGCCAAAAGCGGCTCCCCCGGAGACTCCGTCGACGTCATACAATACAGCCGGCGCGGCGATGGGCTATCCGCCCCGGCTCTCGGACTTGGGGCCCCTTTCCTCCGGACCGCGGCCCGTCCCGCCCTGGTCCTTTCGCCTCTCATGAGGATGGGACGGGGCCTGCAGAGCATCGCGCAGCTTCTCCAGCGCCCGCTTCTCGATGCGGGATACATAGCTTCTGGAGATGCCGAACGAGGAGGCGATCTCCCGCTGAGTCAAGGGCACGGTGCCCCCCAGGCCGTAGCGCAGGCGGATAATCTCCGCCTCCCGGCGGGTCAGGCACTCCCCCAGCAGCGCGTGGAGCCGGATGGCGTTGTCTCGGTCGTGGAGATCGTCCAGCATGGTGTCGTCCACGCCCACCACGTCCATCAGCTGCAGGGCGTTGCCCTCCTTGTCGTTTTCAATGGAGTCCGACAATGAGACCTCGCCCTGGAGCTTTTTCTGGCTGCGGAAGTACATCAGAATCTCATTTTCAATGCACCGGGCGGCGTAGGTGGCCAGGCGGGCCCCCTTGGAGGGATCGAAGCTGGAGATCCCCTTGATAAGGCCGATGGTGCCGATGGAGATCAGGTCCTCCTGGTCGGCGCTTTGGGTGTAGTATTTCTTCAAGGGATGAAGCAAAAGGAATTCCCCAGGTGCGCCCTCAGTACCACCGCACTACCGCGGTGACTTTCCCCAGGATGGAGGCGTATGTACCGTCAATGGGACTGTAGTCGTCGTTTTCCGGCAGGAGCCAGATCTGCCCGTTTCGCCGGGAGAGGCGCTTCACCGTGGCCTCGTCCTCCAGCAGGGCCACCACGATCTCGCCGTTGTTGGCCGTCTGCTGGCGGCGCACCACCACCAGATCCCCCGGCAGGATGCCGGCGTTCAGCATGGACTCCCCCCGCACCCGCAGGGCGAAGTACTCGTCCCCACGGCCGCCGGTGTCAAAGGTCAGGTAGTCCTCGATGCACTCCTCCGCCAAGATAGGACTGCCCGCCGCCACATTGCCCACGATGGGGATGCGGTCCCCGGGCTCCGGCTGCGTCTCCGGCTGGCGGAACTGCTCCGCCAGGGCAATGGCCCGGCCCTTGCCGGCGCCCTTGGAGATCACACCGGCCTCCTCCAGGTGCTTGAGGTGAAAGTGCACGGTGGAGGGGGATTTCAGCCCCACGGCCTCTCCGATCTCCCGCACCGAGGGGGCGTACCCCTGGTCCCGGATACAGGTCGCGATATAGTCATAGATCCGCCGCTGCATCTTAGAAAGCTCCGCCATAGTGGACCTCCTCTTGTCTGTTTTTGCCATTATATCACACATTTTTCGGATTTGCAAACATTTGTTCTGTTTTATTTATGATTTATTTGTGAAAAATCTCTTGAAAAGCAGGACAATCTATGGTAGTATGAATATCTATGAAATGACATATCATGCCCCTCCGCGGGCAAACATCGGAGGTTTTCCCCATGGACACTTTGAAGATTGTTATCACCGTTTTGCAGCTGCTCTGCGGCCTGGCCATCATCCTGGCGGTGCTGTTCCAGTCCGGCAAGAGCGCCGGCCTCTCCGGCGCCATCGGCGGCGTGGCCGACTCTTTCCTGGCCAAGAACAAGGCCAAGACTCTGGACGCCAAGCTGGCCCGGGCTACCAAGTGGGTGGGCGCGCTGTTCCTAATCCTGACCCTGATCCTGCTGATCCTGGGCTGATTCACGTAAAAAAGCGGACGCCTACGGCGTCCGCTTTTTTCATCCCCTGCCGGAGCGGTACATAACCCCCGCCTCCGGCGTGACGCCGTTGAGGCGCAGCAGCTCCTCCACCGTGACAAACCAGTACCCTTCCGCCTCCAGGGCGTCCACGATCTTCAAGGCCGCCTCCACGGAGCTGGGGTAGATGTCGTGAAGCAGGATGATGGCGTTGGGTCTGGCGTCCCGCAGCACCGCCTGGGTCACCTGGGCCGCGTTCCGGCTCTCCCAGTCCCGGGGGTCCACGGACCACTTCACCATGGGGACGTCTGTCTCCATGTCCTCGTCGATGAGGCCATAGGGCGGGCGGAGCCAGTATGTCCCCTCCCCCAGCAGCTCCTCCAGGGCCGCCTGGGTCCTGCGGACCTCCTCTTCCGCCGTCTCCGGCGCGGTGCCCGCCAGCCGCACATGGCTCCAGGTGTGATTGCCCACCTGGTGGCCCTCCGCGGCCATCCGCCTCACCAGGTCCTCACTGCCGGCAATCTCCTCCCCCACCAGAAAGAACGTGGCGCTGGCGCCCCGCTCCCGCAGGCCGTCCAGCAGCCGCTCCGTGGTCCCCCGGCGGGGGCCGTCGTCAAAGGTCAGCGCGATATACTTCATCTCCGCCGGCAGGTCCGCCTGAGCGTCCGCCGGCAGAGCCTCGTCCCTTGCCAGGGGCCACAGCACCACCCCCGCCAGGAGCAAAAAAAACAGCCGCTTTTTCCACATCGTCTCCATCTCCCCGTATTTTTCAGGCATAGTTTATACGGAAGACGGAAAAATAGAGCTGTCAAAATTTGTCGGACGCGCCGTCCGGCCGGGCGCTCACCCGAAGAGAGCGCCCAGAATCGTGCTCAAAATATTGAACGCAATGATTAGGATAATGATCCAAACCACGGGCTGAATGGGATTTTTCTTCTTTCCCTGCTGTCTCGCGGCGGGCCGGGCCGGAGCCGCCGCGCCTCTGGCGCCCTTGGACAGCCCCACGGCCTTTCGCACCCGGTTCTCCGCGTGGAACTCCTGGTGGACAAAAGACCCGGCGTGGTTCTTTTCATTGAGGCCCTCCGTTCGGACGACGGCCCCGTCGGCGCCGATCCGCACACTCTTCCCCGGCTGGTTGAACGCGCCGCACCTGGGGCAGAAGTCGTCCACGTCGAAGTCATAGCTCTTCCCGCAGTCATAACACCGAACCTTGCGCATGGAAACCCCCTCCTTTTCTCTTGCCTCCATTCTATCACAGCTTTCGCCATTTGAAAAGGGACTCCGCCGGCAGAGGAAGTCCTTTTGGAAATTTTTTCGCAGGGGCGGCTGATAGCCGTCAGATTTTCAATTTAAAAGCCCTCTGTCCCAGATCGTGACAGAGGGCTTTTCGCGGTTTATTTCACCAGCTCGATGATGGCGGTCTCCGCGGCGTCACCGCGGCGCACGCCGGTGCGGACAATGCGGGTGTAGCCGCCGTTGCGCTCGGTATAGGTGGGCGCAATCTCCTTGAACAGCTTCTTGCAGACGTCCTCACGGGTGATGAAGCTCATGGCCTTGCGGTAGGCGGCCAGGTCGCTCTTCTTACCCAGCGTAATCATCTTCTCAGCCAGGGGCTTGATCTCCTTGGCACGGGTGACGGTGGTCTCCATCTTCCCATGGTCCAGGAAATCCGTGACCTGCTGACGCAGCATCGCCATGCGCTGGTCAGTGGTCTTGCCAAGTTTCCGGGTTCCGGGCATTTCGATCTCCTCCTTATCTGGATTTCGGTCAGACAGCGGGTGATCCCGCCGGTCTTTTCAGTTGTTCTCTTCGTCGGCCAGGTGCAGGCCCATCATCGCCAGCTTGTTGATGACCTCTTCCAGGGACTTGCGGCCCAGGTTGCGGACCTTCATCATCTCGTCCTCGGTCTTGGAGATCAGATCCTCGACGGTGTTGATGTTGGCGCGCTTGAGGCAGTTGAAGCTGCGGACGCTGAGGTCCAGCTCCTCGATGGTCATCTCCAGCACCTTGTCCCGCTGGGCCTCCGCCTTCTCCACCACCGTGGGCTTGCTGCCCACGTTCTCGCTGAGGTCGGTGAAGAGGGTGAAGTGGTCGCACAGGATCTTGGCGCCCAGGGACACGGCGTCCCGGGCGGAGATGGTGCCGTCCGTCCAGACCTCCAGCGTCAGCTTGTCGAAGTCGCTGGAGGTGCCCACGCGGGTGGGCTCCACCGTGTAGTTCACCTTGTAGACCGGGGTGTAGATGGAGTCCACGGCGATGGTGCCGATCACATTTTGCTGGGGCTTGTTGCGGTCCGCGGGCACATAGCCCCGCCCGTGGGAGAGGCTGATCTCCATGTTGAGCGTCGCACCGTTGTCCAGCGTGGCGATGTGCATCTCGGGGTTCAGGACCTCCACCTCGCCGTCGGCCTTGATGTCGCCGGCGGTGACTTCGCAGGGTCCTACCGCTTCAATATAAACCGTCTTGGCAGTTTCACTGTGCAGTTTGGTCAGGAGGCCCTTCACATTTAAGACGATCTCCGTCACATCCTCTTTCACACCGGGGATGGTGGAAAACTCATGCTGGACACCGGCGATCTTGATGGTGGTCGGCGCGGTGCCAGGGAGAGAGGAAAGCATAATGCGGCGGAGCGCATTGCCCAGGGTCGTGCCGTATCCCCGCTCCAGGGGCTCCACCACATACTTGCCGTACGTGACGCTGCCCGGGGTTTCGATACACTCGATCTGGGGCTTTTCAATTTCGATCATGCAGTTACCCTCCTTCATCTTCTCATTGCGGCGGCGCACTGCCGCGTGCCGCGGACATTACGTGTCATCCTCGAGGGTATCCTCCGATTACTTGGAGTAGAGCTCGACGATGAGGTGTTCCTCAATGGGAAGATCGATGTCCTCGCGGGCGGGTTCTGCAATGACCTTGGCCACGTTGTCCTTGCCCATTTCCAGCCACTTGGGCACCACGCGGGAGGCGTTGGCCTCCAGGGAGCCCTTGAACTTATCCAAGCTGCGGGAGCCCTCCTTCAGGGCCACCACGTCGCCGCTTTTCACCAGGTAGGAGGGGATGTTGACCTTCTTGCCGTTGACGGTGAAGTGGCCGTGGAGCACCAGCTGGCGGGCCTCGGCCCGGCTCATGGCAAAGCCCAGGCGGTAGACCACGTTGTCAAGGCGCGTCTCCAGAATGCTCAGCAGATTCTCGCCGGTCATGCCGGAGCGCTTGTTGGCCATGAGGAAGTACTCGTGGAACTGCTTTTCCAGCACGCCGTAGTAGCGCTTGGCCTTCTGCTTCTCGCGCATCTGCATGCCGTACTCAGAGAGCTTCTTGTTTCTCGCGTTGCCGTGCATTCCGGGAGCGTAGCCGCGACGCTCGATGGAGCACTTGTCCGTATAGCAGCGGTCGCCCTTCAAAAAGAGCTTCTGGCCCTCTCTGCGGCAAAGGCGGCAGACTGCGCCGGTATATCTTGCCATATTGCTTGTTACCTCCTATTCTGATTAGACGCGGCGGCGCTTCGGGGGACGGCAGCCATTGTGGGGGATGGGGGTGACGTCCTTAATCATCGTCACCTCCAGGCCCACCGCCTGGAGCGCCCGAATGGCGGCCTCACGCCCCTGGCCGGGGCCCTTGACAAAGACCTCGACGGTCTTCAGGCCATGCTCCATGGCGGCACGGGCGGCGGTCTCCGCCGCGGTCTGAGCCGCGAAAGGCGTGGACTTCTTGCTGCCCCGGAAGCCCAGGCCGCCGGAGGAGGCCCAGGAGATGGCGTTGCCCTGGGCGTCGGTAACAGTTACCATGGTGTTGTTGAAAGAAGAACGGATATGGACCTGACCCCGCTCAATGTTCTTTCTCTCACGGCGGCGGCGAATAACTTTCTTGCCGCCAGACTTCGCAGTTGCCATTTCTGTTCTCCCTCCTTACTTCTTCTTGTTGGCGATGGTCTTCTTGGGACCCTTGCGGGTGCGGGCGTTGGTCTTGCTGCGCTGGCCGCGGACAGGCAGGCCCTTGCGGTGCCGGATGCCGCGATAGCAGCCGATCTCGCTCAGGCGCTTGATGTCCAGCGCCGTCTGGCGGCGCAGGTCGCCCTCGACGGTGTAGTCCTCCATGGCGTCACGGAGCTTCTGCTCATCGGCGTCGGTCAGGTCTTTCACGCGGGTATCGGGGTCCACGCCCGCTTTCGCCAGGATGTCCTTGGCGCTCTTTCTGCCAATGCCGTAGATATAGGTGAGGCCGATCTCAATGCGCTTATCCTTCGGCAGGTCAATACCGGCAATACGTGCCATACTCTTAAAGCACCTCCAATTAAATGTTAGCCCTGTCTCTGCTTGTGCTTGGGGTTCTCGCAAATGACCATGACACGGCCTTTGCGGCGAATGACCTTGCACTTTTCGCACATGGGCTTCACGGACGGTCTTACTTTCATAGTTTGAAACCTTCCTTTCAGCGGTTTGTGTCTTGAAAGCTGTGGATAGACGGCGCTTACTTGCTGCGCCAGGTGATCCGGCCGCGGGTCAGGTCGTAGGGGGACATCTCCACCGTAACCTTGTCGCCTGGCAGGATCCTGATGAAATTCATCCTGAGTTTTCCGGAGATGAACGCCAAAATCGTGTGTCCATTTCCAATGTCTACTTTGAATGTCGTGTTGGGCAGGGCTTCCACCACTACGCCCTCTACCTCAATCATGTCGGATTTTGCCAAACGTTATCCCTCCTGGTCCGGATGAACCTCCCCGCGGTAAGCCGCGAGGGTTCTGCGAAGCTCACTGTTGGTGATCTTCTCTTGGCCCTTGATTTTTTCAGCAAGGCGGGTCACGTCGTCGGCCACAAAGAGCACGTGTCTGCGCTTTTTGCGCTTGGGCGTCTCCACCTTTCTGGATTTTCCGTCCGCCAGCAGGAGGTACTCCCCCTCCACTTCCAGGACCACGAAGAGCTTCCCCTTGTCCCGGCCGGCGTCGGATCGGACGATATTTGACTTTGCAATTTCCATACGCTTCTTCTTACCCTCAGAGGACGGGGACCGTCAGGATCTCCGGCTCCCCATCGGTAATCAGGATCGTATTCTCATAGTGCGCCGCCCATTTGCCGTCCGCCGTCCGAACGGTCCAGCCGTCCGGCATGAGATGGATGGCGGCGCTTCCGGCGTTCACCATGGGCTCGATGGCCAGCGTCATGCCCCGCAGCAGCCGGGGTCCCCGGCCAGGGTGGCCGTAGTTGGGGATCTCCGGCGGCTCGTGCATTTTGGCGCCCACACCGTGGCCAACATACTCCCGGACAACGCTGCAGCCGTGGCTCTCCACGTATTCCTGAATGGCCGCGGATATGTCCTGGAGGCGGCGGCCCTCTCTGGCGTACCGGATCCCCTCAAAGAAGCTCTGCCTGGTCACGTCGATCAGGTTCTGGGCCTCCCGGGAGATCTTTCCGCAGGCGAACGTGGCCGCGCAGTCGCCGTGGAATCCTCCAATGTACGCCCCCACGTCCACGCTGACGATGTCGCCCTCCTGCAGCACCCGCTTGCCGGGGATGCCGTGGATGATCTCATCGTTGACGCTGACGCAGGCGCTGGCCGGATAGCCGTTGTAGTGCAGGAAAGACGGGACCGCGCCCTGTTTGCGGATAAACTTCTCCACCGCGCTGTCGATCTCTTGGGTTGTTACGCCGGGTCTTACCATTTCCCCTGCCAAGGCACGGGCAGCCGCGGTAATTTTTCCACTCCGGCGCATCAGTTCGATCTCCGCCGGGGATTTCAGAACGATCATACGCTCATCTCCCCAGCGCGCGGAGGATCGCCTGTGTGGTATCCTCAACCGTTGTTTGATTTTCCACAGGCTTCAGGAGACCGCGCTTTTCATAAAACGCCTTCAGGGGCTCGGTCTCCCTATGATAGACCTCAAGGCGGCTTCTCACCGTCTCGGGGGCATCATCTTTTCGCTGGACCAGCTTGCCGCCGCAGCTGTCGCACACGCCCTCCCGCTTGGGGGGCACAGCTGCCAGATGGTAGCTGGCCCCGCAGGACTCGCAGACGCGGCGCCCGCTCATGCGCTCCATAATCTCCTCATCGGCAATCTCAATGGAGACCACGGCGTCAAATACGATCCCGGAGCGCTCCATGGCCTCGGCCTGGGCGATGGTGCGGGGCACCCCGTCCAGAATATAGCCATTTTTGCAGTCCTCCTCCGCCAGCCGCTCCGTGATGATGCCGATGATGACCTCATCCGGGACCAGCTGTCCCGCGTCCATGAAGCTCTTGGCTTTCAGGCCCGTGGGGGTGCCGTTTTTGATGGCCGCCCGGAGGATGTTGCCGGTGGAAATCGTGGGGATCTCCAGTTTTTTGGAAAGCCTTTCGGCCTGGGTTCCTTTTCCGGCGCCGGGGGCGCCCAGCAGAATCAATTTCATTCGAAACGCCTCTCTCTTACTCCAGGAAGCCCTTGTACTGACGCATCAGCATCTGGGACTCCAAGGCCTTCACCGTCTCAAGGGCCACGCCCACCACGATGATGACGGAGGTGCCTCCGATGGCCACGGAGCTGTTGCCGATCACCTTGCTCACCAGGATGGGGCAGATGGCCACGATGGCCAGGTAGATAGCGCCGAAGAGGGTGATCTTGTTCAGCACCCGCTTGATGAAGTCCACCGTGGGCTTGCCGGGACGGAAGCCCGGGATGAAGCCGCCCTGCTTTTTCAGGTTGTTGGCGATCTCAACGGGGTTGAACTGAATGCTGGAGTAGAAATAGCTGAAGCCAATAATCATGATGAAATACACCACGATATACACCACGGACCGGGTGTCGATGGCGTTGTAGATGGTCCGGGACACGGTGCCCTCCTGGGGGATGCCGATGAAGCTCCATACCGTGATGGGCAAGGAGGCGATGCTCTGGGCGAAGATGACAGGCAGAACGCCGGCCATGCCCACCTTCATGGGCAGGTTGCTGCTCTGGCCGCCGTACATCTTCCGGCCCACCTGACGCTTGGCGTACTGCACGGGAATGCGGCGCTCGGCGTCGTTGATGAACACAATGAACACGATCAGGGCCAGGATGCCCACCAGCAGGAGGATCACACCCCACACGGGGATGGCGCTGCTCAACTGGGCCTCAGCCTGGGCCTGGGTGTAACCGGCGGAGGTCAGGGTGTCCAGCGTGAGGGTGCCATTGGCGATGGCGTTATGGGTCCGCACGCCGTCGATCATGCCGGAGATCATGTTGGGCACGCGGGAGATGATGCCCGCGAACAGGATGATGGACACGCCGTTGCCCACGCCGAACTCCGTCACCTGCTCGCCCATCCACATGACAAAGGAGGAGCCGGCGATCATGGAGACCATGATGACCAGGGCGGGCCAGACGCCCTCGGCGCCGGTGGCCAGCAATCCGTAGTTCTTCATCATCATATAGTAGCCAAAGGCCTGGAGAATGGCGATGGCCACCGTGGTGTAGCGGGTGATGGACTGGATCTTCTTCCGGCCCTCCTCGCCGCCGTCCCGGGCCAGCCGCTCCAGGGCCGGGATGGCCACGGTGAGCAGCTGGATGATGATGGAGCTGTTGATATAGGGCTG
>CANAWG010000031.1 GCA_947365245.1 uncultured Oscillibacter sp. | reverse complement strand
CCCTTTGGGGGCCCCTAACCACGGGGGGGGGGGGGGGTGCCGGCTAAAATTTGCGCTCCCCGTGCTCGTGGGGGGGGGGGGGGCGCCCAACACGGCCCCCCCCTCCTGTTTTTTCACTCTACCGCCGGTTGACTTTCCCCCATTCCCCGGACCGTGGATTGCAAATTTCGGGAAAATCCCGTACAATTGATGGCAGATATTTGCAAGGGAGGACCGGGTATGGAAAACGGGAAGATGGGCCCTTTCATCCGCCAGCTGCGCAAGGAGCGGGGGATGACCCAGAGAGAGCTGGCCGCCGCGCTGGGCGTTACGGACAAGGCCGTCAGCAAGTGGGAGCTGGGGACCAGTCTGCCGGACGTGGCGCTGCTGCTGCCCCTGTCGGAGCGCCTGGGGGTCTCTGCCACGGAGCTGCTGGCGGGCGTCCGGGCTCCGGAGGCGCCGCCTCAAACGCCGGCGACCGCGGCGCCGCAGGACACAGCGGGGGATCTCCTGTCCTACGCCCAGAGGACCGCCTCCCAGCGGCGGGAGAAGCTGCGGCTGTGGCTGTTCGCGGGGCTCAGCGGCAGCTTTCTGCTCTCGGCGGCGGTGTGCTGGATCTGCGACATGGCGCTGAATCGGGAGCTGACCTGGTCGCTGATCGTATGCGTCTCTCTGGTGCTGGCCTGGGCGGTGCTGCTGCCCCTGCTTACCCTCCGGCGCGGGCCGGTGCCGGGGGCGCTGGCGGCTCTGTCCGCGGCCATCCTGCCATATCTCTATATCCTGGGAGACCTGCTGGGGGACCCCCGGGTGTTCCGGTTCGGCCTGCCCATCGCCCCGGCGGCGGCGGTGTACCTCTGGGGCGTCTACGCCGTCTGCCGAAAGCACCGCCGCCGGAGGTGGCATGCCGCTGGGGACATTCTGCTGCTGACGGCGGCGCTGAACTTCACGGTCGATATTGCAGTCTATCTCCTGGCCCCCAATGAGCTGCTCTGGGGCGGACCACTGATGGCCCTGGCCCTGGCCGCCGCCTGTTTCCTGGCGGACTGCGTTCTGCGCCGGCTGAGAGAGGCGCCGGAGGCGTGAGAAAAAACGGCCCGCACATCCGTGCGGGCCGTCGGCTTTGCCTCCGGCGTGAGCCGGGTTACTTCAGCTGGTCCAATGTCAGGGAGAAGCTGTCCATGAAGACCTCCAGGAAATACCCAACCTCCGGCAGGCCGTAGCTCTCCAGGGCTTTGCGGGTCTGGGCGGCGGCCTCCCGGAACTCCGTGTTCCCGGCTTTCAGCTCCTCCACGCACTTGATGTAGGCCGAGAGCTTGTCCGCCGCCTTTACCAGCTCCTCCGTCTCCGGGGAGACCTCCGTCAGCAGCGGGGCGTAGGCGCTTTGCAGCTCCTCCGGCAGCATGGTCAGGAGCTTCCGGCTGGCCACGGCCTCCACGTCCTTGTAGGCGCCCCGGATGGCGGGGTTGTCGTACTTGATGGGGGTGGGCATGTCCCCGGTGAGGATCTCGCTGGCGTCGTGGTACAGCGCCGCCGCCGCCACGGCCCCGGGGTCCGCATGGCCGCCGAACTTCTCGTTGCGGATCACCGCCAGGGCGTGGGCCAGCACCGCCGCCTGGTGGCTGTGCTCCTGGACGTTCTCCGGGGCGGTGTTGCGCATCAGCGCCCAGCGCTGGATGAACCGCATCCGGGACATATAGGCAAAAAAGTGGCTCTTCATGGCTTACGCCTCCGTGATCTCGCCCAGCAGCACCTGGCCGTCTGTGCCGGCAACATGGACGTTTTTGACAACATTGTGGAGATTTTCCCCCTCCGCCAGCACCTCCATGTAGTTGGGGGCCCGGCCCAGGAACTTGCCGCTCCGGGGCTGCTCGAAGAGGACGGGGTATGTCTGCCCCACACAGCCCCGGAGATAGGACGCCCGCATCTCCTCCGCCGCGGCGGCGGCCCGTGCGGCCCGCTCCGCCTTGACGGATTTTGGCACCTGGGCCATCTCCGCCGCCGGGGTGCCGGGGCGGACGGAGTAGGGGAAGATGTGCATTCTGGCAAAGCCGCACCTGCGGATAAAGGCCAGCGTCCTTTCAAATTCCTCCTCCGTCTCCTCCGGGAATCCGGTGATGAGGTCGGTGGTGAGGGCGGGGCGGTCAAAATAGCGGTTCAGCAGCTCCACGGACTGGAGGTATCGGGCGGTGTCGTACTTCCGGTTCATGCGGCGCAGCGTCTCGTCGCAGCCGCTCTGGAGGGACAGGTGGAACTGGGGGCACAGGTCCGGCAGCGCCGCGCACCGGCGGCAGAACTCCTCCGTCACCGTTCGGGGCTCCAGGCTGCCCAGCCGGATCCGAACGCCGGGGGCGGCGGCGGAGACCGTCTCGATGAGGTCGGCGAGGCCCGTGCGGCCCTCCAGGTCCCGGCCCCAGGAGGAGATCTCAATGCCCGTCAGCACGATCTCCCGGTAGCCCGCCGCCGCCAACGATGCGGCCTGCTCCGCCGCGGTCTCCGGCGGCAGGGAGCGCACCGGCCCCCGGGCGTAGGGGATGATGCAGTAGGAGCAGAAGTTGACGCAGCCGTCCTCCACTTTCAGCATGGCCCGGGTGCGGTCCTCCAGCCCTCCGGCGGGCAGGAGCTCAAAGGCCCGGCGTTCAAAGGCCCGGTCAACGGCGGTGCGGCGGGAGCGGTCCTCCGCGGCCTGCTCCAGCAGGCGGATGAAGCCCGTCCGGTCTCCGGTGCCGGCGATGAGGTCCGCGTCCAGCTTTTCCGCGTCCTCTGGGTGGGTCTGGGCATAGCAGCCGCAAAGGGCCAGCACCGCTCCGGGGCGCTCACGGCGGATCCTGTGCAGCGCCTGGCGGGACTTCTGGTCGCTGACCGCCGTGACGGAGCAGCTGTTGACCACGTAGGCGTCCGCCGCCTGGTTCCAGTCCACGATCTCGTGGCCCCGCTCACGCAAAAGGCGCTCCATGGCCTGGGTCTCGTATTGGTTCACCTTGCAGCCCAAGGTGCAGATGGCGATTTTCATGGGTGGTCCTCTTCTTTGCTGTTGTTTGTCCCGGAACCCCGGGCGTCTTTTTCTAATTGTTGTCTCTGCTTTCGGGTGAGTGCGGATGCGATGATGTATGCGATAATGGTCAATGCAGTCACAACTGCAATGTGCATGGGGACGGCTATTCCGAAAAACATGGCCCGGTGTTCGTGATCTTTGAAAATCGAGGGCATTGCCGCTGCGCTGATGACGATCGACAGGGCTGTTGAGATCAGCGGGGCTGCCCAGAGAAATTTTCTCTTAAAACAGAACATGGCGATTACTGATAAGACTGGTATGATACCAAATACTGATACATTCCACCAATCCATATTTGCCTCCATACCATCGGGACATATCTTGAAAAGAGATGCCCGCCCCTTTCTCTTGCACTTTCGGAAAAGCTCCTGTATAATAAACAGTTAGACACATTATAACGGTTTTTCCCCCGTTGGGCAAGTCCCAACGGGAGATTCAAGAGGTGTTTCACATGATTTATCTGGATCACGCCGCCACCGCGCCGGTGCCCCGGGCCGTGGCGGACGCCATGTACGAGGTGCTGACGGGCCGCTTCGGCAACCCCAGCAGCCAGTATCCCCTGGGCCTGGAGATGAAAAAACAGGTGGAGAGCTGGCGGGGGACCGTGGCGGACGCCCTGGGATGCGATGCAAAGCGCCTGTATTTTACATCCTGCGGCACCGAGGGGGACAACTGGGCCATTCAGGCCGCCTGCTGGCAGAACCGGCATCTGGGGAAACACATCGTCACCACCGCCGTGGAGCACAGCGCCGTGCTGGAGTCCTGCAAGTGGATGGAGCGGCAGGGCTGCGAGGTGACGTACCTGCGGCCGGACCAACAGGGCCATATCACCGCCGCCCAGGTGCTGGAGGCCGTCCGGCCCGACACGGCGCTGGTCTCCGTGATGATGGTGAATAACGAGCTGGGGAACGTGTACCCCGTCGAAGACATCGCCAAGGACCTTGCGGCGAAAAACCCCAAAACGCTCTTCCACACCGACGCCGTCCAGGGCTTTCTGGAGGTCCCCTTTGCCGCGGACAGACTAGGGGCAGATTTCGTGACCGTCTCCGCCCACAAGATCGGCGGGCCCAAGGGGGCCGGGGCGCTGTACATCGGCCCCCGGGTCCGGAATCCCCGGCCCCTGCTGGCCGGAGGCGGCCAGGAGAGCGGCCTGCGGGCCGGGACGGAGGCCACCGCCCAGATCGCCGGCTTCGCCAAGGCCGTGGAGCTGCGGCAGCGGGGCCTTGCGGAGACGCTGGCCCATCTCCGGGATCTGCGGGCCTACGCGGCGGAGCAGCTCTCCGCCATATCGGACCTGACGCTGATCGGGGACGGGGAGGCCCCCCACATCCTGGCGGCGTCCCTGACCGGCTGGCCCAGCCAGAACATCGTCAACGACCTGGGGAGCCAGGGGATCTGCGTCTCCGCCGGCTCCGCCTGCCACCAGGGAAAGCCCAGCCACGTGGTGGCCGCCCTGGGTCTGCCCAGGCGCACCGCGGGCGGCGTCATCCGCCTGAGCTTCGGCCCGGAGAACACCCGGGAGGACGTCGACGTCTGCGCCGCGGCTCTCCGCCGCCACCACGACCAGCGGATGCCCATGCTGTGAGCCTCTGATGTGATATTTTCAGGGAAAGGGGGATCGGATATGCTGCGCTTTCTCCGCCGGGAGCCCGGCTTCTATCGGCACACCTGGCAGCTGGCTCTGCCTATTATGCTGCAAAACCTCATCACCACCTCCCTGGGCTTTGTGGACACCTTCATGGTGGGTCTGCTGGGCCAGGCGGAGCTGTCGGCGGTCACCGCCGCCAACACCGTGGTGTACCTGGTGCAGACCATCATCTTCGGTCTGCTCAGCGGCCTCGCCATCCTGGTGAGCCAGTACTGGGGCAGGCATGACACGGAGTCCATCAACCGCTGCATGGGCGTGGCCCTCTACACCGGCGTGAGCATCGCCGCGGCGGTGGCGCTGACGCTGTTCTTCTTCCCCCAGTGGGTCATGAGCCTGGTGACGGACAACCGCCTTCTGATCGGGCTGGGGGCGCCCTATCTGCGGCTGGTGGGCATCAGCTACGTCTTCAACACCGCCAGCTCCGTGTATGTGGGCGTGCAGCGCAGTACGGAGAATCCCGCCATGGGCCTCACTGTGTTTACCACCTCCATGGTGCTGAATACGTTTTTGAACTACATTCTGATCTTCGGCAAGTTCGGCGCCCCGGCCCTGGGCATCACCGGCGCCGCCGCCGCCACACTGGCCGCCCGGGTGGTGGAATTTCTCCTCACCTTCGGCTACGCCCTGGGGAATAAGCGGATTCCCCTGCGGCCGGCGGCCCTCTTCCGCCCCGGCACGGTGCTGGTCCGGGACTTTGTGAAGTACTCCATCCCCGTGCTGGTGAACGACTCCCTCTGGGGCCTGGGCACCACGGTCATCACCGCCATCATCGGCCACATGGCCATCTCCGAGGAGATGCTGGCGGCCTACGCCATCATGGGCAACATTGAGAAGTTCGCCACCGTGGCCTGCTGGGGCGTCTCCGGCGCGGCGGCGGTGATCATCGGCAAGCTCATTGGCGAGGGGGCCTCCAAAGACCAGGTCTACGACGTGGGGTGGTGTTTGCTGCTGCTGTCGCTGCTGCTGGGCCTTGCGGGATCTCTCTGCCTGGCCATTCTGCTGCCCACGGTGTTCATCCCCTATCTCTACCCCCTGTTCCACCTGGCGGATCTCTCCATGCGGATCGCCGTCACCATGTGCGTCGTGTTCATCCTCATCATGCCCACCAAGGCCTTTGACATCACGCTGATCTCCGGCATTTTGCGGGCTGGGGGCGACGTGCGCATGGCGGCTATCATCGACGTGGGCTCCCTCTGGGGCCTGGCGGTGACCATCACCGCCCTGACGGCCCTGGTCTTTGACGCGCCGGTGGCCCTGGTGTGCCTGGGCATCCAGGCGGAGGGCCTCAGCAAGATGCCCCTGGGGATCTTAAGGATCCGGAGCCGGAAGTGGATCAACGACGTGACCCGGGAGGGCGCCTCATGAGCCTGTTCCGCTGTCCCGTCTGCGGCGCGCCGCTGGAGCGGGGGGAGCGGGCCTGTGTCTGCCCCAATCGCCACAGCTACGACCTGGCCAGGGAGGGCTACGCCTACCTCCTGCCCCCCAACCAGAAGCACTCCGCCGCCCCCGGCGACGACCGGCAGATGGCCCAGGCCCGGCGGGAGTTCCTCTCCAAGGGGTATTACGAACCGCTTTTGAATACTCTTTGTTGTCGAATTTTGTCCCTCTGCGGTCAAACCCCGGCAATTTTGGACGCCGGCTGCGGCGAGGGCTACTACACCGCCGGCATTTTCCGACGTCTGAAGGACGCCGGGAGAGCGCCCCGCATGGCGGGGACGGACATCTCCAAGTTCATCCTCCGCTCCGCCGCGAAACGGGAAAAGGGGGTGGAGTTCGCCGTGGCCTCCTCCTACCACCTGCCCCTGGCGGACGACACGGTGGACTTGCTGCTGGACTGCTTTTCCCCCCTGGCGCTGGCGGAGTTTCGCCGGGTGCTGCGGCCCGGCGGCGCGTTTTTGTACGTGGTCCCCGGGGCGCGGCACCTGTGGGAGCTGAAGGAGGCGCTCTACGACCGCCCCTACCCCAACGAGGAGCGGGAGACGCCCTACGAGGGCTTCGCCTACCGGCGGATCGTCCCTGTGGACGATGTGTTTACCCTGCCGGATCAGGACGCCATCCAGAGCCTCTTCCGCATGACGCCGTACTGCTGGAAGACGCCCAGGTCCGGCAAGGAGCGGCTGGCGGCCCTGGAGACGCTGAGCGTCACCGCCTCCTTCCGCATTCATATCTTCCAGAGACTATAGTCACCGCAGCTGAAAAGAAGCGGGCTTCTTTTCAACCGCCGCTTTGCGCCGCACCGGGGCCCCAAAGGGGCTGTGCGGCGGACTTTGCCCGCCTTGAAAACCGATTATCGCTTTTCAATCGCGTCGATTATATAGCGCGCCAGTGCCGGACGGACAGGCTCCGTCTGGCATTTTTCGCGCCCGCCCACATATCCATGATAGGGAGGTGATGCGAAATGGAGCGTGTGCGGCAAGCGCTGGTCGCCGCCCTGCTGGAGCGGCTCCGCCGCCTGGGGCTGCTGTCGGACGCGGCCTGCTCCCAGGCGCTGGAGCAAGCGAACGCGGCGGAGGGAGGCGGCGAGGAGACGTGAACGTATGGAAAGTCCGCGGCGAACTGCGCGGCGGGAAGACCGTCTTTGACCTCCCCCTGCGGGTGACTTTTTACGCCCGGGTCTCCACCGACAAGGACGAGCAGCTCAACAGTCTGGAAAACCAGGTGCAGTATTATACCGAGCTCATTCAGTCAAAGCCCAACTGGACTTACATAGAGGGCTACATCGACGAGGGCATCTCCGGCACCAGCACGAAAAAGCGGGACAGCTTCAACCGGATGATCCGGGACGCCAGAGCGGGGCGGTTTGACTTCATCATCACCAAGGAGATCTCCCGCTTCTCCCGCTCCACCCTGGACAGCATTCAGTACACCCAGGAGCTGCTGGAGCAGGGCGTGGGGGTGCTCTTCCAAAACGACAACATCAACACCCTGGACACAGACAGCGAGTTTCGCCTGGTGGTCATGGCGGGGGTGGCCCAGGACGAGGTGCGAAAGCTCTCCGAGCGGCTGAAGTTCGGCTTCCGCCAGGCCGTCAAAAACGGCCATGTGCTGGGCAACGACAAGCTGTGGGGCTACGACAAGAAAGACTGCGTGCTGACCGTCAACGAGGAGGAGGCCCGGGTGGTGCGCCGCATCTTCGACCTCTACGCCAACCGTCAGATGGGCATTCGGCGGATCTCCCGGACGCTCTATGACGAGGGCGTCACCAGCCGGCAGGGCAACGCTTTCAATGTGCTGACCATCCGCCATATTCTCTCCAACCCCAAGTACAAGGGCTGGTACTGTGCGGGTAAATCCCAGACGGTGGACTACCGCAGCAGGCGAAAGGTCTTTCTGGACGAGAGCGAGTGGGTGATGTACCCCGACCCGTCCATTCCCGCCATCGTCTCCGAGGAGCTGTGGGACCGGGCCAACGCCCTCTACAGGCGCCGCAGCCAGCAGATGCTGGCCCACAAGAGCGCCGCCGACTTCCACAACCGCTACCCCTACAGCGGCAAGATTATCTGCGAGGAGCACGGCACCAGCTTCCACCGCCAGGTGCTGAAAAGCGCCAGGGGGGAGAGGGAGGTCTGGCAGTGCCGGGTCTACCGGGACCGGGGCCGGGCGGCCTGCTCCGCCCCCCAGGTGGAGACGGCGGAGCTGGACCGGATCGTATCCCGGCTCTTCGGCCGGGTGGTGGAGGACCGGGAGGCCGTGGTGGAGGCGGTGCTGGACATTCTCCGCAGCCTCCCCGGCGAGCAGGACCGCGGCCGGGACGCCCGCCGCGTGGAGGAGGAGCTCGGCGCCGTCCGGGCCAAGAAGGACCGCCTGCTGGAGCTGAGCATCCAGGGGGCCGTCACCACGGCGGAGTTTCGCCAGCGCAACGACGGCTTCAACCGTCAGGCCCGGGCCCTGGAGGAGCGGCTGGGGCAGCTCCGGGCGGAGGAGGAAAGGGAGCGTCAGACCCATGGGCGGCTGGAGGAGATCCGAACCGCTCTGGAGAGGGAGCTGGACTTTGAGAGGGGCGTCGACTCCGCCCTGGCATCGGCCATTCTGGACAGGATCGTGGTCAAAAAGGACAGTACGAAAGCGGAGCTCCACCTGGAGCTCTATCCCAAGTCCGGCGGCCCCTGGCGGGCCGTTTTTAACCGGGCGGAGGACTCCTTTTGCTTCACTCCTTTTTGATGATGTGGGCCACCAGCCGGAGATTTCGCTCGATGAGCACGTTCCGGGCCTCCGGGTCCCCCTGGGCCAGGCGGGCCAGGCACTCCCGCTCCTCCGCGGCGGACAGGGGCTTTGGGAACGACCCGCCGCCGGACAGGCGCAGGGAGAACAGCAGGGTGTTGGCAAACAGTAAGAGTGCGGCAGACAGCATAGAATCCCTCCTCCCTAATGCCTATGCGGCGGGGGGAAGTCCCCATGCAGGCTTTACAGCGGAGGAGAAATTTGATATAGTGGAACAAAATCCTGGGGCGCGGGCCCCGGAGGGAGGCGGCGGAAACGGCCTGGGTTGTCTATATGCTCCGCTGCGCCGACGGCTCGCTGTACACCGGCTGTACCAACGATCTTCCCCGGCGGCTGGAGGCCCACAGCAGCGGCAGGGGGGCCAAGTACACCCGCAGCCGCCTGCCAGTGACGCTGGCCTACCGGGAGGAGGCGGCGGACCGGTCCGCGGCGCTGCGGCGGGAGAGTGCCATCAAGCGACTGACCAGAGAGGAGAAGCTGGCCCTGATCGAAAGCGGAGCGGGACTTGCCGGGGAGTGATTCCCCGGCTGCCCGCAAGAGCCCGGGCCGCGGCGGAGACAGGGAAGACGGCAGAGAAAACACGCCCGGCGGACGTCCACAGGGACGTCCGCCGGGCGTGTTATTTCGGCCATGCCGCCCCGGGGGAGAGAATCAGTCCTCCCGCAGGTGGACGGCGCAGCCGGTGAGGTTGTACAGGGGCTCCGCCGCCGTGGGGGTCGGCCCCTCCAGGACGTCGGCCTGGGTCAGAACCGAGGTGGACTTGAAGCACACCGGCAGGATGGGGGCGTACTGCCGGAGGTGGGCGCACAGGGATTCCATGGCGGCGGCGCGGTCCTCGGCGGCGCTGCAGGCCGCCAGCAGCCGGTCGGTGGTCTCGTCCGCCCAGCCGCCGTAGTTCAGAGCGCCGCCGGTGGAGAGCAGGGGGGAGAGGTCCCAGTCGGCGGTGAGGCGCACCTCGCCGTAGTAGAGGTCAAAGTCCCCCGCCGCCAGGGCGGCGGTGTACTCCTCCCAGGGCAGCACCCGGGTCTCCACCGGCAGTCCGGCGGCAGTGAAAGACGACGCCAGATCCTCTGCCACGGACACCTTGAAGCTGTTCTCCTCATTGACCAGCAGCGTGAGGATGTGCTCCGGCGCGCCCAGCTGACCCACGGCCCGGGAGAGGGCGTCGGCGGAGAAGCGGGTCTCCAGCGCCTCCGGGTAGAGGGGCGAGAGGGGGGAGACGGGGAACTGGGCGGCCCTGCCGTGGCCGGAGAGGAAGCCGCTGACGATGTGATCCCGGTTGATGCTCTCCCCCAGGCTGCGGCGGAGGGCGTCGCTGCCCAGCGCCGGAGAGGCGGTGTTGATGCCCAGGTACTGCATAATCGTGGTGTCCGCCTCCCACTGGCTGACGCTGCCGGTGAACACCGCCGGGTCCGCGCCGGTGAGGTCCGCGGCCATCAGCTGCACATCGTGGGAGGAGAAGTGGTAGAGCACGGCGTCCCGGTCGGCGGCCTCCACAAGGCCGATGCGCTCCACCGGCTGGCCGCCGCCTCTCCACCAGGTGGGATTGGCGGTCAGACAGGTCCCGTTTTCGTCCTGGGAGAGGAGATACGGCCCGGTGCCCAGGACCGTGCCGCCGCTCTCCTTGGCGATGGGGATGTCCAGCAGGGCGGGGAAGCCGGTGTTGGGGCCGCTGAGGGTGACGGTGACAACGCCGTCCCTGGCGGAGACGGAGGCCACCTGGGCAAGGCGCGCGCCGTAGCGCTCCGACTGTCTGGCCCGCTCCAGGGCGCTGCGCACGTCCCGGGCGGTGAGAGGGGAGCCGTCGGAGAAGAGGACGCCCTCCCGGAGGGTGAACGCGTAGGCATACCGCTCCGGGTCGTAGGTATAGCTCTCACACAGCAGATTTTCCACCTCCAGGCCGGGGGTCAGATGGAACAGCCCCTCAAAGAGCAGGGAGGCCACGGTCTGCTGGGGCCCGTCGGGGCAGTCGATGGGGTCCAGGGACTGCCCCGGCGCGTAGGGCAGGGAGAACGCCGCCGGCAGGAGGGGCTCCACTTCCTGAGGCGGCTCCTGACTGGGGACGATCAGGCCGGTGTCCTCCGGCGGCTCCTCCTGCCAGCAGCCCGTCAGGAGCAGTACCGGCAGAAGAAGCGTGAAAAGTTTTGTCAAGTGCTTTTTCATCGTGTCACCGTGTTGTTAAAATGGGAAGTCCAAGGGAAAGGATTCCTATTCGGCCGAGATCACCGCCGCGTGGACCCCTCTGGCGTCCCCCATCTTCCGGTGGGACCAGAAGAGGTCCGGGCGGCAGGCGGTGCACAGGCCGCAGACGTCGATGTGCTCCGGCAGCAGGCCGGCCCGCAGCAGCCACAAGCGGTTCAGCCCCGCCAGGTCCACGTGGTACTTGGGGCCCCGGAGCTCCAAAAACGGCTCCGCCGCCGCCCCCAGGGCATCGCGCATGGCCTGGGGCACGTCGCCGTCGGTCTCAAAGCAGCACTGGCCGATGCAGGGGCCGATGGCGGCCAGCAGGTCCTCCGGCCGTGCGCCGAAGTTCTGACACAGCGACTGAACGGCCCTTTCCAGAATCCCCCCGGCGCAGCCCCGCCACCCGGCGTGGACGCCCCCCACCGCCCCGGTGACGGGGTCGTGGAGCAATATCACGCCGCAGTCGGCGGAGAAGACCGCCAGGGGGAGGTTTTTCTCGTTGGTGACAAGAGCGTCGGCGGCGTAGTCCCGCTGCCGGTCCAGGCCCTTGCCGGCGTCGGCGGCGGTGCAGAGGCGGACGGTGGTCTCGTGGACCTGCCTGGAGAGCACCAGGCGGTCCATGTCCACTTCCGCGCAGCCGCAGAAGCGGCGGTAGTTCTCCCGCAGGGCCGCCTCGCCGTCCCCCATGCCGGGGCGGAGGTTCAGACTGTCCCAGGGAGCGGGGGAGACCCCGCCCAGGCGGGTGGAGAAGGCGTGGGGCACGGGGAGCAGGGAGGAGGTCAAAAAGACCACGCCGCTTTGCTTATGGGTTTCAAAGGCCATACAAACCTCCTATGGCTTCGCGGCCTCTTCCTGGTGCTCCACGACCTGGTGGGCCGTCCAGCCATGCCAGAGGCGGAGCCCGCCGAGAAAGAGGAGCAGGAGACCGCCGATCAAAGAGAGAATAAAAAATCCATCTCCCAACACCGTCAGATTTGCGACGAATCCGGCGATGATCAGCAGTCCGCCGGTGAGCAGAAAGATCCCGCCCAGCAGCATTTCCTTGATATCCTGAAGCAGCTTCAAAGTATTTTCACTGTTGTGATCCATAGAGGACGCCTCCAGAGTCCGCCCTGCCGGGGGCGGGGGATTTTGTCTCCCTTCGGGGGGATCCGCCTGCGGGCGGGGCCGGAAAATATCGCCCCACGGGGGCGGGACGGGGGATGCACCCCCCATTCTCTTTTCTCTGTCTTGCCAGAGAAAAGAGAATGCGCCGTGCACGGTGGAAGAGAAAAGAGAGGCGCTTTCGGGTGCCCTCCGGAGTTTTCTCCATTCATCGGCGGTACGGCGGTCGACGTTGCGTGGACGCAGGGACTTTCGCTCCTCTGCCCGCGCTTCGCGCATGGCTGGCCCCGTCCGGGGAAGAGAGTTCGTTTGCCGCCGGTAGACGGGCAGACTTACCCGCCCGTACCCGGGTATGCGCGAAGCGCGGGCAGAGGAGCTAGGGGCCTTGCGTCAAAGCAGCAAAACAGCCTCGCAGGCACCTGCAAATGCGGGAATGCACCTCCGCGAGATAAAAAGTCAGACGCACCCGGCAGGAGACTGGCGGTTTACATTGGCACCGATTCAGGACAGCCCCCGTATTTTTGGCGAAATTTGCCCGCACGGGTAAATTCTCGCCCTGGCGTTCTCTTTTCTCTTTGGACCGTGCACGGCCCGTTTCTCTTTTCTCTCGCAAGAGAGAGAAAAGAGAAATGGGGGGTGCATTCCCCGTCCCCGCCCCGCCGCAAGGCGGGAGAATTTTCGTCAGCCCTGATGATACTCAGCGCAATTGCACTTCTTCCACTTCAGCCCGCTGCCGCAGGGGCAGGGATCGTTGCGGCCGATCTTGGTGACCTTGACGGGCTGCTTCTTGGGCTTGGAGCCGTCGCCGCCCACGTTTTCCACCATGCCCTTGGCCACCCGTTCCCGCTTGACCTCCTCGTCCTTTTTGAGGCGCACGGAATAGAGCCGCCGGACGGTCTCGTCCTGGATGGCGGCGATCATCTCCTCGAACATATCCAGGGACTCCCGCTTGTAGACGTCCACCGGGTTGTTGTTGCCGTAGGACTGGAGGCGGATGCCCTGCTTCAGGTCGTCCATGGCGTCGATGTGGTCCATCCAGTACTCGTCCACCACCCGCAGCATGATGACCCGCTCCAGCTCCCGCATGATGTTGGGGGTGATCTCCGCCTCCTTGGCCTCGTAGAACTTCTCCGCGGCGGCGGTGAACGCCTCGTCGAAGTCCTCCTGAGTTTTGGAGGGGATCTCCTCCGCCGGGATGGAGACGGCGCCCTTGGGGAAGTACATCCCCTCCAGGCCCCGCAGCATCTCCTGATACCCGGCGGCGTCCAGGGACTGCCGCTCGCCAAAGGACAGCGAGACGTGGTTTCCGATGGAGGTGCGCATCATGTTCAGCACGGTGTCCTTGATGTCCATGCCGTCCAGCACCTGGCGGCGCTGGGCGTAGATGATCTCCCGCTGCTTGTTCATCACGTCGTCGTACTCCAGCACGGACTTTCGGGACTGGAAGTTCCGGGACTCCACGGTGGTCTGGGCGTTCTCAATGGCCTTGGTCAGCATCTTGTTCTCAATGGGGGTGTCCTCGTCGATGTCGAACCGCTCCATCATGCCGGTGATGCGGTCGCCGCCGAAGAGGCGCATCAGGTCGTCCTCCAGGGAGATATAGAACCTCGTCTCGCCGGGGTCGCCCTGACGGCCGGCGCGGCCCCGGAGCTGGTTGTCGATCCGGCGGGACT
>CANAWG010000030.1 GCA_947365245.1 uncultured Oscillibacter sp. | reverse complement strand
GATGCCGTTCATGTCGGAGTAGGGCATCAGCAGGATGTGGTCGTTCTTGAAGCCCACCACCTCCGCGGTGACCTGCCCGCCGGAGTCGCCGTTGTAAATCCGGCAGATGTCTCCCACGGCCGCGTGGCCGCCGGAGGCCTCGATGGACATCCCCACGATATTCTCGATTTTTCCCGTCAGGCTGTAGACTTCCGCGTTATAGACCTGACGGACCATCTGTCGGAACATGGAACCCTCCGCCCAAATTCAGATTCGTGTCCATCCCGCCGGCGGGCGTGTCGGACAGCAGATTTCGAATGTTGTTCAGCTGGGTGGCGGCGCTGGCGTCGATGATCTCGTCCGGCATCTCGATGATGCAGGTGCCGGGCTCGTCGTCGGCCATGGGGATGATCCGCACCCGCCCGGACAGGGCGGACAGCGCCGCCGTCAGGGACTGGGGGATCTTGACCAGCTGCTTGGCGTCGCACTCCGCGATGTAGATGTGGGCCCACTCCCGCCGCTTGCGCTTGTCGACGGCGGCCTGAATCATCCGGCAGATGACCTCGGAGCTGCTCTTGAGGCTGACGCTCACCACTTTTTCGGCGATGGCCAGGGCCAGGTCCCGCAGCTCCTCCACATTGTCGTCCATCTGGCGGTCCAGCGCCTGGCCGGCCCGCTCCAGAAACTGCGCAATCTCGGCCTCCTGGGCCTGGGCCTGACGCTCCCGGGTCTGGCGGCCCTCCTCCAGAGCCTGTTGAACGCCCTGGGCCACGCCCTCGGCCCGTCCGGCCTCCAGCCCAGCCCGGCGGCTCTCCTCCAGGATGGCCTCGGACCGCTCCCGGGCCTCCCGCTGGGCGTTCTCCACGATCTCCGCCGCCCGGCGCTCCGCGTCCCGCAGGATCTCCGCCGCCTGGATCTGGGCGTAGCTGACGGGGTCAGTGGACTCCTCGTCCGGCTGCTCCGCCTCCTGCTCCAAGCCGGCCTCCTCCGCCAGCTCCGGATCCGTTGGCTCCGGGTCCGCCGACTCCGGCGGCTTGACCGCGGGCTCCTCGTCCGCCAGTTCCTTGGCGTCCGGGAAGCGATAGAGCTCTGCCTTTGGGCGGGATATGAATTTCCAAACACTAGGCAATGATATCGTCCTTTCCGCCCTTCAGGATAATAATCTCTCCCTTTTCCTCCAAACCGCGGATGATTCCCACGATCCGCTGCTGGGCCTCCTCCACGTCTTTCATGCGGACATTGGAGGTGATCTCCAGGTCGTCCTTGATATTCTGCGCCATGCGGCTGGACATATTGGTAAACAGCTTGTTGGCCACGTCCGCGTTGGCCGCCTTGAGGGCCAGCACCAGGTCTCTGGGATCGCAGTCCCGCACGAAGCGCTGGACGGACCGGTCGTCCATGGTGATGATATCCTCAAACACGAACATCCGCTTGCGGATCTCGTCCGCCAGCTCCTGATCGTAGTCGGACAGGCCGTCGAAGATGTTTTTCTCGCTGGTGCGGTCCAGGTTGTTCATGACGCTGGCCACATAGTCCACGCCGCCGACCTTGATATTGGAGGTGACCATGAGGTTGTCGAACTGGCCCCGCAGCTGACTTTCGATGATTTTCACGGCGGCGGGGGACACGCCCTCCAGCTTCGCCATGCTCTTGACCACCTGCACCTGCCGGCTCTCGTCCAGGCTTGCCAGCACGTCCGCGGCCTTGTCGGGGTCCACATGGGCCAGCACCAGGGCGATGGTCTGGGACCGCTCGTTGCGCAGGGCGGACACCATGGACTTCACGTCCACCTTATCCATGAAAGAGAACGGCCGGTGCTTCAGGGACTTGGTGACCTTGCCCAGCATCTCCTCCGCGGCCTGGGGCCCGTAGGCTTTCTCCAGGACCGTCCTGGCGTACTCCAGGCCGCCCTCGGTGACCGCCTTGTTGCTCAGGCACATCATGTAGAACTCGTTGAGGATCTCCTCCGTGAGCTCCGAGTCCAGAATCCCCAGCCGGGCCACCTCCAGCGTCAGCTGTTCGACCTCCTCGGCCTCCATGAACCGGTACAGAAGGGACGCTTTTTCCGCTCCCAGGGAGACCACCACCGCCGCCGCCTTCTGGGCGCTGGTGAGATCCACCTTCGGCCTTTGCTTTGCTTTCGGCTTCGGAGCGGGTTTCGCCTGGGCCTGTACCGCTGCCGCCTCAGCCATCGTCGTCCCCTCCTCTCAGCCAGTTGCGGACCATCTGCGCCGCGATCTCCGGATTCTCGCTGGCGAACTGCCGGATATCCTTGCGCAGCTGCATGCTCTGTTCGGTTTGAATCTCCATCACGTCGGCGCCGTTGCCGTCGGCGGCCTGGCCGCCCAGGCCCACCGCGGCCAGCAGGGCGTCCACCTCGTTGGCCTGGGCCTCGGCCTCCTCGGCCTCCTGCCGCTTCCGCCGCCGGCGGCGCACCAGCAGGATGACCACCAGCAGGATGATAAACAGCAGCAGTCCGCCCGCCGCCGCGATCCATATCCACAGGGGAATGCCGAGGATCTCAATATCAAAGGGACCGGGCGTGGGCGCGGGAAGCTCCTCCCGGAAGAACGGATAGGTGATAACGGAGATGCGCCCGTCCAGAATCTCCGCCCCGGTCTCCTCGTCGATCTCGCCGTAGATGCCCGCCGCACGGGCCACGTGCTGCCGCCACTCCGCGGTGTCCACGTTGCCGGCGGTGGTGGAGTTGATGCTCACCGCCACCGAGCAGTCCTTCAGGTAGCCGGCGGTGGTGACGATGTGCTTTTCACTGCGGGGGTTGTCGTAGTCGATCTGCCCGCCGGCGGAGGCGGCGGACTCCGTCCCGTCCAGGTTGGGCCTGTTCTCCACGTACTGGGAGAAGTCCTCGTTGGGGAGGTTGGCGTTGGACTCCGCGCCCACGACGCCGCCCACGGTCTCGTCTCCGTCCCGGGTGTAGCTCCACTCGTAGATCAAAGAGCCGATGATGCCCCGTCCGTTGGTCTCGCCGTTTTCGGCGTACTCCGGCAGGTACACGTCCACCCGGTCCTCGGTGACGTTGCCCACCTCCACCACGCAGTTGACGGCCACGTCCACATTGTCCTGGCCGAAGACGGGCTCCAGCACCTGCATGACCTGGGTACGGATCTTGTTGGCCTGCTCCTCCTCCAGCTGCATCTTCAGGGCGGAGGCGTCGCTGTCGGCGGTGAGGCTGCCGCCGCTGTATGTATTGCCGTAGGTGTCGGTGATGCTGACCCGGCTGACCTCCAGCCCCTGGAGGGAGTTGCTCACCAGCTCCCGGATGGCCGCGGCCTGCTGTGTGGTCAGCTTCTTGCCGTCCTGCATGGTCACCTGTACGGCGGCGGTGGCGTTGACCACGTTGCCGCTGTCCAGGATGTAGCCACGGTCCTCGCCCGGCGTCAGGTTGACGGAGGCGTCCTTCACGTTTTCAAAGCAGCGGATGGTGGCCCGCAGGTCCTCCTGGAGGTCCTTCAGCGTGGCCAGGTTCCGCTCCTGGTTGGTGGAGAGGGAGCTGAGGCTGTCGTAGTACTTCCCCTGGCCGGACTGGAACACGTTCTCCATCAGCACCCGGGCCTGCAGCTGGTTCTGCTGGCCCTCCGGCACCAGGATCGTGTCCCCGTTCTCCACCTTGTAGTCCCGCACCCCCCAGGTGTCCAGCAGCTGCAGGACGCTTGACATCTCGTCCATGCTCACGCCGGTGACCAGGGTGGAGTATGGCTTGTTGTTCAGAATAATTACCAGGATAACGGCGAGAATCACAAGCGCCGCGGCCGCCGCGATATAAATCTTTTTGGAAATCTTCTTCAGCCGCTCCCAGACCTTGGCCCACAGGGCCTTGGCCTTATCCAGAACCTTGTCCAAACGCCGTCACCTCCTTCTCCCGTCTTGTTTCCCTCACGCCCTTCGCGCCGCTCCCGCAGAGAGCGGCCGCAAAGGCTCAGGCAAGCCAAATAGGGGGAAGGCCTCCCCCTATTTGTCATATTCCATCACAGGCTGATCCGCGTCAGCTCCGAGTAGGCGTCCAGCGCCTTGTTCCGCAGCTGGATCAAGAGGTCCAGCGCGATGGACTCCTTCTCCGCGGCGATGGTCAGCGCGGCGGGGTTATCCAGCTGTCCCGTGGACAGCAGGTACTGGGCCTCCCGCACCTCCAGATCGGTCTTTTTCACATTGTCAATGGCGGACTGAAACACCGCCCCGAACAGGCTCTGGTCCCCCCGGACCGCCTCCACAGGCTTGGCGCCCTCGATTCCCGAGATCGGCCGCAGCTGCTCAATCGGTGTGATCATAGCTCATCCTCCCCGCGCTTACTTTCCGATCTCCAGTCCCTGGGCGATCACGGTCTTCAAGGTGTTGAAAGCGGTCACGTTGGAGGCGTAGGCCTGGGCGGCCGCCATGGCGTCCGTCATCTCCTTGACCATGTCCACGTTGGGCATCTCCACGTACCCCTCCTCGTTGGCGTCCGGGTGGGTGGGGTCATAGACCAGGGGAAAGTCGGAGGGGTCCTCCACGATGTTTGTCACCCGCACGCCGCCGGCGGTGGTCTTCCCGCTGGCTGGAGCCAGGCCGTAGGCCGCCCGGGCCATGGCGGCCCGGAAGCCGTCCTTCCCGGTCTCGGCCTCAAACACCACCACCTTGCGGCGGTAGGGGCCCTCCCCGTTCTCCACCCGGGTGGTGGTGGAGTTGGTCACGTTCTCCGCGATGACGTCCAGCCGCAGCTGCTGGGCCGTCAGCCCGGAGCCTACAATATTAATGGTGCTCAAAAAACCCATACTGGCTCTCCATTTCCCGCCGGGCGCTCCCGGCGCACAAAATCGGCTCGGGCCGATTTTACAGCTTCTTCCTGAAACGCTCCTTAAAATTACCCGCGGACCGCCGCGTGCACCAGCTTGAGGTCGCTGTTGATGGCGTTGAGCACGTAGCGCATCTGGTAGGCGTTGCGCATGGCCTCCACGCTCTGGGCGGTGACGTTGACGCCGTTTTCGTCCATGCGGGTGGAGTCCAGGTGCTCCGTCACGGCGAACTCCGACTCGTCCAGCACTTTTCGCACGCTCTGCCGGGGCCTGACGCCGGAGCGGGCCGCCTCCAGTTTGGAGCGGATCGTCTCCTCAAACGTGACCACCTTGGCCTTGTAGTTGGGCGTCTCGGCGTTGGCGATGTTGTCCAGAATAGCCGCCTGCTTGGTCCACAAAAAGCCCATGGATTTCTCCATCAGCAGCAGGGAGTTGCTAGCCAAAAAGTCCAAATCTGATTCCTCCTCGAAAACCGCAGCGGAAAGGGACGAAAAATATAGTGCGCCACTGTGCGCCTGCCCTTGAACATCGCCGCATGGTACACTATAACTTCAGACATCCCCCTGATGGAACAGGCGCCGCCCAATGTGCCGTCAACCCCTTGCAGGGCGGAAGCAGGCACGCCTGTAGAGCATATTATTACTGTGGCTTATTATAGTACGAATCCGTTGGAAAAAGCAAGAGGTTTTTCCGCTTTTCCGTTTTCCATATTTTTACCCGTGAAAATTTTGGCGGGCATTTGTTTCTATTTTCTGAACATTTTCACAAAAAACCGCCCTTTTGCGGTTATTTTATGTCTACAAGTCACCCCCCCCCCCCTGGTTTTTTGTGCATTTTGCCGTATATTTTCGCCGCCTTTGGGCCTTTTTCGGTAAAAACGCCGTTTCCTCCGGGATTTGTTTGAATTTTCACAAAAACGGCGCGTCTTGGTTTTTTTCACCCTTTCCGCTGTACAACCGCTTGCCAGCGGGCATTTTTTGTGCTAGGATAGATGTGAATTGTTATCCGCCTCTCCCGGTGTCCCCGGAGTGCGCTTCATGTTTGACCGAAGGATGTGACTCTACGCACATGGAACAGAACCGAAAAGAGAAGATTTTGATCGTAGATGACTCTGAGCTGAACAGGGCCATTCTCGCCGATATGCTGGGGGAGGAGTACGACATCGTGGAGGCGGAAAACGGCCTGGAGGCCGTGGCCGCCCTCCAGAAGATGGAGCCGGAGCTGTCTCTTGTGCTGCTGGACATCGTCATGCCGGAGATGGACGGCTTCGGCGTGCTGGCCGCCATGAACCAGAACCACTGGATCGACGACATCCCCGTCATCATGATCTCCGCCGAGAGCGGCTCCAGCCACATTGAACGGGCCTACGAGCTGGGGGTCACGGACTTCATCACCCGCCCCTTTGACGCGCTGATCGTCCACCACCGGGTGGTGAACACCATCCTGCTCTACGCCAAGCAGAAGAAGCTGGCGGGCATGGTGGCGGACCAGATCTACGAAAAAGAGCGCCAGAGCAATCTGATGATCGACATCCTCAGCCACATTGTGGAGTTCCGCAACGGCGAGAGCGGCCTCCATGTGCTCCACGTCCGCACGCTGACGGAGCTGCTGCTGCGGGGCCTTGCCCAGAAGGCGGAGCGCTATCGCCTCACCCCCCGGGAGATCGCCGTCATCACCACCGCCTCCGCCCTCCACGACATCGGCAAAATCTCCATCGACGAGAACATCCTCAACAAGCCCGGCCGGCTGACGGAGGATGAGTTCGCCGTCATGAAGACACACACCACCGTGGGCGCCAACATGCTGGAAAACCTGCCCATCCACCAGTCCGATCCCCTGGTGGACGCGGCCTATCAGATCTGCCGCTGGCACCACGAGCGCTACGACGGCCGGGGCTACCCCGACGGGCTCAAGGGGGACGACATCCCCATCTCCGCCCAGGTGGTGGCCCTGGCGGACGTGTACGACGCCCTCACCAGCCGGCGGGTGTACAAGCCGGCCCTCCCCCACGAGGAGGCCATCCAGATGATCCTGGACGGCAAGTGCGGCGTCTTCAACCCCCTGCTGCTGGAGGTCCTCCAGGAGAATGCGGAGATGATCCGCTTCGGCCTCAACGCCGACTCCCAGACCCAGCGGGAGCAGCGGGAGATGCAGAACATCGTCCAGGAGCTGCGCCGCCACGAGGAGCTGGCCGCCTCGGAGCGCACCCTCCAGCTGCTGGAGCACGAGCGGATGAAGTACAGCTTCTTCGCCGCCATGAGCCAGGAGATTCAGTTTGAGTACACCGCCTCCCCCGCCATGGTGACCATCTCCGCCTGGGGCGCGGAGAAGCTGGGCCTGCCGGAGACCATCATGGACCCCCTGCACAGCGAAGCCGTTCTGGCCCTGGCGGATCCGGAGTGGATCCAGGGCCTGTCCACCGCGCTGCACAGCACCTGCCCGGACCAGCCGGTGGTGACTTACGACTGCCCGCTGAACCTGTGCGGCGAGCAGCGCTGGTACCGGATCATCTCCCGGGCCACCTGGTCCGTGGATGAGCCCGCCCGCTACACCGGCGCCATCGGCAAGGCCATCGACATCCACGACTCCCGGATGCAGCTCCGGGCGCTGGAACAGCTGGCCTCCCACGACGCCCTCACCGGTCTTTTGAACCATGCCAGCGCCAAAAAGCGGATCCTGGAGCGGATTGAGAGCCGGCCCTCCGCCAGCTACGCCCTGGCCATTTTCGACCTGGATCACTTCAAGTCCGCCAACGACACCTACGGTCACTCTTTCGGCGACCACGTGCTGATCCATGTGGCGGAGAAACTGCGCCAGAGCATCCGCGGCGGCGACATCGCCGCCCGGGTGGGCGGGGACGAGTTTTTGGTCTTCCTGGAGTACAAGGGCGACCTGGACCCCATGGTGTCCCGGATTTTCGAGTCTTTGTGCGGCAGGTACGAGGACTTCCCCATCTCCCTCAGCATGGGCGTGGCCCAGACGGCCGCGGCGGGCTGCGACTACGACACGCTGTTCCACGCGGCGGATCAGGCCCTGTACACCGTGAAGCGGGGCGGGCGGGGACAGTACCTCTTCTACGACGACTCCATGAAACAGATGCTCTCCGTCATCTCCCCCATCGACGGCAGTGAAGAGGCGGACGCCGCTTCGGCGGACCAGAAAGGAGACAACAGAACATGACATTGCAGGAGTGCTATGCCGCCATGGGCGGCGATTACGACGACGTTGCGGGCCGTCTTCGCAGCGACCGCCTGATTCAGAAGTTCGTGCTGAAATTCGCGGAGGACGGCAGCTATCAGCTGCTGGTGGACTCCATGGCCGCGAAGAACTACGACGATGCGTTCCGGGCCGCCCACACCATCAAGGGCGTGTGCCAGAATCTGGGATTCACCCGGCTGCTGGATTCCAGCAGCCGTCTCAGCGAGGCCCTGCGCCACGGCTACACCCCGGAGGCTGACGGTCTTGCGGAGCAGGTGGGCCGGGACTATCAGGACACCATCGGCGCCATCCAGGCCTTTCAGGCGTCTGTTGGAGCATGACGGCGCGGTCCGTCACCCACGGATACGGAGGTACTGACAGATGAACAACAACAAAAAAACGCTGCGCTTTCTCTCTGTGAGCCTCATCGCCGTCTCGCTTTTGTGCGTGTGCATCTTCTCCTTTCTGGCGTTTTACATGAACCGGCAGAGCATGGATACCATCAGCAATGTGGGTCAGGTCTACATGTCCGGCATGAGCCAGCAGATCTCCATGCACTTCGAGACCACCATGGGTCTGCGGCTGAACCAGGTGGAGGCCCTGGTGGAGACCAACCGCTTTGACGGCGGGGACTGGGATGAGCTGGCGGGCGACCTGGAGTACGGCGCCAGGGCCCGGGGCTTCGAGCACCTGGCCCTCTACTCCACGGACGGCACTTTCGAGACCCTCTACGGCAACGATCTGACCGTCACGGACCCGGAGCCTTTCCTGGCCTCCCTGAACGCCGGCGACAAAAAAATTGCCGTGGGCTCCGACACCGATGGAAACCGTCTGGTGCTGATGGGCGTCTCCTCCACCTATCCCATGAGCGGCGGCAAAATCTGCACCGCCCTGGTGGCGGCCCTGCCGGTGGACTACATTAGCGACACCCTCTCCCTTGACGACGACGACAGCCTGATGTACTCCCATATCATCCGGCGGGACGGCTCCTTCGTCATCCGCAGCGGCGAGGCCTACCGGGACAACTATTTTGACCGGATCTACGCCATCTATGACGAGCTGGGCGGAAAGGACCCCCAGCAGCACGTTCAGGAGCTCCAGGCCGCCATGGACGCCGGGGAGGACTACTCCACCGTCCTCCAGATCGGCAGTGAGCGCCGGCATCTGCTGTGCACCCGGCTGGCCTACTCAGAGTGGTATCTGGTCGTAATCCTGCCCTACGGCACTCTGGATGCGGAGATCAACGCCCTCAGCCGCCAGTGGAGCCTGCTGGCTCTCACCGGGTGCGGCGCGGTGCTGGCGGCGCTGCTGCTGGTCTTCTTCCGGTACATCCAGATTACCCGCCAGCAGATGGCCGAGCTGGAAAAGGCCCGGCAGGAGGCCATCTCCGCCAACAAGGCCAAGAGTGAGTTCCTCTCCAACATGAGCCACGACATCCGCACGCCCATGAACGCCATCGTGGGCATGACGGCCATCGCCACGACCAATATCGACAACCAGCAGCAGGTGCAGCACTGCCTGAAGAAGATCGCCCTGTCCAGCAAGCACCTTTTGAACCTCATCAACGATGTGCTGGACATGTCCAAGATCGAAAGCGGCAAGATGACGCTGAACATCGACCAGGTCTCCCTGCGGGAGATGATGGACGGCATCGTCAACATCGTCCAGCCTCAGGTGCGGGCCAAGCAGCAGCAGTTCGACATCTTCATCCACGACATTCTCTCGGAAAACGTCTGCTGCGACAGCGTGCGGCTGAACCAGGTGGTCCTGAACCTCCTGTCCAACGCCGTGAAGTTCACGCCGGTGGAGGGCAGCATCCAGATCTCCCTGTACCAGGAGGCCTCTCCCAAGGGGGAGGAGTACATCCGCACCCATCTGAAAGTGAAGGACAGCGGCATCGGCATGTCCCCGGAGTTTCAGGAGAAGATTTTCGACTCTTTCTCCCGGGAGGACAGCCGCCGGGTCCAGCGGACCGAGGGCACGGGTCTGGGCATGGCCATCACCAAGTTCATCGTGGACGCCATGGGCGGCACCATCGCCCTCCAGAGCGAGCAGGGCAAGGGCTCCGAGTTCCATGTAACGCTGGACCTGGAGCGGTCCACCGTGCAGGAGGCGGACATGATTCTGCCGGACTGGAACATGCTGGTGGTGGACGACGACAGGGAGCTGTGCGAGAGCACCGTGGCCTCCCTGAAGTCCATCGGCCTCCACGCCGAGTGGACCCTGGACGGTGAGAGCGCCATCCGCATGGCGGAGGAGCGCTTCCGTCGCCACGACGACTACCACGTCATTCTGCTGGATTGGAAGCTGCCCGGCATGGACGGCATCGAGACCGCCCGGGAGCTGCGCCGCCGCCTGGGGGACAAGATCCCCATCCTGCTGATCTCCGCCTACGACTGGGGCGACATTGAGGCGGAGGCCCGGAGTGCCGGCATCAACGGCTTTATCTCCAAGCCCCTGTTCAAATCCACCCTCTTTTACGGTCTGCGGCCTTTCGTGGACGCCGACGCCGCCGCTCTGGATACCCTCTCCGAGGAACATGAGGCGGATTTCACCGGCAAGCGTGTGCTGCTGGCGGAGGACAATGAGCTCAACTGGGAGATTGCCGACGAGCTGCTGCGGGAGCTGGGGCTGGAGCTGGACTGGGCGGAAAACGGCAAAATCTGCGTGGAGAAGTTCAGCGCCTCCGCCCCCGGCTATTACGACGCCGTCTTCATGGATCTGCGGATGCCCGTCATGACGGGCTATGAGGCCACCCGGGCCATCCGCGCCCTGGACCGGCCCGACGCCTCCTTGCCCATCATCGCCATGACCGCCGACGCTTTCTCCGAGGACATCCAGCGGTGCATGGACGCCGGCATGAACGCCCACATCGCCAAGCCCATTGACCTGCGGGAGGTCTCCCGTATGCTGGAGAAATACCTGGGCCAGTGACTCCCCGGGTCCTCTTTCCGCGCAAGACTGTAACGATAAAGAAAAGACGGCGGGTATGGTCCGCCGTCTTTTCTCTTGTCCCCCCTATTCGACAAATTTCGACAAATTTCAGCAAAAACCTTGTTTTTCCGCCGCCGGTTTGCTATGCTGTTACTGCTTAGGCAGTGTTTTCCATGGGTTTTCCTCCGCTCCCGGCAAATGATATCGTAACCGCAGTTGAAAAGGAATCCTGCTTCTTTTCAACTGCGGCGGGACTATGCTGCCAGCGTCCATCCCAGTCCCAACCGTCTGAAAGGAGCGTTCCATGGAGCCGCTGCAAACACCGCCGGAGGCGCTGTTCTCCGCCATCGCCGCCCAGATCCGGGGCGCGTTGGGCACATTTCATCTGGCAGCCCTGCAGGCTGTCCCGCCGGAGGCCCGGGAGAAGGACCCGGACCTGGACCGCAGGGCCGCCGCCATGGACCAGAGCTATTACCGGCTGCTACGGCTGGTCAATCTTCTCTCCGCCGCCGCCCTGCCTGAAAACGCGCCCCTCTCCCTCCAGAACCGGGATTTGGTGGATTTCGTAGGGAGCATCTGCGACCGGGCTGGCGGGCTGGCCCAGTCCCTGGGCGTGGAGGTGCGCTTTGTCTGCGCCCTCCCCCGCCGCGTCTGCGCGGTGGATCCCCAGCAGCTGGAGCAGCTGCTCTTTCACCTGCTCTCCAACGCCCTGAAGTTCACCTCCGCCGGCGGCACCGTCACCGTGGAGCTGCGCCTCCAGAATGGACGGGTGCAGCTCTCCGTGGCCGACACCGGCCGGGGCATCCCCCCGGAGCGTCTGGCCACCCTGCTTGACGGCCGCATTCCCGCCGAGCGCCGCGACCCGCCCCCCTGCGGCACCGGCCTGGGGCTCTTTCTCTGCCGCCGGATCGCGGAGCGCCACGGCGGCACGCTGATGGCGGTGTCCCAGGTGGGCAAGGGCAGCCGTTTCACCCTCTCCCTGCCGGACCGGCAGATGGACGGCACCGTGTCCGACGTTCCCTTTGACTACGCCGGCGGCTTCAACCCCACCCTGCTGGCCCTGGCGGACGCCCTGCCCGTCCAGGCGTTTCTCATCCGCGGCCAGGACTGACCCGCCGTCCGTTCCCCGCCGGCAGGCGTCTCACATTCCGGCCCCGCTCCGGCGGGTTCGGAATGTTTTTCTTTTCTTTTCCCCCGAAATACACTACAATATAGTTGACGCAGTTGACGGCAAACGGTTTTCAAGGCGGGCAAGGCCCGCCGGCGCATGAAATGCGCCCGGCGTCCCCTATGAAGTCTGCCGCACAGCCGCTTTGCGGCCCCGGCGCGGCGACTATGGCCCTGTACAACGACTTTCAGGAGGAGCGGCCTATGGCTTTCAAGCGTGTCTGCGTGGCCATGAGCGGCGGTGTGGACAGCACCGGCGCCGCCCTGCTGCTGCGGCGGCAGGGGTACGACGTCTTCGGCGTCACCCTGCGTCTCCAGCCGGAGGGCGCCGGAGAGGCGGAGATCGCCTCCGCCCGGGAGGCCGCCGCCGCGCTGGGTATTCCCCACACCGTGCTGGACCTGCGGCAGCTGTTCCGTCGGGAGGTCGTCGACCGCTTCGTCTCCGAGTACGCCCGGGGCCGCACCCCCAATCCCTGCCTGTACTGCAACCGGGCCATTAAATTCGGCGCCCTGCTGGACTGGGCCCTGGCCCGGGGAGCCGACGCCCTGGCCACCGGCCATTACGCGAGCGTGGCATACAACGCCCCCTCCGCCCGCTGGCGGCTGCTGCGGGGCCGGGACCGCAGAAAGGACCAGAGCTACTTCCTCTATCAGCTGACACAGCGCCAGCTCTCTCACCTGCTGCTGCCGGTGGGCCAGTACGAAAAGCCCGCCCTGCGGGCCCTGGCCGCGGAGGCGGGCCTCGCCAACGCCCACCGGGCGGACAGCCAGGATATCTGCTTCATCCCGGAGGGGGACTACGTGTCCTTTCTGGCCCGCCATGGCGGCGCGGAGTTGATCCCCGGCGACTTTGTGGACCAGGCGGGCCGCGTCCTGGGCCGCCACCGGGGACTGCCCTGCTACACCACCGGCCAGCGAAAGGGCCTGGGCGTCAGCGCGGACGCGCCGCTCTATGTGCTGGGAAAGGATCCCGCCGCCAACACCGTGACCCTGGGGCCCGACAGCGCCCTCTACACCCGGGAGCTGGTGGCGGAGGCGCCCAACTGGATCTCCATCCCCGCCCCGGAGGACCCCATCTCCGTCACCGCCAAGACCCGGCACAGCCAGCGGGAGGCCGCCGCCGCGGCGGAGCTCCTGCCGGATGGCCGGATGCGGGTGGTCTTTCAGGAGCCCCAGCGGGCCGTGACGCCTGGCCAGGCCGTGGTGCTCTACGACGGGGAGACCGTGGTGGGCGGCGGCACCATCGCCGAATGAAAAAAGGACGCCCCGTAAGGCGTCCTTTCTACCGGTCGCTGGTCAGCCAGCAGTCCTGAAAAATCAGATCATCCACGTCTCCGGGGATGTCATTCCAAAAAAACCGCACGGTCCCGATCCTCCTTTGCAATATGCGCTTCCTGCCAGTATATGCGCCGGAGAGTCAAAAGTTGCACGAAATATGGAACCCCGCTAAAAAAAGCAGGCGGCCCCTTACGGGGCCGTCTGCTTTACACAAATCACAGAAATTCCTCGATGGTCTTCTGCACCTCCGCCACGTCCATGGGCTTTGCCAGGTGGGCGTTCATGCCGCTCTCGGCGGACTTGCGCAGATCGCTCTCCAGCACGTTGGCCGACAGGGCGATGATGGGGATCTTCGCCACTTTCGGGTCGGGGAGGGCGCGGATTGCCCTGGCCGCCTCCCAGCCGTTCATCACCGGCATTTGGATGTCCATCAAAACCGCGTCATAGTCCCCGGGCCGGGCCCTGCGCAGCTTCTCCACCGCCACGCTGCCGTCCGGCGCGGTGTCGATGATGTACTCCAGCTCCTGGAGCAGCTCCGTGGCGATCTCCCGGTTGATCTCGTTGTCCTCCACCAGCAAGATCTTCCGGGGCCGCCGAACGGCGCCGTCCCCCTCCGGGGCGGCGGGGGTCTGGTCCGGCTGGATGCGGAAGTCCAGGGTGGCGGTAAAGACGCTGCCTCTGCCCACCTCGCTGCGCACATCAATGGTCCCGCCCATCTTGTCCACAATGCTCTTGGCGATGGACATGCCCAGGCCGATGCCGCGGACGCCGCTGTGGGTGGTGTCCCTCTCCCGGGAGAAAGGCTCAAAAATCCGGGTCAAAAACTCCTGGCTGATGCCGATACCGGTGTCCGACACCTCCAGCTGGTAGACGGCGTACTGTCCCGACAGCAGCTCCCGCTCCGTAAGCGCCACCCGCACCCTGCCGCCGGGCTTCGTATAGGTCACGGCGTTGTTGGTGAGGTACATGGTCAGCTGCCGCAGCTTCTCCTCGTCGCCGTAGATGCCGCTGTGGCACACGCCGGAGAAGTCCAGCTGGAAATCGATTTTCTTCTCCTCCGCCTGGGGGGCCATGAAGTCGTAGACCCCCTGGACGATGGCGCAGAGGTCGCAGGCCTCCTCCTGGGTGTGGGAGTCCCCGGTCACCGCCGCGGAAATCTCCAGCACCCGCTCGATCATGCCCATCAGCTGCCGGGCGGAGGACTCCATCCGTCCGATGTAGTCCCGGGCCATGTCCGGGTTGTCCAGGTTTTTCCGGGCCAGGGCCGCGAAGCCAAAGATGGCGTTCATGGGCGTGCGCATATCGTGGGACATGTTGGAGAGGAAGGTGTCCTTGGCCGCCATGGCCTGGTTCACTTTCTCCAGGGCCTCCGCCAGCAGACGCTTTTGCTCCAGCTCGTGGTGAATCTCCTCGTCCACCCGCCGGGAGCCCAGGACCACCTGGGTTGCTTTCCGCTCCTGGCCCACGTCCACCATCCGCAGCTGCAGATACCGCTCCTCGCCGTTCTCCAGAACCCGGTAGTTTACATAAAAGCTGTCATCTGTCAGCAGTCTCTTGCGGATGGCCTCCGGGTTGAGAACCGCTTCCATGGTCTCCCGCTCCTCCGGATGGACCCAGGTGTGCACGTAGTCCGCAAGATACCCGCTGAACGTCCGGATGTCCCGGTTCTCCCCGAACATCCCCCCGGTGCGGCTGCTGAGACGGTAGGGGCGGACCTGGTCGCAGTCCAGCTCCGCGAATAGAATCGTCTCGTAGTTGGCGCTGAGCCCCTCGATCACCTTCAGCCGCCGCAGGTGCTCCTGGTTGATCTGGCTGCGCTCTTTGTCGTACTCCTCCGTCAGGGACTGGAGCTGCCGCTCCCGCTCCCGCTTCTCGCTGAGCAGCAGGGCCCGCTCGATGAGGCGCCGGTTTCGCTTGCCGGTGGCGTCGCTCAAAAACACATAGAAGATATCCCGTCCGGGGTCTCCCTTGACGAAGTGCCCAAAGTCCTCGATCCAGCGGATCTGTCCGTCCTTCCGGCGCACCCGGTACTCCACATAATCCTCATCGTACCGGCTTCTGGTCACCTGCTCCCAGATGCTCTTTTCCACATTTTCCAGATCCTCCGACCAGACGATGCCCCGGAAGGAGTTCCCAGTCAGCTCCCGGAATTCCTCCATGGTGGCACACTGAAAGATCCGCAGCAGAGCGCGGTTGGCGTAGATGATCTCCTCGCCGCCGTCGGCGTAGTAAATCAGCACACCGCCGGGCATCTCCTCCATAAACCGGAGATTTTCCAGCGTCGACTGGAACTCCTGTCCCTGGGGCAGCGTGCGCAGCAGCGCCTCGCCGTCCTCTCCCAGCAGCTGGCCGATCTCCAGGCCGCCGGCACGCAGGGCGCTCAGCAGCTCCGCAACACGGTTCATCAGATGGTTATCCCGTTTCCGCTCTTCCATAGCACCCTCCTCCGGCAAAATTTAACACGCTTCATTCTAGCACAGAATTTTAAAATTGTCATTACTTTTATTGTCCCCGGATCTACAAAATCTACAAAAAAAGAGACGCGCCTCAAGGGCGCGTCTCTCCATTTTCCGGGGTGCGGCCGCGGGGAGTCACCGGGCCTCCCCGCCGGACTCGTCTGATGGTCTCTCCTCCGGGCTTTCCTCCCGGCGCTCTTCCGGCCCCGCCTCCGAAGCGGAAGCCTCCTCCGGGGCCTCGATCTTCTGGGAGATTATATGGACCTTCTTGGCGGGCGCCTCGATCCCCTCCGGCACGGAGGGGCGGAAGCCCTCCTCCGCCGGCTTGGTGGAGGCGTAGGGGTTCTCCACCAGCGCCGGGTCCCGGCCCTCGATGATGGCCACCATCTCGCCGCCGGTGATGGTCTCTTTCTCCAAAAGGTACGCCACCACCTTGTCCATGTCCTCCCGGTTCTCCCGGATGACCTCCACGGCGGTCTTGTAGCACTGGTCCAGGATCTCCTTTACCGCCGTGTCCATGCGGGCGGCGGTGTCCTGGGCGCAGTCCATGCCGTAGCCGCCGTCCAGGTACTGATTCCGCCGGGAGGCCAGGGCCATCATGCCGAACTCGTCGCTCATGCCGAACATAGCCACCATGTTCCGCGCCACGTTGGTGGCGTCCTGGATGTCCTGGGACGCGCCGTTGGTCATGGTGTCCATCACCACCTCCTCGGCGGCCCGGCCGCCCATGGAGACGGTGATCTTGGCCATCAGCTCCTCTTTCGTCCGCAGCTCCGTCTTGTCCTCCTCGGGCATCAGCAGGGTGTAGCCCAGGGAGCCCT
>CANAWG010000029.1 GCA_947365245.1 uncultured Oscillibacter sp. | reverse complement strand
ATCCGCCGCCTCCTGAAAGAGCGGGGCGAGACGGTCAGCAGCGTGGCGGAGGCGCTGGAGGCCCTGTGGAAGCAGGGGGTGGAGGAGGTCTTGTTACAGCCCACCCACATCCTCTGCGGGAACGAGTACGACAAGATGAAGCGGGAGGCGGAGCCCTGGCGGGACAGGTTTTCGAGCCTGCGCTTCGGCACGCCGCTTCTGACGGATACGGACGACTTGCAGGCCCTGGCGGCGAAGCTGTCCGCGGCGTATCCCCCCCGGACGGGGGAGTCTCTGGTGCTGTTTGGCCACGGGACCGGCCACGCGGCCAATCTGGTGTACCCGGCGCTCCAGACGGCCTTCGATCTGGCGGGGCGGCGGGACGTGCTGGTGGGCACCGTGGAGGGCTGGCCCGCTTTCCCGGAGGTGCTGCGGCAGCTGAAGGAGCGGGGCGGCGCCGGCGTCCACCTGGTGCCGCTGATGCTGGTGGCCGGGGACCATGCCCTAAACGACATGGCCGGCGGGACGCCGGAGAGCTGGAAGTCCCGCCTGGAGGCGGAGGGCTTCTCTGTCCGCGCCACGCTGCGGGGCCTGGGGCTGCTGCCGGAGGTCCAGGCCATGTACCGTGCCCATTTGGAGACGGCGCTGCGGGACGGCGTTTGAGGGTCAGAGGGGACAAGTTTTCCTATGGGGGATTCGTCTGGAGGCGTTTTGATGAATTTGAGTATGTCGGGGATCGACTGGACGCACGCGCCCCTGGCGCTGCGAGAGCAGGCGTCCTTTCCGCCGGAGCAGCTGGCGGAGGTCATGGGCGCGATTTCCGCCGCGCACGGCGTGGAGGGCTGTGCGATCCTCTCCACCTGCAACCGCACGGAGATCTATGTGGACGCCGCCGGGCCGGCGGATCCGCCCTGGCGGCTCTTCGTGCGGGAGACGGGGCTGGACCTCCCGGAGAGCGCCTTTGTCAGCCGCGTTGACGAGGACGCCGTGCGCCACCTGCTGGAGGTGGCCGGCGGGCTCCACTCCCGGATCTTCGGCGACGACCAGATCCTCTCCCAGGTGCGCACGGCTATGGACCGCTCCTTGGAGAGCGGCGCCGGGTCCGCGCTGCTGAACATGCTCTTTCGGACGGCGGTGACGGTGGGCAAGCGCATCAAGACCCAGGTCCGCTTTACCTCCACCACCTCCTCCGCCGCCGCGGCGGCGGTCTGCGCCCTGGGGGACCTTGCGGGAAAGAGCGCCCTGGTGGTGGGCAACGGGGAGATCGCGAGGCTCGCCGCCGGGATGCTTTTAAAGCGGGGCGCCCGGGTCACCATGACGCTGCGGACCTACCGCCACGGTGAAAATCAGATCCCGGAGGGCTGCGAGACCGTGGCCTACGCCGACCGGATGGCGGCGGCCGAGGGAGTGGACCTCCTCCTCTCCGCCACCGCCAGCCCCCACCTCACGGTGACGGCCCAGCAGTTTTCAGAGCTCCGCACACCCCCCGGGGCGGTGGTGGATCTGGCGGTGCCCCGGGACATCGACCCAGGAGTCCGGGGGCTGGTCCCAAGATTTTGGGATGTGGACGATCTGGGCGGGATCGAGACCGCCGCGCCGGAGCAGCTGGAGCAGGCCCGCTCCCTGGTGGAGGAGGGCGTGCAGGAGGTGCTCCGCTGGCGGGAGCGGCGCTTGAGCCGGGGCGAGAGCGCCTATTTCCCGCTGTTTTTGGACCTCAGGGGCAGGCGTGTGGTGCTGGCGGGCGGCGGGACCATCGCCAGCCGGCGGATCAACGTCCTGCGGCAGTTCGGCTGCGACCTGACGGTGATCTCCCCCCACTTGAAGCTGGAGGCGGACTGGTTCACCTGGCTTCCCCGGGCCTACGAGCCCGGAGATCTGGAGGGGGCCTTTCTGGCCATCGCCGCGACAGACAGCCGGGAGATCAACCGCGCCATCGGCGAGGAGGCCCATCGGCGGGGCATCCTGGTGAGCGTGGCCGACTGCATGGAGGAGTGCTCTTTCTTCTTCCCCGCTGTATGTACCGGCGGCGGCGTGGTGGCCGGGGTGGTGTCCAGCGGAAAATCCCACCGAAAGACCGCCGTGGCGGCGAAAAAAATCCGGACGGTTTTGGAGGATCTGACATGAGGAGACTGCGCTTTGGCAGCCGCGACAGCCAGCTGTCTGTGCGGCAGAGTCAGCTGATTATAGAGGCGGTCACCCGCGCCCACCCGGAGGTGGAGGCGGAGCTGGTCACCATGAAGACCACAGGGGACAAGATCCTGGACCGCACCCTGGAGGAGATCGGCGGGAAAGGGCTCTTCGTCCGGGAGCTGGACCAGGCGCTGCTGGACAGGCGGGTGGATTTTACGATCCACAGCCTGAAAGACCTGCCGGTGGAGATCCCACCGGAGCTTCCGCTGGTGGCGTTCTCCCGCCGGGAGGACCCCAGGGACGCGCTGGTCCTGCCGGCGGGACAGAGAGAGCTGGATCTTTCCAAGCCCATTGGGTGCGCCTCCCGGCGGCGGCAGCTGCAGCTCCAGGCGCTCTTTCCCCAGGCCCGCATCGCCCCGGTGCGGGGGAATGTGCAGACCCGCCTTTCCAAGCTGGACGCGGGGCAGTACTCCGCCCTGGTTTTGGCGGCGGCGGGGCTGAAGCGGCTGGGCCTTGCGGATCGGATCGCCCGGTATTTCACCACGGAGGAGATCCTCCCCGCGGCGGGACAGGGGATTATCGCCGTCCAGGGCCGCGCGGACGCGGACTGCTCCGACGTGCTGGCGGCGTCCGACCCGGACGCCGCCGCCTGCGCCCGGGCGGAGCGGGCCTTTGTCCGGTGGCTGGACGGGGGCTGCACCTCCCCGGTGGCGGCTTACGCCCAGGTGGAAAGCGGCCGCCTGACGCTGACGGGGCTGTATGTCAATGAGGACGAGACCGTCGTGCGCCGGGGGAGCCTCTCCGGGGCGGCGAAGGACGCGGAGGCGCTGGGAACGGCGCTGGCGCGGAAGCTGAAGGAGGGATGCGTGTGAGCGGAAAAGTCAGTCTGGTGGGCGCGGGGCCGGGGGATCCCATGCTCCTCACCCGGCGGGGGCTGGAACTGCTGGAGGCGGCGGACTGCGTGGTCTATGACCGGCTGGTGGGCCGCCCCATTCTGGACCTGATCCCGGAGAGGGCCGAGCGGGTGAACGTGGGAAAGGAAGCCAGCCGCCACCCGGTGCCCCAGGACGAGATCAACCGGATCCTCTTGGAAAAAGCCCAGGCGGGGATGAACGTCGTCCGGCTGAAGGGCGGGGACCCGTTCCTCTTCGGCCGGGGCGGCGAGGAGCTGGAGCTGCTGGCGGAGCACGGCGTCCCCTTTGAGGTGGTCCCCGGCGTCACCTCCGCCCTGGCGGCCCCTGCCTACGCCGGTATCCCGGCGACCCACCGGGCCTTCGCCTCCTCGCTGCACATCGTCACGGGTCACGCCAAGGCCGGCGGGGCGCTGAACATCAACTTCCGGGCGCTGGCGGAGAGCGGCGGGACGCTGGTGTTTTTGATGGGGGTCACCTCCATGGGGAGCATCTGCCGGGGACTGCTGGATGCCGGCATGGCGCCGGACACACCGGCGGCCATGGTGGAGTCCGGCACGACTCCCGCCCAGAGGAAAGTGGTCTCCACCCTCTCCCAACTGCCCCGGGAGGCGGCCGACCGGGGGATCCATCCCCCCGCCGTGCTGATCGTGGGCCAGGTGTGCTCCCTCTCGGAGACCTTTGACTGGTTTGACCGCCTGCCGCTGAAAGGGCGCGCCGTCGTGGTCACCCGGCCCCGGGAGCGGTGCGGGACGCTGGCGGCCCGGCTGCGGGCCCTGGGCGCCGAGACGGTGGAGCTGCCCTGCATCGCCACCGTCCCCATCACCCCATGCCCTGACCTTACGCAGGCGGTCCGCCGGATCGGTGAGTACCGGACGCTGGTCTTTACCAGCCCCTTTGGGCCGGGGCTGTTCTTCGACGAGCTGCGGCGCCAGGGCATGGACGCCCGGGCCCTGGCGGGCCTTCGGATCGCGGTCATCGGCCCCAGGACCGGGGAGGCCGTGGAGGCCTGCGGCCTGCGCCCGGACATCGTCCCCCAGGTCTACGACACAGAGCACCTGGCGCCGCTTTTGACGGAGGGGCCCGTCCTCCTCTGCCGCTCCCAACAGGGCAACCCGGAGCTTACCGGAGACCTGCGCCGGCGGGGCGTACCGTTCACGGAGGTCTCCACCTACCGCACGGAGAGCGGCTGCCCCCAATCGGCGGAGATCTCCCCCGGCAGCTGGGTGACCTTTACCAGCGCGTCCACCGTGGAGGGCTTCGTCCGCACGGTGCCCCGGGAGCTCCTGGGAAGCGTCACCGGCTTTTGCATCGGCCGGCACACGGCGGATGCGGCGAGAAAGTACGGCATCCGGGTCCAGGTGGCGGAAAAGGCCACTATCGACGACCTGGTGGAACTGATTTTGAAGGAGGCGGCTTTTCTATGAATCTGCAGCAGCGTCCCCGCAGGCTCCGTTCCTGCGACACCATCCGCCGGATGACCCGGGAGACCCGCGTCTCTCCGGACAGCCTGATCTATCCCCTCTTCGTCATGGAGGGGACCGGCATCGTGGAGCCCATCCCCTCCCTGGAGGGGCAGTTCCGCTACTCTCCCGACCGGGTCTGTGAGGAGATCGAGACATGCGTCCGCGCGGGCGTCCGCAGCGTGATGCTCTTCGGCCTGCCATCCCGCAAGGACTGCCGGGGGAGCGCCGCCTACGACCCCGACGGCGTTGTCCAGCAGGCCATCCGGGCCATCAAGGGCAAGTACCCGGATTTCTATGTGGTGACGGACGTGTGTATGTGCGAGTACACCGACCACGGCCACTGCGGCATCCTCCGGGGCCGGGAGGTGGACAACGACGAAACCGTCGCGGTGCTGGCGAAGATCGCCGTCTCCCACGCCCAGGCCGGGGCGGACATGGTGGCGCCCTCCGACATGATGGACGGCCGGATCGCCGCCATCCGGGCGGCCCTGGACGAAAACGGCTTCCAGAACGTGCTCATCATGTCCTACTCCGCCAAGTACGCCTCCGCCTTTTACGGCCCCTTCCGGGACGCCGCCGGGAGCGCCCCCGCTTTCGGCGACCGAAAGGGCTACCAGATGGACCCCCACAACCGGAAAGAGGCCATGAAAGAGTGCCTCCTGGACGCGGCGGAGGGGGCGGATATTCTGATGGTGAAGCCGGCCCTCTCATACCTGGACATCATCCGCGAGACCTCTCAGGCGGTGACGCTCCCCATGGCGGCCTACTCCGTCAGCGGGGAGTACGCCATGATCAAGGCCGCCGGAAAGGCGGGGCTCATCGACGAGCACCGGGTCATGTGCGAGATTGCCCTCTCCATCTTCCGGGCGGGGGCGAATATTTTGATTACCTATTACGCCAAGGAGCTGGCTCAGGCCATGCGAGATGGGGAGATCGGATGATGACGAGATCGGAACAGCTATTTGACCGGGCGCGGAACGTGATGCCCGGCGGCGTGAACTCCCCCGTGCGGGCCTGCAGGGCGGTGGGGACCTATCCCCGCTTTCTCCAGAAAGGCCGGGGCGGCCGCGTCTTCGACGCGGACGGGCAGGAGTACGTGGATCTGGTCTGCTCCTGGGGGCCGCTGATTCTGGGGCACTGCCGCCGGGAGGTCCTGGAGGCCGTGGGCGAGGCCATGGCGGACGGGCTCTCCTTCGGCGCGCCCACGGCGGCGGAGGTGGAGATGGCGGAGCTCATCTGCCGCATGGTCCCCGGCATGGAGATGGTCCGGATGGTCAACTCCGGCACGGAGGCGGTGATGTCCGCGCTGCGGCTAGCCCGGGGGGCAACGGGGCGGAACAAAATCATCAAATTTGAGGGCTGCTACCACGGCCACAGCGACTCCATGCTGGTCAAGGCCGGCTCCGGCGCCCTCACCGGCGGAACGCCGGACTCCAAAGGCGTGCCGCCGGAGATGGCCGCCGACACCCTGACGGCCCGGTACAACGACCTTGAAAGCGTGGAGTCCCTCCTCCGGGCCAACAGCGGCCAGGTGGCGGCGGTGATCGTGGAGCCGGTGGCGGCCAACATGGGCGTGGTTTTGCCCAAGCCGGAGTTTTTGCCGGGTCTGCGGGCCCTGTGCGACCGGTATGGGGCGCTGCTGATTTTCGACGAGGTGATTACGGGGTTCCGCCTGGCGGCGGGCGGTGCACAGGAGTACTTTGGTGTCCGGGCCGACCTTGTCACCTACGGCAAGATCATCGGCGGCGGGATGCCGGTGGGCGCCTACGGCGGACGGCGGGCGCTGATGGAGCTGGTGGCGCCCTCCGGCCCGGTGTACCAGGCGGGCACGCTGTCTGGAAATCCCGTGGCCATGGCCGCGGGGCTGGCGCAGCTGCGGATTTTGGAGAAAAATCCCCAGATCTACACCCGCCTGGCGGAGATGGGCGGCGAGCTCGCCAAGAGGCTGCGGGAGCGGGCCCAGCGGGCCGGCGTCCCCGTCCAGGTCAACCAGATCGGCTCGCTGCTGTCCGTCTTTTTCACGGAAGCACCGGTGGGCTCCTTTGCCGCCGCCAAGCGCAGCGACCTGGACCGGTTTGCCCGTTACTATCGGGCGATGCTCTCCCGGGGCGTCTACGCGGCGCCGTCCCAGTTTGAGGCCATGTTCCTCTGTACGGAGCACACACGGGAGGACCTGGAGCGGGTTCTTCAGGGCGCGGAGTGCGCCATGGCCCAAATTGCCCAGGAGGCGTAAGCGGGATCGAAAAATGATGGCCGCAAGTAGAAAAAAGACACCCGCCTCGTTCAACGGGCCGGGTGTCTTTCAATTGCGCGTACGTCTCCCGCAGGGCGCGGCTGCGCAAGGGCGGCGGCAGGGATTGCTCCGCCCTCCTCCGGCAACCGCGTCTCCCCGCCCTGCCGGGGCCGTTCATGCCGGGGGCTCCCACAGACCGCCGGTCTCCCGGGCGTGAGCATGTTCAGAAGCGAGATATCGGAGCGCACGCCCCGCCCCGCGGCCGCCGGCGGGTCCAGGGAAAGCGTGGAACACCGCGCAGACGGTCTCCGGGTTTTGTTGCTCCGTGCGGCAGCGCTCCAGGCACGCCTGCAGCTCGTCCATCGCCGAGAGGATGCCGCCGCAAAAGTGATCTGGCGCGCCGTTCCATCCTTTCCCGCCGCTGTCTTTTGATTTGATATCCATCACAGCCGTCCGCCGGTGCGTACGTCAAAAAAGAGAAAGAAGTGAGGCAGGTTCGCGCGCATCCTTTGCTTTCTTTCTTCAATTCGTAAAGTAGATTCTTAAAATAAAAAGAGAACAACATTTGTTGTTCTCTTTTTGCGATTTTAATAAAAAACGACATCATAATCAGATATTTTATATGTACTGCCTCTAGGTTTTTCCATTGTAAATGTTGCGATCCAATTAGTTTTAATCATAGTACCAAATCCATTTTGCGACTCAACAGAACCACCTACCATCCATTTATCACCATTTCTAACAACAGAATATTGAGAATAATCCCAAGGAAACTTTGCGCTTGATGGGGATTTCAAACGATCTTTTACCAAACTTTGTGCCGCAGTTAAAGCGTATGAATAATTATCATCATTTGAATTAACAGCAGTATAATTATTGCAATCACTTTCATCTGATTCCTGGTCAGAAAAAGTATATTCATTATCTTCTTCGTTTACATTTATATCAGATTCATCGTCTTTTTTTCTACTTCGGTTTGAACGTTTTCTGGTCTAACAAATTTTTTCTTTTGTCGAATTTGGTTATCTTCTTTTTCACTTTCTGAACAAGAAGTACAGATACAAATTGCTATTACAAAAATAGTGGTAATTATAAATTTTTTCATATTTAGTCTCCCATTTTTTTAATTTGATTTCCAAGTATATTTTTAGCCTCACCAGAGGAATTAGCATATAATTCAAGTACCTCAAACAAAGAGAACACACCAAATTCATTATTCACATAGATCACGAGATGCCCCTGGACTTTTGCCTGATACTTTTTCAGAAGAACAGGCAAAGACTTTCCAGCATATTTTTCCCCATCTGGTAACATAGTGTAAAGCTGAAAAAACAGATAGCCAAATAAGACACAAACGATATGAAACGCAATAATATGCAGTTTGGTACTTTTGAAATCCTCCAATTTCCAAAAATCCTTTAGCTGCCGATAGTCTTCTTCAATTTCTGGTCGCAAACAATATATATCAATAATTTGTTTGGCAGATTTAGTTAAATCTGTTGTCACAATCACGGCATAAGAATTTGTAAGATCAGATAACTTTTGAAAGAGTGCTACAAATAGTAGCACTACTTTTTCTTTCCAAAATCTACTTTACGAATTGAAGTTGCTTTCTTTATCTGCTCCTTGATTTTCCGGCAGAAATGCGGTAGAATAGAGAACGAGACAGCAGGCCCGCAAAGTGAATATCCGGGTGTAGCCTATCGGTTAGGCACTTGGTTTGGGAGCTGGAGGCTTGGGTTCGGGGCGTGACTTTTGGAAAGCCCGGAAACCATTGGGACATGGGGGATTGCGGGGGTTCCCACCTCGCCGGAAATTGGTCAAAAAACGGCGTTGACCACATATTTGACCACAATTGGAAAATTAAATATCCGGGTGTAGCCTATCGGTTAGGCACTTGGTTTGGGACCAAGGTCAGGCTGGTTCGACTCCAGTCACTCGGACCATGCGGAGTGTCCTTATAGGATTTGAGTATTCTTAAAGGACACTCCGCATTATTTTTTCTCAAAATTCTATACGGCGATCCGCTCCGGGGAGTAGCTGACGGCTACTCCCTTTCTCGTCCCCATCGTGATCTCCGCAGCCGGAATTTTCCGGCGGTCAGGGACGGAGAAAGCGCCGATACAGTTATAATAAATGGTGATGTGCTGGGTGGTAACGCTGTCCTGATTCTCCGCGTGGTATCAGCAAAACAAAAGCAATCGGAATTGTATCCAAACAGGGAAAATCCGGCGGGAGGACTCTTGCTCATCCAATGATCGCTTGTGAATTTGCTTCATGGCTTACGCCTGGATTTAAAATGCTACTGCTGAAATTATCCTTAGCGCGAGCTCAGTTGCAATAACTGTTCATGAATAGACACTTCTGTTTATCTTCTTTCCTATTTTGTTTGATTTTTCCTGCCCTTTTGCTCGATATTGTCCAAATTGTGGGAAGTGTTCCAGAGGAATAAAACGATTTGTCAGAAGTACGTACCTTTTCAAGTTGATTGCTTCCGAATTTTTCTTGTAATTTGGGGCTTAATGCTGTATAATTTAAGCAAGATCACGATACGCAGTATATTTTGGCTTTGTTTGCTTTATATCAGAAAAGAACTTACAAGTAAAAGCATTTAGCACTGATTTGGCACTAATATAGTATGGTTTTCAAGCATAAACTACATAATAATTATGTCAAAGTGAGGAGAGTACTCATGGCAAACAGTGCAAACGGAAGTCCAACAAAAGAGTTTTTTGTTGAGATGCTGACGCGTGACATCGAATTGAATGATGCTATTTTGGATTTACTTGATAACTGTTTAGACGGTGTTGTAAGATCATGCTCCGGCAAGGATAAGTTGCAAACTGCAGATTTCTATGCTTCATACGGTGCCAATATTACTATTTCTTCAACTGAATTCTCAATTACTGATAATTGTGGAGGCATTCCTCGTGATACTGCAGAAAACTATGCATTCCGCATGGGGCGTGTTCCAACAACCCGAACTGATCACCCGACGATCGGCATTTACGGAATCGGTATGAAAAGAGCAATTTTCAAAATTGGTAAGGCTGCAAGAGTATTTACACAGAATTCAGGTAAGCAATATGCTGTTTCAATCCCTGTTGATTGGGCTACTGATACTTCTAGTTGGGACTTTCCTATCGATGAAAGGCCCAAAGACAACCCTCTAGATACTGACGGAACCAAAATTGATATTTCTGAATTGAACCCGAGCATTGCTGAATTATGGAGTACAGATGGAAATATAAGTTCCTTTGTTGAAACATTAAAGAAGGCAATTCAAGAAAGCTATAGCTTAATTATACAAAAAGGCTTTACTATTAAGATTAACAATCAAGTTGTAACTGCAAATCCTGTAGAATTACTTGTGCAGAAAGATGTAGAAAAGCAAGGAATTCGTCCATATGTTTTTGAGGGACAATATGATGATGTCAGTGTAAAAGTGGCTATTGGTTTCTATGCACCGATGGCTTCTGATGATGACATCGAGGAAATGAATGAATCCAAACGTAGTTCTTATGAGGCTGGTATTACAGTCGTTTGTAATGACAGAGTTGTGCTTTATAATGACAAGACTGGGTTGACTGGCTGGGGCACTAATGGAGTACCAAATTATCATACTCAGTTTATTGGAATTAAGGGGATTGTTGTGTTCGAAAGCACAAATCCCAAAGCACTCCCAATGACGACAACCAAACGTGGTATTGATCATTCTTCTGCAATATATATCGCGGTTAAAGACAAAATCTGTGAAGGCTTAAAAATGTTTACTAATTATACGAACCAATGGAAAGGTCGCAATACTCAGGAAAGAGCTTTTTCAACGATAGCTCAAAAGGTACAGTATAATGATCTTTTTTCCAAAACAGCAAAAGAAGAATACGGTGTGACGCCCCGAAAGGATATCCGCGGATATGGTCAAACTTTTAGACCAAATTTGCCTAAACCTGCAAGTGAAAAACCTTTTAGAATTATTCGTTATTCTAAAAGCGTAGAAGATGTTAAGGTTCTGATTGGCTATTTCTATGGAGATAAAGAAGAGACAGTTAGTCCTTCGTTGATTGGTGAAAAGTGTTTTGATAAAGTGCTTGAAGATGCCAAGAAATAAAGAGGTGTAACAATGTCACAGCCATTTTATCATCTGCGCCCAAACAAGTATGTTGACAGATGTTTATTTGTAAGTGCTCTTGAACGACTTAACTCACAAATTAAGCTGCAAGAGCATAGATATATCGGATTTGGGTCATATTTATTTGATGATTTTAAGCTGGTGCATGATCGCCTCAACATTGAAACCATGATATCTTTAGAAGAAGACCCAGCGATTTTCAACCGTGCAAAATATAATGCGCCGTATAGGTGTATTGATGTCGTCAATCAAACAAGCACAGATTTTATCTCCGGAGAAAATTGGGGTGAACAAAATAGTATTATTTGGCTTGACTATGTTTCTCCACGAACGATTGGTCAGCAGTTCAATGATATCGCAACTCTTTCGAATACGATTTTGCCTCATGATATACTCAGAGTCACTTTTAATGCAAATGTAGACACATTGGGCACAATTGAAAGAGGTAATGATGTACGCAATTCTCGTTTCGAAAAATTAAAAGGCCGTATTGGTCAATATATCCCCACAGATGCTACTCCTAGTGAATGCACAAAAGATAGATATCCTATCCTTCTTTTAAACTGCTTGCACGTTATGCTCTCTAAATATTTTACTGAAACAAAGTATGATAAACGGTTCGTTCTTCCTCTATTTTCAACGATTTACCAGGACAGTCAGCATCTCATGTTAACTTTTACATGTGTTGTCCTGGATGATCATGACGAAGAGGAAAAAATTAGAAACACCTTTGAAGATATTCCCTATGTGAATTTTGAATGGGACAAGCCTTCGCTCATCAAAATTCCGGAGTTGACAGTAAAAGAGATGATTGAAATTAATAAACTGCTCCCCAATAAAAATATTGAAGAGCAGTTACTGCAAAACTTCAATTTTGTTTTCGGAGGCAGATCAGAAGAAGTAGCAAGTTACATATCCTTTTACAAATATTACCCAAGTTTTCATAGCATCAATTTCTGATAAATTGCAGAAAGAACCCTCTCTGCTGCAATAGGTGATACACTATTTCCAATCTGTCTAAAGCCGTGCCAGATTGTCTCCGGAAGCTTATACCAGTCAGGAAACCCTTGAAGTCGGGCAGCTTCACGTGGTGTAATCACTCGAGCATGATCAAAGTGTATCGGGCGAACTGCCTGATAACTTCCCTTTTCCGGACCTGTACCAGCTCTCAATGTTGGACAATATCCATCAGGATCAAGACGGATAGACTTTGATATCCTATCCTGTTGGCCAGCCATTAATTGGGCGTATCGAGCCCTAACATTTCTCGTATGCTTTGTTGGATAGAATCCATTTACTATATGTTTTTCCCTGTATGTATTAATATATTTTGCATCACCAACTCCTTCAGGAATCATACCAGTGACCCGTTGGTAAAAAAAATCCGATTGCACATGAGCCACATCCGTATTCAGATAGTCTTGAGTTAGTCTTTTTAACCCAGAGCTATTTTTATTCCTATATCGGATATCACTTGGTAGACCTTCTAAAGCTTGTCGAACTGTCGTTCTTAAAGTCTCGGGCACCTGCATCGCAGTAATATCATTTATAGTAAATGGACCAATTTGTCCATTATCCAAATATCCTATAAAAAAGTAACGAGTCCTAACAGTTGGTGCACCATATTCACTTGCGTTCACGCAAACAGGATCAAGTATATGATAGTTTGCTACATGACCAAATGCTTTGTTGCGAATCTCTTCATATTTGGGTTTCATAATTCCCGGAACATTTTCGGCAACAAAAAATGTAGGTTGGAGAGCTTCTATGAGTTCAAAAAATTTTATGAATAGCCTATTACGTGTATCATCCACATCACCTTGACCAATGTTGCTAAAGCCTTGACATGGAGGGCCTCCAATTATACCTGTCAATTCGTGACGCTGAATTCCTGCAAGTCGCAATACCTCATTGCCACTTAAAGTCATAATATCTCTTTGAATATGTACTGTATGAGGAAAGTTGATCCTATGTGATTCAATAGCGTGTGCTTCAATCTCAACAGCCGCAGTAATATTAAAACCTGCCCGGGCTGTACCCAAACTTAATCCACCAGCTCCAGCGAATAGATCAATTACATTAGGCAAGGTACCTCTCCTTCCTTCTTGCATATATCCCTTCACTTTATTATTTTATACTCTACACCTCAAAAAATCAATAATTGAATTCTAAAATTGACATACAAAGTATACTCTCGGATTTATATTTAGGAGATACATTTTGCGTTGTATGTAGATACTATAACCATAAATTGAAGTTTTGAGATGTTTATAAATTATGCTAGCGAAAGTAGATCAAGAGGAACTGTTAAAATTATCTATGACCACAGGCGTTTTGCTAACTACTCACATTTAACAGAACTGCAACTGCATCTAAAGTGGGTGTGCAATCCAAAAGCCCTTGAGATTATGCACTCTCAAGGGCTTTTCTTTGACTATAGCGTGTTAAAATCCGCCTGGCCCAACTCAAAATCTACCGCAATTCCCGCACAACCTATCCCCTCTTCAGGATCGCGTCCAGATCCTGCTCCGGCGAGGTGATGGGCTGCAGGCCATAGGTGTCCACCAGGACCTTTGCGACGGTCTCAGAGAAGAACGCGGGGAATGTGGGTCCCAGATACATATTTTTGATCCCGAGGGACAGCAGCGTCAGCAGGATGCAGACGGCCTTCTGCTCATACCAGGAGAGGACCAGGGTCAGCGGCAGCTCGTTGACCGTGCAGCCGAAGGCCTCCGCCAGGGCCAGGGCCACCTTGATGGCGCTGTAGGCGTCGTTGCACTGCCCCATGTCCAGGATGCGGGGCAGGCCGTCGATCTCGCCCAGATCCAGGTCGTTGAAGCGGTACTTCCCGCAGGCCAGGGTGAGGACCAGCGAGTCCATGGGCGTCTGCTTGACAAATTCCGTGTAGTAGTTTCTGCCGGGATGGGCCCCGTCACAGCCTCCCACCAGGAAAATGTGCTTGATAGCCCCCGATTTGATGGCGGATATCACCTTTTCAGCATTGGCCAGCACCGCTCCGTGGGCAAAGCCGGTGGTCAGCATATGGCCTCCGTTGATGCCGCTCATACTGTGGTCGTGGTCATAGCCGCCCAGGGCGAGAGCGTGCTCGATCAAAGGACTAAAGTCCTTGTGCCCCTGTTCGTCGCCCGTAATATGGGTCATGCCCTCATAGCCCACCACGGAGGTGGTATAGATCTGGTCGGCGTAGCTGGGACGGGGCGGCATCAGGCAATTGGTGGTAAAGAGCACGGGAGCCGGGATGTCCTCGAACTCCGTTTGCTGGCTCTGCCACGCCGTGCCGAAGTTTCCGGCCAGATGGGGGTATTTCTTCAGCTCCGGATATCCGTGGGCGGGCAGCATTTCACAGTGGGTGTAGATGTTGATCCCCTTGCCCTGGGTCTGCTCCAGAAGCTCGTGCAGATCCTTCAGGTCATGGCCCGATACCACGATGAAGGGCCCCTTTTTGATATCCACGTTGACCCTGGTGGGCACCGGCGTGCCAAAGGTGCCGGTGTTTGCCTCGTCCAGAAGCTCCATGCACTTCAGGTTGACCTGTCCGAACTCCATGATCAGGGCCAGCCACTCCTCTACCGAGTGTTCCCGGTTGATCTCATAGAGGCCCCGATAAAACCACTCCGTCACCTCGTTGTCCTCATAGCCCAGGTTCATGCAGTGGTGGGCATAGGCGGACATTCCCTTCAGGCCGAATAGCAGCGTGGAGCGCAGGGACACCGTGTCGGTATCGCCCTTCCAGAGGTCGATGACATCTCCGTCATACCCGCCCAGGTTCAGCTCCTCCGCCTTGATGCGCTCGTTAAAGCTCCGAATGGATTCGTTGTCGAAGTTGACATTGGTCAGCGTGGTGAAGAGCCCATCCACCATCAGCCGGGCGGCCGTATGGGTGCGCTTTCCGCTCCGCACCGCGGCCGAGGCAAGGCGGATCAGCCGGCAGACCAGCTCGTCCTGAAGTCCGGCGGTTTCCGGCTGCTTGCCGCACACCCCGACCCGGACACACCCCGTGTTTCCCGCCGCCTGCTGACACTGAAAACAAAACATATCCGGCATATTGATCATGATCCTCCAGTCCTCTGGCTTCACCATTTTGGCAAGAAAAATTTGCTGTTTCATATGGTTTCCATAGATCCGGGTAAATATACAGATCTTCATTTTCGGCGGAAGCAGGAACGGCCCATGCTCTTTTGGTTGCGGTCCCAGAAATTGTCTGGTATAATCGCATCTATGAAAGAGAAAGTATTTCAGATCAAGAGCTTCCACTGGTGGCTGTGGGTTGCCCTTTGTTCCCTTGCGCTCATTCCTGCCGTTTATCAAACCATCCGGACCTTTCTGATATCTGCGGGCAATCAAAACGAGGTATTCAATATTATCGGCCAGATGGAGTGGTTTGATCTGATCAATGAGACTCTGCAAGCCTTTTTGATCGTTCCGCTCTATTCTGTATTAAACAAGATCTTCAAAAACCGGCCGAACCGGTTCGCGGGCGCTGTCTTCCAGACAGGACTCCTTGTGTTCGCCTTGTACGCCGTTTTCTCCACGGGCGTTTTTCTCCATGGGAAAACACTCATAAGGGCCATGAACGCGGACGGCTTGGATATTTCCGCCGTCAGCCGCTACCTCAATCTGGAGACCGCCGCGTTCATGATCGGGATTGTAGTAAGCTTTATCCAGGTAGTATTTGTCGTCGTTGAAAAGCACAAAAACGTCTACATTTTCCTGGCTGTCAGAACAGTTCTGTCTTTGATTGCGGACTTTTTCCTGATCCCTTATTGGGGCGTTTACGGAGCGGCGGTTTCCAATATTCTCGTAAACACAGCGCTTGCGGTGATCGGTCTTGCGTTGCTGCAAACGCAAAAGCACATCCGAATCTGCCGGTTCAAAAGCACTGACTTCGTCATCCTCAAGGAGTGGTGCGGGACCGGTGCTTTTTCAGGCCTGCAGCAATTTGTGGATAATCTGATCTACGCGGTGATGATCTGCAAAATGGTCAATCTGGTGGAGGAGCAGGGAAACTACTGGCTTGCAAACAATTTTATCTGGGGCTGGCTGCTGATCCCGATCACGGCCCTTGCAGAAGTGATCCGCTCCGACTGCAAAAACGGATACGCAGAGCTGAAACGGTTCTCTTACTGTTTTGTTTCATGTGCCTGCGTGGTTTTCTGGGCACTCTCCATTCCCCTCTGGGAGCCGTTTTACCGCTTTGCTGAAAACCTGTCCAACGCGGATGAAATCTTTGCTATCACCATAAAACTTGTTCCCTTTTATATCGCTTACGCGGGATCTTCCATCATTGACAATATTTTTATCGGGCTGGGGAAGACGGCTTATAACATGATCAATTCCCTTCTGGTCAACCTGGTTTATTACGGCGTCTTTTATGGGCTGTACTTGGCCCGGGCTATTGTTTTTGACATGGATACCATCATCCTGATGTTTGGCTTTGGAATGGTATTCCATTTCGTGATTTCCCTTGTGGAAGAGAAGGTCTTTCAAAAGAGAGAAGCGCAATTCCTCGACAGGTATTGAACGCGTGCAGAGGCCATCACAACCTTTGCCGCCCAGTAAGGAGGCACAATCATGGTACTCTATTTCAGCGGTACCGGCAACAGCCGATACGCTGCCCAGCGCATCGCAGCCGCCCTTAGCGATGAGCTTCTCAGCATGAATGACCGCATCAAGGAGGGCGATACTTCGCCGGTCAAAACGGATGACCTTCTGGTGATCGTCACACCCACCTACGCCTGGCGCATCCCCCGTCTGGTGGAGAACTGGCTGCGCCGGACGGAGTTCCTTGGGGCCAAACAGGCGTGGTTCGTCATGACCTGCGGCGGTGAGATCGGCAGCGCCGCCAAATATAACCATGCGCTTTGTCGGGAAAAACAGCTCTCCTATATGGGGACAGCGCAGATCGTCATGCCCGAAAATTACATTGCCATGTTCAACGCGCCCCAGGCGGAGGAGGCGCGGCAGATTGTTGCCAAGGCGGAGCCGGACATTGACCGCACAATCTCCGCCATTGCGGCTGGTCAGGCATTGCCGCCGCCCCGCAACAACCTTTACGACCGCTTCATGAGCGGCCCGGTGAACCCTATCTTCTATTCCTTCTTCGTCAAAGCGAAGGCGTTCACGGCGGGCGACGCCTGCACCGACTGCGGCCAGTGTGTCAGGCTCTGCCCGACCAACAACATTACCATTCAAAACGGCCGGCCTGTCTGGGGCGGCGACTGCACCCACTGCATGGCGTGTATCTGCCATTGTCCTGTGGAGGCTATTGAATACGGCAAGAAAAGCATCGGGAAACCCAGATATCATTTCGAGGCGCTTTGAAAACGTTTCTTCCCCTAAACGCCAACGAGGGGCCGGCACCAGGCATGGTATCGGCCCCTCATTCATTTTTCCGTCTATCCATGCCCCACCATCTCCCGGATCTGCTCATAGTGCTTCGCCGCCGTATGCCGATTCACCCCAGCCCCTCTGGCGATGGCGCTCAGGTTGGTCTCTCTGGGGTGGAACATCATATATTCCCATATCTGCTTCTGTTTTTTGGTGAGCTTCTCCGGCGGGGTGATTCCCCGTATCTGATCCAGAAGCAGCTTTCGCTCCTCCTGCATCTCCCGAATCAGCGCGTTCAGCTTCTCCTCGCACTCCGCACGGGTCTTAGCGTAGACGTTCCTGGCATGACGCTTACCGTCGGGCCAGGTGGGGGAGTAGCGGCCCTCAAACAGATGGTCGTTGATCTCGGTGATACAGCCGGTGCCAGGCCTGCGGATCCGGCCTTTCACAGGTTGGAAGTCAGTCATCAGCGGTCCATCTGACGAATCCGTCTCCTCCACCTCGTTGCCCAGCCCGCGGTCGATCCTGGCCGCCGCCTCAGTCTGCATCGTATCGGTGACATGAGTGTAGATGTCCAGTGTGGTGGCCGCCGACACATGGCCCAGCATGGCGGAGAGGGTTTTCACATCCATCCCATTCTCCAGGGACAGCGTGGCGAAGGTATGACGGAGGTCATGGAAGCGGACGTGCTTGCACCCTGCCCGTTCCAGAATGTGCTGGAGCCGCCGTCGGGCCGCGCCTGGGGAGAGCGGGGTGTCCTCCTTGACGGGTGAGGGGAACATCCAGCGGGAGTCCACGCCTCTCCGGTACTCCCGCAGTACCTCCACCACCCCAGGCGGCAGCACCAGCCTGCGGATGGAGGCCTTGGTCTTGGGTACGCTCAGCTGGAGCTGTCCCTTGACTGCGTAGACCTGTTTTTCTACCGTCAGCGTCCCGGTGTCGAAGTCCAGGTCGCCCCACTGGAGGGCCAGCAGCTCCCCGCGGCGCAGTCCAGTGCACAGATCCAGCAGGAACAGCTCGAAGCATCCCTCCGCCTGAGCCTGGAGGAGAAAGCGCTGAAGCTCCTCCCGTCCCAGCACCTGCATCTCCCGCCCTCGCTTGGGTGGCAGCTTACAGCCGGCGGACGGGTTGCTCCGGATCATGCCCTCCTGCACCGCCTTTTCCAGCGCCGCACGGCAGGTGATGTGACAGCCCCGCACCATGCTGTCGGACAGCCCTGGGCCGAACTGCTCCGCGCGGATGAGCCGCCCGCCCTTTTTCAGCCGGGTGTAGAACTGCTGGAGGTCTTTCTGACTCAGTTGGTTCAGCGGGATCTTGCCCAACTCCGGGATGATGTGCCGGTAAATTCGTCCCTCGTAGCAGGCTCGTGTGGTGGGACGCAGCCCAGGCTTGACGTAGTTCTGATACCAGAAGTCCAGCCACTCCCCGAAGGGCATCTCCGGGCGCGTTTTCTCCCGTGTGGCACTCCCCAGAGTCTCAATGAGCTGTTTCAGCTTCTCCTGACATTCCCGTTTCGTCTTTGCCAGGACGTTTTTCGTCTTGGGCAGGCCCTTCTCGTCGTAGCCGACCACCGCCCGCCCCTCCCAGCGGCCATCCTTCCGCTGCCTTACGGTGCCGGTGCCGCTTTTTCGCCTGTTTGCCACGGTTTCAGCTCCCTCCCCAAGAGATTTTCCAGGAAGCCGCCCACGATGCCGCTGGCGGCTCTCTGCATATCCGGCGTCACATGGGTGTAGGTGTCCAGGGTGAAGCTGGCGTTGGTGTGACCCAGGATCCCGGACAGCGTCTTGGCGTCCACCCCGCTGGTGAGCGCGTGGGTTGCGAAGGTGTGCCGAAGGTCGTGGAAGCGAATCTGCGGCAGGCCGGCCTCCCGCAGAATGCGCTTCATCCAGTAGTAGGCGGCGCTGGGACGAACCGGCTTCTCCGGCGCCAGCGGCTCCGGGAAGATCCACTGGCTGACGGCGTGTTTCTTCCGCTCCCTCAGCCGCGCCGCAGTACTGGGCGGGAGGTGGATGGTGCGCCGGCCCCGGTCGGTCTTGGTCTCGCCGATCTCCAGCACTCCGGCTTTGGGTGTGTTCACCGAGCGGACGATCTTCAGCGTCTCGGCGCGCTCGTCGAAGTCCTGCCACATCAGTCCGCAGATCTCGCCCCGCCGCAACCCGGTGGTCAGCTCTGTATAGAAGAAGTCCCGCCAGACCTCATTGCCGTCCACCGCCGCCAGGAAGGCCTGTGTCTGCTCCCGTGTCAGAATCTGCTTGGGCCTGGGGTCGGCCTTTGGCAGCGCGGCCCCGGCGGCGGGGTTGCGGGGGATGACATGGGCGGTCTCCGCGTCCCGCAGGCAGCGGTGGAGCATGGCGTGGATACGGCGCACCATGGTGTCGGACAGCTCGTGGCCGTACTCCGGGTGGTCTTTGACCCGGCCCTCCTTTCTCAGCTTGGTGTACAGCTTCTGAACGTCCTGGGCGGTGACGCGGGAGACCACCTTGTCCCCCAGGTAGGGCTTGATGTAGCAGCGGATGTACTGCTCGTAGCTGCGCAGGGTGTTGGGCCGCAGGGTGTCCGCGGCGTAGTCCTCCATCCAGCGGTCCAGCCACTGGCCCAGCGTCATGCGGCTGTCCTCAGTGAGCTCCACATCCTGATAGAGCTCCATGTCCCGGTGGAGCTTGTCCAGCAGAGCCTTCTGCGTCCTGGCCAGAGCGTAGTGGAAGATAGGCTGGCCGCTCTCCTTATGCCCCACCACGATGCGGCCCTCCCACCGGCCGTCGTCCCGCCTGCGCACCATGCCGTCGCCGGACGGTCTGCGCTTTGCCATCTGTCATTCACCTCCGGTTTGAATATCGCCATCGTTGTCATCCATGCACTCCGCCATCAGCCTGACGCCAAGGCGGAAGCCCAGGATGAAATTCTCGGTTGCTGTGATGCTGTTGACCTCATGCTGGGAGCGGGTAAGCCTTACGAGGATGTGCTGGCTCTCCTCATTGAGGAGGGTCAGCAGCTGCTCCTCACACTTGGCGGTGCGATCCACCGCACGTTTTAATTCCGAGCCATGTACCATCTGCTGTTCGCAGGGTGTGATGTTGCCATAGTAGAGATCTTCCAGGATTTTTCTCATTTCCACCTACCTCCTTTGCAGCAACACACAATACCCTAACTCCGCGCCAATAGCTACCCCTCAGCCGAAACTTTTTTGAGAACTTTTTCCGGCGGACTTTTATCTTTGTATTGGCGTGACAGAATTTAGCCTGCCCGCTCATGAGCTGTTACCTGACCAGCTCATATACTGCCATTTTGGTATTCCACCGCCTTGTCCAGCGTGACACTGCCGTTGGTCTTCTTCACATTCTGGACACACCGGCCCCGGAGCGCATGGAGCGTGTCCTCGCTGATCTCCATCCCCGCCGCCAGCACATTCATCACCATGTCCTGTTCCACCGCCAGCTTGAACAGCAGACGGCAGATGCGGTTTTCCGTGTCCTGCACAGTACCGCGAATGGCGGACAGGTACATAGGCGCTACGGCTGTGCAATCGCCTGCATTTAAATAGTCACAGTAGAACCGAAGGGCCTTCTCCACGAACTCGTTTTGACTGCGGCAGTTCGCCAGCGGCATCGCCGCTTTGATCTTCCGGTCTGTGTCCGGATCAATTCTCATCTGAAATCTCACTTTTTCTTCTGCCATGATGGTATCCTCCAAAATCG
>CANAWG010000028.1 GCA_947365245.1 uncultured Oscillibacter sp. | reverse complement strand
GGCACACCCACAACGGCGCCGCGTACTGCGGCTATGACCACGAGAGCGGCTTCTGTGACGGAAACTGTCGGGCCCTGTGCCCGGTGGAGGGCTGCACCGCCGACGGGCGGCACACCCACAACGGCGCCGCGTACTGCGGCTATGACCACGAGAGCGGCTTCTGCGACGGAAACTGCCGGGCCCTGTGTCCGGTGGAGGGCTGCACCGCCGCCGGTCGGCACACCCACAACGGCACGGTATACTGCGGCTACGGCCACGAGAGCGGCTTTTGCGACGGAAACTGCCGGGAGCTGTGCCCGGTGGAGGGCTGTGCCATCACCGGACGGCACACCCACAACGGCGCCGCGTACTGCGGCGGCCGCCACGGGTGCGGCTTTTGTGACGGCAGCTGCCTGACGGCGTAATGGGACGGCAGGCACATCATATCCGGAAAAAGCAGCGGCACGGAGCTTTGGCTCCATGCCGCTGCTTTTTTCTCTGCCCCGAAGTTCCCCGTGCCGCCGAAGGCGGGCCTCAATAGCCGAAGAGCATGGAGCGGTTGATGTCCGAGAGCTTGCGGGCGCCGCACATGCCCATGGCGTCCTCCAGCTCCGCGCGGAGCTTCTCCACGTAAATCTTCACGCCCTCTGCGCCGCCGCCGTAGACCATGTTGACGAACGGCCGGGCGATGAGCACGCCGTCGGCCCCCAGGGCCAAGGCCTTGAACACGTCCAGCCCCGAGCGGATGCCGCCGTCCACCAGCACGGTCATCCTGCCGCCCACGGCGTCCACGATGGCGGGCAGGACCTCGGCGGTGGCGGGGCACTGGTCCAGCACCCGGCCGCCGTGGTTGGACACCACGATGGCGCTGGCCCCGGCCTCCAGGGCTTTCTTCGCCCCGGCCACGGTCATGACGCCCTTGAGGATGAAGGGCCGCTCCGCCCAGGCGGCGATTCTTTTCAGCTCCTCCACGGTCTTGCGTCCGGCGGGGGGCTCCAGGTTCCGCAGGAACGGCAGGCCCGCCGCGTCGATGTCCATGGCGATGGCAAAGGGGTTGGCCGCCTTCACCAGGTCGATCTTCTCCTTTACCAGCTCCATGTTCCAGGGCTTGACGGTGGGCACGCCGCAGCCGCCGTTTTTCGCCAGCGCCTCCGCCGCGGCGCGGCAGACATTGTGGTCGGTGCCGTCGCCGGTGAACGCCGCGATACCGGCCTCCGCGCAGGCGGGGATCAGGATTCCGTTGTACTCCAGGTCATTGTACTTGTCGCCGTAGTGCAGCTTCACCGCCCCCACGGGAGCCGCGAACACCGGCAGGGCAAACCTGCGGCCGAAGAGCTCGCAGGTGGTGTCCACCGGGGCGTTTTCGCAGATGGTGTCCATGTTGACGCACAGCTCCTGCCACTTCTGGTAGTTGCGGATGGCGCCGGCGCCCAGGCCCTTGGCCCCGGGGCCGGGCATGGTATTGCGGCAGGCCTGGCCGTTGCACACGGGGCAGGACTTGCAGTACGGCCCCATGCAGGTGCGGCTGGCCGCCAGAACTTCCTGATAGGTCATGGTGATGTTCCCTCCAAAACGTAAGTTGATGGGAATATTCTACCGCCCTTTGGAGGAAAAAGCAAGGCGGGAAACAGCCTCTTTTGACAAATGGAGCGGCAAGCTGGGAATTGAATCGGGGCGCGGTCTGTGGTATAGTCAAATCACTTGAAAAAGAGCAAGGCTGTTTTGCGGGCAGGGGCCTTGCCCGCCCGCGTGTAAAGCGCGCCGTGTTGGACCGCGAAATCCAAACCGAGGCCGCTTTCGGCGGTCCGCCCAGGCTCTCTCAGGCCGGGCGCTCGAAAAGAATCCTTGATCTTTTCAGGTCGTATGATTGACAATGCTTCCCGAAAGCCCGGAACGGGCCGCGGGGCACAGGGAGGATCCCTATGAAAGAGCGGAGGGCACAGGCGATCGGGTATGCTCTGCTGGCGGCGGTATTTTATTCTCTGAACACGCCGGCGTCAAAACTGCTGCTGCGGCAGATCGAGCCGACGGTGCTGGCGGGACTGCTGTACCTGGGCGCGGGGATCGGAATCGGGGTGTTGTCTCTGTTCCGGAAAGGGGACCAGAGGCGGGGGGAAAGGCTTTCGGGAAAGGACCTGCCGTTTGTGATCGGCATGGTCGTTTTGGACATCGCCGCGCCTGTTTTTCTGATGTTCGGCATCAGCCGGGGCTCAGCTGCAAACGCCTCGCTGCTGGGAAATTTTGAAATCGCGGCCACCAGCGTCATCGCGCTGGCGGTCTTTCACGAGGCCGTTTCAAGGCGTCTCTGGGCCGCCATCGGACTGATTACGCTGTCCAGCGCCTTGCTGTCCCTTGAGGGGGCGGACAGCTTCCGCTTCTCCTGCGGCTCGCTGTTCGTGCTGCTGGCCACGGTGTGCTGGGGCTTTGAAAACAACTGCACCCGGAAGATCTCCTCCAAGAGCACATACGAGATCGTGGTGCTGAAAGGGGTGTTTTCCGGCCTGGGCTCCCTGGCAATCGCGGCGGCCCGGGGAGAACATGCGCCGGAGATCCGATACGCCGCCCTGGCGATGCTGCTGGGCTTTGTGGCCTACGGCCTCAGTATTTTCCTGTATGTGCGGGCCCAGAGTACTCTCGGCGCGGCAAAGACCAGCGCCTATTACGCCGTCGCCCCGTTTGCGGGGGCGCTTTTGTCGGTGGTCCTTTTGCGGGAGCAGCTCAGCGGGATGTACCCGGCGGCTTTCGCGGTCATGGCCGCCGGGACGGCGCTTGCGGCGGCGGATACGCTGGGAGACGCCCATTCCCGAGGACGCAGCCGCGGCCGCCGAACGAAAGCGAAACAGGGAAAAAGGTGACAGGGGAAAATTTTTTCCAATTCCGGAACCTTTTTGTTTCCTTTCCGTCTATATAGATAAGAGCTCCGTTTTGGAAGAGCGGAGAGAAGAAGGTAAGGAGGTCCTGTGATGAAAAAGCGCATTGGAACAGTCCTGTTGTCCCTTGCTCTGCTGGCGTCCCTGCTCACCGCCTGCGGCGGCGGCAGCAACGGCAGCAAAAGCTACGCCTCCGGCAGCAGCGCTCCCATGGACATGGCCCCAACGGCGCCCCAGGAGGAGCCGTCGGCCATGGCGGAGGCGGACTACGGCGGCGTCATGGACAACGCCGCCTCCATGGGCGGAATGGGGGACGACGCCCTGCGGGACGCCAAGATGATTCGCACCGCCAGCCTGGAGATGGAGACCACCGCCTTTGACGAGGCGGTGGAGAGCCTGGGCCGCCTGACAAAGGAGATGGGGGGCTACTATGAGAACAGCTCCCTGCGCACCGGCGGCAGCGGCTACCGCTGGGCGGACTACACCGTCCGCGTCCCGGCGGAAAAGTACGACGAGTTCCTCACCCGGGCCGGGGCGCTGTGCAACCTGACCTGGCGCTCCGAGAGCGCGGAGAACGTGACGGAGGCCTACTATGACACGGCGGGCCGCCTGAAAACCCAGCAGATCAAGCTGGAGCGGCTCCAGGACCTCCTCAGCCGGGCGGAGGCCATGGAGGACATCATCACCATCGAGTCCGCCATCTCCGAGACGGAGTACCAGATTGAGAGCCTCTCCGGCACACTGCGCCACTACGACGCCCTGGTGGACTTTGCCACCGTCACCGTGAACCTCCAGGAGGTCTACAAGCTCTCCAGCGTGGAGGAGGCCCCGGACAGCTTCGGCGCCCGGATAGGCTCCGCTTTCACCGGCGGCTGGGCGGCCTTTACCGACGGCATGGAGAACCTGGCGGTAGGCCTTGCCTACAGCTGGACGTATCTGGCGGTGCTGGCGGCCGTCCTGATCGTGGTGATCGCCGCCCTGCGCAGGCGGGTACGCCGCCGCCGCACGCCGCCGGAGGTAAAACCGCCGGAGGAGACCCCGCCGAAAGCCTGAGTGAGCCATGAAACCCGAGGAGAGGGGCGCCGGCCCCTCTCCTTTTTTTGAGAGAAGCGCTGCCGGGATATCGCCCCGGCGGGTCCCGCAAAACGGGATTGATGCGGCGGCTATTGTGTGGTATCATCGATTCAACAGATTGAACGCCAGGAGGGATACGCGTATGTACAACCACTATATGCTCTCCCGAGCAACTCCGGAGATCTCGATCGTCATCATCCTGGCCGCGGGTCTCTTCTGCTGGCTTTTCAACGCTTATCGGTTGGGAAAAATCAAAAAAGCGAAGCCGGGCACATGGGACAAAAAGAAAAGCGACCGGACCGCCGTTTTGATCGTCGCTCTCTTCATCATCGTTGCCGCTCTGGCCATCGCCGCGCCGGAATCCCTTTTCGCATAGATCTCCGACTTGGTGATATGATAAATTTACCTTAGCGGGCAGCTGCTTCCATGGAGCGGCTGCCCGTTTTCTCGTCAAATAGCATGGAGCGGCGCCGATCCAAAAAGGGGAGCATTTTTAGGGTTAGGGAATGTCCGATTCGAAGATCATATTTTGTAGGGGCGGACCTGTGTGTCCGCCCCTACGCGCTCTCCCTTTCTAAAAACGCGCATTTGGACACTCCGCTTTTTTTGTACTCTGTACAAACCGCGGAAAAATTGGTATAATAGAAAAATACAAAGGCAAGGGGGCGTTCCATGAAAAAGAGACAGATCACGGAACAGGCGGAGCCCGTCCGCCGGGAGGTGCCCTGCCCGGAGGCCTCGCCGGACAGAGGGCTCACCTCCGCCCAGGCCCGGGAGCTGGCGGAGGCGGGGTGGGACAACCGCCCGGTGGAGTCCCCCACCAAAAGCGACAGGCAGATTATCCGGGAGAACCTCCTGACCTACTTCAACCTGATCTTCGCGGTACTGGCGGTGTGTCTGCTGCTGGTGGGGGACTGGAAGGACATGACCTTCCTCTTCATCGTGGCCGCCAATGCCGTCATCGGCATCGTCCAGCAGATCCGCTCCAAGCGGACCATCGAGAAGCTGTCGGTGCTCTCTTCCTCCAAGGTCCGGGCGGTGCGGGACGGAAAGGTCACAGAGCTGCCGGTGGACCAGCTGGTGCGGGGGGACGTGATCGAGCTCACCGCCGGGTGCCAGATCCCCGCCGACGGGCCGGTGCTCACCGGCCAGGTGCAGGTGAATGAGGCCCTCATCACCGGCGAGGCCGACGCCATCGCCAAGGGGCCGGGGGACAGCCTCCGCTCCGGCAGCTTCGTGATCTCCGGCAGGTGCCGCGCCCGGCTGGACCAGGTGGGCGCGGACTCCTACGCCGCCCGGCTCACCCTGGCGGCCAAAAAGGACGCCGGCCCCGGCAAGAGCGAGATGATGCGCTCGCTGGACCATCTGATCCGCTTCATCGGCGTGGTGCTGATCCCCATCGGCGGCGCCCTCTTCTACACTCAGTTCGTGACCCAAAACCTGGGGCTGCGGCAGTCGGTGGTGTCCACCGTGGCGGCCCTCATCGGCATGATCCCCGAGGGGTTGTTCCTGCTGACCAGCGTGGCCCTGGCGGTGAGCGTGGTGCGGCTGGCCCAGAACCGAACCCTGATCCACGAGATGAGCGCCATTGAGACGCTGGCCCGGGTGGACGTGCTGTGCGTGGACAAGACCGGCACCGTCACCTGCCCCCAGATGCGGGTGCGGGAGGTGGTGCCCCTGGACGCCGCCGCCTGGACGGAGGCGGACATCGCCGACACCCTGGGGGCTTTCTACCGCGTGATGGAGCCGGACAACGACACCGCCCGGGCCATCGCGGAGAAGTTCTCCTACGGCCCCGCCTGGCCCAGCCGGGAGACGGTGCCCTTCTCCTCGGCCACAAAATGGAGCGCCGTCAACTTCGCACTCCGGGGGGCAACCGTCATCGGCGCGCCGGAGTACGTGCTGGGCGACGAGCTGGAGCCCCTGAAAGAGCGCATCCGGTCCTACACGGAGCAGGGCTGCCGGGTGCTGCTGCTGGCCCAGTGCGACAGAGCGGAGGAGGGCCGACTCCACGGGCTGGTGCTGCCCATGGCCCTGCTGGTGCTGGAGAACCCCCTGCGGCCCGGGGCGGCCAGGACCTTCGCCTACTTCCACGACCAGGGGGTGGACGTGAAAGTCATCTCCGGAGACGAGCCGGTGACGGTGGCCGCCATCGCCGCGCAGGCGGGCATTCAAAACGCGGACGCTTGGGTGGACGCCCGGGAGCTGAAAACCGACGCCGACATCGCCCAGGCGGTGCGGACGTACACGGTCTTCGGCCGGGTGGTGCCCAACCAGAAGCGGAAGATCGTCCGGGCCCTCCAGAGCCAGGGCCACACCGTGGCCATGACCGGCGACGGCGTCAACGACGTGCTGGCGCTGAAAGACGCCGACTGCGGCGTGGCCATGGCCTCCGGCGCCGACGCCGCCTGCCAGGTGGCCCAGCTGGTGCTGCTGGACAGCGACTTCGCCGCCATGCCGAAGGTTGTGGCGGAGGGCCGTCGGGTTATCAACAACATCCAGCGGGCCTCGGCGCTGTACCTGGTGAAGAACATCCTCTCGTTCTTCCTGGCCATCATCACCCTCTTCGCCGACTTCCCCTATCCGTTCATCCCCATCCAGCTGACGCTGATCTCCGCCCTCACCATCGGCATCCCCTCTTTCTTCCTGGCCCTGGAGCCCAACCACGACCTGGTCCACGGAAAGTTCCTCCACAACGTGTTCCGCAAGTCCTTCCCCGGCGGGCTGACGGCCATCTTCGTGGTGCTCTTCGCGGAGCTGTTCGTGTACGCCCTGAACCTGGAGCTCCGGGAGCTGTCCACTATATGCGTGGTGATTATGGCCATCAACTGCCTGACGGTGATCTACTACGCCGCCCGGCCCATGGATCTCAAGCGTACTGTTATGCTCTCCACCATGAGCGCCGCCATGGTGATCGCGGTGGTGTTCTTCGGGGACCTGTTCTCCGTGTCCCTCTCCGGGCTGTCCTTTGCCGCCTGGCTGGTGCTGGCGGCCATGGCACTGCTGGTGGTGCCCGTCCAGATGCTGCTGGAGCGGCTCTTTGACCGGTGCGCCGCGGTGCTGGAGCGCCGGGCGGAACGGCGCGCCAAGCGACGGAGCGGACGCCGGGGGGCCGCCCGCAGAAAATAGGTCCTATCAATTCTCTCAAAAAGCCGCCCGCCGTCCGAAAAGGAGCGGCGGGCAGCTTTTTCCCATACCTTATATACTGGCCTTTCAGCTCGGGCCGCGGGGGCCGGAAAAGGGCGGTCCTATACGTTAATCAGCCGATGCCGCCGTACACGGCGCCCAGGATCAGCGCCAGAACGCACAGCACGATGAACCCGTATCCCAGGGGGATGAACCATCCGCCCACGGGCTTCCGGGCGCCCCGGTTGACCTCCTCCAGGGCCTCCTGACGGGGCAGCACCAGGAAGAACATCACCGCCGCCAGCGCCGCGCCCAGAGGGCAGATGTAGATGGACACCACGTCCATCCACTTGGAGGTCCAGGGCTGGATCAGCAGGGCCACCACCCCGCCGATGACGCCCACCGCCGCTACGGCGGGGCCGCGCTTGAGCTTGAACAGCTCCTGCATGGTGGCCACGGGGGCCTCATACAGGTTGACGATGGAGCTCAGTCCCGCGAAGAGCACCGCCACGTAGAAGATCACGCCGATGATCCGGCCGCCGGGCATCCCGTTGAGGATATTCACCAGATAGACGAACATCAGCCCCGGGCCGGGATCGATGTCCCCCACGGCGAAGCCGCTGGCGCCAATGGCGGGGATGATGACGAAAGCGGCCAGCAGGGCGGCGATGGTATCAAACAGGGCCACCCGCCGGGCGGAGGAGGGGATGTCCTCGTCCTTGGGCAGGTAGGACCCGTAGATCACGGAGCCGTTGCCCGCCACAGACAGAGAGAAAAACGCCTGGCCGAAAGCGTAAATCCACACCTGGGGATTCATCAGCCCCTTGGGGTCCAGAGTAAAGAGGAACTGATAGCCCTGGGCCGCGCCGGGCTGGAACGCCACATACACCGCCAGAATCAGAAACAGGCCGAAGAGCACCGGCATCATGATCTTGTTGGCACTCTCGATGCCCCGGGCCACGCCCATGGCCATGATGGCCAGGGCCGCCGCCAGGCCGATGACCAGCCACAGGCCGTTGCCGGCGCCGAAGACGCCGCTTTTCACCATCATGCCCACGGCCTCCCCCAGAGTCTCCGTCTCCGGGGCCGCGGCGCCGAACGTGCCGCCGATAACGCTCATGTCCTGTCCCAGGGCGTACAGCCCGCCGGAGAGGGCCATGAACGTGTATTTGAAAATCCAGCTCATGACCACCGTGTAGCCGATGGCCAGCATCAGCGCCCCGGCGATGGGCACCACGCCCACCAGCTGGCCCGGCCGCTTCCTGCCGCACCGGGCCCCGGCGGCGTAGCCAAAGGCGTCAATGGGGCCCGCCTGGGCCCGGCGGCCCAGGGCAAACTCCTCCATTACGCCGGAATTCCCCACCAGAAAGACGATGAGAAAATAGGGCAGCAGAAACGTCAGCCCGCCCCACTTGGCCACCATGATGGGAAAGCGCCAGATGTTGCCCATCCCCACCGCGGAGCCGATACAGGCCAGGGTAAAGCCCCACTGGCTGCGAAAGCTGTCCCGACCCTTGATCTCATTGCTCATAATCAGCATCCCTCCTCTTTCTCAGCTGCCCGCGCGCACACACACCATCTTATGCGTCGGGCGGCCGGACGCCGCCTTTACAGCGCCGCGATGACCTCGATCTCCACCAGGGCGTCCTTGGGCAGACGGGCTACCTCCACGGCGGAGCGGGCGGGGAAGCTGGTGAAGAACGTAGCGTACACCTCGTTCATGGCGGCGAAGTTGTTCATGTCACTGAGGAACACGGTGGTCTTCAGCACATCGTCCATGGTGAGGCCGGCCTCCTCCAGGATAGCCTTGACGTTGGTCAGAGACTGGCGGGTCTGGGCCTGGATGCCCTCGGGGAACGCGCCGGTGGCGGGGTCGATGGGCAGCTGGCCGGAGGTGATGACAAGCCCGCCGGCCTTGACAGCCTGAACGTAAGGGCCGATGGCCGCCGGGGCTTTGCCGGTATTGACGGTGGTTTTCATAGGAAATGCCTCCTCTTGATAAATATGGTGGATATTTTATCAGAATTGAACAAAATTGTCAACGGATAATTATGAGGTTTACACGAATATCCCCTCTTAAAATCAGCGTTTTCAGGCGGCCAGTGATGAAAAGCGCCCCGCTGGGCCCACAATTTTTTTGCAGTCCGAGAAAAATTTTTTTGACAGGCCGGGGCTTGGGGCCTATAATGAGTATAACAACATCACAAGGACGGAAGAGGGGAACCGAGGATTGCCCCCGCGGGGGCGGAAGGGAGTGCCCTATGCCCAACAGTCCCAACGCGCTGCTGCAGCAGTATGTGAAGCTGACCGAATTCCTGGGTCTGGCCCTGGGGCCGGACTACGAGGTGGCCCTCCATGACCTGACGGATAAAAACCGCTCCATCATCGCCATTGCCAACGGCCACATCAGCGGGCGGGGGATCGGCGCACCGCTGACCAATGTGGGCCTCAGCATCTTGATGGACAAGAGCTACGAGACCCAGGACTGGCTGCTGCACTACTCCGGCGTCTCCGTCAGCGGCAAGCAGCTGCGCTCATGCACCATGTTCATCAAGCAGGGCGGACGGCTGATCGGGATGCTGTGCATCAACTTCGACGACAGCCGCTATCAGGCCGTCAGCCGGCAGATTCTGCGCCTTTGCCACCCGGACCGTTTCGCCGGCCGGTTCTCCCAGCCGGAGACATCCGGCGAGAGCGCTCCCCCCTGCCGGACGGAGACGTTCCGCAACTCCACGGAGGCCGTGGCCCTGGACGCCATCCACCACGAGCTGGAGCGGCTGGGGGTCTCGGCGGAGCGGCTGACCTCCGGCGAACGGCTCCAGATTATCACCGCCCTGGAGGAGAGCGGCATCTTCCTGCTGAAAGGCTCCGTCAAGGATGTGGCCGCAGGGCTCCGCTGCTCCCAGGCCAGCGTGTACCGCTACCTGGCCCAGATCCGGAAGTAACAGCCCCGAAAAACGAAAAAATCCCCCTCTCAGTCCGGACCGGCGGTCCGCTGAAAGGGGGATGCTTTTATTGTGTCACAGCTGCTTGACGGTGTAGTACACCGCCAGGGCGAACACCACCACCGCCAGGGCCCACATGGCGTAATAGGCGATATTGACGCTGATCAGCGCCGCCGCCACCGCCGCCGCGGAGAGACCGCAGGCGGTGTAGATGGGCAGCAGGTCCGCGTCAGCCGGCAGGAGGCGGACCTTGCCCAGCTTTCCGCCGTTTTGCCCCGCCCGGCGGGCCAGGTACGCGGCGGCGGCCAGCAGCACCAGGAAGACCACAGCCGCCGCCCGGATCAAGGTGCTGTAATAGACGTTGGTGAGGGTCCTGCGGCAGATCCACAGGAAAATCAGCGACACACCCAGGATGGTCAGCGCCATGGCGCACTCCCGGTCGTACAGGCTCCAGAGGATCACCAGCAGCATCGCCACCGGGACCACCACGGTCAAAAGCGTCACCGCCGGGGCGTTCAGGGCCCGGATCATCAGGGCGGAGAGGGCCACAAACGCGCCGACGCCGGCGATATACCAGCCGTTGGCCCGCTTTTTCCGGTCCGTCTTCCACGCGGCGCCAAGGAGAGCTCCCAGCACCAGGATCGCCGCGCCCACGCCGGAGATCACCCAGAGATACTTGTCAAACCAGTCGATCTGCTGCTGAGCGCTTCCGTTGACGTAAAAACGGCGGATGACCAAAAGATACAGCTCGGCCACGCAGCCGGCCAGGAAAAACTTCATCGCGCCGGTCATGGGCTCGTCCCTCTTGACCGGTTTGGAACGGTGATTGGGATTCTTAGGCATTTATCAGGACCTCCAGGGAGTTTTTTCTTTCTAAACGCAGCGGCCAGGGAATTTCCCGCCAACATACCTGAGTAGTATAACAGGTTTTTTCTCGATTTGCAAGGGCAAAAGTGTAAAGCCCGTCAGTTTTTTGCCGCCGCCGGGAATCCGCGGTTGTGATGCGGCGGCGAACGTGCTATAATAAACCGGCACTGGTAGTATGCCACTGATTTCATTTATCATGATCGATAAAAATCATCGAGGAGATCCTATGAGACGTCTACGCAGCATCACACTGGTCCTGGCCCTGGTCCTGGGGCTGACAGGCTGCTCCGCGCCCCCGGCGGACCCGGACACAGCGGAGGAGCACGTCCAGTTCCTGGCCATGGACACCGTTATGACCCTCTCCCTCTACGGGGAGAACCGGGCCGAAGCCCTCTCCGCCGCGGAGGACCTGATTCGGAGCCTGGAGGCCAAGCTCTCCCGCACGGAGGAAGACAGCGCCGTCTCCCGCCTCAACCGGGGAGAGGCGGTGGAGCTGGACGAGGAGCTCGACTCTCTGCTCAGTCTGGCGGCTTTTTTCCGCCTGGCTACAGAGGGGGCTTTCAACATCGGCGTCGCGCCGCTGGCCAGCACCTGGGGCTTTACCACGGACCACTATCAGGTTCCCGATCCGTCGGAGATTAGCCGCCTGGTCAAAGTGGTGGAGGAGACCTGGCTTCGGGACTCGCCGGAAGGCCATGTCCTGGAGCCGGGCCAGGCCATCGACCTGGGGGGCATCGCCAAGGGCTACGCCGCCGACAAGCTGGCGGAGCTCTTCCGGGAGCGCGAAATTCCCCGGGCCATGGCCTCCCTGGGGGGCAACGTGCTGGCCTGGGGAAACCGGCCCGACGGCACTCCCTGGCGGGTGGGCGTCCAGGACCCGGCCCGGCCTGATGATCAAAGCGCCTTTGCGGGCATTCTGAGCCTGAAAAACGCCTTTGCCGTCACCTCCGGCGGCTACCAGCGCTACTTTGAGGAGGGCGGCAGGGTCTATCACCACATCCTTGACCCCGCCACGGGCTATCCGGCGGACAGCGGCCTGACCTCCGTCACGGTGGTGGCGGATTATTTCCCCGGCGAATCCTTCGGAACCCTTTGCGACGCCCTCTCCACGGCGTTCTTTGTCATGGGGGAGGAGGATGCTCTGGATGCCTGGCGGGAGGACTGGAGCCGCGATGTTGACCTGGTTCTGGTAACCGAGGACGGCCGGGTGGTCATCACCCAGGGACTGGCGGAGTCCTTTACTCTGGACGAGGGGAGCGGATATACCCTTGAAATCGTCTCCTAAACTGCGTCCCAACGTCTGGGACGCCCTGGTGGTGCTGGCGGTGCTCGCCCTGGCGGCGGGCGGCGCCCTGGCGGTCTGGAGCGGCGGCGGGGACGGAACTTTGACGGCGGTGGTCACCATCGACGGCGAGGAGGCGGACCGCTTCTCCCCCGCCGACCTGCTGGAGGGACCCCGGACCTATACCAACAACGGCTACACCCTGGAGGTGGCCTGCGGGCTCCGACAGCTGGAGAACCCGCCGCCGGACCACGCGCCTCCCGCCGGGGAGGCCGGCGTCCGGGCGGCCTGGGCGGACTGCCCCACCCAGGACTGCGTCCGCACCGGGCTCATCACCCGGAGCGGACAGAGCATCGTGTGCCTCCCGGCCGGGATTATCATCCGCCTGGAGGGCGGAGCGGCGGAGGACGGCGGCGTGGACGCCGTGGTGGGTTAGGAGGCGGGCCCATGAGACTGACCACCAGACAACTGACCCTCTGCGCGCTTTTGACGGCCATGGCCCTGGCCCTGAGCTATCTGGAGAACCTCTTCCCCCTGGCGGTTCCCATCCCCGGGGTGAAGCTGGGCCTTGCCAACATCGTGACGGTGTTCGCCCTGTACGCCCTGGGGCCGCGGCAGTCGCTGATGATTCTCGCCGCCCGGTGCCTGCTGGGGGCCATGTTCGCCGGGAACATGAACGCGCTGCTCTTCTCCCTGCTGGGGGGCCTCGCCGCCATGCTGACCATGATCGGCCTGGTCCGGCTGCGGCGGTTTTCCGTCTACGGCGTGTCCGTGGGCGGGGCGGCGGCCCACAACTGCGGCCAGGTGGCCGCGGCGGTGCTGACCCTGGGCAGCGCCGCGCCGCTGTACTACCTGCCCATCCTGCTCCTCGTCTCCCTGGGGACGGGGACCCTGACGGGCCTGGCGGCGTCGGGCCTCTTTCAGGCCCTGGGACATACAAATCTGCGGTATCTCATAAAGGAGTGAGGGAATTTGGACCGGAGACAAGTGAGCAAGAAGGACGAGATCATCCTCCAGCAGCTGGAGGTGATCCGCACCATGACGGAGAACAATTTAAGCCGCATGGGCACGGATTTCTGGGGGACCCCCGCCGCCCCCGCCGGGGAAATGGACAAGCCCGCCGCCCCCGGGGCGGACGCCCCCTCCCAGTCTGAAAAAACGGCTGCTCCCGCCGGCGGCAGCCCGGGGACGGCCCAGGCGGCGGAGACTCCGCCGCCCCCGGAGAGGATCGAGGACCTCCAGGCGGAGCTGGAGGGATACATTGGCCTGGGCTCCGTGAAACGGGAGGTCAAAAATCTCATCAACCTGGTGACAGTCCACAAGCTGCGCCAGGAGCAGGGCCTGCCGACGGCGGACCTCTCCCTGCATATAGTGTTCTCCGGCAACCCCGGCACCGGCAAAACCACCATCGCCCGGCTCATGGCCCGGATCTACCACAGTCTGGGCATCCTCTCCAAGGGGCAGCTGGTGGAGGTGGACCGCAGCGGTCTGGTGGCGGGCTACGTGGGCCAGACGGCTCTGAAGACGAAAAAAGCCGTCGACTCCGCCCTGGGGGGCGTGCTGTTCATCGACGAGGCCTACGCCCTGAACAGCGGCGGCGGAAACGACTTCGGCCAGGAGGCCATCGACACCATCCTCAAGGCCATGGAGGACCACCGGGACGACCTGGTGGTCATCGCCGCCGGGTACGACGACCTGATGGACCGCTTCATCCACTCCAATCCCGGGCTGGAGTCCCGGTTCAACCGCTTCCTCCACTTTGAGGACTACACCCCGGAGGAGATGCTGAAGATCTTCGAGCGCCAGTGCCAAAAGGGCTGCTACACCCTGGCCCCCGGGGCGGCGGAGCTGGTGCGGGACTTCATCGCCGAGGAGAATCAGGACCCCATGTCTTTCGGCAACGCCCGGGGTGTGCGGAACCTCTTCGAGCGGATCCTGGTGAACCAGGCGGGCCGTCTGGCGGCGCAGGAGCAGGTGACCCGGGAGGACCTGATGGCCATCACGCCGGCGGACGTACAGGCGGCCCGGGGCCGGGAAACACCTGCCGGAACGCCGGAGCAGTGACCGCGGCGGAACCGCGCGCAGAACCGCGCGGTTCCGTTTTTTTATCGCTGTGATAAAAATTTTTCTTCTTTCGCAGAAAGGTCTTGTATTATTTGCCGGAGTGTGATAGGATATAGTCAGCAAAACTTGTGTAGTTATGCCAATTACCCGGCAAAAATCTGGAAAGAGAGGGAGCGCTATGGAAAACTTTTTCAAATTGAGAGAAAACGGTACCACTGTGCGCACAGAGATCCTGGCCGGTCTCACCACCTTTATGACCATGGCCTACATCATCGCCCTGAACCCCAACCTGCTGACCAACTTTGACATCGGGTCCTCCCTGTGGAACGGCGTGTTCCTGGCCACCTGCATCGCCTCCGCCATCGCCATGTTCTGCATGGCGTTCCTGGCCAACAAGCCCTTTGCCCTGGCCCCCGGCATGGGCCTCAACAGCTTCTTCGCCGTGGTGGCGGCCAACATCGCCGGCCTCACCGGCATGACCTACGTGGAGAGCTTCCAGGCCGCCCTGGTCATCATCCTCATCGAGGGCATCGTCTTTATCGTCCTCTCCGTGCTGAACATCCGGGAGAAGATCGTGGAGGCCATCCCCCTTGGCGTGCGGCTGGGCATCGCCCCCGCCATCGGCATCATGCTGATGAACATCGGCCTTGGCTCCAACGCCGGCATCTACTCTGAGACCGGCGGGCCGTTCTACGTCATGCGGGACTTCTTCGGCGCCCTGACCCCCAGCGTGGCGAAGACCTCCATGGGCTCCGGCTACGGCCCCATGATTCTCTCCGTGGTCACCATGTTCATCGGCCTCTTCGTCATCGTCATCCTGGCGAAAAAGGGCATCAAGGCGGCGGTGCTGCTGGGCATGCTGGCGGCCTCTATCATCTACTGGGCCGGCTCCGCCATCTTCCTGGGGAGCAATCCCTTTGCCGCGCTGGCCACCGCGTCTTTCCTGCCGCCTTTCGCCGACATGGCCTCCACCACCCTCTTTAAGTTCAACTTCCAGGGGCTGATGGACGTGGGCTGGTTCACCGTCATCACTCTGATTATCACGTTCTGCATGATCGATATGTTTGACACCATCGGCACCTTGGTGGGCACCGCCTCCCGGGCCGGCATGGTGGACAAGGACGGCAACATGCCCAACATGAAAGAGGCGCTGCTGTCCGACGCCGTGGGCACCGTGGCCGGCGCCTGCTGCGGCACCTCCACCGTCACCACGTTCGTGGAGTCCGCCTCCGGCGTGGAGGCCGGCGGCCGCACGGGCCTCACCGCCCTGACCACCGGCGTGCTGTTCCTGGCCTGCATCTTCATCGCCCCCATCGCGGCCCTGATTCCCGCCGCCGCCACCTCCGCCGCGCTGATCTACGTGGGCGTGCTGATGCTCATGGGCCTCAAGAATGTGGACTTCGACGACCTGGACCAGATGGTCCCCGTGGCGCTGATGCTCATCGGAATGCCCATCTCCGGCTCCATCGGCCACGCCATCGGCTTGGGGCTCATCTCCTTTACCGTCATCAAGGTCTTCAGCGGCAAGGCCAAGGACGTGTCCGTCCTCACCTACGTGATCTCCGCGCTGTTCCTGGTGAAGTTCTTCCTGATCGTGTGACAGGAGCGCTTCCCGCAATTGAAAACCCGCGCAAAAGGGCCGGAGGCGTACGCCTCCGGCCTTTCGTTCTCCTCAAATCAGGGGATCATTCTCTTCTCCACATAATGGGAGGTAGCGGCCCGCATGATGGCCATGTAGCCGCAGCGGAACTGCAGCCAGTCCCCCGGATGGACCGCTCCGGCGCAGTCCTCCACGTCCACGATCAGGTGGTCGGAGCTGGCACCTATGACCTCCGCCCCCGGCAGAAGCGGCGTCAGGGCCCCCCAGTCCACATCCTGCTTTCCAAGGGCGCAGATAGCCCGCAGGCGCACGCCCCGGTCCGGATACACCGGCTGCTCTCCGCAGCCGTCCCGCCCCAGTTCCCCGATGGGGACCGACGGCTTGCGGCGCAGCTCCACCACCTGGGCGGAGATCCGGAAAGCGTCCGGGTGATATCCCTCCAGGAAACGGTGGCCCGTGGTGTCCTCGCCGCACATCACCGCCTCGCCGGCCCGGATCTGGTTGACCCCCTCCGGCAGCGCGCCCTCCTCCAGCAGCTTTAAGCAGCAGGTGCCCCCCGCCGAGAGCGTCCGGATGGAAAAGCCCCAGGTGCCGTTCAAAAAGTCCCGGGCCTCCACCAGGGCGCCCATGTTCTCCCGGGAGGGCAGGACGCTTCCGTAGCAGCCCACGTTGGTGCCCAGACCTATGAGCTCCACGCCCGGGCATTCCCGGATCCGGGGCGCGATTTCCCGCAGCTGCTCCGAACCAAAGACGCCCTCCCGCAGGTCCCCCACGTCCAGCATCAAAATGATGGGGTGGACCTTGCCCTGCCGCACCGCCTCGTCGGAAATCAGGCGGATGGTCTCCAGGTCGCTCTGGACGCTGACGTCCGCCCAGCGGACCACCTCCGCCGCCTCGCCGGGGGCCGGGATGCGGATCAGCTGGTAGTGCAGGTCCGGATCCACCCGCTTCGCCGCAATGATATTCCTCATGCGGCTGTCGGCAAAGCGGCGGACGCCCCCGGCCCGGGCGGCCCGGATTACCTCCGGATGGGCGCAGAAGCCCTTGGTGGCAAAGACCAGCTCCCGGCCATTGGCGGCGCAGAAATCGCTGAGGCGGCGGGCGTTCTCCGTGAGCTTTTCGGTATAGATCTCCAGTACGGGTGAATACATATCTCTCTCCTCAACCGCCCTCCCCGCCGGGGGAGGGACTGTTTTTCAGCGGATCTCCGCGGGGATTCTCACCTGCTCAGATAGGCGCGCACCGCCGCCCGGGCCTCCCGGACCGCCCGCTCCTCATCGATGCCGGTGAGGCGGCCATCTCTGACCACCACTCTGCCGTTTACCACCGTGGCGTCCACCGGCCCCTTGAAGCCCACGGTGCCCAGCATGGACTTGACATCCAGGTCCGCTCCCACCAGCTCCAGCCGGTCCCGGCGGATCAGGAAGAGGTCTCCCGCCTTGCCGGTCTCTAAAGAGCCGATGTCCGTCCGGCCCAGCACCCGGGCGCTGCCCCGGGTGGCGATTTTCAGCAGATCATACCCGCTGGGGGCCCGCTCGCTGGAGGTGAGCCGGTGGAGGAGGTACGCCACCCGCAGCTCCTCCAGGAGGCTGGAACCGTCGTTGCTGGCGCTGCCGTCCACCGCCAGACCCACGGGGACTCCCAGGGCCAGCATCTCCGGAATCCGGCACACGCCGGAGGAGAGCTTCATATTGGAGATGGGGCAATGCGCAACGCCGGTGCCGGTGTCCGCCAGAAGCTTCAACTCCTCGTCGTTGAAGTGGATGCCGTGGGCGTACCACACGTCGTTTCCCACCCAGCCCAGGTCCTCCATGCAGGCCAGGGGCCGCTTGCCGTACTTCTCCAGAACGTAGCGCTCCTCGTCCTTCGTCTCGCACAGGTGGGTGTGGAGCCGCACCCCCAGGCTTCTCGCCAGCAGGGCGGACTGACGCAGCAGCTCCGCCGAGACGCTGAAAGGCGAGCAGGGGGCCAGGGCCACCATGCGCATGGAGTTAAATGACGGATCGTGGTACTTCTCCACCGCCCCCTGGCAGTCCCGGAGGATCTCGTCCACGGTCTGCACCACGCTGTCCGGCGGCAGACCGCCGTCCTTGCGGCTCAAATCCATGCTGCCCCGGGAGGCGTACATCCGCACGCCCAGGTCCCCGGCGGCGGCAAACTGGGCGTCCAGCAGGGCGCAGGAGTTCCCGCCGGGGAAGACGTAGTGGTGGTCAAAGACGGTGGTGCATCCGGTTTTCAGCAGCTCCCCCATGCCCACGATGGAGCTGTGGTAGACGGCCTCCCGGTCCAGATTCTTCCAGATCTCGTAGAGGGCGGTGAGCCAGTCGAAGAGCTCCAGGTTCTGCACCTGGGGCAGATTCCGGCTGAATGTCTGGTAGAGGTGGTGGTGGGTGTTGACGAGGCCGGGGTAGACGATGCAGCCGGAGGCGTCCAGCACCTCCTCCGCCGTCCGGGGCTCCGGGCCCATGTAGGCGATGATACCGTCTTGAATCAGGATGTTGGCGTTTTGCAGCAGGCTGTCGCCGTCGTCGCAGGTGACCACGGCCCAGGCGTTTTGGATCAGGAGACTTCCCATACACATTCCTCCTCTACGCGCGTGCTCCGCGTGAGATCACACCGGCTCTCCCCGCCCAAAAGAAAAGACCGCAGGCTCCGGGACAAGCCCAAAGCCTGTAGTCAACTGTTGCGGCAGTTGGTAGAGACGTCCATCCGAATCATGGACTTATACAAGCCGGTATATACATATATATTAAGCATACATGGCCTCTTCTGTCTTGTCAAGCGGCGGCGGGAAAAATCCACGAAACATCCGATTCCATGGCGGGAAGTTGGCAAAAGTACACAATCCCGCCCGCAGGAGTTTTTTTGCGCCGTCTCTTCCCACATTCCCTTTTTTATGGTAAACTGTTTCCAGAGCACCGGACAGCCAACGGCGCAGGTGGCCGCGAATATCAAACATCATAAAGGAGAATCTCCCATGGGTAAATACTTTGGAACCGACGGCTTCCGCGGGAAAGCGGGAGAGGGGCTCACCGCCTATCACGCATACGAGATCGGGCGCTTTCTGGGCTGGTACTACGGCCGGCAGGGCCGGGCCCGCATCGTGGTGGGCAAGGACACCCGCCGCTCCAGCTATATGCTGGAGTACGCCCTCAGCGCCGGCCTGACGGCCTCCGGGGCGGACGCGTACCTCCTCCATGTCACCACCACGCCCTCCGTGTCCTACGTAGCCCGGACGGAGGACTTCGACTGCGGCGTGATGATCTCCGCCAGTCACAACCCTTTCTACGACAACGGCATCAAGCTCTTAAACGGCGACGGGGAGAAGATGGACGAGGCGGTGCTGGAAAAGGCGGAGGCCTGGCTGGACGGCCGCCTGGAGGTGGACGGAAAGCCCATGCGTGACCTTCCCCAGGCCACAGAGGAGGGCGTGGGCGCCGTGGTGGACCACAGCGCCGGCCGGAACCGGTATATCGGGTATCTCATCTCCCTGGCGGTGTACTCTTTCAAGGGCAAAAAAATCGCCCTGGACTGTGCCAACGGCAGCGCCTGGGCCATCGCCCCCAGTGTGTTCCGGGCCCTGGGGGCCGACGTGTGCGTCATCAACGACCGCCCCGACGGGGTAAACATCAACCTGGACGCCGGGTCCACCCACATCGAGGGGCTGCAAAAGTACGTGGCGGAGCACGGCTGCGACGCAGGCTTCGCCTACGACGGCGACGCCGACCGGTGTCTGGCCGTGGACGAGAATGGCGCCCTGGTGGACGGAGACAAGATCATGTATCTCTACGCCCGCTACATGAAAGAGCGGGGAAAACTGGTGACCAACACCGTGGTCACCACCGTCATGAGCAACTTCGGCCTCTACAAGGCCCTGGAGGAGGCGGGCATCGACTACGCCAAGACCGCCGTGGGGGATAAGTACGTCTACGAGTACATGGTGCAAAACGGCAACCGCATCGGCGGCGAGCAGTCCGGGCACATCATCTTCTCCAAGTACGCCCGCACCGGCGACGGCATTTTGACCTCCCTGAAGATCATGGAAGTCATGCTGGCCCAAAAGCTGCCTCTGAGCCGTCTGGCGGAGCCGGTGACCATCTACCCCCAGGTGCTGATCAACGTCCGGGTAAAGGACAAACGCGCCGCCCAGGAGGACCCGGCGGTGAAGGCCGCCGTGGAGGCCGTGGCGGCGGAGCTGGGGGACGCCGGCCGCATTCTGGTGCGGGAGTCCGGCACGGAGCCGCTGGTGCGGGTGATGGTGGAGGCCGAGAGCCAGGACCGCTGCCGTGAGCTGGCGGAGCGGGTGGTAAACGTCATCCGGGCCCAGGGCCACGCCGCGGAGGGCTGAGGCCCTCCCCCCTCCCCCGCCCGCCGGAATCTGTGCAGTCCGCCGAATTCCGGCCCCGGCGGGGGCCGGTTTTACGCCGTGGTTTGTCATAACAAACCAAATTGACAAACTTTCGCCAGCGCCCCTTGACAAATTCATCACGAGTGTGTTAAACTCACCACAAAGGCGGGGTTAGATAGCGCTAACCCCCAAATTTTTCAGCAGACGGTTAGTTCCGGCTAATCACAGGAAAGGAGCGCGCTCATGATGCCGCTGACAATGGCAAAGGCGGGAGAGACGGCCGCCATCCGCAAAATCACTGGGAAAGACGAGGTGCGGCAGCACCTGGCGGAGATGGGCTTCGTGGTGGACAGCGACGTGACGGTGGTCAGCGAGATGGGAGGGAATCTCATCGTACAGGTGAGAGGCAGCCGGATCGCGCTGGACAGATCCATGGCAAGCCGCATTTTGGTGTAAAGGAGGAGACAGTATGAAAACTTTAAAAGACGTCAAGGTGGGCGAGACCGTCACCGTGGCGAAGCTCCATGGGGAGGGTCCGGTGAAGCGCCGGATCATGGACATGGGCATCACCAAGGGCGTGGAGATCTTCGTCCGCAAGGTGGCCCCGCTGGGGGATCCCATGGAGCTGAACGTCCGGGGCTACGAGCTGAGCGTCCGAAAGGGCGACGCGGAGATGATCGAAGTCTCTTAAAGAGGGGACTCCGTCCCCCCTTTAGATTCCCCCCGCCAGTGACGCCGGTCACTGGCGTGTGCGCCCCAAGGGCGCACGGGTCCCGGTATTTTCGCCACGTACACGCCGCGGCGAAAATGATTGGAAAGCGGCGGAGGGCCGCTGTTATTTGCGCCGTAAGTTAGCTATAGCTAACATCTGAAAGGAGAGAATCAAATGGACATCAAAATCGCCCTGGCGGGCAATCCCAACTGCGGCAAGACCACGCTGTTCAACGCCCTCACCGGCTCCAGCCAGTATGTGGGCAACTGGCCCGGCGTCACCGTGGA
>CANAWG010000027.1 GCA_947365245.1 uncultured Oscillibacter sp. | reverse complement strand
GACGGTGCCGCGAATGACGGTGCCGCGAATGACGGTGCCGGGAACGACGGTGCCGGGAACGACGGTGCCGTGAATGACGGTGCTGCGAATGACGGCGGCGTGAATGACGATGCCGGGAACGACGGTGCTGCGAATGACGGCGCCGCGAATGACGGCGGCGTGAATGACGATGCCGGGAACGACGGCGGCGTGAATGACGGCGCCGGGAACACCGGCAGCACTGCCCAGAGCGCGGAGGACACCGGCAGCACCGCCGGCAGCGCCGTCCAGAGCGCGGAGGACACCGGCAGCACCGCCGACAGTGCCGCCCAGAGCACGGAGGACAAGGAGAACGCCGCCGGGAGCACGGCGGAAAGCGGGAGCGTCAGCGGAGAGGACATCAAGTCCGCGGCGCTGACGCCGGACGAGTCCACTATGGCCGCCGCCAAGATGCTGATGGGGAAAGCCCCGGCTATGTTCGCGGGCTTAACAGAGAATGATCTGGCGAGCATGATGATGAGGTTCAACGCGCTGAGTGCCGGCGAGAGCGAGGAGGCCGGCTTCCAGATGTCGCTGACGGATGATGAGAAGTCCGTGAGTATAGCGATATCTGAGCTTCAGTCGGAGATTGACAAAGACTCTATGACCGCAAGCGACCATGATAGCGCGAGTGCGGAGAAGAGCGAGAGCGAGAGTCTTTACAAAAGTGAACACTCGGCGGAGATATCGGCAAGTGAAGAAGCCAGCAGAAGCCTGAGCCAGTCTGCGAGCGAGAGATATAGTGAAGTGAAGAGCGCGTATATCAGCAACGTGGGAGTGTTCAATTCAGGTTGTGACTTCTATGGGAGCCTATCTCAGAGCGCAATCTCCGCTTATGAATCTTACAGTAACGCTCTTAAGTCTCTTTCAAGTGATGATTTTGATGATGAAAACAAATATTGGGAGAAATACTGTGAGTTGTCTAATGCTATGCGTAACTTCGAACTAGCGGGAAGCGCGGCAGAGAGCGGCCAAGCGAGCCTTAGCACGGACTTATCCGAGAGCAATTTCCCGTTGGAGAGTGAGCTCCGTGATTCAAGAATAGAAAGCGATGAAAGTGATCAGAAAAGTCAAAGCGAGAGCAAGAGCCGGAGCGAGAGCCAGAGCCGAAGCGATGAGAGCAAGAGGCAGAGCGAGAGCACCAGCGACAGACAGAGCGAGAGCATGAGCGACCTCGTGAGCACGAGCGAGAGCTTGAGCAAGAGCCGGAGCCAGAGCCAGAGCCTGAGTGATGAGGCGAGCACCAGCAAGAGCCTGAGTGAAGAGAGCGAGAGCAAGAGCCGGAGCCAGAGCTTGAGCGATGAGGCGAGCACCAACGAGCGCGATGACGAGAGCACCAGCCGGAGCGAGAGCCAGAGCGCCTCCATGGGGAGCGGGGAGGATCCCATCCTGATCAACGACGAGGGCGTCCCCCTGAGCTCCATGAGCGGCGAGGAGGAGCCGGTCGTCATCGACGACGAGGACGTCCCCCTGGCGGTCCTGGAGGAGGATCCTGTTGCCATCGACGACGAGGAGGTCCCCCTGGCCAGCGTCCCAAAGACCGGCGACATCTCCCCCCTGTGGAACGCGGGCGCGGCCCTGTCCGCCGGCGGCCTGGCCGCCTTGGGCCGGAGGAAGAAGCGCTGACGGCGCGGGGGCTGGAGGAGCCTCACGGCGGGCAGCGGCATAGAAATCACCAGGGATATCTCTCCGGATTGTCCGGAGAGATATCCCTGCATGAAGGGATGTTTCTTTGAACACGTGCAGGACGCATGAATTACGAAAAAGGCTTCTTCTGACGGCGTTGATCCTTGCGGTCTACATGGCTGGAAGGAGTCTTTTGCTTTATGATATCGACCTCTCCGCCTGGCTGGGAGACCTGCGGGATCCGCAGGATCTCCTCCTCTCCATGGTCAGTGGGGACCGGCACCGCTGCACGGTGTTCGCCCTTGGCGTCATGCCGTATATCACCGCCTCCCTGGCCGTGTGGATCGTGCTGTCCGTCGGGGGCTCCGGGCTGAGGAACCGCTTTTCCCCCCAGAGGACGGAGCGGTTCACCCTGGCCCTGGCCCTGCCCCTGGCGGCGTTCTCCGCGGTCCTCCGGGCGTGGGAGCTGCCTTTCCGGGAGACGTTCTTCGACGCGGGGGTGCTGCGGATCATCGCCGCGGCGGAGATGACGGCGGGCGCCGCCGTGATCTGCCTGCTGGCCGGTGTGAACCGGGAACGGGGGATCGGCGGACACGCGCCGGTCCTGCTGGTGAATATCGCGGACAACCTGCTCTCCACCCTGCACCGGTTTCCCTGGGAGCAGCTCCGGAGGCTGGCGGCCCTGTGCGTGGTCATGGCGGCCGTGGTCCTGGTCATGGAGAACGTGATTGTCCGCCTTCCGGTGCAGCGCGTGTCCATCCACAGCGACTACGCGGAGAAGAGCCGCATTGCCCTGAAGCTGGCGCCAATCGGCGTGATGCCGGTCATGTTCGCCGCCTCTTTCTCCGCGCTGCCCCGTCTGCTGGTCCGCCTCCTCCTGTTTTTGGGCGGGGAGAACCCCGCCCTGCGGCGGATCTATGAGGCGCTGAGCCTGACCCGGGGGCCGGGGGCGGCGGTCTATGTGGCCACCGTCTTCCTGCTGAATATTGCCTTTTCCTTCGCGGCGGTCTCGCCGGGGGAGATCGCGGATCAGCTGCAAAGGGCCGGAGACAGCATCGTGAACGTCTACGCGGGCGTGAAGACCAGACGGTATCTGAGAGGGATTCTCCTGCGGCTGTGCCTTGTGAGCGGGAGCGTCCTGTGCCTGATGATGGGGTGCTCCCTGGCTCTGGCGCTGACCGGGGAGATCCCGGCGGAGCTGGCGCTGTTCCCGGCGACGGCCATGATTCTGACCGGCATCCTCTATCCCCTCTATCGGGAGGTGAGGGCGTACCGGGAGTTTGATTCGTATTCATTCTTCATTTGAGCGCGGGAAAGGACGCGGGCGTATCATATGTTGTATTTTATCCCGGCCTGGTACTCCGGGGACGGCTGGCGGGAGGATGAGCAGTGCTGGTACAGGCGCCGGACGCGGACGGAGACGGACGACACCGTAAAGCAGATCCAGCTCTTCCAGCGGAACCCCATCTGCCCGTACCGGATCCTGCTGCTGTCTCACGCGCCGAATTTCCGGCACTTCCTGCACAGGCAGGGGACCTTCCGGGTCCCCTACTGGTCGGTGTTTGACGCTATCCAGGAGGTGCGCCGGAGGAAGCAGGCCCTGTTCTCCTTCCGGGACCTGGCCTGGCCCGGGGACGTGGAGTTCCTCTATACGCCCTTTACCATCCTCGCCAGGCGGGCGGGGGAGCGGTACGCGAGTGTGGAGTTCGGTGAGTACGGGAATCTCATCCGGGTCGATCTCTACCGGGACGGGGCCCTGAGCCGGCAGAACCTCTATGACGACCGGGGGTTCCTGTCCTGCACCTGCGTGTATGAAAGCGGGGAGCGGGTCTATGACCAGTACATGACGGACAAGGGCGTCTGGAAGCTGCGCCATTTCGCGGACGGCTCCGTGAGGGTGAATCCGGAGAGCTGCCGGTATCTCACCGGCGCCCCGGAGGCGGAGGCGCGGCTTCCTTTCCGGAAGACGGCCTATGCTTCCATGGAGGAGGTGGTCGGGGAGGTCCTGGAGGCTTTCCTCCGGACCACGGGGCGGGAGGATCTCTTCTGCGCCGCCGCCCACCCGCGGCACCTGCCGCTGCTGGACCGCCTCCTGGCGGACAGGCGGAGGGTGTATTCCGTGTTCGGGAACAGGCTCCCGCCCGGCTGCGGCCGGGAGGCCCTCTCCCGCGGGGACTGCCTTGTGGCCGACTCGGAGGAGACTCTGGAGACCCTCTCCAGGGAGGCGTGCCTCGCCTCTGTGGAGAAGCGGCACATCCCGCCCTACGACACCCGGATCGAGCCTGGAATCAGCCAGCAGCTGCGGGTGCAGAAGATCCTGCTCCCGGTGGATCATCTGCCGGGGAAGACCCTGGAGGCGGCGGTCAGGGCCATGGCCGCCTATCTGCGGGGAAACGGGAAGGCAAGGGTGTGCCTGTTCACGAGAAACGCGGCTCTCGGATGGGAGGATGAGCTGCTGGCGCGGGTGCGGGAGCTTCTGGAGCGGAGCGGTTACCCGCCGGAATGGGCGGGGAAAGCGGCGCGGCGGGACGCGGAGGTCCTGCCGGACGCCGGGGACCGGATTCCCGTGATGTTCACGGTGGAGCAGTGCGTGGACGAGCTGTCGGTGAACAAATGCGTGCGGGAACAGCGGCTTCTGGTGGACCTGGCGGACAGGCCGGATCTCTTTTTGCAGATCCTGTGCGTGGGCGTCGGCATTCCGCAGATTGTGCGGACCGCCACCGAGTATCTGAGGCCCGGGGAGAACGGACGGATCAACCGGGAGATCTCCCGCCTGGGGGAGGACCTGGCGTATTATCTGGACAGCCTGCGCAATTGGAACCAGGCGGCGATCCGGTCCTATGAGCTGGGCGAGACCCACACGGCGCAGAATCTGATCGATCTGTGGAAAGAGGTGATTGATCACGTTGAAGGCGGTACGGGTGCTGCAGCTGGGGAAGACGGACTTCAGCAGGACGGTGGGGATCTCGGAGCGGGTGGAGTGGTGCTATGAGCCGGATCTCTCCCGGATGCCGGGCCGGGACTTTGACGCGGCCATATTGGACCGGGAGGTCACGGAGACGGAATTTGATTTTCTAATCCGGTTTCTGCGGGCATATACGCTGTTTGTCACGGAGGCGGTCCCTCTGGAGGAGGGCGGTCCCACCCGGCGGCTCATGGAGCGGAAGAGGGGGGAGCGGATCTCCGCGGAGGCTCTGCCGGTGCTGCTGCGGGAGGACCTGCCGGATTATTTTCCGGAGCCATACGGGGAGAAATTCACGCTGGACAATCTGTCCGTGGCGCGGGGCTTCCGGGGCGAGGTCTTCTGGATGGGCTTTGAGGGCGTGGAGCTGCGGGGCGCCTTTGGGGATGTGATGGCGCAGGCCGTCTTCTGGCGGCATAACATCCCCATCATGGCCTATCAGACGATTGAGTTCTGGCTGGAGTACGGGAAGGACGGTCCGGTAGACCTCCTGCTGGAGCTCACGGCGGTGCGGTTCGGGTACGGCGTGCTTCCGGAGAAAGAGGAGGTCTGGACCTTTACGGAGAAGGACCTGGAGGAGGTTGTCCGCGTTGAGAACCGGAGCGGGGACAAAATCTTCCTGTTCGCGTCCGTCAGGGCGCGGGGAAGCGGAAGACTGCGGATCACGGCCCTCCATGACCGCTACTCCAGAAGGGGGAAGGGGCACTTCATCCCCGGCGGGAAGCGGTGGGTCACATCGGACCGGGAGGAGATTTTTTACTACTTTGATCCGGGCAATCTGAAGCCCCCCCTGAATGTCTATTTCTCCGGATACCGGCGCAAGGAGGGCTTTGAGGGATATGGCATGATGCGGGAGATGGGGCATCCTTTCCTCCTGATCACGGACGCGAGACTGGAGGGCGGAGGCGCCTATATGGGCACGGAGGAGTACGAGGACGCGATAGAGACGATCCTCCGGCGCCATATGAAGGAGCTGGGGTTTGAAAGCGGCCAGGTGATTCTCTCCGGCATCTCCATGGGATCCTTCGGGGCGCTCTATTACGGGTGCAGGATCCGTCCGCATACCATACTGGTCGGGAAGCCACTGGCCAGCTTCGGGGACATCGCGGAGAACGAGCGGATCAACCGGCCGGGGGGCTTCCCCACCTCGCTGGACCTTCTGCACAAGCACTGCAAAAGCCTGAGCCGGGACGCGGCCGGCCGGCTGAACGGCAGATTTTGGGATGCCTTTGACAAGACCCAGTGGGACGGCACCCAATTCGCCGCGGCGTATATGATCGAGGACGACTATGACAAAACGGCTTACGGCCAGCTCCTGGCCCACCTGCGGGGCACCGGCGTGAAAATTTTCGGGAAGGGTCTGCACGGGCGGCACAATGACGATACGGACGGGATCGTAAGCTGGTTTCTGGGGCAGTACTATCGGATCCTGCGGGATGACTTTGGGGATGCGGAAACCGGGACAGGCGGGCAGGGATGATGTGATGGCGGGACATTCGTGGAAGATCTATTGGAACGAGTACGGAAAAAACGCCTATCTCTACGGGACGGAGCTGCTTTTTCACGCGAAGAACGACGTGGAGTTCAGAAATGAGCTGATGCCGCCGGGCACCGTGATGATGCGCTGGTTTTCCAAGGTGAATTATCAGATGGCGCGGGTGGAGCCGGAGCTGCCCATGATAGACGGGGAGGGGCGGTATCACATCGCGCTGGAGGCGTCCGCGGACCCTCCCGGCGGGCTGCTGCTGGAGCTGGTTTTTTATGACCGCTACGACGTGGAGATAGGGAACCGAATCATCAGAGACGGCGAAGCGGACTTCCGATGTCCGCTGAGGACCTACAGCTATGAGGCACGTCTGATCAACGGAGGCGTGGCCCGGTTCCATTTTCATTCAATCGTGATAACGGAAGTATCAGATGGTGAACAGGAAATTAGAGCGTTTACTGAAAAAGGTCAAGCTGGAGTGGCTGCGTGTCCGGCTGCTGAGTGACGGGGCCCTGCGCGGGAAGACAGCGGAGTTCAGGGATCGCCTGTCCAGGGGCGCGAACACAAACAGCCTCCTTCCGGAGGCATACGCGGCTGTGTGCGAGACCAGCCGGAGAGTGCTGGGGATGGAGCCCTTTGACTGCCAGATCCTGGGAGGCATCGCGATGCACTGCGGGTATCTGGCGGAGATGAACACCGGTGAGGGCAAAACGCTGACGGCCACCATGCCCCTCTATTTGAACGCGCTGACCGGCAAGAGCACGATCCTGGTCACGGCAAATGACTACCTGGCGGATCGGGACGCGAGGGAAATGGGACCGGTCTATGAGTTCCTGGGGATGACGGTGCGCTCAGGCGCCGGCGCGGACCGGATGGACAGCCGGCAGAACGCGGCGAAGCGGCGGATCTATGAGGCGGATATCGTCTATACGACGTATTCGACCCTGGGCTTCGACTATCTTTTCAATAACCTTGTGCCCAGGGCGGAAGACCGGTTTATGCGGGAGTTCTACTACGTCATCATTGACGAGGCGGATATGGTGCTTATGGACGCCGCCACGATGCCCCTTGTCATATCCGGTGTGCCCCACGTCCAGTCGAATCTGTACGCGCTGACGGATTATTTTGTGACGACGCTGCGGCCCGGGCGGGATTACACAGCGGAAAAGGAAAGCGTGTGGCTCACGGACGAGGGCGTGGCCTGCGCGGAGCAGTACTTCGGCGTCAAAGGGTTTTACGCCGCGGAGAATTTTGAGCTGAACCGGCATGTGACGCTTGCCCTGAGGGCGCATGCGGTCATGGAGAAGGGAAAGGACTACGTTGTCACCGAGAACAGGGAGGTGCTGCTGCTGGACGGCGGCACCGGACGCGCCCTTCCGGGCATGAAGCTGAGAGGCGGGATCCATCAGGCAATCGAGGCAAAGGAGAAGCTGGAGCTTACGCCGGAGAACCGGTCCGTCGCGTCCATCACGTATCAGAATCTCTTTCTTCTGTTTCCCCGCATGTCCGGGATGAGCGGCACCATCGCCGACGCGCGGAGAGAGCTGTACAAGATCTACAGGAAGCGGGTTGTGGTGATCCCTCCCAACAGGTCGCTGCGGCGGGAGGATCAAAAGGACCGGTTCTTCAAGAATTCGGAGACGCAGTACGCGGAGGCGGTCAAGGAGGTGCTGCGGCACCATGAGACCGGCCGGCCGGTGCTGATTGTAACCTCGACCATCGCGGACACGGAGCTGGTCTCCCGGCTGCTGATCCAAAAACAGGTGGCGCACAGTGTGCTGAACGCCAATCATGCCTCCTGGGAGGCGCAGATCATCAAAGAAGCCGGCCTGAGATGGGCAGTCACGGTATCCACCGGCATGGCGGGACGCGGCACGGATATTCGCCTGGGACCCGGCGTGCGGGAGCTGGGCGGGCTGGCCGTCATTGGGATCGGACGTATGCCCAGTATCCGCCTGGAGCGGCAGGCAAGGGGCCGGGCAGGCCGGCAGGGAGATCCGGGCAGCAGCCAGTTTTTCGTCTCACTGGAGGATGAGGTGGTCTCCTCGGTGGGAGAAAAGGCGCTGGTGAAGTACGTTGATCAGGATCACCGCATTTCGGACAGGAAGCTGAGAAGGCTGATTAACGGTGCCCAGAGGATCCAGGAGGAGCAGACGGTGGCCCAGCGGAAGAAATCCGTGGACTATGACATGGTGGTAAAGCGCCAGCGGACGATGATGTACGCCATGAGGAACCGTCTGCTGGACGGCGGAAGCCTGGGGCCGGAGAAAGTGCGGCAGCTGGCCCATGAAAGCGTGAGAATGTTCGTCCGTGAGAGCCGGAAGCTGACCGCCGGCGACGTTACACGGTATATCCTGAATAACATAAGCTATCATCTGGACATCCGGTTTTCCAATCCCGGCCGCGTTGAAAAAAGGGCGCTGGAACGGGATCTCATATCCTTCGTGGACGATGTATGGGAGCGGAAAGCGGGCGCGTTCCCGTCGGAAGAGACGCTGGGGGAATACGTCCGGCGGTGCTGTCTGCGGGCCGTTGACGACGCCTGGGTGGAGCAGGTGGACTATTTGCAGCAGCTGCAGTACGTGGTCAGCGGCTGGTCCACGGCGCAGAGAAATCCGGTCTTTGAATATCATGAGGAGGCGTACCGGTCCTTTCTCCGCATGGAGAGGATTATCAAAAAGGAGATTGTGCGGAATATATTTCTGGGGCAGCAGGAATACGGAGGGGCGGGGGAGCTGCGGATCGCTTTTCCCTGATTGCTGCTGAAAACCGGAGTGAGGAGGTCTGAAAAGGGAATGGTCTATAATTTTAATCTTGGTATCGGCTGGGCGTCCAGCGGAGTCGAGTATGCGCAGAGCTATCGGGCGGTGATGCTCAGAAACATCGGCGCTGACGCGAAGTTCATTTTTACGGATATGATCACGTCGGAGAATATTGAGCATTTCACGGAGAATATCGGTTTTCTTGATTCGGAGATCATCTGGCTGTATACATTTTTTACGGATTACAAGATCGCTCCCGTCTCATATACGCTGGAGGATTTGAAAAAGACGCTTCCCTCAGTTCAGTACTCATACAGCAGGAAGGGAAAGATCGGGAAGCTGTTTTTCCGGAACAGCAACGTGTATTATACGATTTATTTTGTAAAGGAACAGTCCGACCTGGTTCACAGAGTGGAAATCGTGTCCAACGGGTGCCTGATCCGCAAGGACTATTTCACTTACGGCAGGATCTTCTCGGAGTACTACGCGCCGCTGGACAAGAAGGCACACATGTATCTGCGCAGGTTTTTCAATGAAAACGGCAGCGTGGCGTACGAGGAGATCAACGATGATGGGAAGGTGCTGTACCGGTTCCCGGATAAGATCTTCTGTGCGAAGGAAGAGCTGGTGGGATACATGGTATCCCAGCTGCGGCTGACGAAAGACGACGTTGTACTGATCGACCGTACCACGGGTGTCGGGCAGGCGATTCTGGAGAATGCGGGCGAGGCGCGTGTGGGGATCGTCGTCCACGCCGATCATTTCAGTGAAAACAACACCAACCGCGACTATATCCTTTGGAACAATTATTACGAGTATTCCTTCGCGATGTGCAGGCATATTGACTTTTATATTACTTCCACCGATGAACAGAGCCAGCTGATGCGGGAACAATTTCGGAAATACCAGGGAGTCACGCCGACGATTTATACGATTCCCGTCGGAAGCCTGGATGAGCTGAAGTACCCGGCGGCCGGCCGCGTTCCCTATTCGATCATGACCGCGTCCCGGCTGGCGGTAGAGAAGCATATCGACTGGATCATAGAAGCCGTGGTAAAGGCCCGGGAGACGGTTCCGCAGCTTACGCTGGATATTTACGGAAAAGGCGGAGAAGAGGAGAAGCTGCTGGAGCTGATCAAAAAGCATGGAGCGGAAGCGTATATCGTGCTCAAGGGGCAGCAGAATCTGAAGGAAGTGTATCAGAATTATGAGCTGTACCTGTCGGCTTCCACCAGCGAGGGCTTTGGCCTGACGCTTATGGAGGCGGTGGGAGGGGGCCTTCCGATCATTGGCTTTGACGTGCGGTACGGCAATCCGACATTCATCGATGACGGGGAAAACGGATATCTGATTCCGATGGATGCGCGGATGACGCAGAAGCAGAAGATCGAGGCCTTGACAGACCGTCTGATCCGTCTTTTTACAGAGGCGGATCTGGAGAGCTTCCATGCGCGTTCTTACGAAAAGGCGAGGAAATATCTCACCAAGGAGGTAGAGCAGAGATGGAAAAAGCTGGTGGGATGATAGATGCGGTGCTTTTGCTGGAGAACTACGGTGAAGACAGCGATATGCTCCGCCGGTCCTTTCTGAGCGCCAAATTCAAAGGACCGGTGGTTGTGATTGAGGATGACGGCTTTTTCCCGGAGGGCGTCATCTCTGTCTATCAGTATTTCTGCGGAGATTTCCGGAGAGCGAAAACAGCGCCGGGAAAGGCGAGATTTTTTAACCAGATCGGCGTCCCGGACTACTGGGAGATCAGCGGAAACGGGTCCGGGGGAAAGGTGCACGATTTCCACCGTGAGCGGGCGCGTATCTTTTATGCGGAACCCAAGCATAAGCGGCTGGTGCGCGTAGTGGATTGGATGGACGAGGAGGGGACGGTCCGGTTCAGTGACCACTATAACAAGTATGGCGCCATATATGCCAGGACCTTCTTCAATAAGGACGGAAAGCGTTTCTGCAAGGCGTATTTTGACACAGAGGGCCGGGAGACGCTCCTGGAAAACTTTGTGACCCACAATATTATTTTGAACCGGAACGGCCGGGTCTATGTGTTTGAGAACAAGGTGGAGCTCACGCTGAAGGTTTTGGAAGAATTGGGCGCCATGGAGAGCCGGATCTTCTACAATTCCCTGTCCACGCCGCTGTTTGTGTCTGAGAGAATGCCCGGAGGCAGACAGGAGGATGTGCTGTTCTGGCAGGAAAGCGCCAGAGACGATATTCCCGGCAATATGCAGCAGATCCTCTCCGGAAAGTCGAAGCGGACAAGACGGATCTATGTGCAGAAAAAGGCCAGCTACGACAACCTGATTCGGCTCGGGGCGTCGGCGGATATGCTGAAGCCGCTTGGTTTTGTCTATAAATTCAGCAGAGCGAACAGGTATCAAAATGAGGCTCTGATCTGTACGAATTCTGACAGGATCGAAAGGATCCGTGAATTGATAGAGGCGCTTCCGAACATGCGCTTCCACATCGCCGCCATTACGGAGATGTCGTCCAAGCTGATGAACCTGTCCCAGTATGAGAATGTGACGCTGTATCCCGAGGCAAGCGTCAAGCGGATAGACGAGCTGTTTGACAGCTGTGATTACTATCTGGATATCAACCACGAGTCGGAGATTGTGGCGGCGGTCAAGCAGGCGTTTTTACACAATCAGCTGATCCTGGGCTTTAAGCAGACCCTGCACAACAAGGCGTTTATTGCAAATGAGCATGTGTTTGAGGAGTATGAGGAGATGGCCGCCTTTTTAGACCGGGTAATGGGCAGCAAGGCACGGATCAGAAAAGAGCTGTCTGTGCAAAAGAGTGAGGCGATGTCCGCGAAAGCGGCGGCATACGTGGAGCTTTTAAAATAGGATACGCTTTCACCGGATCGGAAGAGCCGGGACCGTTTTAAAAGGGGAGGGCGAGGATATTGCGGATCCACATTACGAATATAAACGGATTTGTCGACGTGGCCATGAAAGCGCAAAACCGGACGGCCAGAGTCGCACGGGAAGAGCTGCACTGCAATGAGCTGGGGATATTCTGCTACGATGTGGATACGGATACTCCGGAGATGCTCTGTGCGCGGTTAGACGGTATCATCGCCTCTGTGTCAGGCGGGGATATTGTGATCTTTCAGTTTCCCACGTGGAATGCGTTCAAGTTTGATGAGGCTCTGATCAAGCGGTTGAACTATTACAACAGCTTGAAAAAGATCACCTTTGTCCACGATATGAAGTCCTTGATGTTTGAAAACAACCGTTATCTTCTGAGCAGAGAGATCGCGTTTATGAATCAGACGGATCTGGTGATCCTGCCTTCGCAGAAAATGGCCGACTTCCTATACGGGAAGGGACTGACCGTAAAAAAGACTGTGATACAGAGGATGTGGGATTTTCCGGTGGCTGTCGATCAGTCTTTCCGCCCGAAGTTTGAAAGAGTGGTGAACTTCGCGGGAAAACCCGATTTGGAAAAGTTCCGGTTCGTAAAGGACTGGAAGTACGACGAGGTTGAGCTGCGGGTCACGGCGGCAGAAGGGGACTGGGCCCGGGGGAAAAACATCAGTTTTCTGGGATGGTTCGACGATGATACTTTTTTGGCCGATGCGCTGCGGCACAGCGGAGGTTTTGGCCTGCTGTGGTCTGAGGATCCTTATTTCAGCGAGTATATGAAGCTGAACGCGAGCTACAAGCTCAGCGCCTATCTGGCCGCCGGCATTCCGGTGGTTGTAAAGAGCTCGATTGCCGAAAAGGACACGATCATCCGCGGAAACCTCGGATTGGTGGTGGAGTCGCTGGATGAGGCGGTGGAGAGGATTGCCGCCATGAGCAGGGAAGAATACGACAGAATGGCGGATGCCGTCGCGGTTTTTTCAAATCTGGTTCGGGAGAGCTGGTTTGCAAAAAGGGCTCTGACAGAAGCGGTTTTTAAAGTGCTGTATGATTAGGGCCTGTGTACGCCCGATTTGCCAAATGGCGGGACGACGGCACATTGGAAGCCGTGTTTCGCGCGTTGTCCGCAGATGCGGATATGGAAAACCTGAGCTTGGACTCTGCTTGCATCAAGGTTCATGAAAGTGCCAATGGAGGGGGAAAAACGGCAATAAGGCGATCGGGCGAACCAGAGGCGGGCTGAATACAAAACTGCACGCTGTTGTGGATGGACTGGGGAACCCGGTTGAGTTCGTGCTGTCTGCGGGGAATGACCACGATTCACTTCATGCTGTTGGATTGCTGGAAAAGGTCGAGATCAGCGGCGGCAATGTATTAGCAGACCGTGCTTGTGGGGTAAAATCGATCCGAGCTTATATTTCAGAACAAGGAGCCGGCTATGTGATCCCGCCGCAGAGCAATGTCTCTGATCCGTGGCCGGTAGATTGGCGGCTTTATAAAGAGCGCCATTTGGTTGAGTGCTTCTTCCAAAAGATCAAATGGTCTCGCAGGATTGCCACAAGGTACGATAAGTTGGACGCTTCCTTTCTCGCCTTTGTTTACTTGGCTTCTATCGCTATTTTGTTGATTTAGCACCACTTCCACGTTTTTTCAAACAAGCCTTAGTTGCGTTGGATTTTCCGTTACCGGTTTTCCCGTTGTTGGTTTTCTGACGACGGTTTATCCAACGACGGCGGCAAGGAAACAGGCTGTTCATGGATGATGTACTCGTTGCTGCTGAACTTGCCGCCCTCGTCCGTGGTCTGGTGGCGCTCAATGTACCCGGCCCGTTCCAGCTCATTGACGGCGGTACGAATGGCGTCCTTGCTCCTCCGGTTGATGCAGCACAGGCCGGACAGGGTATAGTCCAATCCTCCGGGAGAGACAACATTTGTGATAATAGATAATAGGCCCTTGGCTTTCGTGGACAGGGATTTGTCCCGCAGGTAGAAATTTGCCATCACAGTATAGCCCTTGTTCCTCTCTGCGCGGAATACCGGCATGACGCTCCGCTCCTTTCGACACATAGGCAAGAAAAGAGCCGCAGATGTTCAAAATCTGCGGCTCTTTTGTGCCTGTGTTCCATTCAATTCCTTGTGTTCCCACACTCCACATCAATCACGATAGAAACGGTGATGTACTTCTCAATTCGCTTATTTCGGATTTCATCACCCTCTGTGTCAAAAACCACATGAGGCGCAAAACATTGGAAACACAGGATTTCTACGAGTTTTCTCTTTGCAGCGACACAATAGTCTCCACATGCCGCGTACCAGGGAACATGTCCACGGCGCAGGCCCGGTCCGCCCGGTAGCCAAAGCCGGCGAAGAGCTTCACATCCCGGCCCAGGGTGGCGGGGTCGCAGGAGACGTACACCACCCGCTCCGGCCCCATGCCGGCGATGGAGGCGATGACCTCCGGAGCAAGTCCCTTTCGGGGCGGGTCCACGGTGACGACGTCCGGCCGCAGGCCCTCCTCCTCCAGCCGGGCGGCCGCGGCGGCGGCGTCGGCACAGAGGAATTCCACATTTTCAATGCCGTTCCGGACGGCGTTCTCCCGGGCGTCCGCCACGGCGGGAGGCACGATCTCCGCGCCGATGGCACGCCTGGCTTTCCGGGCCAGACACAGCGTGATGGTGCCGGTGCCGCAGTACAGGTCCAGCACCGTCTCTTTCCCCGTCAGGCCGGCGAACTCCAGGGCCCTGCCGTAGAGCACCTCCGCCTGGGCCCGGTTCACCTGGTAGAAGGAGGGGATGGAGAGCTTGAACTCCAGACCGCAGAGGGTGTCCATCAGATAGTCCCTGCCCCATACAACGCGGTACTTGTCCCCCAGGATCACGTTGCCGGGGCAGGTGTTGGTGTTCAGCACCACCCCCACGGTCTTTGGAGCGGCGGATTGAACGAGGGCCGCCAGCTCCGGCTCCCGGGGCAGCCGCTTTCCGTTGACCACCACGCAGCAAAGGCTCTCCCCCGCGGCGTTGACCCGGACGTAGATGTGGCGCACCAGCCCCTTGCCGGTGGACTCGTCGTAGGCGGAGACCTTGTACCGCCGCATCCAGTCCCCCACGGCTTTCGCGGTGCGGTCGGAGATCTCCGACTGGATCAGACAGCGGTCCACGGGGACCACCTGGTGGCTGCGGGCGCGGTAGAAGCCGACGGCGCCGTCGGGGTCCACGGGGTACTGGCTCTTGTTGCGGTAGTGGGTGGGATCGGCGGCCCCCAGGATCTCCTCCACCTCCACCTCCGAGCCCCCCAGGCGCCTCAGCGCGTCCTGCACTCTCTGGCGCTTGGCCCACAGCTCCTCCGGGTAGCTCAGGTGCTGGAAGTCGCAGCCGCCGCAGCGGCCGAAATAGGGGCACTCCGGCCTGGCCCGCTCCGGTGAGGGCGCGTGGATCTTCACGATCTCCCCGGCGCAGCTGGATTTCATCACCCTTGTGATCCGCAGGTCCACGGTCTCTCCCCGGACGGCCCGGGGCACGAAGACCACGGCCCCGTCCAGGCGGACGACGCCAAGGCCCTCGCTGGAGTAGCCCTCCACGGTGCCGGTGTAGACTTTGCCCTTTTCCAGGGGCTGACGGTTGGCTTCCATAGGCGGACGGTCTCCTTAATAAAATAGTTGTAAACGAACAGGAGGGAGCTTTGCCCTGGGGCAAAGCTCCCCCCGGACTGTCGAAAAACGCTGGGAATTCACGCAACGGTAAGGAGGGGTGTGTGCGGGGAACCCAAGAAGGGTTCCCTGCGCAATTTAAATCAGGGATTTTCAGAACTTTTTAAAGTTCTGAAAATCCCGCTCAGCTTGTCGAAAATACTTTTTCGACAAGCTGGAGGGAGCTTTGCCCTGGGGCAAAGCTCCCTCCGAACTGCCGCGAACCGATTCGGCAGAAAGGGAGAGGTCAGGCCTCCCACTTCTCCAGCAGCAGCCGCAGTTGGTCGGCGAATTTCGCCAGGGACTTGTTGTCCCGGCCCTTGCTGCGCTTGATGGCCTCGTTGACCATGGCGCCCACGGACACCAGCCGCTCGTAGGCGGCAGAGGACCGTGCGCCGCCGGGGGAGAGCTTGGAGACCTTCCGCTCCGGCAGATAGCCCGGGGCCAGCTGGGCGTCGGCGGCCAGGTCGTAGACCTCGGTGTACTGGGGGGCGTGGGCCGTGATGCCCATGCCGTTTAGCGTCTTGGCGAAGAACGGCGCCACCTCCCGGTCGCCGTGGACCACAAAGACGTGCTGGGGCTTGGGCGACTGGAAGCCGCTGATCCACTTGAGCAGATGGTCCCGGTCGGCGTGGGAGCTGAGGCCCGTGAAGTTTTCCAGATGGGCCTGAACGGAGATCTCCTCGCCGAAGAGCTTGACGCTCTTGGTGCCCTCCAGGAGGCTGCGGCCCAGGGTGCCCTCCCCCTGGTAGCCCACGAAGAGGATGGTGCACTCCGGCCGCCAGAGGTTGTGCTTGAGGTGGTGGCGGATGCGGCCGGCGTCGCACATGCCGGAGGCGGAGATGATGACCTTGGGAGTGGGGTCCTCGTTGAGGGCCTTGGACTCCTCGCTGGTCTCCGTCAGCTGGAGGTTGGGGAAGCGGAACATATTGGTGCCCTTGCGGGTGAGCCACACGGCGTCCAGGTCCATGTAGCCCCGGAGGTCGCTGTCAAAGATGGAGGTGGCCGCCTTGGCCAGGGGGGAGTCGATGTACACGGGGAAGTCCGGGCAGGACTTGACCAGGTGCTGCTCCTTGATCTCCCGGATGAAGTACAAAAGCTCCTGGGTGCGGCCCACGGCGAAAGAGGGGATGATGACGTTGCCGCCCCGGGCCATGGTCTTGTCGATGATCCGGGCCAGCTCGTCCGTGTAGCCCCAGTGCTCCGGGTGGTTCCGGTCGCCGTAGGTGGACTCCATCACCACGTAGTCCGCCCCGGTGATCTGCACCGGGTCCCGGATGATGGGCTGGTTGACGTTGCCGATGTCGCCGGAGAAGACGATGCTCTTCTTCACACCGTTCTCCTCCAGGTCCATGGCGATGAAAGCGGAGCCCAGCAGATGGCCCGCGTCGGTGAACTCCAGGTCCACGCCGTCGCACAGGTGGATGAACTGGCCGTACTCGCAGGTGTCCAGGAACTCCGGCACCCGCTCCGCGTCCGCCACGGTGTAGAGGGGCTCCGTCCGGGGGGCGCCGGAGCGCTCGCCCTTGCGGTTTTTCCACTCGGCGTCCTGCTCCTGGATGTGGGCGGAGTCCAGCAGCATGATCTCCAGGAGCTTGGCGGTGAGGCGGGTGGTGAGGATGCGGCCCTGGAAGCCCTGCTTGATCAGCATGGGGATGCGGCCGGAGTGATCGATGTGGGCGTGAGTCACCAGCACATAGTCGATGGTGTTGGGGGCAAAGGGGAACTCGCCGTTGGAGACCTCGTCCCGCCCCTGCTGCAGACCGCAGTCAATGAGGATGCGTTTGCCGTTGACCTCCAGGCAGTGGCAGCTGCCGGTCACGCACTGGTCGGCACCGAAAAAGCTGAGCTTCATAGGGGAAACCTCCTTGCAGAATTCTGTCTTTATTCGCAATAGATGTAATCTGTGTATACGGAGCAAAAGGGAATATAGTCCCCAAACTGGGAGCTGTGGACGCCGTGCATCAGCTGTTCCCAGGTGACGGCGTCGTCATTTACCAGGACATACCGAATATAGGAGTCATAGGCCGCGCCGGGGGTCTCGGCTTCGGCCTCGAAGTATTTCAGGCAGGAAAAGGTGCGCTCCAGCCGCTCCTCGTCCTCCAGACTGGAGACGGTATACGCTTTGCCGTCAAAGGTCAGGTCGCTGACGTACAGCAGGGGGTAATCGTCCTTGATGGACTCGTAATAGTCCGGATCATAGCGGGAGGGATCGTCCAGGGTGTAATAGTTGACCAGCCGCACGGCGGCCGCCTTTCCGGCGGAGGACGCCTTGAGGAAATCCTCCCAGGCCTCCTGACCGGAGGCGATGTCACCGTCCTCGTGGACGACGCAGCCGTCCTCCTTTGCCTGCTCCAGGCTGTAATCCGCCGGAAGCTCCTCCAGGGGCGGAAGAGGCGCGGGCTGCTGCCGGTTGCAGCCCGCCAGCAGAAAGACGCAGGTCAGGACCGCCAGGGCCCGCCTTCGACGACGCATCACAGACCTCCTTAAAGACGGCGCACGGAAAAATTCAAATTCTTTTATTCAGTATACCACAAGTGACCGCCGGGGACAAGGGCGATTTTCGGCAAAGCGTCGAATGCCGGCCAGCGGGAACGACCCGGCCGGGTGCAAAAAAATAGGCTTCCCTTTTGGCGGGAGATGTGGTATACTGCACTCAGCGTTCAAACCGAAGAGACGGACGATGGAAAGGGGAGGAACCTGATATGAGCAAAACTGCGAGCATGGTGATGAAGATCATCGGCGCCAGCCTGGCTCTGGCGGCGGTGATCTGTCTGCTGATCGGCGGCTGGCACGACCTGTCCGTGGGCTGCTGCGGCATGAAGAAGCGGCTGAGCAAGCGCTTCCACTCCGAGTACGACGACTACGCCGACGAGGAGCTGTTCGGCTGACCGGAAAACCACTGAGGCGAAAACCGCCCCGTCCGCAGAGCGGACGGGGCGGTTTTGCGCTGCCTCCGGTACTGCGGGCAGCAAAAAATCCGCCCCAAAAGGCGGAAATTCCCCTTGACAGCCCCGGCGGGGCATGGTAAAATAAGTCACTTATGTGATGCGTGGGGACAGAATCCCACTCTTATCCTCTCTCACAGCATAGCACATTTCCCATGACAATGCAAGAGCGGAATGGGCGGTTTTTAACAACTTGCCCAGGCGTATCGCAAACGGGCGCCCTCTGAGAAACAACGCGCGCCGCCGGACAGGGCGGGGCGGAAGAAAGGTGAATTTGAGAAGATGGCCAAAGACAAGTACTACGGAAAGACCCTTCGCAAAAACTTTGCCCGGCATGAGGAAGTCATGCCCATGCCGAACCTTCTGGAGATCCAGAAGACGTCGTACCAGTGGTTTTTGGACACCGGACTGCGGGAGGTCTTCGCCGACGTGGGGGCGATCACGGACTACCAGGGCAACCTGGAGCTGACTTTCATCGACTACAAGATGGACGAGGCCCCCAAGTACGACGTGGAGGAGTGCAAGGCCCGGGACGCCACCTACGCCGCGCCCCTGAAGGTCAAGGTCCGCCTGCGGAACAAGGAGACCGGGGAGATCAAGGAGCAGGAGATCTTCATGGGGGACTTCCCCCTGATGACCCACTCCGGCACGTTTGTCATCAACGGCGCCGAGCGGGTGGTGGTCTCCCAGATCGTCCGCTCCCCCGGCGTGTACTACGACAAGGAGATCGATCTCAAGACCGACCTGCCCATCCTCTCCGCCCAGATCATCCCCCAGCGGGGCGCCTGGCTGGAGTATGAGACCGACGCCAACGAGCTCTTCTGGGTCCGCATCGACAAGAACCGGAAGATTCCCATCACCTGCCTGATCCGGGCCTTGGGGCTGCGGTCCGACGGGGAGATCAAGGAGCGCTTCGGCGGCGATCCCCGGATCATGGCCACGCTGGAGAAGGATCCCTGCAAGACCTACGAGGACGCCATGCTGGAGATCTACCGCCGCCTCCGGCCCGGCGAGCCCCCCACGGTGGAGGCCGCCGAGACCCTCATGAACAACCTCTTCTTCGATCCCCGGCGCTACGATCTGTCCGTCGTGGGCCGGTACAAGTTCAATAAGAAGCTGTCGCTGTGGCAGCGGGTCACCGGCTGCAAGCTGGTAAACCCCGTGGCGGATCCCGCCACCGGCGAAATCCTCTTCGACGAGGGCCACCTTTTGAGCAAGGCCGACGCCCGGCTGCTGGACGACGTGGGCGTCAGCGAGGTCACCATCGACGTGGAGGGCCAGCCCCTCTTCGTCTGCTCCAACCGGATGTGCGACATGGCCCGCTACGTGGACTTCGACCCGCTGGCCGTCTGCGGCATCAAGGAGCGGGTCCGGTTCGACGTGCTCCAGGAGCTGCTGGGCCAGTACCAGGGGGAGGAGCTCATCGACCAGATCAAGCTCCACAAGGATGACCTGGTGCCCAAGCACATCATCGTCGACGACATCCTCACCTCCATCAACTATATGAACGGCCTGGCCCGGGGCGTCTCCGTCAAGGACGACATCGACCACCTGGGCAACCGGCGCCTGCGGTGCGTGGGCGAGCTGCTCCAGAACCAGTTCCGCATCGGCTTTAGCCGCATGGAGCGGGTGATCCGGGAGCGCATGACCATCCAGGACCTGGAGATCGTCACCCCCCAGAGCCTCATCAACATCCGGCCCGTCACCGCCGCCATCAAGGAGTTCTTCGGCTCCAGCCCCCTGAGCCAGTTCATGGACCAGACCAACCCCCTGGCGGAGCTGACCCACAAGCGGCGCCTCTCCGCCCTGGGCCCCGGGGGCCTGAGCCGCGAGCGGGCCAACATGGAGGTCCGGGACGTCCACTACAGCCACTACGGCCGCATGTGCCCCATCGAGACCCCCGAAGGTCCCAACATCGGACTGATCTCCTACCTTGCCACCTACGCCCGGATCAACGAGTACGGCTTCATCGAGGCCCCCTACCGGGCCGTGGACAAGGAGACCTTCAAGGTCTCCGAGGAGATCACCTATATGACCGCCGACGAGGAGGACAACTACATCGTCGGCCAGGCCGCCGAGCCCCTGGATGAAAACGGCTGCCTCATCAACGCCCGTATCACCGCCCGTCACCGGGACGAGGTGGTGGAGGTGGACAAGGAGCGGGTGGACTATATCGACGTCTCCCCCCGGATGATGGTCTCCATCGCCACGGCCATGATCCCCTTCCTGCCCAACGACGACGCCAACCGCGCCCTGATGGGCGCCAACATGCAGCGCCAGGCGGTGCCTCTGCTGCGGCCGGAGGCCCCCATCGTGGGCACCGGTATGGAGCACAAGATCTGCGTGGACTCCGAGATCGTGGTGGTGGCGGAGGGCGACGGCGTGGTCACCGACCTGGACGCCCGCCACGTCACCGTGCAGTACGACAGCGGGGAGAAGAAGACCTACAAGCTCACCAAGTACCTCCGCTCCAACCACACCACCTGCATCAACCAGCGGCCCATCGTGGCCGTGGGCGACCGGGTCCTGGGCCCGGGCAGCAAGGGGCCAAACGGCGAGGAGGGCCCCACCGTCCTGGCGGACGGTCCCGCCACCGATCAGGGCGAGATCGCCCTGGGCCGGAACATCCTGGTGGGCTTCATGACCTGGGAGGGCTACAACTACGAGGACGCCGTCCTCTTAAACGAGCGCCTGGTGCGGGAGGACCTCTATACCTCCATCCACATCGAGGAGTTTGAGATCGACGCCCGGGACACCAAGCTGGGGCCCGAGGAGATCACCCGGGATATTCCCAACGTGGGCGAGGACGCCCTGAAGGACCTGGACGAGAACGGCATCATCCGCGTGGGCGCGGAGGTGAAGGCCGGGGACATCCTGGTGGGCAAGGTCACCCCCAAGGGCGAGACCGACCTCACCGCCGAGGAGCGCCTCCTGCGGGCCATCTTCGGCGAGAAGGCCCGGGAGGTGCGGGACACCTCCTTGAAGGTCCCCCACGGCGAGAGCGGCATCGTGCTGGACACCAAGGTCTTCACCCGGGAGGCCGGCGACGAGCTGGGGCCCGGCGTGAACATGGTGGTGCGGGTGTATATCGCCCAGCGCCGCAAGATCCAGGTGGGCGACAAGATGGCCGGCCGCCACGGCAACAAGGGCGTGGTCTCCCGGGTGCTGCCCCAGGAGGATATGCCTTTCCTGCCCGACGGCACGCCTCTTGACATCGTGCTGAACCCCCTGGGCGTGCCCAGCCGTATGAACATCGGCCAGGTGCTGGAGGTCCACTTGGGCTACGCCGCCCACGCCCTTGGGTGCAAGGTGGCCACCCCCATCTTCGACGGCGCCCGGGAGGAGGACATCTCCGCCATGCTGGCGGAGGCGGGTCTCGACCCCGAGGGCAAGAGCGTGCTGTACGATGGCCGCACCGGCGAGCCCTTTGACAATAAAGTCACCGTGGGCTATGTCTACTTCCTCAAGCTCCACCACCTGGTGGACGACAAGATCCACGCCCGCTCCACGGGCCCCTACTCTCTCGTGACCCAGCAGCCCCTGGGCGGCAAGGCCCAGTTCGGCGGCCAGCGCTTCGGCGAGATGGA
>CANAWG010000026.1 GCA_947365245.1 uncultured Oscillibacter sp. | reverse complement strand
TTGCGGCCTTTGGGCATGGTTACATTGATACGGTCATAGTTGTTTTTAACGTATTTATTGACCGCCCGTTGGTTTGCTTTCGGTACAGCCATACTTTCCTCCTTCTTGGGGACCATCCAATTTTGGATAGCCCTTCCCCTAGTATAGCTATATTATAGCGCAAAAGTCTATTGATGTAAATATGAATACTAAATAAAAATATTGGTGTAAATATGTGCGCTCTGCCAATGGACATATTTGCACCAATATGTTATTCTGTCATTGTCAGGAGGAACAAGAGAGCTGCGACGGACGGGCCGGGGACGATCCGGATATTCCCTCTAAAATCTCTCTTGCTGGCGGGACTGCTTAGTGAAGGCCGGTGACGTTCCGGAGAGCACCAAACCAGCCGCCCGCCCTCCAAGAAAACGAAAGGAGATCACACAATGAGCACTGACATGATGAACGCGAAGGTTCAGGAGCTGCGGGAGCTCAAGCGCATGGCGGCGGAGCTGGCCGACGAGATCAGCGGCATCGAGGACGCCATCAAGGCGGAGATGCAGGCCCGGGAAACCGACACCCTGGCCGGGGCGGACTGGAAAGTCACCTGGAAGGCCGTCACCAGCAACCGCCTGGACACCACCGCCCTGAAAAAGGAGCTGCCGGACATTGCCGCCCGCTTCATGAAGCAGACCGCCGCCCGCCGGTTCGTGCTGGCCTAATGAGTAGAGCCCTTATACAGCCGCCCGACCAAGAACGCTGTATAAGAGCCCGAAACCATCCCAGAGGGCTGGCAAGATTATTCTACCAGTCCTCTGGGGAGAAATCAAGGAGGAAAAATGAGTGATTGTTATGTATGCCCCTATTGCGGGGCGCACCTTGACCCCGGCGAGTTCTGTGACTGTGTTATTGCAAATTACAATCGGCTGACCCCGGAAAACAAGCGCAAAGTCGATTCCCTTGCGTTTGCTTTGATAGACGCACGGTCAAAATGGAATGACTTACACACAACCAGGAAAGGCGGGATAAATGTGAGCGAGAACGAACTGACCGAAGATGAGCGCAAATTTTTGAATCTGTCTCGCAAGGCAGATACTACCAAAAAAATCATGGTAGCCGCTATTATGTTCAACTGTTGCGGGGAAGGCGACCTCGATATGGTGGAAGGGTGTACTCACTCTGACTTTAAGCGGGCTATCAAACGACTGAGAGAGCTACAAAGGCAAATTCCTGAATGTGCGGCAGAGTATGAGGAAGCCATAGGACATATCCGCCGGGAGTGGCTGCATAAGGAGGTGTCGGCATGAGTAGAAGCAAGCCGGAGAGGTTGACGGAGCGCAAGCAGATGCAGAATCAGAGCGGAGACAAGCGGGCAGGACTAATTATGTCTATTATTCGGCTGCTGAATCTGGCGGATGAAGAAAAGCTGGGGAACATTTACCATTTTGTTCTGCATCTAATTTAGGAGGTGAAGGACCATGAAAATCAGACTTGAGCGAAACGGTGTAGTTTTTGAGTATGAGCACCAGCCTATGAAAGAGGGCCGTTTCCGGGCGCTGTGTGCCCTCACAGGAGCAGCGATGTATGCGGGCCTGGTCATCGGCATAGCGGCACTGTGCGGGGTCCGGGGCGTGGTTGCCGTGATGGGCTTGACCGTTATCCTTGCCCTGATTGCGGGCGGATCCTTAATATAGGAGGATAGGCCGGGGGACGCTCCCCCGGCCCTTTTTACGCATATTGCTGCCCAGCAATAGGGGTGCCGTTGGCGGAGGCGACCGCAATCAGGTCCGGAAGGATCCACTGTGCAAATGCCCGGGCGTCTCCGGTCAGCAGATTGATGGTCAGCGGGATCACCGGGGCTCCGGCTTCTCCACCGGAAATGCTATTGATGATGGCAGCGGAGGACTGTCCAACGGAGGAGGAGGCAAAGTCCACATTTGCGGTGCCGAAATCCATGCTTTTTACGCCGAAATCGAGTGAATCGTCAAAGGCGGATTTTAGCAGGCCGGCATTGTCCCGGATTCCCTGTGCGAATAACTGCATCATGTCTGGGGCGTATGTATGGAAATTGGACAGAGGGCCATCTTTTGGTTCGGAAAACCCGATAAAGTCTTTTACTGTCTGTGCAACATTTGAAACCGCGTCTTTAACAGACTGGATTTTCGATTTTATTCCTCCGACAAAATTGTCGATCAGGTCTTTTCCCCACTGGAGGGCCATTGACGGAATAGACTTGAAAAAGTCTAGCATCTGGCGTCCGGCGTTTGGGATAGTCTCCGTAAAAAATGTCACAACGGAGCCGACAACACCGGAAATCGTATCCTTCACCGCCGACCAAGCCTCATTGACCTTGTTCCGAAAATCCTCATTGGTCATATAGAGGGTAACAAGAGCGGTTCCGACGGTGGCAATTAGCGTTGCGATGAGAACAAACGGGTTTGCGTTCATGACGGCATTCAGTGCGGCTTGCGCTATGGTTTGACCCTCTGTGGCCTTTGTCACCGCTTCTATCACCTTGCTGATTGCTGTCGCCGCCTTAAATGCCACAAACGCCGCCGTCACGGATAGTACGACCGTTTCAAGATTATCGAAAACAGAAGATAGCCCAGGTATTTGCTCGCCGAGCGCGTTTCCAAGTTCGTCAACGATGCTGATTGCAGCGGCCCAGATAGCTGGGGCATTTTCGACAACGGCAGTAGCCATTCCGCTGACTATAGCGGAGAGGAACTCCGCACCGGCGCCAATTAATGGTGGCGCTATATTTTGGACCAGGATCGGGATTTGTTCTTGTATGATCGGAGACAGCTTTTGCACGGCGTTTCCGATACCCACCAATATCTGCTCCACACGGGGAATGATGTTTTCTCCGGCAATTCCAACGCTGTCCACAAACTGAGTGATCAGACCAGACAGATCAGCATTTTCGTTACCAATTCCGGCAACAAGGTTTGCCCAGGCGGATTTTGCAGAGGAAACACTGCCCTGGATGGTAGTGCTTGCCTCGAGTGCAGTGGTTCCGGTAATGCCAATTTCTGTTTGAATTGTGTGAATTGCATCAATGATAATGGATAAATCCCCATTTACGCCTTTATTCGCATACAAGGCGGCGTCCGCGCCATATAGCCCTTTTAGTTTTGCTGCATCCTCGATTAGCCTGGCCATCTCCTCTTTCGTTCCGCCATAGCCCAGCTTGAGGTTGTCCAGCATGGTGTAGTTTTGCTTGGCAAAACCCTGATATGCATTTTGGATGGAATCCATTGCGGTTCCCATCTTGTTGGCGTTGTCCGCCATATCGGTGATTGCCAAATCTGCAGTCCTAGCCGCCGCCTGAGTGTCCCCGCCCAGGCTTTGCAGGAGGGAGGCGGAGAAGGAGGTCACAGTCTCCATGTACTGGTTTGCGGACAACCCGGCGGTTTTGTAAGCGTTGTTGGCGTACTCCATAACAACGTCAGCGCTTGTCTTAAACAGCGTCTCCACGCCGCCGGTGAGCTGCTCATAGTCGCCGTACGCCTCGACAGCGGATTTTGTCAACACGCCCAGCGCAGAGGTAGCCGCTGTAAGCCCAGCTGCACCAATCTTTGCGGCAGCAGCAAGACCGTTTTTGAGGGTTTCACCAAAACTGTGTGTCTTTCTACTTGCGTCATCAAGGCCGCGCTCATATTCGGTTTTATCAAGAGCGATTGAGGCGCACAACGTGAATAGATCCAACCGATTACCCCCTTTTCCCTTCGTCATAACCCGCCGAATACGCGGCATATGCGAGGTCCAAAACACTTTTTACCAACTCGGATTCATTTTGATCGTGAAGTGCTGCTTGATTGTAAAGTTCCGCTTTCGATACACGCCGTTCGCCAGCTTTACTGTCTCGCAGCCCGATTTCATGCATCTTCTCGATATTTTTCGATGTTTTCTTGACGAAATTCCGCGTTCTCTTGTCTCTCCACGCATCAAGGCCAACGCAAGAGAACAAGAATCGCTCAACATTTTTCGCTTTGATCAATTATCTTCACCTCTCAATCGCCGCCTGTGGCCTCTGCGACACTTAAAAGTTCTCGACTGCATCAGCAGTCAGGTCATCCCAGTGCGGAATCATGCCGGGGTTCCGCAAGCAGCGGTGGAGCACGTCGCCCAGCGCATCAAAGTTTTCGAGCACAGCGCCGCCCATGCTCCCCCGACCGTCATGGAGCAGCGCATTCAAATCTCTCCGCTCTGCCGGGTCAGTGTCCGGCGAAGTGGCTGTCTTTTCAATGTGGGAAAGAATCAGCCGTTGCATGGTGGAGCTGCCGGCATCTTTCAGCAGCCGCTCAAAGTCGGCGCTTGTGCAAATTCCGCTGTTCAATAGGGTCACAACGTTTTGATCAACATCCGCCGGATTTACCGCAAAAGCAGTTGCGATAGCGTCCGCAAGCTCCCCTCGAAGGTCTTGGAGCGCCCGCTCACCACGGTCAGCCCAGTTCAACATTGTGGCATCAAACGCCTCCTGTGCCTCAAGCAAATCTGCGTCGCGCCGGGTCTGTTCCACGGCCCCCTGGGCCAGCCTCCGGGCCATCTTTGCCCCATCCAGCTTTGCGTGGGCCTCGGTGTATTCTTTGAAAAACTCTTTAGCCGTATTATCCAAACGGCGGGCGTAAGTGTTGAATTTTGTCATAATATCAAATCCTTTCTTTTGATAAATTTTATTTTCTATAAAGATTTGCGGCTTTACGGGCATTTTCTTCCTGCCGGTAGTCAGCCGCCATCTGCTGGGCTTGTGTAAGGGTTAGAATTGGCTTTCCGTCCTCATCAGCCATCCCGGCCAGCGCCGCAACGCCGATTTCGTCAAGAGCTGCCACCTCCTCCTCAAACGCAAACAGGGACGCAGACAGAGGGTCAAGCGGTTCTGTTTGGAGTAGTCGCCTCCGCTCCAACTCCACAGCAATGGCCGCGATTCGTTTTTCAATGCTATCATTCAAAATCTTCAAGCCTCCGATTTTTTGCAGGATGGAGCACGATGGTCATCAACTTTGCCCACTCCGACAGGAGGCCATCTGCCTGGAAGCTGTCGATCTTTCCATGTGGGCCCAGTTTCTGAAGGAGACCCAGCGCCCCACTTTGGTCGATGACGGTCGTGCTGCCGTCTGCGAAGTGAACGGTCACCACGGCGGGCCGCTGCCGATCTGCAAATGCCTGGATGGTTTCACGCCTCCGTAGAATTGCTTTATCCGTGTTCTCCGCCTCCAATCAGCGTTTTTTCCAGTTCGTCAATCCGCCTCAAAATGTTCTCTCTTTCGTCAAGTTCAAGCGAAAATTGCAGTAAACTTCGTGCTGCCTGTACGCGGATTTGACCGTTTTGATTTCTGTCGTTCATGATGGTTTCAAAGACCGACATCGCGTCGCTCAGTTTCGCACGTCCACGGCCCGCCGCCTCCGCCACAAGCTCGCCCTGCCGCCGCCTCAGCTCCTCCATGAACTCATCGGACTGAAAATAGTTGTAAACCATTCGGGCAGAAACACCTGCGCCCTTTGCCGCCGCAGACTTGCTTTTCCCCTCCAAAAGCAGCTGAATCACCTTGTTTTGACGTGCGCTCAGAATAGTATCACCCCCTTTCATGCGGAAATTATCGGAAATTATTAGGTCACACCTTCGCTCAGTTCCGCCGCCAGCAATTCGTCCAGATCATCGGCAACAATGTGGATGTACACTGCCCCGATTTTCACTGCGTCCGCAACAGTCAAGACCGCCTCACGGCCATTCGGCGTCCGGCAGCGCAGGAGCAGAGGGCGCGTCCTGAGCTCCGATATACGCTGTTCCAGTTCCGGAAAATCCATTGTTTTTGTCCTCCCCCTGTGATAAAATCGGTATGTCCAGTCCCGTTTTATCACAGGGGGGCCGCTTCGGCGGTCCTTTACTTTCCCTCTAAAAGCGCAAGCACTTCCTCCCGGCTCCGGCCTGTTCCAGGGCTCACTGCCGCAGCCAGCTTTTCCCGTGGAGCGTGGACGGGCTTGTCCTCTGGTTTCTTCGGAAGTTCCGGCTTGTTCTCTGGGAGAGTGTCTATCTTCTTGCCATCGGAAATCTTTTCGACGAGGGCCTTGACGTCCGGCGGCAGCTTTGCGATCTCCCGCTCCCGCTGTGCAATGGCCTTATAGGACCGCTGAAAATTCGACGCCACTACGCTATGTACCGTCTCGGAATCCATCATGCCCCACTCCCGGAGCTGGGCCGGGCTCCCAACAATCCGCTTGATGACAGGCGGGAATTTCTCAAACTCTTCCCGGGATCCATAGGCGCTGTTCCGGAGTGCCTTTGCAACGATCCCCCACGCCTCCGCCTCGGTCATCTCACCGGCGGAGGTCAGCAACCGCAGTTTGGACTTCACGGCTCCGATGTGCGGCGGGTAGCCTCTCTCGTCAGCTTCGATCAGGGCCTTGACAGCGGCGGCAACAAGGGCCACGTCGTCACGTGCGAACATCTCCGCCCAAAGTGTCAAGGTTTTCATCATGTCCGGCGCATCCGGCCCGCTGTAAAACCGTGGATAGGCAGTCGTCAGAATGTCCATGATGACGCCGGTTTCTTCAAGGGTCATGCTTCGCAGCCTCCATTTCACGGGCTAGCTCCGCCCAGCTCTTGCGGGCTTGCGAGGTGTTCTGCGTTGTTTTGACGCTTTGCCTTAACGATCCGCCCCGATCTTGTTCTTTGGAAAGCCACCCGTTGATGAATTTCTTGATTCCACGCCGGGTCTTTCGTTTCTGCGGATTAGCGTCCAGCCATCCGCGCATTCCCCGGAGCTGCTGTATCACGTCGACAGCAGGGTACAGGCCCGCCCATTCTTGGCTCTGCTCCTGTGAGACCGCATAATCAGTCCCATCATTCAACGGCAAAGAGATCACCGGCGGCGTGGAGACGGTTTCCGGCTCCGCGCAAGAAGATACGCCAGTATCTTCTGTTTTATCTTCTCTCTTATCTCTTATCTCTTCTCTCTTATCTCTAGCGTCACAATGTGACGCTCCAAAAGAACTTTGTGACGATTCACGCTCACGAAGTTCACGCATCCTTCTTGCCGATGAGCTTTCAGATCCCGTATTTTCTACAGCTTGTGGAAGGAAATTCTCCGTTTCTGAGAGTTGAATCAAGAGGCCATGCTTTGCCAAAAATTCCACGGTGGCCCGCACATCCTCTTCTCGTTCATCGATTTGAAATGCAAGCTCTTCTGAAAAACTGTCTCCAACCCCTTCAAAAACAATAATCCCGTTGTTGCTCAGGCTTTCCAGCTGCATTTTGAGGTAAACTATCGTGTATATTTCCCCACGGTCCATGAGACGCAATTTTTTGATTGGCTTTTGACGGAAGAAATCGTCCTTCAATTTCAGCCAGTAATACCGCCGTTCTGCCATCAGATGATCTCCGCACCTTCCACTGCAGCAGCCACGGCTTCAATTTCCTGCGCCCGGCCACGCATAGACCGGATGAACCGTGCTCGCTCTCCGTCGTTTGCCGGAAGGTAGTAGCCGCTCTTGCTATCGCTCAAAATCGGAACTCCCGACAATCGCTCCTCCTGAATCCGGCGGCGCAAGTCCCGATCTGAGAGGCCGATTAGCTGCCGCAGGTGACACCGGGTGACGGCATTCTCCGCCCCTTTCAAAAGAAAACCCGCAATTTGGATTTGACGAACTTCCGCCGCCGTGGTATCATGAAAAATGGAATTGGAGGCCGTTTCGCAAGCTGTCCCCGTTTCCGCTGCCGTCCTGGTGCTGCAATCACCGGGGCGGCTCTTTTTTATGTCCTTCACTCCGTTTCCTCCTTCCTGGCTTGGTTTCGGACCCACTCCCGGAGACCGTCGGCGGGAATCATAGTCCGTGTCCCGATTTTGAATTTGGGGAATGAGGGGTCCTGCATCAGTTTGTAAAGTGTTGGCCTGCTGATATTCAACACCTGAGCGCCTTGAGTGGTGGAGTAGGCCAAAAGCTCCATCTTATCCGCCATTAGTCCGCCTCCTGTTCCGCCTGAGCCTTTTTTGCCGCTCTTCGCTCCCAATAACGCCGGTTGCTCTCCCGTACCTTGTCCGGGTTACGCTTGCGCCATTCGCGAAGATACTCCCGTTGGGCCTCTCTTGCTTTTTCATCCATGTGCGATTCTCCTTTCATTTCATTTTTCTTTTCCTTGACAACCTGACCAGTGTGGTGTATGATGGTCACGATAAAATGTACCAATTTATTTTTTTGGTACATATTCATGATAACAGAAACAAAAAGAGGGGTCAAGCGATTTTGTACCCTATTTCAGAAATGGTACGAAATAGTCACATTTTAGGGGGGCCGACATGGAAAGTTACAAGAATACAATCGGCAATAGGATTTCAGCCTTGCGAACCAGACGGGGGCTTACACAAAAAGAACTCGCTGCCAAAGTCACTGTATCACGCGAACTCGTGAATTTGTGGGAAAACGATATGCGGCAAATCAAGGGGGGCGATATCGCCAGACTTGCGGACGCATTGGAAACAACTTGCGATTATTTGTTGCGCGGGGTATCTGCTGAAAATGTCGATATTTCTAAAGAAACGGGTCTGACAGACGATTCTATCAATCACCTAAAAAGGCTTGCTCATATTCGTTGGGGACATGGCAACCTTACACTTTCAAACGCAATAAATTCTTTTATGGGAAGTGAGGGATTTGTGATGTTTATGATGGTGTTTTGGGATTATCAAATTGAGGTAGAAGAACTGACGAAGCGTGAGCGCTACTTTATGCAAAAGCTGAAAGAATATGAAGGGCAGTTACCAAGTGGTATGACATTACTTGAATACGCCGCAAGGTTATCGCTTGAAAGTGAGTCGTGCTTACAAAGCGAAGCGCACTTGGTCATTGAGCAAGCTGACAATGTAAACTACAAGCTATTCAAACTTGAACAAGCTGTTAAACGTGTCACGGATTCTTATCAAAAGGAGGCTGAATCTAATGGCCAGCACTAAGTTGATGGAAGCAAACGGCGGAAACATTAGAAAGCCGCCCCCGGTGCTGACACACCGAGGACGGCTAAGGGAGCAACAAACTTTGACGGCCTGTTGCTCCTCCACGTTATCAGAAAAAGGAGGAAAAATCAATGCCAAGAAAAAGCACAAAGAACGCCAAAGGCGGCGGGACTATCCGGCAGCGCCCAGACGGACGATGGGAAGCCCGTTTCACCGTGGGCCGGGACCCTGGAACCGGAAAACAGATCCAGCGCAGTGTTTACGGAGCGACCCAGAAGGAAGTCCGGCAAAAACTGGCCCAGATCACCGCCGCCATTGACAACGGGACCTATCAGTCCCCCAACAAAATCACCGTCTCCGCCTGGTTCCGGGAATGGCTGGACACCTTCTGCACAAATAAGGTCAAGCCTCTGACCCTCCAGAGCTATGAGGGCGTTGTCCGTAATCACATTCTTCCCGCCATCGGCGCAATGGAAATCCAGGCGGTGAAAGGCGTGCACATTCAGAGGATCTACAACACTATGACGGCGGCGGGCCTCTCCGGGAAAACCGTCAAAAACGTTTCCGCCGTGCTTCACAAAGCGTTCAGCGTAGCCTTAAAGCAAGGGCTGATTTCCTCCAACCCCTGCGAGGGGGCGGAGCTGCCAAAAGCCGCACGGCATGAGATTACACCGCTGACCGACGAAGAAATTCCCCGGTTCCTGGAGGCTATCGACGCTTCCCCCATGCGGAATGCCTATGCCCTCTGTCTCTTTGCCGGGCTCCGGGAAGGGGAGTGCATGGGGCTTTCCTGGAAGCAAGTCGATTTTCAAAGGGGCCGGATTACCGTCAGCCAACAGCTCCAGAAAGAGAAAACCAAAGGCGGCAAATATTACATAGCATCCACCACTAAGAGCGGCAAGCCCCGGACCATTGAGCCACCGCCCATTGCCTTTGAATATCTTTGGGCCGAAAAGGTGAAACAGGCGGAGAACCGGCTTGCAGCGGGGGCGGCATGGTCAAACCCGGATGACTTGGTTTTTACAGATGGGACTGGGAAGCACTATGCGATCCACACCTTCTACAAATACTTCAAGAGAATCGCCGCCAGCATCGGGAGACCGGACGCGAGGCCCCATGATCTCCGTCACACGGCGGCGACGGTCGCCATCGCCAGCGGGGCGGACGTGAAGAGCGTCCAGGATATGCTGGGTCATGCAACCGCCAGCTTCACTTTGAACGTCTATGCCCACACTTCCGAACAGATGATGAAAGACACAGCAAGTCGGATGCAGGGCTACTATGACGGTCTGAAAAAGGGTCAAAATAATCTGTAAAGGGTAAAATAAAGGGTATTCCCTTAAAAACGGGCAGCAAAAAAGCCCTGTATCCATTGAAATACAAGGCTTTTTTGATGGCGCGGAAGGAGGGATTTGAACCCTCGCGCCGGTTTTATCCAGCCTACTCCCTTAGCAGGGGAGCCCCTTCGGCCACTTGGGTACTTCCGCAGGTCCTTATTTGATTTTGCAAAATGGCGGAGAGAGTGGGATTCGAACCCACGGAGACTTGCGCCTCGCCGGTTTTCAAGACCGGTTCCTTCAACCACTCGGACATCTCTCCGTAGCCTCGCGAGGCCCCGCCTCTCAAACACTTGAAGTATGATACCATAGACCGGATCGATTTGTCAACAGCTTTGTTGCCGCCCGCGCCAAAATTTCCGCGCCCCGCTTCCCCGGGGCGGCGGGCATTTTTTTACCTCCCGGAAATTGTGCAAAAAACAGTTGTTCCCAGCGGTTTTCTATGGTAAACTAGCGGGTGAAATCTCAGCCGGGGTCTCTCCCGGCACAGGAGGAATACCGCTATGAAAACCATCCATCCTGACACCTGGAAGCAGGATCTGCCCGCGTTCCGGGAGAAGACCGCCGCCTTTTACGCCGGGGAGCTGGACAAGGCCGCCTACAAGGGCTTCTCCGGCCTCTACGGCAGCTACGCCCAGAAGGGCGGGCGGGCCAATATGCTCCGGCTGCGGATGACCGCCGGACGGGTGACGCCGGAGAAGCTGGCCTTTACCGCCGAGGCCATCCGGCAGCACAAGGTCCCCCGGGTCCACTTCACCACCTGCCAAACCATCCAGCTCCACGACCTGGACGGAAAGACCGCCGGGGACATCATGGAGGCCGCCCTGGGGGCGGGCATCGTCACCATGGGCGGCGGCGGAGACTACCCCCGCAACGTCATGTGCTCCCCCCTCTCCGGCACGGAGAAGGACGAGTACTTCGACGTGCTGCCCTGGGCGGAGGCCGCCGGGGAGTACCTGATGAACTTCATCAAGGCGGAGAAGATGCCCCGGAAGCTGAAAGTGGGCTTCTCCAGCTCCCCGAAGAACGTCACCCACGCCACCTACCGGGACCTGGGCTTCGCGGCCAGGAGTGACGGGAAGTTCGACGTGTACAGCGCCGGGGGCCTGGGGAACAATCCCCGCTTCGGCGTGAAAGTGGCGGAGGCGGTGGAGCCCGGCAAAATTCTCTACTATATCAAGGCCATGTGGCTGACGTTCCGGGCCTACGGCAACTATGAAAACCGGGGCAGGGCCCGCACCCGCTACATGCAGGACGCCTGCGGCGGCCCGGAGGGCTACCGCAAAGCCTACCTGGAGAAGCTGGAGGAGGTCTTCGCCGGCCGGGAGGATCTGGATCTGGACCTCCACCCCGCGGCGCTGGAGAAGTCCGGCGACGGCTCCGCCGTCTCCGGCCCCCGGGTGCTGGAGCAGAGGCAGCCCGGCCTCTACACCGTGGTGTGGCACCCCATCGGCGGCCAGCCGGCCCCGGCGGCGCTGTGCGCCGTCAGCGACGCCATGGCGAAGATGCCCGGGGCGGAGATGCGCCTCTCACCCGATGAGACCGCCTACCTCGTCAATCTCAACGGCGCGGAGACCCGGATCATGCTGGATCTGACCCACGAGGGCGCACAGACCCTCTTTGAGACCTCCGTCAGCTGCATCGGCGGCACCGTCTGCCAGGTGGGCATGCGGGACTCCCAGGGCCTGCTGGCAGCCTGCGTGGCGGCGGTGCGGGAGGCGGGCCTCCCCGACGGCGCCCTGCCCCAGATCCACATCTCCGGTTGCCCCTCCTCCTGCGGCACCCACCAGACCGGGGCCTTGGGCTTCCGGGGGGCGTCCAAGCTGGTGGACGGACAGCCCAAGTCCGCGTTTACCCTGTTCGTGGGCGGCGACGGCCGCCAGGGCAGCGAGACCATGGGCCGGGAGCTGGGCGTGATCCTGGAAGAGAGGATTCCCGCGTTCCTGGTGGAGGTGGGAAAGGCCGCCTCCGAAAAGGGCTTCGCCCTCTGGCGAGAGACGGAGCCCGACGCCCTGGAGGCCATTGCCGCCGGGTATCTCGCCTGATTGAACTGCACAGCGAAACCGCGGCGCGCCGGAACAGGCGCGCCGCGGTTTATTCGTGGGATCTTATTTTGCTTTCGCCGGGGCAGTGTGGGGCCCGGACAATTCTCCGCCGCCGTACTGTTCGTCAAACTCTCCGTCCACCAGAAAGCGCACCTCCTCCACCGTGTCCAAAGAGCACAGGGACTCGCTGAGGGACCGCAGGGCCGTGTCCACGGACGCCTCCCCCAGGCCCTCCAGCAGCGCGGAGGAGAGATTTACATAGCACGTATCCTCCTCCTGCCAGACGCTCCGCACCCGGAAGCCCTCCGGCAGCGCGGTGGCAAGACCCTTGGTCTCCGGCGCCCCCTCCAGGGCCCGGATGACCGCCGCCGCCTGGGTATCCCCCTCGTAGAGGTCCAGGGTCCGCCGCTCCTCCGTCAGCTCACCCGTCTCGCTCAGGAAGTACAGCGACGCCTCCACGGTGCCCACTACGTCCTCCTCGGAGGACAGCAGCACATCCCGGGCGGTGAAGACCTGCTTGTCCCGGTAGGCCAGCTCCTGGCCCTGGACGGTGATCTTCACAGAGGCGATCTCCGGCAGCTGGGTCAGCGTCAGCGTCACGGCGTAGTCTGCCAACGTCAGCCGTACGCCGGAGAGGGTGCTGTACGCCGCGGAGAAGTCCACCAGCGCCCGGCTGCCCTCCACCTCCGCCGACACCAGCGTGACGCCGGAGGGCAGCGTGCTCCGCAGCAGCTCGCTGCGGGGGCCCGCCAGCAGTCCCTCCAGCAGCGCCTCCGCCGCCGATTGGGCGTCCAGCCCCTCCGGCAGGTCCACCGGCTCGGTCTCAAACACATCGCCGCCGGAGGAGGCCGTCAGGTCGCTCCCCCGGAAATAGAGCTGATAGCTGTTCTCCGGCGTCTCCCGCTCCACCGGGGCACAGGCGGCGCAGAGAAGCGCCAGCGCCGCGGCGCAGCAGATCAGCGGGATCCTTCTCCTCATGGCTGCACACCTCCCTCCGCGTAGGGCCAGCGGGCGGTGAACACCGCGCCGCCGCCGGGGCGGTTGGCGGCCTCCACGGTGCCGCCCCGCTTCTCCATGGTGTCCTGCACGATGGACAATCCCAGCCCCGTGCCGCCGGCGGCCCGGGAGCGGGCCTTGTCCACCCGGTAAAACCGCTGGAAGATCCGGGGCAGGTCCTCCTCGGGGATCCCCGCGCCGTTGTCCGCCACCTCCAGCACCACCTGCTCGCTCTGCCAGCGCAAGGACACCTGCACCGCGCCGCCGGCGGCGGAGTACTTCACGGCGTTGTCCACCAGGTTGTAGATCACCTGGTGGATCTCGTCCTTGGCGGCCAGCACCGTACAGCCCTCCGCCGCGTCGTAGGTCAGCTCCACGCCCTTTTCCTGGGCCACCAGGTTCATCATCCGCATCACCTGCTCCAGAACCGGCAGCACGTCCACCACCTCGGGCTTTCCCATGGCGCCGCTGTCCAGCTGGGTCAGCCGCAGCAGGTCCTCGGTAATCCGGGCCAGACGCTCCGCCTCCTGGCCGATGTCGGAGACGAACTCCCGGGTGGTGGCCGGGTCGATGTCCTCCGTCTGCAAAATGGAGTCCGTCAAAAGGCGGATGGCCGCCAGGGGGGTCTTCAGCTCGTGGGAGGCGTCGGAGACAAACCGCCGCCGGGCGCTCTCCGTGGTCTGGAGACGGTCTGTGAGGCTGTTGAACTCCTGGGCGATCTGGGCGATCTCGTCTTTACCCTGAATCTCCGCCCGGTGGCTGTAGGCCCCCGCCCGCACCTGCCGGATGGCGGTGAGCAGCAATCCGATCTTGCGGGTCAGCGCCTTGGAGAGCACCAGGCTCAGCGCCGCCACCGCCAGGGCGATGACAGCGGAGAGGCGCAGGAGGTTCGCCTGGAGCCCCGCCAGCAGGGCGGCCTGCTCCGTGTCGTACTCATAAGCGTACACCGCGCCGATGATCTGGTTGCGGTACAGCACCGGCGAGGAGGCCCGGCTGCGGAAAGCCCCCCTGCCGTAGGTGCAGGTGAAAGCGTCGTTTCCCAGCAGGGCCTGGACAATCTCCGTGTACAATCCGTACTCCCCGATGGCGCCGCCGGTCTCCCGGGTATCGTAGAGGATCCGGCCCATGCTGTTGGTCACCAACACCCGGGAAAGACTGGACTCCTCCACCACCGCCATGGCCGCGGCCACGTTCTCCTCCGTCAGCTGGTCCAGTCCGGAGAGGGAGTAGACGATGACGGAGACGCTGCTTTGCAGCGTGGTCTCCTTGGAGCGGAACACCAGATCCTCCGACACCATCAGAGGATAGGTGTTCAGCAGCAGCAGCACCCCGGCGATGACGGCGATGTAGCTCAGGCCGAAGCGAAACTGGATGCTGCTCCAGATGGACGGTTTATTCCTTGAAATAGTACCCCACTCCCCACTTGGTGCAGATGTGCTCCGGCTCCGCCGGGTTCTTCTCCAGCTTCTCCCGCAGGCGGCGGATGTGGACGTCCACCGTGCGGTAGTCCCCGGCGTAGGCGTAACCCCACACCACATTCATCAGGTTCTCCCGGCTGTACACCCGCCGGGGATTGCGCATCAAAAGCGTGATGAGATCGTACTCCTTGGCGGTGAGCTCCACGCTCTCCCCCGCCCGGACGGCCGTCCGCTCCTCGGTGTTCAGCACCAGGTCCCCCGACTGCAGCACCGCCCCCCGGCTGCGCTGGACCCCGGCGGCCCGCCGCAGCAGCGCCCGCACCCGGGCTTTCAGCTCCAGGACGTTGAAGGGCTTTGTGAGGTAGTCGTCCGCCCCGCACTCAAAGCCCATGAGCTTGTCCGCGTCCTCGCTCTTGGCGGTGAGCATGATGACGGGCACGTTGGAGAACTCCCGGATGCGCATGCACGCCTCCAGCCCGTCCACCTCCGGCATCATCACGTCCAGAATAATGAGGTCGAATTTCCCCTCTCGGGCCAGCTCCACGGCGGCGGCGCCGTCGTAGGCGCACTCCACCTCGTACCCCTCGTTCTCCAGGTTGAACTTCATCCCCTTGACCAGCAGCTTCTCATCGTCCACAACCAGAATTTTCATAAGCTCTCCTACACAAATAGTAATATATTCAAATTTAATTACCCACCGTAATTCTTCCCTCCAGCTCCGCCAGCCGCTTTTCCCCGATGCCGGAGACCGACAGCAGGTCCTCCACCGCCTCAAAGGGGCCGTTGGCCGTCCGGTAGTCCACGATCCGATGCGCCAGCACCTCGCCAATGCCCGGCAGGCCCGCCAGCTCCTCCGCCGAGGCGGAGTTGACGTCCAGCGGCGACACGTCCGGCAGAAACGACTCCTGGGGAACGGCATTCTCCGTCTCCACGGTGACCGGGGCCGCTTTCAGGGCCGCCCGGTCCCGGAAAAACAGCACCAGGAGAAATACCAGGAACAGCCCCGCCAGCCCCAGCAAAATTTTTTCACATTTTACCGCATTTCCTCTTTCGTCCACTGTTGAACTCCCGCGCTTTTTTTGTTATACTAAGGATGTCGAATTCTGCCGGCTTCCGCCGGTTTTCCATACCTGATGCAGATTATATCACAGATTCCGGGAGAATGATATGAAAATCCATCGTCTTTTATCTGTTTTTTTGCTGGCAGTCCTGACCGCCTCCCTGTGGGCCTCGCCCCAGGCCGCGGCGCTGGAGGCGCCGGAGATCCAGTGCAAGGCCGCGCTGCTGGTGGACGCCCACACCGGGGCCGTGGTCTACGCCAAAAACGAGCACCAGGAGCTCTACCCCGCCAGCCTCACCAAGATCATGACCTGCCTTTTGACCCTGGAGGCCATCGACAAGGGAAAGCTGGACATGAACCAGGCCATCACCGCCTCCGCCTCCGCCCTGGAGGGCCTGCCCAGCGACGGCAGCACCGCAAACATCCAGGCGGGCGAGGTCATGACGGTGGAGCATCTGCTGTACTGCATGATGGTGGTCTCCGCCAACGAGGCCAGCCAGATTCTGGCGGAGACCGTCTCCGGCTCCGTGGCCGCCTTCGTGGGGGAGATGAACGCCAAGGCCCAGGCCCTGGGCTGCAAGAACACCCACTTTGTCAACCCCCACGGCATCCACGACTCCCAGCACTACACCTCCGCCTGGGATATGTACCTCATTGCCAAAGAGGCCATGAAGTACGAGCAGCTGATGCCCATCTGCGACACGCCCACTGTGGTCATCCCCGCCACCAACGTCAGCGCCGCCCGCACCCTGCGCACCACCAACTACCTCATCGGCAGCTGGTACACCCGGGGCTATCTCAACGGCGACGCCCACGGCATCAAGACCGGCTCCACCTCCCAGGCGGGCCACTGCCTGGTGTCCACCGCCACCCGGGGCACCCGGAGCTTCATCAGCGTGGTAATGGCGGGCGACCGGGTAAAGCTGGAGGACAACGAGACCCGGACGTACAGCTTCTACGACACCAACCAGCTCTTCAACTGGGCCTTTGACAACTTCACCTACCAGACCCTTTTGCGGAAGGACGACATGGTGCAGGACGTGGCGGTGTCCCTGTCCGAGACGGACCATGTGGTGGTCCACCCCCGCGGCGACGTGGAGGTGCTGCTGGCAAACGACATCGCCCCGGAGAGCATGGAGCGGGATATCACCCTAAAAGCCGACCCGGTGGAGGCCCCCATTGCCGCCGGGGATGTGCTGGGGACCATGACCCTGAGCTACGGCGGCGTGGAGTACGCCTCCGTGGACCTGCTGGCGCTGAATGATGTGGAGGCGTCCCGCTCCCAGATCTTCCTGCGGGACCTGAAGCTCTTCTTCGCCAGGACCTCTGTGCGGATCGCCATCGCCGTGGTGATCGCGCTGATTGTCATTCTGGCCGCCTGGAAGCTGATCTTCAGCCGCCGGCGCTACCGCTACGGGCGCAATGTGGGCACCAGCCGCCGCAGCGGCTACCGGGGCCGCAGGCACTGATGTGAACGTTCAAAAAAGAAACCCCGGGAGACGTCTCCCGGGGTCTCTTTCCGCCCTTTAGCCGTTGGGCGGCCAGCCCTGCTGCCGCAGGATCTCGTCGCACATCCGCCGCCGGCTGGTGTCGTAGAACTCGATGTACTTCAAAGAGTAGATGTCACAGACGATGTACCGGTCCCGGCCCGCCTGATAGATGGTCAGGTAGTTGTTGCCCACATCGTACAGGATCCCCTCCCAGGACACGGTGCCCTGGGTGCCGATCAAAAAGGTCGCCACCACGTAGTTGCCCATGTTCCGGCTCAGCATGGCCTTCCAGGAGCCCGCCTCCGCCTCGGCCACTGTGGTGGGGGCGTCGATAACCTCCGTGGGGAGGTCGTTCTTCATGTCCAGCTGGGGATTCGCGGTCGAGGAGACCGCTCCCCCCGCGGGCCTGGCCGGGGTGATCTCCTGGGACCAGTCCACGGTGTCCGCCCGCCGGGCCCCCGCCCCAGAGGCGGCAGACTGGGGAGAATATTGATTCTGCATGATTGCCATAAAATACCTCCATGCGCCCTCCGGCGCCGAAAATGTTGAGACGCCCTCAGGTCCTGTAGTAGGCGTCTGTTGGATTGTAGAAGCAGTGGTCGCCGATGCGGGTCTGCCAGTATCCCACATCCGACGGGAAGCGGGAGCGGCACTTGGGCCCGAAAGGGTTGTAAAACCACAGCGACTCCGCCACCTCCGGGATCCGGTTGCCCGCGATGGCCCAGTCGGCGATGTCGTAGTGGATCTGCTCGGGCCGCATATTGTAGATGTTCTGCGGGTTATAGGCGCCGCCCTCCGTCTCGCTGGCGCAGACGAATTGATAGGGCTGGAAGATGATGTTCCGGATGCTGCCCTGCCCCACGCGGGCGTACTCCCCGCCGGTGGCGTTGACCCGGTTCATCACCACGCCGGCCACCGCCCGCATCCCCACGTCGCCCTCGCCGCCGGCCTCGCACTGGATCAGGCGGGCCAGCAGCTCCCGGTCGGAATATGCCATATCAGTCTCTCACCTCAGTCCGCCCCGCCCGGCGCCATGGGCCAAACGGGGCCCTCGTTTTTCCTCCCAGCTCATGCCAGTATACGCGGGAGGCAGCGCGCGGGTGTGTCGTCCGCGGCCTTTTCTTTGGCCGGGAGCCGGTAGGACTTTCTCCCGCAGACGGGGTGTTTTGGCCGCTATATGCGCCTTTAGGGACAATATAAAGGCCGCAGGTAAAAACCTGCGGCCCTGTTCATTGGGATCTCAGCACTGTTTTTTCTGCTCCTGGATGGCCTGGCGGAACATCTCCTCCGTCTGCCGGATGGACCGCTCCAGGGTGTACTGCTTGGCGTGCTCGGCGTACCGGAGCTCCATCTCCTGCCGCTGCGCCGGGTGCTCGATCCACCAGTCGATGCGCTGGGCCAAGGTGTCGCTGTCCCCCGCGGGGAACAGGCTCCGCCCGTCCAGGGCGAACTGGGGCGTGGCGGAGCGGGGAGATTCCGCGATGACGGGCACCAGCCCGCAGGCGAACGCCTCCATGCAGCTCATGGCCTCGATCTCCGCGTCGGCGGTGTGGACGTACAGGTCCGCCATGTGGAGGATCTCAATGAGCCGCTGCGGCTCGTAGAAGCCCATGACCACGGGGTTGGGGAGCTTCTCCGAAAGGCGCCGGTACTTCTTCTCCAGGGGTCCCTTTCCCGGCAGGATCACCTGGATCTCCCGGGCGTGGCGGCTCTTGGCCGCGGCCTCGATCAGCACGTCCTGCCGCTTCTCCCCGGCGTACCGGCCCACCATGAGGATGTTGAAAAAGCCCTCCATCCAGTCCTCCTTGGGCCGCTTGCCGTAGACGTATTCCGGGCTGATGCCGTTGGAGATCACGTGGAGCTCGGCGGTATAGCCGTGGCTCCGCAGCTGGTCCGCGATCATATTGCTGGGGCAGTGGATGTGGGTGAAGCGGTTGAAAAATGTATCCCGGAACTTCCCGTACACAAAGTCGTTCATCCGGCGGCTGTTGCCCATGTGGAGGGTGAACGTGATATTCTCCGGCTGGCAGTGAAAGCCCGCCGTATGGGGGATGCCGATCTTCTCCACGTGCCTGAGGCCCATGACGGCCAGGGGCGAGGGCATCATGAAGTGCACCACGTCCGCCCAGGCCGCCGCCTTCTCAAAGACGTGCTTATTGGGGATGGCCAGACGCATCCCCTGGCTGGTAATCAGGTGCTCCACGATGGGGAAAAATCGCATCTGGCGCACCGCGTACTTATAGTCCGCCGGCTTCCCGGTGGCGATGACCCGCACCTCGTTGCCGTGGGCCTTCAGAGCCTGGGCAAAGCGGCGGGCGCTGATGGTGGTACCGTTGTTGGCGTCGTCAAACTGGTCGATGACCAATACGATCTTCATGCTCTTCTCCCGGGTTGGCTCAGCTCTTGGCCAGGAGCTGCTCCAGGCCCCGGGCCAGCTGGTCCGGGCAGGAGGTGGGCCGGGGGCCGCAGGAGATGCCCTTGAGCCGCTCCATGGCCTCCTGGGCTTTCATGCCCTTTACCAGGGCGGCCAGACCCTTGTGGTTGCCGTCGCAGCCGCCCACGATCCGAAGATCCTGGATCACGCCCTGCTCGTCCACGTCCACAATCATCTCCTGGGCGCAGATGCCCCGGGGGCGAAATGAATACGTCATGTCAAATCCCTCTTTTTCAAAATAATTTCTCTGGTAGTATACCGCAATCGCCTCCAAAAGGCAAGAAAAAGGCCGCCGAAAATTTCCCCTTGACAATATCGATATTCGATTATATACTGAGGCCAAGAGATAACGATATTCGATAATAGGGGGCGGGGCCATGGCGCGGGCAAAATTCCAGACGCTGACGGAGCAGATGTTCTATATCCTGCTGTGCCTGCGGCGGGAGTGCTGCGGCGCGGACATCGCAGCCCAGGTGGCGTCCATGACCGGCGGACGGGTGGCCGTGGGGCCGGGGACCCTGTACAACCTGCTGGAGAGCTTCTCCCAGGCGGGGATGATCCGGGAGACGAGAGTGGAGGGGCGAAAGCGCACCTACCTCATCACGGCGGAGGGCCAAAGGGCCCTGGAGGAGGAGTACCGCCGATTGCAAACGCTGACGGCGGACTATGAAGCCTGCATGGACGAGAGGGGGCGCCTGGAATGAGAGACGTGAAATACCGCGCGGAGAATCTGACCCTGTACGAGTACAGGCGGGTGGAGGAGCATCTCTCCGCCATGGCCGCCAAGGGCTGGCGGCTGGAGAGTGTCGGCGCCCGGCTGTGGAAGTACCGCCGGGCGGAGCCGGCCAGGGTCCGCTACGCCGTCACCTACATCCCCGACGCCTCCCAGTTCAACCCCGGCCCCACGGAGGGGCAGCAGACCCTGGCGGAGCTGTGCGCCGCCGCCGGGTGGGAGAAGGTGACGGACTGGTTCCAGATGCAGATCTACTGCTCGGAGGCGGCGGACCCCATCCCCCTGGAGACGGAGGAGTCCGTCCGGCTGGAGGCCGTTCACCGGTCCATGAAGCGGAACTTCCTGCCGTCCAATATTCTTCTTCTCCTCCTCTCCCTGGTGATGCTGGGGCTGTTTGTCCGCACGCTGATCGTGGATCCGCTGCGCGTTCTGGAGAGCAACGGCAGTTTGTTCACCGGCCCCCTGTGGCTGCTGGTGAGCGTGCTCCTGCTGGTCGCTCTGACCCACTATGGGCTCTGGTACCGGCGGTCGAAGCGGTCCACGGCCCAGGGCGGCCCCTGTGCCGATCCCGGGGACGTCCGGTGGATCAACTGGGTGGGCTTCGCCTTTCTGATTCCCTGGACGGCGCTGTATCTGCTGTCCTATCTGGCCCAGGGCCTGCCGGGCCCCGTGATCTACTTCCTGCTCCATACGCTCATCATCTGCCTGATCATCCTCCTGCTGCGAAAGATCACGGCCCTGCTGCGGCGGATGAAAGCCTCCTTTGGGCTGAACCTCCTCCTCACCCTGCTGGCGGACGTGGTGCTGGCCGCCGTGCTGATGGGCGCGCTGACCTTCGCCTCCATCAGGGGCGGCTGGTTCAGCACGAGAAATGGCGAGACGTACACCTACGCCCAGGAACCGTGGGACGTCTCCCCCGTGGACCTGCCCCTTACCGTCTCGGACCTCACCGGGAAAGGCTACAGCCACGTCCGGCGGTACGAGTATCACCAGGGTTCCGTCCTTGTCTCCCGGCGCAGCTGCCGGGAGACCGTTCGGGAGGGGGAGGAGCGGCTCTGGCTCAGCTACGAAATCACCAAGCCCCGGGCGCGGCTGTATCCCCTGGTGCTGGAGGAGGCCCTGGCCCCCAGCGAGGACGAGGCGTTCGGCGAGATCGTCTGGGAGGCGGTGCCCGCCGCCCCCTGGGGCGCGGAGGCGGCCTACCGGCGGAGCTTAGGCGGCGAGGCCGTGGATGACTGGCTGCTGGTCTTCCCGGACCGGCTGGTGAGCGTCTCCCCGGACTGGGACCTGACGGCGGAGCAGATGGCGCTGGCGGGAGAGCGGCTGAAAAACGCATAACAAAACGCGGAGCGCGCTGCGCTCCGGGCAGGCCGCTGAAAGAGTCCTAAAGGACCCTTTCAGCGGCCTGCTAATGTCTCGATTTTCAAACCACACGGCGGTTTGAAAATCTGCCGCGATGCGGCGCAAATGTCCGCTGCTGCAGACATTTGCAGACATTTGATCCAATACGAGGCGGGCGCGGCCCCCTCGTGCTCCCCCACATGGCCAACCGCTTTTTTTGCACGGTAGTCTTTCGATAAACTAAAAAGCGGAGCGCGCTGCGCTCCGCTTTTTTAGCGTCTCGAGTTCTCAGGCCATGGCCTCCACCTCTTCCAGGGTGGGCATGGCGGGAATGGCCCCGCTGCGGGAGCAGGTGATGGCCGCCGCCCGGTTGGCAAAGGCCAGAATGTCCTCCAGCTCTCCCCGGGTCAGATCCTCCAGGGGATTCTCCGGCGTCCGGCGGCACAGGCGGCTGAGAACGGCGGCCAGGAACGTGTCCCCCGCGCCGTTGGTGTCCGCCACTTTCACGGCCACGCCGTCCTGGCGCCAGGTCTCGCCCTGCCAGCGGCAGAGCACGCCCCGGCTCCCCAGCGTCACCATCACCAGCCGGATCCCCTGCCGGGCCAGCAGGGCGCTGCCCGCCTCGGGATCGGACAGGTCCGTGACCAGAGGCAGCTCCTCCTCCGACAGCTTGATGATATCCACCAGGGGCAGGGGCAGACGCATCCACTCCACGGCGTCCGCCCGGCTTGCCCAGAGGGCGGGGCGGTAGTTGGGGTCGTAGCTCACCACCCGGCCGTTTTTATGGGCGGTCCGGGCGGCGAAGATGGTGGCATTGCGGGCCAGCCCCGGCGTCAGGCTCACGGAGCCGAAGTGGAGGATCCTGCTGGACCGCACGGCGGCCTCGTCCACCTCCTGGGGCGTCAGCTCCTGGTCGGCCCCCCGGACAAAGCGGAAGTCCCGCTCTCCATCGGCGTCCACGGAGACGATGGCCATGGTGGTGGCCTGGCGGCCGGCGAGAAGCCCGGCGCAGTTCACGCCGCCCTCCTCCAGCACCCGGCGCAGGTACGCCCCCAGGCCGTCCTCCCCCGCCTTGCCCCAGAAAGCGGTGCTGGCCCCCAGCCGGGACGCGGCCACCGCCACGTTGGCGGGAGCGCCGCCGGGGTTGGCGTCGTACTGGGGGATGCCCGCGCCGTTGACGCCGGTCTGGGTCAAGTCGATCAAGATTTCACCGATGGTGGTAATGTCCGTCATAGCGGCCTCCTAAAAATGCAGCGTACGCCTGGCTGGATTCCGGCCATACAGCCGCCGCCCCGGCGCAAGGGCGGGAATGCCGGCAGCCGCCGGGATGGTTCACTCCGCGAACATGGGCGTGGAGAGATAGCGGTCCCCGGCGTCCGGCAGCAGGGCCACGATGGTCTTTCCCCGGTTCTCCGGCCG
>CANAWG010000025.1 GCA_947365245.1 uncultured Oscillibacter sp. | reverse complement strand
CCCGTTTAAGAGCTGGGAGAGCCGCCGAGCCGTCTCCGGCTCCAAGGCATCCCGCTGCTCCTCCAGGGCCTGACGGGCCTGCCGCAGCTTGCGTACGGGCTCTTCCCGCATGGAGACCAGCATCTGGATGGCCACCTGGTCGTCCCGGTCCACGGCCTCCGCCATCTGGCGGGAGAGCTCCATCGCCTCATTGAGCAGACCGTAGATTCGCTTGGTCTGCACCTGGGCGTCCAGCAGCGTTGACGCGTCCACTCTGGCACCTACTTTCCGGATTCTCCGTTTTTCTGCGCCTCCCGAAAGGCCTCCCGCAGCTCGTTCACCATGGACTTCACATGGGTCAGGCCCTCGATGCGGCGGCCGATCTTCACCCGGCCCAGCTCATAGGTGAAGTATTCGTAGAGCCGGGTCAGGTTGGCGCTGATGGGATACTGCATATCCAGCGTCTCGTCCAGATATTCGATGATATCGATCCCGCGCTGGACGGAGGCTTCAAACAAAGTCCAGTTCTCCTTGCCCAGCGCCAGCTCCGCCTGCGTAAGCCGTTTGACCAGCTCATCGTACAGCAGGAGAAGCAGCTCCCCCTGGGTCATGGTGTTGATGCTCTGTTCCTTATACTGTTGGAAGCCTCGCATTTCCATTTTTTGTGGCACTCCTTAATTAATAGCCGCCCATCATCTGCGACAGGGAAGAACTCTGGGAGTTCATCTGGGCGATCAGCTGCTCCAGCTTGGAGAACTGCGTGGTGTAGTAGTCCACCTGATCGGACATCTTATCCTGCCACTTCTCGATCTGGGTGTCCAGGGCGTCCAGCTGCTTTTGGATATAGTTCTGATAGATGCTGGTGGGCGCCAGCGGCGAGCCGGCTTTCTCCACCAGGGTGCCCTTGACCGCGCCGGTAGTGCCGCCGAAAGCCTCCAGCGGGTCTTTGATGGCGGCCATCAGGCCGTTGGTGGCGGCGCCGTTTTCCGTGCTCTTGCTGAAGATATCTTTCACCCGGTCCGGATCGCTCTCCAGCGTGCTCCGCAGAGCCTTCTCGTCGAAGGACAGGGTGCTCAGGCCGTTGCTGTAGCTCACGGTGATGCCCGCGGCTTTCAGATCCGACAGGTCCTGGCCGTACATGGACACGGCGGAGGTCAGGCGGCTGTACAGGCTGGAGAGATCCCGGTCGCCGAACAGGATGCCCGCCTTGGCGTTTTCCTCCCAGTCCTCGATGGCGCTGTCGCTCATCTTCTCCTTGTCCTCGTCGGTCAGGGGCTCGTAATAGGCGCCGTTGGAGCGCTGCATGGGCAGGGTGGAGTAGGCGCTCTTGATCTGGCTGACCATCTCGTTGTAGTCGTTGACAAACTCCTTGATGGTGTCCACGATCTTGTCGGCGTCGGAGCTGGTGGTAAAGGTGACTTTCTCCGCGGTCCGGTCCAGCTCGTCGGTGTAGACGGGGTTGCCCTTGTCATCCACCACCGGCTTGCCATTCTCCTCTTTCTGCTGATAGCCAAATGTACCCTTGAGCGTGACGGACAGGCCGTCAAAGTCCACGATGTTGGAGCTGCGGGTCAGCTCCATCTCCTTGCCGTCGATGGTGGCAGTGAAGATGGCGTCCTGGCCGCCCTTGCCGACCAGCTCCGGCCCGCCCCCGTCTTCGGTTTTGGTGCCGAAGAGCATCCCGCCCAGCGTCTTCGTCTGCCCCTCTTTGGCGCCATAGCCTTCGGCGCTGAAATCGATGTTCCCGGCGCTGCCGGTCTCCTTGGCGGTGAATGTAAATTCATTGGTCAGCTTGGAATAGCTGACGTTGACGCCGGCGTCCTTGTTGCTGTTGATCCGGCTCATGATGGTGCTCAGCTCCGTATTCGCGGTGAAGTCACCGATCTTTTTGCCGTTGATCGTCAGGGCGTAGATGGTGTTGCCGTTCTTGTCGGTGACAGGCTTGCCGTCCTTATCGAGGGTCTCCAGGCCTTCCAGGCCCTTCTCGCCCAGCAGGTCCTTCAGCGTCTTGTTGACGTTGACATAGCTGGTCAGCTGGGTGCCGTCGAAGCCCATGGACTTGCCCACGCTGGAGCTGACGGCGAAAGAGGACCCCGGCTGGCCGGCCTTGAAAGACAGCTGGATATTTCCGTTCTCTGTTGCGGCGTTGCTGACCCCCAGCTTCTTACCGCCGCCCTCCAGCGTACCAAAGGCCTTGTCGATCTTCCCTTGCAGCGCGTCCACATAAGCCTGGGCGCGCAGGTCCTTCTCCGCGTCGGTAAGCGCCTCTTTCTTTTCGTCGGAAAGGCCCTTATTTTTCTCCAGCTTTGCAACGAGATCGTTGATCGCCTGCGCTTTATCCGGGCTCTCTTCTTTCGCCTGCGCCTTGAGCTGCTCAATGATGTCTTCGTTAGAGGGCATGCCGATGCTCTTGGTCACACCGTCCAGGGTGATGCTCATAGGCCTCTTGGAGTCACTGAGGTAGTCCACGGTGGAGACCGGTTTTGTGAGATCCCCCACCTTGAAAGACTTGCTGCCCTCGCCGGTGGTGACGCCGAAAGCGTTCGCCATGCTCTCGCTGACACTGCTGATATAGACCTTGTTGTTGTTCTTGTCCTTGAAAGAGATGGTGTTGTTGACCTCATCCACCTCGATGTCAAGCATGTCGGAGGCTTTCTTGCCGCCGCCGTTGGAGAGGGCGATCGTCTGTCCCTCCAGCTGCTTGCGCATATTCTTCGCCAGCTCGTCGACGTCCTTGAAAACATCGCCCTCGCTGAACGTAAAGGACAGGGTCTGGTTCTCGCCGTAGTTCAGCGTCATGGTGCCGCTGAAGCTGCTGACGGTCATCTTGTCCAGGTCAAAGCTCTTGGAAGCCGCGGCGGAGGCAAACTTTTCTTCGCCCGTACCGCCCATGAGCTTGGAGCCGCTGAGCTTATAGGTGGCTGCGGTGGCCAGCTGCTTGATGCCGTTGATGGCCACGCTGCTGGTGCCCCGGCCGGAGGCCGCCACCTTGGAGGCGTTGGCGCCGTTGGCCACCGTCTGCACCGCCTGATTGAAAAAGGTGCTGGACATCAGGTTGGTGGAGGAGGTGTAGGAGGTGTACTTGGAGGAGAATCCCGCCATCTTCGCGATGATGTCGCGATAGGCGTTCTGCTGCCAGCTCAGCTTCGTGCGCTGCTGATTCAGACTGGAGATCTTGTTCTTATAGCCGGAGATTGCGTTTTCGATCATGCTCTCCGTATCCATGCCGCTGGCAAGGCCGGAGATGACGTTCCTGGTGCCATAAATACTATTGGCGCTGTAACCGCTGGTTCCGCTGATCGATGCCATAGTGATCCACTCCCTTCATGAAATGACCTCCGGAGGGTCGGTTTCCTCCCGCGGCGGCAGGGCCCCGCTTCCCCGGAAAAAGATTTTTTTACAATTCCTCTATGTTTTTCTATCGACATATAGTATAATAAAAATAAGAGCTCCGCGCAACAGTTTTTACAGTAAGGGGGAAAAACCTTTGACGCAAATCATCACTGTCTCGAATCAAAAGGGCGGCGTTGGCAAGACCACCGTCGTCTCCGCGCTGGTCTGCGGCCTGCACCAGCGGGGCGCCCGGGTCCTGGGCGTCGACCTGGACCCCCAGGGGAACCTGGGCTTTACCCTGGGACTGGACATTGGCGACGGCTACACCATCTACGATGTGCTGAAAGGGAACTGCGCCATTGAGCAGGCCATCGCCCACACGGACTACGGCGACATCCTCTCCTCGGACATCCTGCTCTCTGCGGCGGAGGTGGAGTTCACAGCCCCCCGGCGGGAGTTCATGCTCTCCCAGCAGCTGAACGCCGTCAAGGACAACTACGACTTCATCATCATCGACACGCCGCCGTCTTTGAACATCCTGACCATCAACGCATACGTGGCCTCCACCGGCATCATCCTCCCCATGGAGGCGGAGGTCTTGAGCCTGGTGGGCATCTCCCAGATTCAGGACATCATCGAAACGGTGCAGAATTCCTTTAATCCCGACCTGAAAGTTCTGGGAATTCTCCTGAACAAGTACAATTTCCGTCTCACGCTCTCCCGGGACATTCTGGACCTGGCGGAGCAGGTGGCGGAGCAATTGCACAGCCAGGTGTTCCAGACCAAAATCCGCCGAAGCGTCAGCGTGGCCATGGCCCCGGCCTACGGGCAGAGTGTCCTGAGCTACAAGCCCGACTCCACCTCCGCCAAAGACCTGCAGAAGATCGTCAGCGCCGTGGCAGGGGACCGGTTCCCCCTCCGAAAAAAACGGTAACTTCACATAAAGGAGAGTTTCACTATGGCCTCAAACAAGGACTCCAAAACCAGCAAAACCGCCCATGTCATGAATTTGCTCAGTAAAAACCGGGGCACGGCGGCTCCCGCCGCCTCCGAACCCGCCGCGGCTCCGGCGGAGCCCGCCGCCGCGCCGGCCCCGGAGCCTCAGGCCGCGCCTTCGGCGCAGCCCATCGCTCCCATCATCGCTTCCATCAACGCCGACGCCGCTGTCTCCTCCCAGATCAAGGACGCCCTGGAGGCCTCTTTGAATCCGGCGGAGCCCGCCGTCCAGGCGCCGCCAGCGCCGCCTGCGCCGGAATCAGCGCCCGCCGCTCCTCCGCCGCCTCCCGCGCCCGCTCCGGAACCGACGCCCGCCGCTCCCCCTCCGGCGTACGAGCCGCAGGCTGTGCCGGCTCAGTCCTCAGCGCCCGCCGCTCCCGCGGCAAAGGCCCCTCGGCAGGAGGCGTACGAGCCGCCCGCCTACGTCAACGTCATGGAGGTTCTGGTGCGGGAGAAAGCGGAGAAGTATATGCGCGCCTCCCATACCTGCTGCTGCGACCACTGCATAGTGGACGTCATGGCCTACACCCTGAACCACCTGCCTCCCAAATACGTGGTTATGAGCAAGGGCGAGATGATTCCCAAGCTCACGTTCTATGAGGTGCAGAACAGCAGCGACATCACCACTCAGCTGATGCGGGCCTGCGAGATCGTCTCCAAATCCCCCCATCACGGCAGAACGTAGTACGAGTCCTCAATTAAAATGCGGCGGGCCGCCTTTTGATGCCGTGGTTTCCAAAATCCATGCGGATTTGGGAGAGATTTGTATTGCGCGGCTTTGCCGATATCGCCGCTGCGGTGGTGTCGGCAGAGCCGACGGAATCAAAGGCAAGCCCAGCTTAATCGGCGAATCGCACACGTGCGAAAGCGCCCCGGCACCTGTCAGGTGCCGGGGCGCTCTTTTGTCCGTTTAGGCGGCCGGCATTACTCGCCGGTCTCCGCGGCCGCCGAACCCTCCGCAGCCTCTTCCGGCTCCTGGTTGGGGGAGGTGTGGTTCAGCTGGTCCCAGAGGAAATTCACATCCTCCATGCAGGTAAAATAGGTGTTGGTAATCACCTGGTTGGGAATACCCAGCTCCTCGGCGTAGGTGGTGATGGCGTTCCAGTTGGCCGTCTCGTAGCTCAAAACCAGCTCGTAGAGCTTCCCGCAGCGTCCTTCTCTTCGGATCAGAGCCGCCTTGATCTCATCGGCCACGGGGACCTCCTCCAGAATCTCCTCCAGCGGCGCGTCCACCAGATAGTTCAGCGTGGAGAACATCCCCATCAAATAAGCCTCTGAGCGGCTGATGGGCATATCCTTGGCGTGCTTCATCAGCTCGCTGCAAAAGCTGGCCCGCATGAAAGAGAGCTTCAAAAACTCCTCCGTGCCGCCGGGGTCCGCGTTGTCCATATTGCTGGCGCTCAGCAGATAGATCCACTGCTTCAGCTGCCCCAGGCCCAGGGTCATAATGGCCTGGTGGATGGTGGTGGCCCGGTGCCGCAGGGCGAAGTAGGCGGAGTTGGCCATCTTCAAAAGGCCGAACGTCAGGCTGGCGTCCATGGAGATCAGCCGCTCGATCTCGTCCACATCCGGCTCGTCCCTGGTCACAGCCACCATCAGCTGGAAAAAGCTGCTCTGGAGGTAGGCGCTGCTGTGGACCGCCGTGGTCATGCGCTCGGCCACGTACGTGCCCTCCAGGGCGTCCGCCCCCATGTTCACCGCCTGCTGGTAGGAGGCCTCGTCTTCAATGTTGGTAACAATGCACTTCTTATTCATGCTGTGGGCAATCTCAATGGTGTTGCGCATGGACGCGGGAAGAATGGTCTCGGCGTTGATCTTGATGTAGTCAATGCTGTCCATCAGCGTCAGATAGCGCGGGGCAAACTCAAACTCGTTGACCGCGATCTTGTACCCCTCCTTGGCGAATTGGTCCACAAACCGCATGGAGAGGGGATGGATAATCACGCTGTCGTCAATCTGGATGACCAGCTCGGACCGGTCAAACAGCCGGGGGGTCTTCCGCATCAGCAGCGCGGTGGTGAAAGTCATGAAGTTCAAGGAGCCCTTCAGGGCCTTGGTGCTGTTCTGGGTCAGGAAGCTGTACACCGTGTCCGCGGAGGCAAAGTCTCCGGCGGAGGAGTTCTCTGCGCTGAACGCCTGATTCTCCCCGTGGTACAGGATCTCATAGCCCAAAATCTTGCCGCCCACATCCTTGATGGGCTGCCTTACAATATATTTACTAGCCATGGGTTCCCTTCTTTACCATTGTTACTCGCCCTTCACATCCAGCAGGTGGTCGATTACCCGCACCAGATGGCCGATTTCCGGCTTGCTCATCTGCTCGTCGGCGCCCAGCTCCTTGCCCTTGCGGCGCATCTCCTCGGTAATCAGAGAAGAGAAGATAATCAGCGGAACATGGGTAAACTCCTTGTCGTCCTTGATGAGCTTGGTCAGCCGGTGGCCGTCCATCTGGGGCATCTCGATATCCGTGATGACCAGAGAGACGTGCTTATCCAGCTCCTTGCCCCGGACGCTGCACAGATAGTTCCACAGCTCCTGGCCGTCGGGGAACATCCGGGTGTTGACATAGCCGGACTTGTGGAGGGCCTCCTCGATCATTTTGCTCAAAAGCACAGAGTCCTCCGCCACCAAAATGGCCGCGTCGCTGCGCTGCCGCTCGCCCAGCTGGTCGATCTCCGACATCTGGATGGTGGTCTCCGGGGCGATCTCCGCCACGATCTTCTCAAAGTCCAGAATCGTGACCAGGTCGGCGCCGCACTGGGCGATGCCCGTGGCCACGCCCTCGTTGCCGCCGGAGACGGTCTTGTCCGGCTTCTGGATGTCCTTCCAGGAGATGCGGCTGATGCCCACCACCGTGTGGACCCGGAAAGCGATGTTCATCTTGTTGAAATTGGTGACGATGAACAGGTCCTTGGGGCCTTTCTCCGTCTCCACCCCCAGCAGGTATCTGGGGAGATCCACCACCGTGATCACCAGGTCCCGGGGCTTGAAGATACCCTCCACCGCCGGGTGGGCGTGGGGCATGCTCTTCACCGGCGCGGAGACAATAATCTCCTTGACCTTGGCGACGTTGATGCCGTAGAGGCTGTTGTTGATGGTGAACTGCATGACCTCGATCTCGTTTGTGCCGGACTCCAGCAAAATGCCCCTTTTATCCTCTTCCAACATGTTCCGAACACTCCTTCCAATGGTTGTATTTGAGTAAGACGCCGCGTCAATCCCATCCGCAGACCGCGGCGGCCCCCTTAGAAAATATGCTCCGGTTTTCCATAGCAGCGGACGCAGCCCAGGCCGGTGCTCACGTCAAAGAGCAGGGTGCGGGCCACGGTGCCCCCCACGTCCTCCTGCAAAAGCTTGACGCCCTCCCGCTTGAGGGTGTTGTGCACGCTCTCGATATTCCGCTGCCCGATGTTGGACAGCGATCCTCCCTTGATCTCAAACATTTTCGCGCCGCCGGCGATCTTTGCGGTAATACGGCTGCGGGAGGCCCCCTTGGACTCCATCATCTTCAGCGTCTCACGGATACCCGTGTCGGCGTACTTCATCGTGTTCTTGCGTCCCGGCTCCATGTTCAGCGGCAGCATGATGTGGATCAGCGCCCCCAGCTTGATCTTCTGGTCGTAGAGGCAGATTCCGATACAGGAGCCCAAGGCGTAGGTGATCAGCATTCCGCTGTTCTGTGCCATTTTCATATCCGCAATGCCGATTGTGATCTTACTTTCCACTGTCTACTCCCAGCTTCCTCAGCAAAAAGTTCAAAGACCGGATATCCGGTGACAACAACAGGCGGCAGGGAATTTTCTTCCCGTTACAGATAAAGTCGCCGCCGATGGTCATGATATAATCGGACTGTCCGCCGTACTCCGCCATGGGCACCGCCATAATGGCGCCCTGCATATCCACGGTGAAAGCGGGGACTGTCAGATCTATGTCAATACCCGCCAGTCCGCTCAAGGCGTTGATAAAGGTGGAGATCATGATGTTGCCCACCTCGGTCAGGGCGGAGTGCTCCATCTCCTGGAGCTCCGTGTAGTCCGCCACGGTCTTTCCCAGCATCGTCTCCAGCACCAGATTCACAAATTCCAGCTGCTGCACGGAGAGCATGATGCCGCTGATCTGTCCGCCCATACCCACCAGCACGCCGGCGGTGATCTCCTCCGGACCGCCGATCCACTCGATGGCCTCGTTGTAGCCCATGATACGGACCTCCGGCATCTGAATGCGCACCGGCATCCCGATCAGGGCGGAGAGCGACGTGGCGGCGTTGCCGGTGCCGATGCTGCCGATCTCTTTCAGGGTATCCAGCTCCAGGGAGGTCAGCTGATCGTAACTCTTGATATTCATAGCTTCCCCCTCTCTCAGCTGCTCAGACCGTTGATGGTGGTCTCAATCTCGTCGGAGGTCTGCACCATTTTCAGCGCCATGCCGTAGGCCCGCTGGCTCTCAATTACCTTGGTGAGCTCCTCCGCCAGGTCCGCGTTGGAGTTTTCCAGCATCCCCTGAATCGCCGGACTGTCGCCGAGGCGGATGCCGCCGTTTTTGTCCACAGCCAGGAACCGGGTGCCGTCGATGTGCTCCATGCCGCTGTAATTGATGTAATCAAATACGCCCACCGGCTGCTCGGCGTGCCGGTCCGCCACCTCGATCATGCCGCCGCTGCGGCTGAGGACGAAACGGCCCTGGTTGTCGGAGAGGTAGTAGACCGTCTCCATAGTCGGCGTACCCGTGTCGTCCACCTCGCCGCTGGCCCGCTGCAGCTCCGAAATCACAAAGGAGCCGTTCCGAGTGAGGGAGATCTCGTTGGTCTCCAGGTCCACCAGGGCAAAGAAGCCGTCCCCCTCGATCATATAGTCCTGATCCCGCTCCGTGGAGACGGGGGCGCCGGCGGAGAAGTCCGTGTCCGTGACCCAGAGGGCGGATCCCGTCCCGGAGGGCAGCTCGTCGTTTTCAATGGCCCGGATGTGGTCGTACATCAGGTCGGTGAAGCGCCCCTTCTCCGCCTTGAAGCCGTATGTATTGACATTGGCGATGTTGTTTCCGTGGACGGTCAGCCTTTTCAGCTGCTGGTGGGCGCCCACCGCACCGATGAAAAAGGATTGATTCATGTTCTGGCAGCCTCCTCAGTCAAATCAAACCAGACGGCCCACGTCGTTGGCGCTTCTGGTCATCAGTTCATTGTAGATCTTGCTGATCTGGGCGGCGCTCTGAAATGCCCGCTGATAGGTGATCATCTCCGTCATCTGCTTGACCATGTCCGAGTTGGACCGCTCCAGATACCCGTGCCAGATCTCGAAAGTCTCCGCGGCCTGGGCGCCCTCGCCGGTGAAAAGGCCCATGTCATTGCGAACCAGCTGCTCGTTGTCCTCGAACGTGTAGACGCCCAGCCGGCCGATGAGACTGCCGTCCTCGTAGTAGATCAGGCCCTGCTGCGTGGCGGTGACCTTGTCGGTCCCTAGGTAGACGGGCTGCCCGTCCGGATCCAGAACCTGGCCGTAGCCCGGGAGACAGAGGTATCCCTCGTCGTTCAGGGTGAAGTTGCCCATGCGGGTATAGGCGATATCCCCGTCGGCGTTCTGTACGGCGAAAAAGCCGTCGCCGTTGATGGCAAAGTCCAGCGGCAGCCCCGTGGGCTCCGGAATGCCCTGGGAATAGTCCGTGTAGATCTGGCTGGGGGCCCGGATGTAGCTCTGGCGGCCGATCTCCTCGCCGATGTTGTAGATGTTGCCCACCCGGCTGTACATCACGTCGTCAAAGGTGCTGGCCGTGTACCGCTGCTGTTTGTAGCCGGCGGTGGAGATGTTCACCATGTTGTTGCCGATTACATTCAGGTTTTGCTGGTGGGTCAGCATGGCGGAGGTGAGATTGTAAAAGCCCTTGTACATTATGTTACCCCTTCTTCCTCCTGGATTTGGCTGTCTCTCCGGTGTCGTTCATGTATGCTTCCATATAGCTGCGCAGCTTCTGGATGGCCCGGGTGTGGATCTGGGAGATCCGGGGCTCGCTGAGCTCCATCACCTGAGCGATCTCCTTGAGGTGCAGATTTTTCTCGTAGTAGAGGGAGAGGACGATCTGCTCGTTTTTCCGCAGCGTGGCGATCCCCGCCGCCAGAGCCCGCTGCATCTCCCGCTCCTGCAAAGCCGTCTCCGGCTGGCTTTGGCTGTCGCCGGAGGCAATCTCCAGCTGGTAGCCGTCCTCCCGGGTGTCCATCAGCATATCCAGGGAGAGGATGTTGCTCAGCGCCACGTTGGCGGCGTCCTTCTGATACCGCTCCGGACTCACTCCCAGCCGCTGGGCGATCTCCCCGTCCGTGGGGTAGCGCCCCAGCTCCGAGGACAGCTCCGACGCCGCCAGGTCGATCTCCCGGGCCCGCTGGCGGACGTTCCGGGGCATCCAGTCCTGCTTCCGGGCCAGATCGATGACCATGCCCCGGATGCGCTTGGAGACATAGGTCTCAAACTTGACGCCCTTGTCTGGGTCGTACTTGTCAATGGCCCACAGCAGCGTCAAAATGCCCTCGTTGATGATATCGTCGATCTGGGCAAAGCTTGAGTACACGCCGCGGATCTGCATGGCGGCGCTCTTGATGAGTCCCTCATACCGCAGGACCAGGGGCCATTTCAGCATTTCGTCGCCGGTCTCCTTGTAGAGGCGCAGCAGCTCCTGGGTCTCCATGGCCTCGATCTCAGCTTCGGTATACTGTCTGGTCTCCGCGGCCTGGCTCATGTCCCCACCGCCTTTCGCTCACGGGCGGGGGCGTCCAGGGTGATGTTGCCCAGGGCCTGGATCTGGACGTTGCTGGTGATCTCATTGAAAGAGAGCACGTAGACGTTGGGATAGAACTGGGTAATCATCTTGCTGAAATAGCCGCGAATCACCTGACTGACCAGGATGATGGGCGTCTGGGAGAGGTCGCTGAATTTTCGCATCTGCTCCGCCAGCTGGCCCACGATCTGCTGCATGAGATCTGGGCCCATGGCCAGGTACACGCCCTGTTCGTTGCGGGTGAGGGAGGCGATGATCTTCTTTTCCACCTCCGCGTCCAGTGTGACCACACGGAGCTGCCCGTCCTCGCAGAAGCGGCGGGTGATGGTGCGGGCCAGGGCGCCGCGGACCTGCTCCGTGGCGGCGTCGATATCCCGCCCCTGACCCAGGCTGTCCACCAGGGTCTCCAAAATGATGCCCAGGTCCTTGATGGGCACGCCCTCCCGCAGGAGGTTCCGCAGGACCTTTTCCAGCGTGGCGTAGCTGACGACGTTGGGAATGGCCTCCTCCACCAGCTCCGGCTCCGTCCGCTTCAGGTTCTCCACCAGCTGGATGGTCTCCGCCCGGTTTAAGAGCTCGTGGGCGTACTTGCGGATGGTCTCCGACAGGTGGGTCAGCATGACGGACAGGGGGTCGATGACATTGTAGCCGTAAATCTCCGCCATCTCCTTGTTCTCCGGCAGAATCCACCGGGAGGGGATGCCGTAGGCGGGCTCGATGGTCTCGATGCCGTCCACCTCGCCAAGGGGGTTGGCTGGCTCCAGGGCCAGGTAGTAGTCCACCAGGATCTCGCCCCGGGCCACCTCCTCGCCCCGGATGCGGATGACGTATTGGTTCGTCCCCAGGGAGGAGGCGTCGTGGAGGCGGATGGAGGGGAAGACGAAGCCCATGTCCTGGGCGTACTGCCGCCGGAAGATGACGATGCGGCTGATGAGCTTGCCGCCGTGGCTCTCGTCCACCATGGGAATCAGGCTGTAGCCGAACTCCATCTCCACAGGCTCCACGGACAGCAGGGAATAGACGTTGTTGATGTCCTTGTAGTAGTCGGTCTCGCTGGGGGGCGCGGCCTCCGGCTGGGCCTCCGCGCTCTGGGCGGCGGCCTCCTCGGCGGCCCGCTCCTGCTCCATGCGGCGGCTGACCAGCCAGCCCCCGCCCACCAGCACGCCGCCGCCCAGGGCCAGAGCCAGGTGGGGGGTGTTGGGAATGACCGCCAGGAACCACAGGATGATGCCGGTGGTCATGATGGCCCGGGGCTGGGCCTTGAACTGCCTGATGACGTCCTTGTTGAGGCTCCCCTCGGACACCGACCGGGTGACGATCATGCCGGTGGCGGTGGAGATCATCAGCGCCGGCAGCTGGGATACCAGCCCGTCGCCGATGGTGACGATGGAGTAGCGGGTCAGAGCGGTGGCGAACTCGCCGTGGTTGATGAGAATCTCAATGAGCACGCCGCCCAGGAAGTTGATCATCGTGATCAAAAGCGACATGATGGCGTCGCCCTTGACGATCTTGGTGGCGCCGTCCATGGCGCCGTAGAAGTCGGCCTCTTTCTGGATCTTATACCGCCGCTCCCGGGCGGCCTGCTCGTCAATGAGGCCGGAGGAGAGGTCGGCGTCGATGGCCATCTGCTTGCCGGGCATGGCGTCCAGGGTGAAGCGGGCGGCCACCTCGGCCACGCGCTCGGCGCCCTTGGTGATGACGATGAACTGCACCAGCACGATGATGAGGAAGATGACCACGCCGATGACGATGTTGCCGCCGGTAATCAGGTTTCCGAAGTTTTGAATGACCTCGCCGGCGTAGCCCTGCCTCAGAATCTGCCGGGTGGTGGACACGTTCAGTCCCAGCCGGAACAGCGTGGTAATCAGAAGAAGCGAGGGGAAGATGGAAAACTCCAGCGCGTCGGAGATGTTCATGGTGATCATGAGGATCATGATCGAAAGGCCGATGTTAATAATCAGCAGAAAGTCCAGCAATTGGGTGGGCAGCGGGATGATCAAAAACAGGACGATGACCACAACGCCAAGGGATATTGCATTGTTCAGTATCCGCTTCACGCGCCGGTCACCTCCCGTTCCGTAAGTTCCTTTCCGCCGCCGGACCGGGCCGCTTTCGCCCGGTCCCTTTCACCCCGGGGTGAGACGGCCCGTTTTATTTGGTCAGCCGCTTATCGTTGTTCAGACGGAAGATGTAGACCAGCACCTCCGCCACCGGACCGTAGAGATCCGGGGGAATCTCCCCGTCCACCTCCGTGGAGGCGTAGAGGGAGCGGGCCAGGGGCACGTTCTCGATCACCGAGATCTTGTGCGCCTCCGCCACTTTCACAATCCGCAGAGCCAGTTCGTCCTGTCCCTTGGCCAGGACCACGGGGGCCGCGTCCTGCTCCGGCCGGTAGCGCAGAGCCACCGCGAAGTGGGTGGGGTTTCGGATGACCACGTCGGCAGAGGGCACCTGCTGCATCATGCGCCGCTGGGCCCGCTCCCGCTGGATCTGCTTGATCTTGCCCTTGACCTGGGGATCGCCTTCCGTCTGTTTGAATTCCTCTTTAATCTCCTGCTTGCTCATTTTCAGCTGCCGCTCGTAGTCCCACCACTGGTACAAAAAGTCCAGCGCGGCCACGGCGATAAAGGCGATGGCGATGCGGATCACCATGCCCTTGGCGCATTCAAAGAGGTGGGCGCAGGCCGCCCGCAGGTCCGTATAGAGGTACTTGTAGCTCTCCTGGACCATGCTCTCCAGGCTGATGTAGATAATCACCAGCAGGAGCGTGATTTTGATAACACCTTTCAGGGCGTCCACGACGCTCTTCAGGGAGAACAGCCGCTTAAATCCCTGGAGGGGGTTGATTCGGCTGAATTTCGGCCGCAGCAGCTCGCCGCTGACCAAGAGCCTTGTCTGGGCAAACGTGGCCACAATGGCGCATAGAGCGGTGACCAGCAGCAGCGGCAGCACCGTCCGCACCAGCAGCAAAAATCCCTGGTGCTCCAGCTCCGCCACCTGATCCGCCACAGAGAGGCTCCCCGCGCAGGCCGCCAGGCACATCTCCATAAACCGGGAGACCTGGTCGACGATCGCTCCGCCCATCAGCCACAGCGCCGCGCAGGACCCCAGCAGCGTCGCCACCGCCACGGCGTCCTGACTGAGGAAGACGTTGCCTTTCTTTCGTTCATCCCGTCGTTTTTTTGGTGTTGCTTTTTCGGTCTTGGAACCCTCGGCCAACGTTCATCCCCCCCTTAGCCGTCAATCCAGCACGGCCCCTAGAGGAGGCCCAGCAGAGTGTGCATGCTGTCCAGCATCGCCCGCTCCGCCTCTAATAAAAACTCGCTGAAAGGCGCAATCAGCAGCAGCAGCAGCGTCAGGCCGATAATCACTTTCAGCTCGATGTTGATGGAAAATACGTTGATCTGCGGAATAACTTTCATCAAAACGCCCATGCCCAGCTGTCCCAGCAGCTCCGCCGCCAAAATCGGCATACACAGCTTCACCGCCAGCAAAGTGCACTCTATGAAGACCTCCAGCATGGCGTTCGCCGCCTCCGTCCCCAGTGTGACGGTGCCGAACGCCACCACCTCCTGGGAGGTCAGCATCAGCCGCAGCAGCGTATGGTGGCCGCCCGCGGCGAAAAACAGCAGCGTCATCAGCGTGTTCAGCAGCATACTGCTCACCGACAAATTGGCCTGGGAGCTGACATCGTAGACCTGGTTCATGGTCATGCCCATCTGGGTGTCTATGGTCTGGCCCGCCAGCTGGGGGATATAGAAGAAGAAGTTCATCACCAGCCCCAGCAGGTATCCCAGCACAAACTCCGTCAGCAGCCGGAACGCCATTTCAATAAGGCTGCCGGGGACCCGCACCGAGTTCGGCGCGGCAAAGGAGATCACAAACACCGACAGCACCAGCACAAATCCGCTGCGAAAAATCCCGGGGATATTCCGCCGGCCCAGAATGGGGTTGAACAGCACGAACCCGCTCATGCGGGCGGTGATATACATAAAGAGCGTCAGCTCAGCCCAATCGATCATACCGTCCTCTCCATCAGGAGGCAATCAGGGTGAAAATCTCTCTGGTATACTCCTGCAAAGACTCCAGCATCCAGCCGCCGCCCAGCAGGAGGACGGCCACAATGACCGCCACCTTGAGGATAAAGCCGATGGTCTGCTCGTGGATCTGGGTCACCGCCTGAAAGATGGCCACCACCACGCCCACCAGCATACTCAATATCAGCATGGGGCCGCCCAGCTTGATGACAAGCCCCACGGCGTCCCGCAGCAGATCCGACACAGCGGCTGCATCCATCTCTCAGACCTCCCTCCGCTAGTGGACTCCCTGCACCAGGCTTGAAAACATCAGCTCCCAGCCGTTCAGCGACACAAACAGCAGCAGCTTGAACGGTGCGGAGATCATGGACGGCGGCAGCATAATCATGCCCATGGACATCAGCGTACAGGACACCACGATGTCGATCAGCATAAAGGGGATATACAGCAGCAGTCCGATGGTAAAGGCCCGCTGGAGCTCCGTGGTCATGAACGAGGGGATGATAATCCGCATGGGCAGCGCCATGAGCGCGGCCGCGTCGTTGGCATCGGGCGTCTCTACGTGGGCCAGGTCGCAGTACATCCTTATCGTGTTCTCCCGGGTGTTGCGGAGCATGAAGCCTTTCAGCGGGTCGGCGGCCCGCTCCAGAAACTCCTCCTGGCTGATCTCCTCGGCCACGTAGGGGTCATAGGCCTCCGTCCTGATCTGGGAAAAGGTGGGGGCCATGGTAAAATAGGTCAAAATCAGCGCCAGGCCCACCAGCACGACATTCGGCGGGGTCTGCTGGGTGCCCATGGCCGTGCGCAGAAACGAGAGGGAGATGATATACCTGGCAAAGGAGGTCATCATCACCAAAAGCGAGGGCAGGAGCGTAATCATGGTGGTCAGAAACAGAATCTGAAGCACCTGCACGTTGTCGCCGTTGATACTGATCAATCCCTCTGGCAGCATTCCCTCACCTCCGCCCCTTTTGGCGCAAAACCGTGTCCAGCGCCTGACGGAAGCTGGGCGTCTCCTTTTGATCTGCTGTTTTTGCCTGCTCCAGCCAGCAGGCGGTCTCCTCCGCCGTGAACTCCGCCAGCAGAGAGACCTCCGAGGCCGTAACGCCCAGGAGAAAATACCGCTGCCCCGCCTGAACCACGATCACTTTCTGATCCCGCCCCAAGGGCAGCTGCGCCAGCACCTCCAGTCCTCCGCCCGCCTTCAGCGGGCCAAAGGCGCCCAGCCCTCCCCGTCCGGCCACATACCTGGTAAACCAGTAGGCCAGGCCGATGATGACCACGACGCTGAGGATCATCCCCAGCAGGGAGAAGATGGGATTTTCTCCCAACATCCTGATCAGGGCTCGCCCAGGATGTTGGTGACGGTCTTCAGCACACGGTCCGGCTTAAAGGGCTTGACGATGAAGTCCTTGGCGCCGGAGCGCACCGCGTCCATAACCATGCTCTCCTGGCCCATGGCGGAGCACATGACCACGTTGGCGCTGCCGTCCTTGGCGCGGATGGCTTTCAGAGCCTCCAGGCCGTCCATGTTGGGCATCGTGATGTCCATAATCACCAGGTCCGGGCCGATCTCGCCGAATTTCTCCACCGCGTCGGCGCCGTCCACAGCCTCAAAGAGCTCCGTGTACCCATTCTTGCTCAGGGTATCCTTGATCATCTTCCGCATGAATGCGGCATCGTCGACCAGCAAAATCTTTTTAGCCATAGTCGTATCCATCCTTTTCAATCTTAGTAGTTTGCATAGTTCGTATGATTATCCCTGTGTTCACCTCTTACTTCTTTTTGGGAAGCTCGAAGTCGGGGTTCTGCACAATTTCCGTGACGCGGACGCCGAAGTTGTCATCGATGACCACCACATCGCCCCGGGCGATGCACTTGCCGTTGACGAACAGGTCCACCTGGTCGCCGGCCAGCTTATCCAGCACCACCAAAGAGCCCTTGGAAAAACCGAGAATCTCCTGCACTTTCCGCTGGGTGCGGCCAATCTCCACCGACACCTGCAGGGGCACCTCCATGATAAGATCCAGATTCTGGGCCTGCTCTTTCCCCAGGACCTCCTCTACATTCAGCTCTTTCATGGGCACCGGCTTGGTGGCAATGACCTTGGGCTCCGCCGGCTGCTGTACCGCGGCCGCCGCGGCGTTGTTGTTGGCCATCACCGTTGTCATGGCCGCCATCATGGCCGCCATCATGCTCCCCATGTCCGCCGCCGCGGCGGGCTGGGCGGCAGGGGCCGCGGGCGCGGACGCAGGCTGAGGCGGCGGAGGCGCCGTCTGCGCCGGTGCCGGCGCGGGGGCAGGAGCGGGCGGCGGTGAGGACGGCGCGGGCGCAGGGGCGGGCTCCGAGGCGCCGCCGCCGGCCAGCATCCGTTCGATCTCCTCCTGGCTCATCATCCGGTTGCTGCCGCCGGCAGGCTCCGGTTCCGGCTCGGGCTCCGGGGCGCCGCCGCCGGACATCAGCCGCTCGATCTCCTCCTGACTCATCATCCGGTTGCTGCCGCCGGCAGGCTCCGGTTCCGGCTCGGGCTCCGGGGCGCCGCCGGACATCATCCGCTCGATCTCCTCCTGGCTCATCATCCGGTTGCTGCCGCCGGCGGGCTCCGGTTCCGGCGCGGGAGCCGGCGCCGCGGCCGGCTCCTCCCCGTCATCTTCTCCCAGACCCAGGCCTTTCAGCAGCTCTTTGGCGAGCTTCACGGTGATGACGTTCATGAACTCGCTCTCCAGCGCGTCCTCGATCTTCAGGGCAAACCGCACCACCACCAGGGTGTCCTCCCCCTTGGGCAGGTGGTTGTCCTTGAACGCCTGGAGGTCCTCCAGCTCAAAGGGCTTGGGGGTGGAGATATCCACCGGAAAGCCCAGAAAGTCGCTCATAGCCGTGGCGGCGGCGCCCATCATCTGGTTCATGACCTCGCACACGGCGCTGATGGTCAGGTCATTGAGCTCGAACTCCTCGTCCGGCGTCTCCGACCCCATCAGGATGTCTACAATGACCTTGATGTCCCGGCGGCGCAGCAGCATGATGTTGCTGCCCTCCAGGCCCTCCACATATTTAATCTCGACGCCCATGGCGGGCTCCAGGTTGCCGATGGTGAAGTCCTCCGTGGGTACCACGGTCACCTTGGGGGTAGTGATATCCACCCGGTGGTCCAGCAGATTGGAGACCGCCGTCGCAGAGGAGCCGAGGCTGATATTCATCATTTCCCCGAGGGCGTCGATTTCCATCGGGCTGAATAACTCTTTCTCCATACCGTCTATTCGCTCCTTTGCTCGGCCTGATAGCATACATCATCTATCTTAATAGCCATATTTTTCTTGTGGGTCCCCATGCGGCCCGTAAACCAATGGTAGCCGCCGATCTCCAGATAGACGGGGGAATCCTTGGAGTATCCCAGATCGATGACGTCTCCCACGTTCAGGCGGTATATATCGTTGAGGGAGAGCTGTGTGTTTGCCATCTCCGCTACGATTTCCAGGCTGGAGTCCCGCAGACTCTCAAAGATCTGATCCGACTTATCCTCGGCCGCCACTTTACGCACCGGGTTCTCCCGGCTGATCTCCGCGAAGACGCCCATCAGCATATCCCCCGGGAAGCAGATGCTCATGCGTCCCGAGAGGTTGGGAAACTGCAGCTTCAAATCCACGATCACCACGGTCTCGTCCACACCCAGCAGCTGACTCAGCGTGGGGTTCACATCCGTGCGCTCGTATGTAAATCGGATGGGGAGGTAGTTCTCCCAGCTGACGCCCAATACGGAGATGACGTCCTCCGCCAAATCCTCGTAGAGCTTCAGCTCCAGTTCCGTGTAGGCGTACTCTGAATCCAGGTTGTCATCCACCCCGCCTTCGCCGCCCATCATCCGGTCCATCATGCTCAGGGCCGTGGAGGTGGAGAGGTAGAACATCACCTGCTGCTCCTGCAGCGCATCCTTGATCTCCACATTTGCCAGCGCCAGCACATCCCCTTCGGTCAGGGCGTTGGAGAACTCGTAATAGTGCTGTTCCTCCACGCTCTCCACCGTGATCTCGCAGCTGGTTCGGAGCCTGGCGTTCAGGCGGGAGCCGATCACTCGGGAGTAGTTTTCGAAGATGCCGTTGAGCATCTTGATCCGGTCCTTGGTGAACTTCCGCGGACTGGCAAAATCGTATTTGGCGTATTTTTTCTCCTGCTCAGAGGACGACTTCTCCAAATCCTTTTCGCCGCTGCGGACAGAATTCAGCAAAGCGTCTATTTGAGCTTGTGATAATACATCTGCCATAAGTCCCCCTGCCTGTGCCTGCTCCGCGGCAGTCCGCCGCGAAGCGATTTACTGGGTTGTCGTGTAGGTCGCTGTGTAATAGGAAGTCACGCCCTCGGCCTCCATCTGGAGATCCCGGCCGCTGATGATCATCTCCACCCGCCGGTTCTGAGCCCGGCCCTCCGAGGTCTCGTTGGTGGCCACCGGCCGCCACTGGCCGATCCCCTCGCTGATGAGCTTCACCGGCGAGATCACGCTGTGCTCCTGAATGTAAATAACCACGTTGGCGGCCCGCTGGCTGGACAGCGTACGGTCCGTCTTCACGGTGTTGGGCCTGTTGGGGTTGCCCTGGGCGGTGTGACCCAGGACCCGCACCTCACTGATGGAGTTGGACGCGGTATCCAGCATCCCGCTGACCGCATCCAGCACCGGCTCAGCCCCTTTCAGCAGATAGGAGCTCTCGGGATCAAAGAACACGGCCTCGCCGAAAGAGATGTAGATCTTTCCCCCGTCCTTGGCGGCTGTGATGGTGCTCTGCTGATTCGTCTCCTGGATATACGCCTGAATGGCCTGGAACAGCGCCTCGATGTCCTCGTCGACCTTCTCCTGCGTGACGTTGTCGTCCACCTGCGGCTCCGGCATGACGCCGCCGTCGTCGGCGTCGGCGCTGGGGCCGTCGCCGCCCACGGTCTCCGTGATGGTCTGGGCGGCCTTGGGGTTAAAGCTCATGACCAGCGCTTTCCAGTTCTCCTCACTGATGGTGGACATGGAGTAGAGCAGCACGAAGAAGCACAGCAGAAGCGTCACCATGTCGCCGTATGTATCCATCCAGTTGGCGCCGCCGCCGCCGCTGCTTTTTTTCTTTAAGGCCACTTCCTCTCACCTTTCCTTATCTGTCTCACTCTCCGCCGCCCTTGGTGTCGCCCATCTCCCGGTCGCGCTGGGACATATAGGTCATCAACCGCTCTTTCAGGGCCTTGGGGTTCTCGCCGGCCTGAATGGCCATGACGCCCTCCACGATGATCTGCTTGCAGAGGACCTCCTCCGCGTCCCGGACCCGCAGCAGCTGGGCCACGGGGCCGAAGATCATGTGGGCCATAATGCAGCCGTAGAGCGTGGTGATCAGGGCCGTGCCCATGTCCTTGCCCAGGGAGGAGGCTCCTCCGCCGTCCAGGGACATGTTGTTCAGCATATTGATCAGGCCCACCAGCGTACCCACCATGCCGAATGCCGGCGCCACGCTGGACGCCTTGTCATACATGGCCGCCGCGTCCTCGTGGCGGGCGCTCATACACTCGATGTCGTTTTCCAGAATGGCCCGCACCTTGTCCTGGTCGTTGGCGTCCACGATGAGCATGATGGCCTGCTTGAAAAACGGATCCGTCTGCTCGTTGGCCTTCTCCTCCAGGGACAAAAGGCCGTTTTTCCGGGCGATCTGGGCCAGCTCCACCAGCTGTTCGATGTACTGCACGGGGTCGAAGAGCTTGTTCTTCAGGATGATCCCGAAGTGCTTGGGCATGGCCTTGAGCGTGGAGCCCGGGAAGCTGGCGCACACGATAAACATCGTACATCCGATGACGATGAAGATACTGGCCGCGTCAAAGAAGTTCCACAGGTTTCCCGGGGCAAACGTGATGGTATCCCCCACCGCGTTGGGGCCGATGTTAATCCCCAGCACGCAGCCCAGCAGGAACACGGCCAAGGCGCCTACCAGACCGATGATATAGTTGATATTCATGACATGGTACACCCTTTCGTCCGGGCGGTCAAGCCCGGGCCGTAAATTTTCTCTTTTCTCACCGCTTGTCCGTCACCGCGATCTCCCGGTGAATATCCTGGACCTTGGCGTTGTAAGCGGCGATTTTATTGATGATCTCCTCCACGCTCTCGCGGACGAGGTAATAGTCGTGATTCATCATGGTGATCTTGGATTCAGGGATACACTCGATGTGCTCGATCTGCAGGTGGTTGACCAGGAATTTCTCGTGGTTCCTCTTTGTCAAAAGGATCATGATATGCCATCCTTTCCGGCGTGTCCGCCGGGGCGCGTCTCGCGCGCCCCGGCAGGCCGCGTTGTCAAAACTCAGATCCGGGGATTAAGGAAGCACTGACTAGGCCATGTTTGAAAAATGTCAAAAAGCCCAAACGGCGGATCTTTTTCCGCCACTCTGCGTTAATTTTCCTTGCCATACACAAAGTATGGCTGCGTCAAATCGCCTTGATTGGCGACTGCGCCCTCAGGCGCGTCCAGCGAGCAACCGCCGCGAAGCGGCGGCTCTTGGCGAGTCGGAAAAAATCTCTCGCCGTTGGGCATTCCGCCATTTATCAAACAAGGTCTAAATCAACGTGCGCAGATTTGCGCCAGAAATTTCCACTGACAGGGAAGAAAATCGCAGGAATCCCGACGGATTTCAAGATTTTCTGACGCAGTCCAGCGGGAATTTATGGTGTGAAGATGCGTACGGGGAGTTATTCAGCGGTTCCTTAACGCTTCATGTTGACCAGTTCCTCCAGCATGGAGTCGGTCACGGTGATGATACGGGTGTTGGCCTGATAGCCCCGCTGGGTGGTGATGAGCTCGGAGATCTCAGTGGCCAGGTCCACGTTGGGGGCCTCCAGGAAGCCGGTCATCAGCCTGGTTTCGCCGGCGCTGTTGAGGCGGGAGCCCTCCGGCAGGTCGTTCTCGCCCACCGGGTCGCCCTGGTTGCCCTGGTTCTCCTCCCGGTAGAGGCTCTGGATGCTGCCGTTGACATAGTGGATCCCCTTGACCGGGTTGCCCTGGGCGTCAACGGTCCAAAGCTCCTTGGCCTTGCCGCCCATCATGGTGATGTTCAGGTCCCCCGCGCCGGGGCCGGCGCTGTAGTAGGAGTCGCCGATATGGCTGACGCCGTTGGGGTTGGTCACGCTGCCAATGGCCATGTAGCCGATGATAATGTTCTCTCCCGTGTCCTTGGTGGTGCCGGAGATGCAGCCCGTCTTCTCGTCAAAGCTGATCCCGTCGATGGTGGCGGGGAGCAGGGGCTCCGTGGTGGCGGTGTCGCCGGTCCCTACCGTTTTCTCCGCGTCCTTGAGCTTGATGCCCACCGCGGCATCCGCGCCGCCGGCACCACCGCCGGCACCACCACCGCCGCCGCCGGCTGCGCCCTCATTCTTGTACTGAGGCCAGCGGACCACATTGCGGTACTCCCACTTTACGCCCTCCTCACCGGCGTCCGCGCCCGGCTTGCCGGTGGTGGCGTCCACAGGAATCTCTTTGCCGGTCTCGATATCCACCGGCACATTCTCCATGCGGGGCACCCGCAGGGGCACCAGCTGGTCGCTGATGATGGGCTCGCCCTCGGGGGTGACGCCCACACACAAAAAGCCGTAGAGGCACTGTCCGGTGCCGTCCACAAAATAGCCGTTGGCGTCCTGGTGGAAGTCGCCCACCCGGCTCAGGGCCAGGCTCTTAAAGCTGTTGGGATCGGTGGGGTCGATGACGTTGGCCACGTCCTTGTTGCCCACCAGGAAAAACCCGTCGCCCACAATGGCGCAGTCGGTGGGGTTGCCGGGGTTGTAGGTGGCGGAGGACATGTCCAGGTCGATGCTGGCCACCATGGAGCCGTAGCCCAGCTGGGAGGGGTTCTTGCCGCCCACCGTCTGGGTGCCGTCGCTGCCGCTGCGGTACATGCTGTACACGCTGTCCCGGAATATGGTGCGCTGGGTCTTATAGCCCTGGGTGTTGACGTTCGCCACGTTGTTGCCGATGACGCCCAGCTTGCTCATGTGCGCCTTCAGGCCGCCAATGGATGCGTACATTGCTCCAGTCATAGGGAAAATAGTCTCCTTTCGATTTCTGGCGCCGCCCGCGCCCCGTCATTCGGACGAAGCGCGATGGCCTCCGAAAACCGGTCCTGCCATTTGTGAAGTCTCACAGGAACACGGCGCCATCGATGTTGGTAAATACGCTGTCTCTCATCTCGTCCTGGGTGATGGCCGTGATGACTTTCGCGTGGGGCACGTTGATGATAAACGCCTTCTCGGAATCCATGGCCAGGATGTTGGTGGCGCCCTTGGCCTGGGCCCGCACCATGCTGCCCCGGATCTGGTCCATGAGGCTGGGGGTGATCTCGATGCCCCGCTCCTCCGCGCGGCTCATGGCGTGCTTGGAAAACGCCACCTCCTGGGCCGGGGCCGCCTTTTGCAGCTCCTGCTGGAGAAGCCCCTGGAAGCCGGCTCCCTGCCGGACCCGCTGGGCCGCCGCGGATATCGGTTGTACCGGCTGCTGCCTGGATACCCGTTCGATCATCTCACATCACGCTCCCTGATTGTCCGGCGCGCCGTCCTCGCCGCCGTACTCCGGGCCGTCCGCCCCGCCGGGCTCCTGCGGCCCCTCGGGCTCTCCCGGACCCTCAGGCTTCTCGCCCTCACCGGGCTCTTCCGGTCCCTCAGGCTTCTCACCCTCGCCGGGCTTCTCCGGGTCCTCGACCTCCTCTTTCTTGGGAGGCAGCTTGCCCACCGCCAGGATCTCGTTCATCTGATAGTACTCGCCGTTGTCGATGAACACCACCTGGTTTCCGTTCATGGTGCCGGTGCCGGTGACCTGCCCGTAGATCTCCTGGAGGTTGCCCTCGGAGTCGTACTTGCCCACGGTGACCATCTGTCCCACCAGGGAGGCCGCGTAGCTCATAACAGAGGCGTCCGTCAGGTTGGCCATGGTCTCCACCATCTGCATCTGAATCATCTGGTTGAGCATATCGGAGGTATCCACCGACTCATCGATGCCCTGGTTGGTCAGCTGCGTGATCATCAGCTGGATAAAGTCGGTCATGTCCAGCTCGGTGTTGGAGCCCTTTTTCTGGATATTGACCTTTTTGTTGCCTGCCGTGCCCGTCACCGCGGGGTCTTTGTAATAGTTGCCAAGATCGCTCATGAAATCGCCCATTGTCTCACTTCCTTTCCGGTTTGGTTTTTACTCCCCGTCTCCGGGGACCAGTCCCAGCCGCAGCTGATGGAGGAAATCCTCTCCGCCCTGCCGCTCCTGGCGGTGCTGCTGCTGTTGCTGCTGCTGGCGCTCATGGCCTTGCTGCTGATCGTAGAAGTTCTGCTGCTGGCTCTCCTGCTGGCGGGGAACCTCCACCTGGACCTCCCGCCGCGCGTCTCTGCCCAGCATGGCCATCAGGTTATCGGCGCTCCGCTCCAGAAGTCCGCGGGTCTGGCTGTTCTCGGCGTGAAGCGCCACGTGCAGCGTCCCGTCCTGCCGGAGGGTCACCTCCACGGTCACCTTGCCCAGGCTCTCGGGGGCCAGCTGAATCTCCACCCGGGTGTCGCCGGTCTTCAGCGCCTCGGCCAGCTTGGGGCCGATCTGGTCCTCCACGGGCGTCTCCGGGGTCTCCTCCGCCGCGGGCGCCTCGCCCACCTTCACGGGGATCTCCCGCACCTCCTGGAATACCGGCGTCTCCGCCATGCCCTCCTGGGGGGTGTCCTGGTTGTTGGTCTCCTGCCCGGCCTCGCCGTTTTCAGCGGCAGTCACCTTGACCTCCATCTCCGCGCCGGCGTCCTGCGTGGTCTGGGTCTCGATCTCCACGGGCTTCGCCTGCTCCCGGGGCAGCTGCTGAGCGGTTTCCTCCACGCCCTCCTCGGGCAGCAGCTCCGCCGCGTCAGCGGTCACGGGGGCGCTCTCCGGAGCCTCTGCCGTCTCCACGACGATCTCCACCTCGGCAAGGCCCGTCACCTGCGCCTCCTCCGGCGCCGTCACCTGCTCCACCGGAACCACCGGGTTCTGCATTACCGCCATGGCGGCCAGGGCCATCTGCTTTTCCAGCTCCCGGGGGTCCTCCGCCACGCTCTGGCCCTCCTGGGGCTGATCCTGCGGGGCGGTCCCGGTCTTGGCGGTCTCGGTCTTGCCGCCGGCCTGCTCCATCTGCTTTTGGAACTCGTCCTTTTCCTGGGGCTGGCTGGGCTTCGCCGCGGGGCGTTCCGCCGCCGGCTGCGCCATGTACAGCATACTGTTGTACACCTGATCCATCTCTCTTTCACCTCCTTCCAAGTAACATATCTATCTTCCAAACGGCGGTTTTATGCGCCGTGTTGGACCCTCGTCGGCGCGGGCTCCATACTCCTCGCTTCCGTCCAAAGGCGAAAGCTCACTCATTTCGCCGCGTCTCCGCCTCCCCATCGGACCCGCTTCGCCGGACTCCGGCAGGGACTCCGCGCCGGGGCGCGCCCGTCAGGCGTTGGCGGCGTTGACCCGCATGGTGCTGATGAACTCCTCGATGAAAGCCTCCTCGCTCTTGGCCTCCGCCTTGTGGTAGTCGTCCAGCTTCTTCTCTTTCAGCTTCTCGATGGAGGAGGTGTCCTTCTTGGCCTCCACCACCTTCTCCCGCCGCTTTTCCTCCTCCGCCTGCAGCTCCTCCAGACGGGCCGTCTCCCGCTGAATCTCCCGCTCGGCGGCCCGCAGGCCGTTCTGGTACATCAGCGCCTCGGTGAGGAGGAGTCCCTCCTCCGCCCGATGGCGGTATTCGGCGTTGTAGTCCCGGTACTCCTGCCAGAGATTCTCCAGCAGCGCCTCCTGCTCCCGCACCGCGGCCAGGGCCAGGGCGTGCTCGCCCTGGAGCGCCTCCAGCACCTGCTGCTTGTAGGAGAGGACAGTGTCCAAAGAGAACTTGAACTTCTTCAACCGGTTTCAGCCCTTTCTCTCTTGTTGGGTGTACTCTATTTCAATATGGCCCGCATCCTGGCGATGCACTGGTCATAGCTGAACGCCTCGTTGACATCCTGCGTCAAAAACTCGTTCACCGCGTCAATTTTCGACAGTGCGTAGTCGAGGTTTCGGTTGGTCCCCGGCTTGTAGGCGCCGATGGCCACCAGGTCCGCGTTCTTCTCGTACACGCTCATGATATCCCGGATCCGGGAGGCCAGCTTCCGGTGCTCCGGGTCCACGATCTCCACCATCAGACGGGAGATGCTGGCGGAGACGTCGATGGCCGGGTAGTGGTTGCTGTTGGCCAGGGCTCGGGAGAGGACGATGTGTCCGTCCAGAATGCCCCGGACCGTGTCGGCGATGGGCTCGTTGGTGTCGTCGCCCTCCACCAGCACCGTATACACGCCGGTGATGGAGCCCTTGTCGAAGTTGCCGCTGCGCTCCAAGAGCTTGGGCATCTCCGCGTACATGGAGGGGGTGTAGCCCCGGCTCACCGGCGGCTCGCCGATGGCAAGCCCGATCTCCCGCTGGGCCATGGCGAACCGGGTCAGGGAGTCCATCATCAAAAGCACATCGTACCCCTGGTCCCGGAAGTACTCCGCGATGCCTGTGGCCACGCTGGGGCACTTCATCCGCAGCATGGCGGGCTGGTCGCTGGTGGCGACCACCAGCACAGAGCGGCGCATCCCCTCCTCGCCCAGGTCCTTCTGGACGAACTCCAGGACCTCCCGGCCCCGCTCGCCCACCAGGGCGATGACGTTGATGTCCGCTTTCACGTTTTTGGCGATCATGCCCATCAGCGTGGACTTGCCCACGCCGGAGCCGGCGAAGATGCCGATTCTCTGGCCCTTGCCGATGGTAATCATGCCGTCTATGGCCTTTACGCCGAACTCCATGCGCTCCCGGATGGGAGGGCGCTGGAGGGGGTTGATATAGGATCCGCTGACGCAGTAGGGCTCGCCGCCTTCAAAGGAGCCCTTGCCGTCGATGGGCTGGCCCATGGCGTTGATGATGCGGCCCCGGAGGAACTCCCCCACCCGCAGCGTCAGCTGCCGTCCGGTGTTGCGGACGAAGTTGCCGGCGGAGATGCCGTTCATGTCGGAGTAGGGCATCAGCAGGATGTGGTCGTTCTTGAAGCCC
>CANAWG010000024.1 GCA_947365245.1 uncultured Oscillibacter sp. | reverse complement strand
GGCCCGGGCGGCCTCGATCCCGGGAGATCTGGAGGAGGCGCTACCGGAGGCCGCGGAGGACCTGCTGGGCCAGGTGGACCCCTCCGCGCCGGAGGGGCTGGCCGCCGGGGTCGGCGCGATTTTAGACCGGATGGGCCGGGAGGTGGGGGACATCCTCCGCCAGCGGGTCCGGGGAGCGGCGCTGGTGCTGCTGGCGGTGGTGCTGTGCGGCGCGGTGGACGGGTTCTACCAGGGGATGGACGGCGGAAAGGCGACCATCTTCCTGCCCATGGCGGGGGCGCTGTCGGTGACTATGCTGACGGCGGGAAGCCTGGACTCCCTGATGGGGCTGGGCGCCGGGACCATTGAGGAGCTGTCCGTCTTTTCCAGGGTGCTGCTGCCAACGCTGGCGGCGGCCGCGGCGGCCTCCGGCGCCATGACCTCCGCCACGGTGCAGCAGGTGACCACCGTTTTTCTGGCGGATCTTCTGATTGACCTGATCCACCGGCTGCTGATGCCCATGGTGTACTTATACGCCGGTGCGCTGGCCGCTGCCGCCATGCTGCCGGAAAACCGCCTGGGGGCCCTGGCGGAGGCGCTGAAAAAGGTGATCACCTGGATTTTGACCACGGTGCTGCTGGCCTTCACAGTGTACCTGTCTGTTGTGCGGGTGGTCTCCGGGTCGGCGGACGCCGCGGCGCTGAAAGTGGCCAAGGCCGCCATCAGCGGCGTGGTCCCGGTGGTGGGGAGCATTCTCTCCGAGGCGACGGAGACCGTGCTGGCCGGCGCGGGGATGCTGAAAAACACCATCGGCGTCTTCGGGATGCTGGGGATTCTGGCGGCCTGCGCCCACCCCTTTTTGCAGCTGGGGGTGCAGTACCTGCTGTACAAGCTCACCGCCTTTCTGGCCTCCACGGTGGGGGCCCCCAGCCTCTGCAAGCTCATCGACGGCCTGGGGGGCGCCTTTGGGCTGGTGCTGGGCATGACGGGCAGCTGCGCCTTTCTCCTTTTGATCTCGGTGCTGTCCTCCGTGGCGGCGGTGACGCCGTGATCGCCGCGGTGCGGGAGTGGCTGACGTCGGTGGTGGCGGTGACGCTGCTGCTGACGGCGGCCCAGACCCTCATTCCCGAGGGGAGCATCCGGAAGATCGCCGCCTTTACCGGGGGGCTCGCCCTGCTGGCGGCGCTGCTCCAGCCGGTGCTGCGGACGGACCTGAGCCGGCTGGAGCTGGATCTGGACGCGTACACCCAGGCGGTGGAGGAACGGCGGGCGGAGCTGGAGGAGGCGACAGACGCGGAGCTGGCTTCGGTCATAGCTTCCCGGACGGAAGCATATATATTGGACAAAGCCGCCCAGCTTGGACTCTCCGCCGCGGTCCGGGTGGAGACGGAGACCGGAGCGGAGGGAGTGCCCCTGCCCTGGGCGGCGGAGATCAGCGGCCCCCGGTCAGAGGAGCTGGCGGCCTACATAGAGCGGGAGCTGGGCATCCCGCGGGAGAGGCAGGTTTGGCATGAAACTGAAAGCTGAAGGAGTGCGAAAGATATGGGACAGGTACAAATACGCGGCCCTGGTGGCGCTGATCGGCGCGGGGCTGCTGCTGTGGCCGGGCGGGGGGGACAGCCCCGGCGGCGGGCTTTCCATTGGACAGAGGGAACCGGAGCCGCCGGATCTCCAGACCCAGCTGGAGGAGATTCTCAGCACCATCAGCGGCGTGGGACAGGTGCGGGTGCTGCTGACAGTGGACTCCGACGGGGAGCGGCAGCTGGCCCAGGACACGGAGCTGGAGTACAGCGGCGCCACCGCCGCGCCGGAGGACTACTCCAGGCGCTCCGAGACCGTGCTGGTCAAGGGCGGCAGCGGCACGGAGCCGGTGACGGTCCGGCAGACGTATCCCACGTATCGGGGAGCCCTGGTGGTGTGCCAGGGAGGGGACCGGGCGGAGGTGCGCCTGGCGGTGACGGAGGCCGTGGCGGCGCTGACAGGCCTCACCACAGATCGGGTCACGGTGGCAAAATGGCAGTCATAATTTGGAGGAGGAAGAGACACATGAGCGCGAGACTGAAACGAAACGCGGTAGTGGTGACCATGGCGGTGCTGGTGTGCGCCGCCGCGGCGCTGAACTGGAGGTACGCCGGCCAGGAGGCTCAGGATGCCGCCCAGGACGCAGCACAGGACGCGGGGACGAAAATCCTGGGAGAGGCGGCCCTGGTCTCCGGCACGGAGGACGGCGAGGACGCCCCCGCCGCCGCGCCGGAGGACGAGACCGGCGTGTATACCGGCTCGGACTACTTCGCCTCCGCCCGGCTCACCCGCCAGCAGGCCCGGGACAGCGCCATCGGCCTTTTGCAGGAGGCGGCGGCCCAGGAGAGCGCCGACGCCGCCGTGGCCAACGAGGCCTCGGAGGGTATCCAGGTGCTGGCGTCCTTTACGCTGAAAGAGGCCCAGATTGAAAACCTGGTCACCGCCAAGGGCTACGCCGACTGCGTGGCCTTTATGGGGGAGGACAGCATCAGCGTGGTGGTATCCACCGACAGCGGAGAGCTGACCCAGGAGGACGTGGCCAAGATCACGGACATCGCCATGTCGGAGACGGGCTACAGCGCCAGCGGCATCAAGATCATGGCCGCAAATTAGAGGTTGTATTTTCCTGTGGGATGTGGTACAATAAAAACTCGGAAATATCGCCTTTAATACGATACCGATGATATTACGAGTTAAGGAGAGTCAAGCCATGGGCGAGAGCAGAGAATATATGACGCTGCCGGAGGAAAACGGGAGCATCAACATCTCGGAGGAGGTCATCGCCTCCATTGCCGTGGGCGCCGTGCGGGAGGTGGAGGGCGTGTCCGGCATGATGACCGCCATGGGCAACAGCGTCACCGACCTGATGAACAACCGCAAAAACGCCCAGAAGAGCGCCAAGGGTGTGAAGGTGGACGCCACCGGCGCGGCGCTGACACTGGATCTGTACCTGACGGTGGAGTACGGCCACCCCATCCCCGAGGTGGCGGAGAACGCCCAGAAGGCCGTGATGTCCTCCGTGGAGGCCATGACCGGCTGCGCCGTGGAGAAGGTCAACATCCACGTGGGCGGCGTGACGCTGAACTGAAGAGAGAAAAGGACAAAAGAGCTATGGTACGGAACACCGCGCGGGAGATCGCCATCCACCTCTCCTACGAGCTGAGCTTCACCGACAAGGCCGTGGACGACCTGCTGGATCAGCGGCTGACGCCGGAATCGTTCGCGGCCCTGGCGGAGGAGGACCCCCTCTACGCCGAGGCCCCGGACGGCAAACAGGCGGACTACATCCGCCGCCTTGTGACGGGCGTGGACGAACACGGGGCGGAGCTGGACGGCTACATCGCAAAGTACGCCAAGGGCTGGAAGTTCGCCCGGATCCCGCTGGTGGCCTCCGCCATCATGCGGGTGGCCATGTATGAGATCCTGTACATGCAGGACATCCCCAACGGCGCCGCCATCAACGAGGCGGTGGAGATCGCCAAGAAGTACGAGACGCCGGAGACGGTGAAGTTTATCAACGGCATCCTGGGGAGCTTTGTCCGGCAGGAGGTCACGGAATAAGTAAAAAAGAGGCAGAGCGGACATGGAGCGTACTCCATGTCCGGCTCTGCCTGTTTCCGGTTCAGGGCTGCCGCGCGGCGGAGGACAGCCCCGCCCCGGTGTGAAAGCCCAGCAGGAAGGCGTGGACGGCGGTGAACTCCTCGCATTTTCGCAGATCCGGGAAAAGACCGTCGGGCAGAGAATCCATGATATTCTGAAAATACTCCGTGTACTCCCCCTCGTGGATCTCGTACAGCTGGGGCTGGATGTAGACGTCGTAGAGCCAGCGCATGAAGTCGGACATCATGTTCACCTCACATAAATACAACTTTTAGGTTGTATTTAATGATAGCACAACCTGTTAGTCGTGTCAATAGGAGTTTTTATGAATTTACAGGAAAGAATGAAAGAACTTCGAAAGGAAAGAAAAGAAACCCAAGTACAGGTCGCATTGGCGATTGGAATTACAGACCGCCAATATCAACGATTTGAAGCCGGAAGGCAGAAGCCTGGCTTCGACAACTTCTGTGCTCTTGCGGACCACTTCGGCGTGACGCTGGATTATCTGGCGGGCCGCACCGACCAGCGGTAATTCCCGGGGATAGCTCCCCTGCGGGGGGACGGGGGTTTTCGCGCCTCGGGCGCGGGACGGGAGTTTTCCGGCCTCGGGCCGGGGACGAGGTTTTTTCGCGCCTCGGGCGCGGGACGAACGACACGCCGTTCCGGCGTGTCTGGGGATGCACCCCCCATTCTCTTTTCTCTCTCTTGCGAGAGAAAAGAGAATGCGCCGTGCACGGTGGAAGAGAAAAGAGAGACGCTTGGGTGCCCTCCGGAGTTTTCTCCATTCATCGGTAGGACTGGAGAAAACCTGCTGCGTAGACACAAGGCCCCTAGCACCGACTCCCGCGCTTCGCGCATACCCGGCCTGTGGCCGAGGTCCCGTCCCCGCCCGTGGCGGACCCTGCCCACGGTGCAACCTCCGTCCCCGCCCGCGGCGGAATCCCCGCGCCCCTGGGGCGCGATTTCTCCGTGCTCTCGATCTGCACCGGCCATGCGCGAAGCGCGGGCAGAGAAGAACGTCCTTACGTCCACGCAGCAGGTCTCCTCCGCAGCTCCGATGAATGGGGCGCACTCCGGAGGGCACCCTGGCGCCTCTCTTTTGTCTTTGGACCGTGCACGGCCCGTTTCTATTTTCTCTGGCAAGACAGAGAAAATAGAAATGGGGGGTGCATTCCCAGCACGGGCAAAGCCCGTGCGTCGTCCCCGCCCCGTGGGCGGAAAACTCTCGTCCCGCGCCCGAGGCGCGAAAAGCTCCCGTCCCGCCCCCGAGGCGCGAAAAGCTCCCGTCCCGCCCCCGTGGGGCGCCCCCCCGACTTCACACATCTGTGACAAGAGGTAACAAATGGAACACCACATTTTCGGCGTCGCCGAGGTCAATCAGCTGGTCAAGACCCTGCTGGACAGCGAGCCTCTGCTAAAGAGCATCTACGTCCGGGGCGAACTCTCCAACTATAAGATGTACCCCTCCGGCCACCACTACTTCACCCTGAAGGACCCGGAGGGGGCGCTGCGCTGTGTCATGTTCCGGGGACAGGCCTCCCGCCTCCGCTTTCGCCCAGAGAACGGCATGAAGGTCATCGCCGCCGGGCGGATCTCCGTCTTTCCCCGGGACGGGGCCTACCAGCTCTACTGCGACTCCCTGACCCCGGAGGGGGCCGGGGATCTGGCGGTGGCCTTCGAGCAGCTGAAGGCCCGGCTCTACGCCGAGGGCCTCTTTGACCCCGCCCACAAAAAGCCCCTGCCGCCCTATCCGGAGCGGATTGCCATCGTCACCTCCTCCGCCGGGGCGGCGGTCCACGACATGATCCGCATTTTGAACCGGCGCTACCCGCTGGCAAAGGTCATCCTGCTGCCCGTCCGGGTCCAGGGGGCCGAGGCCCCGCCGGAGATCGCCGGGGCCATCCGGTACGCGGACAAATGGAAGATCGGGGACGTCATCATCACCGGCCGGGGCGGCGGGTCCATGGAGGACCTGTGGGCGTTCAACGACGAGCGGGTGGCCCGGGCCATCTACGACTGCCGGACGCCGGTGATCTCCGCCGTGGGCCACGAGCCGGATGTGACCATCTCCGACTTCGTGGCGGACGCCAGGGCCTCCACGCCCTCCAACGCGGCGGAGATCGCCGTGCCGGACCAGACGGAGCTGCGGCGGCGGCTCCGGGGGGCCGGGGAGCGGATGGAGCAGAGCCAGGAGGCCCGCCTGACGGCTCTGGGGCAGCGGCTGGAGGCCCTGCGCTCCAGCCGGGTGATGACGGACCAGCTGGCCTATGTGCAGGATAAGCGCATGGAGCTCCTCCACATTCAGCGGCGGCTGGGGGACCTCTCCGGGGCGCTGGTCTCCCGTCGGCGGGAGCGGTTTTCCGCCCTGGCGGCCTCGCTGGACGCCATGAGCCCCCTGAAAGTGCTGGGGCGGGGCTACGCCATGGCCCGGAGCGAGAACGGCACGGTTTTGAAGAGCTATCAGGATGTGTCCGCCGGGGACCGTGTGTCTGTGACCCTGGGCGAGGGCGGTTTTTCCTGCACGGTGGATGAGACGTACAAAAAGGAGAGGAAAAAATGAGCGCGAAAAAGGTGACATTTGAGCAGCAGCTCCAGCGGCTGGAGGAGATCGTGGCCTCGCTGGAGAAGGGGGACGTGCCCCTGGCGGACTCCCTGGCCCTCTTTGAGGAGGGAACGAAGCTGATCGGCAGCTGCACCAAACAGCTGGATCAGGCGGAGCAGCAGGTGGTAAAGCTGATGAAGGGCCCCGACGGCGCGCCGGCGGAGCTGCCCTTTGAGAGCGGGGAGGAGTAAGGCATGGATTTCACAAAGGAGATGGAGGCCGCCCGCCGGATGGTGGAGGCGCGGCTGGAGCAGTTTTTCCCCGGCGGAGGACTGGAGGAGGCCATGCGGTACAGCCTGCTGGCCGGGGGCAAGCGGGTGCGGCCCATCCTCACCATGAAATTCTGCGAGGCGGCCGGGGGGACCATGGAGGAGGCGCTGGACTTCGGCTGCGCCGTGGAGATGCTCCACACCTACTCCCTGATCCACGACGATCTGCCCTGCATGGACAACGACGACCTCCGCCGGGGCAAGCCCACCAATCACAAGGTCTACGGCGAGTGCGTGGCCACCCTGGCGGGAGACGCCCTCCAGGCGGCGGCGTTTCAGACGGTGCTCTCCGCCGGCGGGACCTGGCGCCACGGCGGGCAGCTGTACCGGGCCCAGGCGGCGGAGATATTGGCGGAGGCCGCTGGCTTCCGGGGGATGTGCGGCGGGCAGTATCTGGACACCGTGGGCGACGGCCAGCTCCACACGGAATCGGAGCTCACCGCCATCAACGACAAAAAGACCGGGGCGCTGCTGCGGGCTGCCTGCATGATGGGGGTCTGCGCCTCCCTGGGCCGCCGGGAGGCGGCGGAGAGCTGCATGGGCGCCGCTGAGGGCTACGCCGCAAGCCTTGGACTGGCGTTCCAGATCCGGGACGATATGCTGGACGTGGCTGGCAGCGCCGCCGAATTCGGCAAGCCCATCGGCTCCGACGAGGCCAACCACAAGACCACCTACGTGACGCTGCTGGGGCTGGAAAAGTGCGGGGAGCTGGTGCTGGACTATACGGAAAAGGCCAAAGCGGCGCTGCGGTCCGGCGGCTGGGCGGGATCCACGGCGTTTTTGGAACAGCTGGCCGACAGCATGGCGGTGCGGACTTTCTGAGCAAAAAAATTTTACACTTTGCATATACGGAATATATTGTATATTTATTGGAAATGTGCTATACTGGATACCGCTGAGCGGCGGCGCAGTATTCTAGTCAGATCTGCCGTTTCCTAGGGAGGGCCTAAAAATCCTCTGAAGGGCACATCGATGAAACCCGTGGTGCCTGCTTGATACGCCCAGTTTTGGGTGGGTGCTGGGGGGAAGCGCGCTTTATTACGCGCTTGCGGACTCAGGGCGTTTTCCAATGGCATGGTTTATCCGACCCTGTTTCCGTGGAGACCTGTTCTTGTGCGCGGACGTACTCCCATCGTGGTATTTCCGGCCCGCGTACGAAGCAGATTGTGAACCTGCAATGCGGTGCATCGGTCCCTCGGGGCCGTAACGCTGTGTGCAGCCGTAGCCTGCCTTGACGTGGGGCGGGTGGATCAGGGAACTACACGGAAACTCCCCGGCCAGGGAGTCTCTCGTGATCGCCCTTTGAAACCCGTTCTGCAAAAGAGGCTAAAGAAGCGGACAGACTGTGGTGGAAAACACCTAGGCTGTTCTCACGAGGCAGAAGAGGGATTGCAGTGCGGACTAAGTGGCAATCGGGTAGCGCGGACAGGCGACGCCGCGCCGGAGCGCTGAAAGGGGAACCGCCCCCATCGGCAACGAGGGGTGCGCTCCGGGGAAAGCCAACCCGTACCTAAGCCGTAAGATTTACCTCTTTTGCCGCCGCCGTCTTAGCAGCACAAAAGTCCGCCCCGCCAGGGGCGGCGGGGAGGACTCCTTGTCGAAAAAGGCAAAAAAGAAGAGTGGATCATCCGCCCAGTACCGCTGGGCATTTACGGTTTTTTTGATGGCGGTGGCTCTTTCAGCCGTGCTGAGCCTGGCGTCGGAGTCGATGCTGAGCGGCGCGGGAGTGGCGGCCGCCCTTTTGATGCTGGTGGTCTTCATCGGCCTTGGCATTCTGTTTGACATCATCGGCGTGGCGGTGACCTCGGCGGACCCGCGGCCGTTCCACGCCATGGCCGCTCACAAGGAGCGGGGAGCCAAGGAGTCTTTGATGCTCCTGCGGAACGCCGAGCGGGTCTCCAGCGTCTGCAACGACGTGGTGGGCGATATATGCGGCATCGTCAGCGGCGCCACGGGCGCGGTGATCGTGACCCAGCTCCAGCGGGCGCTGGACCTCAAGTCCGTGCTGATTTCCGTGGGTGTGACGGCGCTGATCTCCGGCATGACCATCGGCGGCAAGGCCCTGGGCAAGACCGTGGCCATCAAGAAGAGCACCCAGGTGGTCTATTGCGCCGGACGGTTTTTGAATCTGTTCCACTGGTGAGAGGAGAAGCTATGCTGTTGGAATCCATCCATTCCCCAGCCGATGTCAGAGCACTGCCGGACGGACAGCTCCCCCAGCTCTGTCAGGAGCTGAGGGAGTTTCTTGTGGGGAGCGTCTCTGAGACGGGGGGGCACCTGGCCTCCAATCTGGGGGCGGTGGAGCTGACGGTGGCCGTCCACCGGGTGTTCGACACCGCCCGCGACCGGCTGGTGTTCGACGTGGGCCATCAGTGCTACGTCCACAAGGCCCTCACGGGGCGGCGGGAGCTGTTTTCCACCCTGCGGCAGTTCGGCGGCCTCTCCGGTTTCCCCAAACCCAGGGAGAGCGAGCATGACGCCTTTGTGGCCGGACACGCCTCCAACTCCGTCTCTGTGGCCCTTGGCATGGCAAGGGCCAGGACTTTACAAAAAGCGGATTACAGTGTCTTGGCCCTGATCGGGGACGGCGCCCTCACCGGGGGTCTCTCTTACGAGGGCCTCAACGACGCCGGGGCCTCCGGGGAGCCGCTGATCGTGATTCTCAACGACAACGGCATGTCCATCAACCCCAATGTGGGGGCCCTCTCCCAGCACCTGAGCCGCCTGCGGAGCAAGCCGACCTACTATCACTTTAAGAAATTTTACCGCCGGCTCTTCGGTGCTCAGCCGGAGAAAAGCCGGATCTACCGGTTCAACCACCGGGTCAAGACATCTTTGAAGCGGATCCTCTGGCCCGGCAGCACACTGTTTGAGGACATGGGCTTTACCTATCTGGGGCCCATCGACGGCCACGACCTGAACAGGCTGTGCCACATGCTGGAGTGGGCCAGGGAGCTTCGCGGCCCTGTGCTAGTCCACGTGCGCACCGTCAAGGGGAAAGGATACTCCTTTGCGGAAAAGGACCCCAGCAAGTTTCATGGAGTCTCTCCGTTCGACCCCGCCACCGGCCTTTTGAAAAAGCCGGGCGGGGAGAACTTCTCCGCCGTCTTCGGCAGGACTCTGGCGGCCATGGCGGCGGAGGACGGCCGTGTCTGCGCGGTCACTGCCGCCATGGCGGACGGCACCGGCCTCACCGGCTTTGCCAGGGAGTTTCCGGAGCGGTTTTTCGACGTGGGCATTGCAGAGGGCCACGCGGTAGCCATGGCGGCTGGCCTTGCAAAGCAGAATATGATCCCCGTGCTGGCGGTCTACTCCACCTTTTTGCAGCGGGGCTATGATATGCTGATCCACGACGTGGCTCTCCAGGGCCTCCACGTGGTGCTGGGCGTGGACCGGGCCGGTCTGGTGGGACCCGACGGCGAGACCCACCAAGGCTGCTTTGACGCCCTCTTCCTCTCGGAGATCCCCGGATTTACGGTCTTGTGCCCCGCCAATTTCGCCGAGCTGCGGGCCATGCTGCATCAGGCGGTCTTTGAGACGAAGGGCCCGGTGGCGGTGCGCTATCCCCGTGGCGGCGAGGGGGCTTTCCGGGAGGATACGTCCCAAGAGCCGCTGGTCTGCATCCGGCAGGGGAGCGGCGCGACGCTGCTGGCTTACGGCCCCATGGTGAACAACGCCCTGGAGGCGGCGGAGCGGCTCCACGCCGAGCACGGGATTGAGGCGCGGGTTTTGAAGCTGAACCGGATCGCGCCGCTGGACATGGCGCTCCTGGCCCCGTGGTTTCAGGGCGGGGAGATTCTGGCGGTGCCGGAGGACGCTTTCGGCGCCGGGTGCGTGGGCCAGCGGGCAGCCGCTATTCTGGCCCAGCACGGAAAGGCCCCCCGGCGGCTGGTCCTGCGGAATCTGGGCGGGACTTTCGCGCCGGAGGGCTCCATTGCCCAGCTGGAACACAGCTTCGGGCTGGATGATGCCGGCATCGCATCGGCGGTATGGGAGGCGGTGAACCATGGGCAGTAAGACGCGGCTGGATGTGCTGCTGGTGGAGCGGGGTCTCCAGGAGAGCCGCCAAAAGGCCCAGGCCACCATTATGAGCGGGTCCGTGTTCGTGGACGGCAGGCGGGTGGACAAGCCCGGCGCCGCCGTCTCCGGCGATGCGGAGATCGAGATTCGGGGCAATACCCTGCGGTACGTCAGCCGGGGCGGGCTGAAGCTGGAAAAGGCCATGGCCTCCTTTTCCATCTCCCTGACCGGGGCGGTGTGCGGCGATATCGGCGCCTCCACCGGCGGCTTTACGGACTGTATGCTGCAAAACGGCGCGGCCAGGGTCTACGCCGTGGACGTGGGCTACGGCCAGCTGGCCTGGAAGCTGCGCAGCGACCAGCGGGTGGTCTGCCTGGAGCGGACCAACGCCCGGTATCTCAGCCGGGAGCAGATCCCGGAGGCGCTGGACTTCGCCTCGGTGGATGTGAGCTTTATCTCCCTGAAGCTGATTCTGCCGCCCCTGTGCGCCCTGCTGCGGGAGAGGGGGCGTGTGGCAGCCCTGGTGAAGCCCCAGTTTGAGGCCGGACGGGAGAAAGTGGGCAAAAAGGGCGTGGTCCGGGACCCGGCGGTACACCGGGAGGTGCTGGAGCGCTTCCTGGAGCACGCCAGAGACGCGGGATTCACGGTCCTGGGGCTGACGTATTCCCCCATTCGGGGCCCCGAGGGAAACATCGAGTATCTGGGCTTTTTGGAAAAGGGCCCCGGGACGCCGGTGGAATTTGACCTGGAGGCACTGGTGGCGGAGTCCCACGATACCCTGAAAGAGCATGGAGAGGGGAACGTCCAATGAACAGCAAAAAGATTATTCTCTGTCCCAATCCCAACCGGGACCAGGGCATGACGGTCACCAGGGCCGCCGACCGCATCCTCCGGGAAATCGGCTTTGAGACGGTGGTTTGTTCCCCCTTTAAGGACCAGCGGCCGGGGCTCTTCGCCGGGTACGAGGTGCGGCCGCTGCTTCAGGAGCTGCGGGACGCGGAATTGCTGATTACGTTCGGCGGGGACGGCACGATTCTGCACCTTGCAAAGCTGGTGGCGCTGAACAAGATCCCGGTCCTGGGCATCAACATGGGGGGACTGGGATTTGTCGCGGAGCTGGAGGCCGGAGAGCTGGAGGCCCTGCGAAAGCTGGAGCAGTGGGACTTTGCCGTGGAGCAGCGGATGATGCTGGATGTGGCAGTGGTCCGGGAGGGCCGGCAGATCTTCACCAATCTCGGCCTCAACGACGCCGTCATCCGTGAGGGCCCCATCTCCCATGTGATCCATTTGAAGATCTCCTCCGACGGGCGGCACCTGACGGACATCGCCGGGGACGGCGTCATCATCGCCACGCCCACGGGGTCCACGGCCTACTCGCTCTCCGCCGGCGGGCCGGTGGTGGAGCCGGAGGCCCAGACCATGGTGGTCACCCCCATTTGTACCCACAACATGCGGTTTTCCTCCTATGTGCTCTCGCCGGAGCACACGCTGACAGTGGAGCTGGAGCGCAACGGGCGCAAGCCGGTCTACCTCTTTGTGGACGAGAGCCGGCCCTTTGCCCTGCGGTCCGACGACAAGGTGGTGGTGCGGAGAAGTAAACACATGACCAGGCTGGCGCGCCTGTCGGTGCGGAGCTTCTGCGACATCTTTGCCCAAAAAATGCTGCCGGGAGGACTGAACAATGAAAAATAACCGTCAGGCCATGATCCTGGAGATTATCTCCCAGGAGAATATCGAGACCCAGGAGCAGCTGCTCGCCAAGCTCCAGGAGCGGGGAATCAGCAGCACCCAGGCCACCATTTCCCGGGACATCAAGCAGATGCACCTCATCAAGCAGCCGGCGGGGCAGGGCGTGTACAAATACGCCGTCTCCGACAACCGCAGCCGCCTGAACTTCGCGGAAAAGCTGCGCACCATCTTCCGGGAGAGCATCACCAGCATCGACTCCGCCGCAAACATCGTGGTCATCAAGACCATGCCGGGGCTGGCCAGCGCGGCCTGCTCCGCCCTGGACAACATGGATCTGCCCTACATGGTGGGATCCCTGGCAGGGGACGACACGGCTTTTCTGCTGATGCGGGATACGGAGGCCGCCGAGGCTTTCTGCGGGGAGATCAAGGAGATGCTGTGAGGATTCGAGGGGGAGCCTGCTCCCCCTCGATCTCCCCCACCACCAGTGACGTCGGTCACTGGTGAACGCCGCCCAAGGCGGCTGAGTCAAAGTATTTTCAGCAGGCGCATGTCCTGCCGAAAATGATTGAAATTTTTTCTTCCGCCTGCGGCGGAAGAACCGGGGAAACACGGTTTCCCCCGGACTCTGTTTGGAGGGAGAGCCGGAGTATGCTGGAAGTGCTTCACATTGAGAATATCGCTGTGATCGAGGAGGCGGACATCCAGTTCCGCCCGGGCTTCAACGCCCTGACCGGCGAGACCGGCGCGGGCAAATCCATCGTCATCGACGCCATGGGCGCGGTGCTGGGGGGCCGGACCTCCCGGGAGCTGATCCGCACCGGCGCGGACCGGGCCTTTGTCAGCGCCTCGTTCTCCGGCGTTTCCCCGGAGCTGCCGGCCCTGCTGGAAAACGGCGTCTCCCCGGAGGAGGACGGGACGCTGCTGCTCCAGCGGGAGATCGGGGCGGACGGAAAGAACGTCTGCCGGGCCAACGGGAGGCCCATCACCGTAGCCCAGCTGCGGCGAATCGGCGGAGAACTGCTGAACATCCACGGCCAGCACGACGGGGCACAGCTGCTGGACGAGGAGCAGCACGGCGCCTATCTGGACCGCTTCGGCAGGACGGAGACGGCGCTGGGCGCCTATCAGACGGAGTATCGGAGCCTGGAGAATCTGCGGTCGAAGATCCGGTCGCTGCAGATGGACGAGGCGGAGAAAGCCCGCCGAGTGGACAGTCTCCGCTTTCAGATCGACGAGCTGGAGCGGGCGGAGCTGGCGCCCGGTGAGGAGGAGGAGCTGAACGCCCGCCGGAGCCTCCTGCGCAATGGGGAGAATTACCTCTCCGCCCTCAACGGGGCGGACTACGCCCTCAACGGCGGCGATGACGAGGCCGGCGGGGCCGTGAGCCGTCTCCAGGATGCGGAGGAGGCGCTGTCTTCCATTCACGCCTTAAATGACGACCTTGGAGAGCTGTACAAGCGATTGGAAAACGCGCGCTGTGAAGTTTATGACCTTGCCGAGATCATCCGGGACAGACGCGCGGAATTTGACTTCTCCCCGGCGGAGCTGGACGCGGTGGAGAGCCGTGCGGACCAGCTGTACCGCCTGAAGAAGAAGTACGGCGCCACGGTGGAGGAGTGCCTGGAGTACCTGGACAAATGCCGGGCGGAGCTGGACGCCATCGAGACGGCGGACGACACTCTGGCCCGGCTGGAGCAGAAGCTGGCCAAGGCGGAGAAGTCCACCCTGGCCGCCGGCGCGGCTCTGACCAAGGTCCGGAAAGAGGCGGCCAAGGCCCTGGAATCCCGGATCCAGACGGAGCTCCGGGAGCTGGACATGGGGAAAGTGCGCTTCTCCATTGACTTTGGAGAGAGAGAGCCCTCCCCGGACGGGTGCGACGTCATCCGCTTTTTGATGTCCGCCAACGCTGGGGAGGACCTGCGTCCCATCGCCAAAATTGCCTCCGGCGGCGAGCTGGCCCGGATTATGCTGGCGCTGAAAAACGTGCTGGCGGAGCAGGAGGCCGTGGGGACGCTGGTATTCGACGAGGTGGACACCGGCGTCTCCGGCCGGGCGGCCCAGAAGGTGGCGGAGAAGCTGGCCCAGGTGAGCCGCCGCAAGCAGGTGCTGTGCGTCACCCATCTGCCCCAGCTGGCGGCCATGGCGGACACCCACTTCTCCGTGGAGAAGGGGGAGCGAAAGGGCAGGACCTATACGGAGGTGGTTCAGCTGGACCGGGAGCGCCGCAAGGCGGAGCTGGCCCGGATCACCGGCGGCGCAAAAGTGACGGAGGCCCTGCTGGAGAGCGCCGGAGAGCTGCTGGACGGCGCGGAGGCGTACCGCAGGGGACTGTGAGATACGGATTTATGCAAAAAGAGGGCTGACAGAGACTGTCAGCCCTCTTTTTGCTGTTCTAATTCGATTTCTCCGTGCTCTTTCTCAAAGTCCGTGATGCACCGGCGGATCAGGTACATGATCTGCCCACTTCCGGTGCGGCCCTCGTATTTTGCTATATAGAAGAGCTTGTCATGTGTCTCCTGGTCAATAAAGAGTCCCAGATGCTTGTCCTTTTTCTTCATAATTGAAAACTCCAGCTGCACTTTTTTAAGTTGATTTTAAGTACAGTTTGCGTTAATATGGAAATATATACTTGCTTTAAGTATTGAAAATTTTGGAGGATAAGATGATGGAAAGAGAACCCAATTGGAAGAGCATGTACATGACGCTGGTTGGAAAAGTCAACGAGGCGCTGGAACTTCTGCCGTTATTCCCTGAGAACGTCAAAATCTACAACATCCTGGAGGCGGCCATGCAGGACGCCGAAGAAATTTATATCCGAGACAGTGATCTGGATACGGCCGGTGAAGCGCCGGAAAATAGTTGACAATTCAGGCCCAATCGTGTACAATACCTCTCACATACGGCGATGAAGAGGAAGAGTAACCGCCCCGGCGCTGCGCAGAGAGCCCCTGTTTTGCTGAAAAGGGGAGAGGGCCGGACGGAGAATACCCCTCAGAGCCGGCACCCCAACGGCCTTATGGCCCAGTAGGCGTGCTCCGGGTGCGCCCGTTACCGCGCGGGAGTGTGCTGGCACTCCACGAGGCCGTCTCCGCGAGGAGGCGGCGAATCAGAGGTGGTACCGCGAAGTCAATTCGCCCTCTGTCCCTGCCCGGGACGGAGGGCGAATTTTAATCATAATCAAAGGAGAAATATCAACATGACCTGTTATGACGAACTGAAAGCCCGCGGGCTGATTGCCCAGGTGACCAGCGAGGAGGAGGTCAAGGACCTCATCAACAACGGCAAGGCCACCTTTTATATCGGCTACGACTGCACCGCCGACAGCCTGACGGCCGGGCACTTTGTGACCCTGACCCTGATGAAGCGTCTCCAGATGGCGGGGAACAAGCCCATTGCCCTCATCGGCGGCGGCACCACCACCATCGGCGATCCCTCCGGCCGCACCGATATGCGGAAGATGCTCACCCGGGAGGACATCGACCACAACGCCGAGTGCTTCAAGCGCCAGATGGCGCGCTTCATTGATTTCGGCGAGGGCCCCGGAAAGGCCATGATGCTGAACAACGCCGACTGGCTGCTGAACCTCAACTATGTGGAATTGCTGCGGGAGGTGGGCGCCTGCTTCTCCGTGAACAATATGCTCCGGGCGGACTGCTACAAGCAGCGCATGGAGCGGGGTCTCAGCTTTTTGGAGTTCAACTATATGATCATGCAGTCCTACGATTTCTACCACATGTTCCAGACGGTGGGCTGCAATATGCAGTGCGGCGGCAATGACCAGTGGAGCAATATGCTGGGCGGCACGGAGCTGATCCGCCGCAAGCTGGGCAAGGACTCCCACTGCATGACCATCAACCTGCTCACGGACTCCCAGGGAAACAAGATGGGCAAGACCGCCGGCAACGCCGTGTGGCTGGATCCCAACAAGACCAGCCCCTATGACTTCTACCAGTACTGGCGCAACGTGGGGGACGCGGACGTGATGAAGTGCATCCGCTGGCTCACGTTCCTGCCCCTGGAGCAGATCGACGAGATGGACCACTGGAAAGACGCCCAGCTCAACCAGGCCAAGGAGATTCTGGCGTGGGAGCTGACCAACATGGTCCACGGCAAGGAGGAGGCGGATAAGGCCCAGGCCGCCGCCCGGGCGCTGTTCTCCACCGGCGGGGACGTCGGCAATATGCCCACCACGGAGCTGGACGAGGGAAAATTTGACGGTGGGAGGATCGGCGCGGTCAGCCTGCTGGTGGCCTGCGGATTGTGCCCCTCCAACGGCGAGGCCCGGCGCCTCATCCAGCAGGGCGGCATGATGGTTAATGACCGGAAAGTGACGGACATCGGCGAGACCTTTGACCAGGAGGACTTCACCGGCGACGGCGTCATCATCAAAAAGGGCAAGAAAGTATACCATCGGGCCGTGGTAAAGTGAAGATTCAAACGTGGGAGGGCTTCAGCCCTCCCACTGTTTTTCTGATTGTAACCAGAGTGTCACTTTTTGTAACCGGATTTTGGTAGACATAACATCGGCCAGCTCCTATGATTTACCTATCGAACACAACAGAGGTGGGACCGTGATGAAGAGAGAACAGGTCATTGGGCTTTGCGTACTGCTCCTGCTGACGGCGGGGGCGATTCTTGCGGACTCCGGCCCTCCGGCCAGGGAGGAAGGCCTGTCCGACGGGGAGCGGGCGTATCAGGAGCTGCTGGAGGCCGCGCCATTGGCGGCGGTAGAGGGGGAGACTGTCTCCCCCAACCAGCGGTTCCTGGTCTGTACCGCGGGGGAGACGGAGATCTATGTCAGCGGCGTCCGGGTGCCGGAGAAAGTCCAGGTGGTGGACCGCGTTACGGAAGAGGTCCTGTGGGAGACGGAGGGCACGGTGAGCCAGCAGGCCCTCTGGTCCCCGGAGGGCGTGTTCCTGGCGCTGGCGCTGTCCGCCCGGACCTGGTGCGATGTCACCGTGATCGAGACGGAGAACTGGACCAGCTGGGCGTTCACTCTGCCGGACGGCGGCCCCATTCCGGAGTACACCTTCCCGGCGTATTACGAGCCCTGGGGGAAGTGGCGGTCGGAGCCCTATCTGGACCTGGCCTTTGAGGGGAACGAGGGCGTGTCCCGCTACACCTGCTATTTCTCCACAGAGCAGGGGCAGGTCACCGGCGAGACCTGGGAGCGGACAGTGGAGACCCTGCCGGAGACCTATGACTTCAACCACGACGGCCAGCCGGAGGCCGTGGAGCTGGAGACGGTCTGGTATCCCGGCCTGACCGGGGAGCAGATGATGTACCGTGAGCTCCATGTCCTGGACGGGGAGGGCCGCGTCCTCTGGGAGGATTTCGCCGATGTCTCCCACATTGGGGAAAACGGCCTGTACGCCCTCTGCCTGGACGGGGAGGACTATCTCCTCCAGTATGTCCCTACGATGGGACAGGGATACTGCTCCTATCAGTACCGGATCTTCTCTCTGGACTCCAAGGGGACGCCGGTGGTGTACAAGGAGAACAGTGTGGAGTTTGACATCAACTTCGGCAGTCCCATCCACGAGAGCTTTGACATTCCCGCCATCGTCGGCTTTTTACGGGAGGTCCACGGGTATCTGGACGGCGCCCGGGAGCTGGTGAATACTCTGTGGGGGGAGATCGACTTGGGAGCGGTGGACTATCAGGACGCCGCCGCCCTGGAAGCCGCTCTGGAGAACTACAAGGAGGCGCTCTCCTCATAAGCAGCGGGCCGCCAGGGAGATCCCGGGCGGCCCCGTTTCTCATTCCGCAGGCAGCAGCGCGTACTTCACCAGCGTCTCCCGAATTCGCTCCAGGTTTCCCTCGCCGGGCGGGCACAGGGGGAGGCGCAGCGGCCCCATCTCCCACCCCAGCAGGTTCAGCGCCGTCTTAACGGGGATGGGGTTCACCTCGCAGAACATGGCATCGCAGAAATCTTTCAGGTACAATTGGAGCTTTCCGGCCTCGGAGAAGTCATTGTCCAGGCACAACCGGGCCAGGGTGTGCATCTCGGCGGGGAGGACGTTGGCCGCCACGGAGATCACCCCCACGCCCCCCAAGGCGCAGATGGGGACCGTCTCGTCGTCGTTGCCGGACCAGATGCAGAAGTCCTCCAGACACAGGTTCCGGGTCCGCTGGATGTTCCCCAGGTTCCCGGAGGCCTCCTTGACACCGACGATGTTGGGGTGCTTCGCCAACTCTGCGTATGTCTCCGGCGCAATGGAGACTCCGGTGCGGGAGGGCACGTTGTAGAGGATGCAGGGGACGGACACCGCATCGGCGATGGCCCGGTAGTGCTGGATCAGCCCCGCCTGGGAGGCCTTGTTGTAGTAGGGCGTCACCAGCAGCAGGCCGTTGGCCCCGGCCTCCTCCGCCTCCCGGGAGAGGGAGAGGGCCACCTCTGTAGAGTTGGACCCGGACCCGGCGATCACCGGCACCCGGCCCTTGACGCGCTCCACGCAAAAGGCGATGACCTCCCGCCGCTCCCGGGGCGTCATGGTGCTGGCCTCCCCGGTGGTGCCGCAGGCCACGATGGCGTCCGTGCCGTGCTCCAGCTGAAAGTCCAGCAGCTCTCCCAGCGTCTCAAAGTCCACGCCGTCTTTCGTAAAGGGCGTGGCGATGGCCACGCCGGAGCCGGTAAAGATCGGTTGTCTCAAGAAAACGCCCTCCTTTATGAATTGGAAACCGGGAATGGAAGAACCATCCCCGCTATGACAAAAAAGAGCCGCCCGCGGAGCTTCCGCAGGCAGTCTCTTTTGTAGATGGATAAATGATTTACTTCGCCTCGATGTATCCCTTGGCGCACAGCAGCTCCGCCAGCAACACCGCGCCGCCGGCGGCGCCCCGGAGGGTATTGTGGCTGAGGCCCACAAACTTGTAGTCGTACTGGGTGTCCTCCCGCAGGCGGCCCAGGGAGATGGCCATGCCGTTTTCCAGCATCCGGTCCAGCCGGGTCTGGGGCCGGTCCGGCTCCTCGAAGTAGTGGAGGAACTGCTTGGGTGCGGAGGGGAGGTCCAGCTCCTGGGCGGGGCCGCGGAAAGCGGCCCAGTCGGCCTTGATCTGGTCGATGGTGGGCTTGCAGCCGTCCTTAAACTTCATGAACACCGCCGCAATATGGCCGTCCTGGCAGGCCACCCGGAAGCACTGGGCCGTGATGGCGGGTCCGGCGGCGTTGACAATCCTGCCGCCCTCCACCGTGCCCCACAGCTTCATGGGCTCCCGCTCGCTCTTCTCCTCCTCGCCGCTAATATAGGGGATGCAGTTGTCCACCATCTCCGGCCAGCGCTCGAAAGTCTTGCCCGCGCCGGAGATGGCCTGGTAGGTGCACACCAGCGCCCGGTCCAGGCCGTATTTCAGCAGAGGGTGCAGGGCGGGGACATAGCTCTGAAGGGAACAGTTGCTCTTCACGGCGATGAAGCCGCGCTTCGTCCCCAACCGTCTGCGCTGGGCCTCGATCACCTCCAGGTGTTCCGCGTTGAGTTCCGGCACCACCATGGGGACGTCCTCCGTCCAGCGGTGGGCGGAGTTGTTGGAGACAATGGGGCACTCCAGCCTGGCGTACCGCTCCTCCAGGGCCCGGATCTCCTCTTTCTTCATATCCACGGCGCAGAAGCAGAAATCCACCTGCTGCGCCAGTTTCTCCGCGTCGGCCTCCGCGTCCAGGATCACCAGTCCTTTCGCCTCTTCCGGCACGGGGACCGACATGGCCCAGCGGCTCTCCACGGCCTGGCCGTAGGGTTTCCCGGCGCTGCGGGCGCTGGCCGCCACAGCTGTCAGACGGAACCAGGGGTGGTTCTCCATCAGTGTCACAAACCGCTGGCCCACCATGCCCGTGCAGCCAATGACGCCCACTTTGTATTGTTTCATTGTATGCTCCTCCTGCCTGTCTTTGTTCCGGCGTCTTTTTCTGTTGCTTCCGGCGCCGATTTGTACTATAATATTTGTAATTCGTGAAAAACGGGTCCTGTATTTCCAGAGCGGACAATTGTATGTATGGTAGCACACTTTTTCCGTTTCGTCAAGGTCGGGGCCATAGGGAGGTTCCATGAAAAAGAAGCTTTTCACAGCCTTGTTCGTTGTGACTTTTTTCTCTCTGTCCGCCGCCTCCGCCTCCGCGGTGGTGAACGACCGGGTGAAAGTGGGCCTGTGGTTCGGCTCCAACGCCCTCTTCTCCGCCAACCTGGAGAACAGCCTGGGGGAGGGCTTCGCGTTCGGCTGGTTCGACGAGGACCGGGAGTTTTGCTCCCTGGGCTGGACGGATGAGACCCAGATCTCCATGACTGCCGCCGGTGATATTTATATGAACGGCGGCGGCGCTTATTCCCCGGACATCCCCTCCGGAGGCTACCGCTTTCTGGGCGGCTGGCATGTGGAGCTCCGGAATTTCCGGGACTATGATGACGCGGCGCAGACCGCCCGGGCCTGCGGCGGCTATCCCGCCTGGATCTCCGGCGAGTTTGTGGTGCGCGTCGGCAGCTATTCCACCCGGGGCGAGGCCGAGGCGGATGTGGACCGCTTCGGCGGGGACAGCGTGGCCCAGTCCTCCTCCACCGGCGTGGTGGTGACGGTGACAAAGACCGACCAGATTCTCTTTGAGTTCGACTGCGGCGGCTCCCGGAACCTGGGGGTGCAGCCCGATGGCTGGAACGGGGAGACCTCCACCTGGTTCAAGGGCTACAAGTACGCCGGGGGCTTTGAGTACGCCCGGGTCACCGGCGGCAATATCAACGTCATCAACGTGGTGGATGTGGAGGACTATGTCAAGGGCGTCATCCCCTACGAGATGAACGGGGACTGGCCCCTGGCGGCCCTGGAGGCCCAGGCGGTCTGCGCCCGCACGTTTGTGTATGGCGCCGGCAAGCACACCTCCCTCTATGGCTTCGACGTGTGCGGCGGCTCCGACTGCCAGGTCTACCACGGCCTGGGCAGCGGCGGCGCCGGCCCCAGCAGCCGGAGCAACGAGGCCGTGGACAACACGGCGGGGGAGTGCCTCTACTACCGGGGAGAGCTGGTAAAAGACGCGGTGTACCACTCCTCCAACGGCGGCGCCACCGAGGACTCCGCCAACGTCTTCGGCGGGGAGACGGGGTATCTCACCGGCAAGGCGGACCCCTACGAATCCCAGATCAACATCCCCAACTACAGCTACTCCGTCACCTACAGCGCCGACGAGCTCTCCTGGATTCTGGAACAGAAAGGCTACTCCATCGGCGCGGTTCAAAACGTCTACATCTCCCAGTATACCCCCATGGGCAACGTAAAGCAGGTGACTTTCGAGGGCAGCCGCGGCTCCGTCACCGTCACCGGCGACACCTGCCGCACGGTCTTTTACAGCAGCACCTACAATAAATCCGTCCGCAGTATGCGCTTTGACATCAACGGCAGCAGTGCCGGCGCCGGCGGCGTCTATGTCAGCGGCGGCGGGCAGCTGACGTCGCTCAGCGGCGCCGCTGTAATCTCCGGCGGCGGGACCAAGGGGACGCTGTCGGGCAACTCCGCCTCCGTCATCTCCTCCTCCGGCGTCACCACCGTCAGCGGGGGCGGGGAAACCGCCTCCCGGCCCCCCTCCGGCTCTGCCAACGGCAGCTTCACCATCACCGGCACCGGGAACGGACACAATGTGGGCATGAGCCAGTACGGCGCCCGGGCCATGGCGGAGCAGGGGTACACCTATCAGGATATTCTGCAATTCTACTACACAGACATCACCATCCGGTGAGGAACGGACACGATATGAAAACCAGCGACTTTTACTATGACCTTCCCCAGGAGCTGATCGCTCAGACGCCCATCGAACGGCGGGACGCCTCCCGCCTGATGACGCTGGACCGCTCCACCGGGGAGACGGGCCACCATCATTTCTATGACCTGCCGGAGTTTCTGCGCCCCGGTGACTGCCTGATTCTAAACGACTCCCGGGTCCTGCCGGCCCGCCTGCTGGGGCAGCGGCTGCCCGGCGGGGGAAGCTGTGAGGTACTGCTGCTGACGGACAGGGGAGCGGACACCTGGGAGTGCCTGGTGCGCCCCGGAAGAAAGATGCGTACCGGCGCCCAACTCTCCTTTGGGGACGGCCAGCTGACGGCGGAGGTCACCGGCGAGCTGGAGGACGGCAACCGCCTGGTCCGCTTCCGGTATCAGGGTATCTTTCTGGAGGTGCTGGAGCGGCTGGGCAGAATGCCCCTGCCGCCCTACATCAAGGCGGAGCTCCAGGACCGGGAGCGGTATCAGACCGTGTACTCCCGGTACAACGGCAGCGCGGCGGCCCCCACAGCGGGCCTCCACTTCACGCAGGAGCTGCTGGAGACCATCCAAAAAAAGGGCGTGGAGATCGGATATGTGACCCTCCATGTGGGATTGGGTACGTTCCGACCCGTAAAGGAAGAAAACATTACAGACCATGCCATGCACAGTGAGTACTGCATTCTCTCCCAGGAGACGGCGGATCTCATCAACCGCACCAGGGCGGCGGGGGGACGGTGCGTGTGCGTGGGCACCACCTCCTGCCGGACGCTGGAGTCCTGGGCCGGGGAGGACGGGCATATCGAGGCCAGAAGCGGCTGGACGGACATCTATATCTATCCCGGCTACCGCTTCAAGGTGACGGACGCCCTGGTGACCAACTTCCACCTGCCGGAGAGCACATTGATTATGCTGGTGTCCGCCTTTGCCGGGCGGGAGCGTGTCCTGGCGGCCTATCAGGAGGCCGTCCGGGAGCGGTACCGCTTTTTCTCCTTTGGCGACGCCATGTTTTTGTACTGATCGGAGGATGAAATGGATTTACAGGAATTGCCCAACATCGGCCCCAAGCTGGCGGACAATCTGCGGCGAGTTGGGCTGCAGGACGCGGAGGCCCTCCGCTCCGCCGGCGCGGAGGAGGCGTTTCTCCGCATCCGCGCCCAGGTGGACCCCGCCGCCTGTTTCCATCAATTGACCGCCCTGGCCGGGGCGGAGGCCGGCGTCCCCAAAAAGGCGCTGTCCCAGGCGAAAAAGCAGGCCCTGCGGGCTTTTTTCGACAGCCTTTGACTATATAAGGAGTAACCGTTCATGTTCAGAGTTCTCAAAACCGAGGGCCGCGCCCGGCGCGGCGAGTTTTCCTGCGCCCACGGCGGTCTTGTCCAGACCCCCGTCTTTATGAACGTGGGGACCCAGGCGGCTATCAAGGGCGGCGTCTCCGCCTTTGACCTGCGGGAGGTTGGGTGCCAGATTGAGCTGAGCAACACCTACCACCTGCACCTGCGGCCCGGTGACAGTCTGGTGCGGCAGATGGGGGGACTGCACAAGTTCATGAACTGGGACGGCCCCATTCTCACGGACTCCGGCGGGTTTCAGGTGTTCTCCCTGGCAAGCCTCCGGAAGATCCGGGAAGAGGGCGTCTATTTCTCCTCCCACATCGACGGCCGGAAGATCTTTATGGGGCCGGAGGAGTCCATGCGCATCCAGTCCAACCTGGGCAGCGACGTCGCCATGGCCTTTGACGAGTGCGTGGAGAATCCCGCCCAGTACGACTACGCCAAGCGGAGCTGCGAGCGGACGCTGCGCTGGCTGGAGCGGTGCAAGGCGGAGCACGACCGCCTCAACGCGCTTCCGGACACGGTGAACCCCGGTCAGATGCTCTTCGGCATCAACCAGGGGGCCACTTTCGCGGACCTCCGGGCCTGGCACATGCGGGAGATCGCCCAAATCGACTGCGACGGCTTCGCCATCGGAGGCCTGGCCGTGGGGGAGCCGGCGGAGGTCATGTACGAGATGATCGACGTGGTGGAGCCCTATATGCCAAAAGAGAAGCCCCGCTACCTCATGGGCGTTGGCACCCCCAGCAACATCATCGAGGGCGTCAGCCGGGGGGTGGACTTCTTCGACTGCGTGATGCCCTCCCGCAATGGCCGCCACGGCAAGCTCTTTACCTGGGAGGGTACCGTCAACATTCTGAACCAGAAGTACGAGACCGACCCCCGGCCTATCAGCGAGAGCTGCGGCTGCCCCGTGTGCCGGCGGTTTTCCCGGGCGTACCTCAGGCACCTTTTTAAGGCGGACGAGGTGCTGGCCCTGCGGCTGGCGGTGTTGCACAATCTCTATTTCTACAACGAATTAATGGCCCGTATCCGGCAGGCGCTGGACGAAGGGACATTTGCCGCTTTCCGGGCCCGGTACAGCGGGCGTCTGGAGGAGCGGGCGTGACAAAACAAGGGCGTATCCGGAATGGATACGCCCTTGTGCGCGTTTATCAAGCTCTAAACCCGATCCTCTGCCAACGCTCTTAGGGCCTCCAGGTCCCCGTGCTGGATGGCCTCCAGCCCCTCCGCGATCCGCTCCGGCGGCCAGTCCCACCACCGAAGCCGCAGCAGGGCCTCCGCTGTCTCATCCGGAAACCGCCCCCGGATGGGCCGGGCCGGAACGCCGCCCACGATGGTATAGGGCGGCACGTTCTTTGTCACCACGGCCCGGGCGCCGATGACCGCTCCGTCGCCGACGGTGACGCCCGCCAGGATCACCGCCTCATAGCCGATCCACACGTCGTTCCCGATGACGATGTCCCCCTTGTTGTCCCAGGCCTCCGCGGGGCTCATGGTATGGCCCCAGGCCTCGTAGAAGAGGGGAAAGGTGTAGTTGGAGAGGGAACGGAGGGTGTGGTTGGCGCTGTTAAAGAGAAACCGGGCGCCGCAGGCGATGGAGCAGAACTTTCCGATGGACAGACGGTCACCGTTGATGGGGTAGTGGTAGAGGACGTTGTTCTTCTGGAAGTCTCTGGGGTCATGGACAAAATCGTTGTAGATGGTAAATTCCCCGATCCGGATTGCCGGATCGTCCACCACGTTTTTCAGATACACGGTCTGGGTGTCCCCGGTTCTGGGGTATACTCTGGTATGATCTGGAATCGCCATAATCAAACTCCTTTTCTGATTACTCTCTCAAGACGATCCCAGATACCGCAATGCAGCGTTTCACAGACGTGTCCACCTCTTTTGCGTTTTTTGGCGCCGGCCGCCGGGAATATTTTACCACCAGACCGCCGCTTTGACAAGCCGGTGCGCCGGGAGAATCCACCCCGAAAAAGAAAGTGCTTGCAATACCGGTTAATTCTGGTATAATAATAGCATTCTGAATTTACTAAGGAAAAGGAGTTTTTTCAACATGGAAGGTATCATTATGATGGTCGCGATGCTCGCGATCTTCTACTTCATCCTGATCCGTCCGGAGAACAAGCGGAAAAAGCAGGCCCAGGAGATGCGGGACAGCCTGAAAAAGGGCGACACCATCACCACCATCGGCGGCATCGTGGGCAAGATCGTCATGACCACCCCCAACACCATCGTCATCGAGACCAGCGACGACCGGGTGCGCATGGAGGTAACCCGCTGGGCCGTGTCCACCGTGGGCGTGCAGACCGGCGAGCAGCCTGAGAACACCAAGAAGAAAAAAGAGGAGATCGCCGAGTCCGCTGAGCCCGCGGACGAGACTCCCGCCTCTGAGAACGAGGAAAAATAATCCCATACAATCATAAAATCCGCCTCCCTCGCAATATGTTTCTGATAGGAACAAGTGCGAGGGAGGATTTTTTATGGGAAAGGGCAAAAAACAATCGCCCTACGGGCTGGTATTTCTCAAGGGACTGCTGCTGTCCTTTGGCATTTATCTGGCAGGGCAGCTGCTGGTGACGCTGCTGATTCTGAAAGGAGCGCTGTCGGAGACGGGGATGTTCCCGGCGGTGGCGGTCCTCTGTCTCCTGGCGTCCCTGGCCGGGGGATTTCTCTGCGCACGGCAGGTCCCGTGGGGACCGCTGCCGGGGGCCATGGTGTTTACCCTTTTGTTCGCGGCGATTCTGGCGGCGGTGGGAATCCTCTGCTGGGGAGAGGGCATCGCCTGGGCTGGCCGCGGCGGCGTGCTGCTGCTGTGCGCTCTGGGAGGCGGGCTGGCGGCCGGCTTTCTGGGCGGCAGCCGAAAAAAGAAGAGAAAGCGCAGACCGGGCACGCTGTAATATTTCACAAAAATGAATCCGCCGCCGTTTTTCGAGGATTTTGGACTTGACAAACGACTCGTCAGGGGAGCGGGGCAGATATGGGGGATGAAGCCGTTTCCGCAACACCAAATGTCGGCCTTTTTAAAAGAATCGGGGCTTTCGTCTCATTCGCTTTCTCTGGTTTACATAAAGATGTTTACATAATATTTGTTCATAAATTACAAAAAAGTATTTTTTCCGTTAAATTCCTTGATAATCCTGGAAAATTGCACTATTATTAAGCCATAGCCGGTTTACGTCAACCATCTCATAAACCGCCCGCTTCGCTCATAGAATGGAGCGAGGTGAGGCGGTTTGATTTGGAAAAAACAAGGAAGAGACGGGCAGTCCGCCCCGCTGCCCCGCCTGGTGCTCCTGGCGCTGTTCTTTTTGGGCGGCGTACTTTTGGGACAGGTTCTCTCCGGCCGTGTGCCGGACGCCACCGGGGACGAGCTGGGCCGCTATCTGACGGACTACCTCCACCTGGAGGGCGGCACCGAGCGGTCTGCCGCCGCGGCGCTGTCTGCCGCGGTGATTTATTTCCGCTATCCGCTGCTGGCTTTTTTGCTGGGGTTCACCTCTTTTGGGGTGTTGCTGCTGCCTTTCGCCACGGTGGCCTACGGATTTTTCCTGTCTTTTTCCGTGTGCTGCTTCACCGCGGCTTTCGGGCCCGACGGCGTTTTGCTGGCGCTGGCGGTCTTCGGCCTGCGGTGCGCGGTGACGCTGCCCGGTTACTTTCTGCTGGCGGTCCCCGCCTGGGGTACCAGCGCAGCGCTGGCGAGCCTGTCTTTCGGACGGGGACGGCGGGCGGCGCCGGTGGTCTATGGCCGCGGCTGCTGGATCCGGTTCAGTGCTGTGATGGCGTCGCTGCTGGCGGGGATGTGCGCGGACTTGTTTTTATCGCCCTGGCTGCTCCGTATGGTCCTGGAGCGGATTTTGGGCGCTGTATAATGACTGAGGAAAGGGAGGTGTTTCTCCGGACATGGACGATGTGACACGGTATGGTACATATTTGACCGAGGAGAAGCGGGCCTCCCGGAACACCGTGGCCTCCTATCTGCGGGATGTAAGCCAGTTTGCGGACTATCTGCAAAGCCACCTGAACTGCACGCTGCGGCAGGCAAAGGGTGAGACGGTGCGGGAGTACATGGACTGGATGCTGGGCCACGGGAAGTCCCCGGCCTCCGTCACCCGCTTTCTGGCGTCGGTCAAGTCCTTTTACAACTTCCTCCTGCGGGAGGGGTCTGTGGCGGTCAACCCCGCCAAGGGGCTGACCGCCGCCAAGGCGGAGCGCAAATACCCTGAGATTCTCACCTCCCGGGAGGTGGAGCTGTTTTTGGAGCAGCCCCAGTGCGTGGACGCCAAGGGCTTCCGGGACCACGCCATGCTGGAGCTCCTCTACGCCACCGGAATCCGAGTCAGCGAGCTAATCTCCCTGGATCTGGACGATCTGAACCTCTCCGCCAGCTTCATCCGCTGCCGGAGCAAGGGCAAGGAGCGGATTATCCCCCTGTACCACGGCGCCGTCAAGGCGCTGCAGGACTACGTGAGGAACATCCGCCCCCAGCTGATCGCCGACAGTGACGAGGAGGCGCTGTTCGTCAACATGAACGGCGAGCGCATGAGCCGCCAGGGCTTTTGGAAAATCATCAAGTGCTACCAGGAGAAAGCGGGGATTGAGAAAGACATCACGCCCCACACCCTGCGGCACTCTTTCGCGGTGCATCTCTTGGAGAACGGGGCGGATCTTCGCTCCATTCAGGAGATGCTGGGCCACGCGGACATCTCCTCCACCCAGATTTACACCCACGTCATCAAGCGGCAGCTGAAAGACGTGTACCAGAAAGCGCACCCCAGGGCGTAAATCAAGGGGGTACAGGTCCCCCCTTGAGAATCCCCCCTCGTCTACCGGGGGACTGGGGGCGGACGAGGATGCACTCTGTCTACCGGTGGTGCCTCCTGACACCAGTGAGGTCCGCTCACTGGTGTGTTCGCCCCTGGGACGAACGGGTCAAGGGATTTTGGGCAGGCGCATGTCCTGCCCAAAATCATTTCAATTTCTTCTTTCGCCTTTGGCGAAAGAACCGGGGAAACGGAGTTTCCCCTGGACCCCTTTCCGGGCAGCACGGCGGAGCCGTGCTGTTTTTGCATTTTGGAAAAATTTTTTCTGTCCAGGAAAACAAAACGGGAGCCTGGGGACTCTAATAGACAAAGAGAGAGGAGGCGGTGCTTTGGACCGGGAGGAATTTGCCGGCAGGGTGGAGGCCGTCAAGGGGCGGCTGTACCGGGCCGCGTACCTGTACCTGGGCAGCGAGGCCGACGCCCTGGAGGCTGTGGACGAGGCGGTGTACCAGGCCCTGCGGAGCCTCAAAAAACTGCGGCAGGCGGAGTTTTTTGAGACCTGGATCACCCGCATTCTCATCAACGAGTGTCACCGGGAGCTGCGCCGCCGGAGACGCCTGGCGGGGGAGGAGGCCCTGCCGGACGCCGCCGGGCCGGATCAGTATGACGCCCTGCCCCTGCGGGAGGCCGTCGGGAAGCTGCCGGAGGAGCTGCGGCAGGTGGTGGTCCTGCGGTTTTTCGCCGGGTACACCCAGGCGGAGACCGCCGCCGCCCTGGACATCCCCCAGGGGACCGCGGCCACCCGCCAGCGCAAGGCTCTGGCCCTGCTGCGGCTGGAGCTGGGAGAGGAGGAGTGCGTATGAACCGAAACGACGAATATCAGTCCCTGCTGGTGGAGCTGGAGACCGTGCCGGACGGACTGCAGGACCTGGTGCAACGAGCATCTGCAAGGAAAACAGCTTTACAGAAAAGGCGGCGGCTGATTCTCACCCCGGTCCTGAGCATGGCCGCCTGCTTTACGGCCTTTGTGCTGCTGGTGAACCTGTCCATCCCCTTTGCCAGCGCCTGCGGGCGGGTGCCCTGGCTGCGGGAGCTGGCAAAGGCCGTGGCCTTTTCGCCCTCTCTCTCCGCCGCTGTGGAGAACGAGTACGTCCAGCCCATCGGCGAGACGAAAACCCAGGACGGCATCACCGTCACGGTGGAGTATGTCATCGTGGACCGCAAGCAGGTGAATATCTTCTACACGACGCGGCTCCCGGATAACCATGAGCTGTACGTGGACTACGACTACGGTCTTGCCGACGGCCACGGCAGCCTGGAATTTTCCGGCAGTACGCAGGTGACCAGCGGCGAGCTCCAGCAGATCAAGCTGCAATTTGTGGAAGGCGACGTTCCGTCTGTCATGGACCTGTGCTTTCAGTTTTATGACCATGACCAGGCGGCCCGCCTTAATGCGGCGGAACTGAACGCCTCCGCCTTTGAGACACCGGAGCACCGGGAGCCGGACTACCTGACCGAGATCCCTTTCCACCTGGAGTTCGATCCCTACTACACCGCCCAGGGGGAGATCATCCCCGTGGACACCGCCTTTACCCTGGACGGCCAGCGCTTCATCCTGACGGAGGTGGAGCTGTACCCCACCCATCTCCGGGTCAACCTGAAAGCCGGCGAGGGCAACACCGCGGACCTCACAGGATTGGACCTGTATCTAGAGAACGAGCACGGGGAGCGGTTTGAGCGTCCCGGCGGTCTCATCGCCTCCGGCGCCCCCGAGAGCAAGGAGGGGGCCACATTCTGGCTGGACAGCACCTTTTTCAGCCACGGGCAGCATCTGACCCTCTATATCACCCATGCCACCTGGAAAGACAAGGACGCCCCCAGGGTACGCTTGAATCTGTTTGAAGGAACCGCGGAGAATCTTCCCCAGGGCGTCAAACTTCTCAAGGCGGAGCGCCCGTACAGCGGCTCCTGGGAGGTGACGTTCCTGAAATTCACCAAAGAGGTCGGAGACTCGGGCAACCTCATGGGCTGCCATGGCTTCTGGGACGAGGCCGGGAACCACTACGATGTCTTGCAGAACGCTTCCAACTACGGCTATCTGGACCCGGAGACGGGGGAGTGGGTCGAGGAGGACGGCGTCATCAGCGAGAGCTTCCCCCTGCGGGGCTTCTACGGCACCGTGGTCTATCTGGAGCCCACCTCCAACCGGGCCACGAACTTCGACACCCCCGTCGCCATCCCCATCAAATAAAGAGCACTTCTCAAAAATACTAAGAAAAGTTCGGCGGTCCGGGAATCGCATGGCTGCGTTGTCGTCCTTGGCGGGCGTCAGCCCGCCTGCGTCCTCCGCCTTGCCCTGCAATCCCCGTCCTTACCTCCTTTTTTCTCATTATTTTCGAGAACTGCTCAAAAAGAGCGCCTGCGGGCGCTCTTTTTTATGGTTGCGCTTTTTCCTAAAATTTGTTATACTAATAAAGTATGCAATAGTATGCAATTTGAAAGGGGAGCGCCATGCGCATCTTAGGCATCGACCCCGGCTTTGCCACCATCGGCTTCGGACTGATCGAGGCGGAGCGGGCACAAGTCCATATAATAACCTACGGCGCCATCACCACCCCAGCGGGGCTGCCCCTCAGCCGCCGCCTGTACCAGA
>CANAWG010000023.1 GCA_947365245.1 uncultured Oscillibacter sp. | reverse complement strand
CCTGGGTGTGGGGGACGATGGTGATCTTCTGCACCGGCTCGGTGTTCTTCTGCTTGTAGGCGACCATGGCGTGGCCCACCTCGTGGTAGGCCACCAGCTTTTTCTCAAACTCGGTGAGGACGCTGCCCTTTTTCTCCGTGCCGGCGATGACCAGCTCGAAAGCGGCCAGCATGTCCTCCTGGGTCACCAGCTTGCGGCCCTTGCGGACGGCCCGCAGGGCCGCCTCGTTGACGAGGTTGGCAAGGTCCGCGCCCACGCACCCGGCGGTGGCCAGGGCCACCTTCTTCAGGTCCACGTCCTCCGCCAGCTTGATGTTGCGGGTGTGGACCTGGAGGGTGGCCACCCGCCCCGCCAGGTTGGGCCTGTCGATGGTGATCCGGCGGTCGAACCGCCCCGGGCGCAGCAGCGCCTGATCCAGCACCTCCGGGCGGTTGGTGGCCGCCAGGAGGATGACGCCCTTGGTGGGGTCGAAGCCGTCCATCTCCGCCAGGAGCTGGTTCAGGGTCTGCTCCCGCTCGTCGTTGCCGCCCATGCGGTTGTCCCGGGACTTGCCGATGGTGTCCACCTCGTCGATGAACACGATGCAGGGGGCCACCTTGCTGGCCTCCTTGAAGAGGTCCCGGACCCGGGATGCGCCCACGCCCACGAACATCTCCACGAAGTCGGAGCCGGAGATGGAGAAGAAAGGCACGTTGGCCTCGCCGGCCACGGCCTTGGCCAGCAGCGTCTTTCCGGTGCCCGGAGGACCCACCAGAAGGGCGCCCTTGGGGAGCTTGGCGCCGATCTCGGTGTACTTGCCGGGGTTGTGGAGGAAGTCGATGATCTCCGTCAGCGACTCCTTGGCCTCGTCCTGGCCCGCCACGTCGGCGAAAGTGACGCCGGTGGACTTCTCCATGTACACCTTGGCGTTGGACTTGCCCACGCCGCCGATGCCGCCCATGCCGCCCATGCCGCTCTTGCTGGCGACCCAGCGCATCACCAGCATGAACACCAGCATCAGCACCACAAAGGGAAGAATGTACTCCACCAGGAAGAGCATCACGGGGCTGACCTGGGCCTGATAGTCCTTGTTGACCCGGATGCCGGCGCCCCTCTCAGCTCCGTCCGACAGGGCGTCGATCCCCTCCACACGTTCAATGACCTTCTCGTAGGACTCCAGCTGCACCGTAAAAAACCGCAGGGAGACCTGCCGCTCCTGGCCCAGCTCGTCGGTGACGGTGTAGGCGGTGGTCCCATCCTCCAGGGTGGCCTTGGTGTACGCCCTGCCCTCCTTGTCGGTGTAGACATACCCGTCCACCGGCGTGATAATCAGAATGCTCTCGGCGTTGTCAAAATCGATGGCGGCCACGTCGCCGAATTGCAGCATATCCAGAAAATCACTGTACTCCACCTCCACAGAGGAGGCCTGCCGCCCGGCGCTGTTCATATAGGTGGAGGCGTAGCTGATGACGATGGTCAGCAGCAGCGCCCAGCACACCAGCTGCAAAACGCCCCGCCAGCTGCCGCCGTTCTTGCCGCCGCCGCGTTTGTTCTTATTGTCATTTTGATCCATATATTGGAACTCCTTTCCGGAAAAAGCTGGATAAAAACAAGGGTGGTCCCCCGTATGCCTATACGGCGGACATTATACCGCAGTATACCACACAACCGGGGAAGCTACAAGAATAACCGGTGTTTTTTCTATGAAATTTCTGTGAATTCCACTTTATTGTCCCCCGCTTCTATGCTATACTGGATTTTGAATACGACAAAATTTTCTGCGAGGGATCGAGAATGGACGAGAAGAGAAAAGACGCGCTCACCGCTGAGGCCGACGGCGTCATCGAAGGGCGCAACGCCGTCATCGAGGCGCTGCGGGCGGGAACCGCCGTGGATAAGATCTACCTGCAAAAGGGAGAGACGGACCGCACCCTGGGCCACATCGCCTCCAAGGCCCGGGCGGCAGGGGTCGTGGTGGTGGAGGCGGACAGGCAGAAGCTGGACGCCATGAGCCGCACCCACGCCCATCAGGGCGTCATCGCCCTGGCCGCCGTGCGGGAGTACGCCAGTGTGGAGGACATCCTCCGCGCCGCGGCGGACCGGGGGGAGGCCCCTTTGATCGTGGTGTGCGACGAGATCTCCGACCCCCAGAACCTGGGGGCCATCATCCGCACCGCCGAGTGCGCCGGGGCCCACGGCGTCGTCATCCCCAAGCGCCGCAGCGCGGGGCTGACGGCCATCGTGGCCAAGACCTCCGCCGGGGCGGTGGCTCACGTGCCGGTGGCCCGGGTGCCCAACATCCCCTCGCTGCTGAAAGAGCTGAAAAAACAGGGGTTGTGGGTCTTCGGCACGGCGGCGGATGGGAACACCGCCCTCTATGACGCCGATCTGAAAGGCCCCGCCGCCATCGTCATCGGCAGCGAGGGGGACGGCATGACCCGCCTGGCCGCGGAGAACTGCGACTTTCTGGTCAGCATCCCCATGCGGGGGAAGCTCTCCTCCCTGAACGCCTCCGCCGCCGCGGCGATACTGCTGTACGAGGCCGTCCGCCAGCGGATCGGCTGAGGAGAAAACGCCTATGGACGCCAAAGACAAGAACAATCTCTACGGCCTGGAAAACGCCACCGACGTGCCCGCCGATTCGGAGGACTACTCCCTGGAGGAGATTCTGGCGGAGTTCGGCGGCAGTCTGGAGCAGACGCTTCTGCGGGACACGGAGCCGGAGCCGGAGGAACCGCCGCCGGAGCCGGAGAATCAGATCCCGCCGCCGCCCCGGCCGGTGCTCGGCAGGGCCCGGCCCCTGCCGCCGGAGACCGGAGCCGCCCCGGCGGCGCCCCCCTCTTTGAAAGAGCCGGCCGTTGAGGAGTCCCCCGCGAAAGCGCCCGCCGCCCCGGCGGAACCCCCCGCCCCGGCGGAGGAGCCCGCGCCGGAGGAGCGGGTCAGCCTGGAGGACATCCTGGCGGACCCCTCGCTGCGGGAGCCCGCCGCCCCCACGGCGGAGCTGGACATCCTGGACATGGCCCTGCCCAAGGCCCCCCGCCCCGTGTCCCTGGAGGACATGGTGGGCAGCACCGTCAGCGCGGTGATGGAGGAGACGGCGGAGGAGCCATTGCTGCCCCCCAAGCGGCGGGGCCTCTTCTCCCGGAAGCCCCCGGAGGACACGGAGCGTATTCCCCCGCCTCCGGAGCCGGAGCCGGAAGCCGACCCGGAGCCCATCGGTCCGGAGCCGGAGCTGTTTCGCGTGGCGGCGGAATGCCGGGCGGACTTCCACCGCCGCCGCCGGATGCTGCCCGCCGCGGCCGTCGTCGCCCTGATTCCCACGCTGCTGCTGGCGCTGGAGCGCCTGGACGTCGCCGTTCCCGGCTGGAGCGGCGATCCCGCGGGGCAGACTTACCTTCTGCTGGCGTGCCTCGCGGTGACGGCCCTGCTGTGCCGCCATGTCTTTTACAAGGGGGTAAAGCTGCTGCTCCGGGGCCGCTGCACCGGCGAGCTGCTGATCTCCCTCTCCGCCCTGGTGTCGGCGGCGGACTGCGTCTGCCGCCTGATGGAGAACCAGCGGACGGACGCCATGCCCTACGCCTCCGTCAGCTGCCTGGGACTGGTCTTCGCCCTGTGGGCCTGCCAGCGGGAGAGCGGCGGGATGTACGACACGTTCCGCTCCGCCTCTCTGGACGATGAGCCGCCCTATCTTGTGACGGAGACCCCCCAGGGGGCCTGCAAGCAGCGGGGCGCCGTTTCCGGCTTCTACACCGCCGCCATGCGGGACAACGGCGCCGTTTTATGGCAGACGGCCTTTTTGCCCCTGGTGCTGGCGGCCACCGTGGTCTTCGCGGGCCTAAGCTCCCTGGGCCAGGAGCGGGGGGACGACTTCCTTTTGAACTGGTCCGCCATTCTGGCGGCGGGGGCCACCTTCGCCCTGCCCCTGGGCTGGGGACTGGCCTACGGCAACCTGGCCCGGCACCTGCAAAAGGCGGGCTGCGCCGTGGCGGGGTGGTCCGGCGCGGAGCGGATCAGCCGGAGGAAAAAGATGATCCTGACAGACGCCGACCTCTTCCCCCCCGGCACCATCCACCTGGGCGGCGTGAAGGTCTTCGGTGAGGAGCTGACTGTGGCGGTGTCCCACGGCGCCTCCATGGCCCGTGCCGCCGGCAGCGGGCTGCAGCGCCTCTTTGACGAGCTGCTGCGGACGGAGCTGGGCGCTTACGAGGAGGTCTCCGACTTCGCCTTTTACGAGGAGGGCGGCTGGTCCGGCGTCATCCACGGGGAGTCCATCCTCATGGGCACCGCCTCTTTCATGCGGAAGATGGACGTGCGCCTCCCCGGGGACATCAATTTGAAAACCGGGCTGTTCCTCTCGGTGGACCGCCACCTGATCGCCGTGTTCGCCGTGAAGTACGAGCCCTCGGAGAACGTGGACTTCGCCCTGCGGATGATGGCCCGGAGCCGCGTCTCCCCCATCCTGGCCTCCCGGGACCCCAACATCGTCCCGGAGCTGCTGCGGCGGAAGTTCCACAAGGGCGTGAAAGTGGAGTTTCCGGACCTGACGGCCCGGGTGGCCCTCAGCGAGGCGGAAAGGGACCGGGGCCTCCCCCGGGCGCTGATCTTCCGGGAGGGACTGCTGCCCTACGCCGAGACGGTGGTGGGCAGCCGCCGGATGTGCAGGGCGGTGCGCCGCTCCACATTCTTCTCTTTGCTGGGCAGCGCGGCGGGAACGCTGCTGGCGTTCTACCTGGTGTTTTTGCAGCAGTACGCCCTGCTGACGCCCCTGGCCCTGGAGCTCTTTTTGCTGCTGTGGACGCTGCCGGTGCTGCTGATGGTGGACTGGGCCCGCCGGTATTAGGGCCCGCCCCAAAAAGTGCATAGATGCGCCGAGGGCCGGCGCGGCTTTCGCCGCGCCGGCCCCTTTTGTCCTCTCAGGCCAGCTCCGCCTGGCCGGTGTAGAGCTGGTAGTACCTGCCGTGCTGCCGGATCAGGTCGTCGTGGTCGCCCCGCTCGATGATCTCCCCCTGCTCCAGCACCATGATGGCCCTGGCGTTGCGGACGGTGGAGAGGCGGTGGGCGATGACGAACACCGTCCGCCCCGCCATCAGCCGGTCCATGCCCTGCTCGATGAGCTTCTCCGTCCGGGTGTCGATGGAGCTGGTGGCCTCGTCCAGGATCAGCACCGGCGGGTTGGCGCAGGCCGCCCGGGCGATGTTCAAAAGCTGCCGCTCCCCCTGGCTCAGGCTGCCGCCGTCGCCGGAGAGGACGGTGTCGTACCCCTTGGGCAGGTGGCGGATGAAAGCGTCCGCTCCGGCCAGCTTGGCGGCCGCCTTCACCTCCTCGTCTGTTGCCTCCAGCCGGCCGTAGCGGATGTTGTCCGCCACGGTGCCGGTGAAGAGGTGGGTGTCCTGGAGCACCACCCCCAGGGACCGGCGCAGGGACTCCTTGGCAATCTCCCGCACATCGATGCCGTCATAGGTGATGGTGCCGCTCTGGATCTCATAGAAGCGGTTGATGAGGCTGGTGATGGTGGTCTTGCCCGCGCCGGTGGAGCCCACAAAGGCGATCTTCTGCCCGGGCTTTGCGAAGAGGGAGATGTCGTTCAGCACGACGTGGTCCTCATTGTATCCAAACACCACGTGGTCAAACCGCACGTCGCCCCGCAGGGGCACCAGCGTCCCGTCGGGCTTCAGCCAGGCCCAGGTGTTGTTGTCGTAGTGGACCCGGGTGACGCTGCCGTCCTCGGCCTCCGCCGCCCGCACCAGCGTCACCTTGCCCTCGTCCGTCTCCGGCTGGGCCTCCATCACCTCGAAGACCCGCTCCGCGCCGGCCACGGCGGAGAGAATGGTGTTCATCTGCTGGGAGATCTGGGTGACGGGCTGGCTCACCTGCCGGGTGTACTGGAGGAAAGCCCCCAGGTCCCCCAGCCGGAAGGCCCCGCCGCTGTGGATGGCGAACATGGCGCCCAGACAGCAGCTGAGGGCGTAGTTGATATAGCTCAAATTGCCCATGGCGGGCATCATGGCCCCGGCGTAGGCATGGGCCCGGGAGGCCGCCTGCCGGTAGGCCTCGTTCCGGGCGTAGAAGCCCTCCTTGGCGGCTGATTCGTGGTTGAAGACCTTGATGACCTTCTGGCCCTCGATCATCTCCTCGATATAGCCGTTGACCTCTCCCAGGGCCTTTTGCTGGGCTGCGAAGTACCGCCGGCTGCGGCCGCCGATGGTCTTGACCACCAGCAGCATCACCCCCAGCACGGCAAAGGTAATCAGCGTCAGCGCGGGACTGAGCACCAGCATCATGGCGATGGTGCCGGCAAAGTTCAGCGTACAGGACACCACGCTGCCGAAGCTGTTGTTCAGCGCCTCGGAGATGGTCTCGATGTCGTTGGTGTAGCGGCTCATGAGCTCGCCGTGGGTATGGGCGTCAAAGTACTTCAGCGGCAGGCGCTGCATCCTGTCGAAGAGATCCTCCCGGATCCTCGCGACGGCGTTCTGGGACACGTGCACCATGATCCGGGCGTAGCCAAAGGAGCAGACCGCCCCCAGGATATACACCGCCGCCATGAGACACAGCATCCTCGCAAGTCCCGGGAAGTCTCCGGGCAGGATATAGTCGTTAATCAGGGGCTTGATGAGGTAGGAGCCCCCCACGGTACAGGCGGAGCTGACGCACAGCAGCGCCACCACCGCCGCCAGCAGCGCCCTGTAGCGGCCAAGGTAGGCCATGAGCTTTCCCAGGGTGCCCCGCAGGTCCTTTGGCTTCTGGAAGCCGCCCCTGGGCCCGTGTCCCGGGCCGTGACCGCCCGGCCCCATGCTTCTTTTATTCTCAGCCACCGAGGCTCACCCCCTCCTGCTGGGACTCGTACACGTCCCGGTAGATCTCGCAGTGCTCCATCAGCTCGTCGTGGGTTCCCTGGGCGGCGATCCGCCCGCCGTCCATCACCAGAATCATGTCCGCGTCCCGGACGGAGGCCACCCGCTGGGCGATAATCAGCTTGGTGGCGTCTTTCAGCCCGCTGGCGAATGCGGCGCGGATCCTGGCGTCCGTGGCGGTGTCCACGGCGCTGGTGGAGTCGTCTAAAATCAGCACCTTGGGCTGTTTCAAAATCGCCCGGGCGATGCACAGCCGCTGCTTCTGCCCGCCGGAGACGTTGACGCCCCCCTGGCCCAGGTCCGTGTCCAGCCCGTCGGGCATCCGCTCCAAAAACTCGTCGGCGCAGGCGGCCCGGCAGGCCGCCCACAGCTCCTCCTCCGAGGCGTTGGGGTTCCCCCAGAGAAGATTTTCCCGGATGGTGCCGGAGAAGAGGGTGTTCTTCTGCAAGACCATGCTCACCGCGTCCCGCAGGTGCTCCACGGTGTAGCTCTCCACCGGCCGGCCTCCCACCTTCACCGTGCCCTCCCCGGCCTCGTACAGGCGGGGAATCAGGGACACCAGAGTGGTCTTGGCGCTGCCGGTGCCGCCCAAAATCCCCACGGTGGCCCCGGAGGGGATGTGGAGGCTCACGTCCCGCAGCACCCACTCCGGGCTCTCATCGTTGTACTTGAAGGACACGTGCTCGAAGTCGATGCTGCCGTCCCGCACGGCGGCGGGGACCTGACGGCCCTCCTCATCCATGTCCGTCTCCGCCCCCTCGTCTGTGATGGCGGGCCGCTCCTCCAGCACCTCCACAATGCGGCGGGCGCAGGCCACGGAGCGGCTGAGCATCATAAAGATCATGGAGACCATCATGAGAGACATCATAATTTGGGTGATATAGGTGAAGTAGGTCATCAGCTTCCCCGCCTCCAGGGTGCCGGCGTAGACCATCTGCCCGCCGAACCACATGACGGCGATGATGGTGCCGTAGACGATCAGCATCATGACGGGCATGTTGATGACCACCAGGCCGTAGGCCCGGAGGGAGGTGTTCTTCAGATCGCGGCTGCGGGCGGCGAACTTCTCTTTCTCGTGCTCCTCCCGGACGAAGGACTTCACCACCCGGATGCCCGTCAGGTTCTCCTGCACCACCAGGTTCAGCGCGTCGGTCTTCTCCTGGAGGGAGCGGAACATGGGCCCCACCCGGGTGAGAATCAGCGCCACGGCCACCAGCAGCAGCGGCATGGCCGCCAGGAACACGCTGCTCAGCCGCAGGCTGATGCGGATGGACAGCACCAGGGCCGACACCAGCATCACCGGCGCCCGCACCAGCAGACGCATACCCATCATCAGCGTCATCTGCATGGCGTTGACGTCGTTGGTGAGCCTGGTCACCAGCGACGCGGTGGAGAACTTCTCGATGTTGGAAAAGGCGAACTCCTGGATGTGGTCGTACTCCGCCCGGCGGAGGTTGGCGCCGAAGCCCTGGCCCGCCACGGCGGAGAACGCCGCCGCCCCCAGTCCCAGGACCAGGGACACCATGGCCATGGCCACCATCAGCCCGCCCTTGCGCAGGATGTAGCCCTGGTCGGCGCCCGCGATGCCGATGTCCACGATGTCGCTCATCACTAGGGGGATCAGCAGCTCAAATACCGCCTCCAGGGCGCTGCACGCCACCCCCGCGGCGATCCACTTTCCGTATGGCCTGGCGTGGGGCCAAAGTTTTTTCATCATGCCTTCAATTCCTCCTTCAGGTTCTCCACGATCCGGTCCAGCAGCCGCAGCAGCGTCTCCCGCTCCTCAGGGGAAAAGCCCCGGACCAGGGCCTCCTCACTGGCCAGAAAGCTCTCGGCAAACCGGGCCTGCTGCTCCGCCCCCTTGTCCGTCAGGGTGATAAGCCGCCGCCGGGCGTCCTGCCCGCTGACGCTGCGCCGCACCAGCCCTTTCTCCTCCATCCGGTCCAGCACGCCGTTGACGGTGGAGGGCTTCGCCCGCAGGAACTCCGTCACCTCCCGCTGGGGCGCCTGCCCCCCGTGCTGGTGGAGATACATCAAAACGTGGGTCTGCACCGGGGTCACGTCGTAGCGGGACACCCGGGCGTCCATGGCGCACTTGGCCATCTGGGCCGCCCAGCCCAGGGTTGGACCCAGGCGGCGGGGATCCTCCTGCCGCATCGTGCGCACCTCCTCTCGCAGAAATTATTTAGCCTCCTAAATATTAGCTCGCTAAATATTAGCATGGTCTCCCCCTTCTGTCAATATGCAAAACAGCAATTCTTTTTGAACGAATTGTAAACGAAAAGTGTTGAAATCAGTCCGGTTGTAAACAAATTGTGAAGTATCGCAAAAGGCGGTTGACTTTTCCCAAGACCTCGGATATGATGAACCCATCAAGCGGGAGCTTGATCTACACACACCATTTTCCCTCTCCTTTCTCTATAATCATATGGGGAAGCGGGCGGTCCATACGGATCGCCCGCTTTCTCATGTTCCGCCGCGCCGCCCTATGCCGATGCTTTTGAATATCAATCTATTTTTATTGAAAAACGATAAATTATTGTTGACAATCATTACAATCCGTGGTAGGATACCAGAAAAAGGAGAGGGGATGCCCATGGAGAAAATTCCGGTTCAGAGAATTGCCAGGGTGTTGAATGTGCTGGTAATAGCCGCCTTGGTGTGCAATGTAATCGCCCTGTATTTGGTCCCCGCGGCCGTGCTCACAGGCCGCGAGGGTCTGCTGGAGGGGGTTCTAGCCTATTTCGGCCACGTCTTTTTTCCCGGGGAGGATGACGTTGTTGCCGCAACTATTGCTGGAAGCGCCATTGTGTGGGGATTTGTGTGGTTCGACGCTTATAATGCCGTTTTGACGCTCTTTCTTCTTTTTTCCGGCTGCTGCACCGCCGTCATCCTCTGGCAGGCCCGCCGGGTGCTGAAAACCGTCCTGGCCGGGACCCCTTTCGCGCCGGAGAACGCCGTCAGCCTCCGCCGGGCGGCCCTGTGCTGCTTTCTCATCGCCGGAGCGGCGCTGGCCCGGGTGCTCTTCAGCGTCTGGTACTACCGCTCCCCCCTGCCCCTGGCCTCCTACAACGCCCTTTTCGTCCCCATGTTCGCCATGGGCGGGCTTCTCTGCTGGGTCTGCTCCGCCCTCTTCCGCCAGGCGGCGGAGATGAAGGCGGAGAACGACCTGACGATTTGAGGTGGGCCATGATCGTTGTGAATCTGGACGTGATGATGGCAAAGCGGAAGATGACCCTCTCCCAGCTTTCGGAAAAGGTGGACGTGACCTTGGCGAACCTGTCCATCCTGAAAAACAACAAGGCCAGGGCGGTGCGTTTTTCCACCCTGGAGGCCATCTGCGCCGCCCTGGACTGCCAGCCTGGAGACATCCTGGAGTTCGTGCCAGACCGGGAGTCCGGTGCCTAGGCAAAATTATGCTGTCCGCAGGCAGCGGACAGCCTGAATAGGAGAATTGAATATGGATTATATGGAAAAAGCCCTCCTTCCGGAGGGTGCGGCGAAGCCTGTCCAAATCCCGCGAAAAATCTATGAGGCCATCCCCCACGGCCGTTTTCTTCTGGCCGGGACGCTGGCTCTGTGTCTCCTGGCGGTGAACGCCGCGGAGTGGCCCTGGGGCATGGGGGACACGGCGCTGGTCTTCGCCTGGTACGCTCTGCTGCTGTCTTTCCTGGGCCGGGAGGCCCTGGCCCGCCGGAGGGAAAGCCGGGTGCTGCTGGTGTACAATCTGCTGCTGGCGGCCTCCTTCGCCCTGACCTCCAATCCCTGGTTCCGGGTCTGGAACTTCCTGGCCCTGGCGGTGCTGGTCCCCCTCCAGGCCGCCTCTATGGCCGCCGGGGACCTGCTGCCCTGGTGGCGGCCCGCCATGGCGGGGGAGCGGCTGGGCCTTATGTGCCGCGGCGTCTTCTGCCACCTGGGGGCCGCCCCCGCGGCCCTGTCCGCCGGGCGGGAGAAGACCCGCCTGCGGCTGACGGTGGTGCTGGGCGCCGCCGCCGCGCTGGCCCTGGTGTCCATCCTGCTGCCCGTCCTGGCCTCCGCCGACGCGCTCTTCGCCGCCGCCACCCGGGGCCTGACGGAGTTCATCCGCCTCCATTTCGCCCGGGGTCTCTGGAAGCTCTTCTGGGCCCTGGTGCTGACGCCGTTCCTCTTCGGTCTGCTGTACTGTCTGCGCCGCGAGGGTGCCAAGCCCAGGACGCATACTCTCTATACGGTGGACAGCGCCCTCTTCGCCATCGTTCTGGGGGCCCTGGACACGCTGTACCTGCTGTTTCTGGCGGTGCAGTCCGCCGGGCTCTTCGGCGGGGCGGAGTACCTGGCCCAGCGGGGCATCTCCTACGCCGAGTGGGCCCGCAGCGGCTTTTTCCAGATGGTGGGCGTCACAATCGTCAACCTGGCGGCGGTCATGGCCGCCCTGACTTTCTCCCAGCGGGAGGGCCGCGCCTGGCGGGCCGTACGGGCGCTGGCGGCGGCGCTGGTGGGGGAGAGCCTGGTGCTCCTGGCCTCCGCCGCCTGGCGGATGACGCTGTACGTCTCCGCCTACGGCCTGAGCTTCAAGCGCTTTTTGACCTACTGGGGCATGGGGATGATGGCTCTTTTCTTTCTGGCGGCCCTGTGGAAGGTGCAAAAGCCGGACCGCTCCTTCTGCCGCCGGGCCCTCCCCCTGGCCCTGGCGGGGTGGCTGGCGATCAACTGCGTCCCCGTGGACTATCTGGTGGCGAAAGACCAGGTGGACCGGTATCTCGCCGGCCAGTGCGGGACGGTGGACGTGGAGTATCTGCTTTACGATCTCTCCTACGACACCCTTCCCCAGCTGGAGCGGCTGGACGGAGAGCGGGTGTATACGGTCTACGCCGGATACGCCCGGGGCCGCCTGACCCGGCGCTTGACCGATCTCCTGGCGGAGCGCCGGGCGGAGGCCCGGGCGGACTGCGCCGACTGGCGCAGCTGGTCCCTCTCCGCCTGCCTCACCGCCGGCCGCGGCTGAGCGCCCGGGCGGACAGCGCTCTTCCGGATGGCTGCTCTTTTCCCGCGCGGCAGTTCTGCGGCAGGCCAATGATAAACGGGCCCCGCTCTTTGAGCGGGGTCCGTCCTTTTTGTATTCTCCTAACCCTCCACGCTGTGGGTCCGCAGATAGTCCAGCCAAATCCGGCACCCCGCCGGGTTCAGATGCACCCCGTCGAAGTTCAGATCCCCGGGCAGGCACCCGTCCTCCCCCGTCAGGGCCTCCGCCACATCCACCAGGGCGCAGTCTTTCTCCTCCGCCAGGGCCCGAATCACCTGGTTGTACACGCCGATGCGCCCGTTGTTCACATAGCTGCCCTTGGCGTCCTGCTTGGCGCTGACCGGCAGGATGGTCTGGAGAATGATCCGGGCGTCCGGGTGATCCTCCCGGATGCGGTCGATCACCTTGGCGTACTGGTCGTGGAACGTCTCCTTTTTGCTCCACCCCAGCTCGTTGACCCCCAGCATCAGGTACACCTTGCCGCACTCCGCCTCCGCCAGGGCGTCCAGCAGGGGGACTTTCTCCTTTCCGTCGGCGGGCCAGACGCTTTTGGTGAACACGGACTCCACCGTGGCCCCCACGGCGTAGAGACAGGTCCCGGTCTTCAGTCCGCTGTAGAGCTGGAATCCCTCCGTGCGGGAGTCCCCCAGGAACACGGCGTCCTCAAAATAGGCGTCCTCCACGACCTCGCTCTCCGGCACGGGGCCAAAGGGCTCTTCGGGAACTACCGTGATAGTTTTCGCTCTCTTCCGCTGCACCACCCCGATAGTACCCTGTCTGTCCTGCTGTACTATTCCGATAACCTCTCCGGAATCCGCCTGTTCGCGCCCCTGGACGGCCCCCGCGGGACCGGCCGGCGTCAGCAGCTCCGCGGACGCCGCCAGCATCACCAGAATGGCCGGCAGTTTTTTTCGGCTCCGTTTGATCTCCCGCTTTCCCGACATGTGCTCCTCCGCTCTCCTCCCCGCGCGTTTCCCGGCCTCTCAGCTTTCTCCATTATACATCATCCTGTCGAAATCTGTCGAAACAAATCGGTGAAAATTTGATAACAAATCTTTACAGCTTCGCCGCCGCGCGGCGGTTATTCCCGCAGCGTGGGGGGATAGATCCCCGCCCGGTGGAGCTTCCGCAGCTCCTCCGTCACGGTCTCCCGGTCGTCCCGGTAGGTCATGCCGAACCACTTGTCATCGGAGTGGAGGAGAGAGACATCCAGCTTCCCCGCCCGCAGCAGATCGTCCACCATGATGGGCAGCAGGCACTCCGACCTGCGCTCCTGCCCCGCCTCGCTGCGCAGGAAGTCCTCAAAGTATTCCTCCAGAACGGGGAAGATCGAGGGCATAAAGCCCCAGAAGTTCATGGAGACCACCGACTCCGGGTCCAGCGGGCAGTCCCGCTCCAGGTCCCGCAGCGTGCCGTCCCGGAACAGCTTGATCCGCTGTGTCTCCTGAACGGAGCGGAGCCGCCCCTCCTCCACCGTGCAGATGCCCCGGGTGACGGTGCCGTAGAGGCTGGCGGTATTTTTCAGCTGATAGCCCACCATGGCGGCCTTTCCGCTCTCCGGCAGGCGGGCCAGCTCCTCATACATGGCCCGGTAGGCCCCGATGCCGTAGTAGTCGTCGGCGTTGATGACGCAGAAAGGCTCGTGGACCGCGTCCGCCGCGCACAGCAGCGCGTGGACGGTGCCGTAGGGCTTCGTCCGCCCCTCGGGCACGGTGTAGAAAGGCGGCAGAGAGGAGAAATCTTGGAACGCGTAGACCACCTCCACGGGAGAGCCGTCCGCGGCGGTCTTCTTCTCCAGATAATCCCCGCAGAGGCGGCGCATCAGCTCCTCCATGTCCGGCTTGATGATAAAGACCACCTTATTGAAGCCGGCCCGCAGGGCGTCGTGGATGGAGTACTCCATCAAAATCTCCCGGTGGGGGCCCAGCCCGTCCACCTGCTTGTTGCCGCCGTAGCGGGACCCCAGGCCCGCCGCCATAATAACCAGGGAAACCTTCATAAATCCCTCCGGAAATCCGTCCGCCGCCTCCGGCGCGGAACCGTTTTGATATACTTTACTATACTCCATCCCGTCCATCTTTTCAACAGCCCTTGACTTTTTCTCCACGAGATTTATAATAGAGCCATCAATCTGAGAATGGTTTTCAAATTGGAGATACTGTATGCCCTATAACACAAAACAACGACAGGCCGTCCTCCGTTTTCTGGAGGAGCGGCCGGAGGAGGCTCTCTCCGCCTGTGAGATCGCGGAATCCCTGCGGCAAAACCAGTGCCCGGTGGGTCTGGCCACCGTATACCGCCAGCTGGAGCGGCTGGAGGCGGCGGGCCGCGTCCACCGGGTGGACACCGGGGAGGGGGCCCTGTACCAGTTCTGCGCCCAGGGCGGCCGGCGGGCCTGCTTTTTGCTGCGGTGCGAGAGCTGCGGCCGTATGATTCACCTGGACTGTGTTCATCTGGAGGCGCTGTGCCGCCATCTGTCGGCGGACCACCGCTTCCGGGTGGATCCCCGCCGGACCATTTTGACCGGCCTGTGCGATGTCTGCTGCGGAGAGGAGGCGCCCCATGGAACGGCCTGAACTGCTCAGCTGCCGGGACGTATCCCTGGGCTATGACGGCCAGAACGTCCTGACCCATCTGAATCTCACCATCCGGGCGGGGGACTACCTGTGCGTGGTGGGGGACAACGGCTCCGGCAAGTCCACGCTGCTGCGGGGCCTGCTGGGCCTGCTGCCGCCCCAGTCCGGGGAGATCTGGCGGGCGCCGGAGCTGCGGCGGGGGGCCATCGGGTACCTCCCCCAGCAGACTCGGGCCCAGCGGGACTTTCCCGCCACGGTGTACGAGGTGGTGCTCTCCGGCTGTCTGAACCAGAAGGGGACCCGCTTTTTCTACTCCGCCGCCCAAAAGTCGGCGGCGCTGATGAACATGGGCAAGCTGGGAGTCCTGGAGCTGAAAGACGAGAGCTACCGCAGCCTCTCCGGCGGCCAGCAGCAGCGGGTGCTGCTGGCCCGGGCGCTGTGCGCCGCCGGCCGGCTGCTGATTCTGGACGAGCCCATCACCGGCCTGGACCCCGCCGCCGCCCAGGATCTCTACAAGACCCTCTCCTACCTCAACGAGAAAGAGGGCATGGCCGTGGTGATGGTGACCCATGACCTGGGGCCCGCCCTGCGTCAGGCCCGCACGGTGCTCCACATCGGCCGGGGGGGCTTTTTCTACGGCACCGCGGCGGACTATCTGGCCTCCCCCCAGGGGCGGCGCTTCCGGGAGGTGGAACCGTGAACCTCTTCGCGATATTTTCGTTTCCTTTCATGCAGCGGGCGCTGATCGCCGGGGTGCTGGTGTCCCTGTGCTGCGCCCTGCTGGGGGTGTCCCTGGTGCTGAAGCGGTACTCCATGATCGGCGACGGCCTCAGTCACGTCTCCTTCGGCGCCCTGGCCATCGCCGTGGCCCTGGGATTCACGCCGCTGTACTTCTCCATCCCCGTGGTGGTGCTGGCGGCCTTTTTCCTGCTGCACATGGCGGGAAATCCCCGCTGGAACAGCGACGCGGCCATCGCCGCCGTCAGCGCCTCGTCCCTGGCGGTGGGCATTATGGTCATCTCCCGCACCACCGGCATGACCACCGACGTGGACAACTATATGTTCGGAAGCGTCCTGGCCATGTCCCGGGCGGATGTGATCCTGTCGGCGGCGGTGTCCGCCGCGGTGCTGGTGCTGTTCGTGCTGTTCTACCACAAGCTCTTCGCCGTCACCTTTGACGAGAGCTTCTCCCGGGCCACCGGGCTGAACGTGGACCGCTACAACACCCTCCTGGCCGTCCTCACCGCTTTGACCATCGTGCTGGGAATGCGGATGATGGGGGCCATGCTGATCTCCTCTCTGATTATCTTCCCCGCCCTGACGGCCATGCGGCTCTTCAGGAGCTTCCGGGGCGTGATTCTCTGCGCCGCCGTCTCCTCCGTGGTCTGCTTTTGCATCGGGCTCACGGTGTCTTTTGTCTGCTCCACGCCGGTGGGGGCCACGGTGGTGTGCGCCAATCTGACGCTGTTTCTCCTCTCCTGCGCTCTCAGGGCTCTGCGCCGCTGACGGCGCAGTCTCCCCCAAACACAACAAGCCCCCGCCGCGACTGCGGCGGGGGCTTGTTATATCCCGCTTCAAACAGCGGCGCCCTCAGAGGAGATTTTTGTTGTTCTCGTCCACGACCTCCACCAGCTGGCCCCGCTCGAAGAGGCCGATGGTCCCCAGGGGCAGGGGCATCAGCGCCAGCGCCGCCTCGCAGAAAGAGAGCAGCTGGTAGGTGTGGATGCGGGTATACTCTTTGGGATCGTCGGAGCCCTCCTCTCCGATGACGCCCATGTACCAGCCGGAGTCCCCCTCGCAGGTGGGCTCCAGCCGCTGGAGGTAGACGGTGTCCGCCGCCCTGGCGGTGTTCTTCATCAGCATGGTGTCCTGAAAAGAGGTGGTCACCGCCTGGGCCTGAAGCCGGGCTTTGTTCAAAAGCTCCGTCTGCTCGTGGAAGATCCGCAGGCTCAGGGACAGATCCTCCTCCGTGGCGGAGAAAGGGTCCCCCACATAGTCAAAGGTCACCATCCGGAGTCCCGGCCCCTCCGTCTCGAACTTGTAGAAGCTCCAGCCGATCTGGATGATGCAGCCGTCGGTCAGCACGCCGCCGGCCCGCTCCTCCTCCAGCACAATTCCCGCGAGAAAGTCCGCGGTGGGCTTCCACTCCTCCCGGCAGGAGAGAGAGACCAGTTTTCCGTCCAAATTACATGTGTACTTCATGCGCTGCCTCCCAAAATCGTGGAGCGGCCCCGCGGCGCGGCGCCGTCCGGCACTGTCTCGGAACCTGTATTCACAACCGTTGGACGCCGCCTGGGCGGATCTTTTGCCGTCCTGCCGGGTCAAAAAATCCTGGAATACACAAAGTATACCTGCGATTTTTTTGCCTCGCGGGACGGCAAAATCCCCCGCCCATCCCGCATTGCCCGACTGTGGATACAGGTTCCCTTGTTTTTCATCATACCAGATTCCGCCTCACAGCGCAATCCCCCTTTCCGCGGCCCGCCGGGGCGGGAAAACAGTCAGATCCCGCCCTTTTTCGCCGGATCACCCTACCAATCCCCGCCCTTTTATATTTTTTTTCAAATTCCCGTCCCCCTCGACAAATTCAGACAACTTTTCCGCCTGATTTTGTGTATCATAAGGGTACTCCAATCCATATTTTGTGGTCGTTTAGAAAGGACGAAGAAACATGCAGACGATTGCTAAGGAATATCTCCTGTTGTTCAACACACTGACGGACGCGGAAGAGACGCTTCGCAGGCTGGAGGCCCGGCTGATAGAGGCCCAGCGGCGGGCGGAGGAGCTTTTTTTGGAACACGCAGATTCCAACCCGCAGAGTCCAGACTAAGTGCTCCGCCCTCCGGCGGCCGGCTCTTAATACGAATAGTATAACACCGCCAAATTTATACGAAAATTCATCGCACAGCGTCAAAAAAGCGGGAACGCCTCTCGGCGTTCCCGCTTTTTTGGATGTATTCGGCGTCCTCAGTCCTCGCACAGGCCGGCGGTAATCAGAGCCATGGAATAGACCTCCTGGCCGTTGCAGCCCCGGGAGAGGTCGTTGATGGGGGCGTTCAGGCCCTGGAGAATGGGACCGTAGGCCTCGAAGCCGCCCATGCGCTGGCAGATCTTGTAGCCGATGTTGCCGGCGTTGATGTCCGGGAAGATAAACGTGTTGGCCCGGCCCGCCAGGGGGGAGTCAGGGCACTTGGTCTCCGCCACCTTGTGGGACACGGCGGCGTCAAACTGCAGCTCGCCGTCGATGACCAGCTCGGGGGCCTGGGCCTTGGCCTTGGCGCAGGCGTTGCGCATCTTGTCCACGTCCTCGCCGGAGCCGGAGCCGTGGGTGGAATAGCTCAAAAACGCCATCTTGGGGTCGATGCCGAAGAGGCGGGCCGTGCCGGCGGTCTCCAGGGCGATCTCCACCAGCTCGTCCTCGCTGGGCTTGATGTTGATGGCGCAGTCCGCCATGGCGATGACCTCCCGGTCGCCCACGGTGGTGGAGCGGACCAGAATGAAGCAGGAGGAGACAATCTTACAGCCGGGCTTGGTCTTCACCAGCTGCAGCGCGGGGCGGACGGTGTCGGCGGTGGAGTAGGTGGCGCCGCCCAGCAGCGCGTCGGCGTAGCCCATCTTCACCAGCATGGTGCCAAAGTAGTTGCCCTGCTTCAGGGCGGCGCGGCACTGCTCCTCGGTCATCTTGCCCTTGCGCAGCTCCACCATGGCGGAGACCATCTTGTCCATGTCCTCAAAGGCGTCGGGATCCACGATCTCGGCACCCCGGATGTTGAAGCCGGCCTCCTCCGCGGCGGCGTAGACCTCCTCGGGCTTTCCCACCAGAACGGGGGTCAGAAACGTACCGGACAGCAGCCGGGCGGACGCCTCCAGAATACGGGGATCCGTGCCCTCGGTGAACACGATCCTGCGGGGATGGGCTTTCAGCTTCTTGATGAGAAATTCAAACATACTTCCGTTCCCTCCATACAAAGTCCAAGCGCCGGATTGACACAGCGCTCTCCAGAATTAACTTCATTATACACCTCTGTCTCGCGTGGTCAATTGGAAAATGAAAATCCTGACAAAAAAATTTACATTTATTCCAGCGCCGGAGGCGGAAAATGTACAAATTATACAAATTCGCCCAGAAATCCATGGGCATACAGCCGGATTTCCCTTGAAAAAATGCCATTTCCCCGTACTTTTCAGGGTTGACGGGAGCGGTAAAACGAGGTATGATTACCAACGGTAACAAATTGTAACTTTTTCGCCTTATTCAGGAGTGTTATGAGTCAACGAACAAGATCCAAAAAGGCGCCGCCCGGCGGGCGGCGCACGGCAAAGCCCCGGGAGGAGCGCCGGGAGGAACGCCGCCTGAGCCCCTCGGTGAGCACCGGCGCCACAGCCGGCCTCTACTCCCGGAACCTGGCGCCGGAGCCCCCCGCCCTCACCGCTGATACCCCTCTTCAGGAGCACGCGGTGGAGGACCGCCTCCGCCGCACGGCCAAGCGCCGAGCCGCCATCCCCGCCTGGGAGGAGGCGGCCCCCAAGTCCCCCGCCGGAAAGGCGCCGCCCGCCCGGCGACGCTCCGGGGACTCCCGGCCCACCATCACCTGGTACCAGGCCATCCTCTGGAATCTCAGGCGGGCCAAACGCCGCTGGCGGCACATCCTGCGGGAAAAGCAGGCCTCTCACTTCCCGGAGTCCAATCGGCTGCCCATCCAGCTCCTGCTGCTGCTGTGGGGCATCGTCCCCATGTGGGCAAGTCTTCTGCGGGAGCGGCTGTGGGGCCGCCGGAAAAAGGCCATCAGCCGCAGCGCCGCCCGGCAGGAACGGCCGGAGCGGTCCGCCCACCGGGTGCTCTATCCCCTGCTGTTCCTGGGGGGCACCGCCTGCGTCGCCCTGGTGGCCCTGTTCTTCTCCACTTACACCTACGGCACCACCGTCAGCTACGACGGCGAGGTCATCGCCGCCATGAGCTCCCAGAGCGCCGCCGAGGAGGTGCGCCGGGAGCTGGAGCAGGTCACCGCCAGCACGCTGGGGGAGAGCTTCACCATCGACGACTCCCTGATTCAGTACTCCTCCGGCCTGCTGCGCCGGCAGGACCTGGTGGACCAGGAGACCTACGCCGAGGACCTGTCCCAGGAGGTGGGGCTGGTGACCGCCGCCTACTGCCTGTATGTGGACGGGGAGTTCATCGGCGCCACGCCCTACGCCGGCGCCCTGGATGAGCTTCTCAAGCAGCTCAAAGCCGCCGGCACCGACGAGGACACCATCTCCTGCGACTTCTCTGAGAACGTGGAGATCAAGGAGGAGTACGTCCCCACCGACGAGATTATGAACCTGGGGTACCTGGCGGAGACACTGTACAGCACCAAGACCGCCGAGGTCACCTACGAGGTGAAAAAAGGCGACACCTGGTCCGAGATCGCCGAGGAGCACGGTCTGACCTCCAAGGAGCTGGAGAATCTGAACCCCGGCTATGATATCAACAAGCTGCAGATCGGCGAGATTCTCACCATGTCCGCCTCCGTGCCCTATCTGACCCGCACCGTGGTCCAGAAAGAGCGGTATGTGTCCGAGGTGAACTACGATGTGGAGTACACCGACGACGCCAGCATGTACAAGGGCGACACCAAGGTGACCTCCAAGGGCGTCTTCGGCGCTGCGGACGTGGTGGCCAACGTCACCTACGTCAACGGCGAGGAGGTGGAGCGGACGGTCCTCTCCTCCGTCACCCTCCGGGAGCCCGTTACGGAGCACCAGCTCCGGGGCACCAAGGAGCGGCCCACCTGGCACCCCACCGGCACTTTCCGCTGGCCCGTCACGGGCCGTATCACCTCCCGCTTCGGCGGGCGGAAGTCCCCCGGCGGCATCGGCTCCACCAACCACAAGGGCATCGACATCGCGGCCCCGCGGGGCACGCCGGTCTACGCCGCCGACGGCGGCACCGTCACCTACGCCGGCTGGATGGGCGGCTACGGCTATCTGGTCCGCATCAACCACGGCAACGGCTACGAGACCTATTACGGCCACAACAGCAGCCTGACAGTCTCCGTGGGCGCCCACGTCTACAAGGGCCAGCAGATTGCCCGGGTGGGCTCCACCGGCGTCTCCACCGGCAACCACTGCCACTTCGAGGTCCGCTACAACGGCGTGGCCCGGAACCCCCTGAACTATCTGCCCTGAACGCCCCCCCTCTTTTACAAAAGAAGCCGCGGCTCCCCAGCTGGGGAGCCGCGGCTTCTTTCCGCTTTCACCTCGCGGAGGCGGCGTTTTCCATCTGCTCCAGCAGCACCGCCATGCCCTCCGGCGCCGAGACGCAGCCGTCCCGAATCCACTTCTCCAGAAGAGAGAGGAGGATCGCCGAGACGCCGCCGGGATCGGCGGTTCCGGTCTTTTGGGCGATGGGGGCCAGCAGCCCATCAAAAAACGCCTGGCGGACCTCCGGGTCCGCCTGATTCAGCACTGTCAGAAACCAGCCCCGCCGGGGCGGGATGGTCCTCAAAAGGAGCTCCAGCGCCTCCCGCCAGTCCGGGGCCGCCTCCAGCCGGGCGCTCAGCGCCGCCCCCTCCTCCCGGACGGACCAGGCAAACAGCGCGTACACGTCGGCAAAGTGGTAGTAGAACGTCTGTCGGTGGAGCTCGCACCGGTCTGTCAGATTGTGGACCCGAATTCGCTCCAGCGGTCCGGCCTCCAGAAGCTCCCCCAGGGCGTCCGCCAATTTGCGCTTTGTCCGTATCCCTTTCATGGCTCTGTGCATACAGGCTTCCCCTCGATCTTCTCTGTCACTCTCACAGCGGCGGACCTCTGCTTCGGCAATTTCCGCATACTCCCGTCCAAGCGGCCTATGATATAGGTTAAACCTATACACAATATAACATAATCCTCTGCTGAATACAAGTGTAACTTATAGAATCCTATTGAGCGGCAGTTACAGAGCCTGCCGGACAATCGGAAACCGGTCCGTCTCCTCTGCAGCCACTTGGGGAATATAGTATAAACCTTTATTCAGAGTTTTCGGGCGGCGGACGGCACAGGGAGGTTATTATGGAAAACCACATCAGACAGCTGCGGGAGGAATTTCACATGACCCAGGTCCGCCTCAGCATCGAGCTGGGCGTCTCTCAGGAGACGATCAGCGCCTATGAAAACCAGAAGCACTACCCCAGTTTTTTGCAGCTGCTGAAGATGTCCAGTATTTTCCACGCCAGCATCGACTATATCATGGGCCTCTCCGAGGTCCGCAGTCCCGTGCCGCCTCAGGAGACCGAGGACCTCTCCGCGCTGGTGGACCTGGGCCGGCAGCTGACTCCCCGCCAGCTGGAGCTGGCCCTGTCCTATATCCGGGGAATGCTGGACGCCTCCGCCCTCTGAGCGGCCCGCCGCCAAATTTACGAAAAATTGAAGAAATTCCGGCGGCTGTATCGTAGTATAGACACCGGACGCGCGGGAGGAGGTGGCGGCAGGCGGCATGACGAAAGAGCAATTTTCAAAGCTGGTATCCCAGTACGAGCGGCTGGTCTACACCATCTGCTTCCAGCTGGTGCGGGACGCCTCCACCGCCGAGGACCTGACGCAGGAGACGTTTCTGGCCGCCTGGCTCCACCGGGATTCCGTCCCCGCGGGCTACGAGCGGCAGTGGCTGGGGCGCATCGCCGCCAACAAGGCCAAGGACCACCTGCAAAGCGCCTGGAACCGCCGCAGCGTGCTGCCCGGGGACGAGGCCATGCCCCCGGGCCTGGCTCCGCCCGCCGAGGAGGTGGCCCTTCAGAGGACCGGGGCGGCCTCCATCGCGGCGGAGATCGAGGCGCTGAAAGAGCCCTACCGGCCCGTGTGCCGCCTGTGCCTGCTGGAGGAGAAGTCCCCGGAGGAGGCGGCCCTGGCCCTGGGCAGGCCGGTGAAGACGGTACATACACAGCTCTCCCGGGGCAAACGGCTGCTGCGGGAGCGATTGGAAAGGAGCGAAGGATATGGAACGGTTTCGCGCTGACGGACATCTGACGGACGAGGCCCTGACGGCCCTGGTCCGGGACGACGGCCTGGACCAGCTGTGCCGCCTGGAGCTGGCGGAGCACCTGTCCTTCTGCGATGCGTGCCTCCAGCGGTACACGGACCTGCTTTGCGGCACGGAGCTCCTCACGCCGGAGCGGTCCTGCCAGGAGACCCTTTGGGCCCGCGTCAGGGCGCGGACCCTCCGGCTGGTCACCAGCCGGTACGCCACGGCCGCCGCCGCCGTGGCCCTGGCGCTGACGGTGCTGTGGGGCGGCCAGAGGATTCAGTTCTCCCGTCCCATTCTGCCGGAGGGCCGTCCCCGCCTGGCGGAGCGCCTCCAGGACTGGCCGGAGCGCTGGAACGACGCCCTCAGCGGCACGCTGTCGGGTGTGACGGACTTTTTTGACGGCCTCAGGCCGGAAATCATTACTTCCGGGCCAGAGGACCGGAAGTAATAGACGCCATGGTTTGCGGCTGCCGCTGTATGCAGCGGCGGGCAAAACGGCTCAAATCACAACTCTCAAGGAGGGAATCACCCATGAGACTGATCCGAGGCATTCTGTTTTTCATCTTTTCCTGTATTCCCGGCTGCGGGCAGATGCACCAGGGGTACATGAAGCGGGGCATCTCCCAGACCACCCTCTGCTGCGCCGTACTGGCCCTGGCCGTCTTTCTGGAGATGGGAGCGCTGGCGATTTTGCTGGTCCCCCTGTGGCTGTACTCCTTCTTTGACAGCTACAACCTCCGCCGCCAGCGGATGGAGGGCACGGAGGACGAGGACGCCTATCTCTTCGGCATGTCGGACCTGGACTCCCGGCGGCTGGGGGAGCTCCTGGGCAAGCGGCACAGCGTCATCGGCTGGGCTCTGGTGCTCATCGGGCTCTATGTCCTGTACAACACCGTGGCCCGGCAGGTGCTGGGCTGGCTCTGGGATCTGTTCCCCTGGGGCGGCTGGCTCTACGACCTGCTGGTGTGGGACGCCCCCCGCATCGCGGTGACGCTGCTGATCATCGCCCTGGGTATGTGGTTCATCCGGGGGCCCAAGAAGAAACTTACGGACGACATCCCCGCTTTCACCCCCGGCCCCCGGGCGGAGGACCCTGTCTACAGGGCGGAGTTCTTCCAGGAGGCCCCCCACGCGCCGGACGTGCCCGACGGAGCCCCCGCCCCGGAGGCGGAAGAGGAGGATCCCCATGGAGACGACTGAGCAGACCGTCCAGGCGGCGGAGCCCCGGCAGCGCCGGGTGGGCACTTTCACCCTGGGCGTCGTCCTGGTAATCGCCGGACTGGGGATGCTGGCGGCCATGTTCTATCCCCGGTTTCAGCCGGAGTGGCTGCTGAGGGCCTCCCCCTGCATCCTGGTTCTCCTGGGGGTGGAGACCCTGCTCTCCGCCCGGGGCGGCGGACGGGTGAAGTACGACTGGCTGGGGATGTTCCTCTGCTTCGTCCTCACCGGGGCGGCGCTTTGCATGTACTGCGCCGCCTGGTGGGTGGCGGAGGGTCCGGGACTCCCCATGTACAACGGCAGCTGGAATGACACCGGCGGTGCCCTGGTCCTCCGCTACGACTACTTCAACGACAGCCGCAGCCACTGGCTGGAGCTGGAGGCGGGGGATACCCTGGAGATCCAGTGCGACAACCAGGAGGGCTGGCTGAGCGTGGAGATCTACGGCGTCGACAACGATGAGACGGTCTTTGACCAGGACCTGGCCGGACGGGAGAGCGCGCAGGTGGAGATCCCCTCCGGCGGCGATTACTACATCTGGATCTGCGGCCACAGGGCCCAGGGCCGGGCCTCCTTTACCCGCGTCCCCCGGCCAGAGGCGGAGACGCCGGAGGTGGAGCCCTATTCCCAAACCGAGACCGCCCCGGAGGCGGAGGATCTCCCATAGACAGCCGGGAGGCCGCGCAAGCGGCCTCCTATTTTTTATTCCCCTGTTTTTTCTTTCCAAACGCCGCGGGGTGTGGTATACTTGTCCGGGAAAAATTTTTTGTGAGAAGGGGGAATCTCTGTCATGGCGGCCATCGGCTTTGACAATGAATTGTATCTCACCACCCAGTCGGAGCAGATCAAAAAGCGGATCGCCCAGTTCGGCGGCAAGCTGTATCTGGAGTTCGGCGGCAAGCTCTTTGACGACTACCACGCCTCCCGGGTGCTGCCGGGCTTTGAGCCGGACAGCAAAATCCGGATGCTCCAGCAGCTGCGGGACGATGTGGAGATCGTCATCGCCATCAACGCTGCGGACATCGAGAAGAACAAGATCCGGGGGGACCTGGGCATCGCCTACGACGACGATGTGCTGCGCCTGATCGACATCTTCCGGGGGCTGGACCTGTATGTGGGCAGCGTGGTGCTCAGCCGCTACAACGGCCAGGCCGCCGCCGACGCCTTTTTAAAGCGTCTCACGGCCCTGGGCATCCGGTGCTACCGCCACTACCCCATCGCCGGCTACCCCTCCGACGTGCCCCACATCGTCAGCGACGACGGCCTGGGAAAGAACGACTATATCGAGACCACCCGCTCCCTGGTGGTGGTGACGGCCCCGGGCCCCGGCAGCGGCAAGATGGCCACCTGCCTCAGCCAGCTCTACCACGACCACAAGCGGGGCATCACCGCCGGGTACGCCAAGTACGAGACCTTCCCCATCTGGAACCTGCCGCTGAAGCACCCGGTGAACCTGGCCTACGAGGCCGCCACCGCGGACCTCAACGACGTGAACATGATCGACCCCTTCCACCTGGAGGCCTACGGCGAGACCGCCGTGAACTACAACCGGGACGTGGAGATCTTCCCGGTGCTCAGCGCCATCTTCGAGAAGATCCAGGGGGCCTCCCCCTATAAATCCCCCACGGACATGGGGGTGAACATGGCGGGCAGCTGCATCGTGGACGACGAGGTGTGCCGGGAGGCCTCCCGGCAAGAGATCCTCCGCCGGTACTACACCGCCTGTGTGGAGAAGATTCAGGGCAAGGCCGGGGACGAGCCGGTGCGGAAGCTGGAGCTGGTGATGAACCAGGCCGGCGTCACGCCGGAGATCTGCCCCGCCGTCTCCGCCGCCCTTTTGAAAGCCGAGGCCACCGGGGCCCCGGCGGGGGCCATGGTCCTGCCGGACGGCCGGGTGGTGACGGGCAAGACCTCCGAGACCTTGGGGGCCGCCTCCGCCCTGCTGCTGAACGCCCTGAAGGCCCTGGGCGGCATTGACCACCAGCTGGAGCTGATCTCCGCCCAGGTCTTAGAGCCGGTGTGTCGGCTGAAAACCGGGTATTTGGGCCACAAAAACCCCCGCCTCCACACCGACGAGGTGCTGCTGGCCCTGACCATCTCCGCCCTGACCAACCCCGTGGCGGACCTGGCCCAGCGGCAGATGCCAAAGCTCCGGGGCTGCGACGCCCACTTCTCCGTGATCCTCAGCGACGAGGACGAGAAGCTCCTGCGGCAGCTGGGCATCAACGTCAGCTTTGAGCCCAAGTACGAGACGAAGAAGCTCTACCACAAATAAGAGGGGGAGCAGGCTCCCCCCTTAGACCCCCCACCGCCAGTGACGTCGGTCACTGGCGTGTGCGGCCCAAGGGCGCACAGGTCGCGGTATTTTCGCCACGTACATGCCGCGGCGAAAATGATTGAAATTTCTTGATTTGCCGGAGGCAAATCAACCGGGAACCTGGCGGTTCCCTGGCCCCTCCTTTCGCGCCCACGGGGTGCGGGAAAGCACTGAAAGCTGTTTTGAAAGGACAAATTGATATCTATGGATCCAATCATTCTGCAAATCGCCCAGGAGCTGGGCAAGCGCCCGGAGCATGTGGAAAACGTGGTGCGCCTCCTGGACGAGGGCAACACCATCCCCTTTATCGCCCGGTACCGCAAGGAGCTCCACGGCGCCATGGACGACACCTCCCTCCGGACCCTGGAGGAGCGGCTCCAGTACCTCCGGGGCCTCCGGGAGCGGCGGGAGGCGGTGAAGTCCGCCATTTCCGAGCAGGGCAAGCTGACGGAGGAGCTGGCCTCCGCCATCGACAACGCCCAGACATTGGCGGAGGTGGAGGACCTGTACCGCCCCTACAGGCAAAAGCGCCGCACCCGGGCCACCGCGGCCCGGGAAAAGGGGCTGGAGCCCCTGGCGGAGGTCCTCTTCGCCCAGGGGCCGGACTGCCCGGACCCGCTGGAGGAGGCGGCGAAATACGTCGACACAGAAAAGGGCGTGGAGACGGCGGAGGACGCCCTGGCGGGAGCCTCCGACATCATCGCGGAGACCATCAGCGACGACGCGGACGTCCGCAGGGACCTGCGGACGCTGCTGGAGAAGAACGGCTCCCTCCGCAGCGCCGCCCAGACGGAGGAGGACAGCGTCTACCGCCTGTACTATGACTTCTCCCAGCCCCTGTCCAAGCTCCAGGGGCACCAGATCCTGGCCATCAACCGGGGGGAGCGGGAGGAGATTTTGAGGGTCTCCGTCCAGCTGGACCGGGATTTGGCGCTGCGGACCCTCCGCCGCCGGGTGGTGCGGCCCGGCAGCCGGGCCATGGAGTTTGTGAAATCCGCCGCCGATGACGCCTATGACCGCCTGATCTTCCCCTCTCTGGAGCGGGAGGCCCGCTCCGCCCTCACGGAAAAGGCCCAGGAGGGGGCCATCGGCCAATTCGCGCTGAACCTGCGGCCCCTGCTGATGCAGCCGCCGGTGAAGGGCAAGGTCACCATGGGATTGGACCCGGGGTACCGCATGGGCTGCAAGGTGGCGGTGGTGGACGGCACCGGCAAGGTGCTGGACACCGCCGTGGTCTACCCCACCCACGGTGAGCGGCAGAAAAACGAGGCCATCGCCGCCCTGGCAAGGCTCATCCGAAAACACGGCGTGGAGCACATCGCCATCGGCAACGGCACCGCCAGCCGGGAGACGGAGCAGATGGCGGTGGAGCTGATCCGCCAGGTGAACGCCGCCGGGGCCCATGTCAGCTACATGATCGTCTCCGAGGCCGGGGCCTCGGTGTACTCCGCCTCCAAGCTGGCGGCGGAGGAGTTCCCCCAGTTCGACGTGAACCTCCGCTCCGCCGTGTCCATCGCCCGGCGGCTTCAGGATCCCCTGGCGGAGCTGGTGAAGATCGACCCCAAGGCTATCGGCGTGGGGCAGTATCAGCACGACTGTCCCCCCAAGCGCCTGGGGGAGGCGCTGGACGGCGTGGTGGAGGACTGCGTCAACGCCGTGGGCGTGGACGTGAACACCGCTTCCCCCTCCCTCCTCCAGCGGGTGGCGGGACTGAGCGCCGCCACCGCCAAAAATGTGGTGGCCTACCGGGAGGAGAACGGTCCCTTTACCACCCGGAAAGAGATTTTGAAGGTCCCCAAGCTGGGGCCCAAGGCCTTCCAGCAGTGCGCGGGCTTTCTGCGGGTGCCGGAGAGCAAGTCCGTTCTGGACAACACCGCCGTCCACCCGGAGAGCTACGGCGCCGCCGAGAAGCTGCTGGCCCTGACGGGCCACTCCCTGAAAGAGGCGGGCAGCCTCAAGGACCTGCCGGCCCAGGTGAGGGCCTACGGCGAGGAAAGGGCCGCGGAGGCCTGCGGCGTGGGCCTCCCCACATTGCGGGACGTGGTTGGGGAGCTGATGAAGCCGGGCCGGGACATCCGGGACGACCTGCCCCAGCCCATCCTCCGCACCGATGTGCTGGAGATGAAAGACCTGAGGCCCGGCATGGTGCTGACGGGCACGGTCCGCAACGTCATCGACTTCGGCGTCTTCGTGGACATCGGCGTCCACCAGGACGGGCTGGTCCACATCTCCCAGGTGGCGGACAAGTTCATCAAGCACCCCTCCGAGGCGGTGTCCGTGGGGGACGTGGTGAAAGTGGTGGTGCTGGAGGTGGACGAGAAGAAGAAGCGGATCAGCCTCTCCATGCGCCAGGCGCCCAAGGGCTGAGGCGGAGAGAAAGGTGGACCTCTTATCAAGCATATTAGAAAAAATAATGACGAATATTATCGTTTCGCACTTTACTTATAGCCTCTGTCCCATTATAATGGGACAGGCTGAGCGCGGCTTTCCGCGGCAGACCGGCCTTTCCAGCAGCGGGGGATCACAAGCCGCGAAACTATGTACAACGGGCCGCCGGGAGCGGCGGCCCCTGCAAACCGGGAGGTTTTTCAAATGTCAAATTGCGCCATTGTAGGCATCAACTGGGGCGACGAGGGCAAGGGCCGCATGGTGGACCTGCTGACGGAGAACTACGACGTGGTGGTCCGCTACCAGGGCGGCGGCAACGCCGGACACACCGTGGTGAACGAGAAGGGCAAGTTCGCCCTGCACCTGCTGCCCTCCGGCATTTTCCGCACAGGCGTCGTGAACATCCTGGGCAACGGCGTGGCTGTGGACTGCGAGAGCCTGTGGACGGAGATGCGGGACGTGGCCGCCAAGGGCGTGGCCCTGACCCCGGAGAACCTGAAGATCAGCGACCGGGCCAGCCTGCTGCTGCCCTGGCACCGGGATCTGGACGGCCTGGAGGAGGCCCGCCTTAAGGACAAGAAGTACGGCTCCACCAAGCAGGGCATCGCCCCTTTCTATTCCGACAAGTATCAGAAGAAGACCGTCATGGCCGGGGAGCTCCTCTACCCTGAGAAGCTCTGGGAGCACCTGGAGGGCATCCTGGAGTGGAAGAACCTGACGCTGGAGCGGGTCTACGGCGCGAAGCCCTATACCATGGAGGACCTGCGCGGCTGGTTCGCCGACTTCGGCGAGAAGATCAAGCCCTTTGTCTGCGATACCGGCGCGTTTTTGCGCCAGGCCCAGGCCGAGGGGAAGAAGATCCTCTTCGAGGCCCAGCTGGGCTCCCTGCGGGACCTGGACTACGGCATCTACCCCTACACCACCTCCTCCAACGCCATCGCCGCCTACGCCCCGGTGGGCTCCGGCATGCCCGCGGCAAAGATCGACGAGATCGTGGGCGTGGTGAAGGCCTACTCCTCCTGCGTGGGGGAGGGTCCTTTCACCTGCGAGTGGTTCGGCGAAAAGGCGGAGAAGCTCCGGGAGGCCGGCGGCGAGTACGGCGCCAAGACGGGCCGGCCCCGCCGGGTGGGCCCCATCGACATCGTGGCCACCCGCTACGGCGTCCAGTGCCAGGGGGCGACGAACATCGCCCTGACCAAGCTGGACGTGCTGAGCTATCTGGACGAGATCCCCATCTGCGCCCGCTATGAGCTGGACGGGAGAGAGACCGACGACTTCCCTTTCCCCGCCATTCTGCCGGACGCCAGGCCGGTGGAGACCTCCATGCCCGGCTGGAAGTGCGACATCTCCGGCGTACGGAAGTGGGAGGACCTGCCCCAGGCCGCCCGGGACTACGTGGAGTACATCGAAAAGGCCATCGGCTGCCGCATCGGCTACGTGTCCGTGGGCCCGGAGCGGGAGGCCATCATCCTGCGGTAATTGTTCGCAGAGCAGGCCACGGGGCAGGGACGGACCGCCGGAGGCGGCCCGTCCTGTCTCCTTTTCCCGAATTCTTATGAAAGGGATCTTCTTTATGAAAGACCGCTACGAATCCCCCCTCTCCTCCCGGTACGCCTCCCCCTTTATGCTGGAGCTGTTCTCCGCCCAAAAGCGGATTGAGACCTGGCGGCGGCTGTGGGCGGCCCTGGCCCGGGCGGAGCATGACTTGGGCCTCCCCGTCACCGCGGAGCAGGTGGCGGAGCTGGAATCCCACATCACCGACATCGACTTTGACCTGGCGGCGCGGCGGGAAAAAGAGGTCCGCCATGACGTCATGGCCCACGTCTACACCTACGGCAAGGCGGCCCCCTCCGCCGCCGGCATCATCCACCTGGGGGCCACCAGCTGCTTCGTCACCGACAACGCGGACCTGATTCTCTACCGGGAGGGCCTGCGGTATCTCCGGGGAGAGCTGCTGGCCGTGCTTCGAAATCTCAGCCATTTCGCGGAGGACTACAAGGCCACTCCCACCCTGGGCTACACCCACTACCAGCCCGCCCAGCTGGTGACTGTGGGCAAGCGGGCCACATTGTGGATGCAGGACTTCCTCAGCGATCTGGAGGAGCTGGACTTCGTCCTCTCCACCCTGAAGTTCCGGGGCTGCCGGGGCACCACCGGCACCGAGGCCAGCTTCCTGGACCTCTTTGAGGGGGACGGGGCCAAGGTGGACGCGCTGAACCGGCAGGTGGCCGGGGAGTTCGGCTTCACAGAGTGCTTCGCCGTCTGCGGCCAGACCTACCCCCGAAAGGTGGACAGCCGCATTTTGAACTGCCTCAGCGCCATCGCCCAGAGCGCCTGCCGCATGGCGAACGACATCCGTCTGCTCCAGCACGACCGGCAGGTGGAGGAGCCCTTTGAGAAAAACCAGATCGGCTCCTCCGCCATGGCCTACAAGCGCAATCCCATGCGCTCCGAGCGCATCTGCTCTTTGAGCCGCTACCTGATGGCCGACGCCATGAACGCCCCTCTCACGGCCTCCGTCCAGT
>CANAWG010000022.1 GCA_947365245.1 uncultured Oscillibacter sp. | reverse complement strand
GCCGCGACGAGGACCCCCGGCCCCTTTGGAGCATTCCCAGGGAACTCCATGGCGGACAGGTGACGGCAGAGCGGCTGGAGGAGTATTTGGAGTTCTTCGCCGCGGGCCGGGTGGAGCGCATGGAGTGGTCCTGGAGGTGCGCCTTCCCGGTGGACGAGCCGCCCATGGACTACGAGCCCCGGCGCTCCCTGGTGCTGATGAAGAGCGGCGGGCGGTACGTCTGCCTCTACTTCGACGACTTTGGCGCCGAGAGCTATGCCCTGCTGGAAAAACCGGAGATCTACGGACAGAACAAGCGCGTCCCCGATGCCGTTCCTTTCCGGCAGAGCAGCCTGTTCCCGGACGTGATCCACGGAAACTTCTTCACCATCCGGCGGCACCTGGAGAAGATCTTCTCCCAGGTCAGCTGGCCCAATAACGTAAAATTCATGGCGGGCCGCATCTGGAGCCACGCCATCAACGTGGACCACGGGCGGGTGAAGTACAACCTGGACAAGCAGCTCCTGGGGGATTTCCCCATGGACCGGGCCCACAACCGGCCCGACGCCCCCTTCTATTTCCATCTCTATCCCGATACCGCTGTCCGAATAAACGATGCCGGTGGGAAGGAGACCCTGGAGGTGACGGAGGGCAACCGGGCCAGGGGCCAGCAGCTCCTGGCGGACTTTCTGGCGGGGAACGGCCAAACCCTCCGGCTCACCTGGGGAAAGGCGGCGGGAAAACGGCGGCACATCGTCCTCCGGCGGGACGGCGGGCGGTTTCTCATGGCCTGGGTCCGGGAGGACAAGGAGACGGCGGAGTTCCACGTGGCGGACCGCTGGACCTATCTGGACGTGGAGGGGAAGAAGTACCCCAAGGACACTTTCCTGGGGAAGGTCACCCCCGCCTACCTGATCCACGATCTGCCCGCCCTGCGGAACGCCCTGGACCTGCTCCTTGCCAATCTGGACCGCCCGGAGCGGGTCACAAGCCCCATGGGGGAGTACGCCCAGGAGAACCCGGCGAAGCCCCGGCCTTATGACGCGCTGTGGGCGGAGCTGGTGGGGGACGCGGCCCGTTGACGATTCTGTTTTCGCCCGTAATCGCTTTTGCCCCCACGCCGCTGTTGTCCCTGGCCTTCATCTCAACGAGCCGGCTGAATCTGCCGTACCGCAAGGCACATGACCGGCCGCCTCCGCCGTCAATCTTGACTTTTGTGTGGATTCCCGATATGATGGAGCCGGATATCGGCGGATCTTCTCGTTCCCATCCAGCCGCGGTGGGACGAATACGGCTGAAAAACCGGCAGAAGCACCTGCCTGGGGCCGCTGTACAATAAGACCTTATTTTTTGAAAGCGTTTGCCGATAGTAAGCAAAAAGGCATGCTTTTGACGTTCAAGCGCCTGTCAGGAGGTAGCGCCTATGCTGATGCTCTATTTGCAAATACTGGAAGAGCCGGAGGAAAAGATCCAGTTTGAGGAGATTTACGTGAAATACCGCGACGCGATGTTTCGTGTGGCGGAGGGGATTCTGCATAATGACCAGGACGCGGAGGACGCGGTTCACAACGCTTTCCTGCGGATTATCAAGAGATTTTCCAGATTCCAGAAGACGCCGGTCGAGGACCTGGCTCCGCTGATGGCCGTCATCGCCCGGAACGAGGCAATTTCCCTCCAGCGGAAGAAAAAGGACTCTGCTCCTCTGGAGGAGTGGGACCGCTTTGCCGAGACGGCGGAATCTGTCAGCGACTACCACGCTTTGGTGGAGACCTTTTCCCGTCTGCCGCAGACGTACCGTGCGGCCCTGGAGATGAAGCTGCTGGGATACTCCGATGGGGAAATCGCCTCCAAGCTGGGCCTGAGCAAAACGGCGGTTAGCACCCGAATCAGCCGCGGACGTCAGCTCTTGCGGAGCATTGTGGAGCAGGAGGGCTTCTTGAAGAACGCGTAATCCCCTGCTGTGAAAATTTTCAACGTCTTATTAAAAATGATGGGAGAATCCGCCTCCTCGCTGTGTTGGACATAGTGAGGGGCGGATTTTCTGCTGCTTGCACCGCATTCGGAAAAGAATTGGGAGGGAGCGGACCTTGAACAGCCCATATCCTCCGCGCTATGACGGCGGGGGTATGAGATTGTTCTGGCGGAAAGGCCTTGCCCGGGCTTTTCGTATGTGATCCGCGGCGCGGCCGATGGCTGCCTGCTGATTGAGGAATATCGGTACTCTGCGGCAAATCCCTCCAATCGCCCGGACCTGCTCTCCGCTCCGCCGCTGCCGCGGTCATGCTGCTGTTCCCCTGAGACCCGTTTTAGCCCGGAAAATATTTTTTCAAAAATTTTTGAAAAATCATGTGAGAATCCCACCTCTCGCTGCGTTAAACATAGTAAAAGAATGTTTTAGACGCCGGGTGAAACGACCGCCTGAGAGAGCTCCGCATGTCTTGGAGGCCCAACGACGGATAAATGGACGATCGCGGCAGTGATTTTGATGGCTGCATTTTTTCTGGTCCTTCCGGTTTTGCCGGCAGTGCTGGAGTACCGCGCGGCCCGAACAAGCAAAAAGCGGGGAACCTGCCCGCTGGCGGGCGTCGTTGTCCTCAGCGCGTTTATGCCGGCCTATGCCATACACCTTGGAACAATCCTGCTGATTACGTGCGGAGCTTCGCTCCGCAAGGCGGCGGAGAAACAGACGTGAGGACAAACGCAGACATACGGAGGAGGGAGCGGCTATGACGGAACAGGCGCTGAATCAACTGACCCGGCGGGTGATGCTGGACGCGGCCCGGCTGGAGTACGGCGGCTTGCCGGAGGAACCGCATCCCTTCTCCCCTGCCTTTGAGCGGAAAATGAAAAAGCTCCTCCGCCGTGGACGGCATCCGGTCTGGTATAAGACCCTCCACGCGGCGGCTTGTCTCCTGCTGGCGCTGCTTCTCAGCGGCTGCGCCGTGCTGGCGGTGAGTCCGGAGGCCCGGGAGGTCTTTGCCGGCTGGGTGCGTGAGGTGTATGAGAACGCATTTGTCTATCGCTTTTACGGAGAGGAGCAGGGGGACCGGGAACTCTTGCAGGAGACAGAAACCTTCTATCGCCCCTCCTGGGTGCCGGAGGGCTACCGGATCATCCACGCGACGGAGGGGGATGGTGTTACATTCTTCGTCTATCGGGATGATTCTGGTGCGCAGATCTCGTTTGCCTGCATCGAAAGCGGGGGCGCCGTGCAGGTGACGGGAGATAACGGCGCGGTGTATCAGAAGGTGCGGGTCAACGGGCGCTCCGCCGATCTATACATGGACCGGGACCCGGAGGAGGCCAATGTCCTGGTCTGGACGGATGCGTCCGGAGAATCGATCTTTTCGATTACCGGCGTCCTGAGCGGGGAGGAGCTGGTGAAGATAGCCGAGAGCCTTGAGGCTGTTCCGCGGGATGTTGTCTACCGCCCGGGCCGTGTGCCGGAGGGCTATTTTCAGGTATCCGCCGAGGATTTGGACGGATGCAGCGTTCTTACCTATCGAAACAAAGAGGCCGAATGCCTGACGGTTTCATTCGGATACGCGGACCTGTCTGAGGAGGAAAGCGCGGAAGCGTCCTCCGTGTTCGTGGGAGAGAACCCGGCGGACGTGTATCTGGATCGGGCGGATGGCGGCGTTCGCCATCTTACGTGGGTGGATGGAGACAGCGGCATCTCCTTCCGGGTTTCCGGCCCCCTGGAGGGGCGGGAGCTGATCCGGATTGGGGAGAGCCTGGAGGCGTTCCCGGAGCCGCCTCCGGAGGACCGGAAGCTTACCTGGGTGCCGGCGGGGTATCGGGAAATTGACCGTGTGCGGCTGACTGGACAGGACCACGTGTCCTACCAGAATGACCGGGGGGATCGCATTTCCTTTGGGTATCATCCGGGGATAGAATCCTCAGGATTGTATGTTATCCCATCGGGAGAGGAGGGACTGACACCCCAAACGGTGCTGGTGAACGGGAAAGAGGCGGACTTCTACCCGGATGAAGGCGCGGCGAGCGGGCTGGTCTGGATGGAGGACGGACTGCTGTTTTCCCTTCTGGGGTACTGCTCCGCCCAGGAGCTGGTGGCCATGGCGGAGAGCCAGGAGGTGATTTTGCCGGACCGCCGCCCCTCCTGGGTGCCGGAGGACTATGTCCTTTACGAGCGGTCATTCCTCCATTCCAAGGAGTCCGCCACGACCATCTATGAAAATCCAAAGGGAGAGTTCCTTATTTTCCGCTGTCAGCCCAACGAAAACGACAGGCCTTTCCATCTGTTCCCCAACGAGGGGAGTGTGGAGAAGCAGGCTTCCGTGAACGGCCACCCGGCGGACCTGTATTCCAACCCGGAGCCGGGGCGTATCAGCGAGCTGTGCTGGTCCGACGAGGAGGCGTTTTATTACCTGTCGGGGGATTTGTCGGACGAGGAGATTCTGAAAATGGCGGGGAGCGTGCAGAAGCTGCCGCCGATTCCAGTGACCCACATTCCCACCTGGCTGCCTTTGGGTTACCGGAACACCAGTACCAGCGGCGGCTTGTGGTCCAGGGAGGCGGAGTATGAGAACGAGGCCGGAGAGCAGCTTCAGTTCCGCTTTGCCCGGCGCGGGCAGGAGGAAGAGCCCATGGAGGAGTGCCTGACGGAAATCCGGGAAGCCGTGGCAGGGCTGGAGGGGCAGGAAACTACGGTGGACGGCTGTCCCGGGCGGCTGTACCTGGGCGGCGGCGTGAACCATCTGCTCTGGGGCGCCGAGGGAGGAGAGGAGGTCTATTGGCTCTCCGGCCCTCTGGACGAGGAAGCGCTGCTGGAAATTGCCAGAGGGGTGCACGGAGAGGCGGAGTGAAGAAACGGCGGCAAGAACGCGAGCCAAGGGGGAAATGCATTTGGGATATTATTCGTTGCTGCTGGAGAAGCGGTATCGGGAATTTTGCGAGGTATACCGGGAAAAGGGCCGCTTGTGCAAAGAGAACCCGGCGGAGTATGGGGATCTGCAGCCCGGAAGTCAGGTGCGGGCGCTATTGGAGATTGGAGAATTTGAGGAAGCCGCCCGGGTCTGTCGGCAGATGATTCAGCAGGAGGCGGAGGAGTCGGCCCGGAGGGGGTATGACGCCAGTTCTTCCACCTGGCCGATCTTCCTTGCCATCGCATGTATGAAGCTGGGACGCTATGCAGAGGCGGCCCAGGCCATCCAGGAAGCGCCGCGTGCCAATTACCAGCCGAACCGCGTCCAGGCCCCGTGCCTGATGTACTACATGGCTATTGTGATGGAGGACAAAGACCTCAAGCGGGAGAGCGTTAAAGTGCTCAACGCCCGCCTGCGGACAAAGGCGGGCACGGAACCGGCCTTTGCGCCGGTCCGGTTCCTCCGGGATAAGATCAGCGAGGAGCAGTTGCTGGCGGAGACGGAAACCATTACGAATCCGAAGCTCTATTTGCGGGCGCTGGTTCCGGCAAAGTTCCTGATTGCGGTAAAGCGGTATGAAACGGGCAATCTGGAGGGCTGCTGCCAAGCCTTGAAGGAAACCTGCGGCCTCTATGAGCGGGATCAAATCGCCGTAATGCCCTGTGAGTATTTTCTGGCGGAGTCCTGGCTGGCGGAGCTGGAGCGTCAAAAGACGGATTCGGATAGCCGGGAGGCATGACGCATACTGAACAAATAAAACGATGATCAATACAAGGAGGAACGCAGCATGAAACGCTTCCATAAAATCACGGTCCTTTTCGCCCTGGCCCTGTGCCTTCTGCTTGCCGGCTGCGGCGGCGGGACCAAACAGGAGGCGGCGGATTCGGCGGAGGAGGCCACCGTCCACTTCCTCACGAACCTCCAGAACGGCGAGTTTGAACAGGCAAAGACCTATCTGGATGAAGAGAATCCCCTTCTGACCGTCTTCCCCATGGCGGAGGGTGACCCCGCCCCGGAGCTGGACGCCGTGTACCAGCAGTTCCGGGAGAAGATGACCGGCCTTACCTTCCGCGTGGGCGACGAGGGGGCCGTGGGAAACAGCATGGTGTACATCACTGCCGCACAGTATGACTTCCGCTCCGCCATCAATGAGGCGATGCTGGCGGCCATGGAGAGCCAGTGCCGGGAGGGCGGGGACGCTTTCGCGGACTACGCCGGGTGGCTGAGCCAGGGCATCGCCGACGCGGCCATGGGCGAGGAGGAGACGGTCCGGGCCATGGCGGTGGATAAAAAGGGAGGCTATATCATCGACCACCGGGGATACACGGATCACGACTTTATGAACCTGTTCACCGGCGGCTTCTACGACTACGCGGACTTCCAGATGGCCGTGTGCACCAACACCATGGGCGACGTGGAGCACACCTATTACTTCGCCGCCCTGGGGGATGAGGTGATCGCCTGTATCCAGGAGCTGTCGGAGGCCAACGACGGCGGAGAGCTGGATGACGAGACCATCGCCGGGCTGAATGCGTTTTACGCCCAGACCGCCCAGCAGATCCCGGGCTTTTTCATGGGCGTCACCAAGGAGGGAGAGCGGGTTGTTACCCACATCGGAATCGACTTCCAGACGGCGGACCAGAACACGCTGGTAAACTCCGGCCTTGTCAGCGGCGACTACCGGGGCAATATGGCGGACGGCAGGCTCAGTCTCGCCGCCACGGTCGGCGGGTTTGAGAAAGAGGGAATGACCAGCAGCGTCACGCCGGTATATAAAACGGCGGAATAAACCTAAAAAGGCGCCGCCCCTTCCCGGAACGGCGCCAAAGAGATCCATAGCTCAGAGGCCCGGCTCTTCCTCGATGTATTCCACAATATCGGGAAGGCCGCACCGGAGGATCCGGCACAGGGCGTTCAGCGTGTTGGTGGAGACGGATTCCCCGGCTTTCAGCCGCCGGATGGTGGAGCTGCTGATCTCGCCCTTGACCTGGAGTGTGTAGGTGGTGGCGTGCTTTTCTTTCATGGTAGCCCACAGCGGCGCGTAGGAAATCACTTTTCTCCACCTCCCTCTTGCAATTATCTTCATTATTGCCTATAATGAGAGAAAACTGTTATAGGCAATACTGCCTATACTGAAGGCGGAAAAGAAACCGTGAGAAAGGAACGACTGGTATGAAAAAGAAGCATCCGATTCTGGGGGTCATCTGCCTGGCAATTTTGGCCTGCGTTGGGGTTTATATCTTCCAGGCCGGAGGGGCCAAGGCGGAAATCACCATTGGCGAAAAGACCTATGAGATGCGGACCATGACCGTCCGGGAGTTCATGGAGGACGGCTATCTTCTCTCCACTATGTCCACGGAGGGAACGTTCGTCCGCACATACAACTACAGCGGCGCCGTGATGGAGGCCAAGACCTACTACAATACGGCGGTGCCCTTCAAGCCCAAGGACGGCGCGGGCGCGCCCCTCTCCTGCTGGCTCTATAATCCCACCTCCCAGCAGGTGGAGATCCGGGAGGGAAAAATCTGCGCCATCTCCTGTAAGGTTTCTCAGATGCGGGAGTGCGGGCTTCCTGTCTCCATCGCCGGGCTGGAGCTGGACAGTCAGAGCAAGGAGGAAATCAAAGCCTATATGGATGAAGAATTGAAGGGCTATCAGTTCAGCGAAAATGAGGACGTCAACGCCATTTCCTACACTAAGGGGGCGGTGTCCTACACCTTCTCCTTTGATGACAGTGACAGCCTCCTGAACGCCGTGGCCCGGAACAACGTGTGACGGTTATGGACAGGAATGAGTTTTTGAGGCCCCTGGCGGAGCTGGCGGACCAGGGTCGGTGGGAAGACGCATACGTCTGGTTCCGGGAGCACCAGGAGCAGTTTTCCCGGCGGGAGCGGCGGCTGATTCGGGAGGCCCTGGCGGCGCGGCTGTCGGTTTCCCGGCTGTGGCGGGCCCCGGCGCTGCTGGCGGCGGCGACGCTGCTGTTCCAGCTGGTTTCCGGCGGCATCTTTGAAAACCAGCTCCAGGACCTGTTCTCCTTCCTGGGCCGGTCCTTCCGGCCTTATATGTACATCGCCTCCGTGGCCCCGCTGCTGGTCAATCTGGCACTGGACGCGCTGCTGGCGGTGCAGTGTTATGAGCGGCTGGTGCTGACCTACCGCCTGTTTGGCCGCCGCCCGCCCTGGGCGCGGGCCTGGGGAGCCTGGGCTTTGGCTTTGGCGCTGGCCCTCTGGTCGGCGGCATCCCTGGTCCCCTATGCCCAGGACCTGCCGCTGGTTTTGGAGGAGAAGTGGAGCACCGGCATCGTCACCCTGGAGATGGAGGAGGACACCGCCTGGAACAACGCCATGGCGCAGCTGGGCCGGGAGACCCGGGAGGGCTACGACCCCATCCCCTGGTACTCCAATCCCCGCTGGTCCAGGCTGCTGATGCCCATCATGCCGGACATCTACAACCGCTGGGTCCTCAACATCCATGTGGACGGCGTGGACTGCCGCATGGGTCAGCTCCAGTTTGACCTGACGGACTATGAGATGCACGTCTATCCAGTGCGGATCGACTATCTGCCGCACAGTAAACTGGTGCTGTGGATTTCCTGCGGGGAGGAGTGACCGGAATGAAACGAAAATGGCTGCTTCTGGCTTTCCTGCTGACCTTCACCCTGCCCGCCGCCGCCCTGTGCGCGCCGGAGCTGATGAAGGCGCTGCTGTGGCGGTTCGGATCGGACCCGGCGGTGTCGGTCCTCCGGGGTGAGCACTGGGGAAGAATCGTCTGCGGCGTCCTGCTGACGGCGATGCCCTTTACGCCGCTGGCCTGCTTTCTGCTGGAGCGGGCAGCCCTGAGCCGGGCCAGGCGGCGCAGGGAGAACGCCAGACCGCCGGAGCTTGCCACGGCGGAGGAGCGGCGGGCCTTTTACCTCCGGGAGCTGGAGGAGGAGCGCCGCCGGCCGCCGGGGACGCCGTGGATCGCCTACGCCGCCCTGTGCGGCCTGGGGGTGCTGGTGTTCAGCTTCGGGGTCCTGGGAATCCGCCTGACCGATAAGATCGAGAGGACCGGGCGGGACCTGGATCTGTACCGGGCCGGAACGCCCGCCCTGTATGCGGGTCCCCTGATGCTGGTGGACCGGCCCGTGCGGGACGGGGCGAAGCAGGTTCCGGACGAGCGGTATGTCTACTACCGCTCCGCAACGGCCGGGGACCTCCAGTGTGCCGTGACCATGATTGCGGAGACCCAGCTGATGCAGCCGTCCTACCGGGTGGAGTACCTGCCGGAGACGGGGACGATTCTCTCCATCACCGACATGGCCGGACGTCTGCGTACGGGCGGGGAGGACATAGAGCTTCCCACGCCGGCGGGGTGCTGGCTGTACGGGGATCTGGCGGTGCCCATCTGCGACCAGGTGGAGGGCTACGGCGCTTTGACTCGGGAACAGAAGGCTCTGTTCGACCTGCTGTACTCCCAGGTCCTCAGCGGCGACGTGGCGGCGGGAAATCTGCCCACCCGCAGCTTCGATCTGCCCTATCCGCTGAAAAAGGCGGAGTTTAACCAGGTTTTAGAGCTGTACCAGGCGTCAGTTGGGAAGGACGAGTACCCCAATCACGGCTACCGCACGGACGACGGGCGCATCGTCCGCCGGGCCTACTGCTACGGCATTACTCATTCGCGATAATCCGGCGGTCCCGGGGAGACGCGGCGAGGCGCGGCCCGGCTCCGCCGGAATGCGGTCAATCATTTCGAATGCTGTTCTAATATCATGTCAAAGGGGAGATTTCGCGATGATCAGTGGAATTATTTTCATCTTGATTCTTGTGGGAGGCGCGGCGCTTATTATCTGGTATCTGAAATCATTTTACGCCGAACGCGCGGACCGGGCCAAAAAGGCGGAGGAGCACCGCGGCAAACACGGCGGGGAGTGCGTTTTGGAGTGGAGCGGAAGTTTGGCAGGCGGCGCGCCGGACGAGGAGTTTGGGAAATTGGTGGTGACGGTCCCGAAAAAGCGCGGCGGCGGAGGGGCCTGTTTTTACGAAAAGGGGTTGGTGTTGGACAAAAAGCGCCTGCTCTATTCTGAGATCAAAGACGTCGTATTGGCGGCCGCCGAACCGGGTACGAAATTCACTTTGAAGCAGACGGCAAGAGATATGGGCGTTTTATGGATCTATCCCCAAAAAGGGACCGCCATGGGAATCCGTGAGATGAATTATCAGTTCGATAACGAGATCATGGAAAAAATCAAGCGGGGGCTTGGGTTTTAAGCAACTGCACCGGCGCGTTTCTTAGAGCGGTGTTCAAAATATGGACCCGGACCTCTTTCTGCCGGGATGAATCCGGCGTCGGCCATGAGTTTTCTCTGAGAGAGTGGATCGTGGAGGAAGACGACCCTGCACGGGGCGCGGAGGGAATGGCCGAGGCTGACCTGGGACGGAAGAAACCAAGCTGTTTTTAACGAGGAGGGCTTTGACATGACAATCACGGAACTGGTGAAAAATCAACAGCAGCAGAGGATCGGAGAATTGAACCAGCGGCGGCAGGGCAGGCCCCATGTCAACCCCTACGGCACACCCGGCATGAGCCTGAACGACGCCGGCGACTATCGGAAGATCGTCCCCGTGGACGAGGGAGTGGTGCGGCAGGTCAAGCAGATGGCGTTCAACCACATGAAAAACGGCTATGGAGTCAGCGACGGCGAGGACATCAGCAAGGTCATCCGGGACTACACGATGTCCCTGGCGCCGGAAAAGCGGCTGAGTGCGTCCTGGACGCTGAATGAGATCTTCCACAGCGAGGCCGCCCGGCTGGGCGAGTACGTCCACCGGCAGGACCCCGGCTGGGACTGGGGCAAGCCCTTTGACACCAGCATCCTGGACGGTTATCAACAGGGCGTGGATATGCAGGCGTAGCACGAGGGGAATGTCGACGCCTTGCAGAAAAGAGCAGCGATCATCTCTTTCTGTGATGGCGGAGATAGAGGAGACGGACGTAAACGAATTGTTGATCGGATACCGCTGGTATTTTTATAAAAGCTGCGGCATCTCTTGCAGCTGCGTATATTCGGTACAATTCCCTCGGCTTTTGGAAAAAGAAGCATGTAAATTCCGGGTTATCGTTTGATCCAGACCCGGAATGCGGGCAAGCGCCCGACTTCTATGACATTATTTTTAAGGAGAAGTGCCATGAACATCACGAATTGGGGGAGCATCCCCAACCTTGCCAATCAGGCCGCCGGCGCGCCCCAGGCGGGCCCCCGCTGCGGCCCCAGCGCTGCGATGCGCTCCTCCGGCAGGGATGTGACCCCCGGTACGGACATCAGCGGCGTCGGGACGCTGAAAAGCCTTGACGAAGCCGCCCGGCAGGGCTACCGGGAGGACTACTCCATCTGGGACGCGGCGGACAGCCTGTGGCAGAAGGAGACCCAGACCTTCAACCTGAAGGATCTGGAGGACCCGGAGAAGTCCAAGGAATTCCTGGAAAACTGGCGCGTCCAGGTCCGGTGGGACCTGGGGATCCAGGGCGGCGGCCCCACCAAGGACGAGGTGATCGCCGACTACATTCAGGAACTGCGGCAGAACGGCTTGAGCGGAGAGGTGGATTTCAGCGTCCTGACCCGGGAGCTGAATTCTTTTAAGGCCACTACCCCGGAGGAGCTGGAGGACGGACTGAACTACATGGCTTCCCGCTATGTGGCGGCGCTGGACAAGCTGGAGCGCGGCTTTACCGGCGACGAGCTGACCGCCCGGCGGGCCCGGCTGGAGGCGGTCTATCAGGCCGGAAAAGCCGGAATGATCGACGGGTACGCAAGGCTTTTGCAGGACAATCTGGGTATCTCCGACAGCGACGCTCAGGCTGTCCGGGACAGCTTCTCCGCCATCCTTGCGGAGAAGGAGGAGGCTTACCGGGGCGCGTTGCAGCAGGTCCATGAGGCCGTGGCGCAGACCGGTCCCGACAGCGTGTGGCTGAAGAACCACGACGCCTACATCGCTTCCCAGCTCCGGGCGGCGGCAGGCGCATCGGGGCCGAGCGAGGCCCGGTACTCGGTGCAGGACCTCACCGCCGCCGGCCGGATTGCCCAGGACTACCGGGCGGAGATTGACGGGGCGTCCTCCTGCGGGCGGAACGAGGTTACGCTGGCACTGGGTCTCTCCGCGGCGGACATGAAGGCGGAGGCCATGATCTCCAAGGGGCTGGTGAGCGGCAGCATGGCCGCTCTGCTCCGAAGCAGCCGCACCCGGGGGCATGAAAACGCCCTCGCCGCCCTGGACCGTGCTCTTGCCCATCGGGAGAGTCACCGGGCTACCGGCGAACCCAAGGGAACCTACGCCCCGGCGGACAGCGCGGTGTTCCGGGGAATTTACGACGCCGTCATGAGCGCTTTCCACCAAAACGGCGGAGACGCCGCCAAGGCCATCCAGGCGGGGGCCTCCGCCGGGGAGAAGCTGACCGACCAGGCCGCCGCCAGGGTGCCCAAGGCCGCCCGCTGGGGTGTGAGCATGAGAAGCTATTGGCAGGAGTTTTACAAGGTCCCGGAGGAGCGGACCACGGTCCTGGGCCTGCAGATTAGATATCTGACGAATCAGAAGCCCAGAAGCTCTACCTACCAGAAGTACGTCAACAGCTGGCAGGACTTCCTTGCCTCCATCGGCGGCAGAGTGGATATGCGGGCGTGAGACAGCGCGGCGGTATGAAGTAAACAAAAATTAGGAGTGACAAGTTATGTGGGAGTTTCTGAATCAGCCGCTGAGCGGCGCCTCCTCCCTGATCCTGATCGTGGTGCTTGGCGCCGTGATTTTTGCGGCAATCAAGCTGGGGCACAAGAAGGCAAGAGACATTTCCAAGCAGTTCCTGACAGAACACCCCGATGCGGCAACCCTGTACATCTATGGAGAGGACCTGCCCTCCAACAGCGCCGAATTGGACTGCGTGCAAGGCACAGTCTCCAAGGTGTACGATCCCCGGACGGTCCCCGGCGCCAGGGTGCAAAAGGGCGTGGCCTGCCACACGCTGCCCGGAAAGGTGGAGCTCAACATCAGAATCACCTGGTCAAAAAGCTACTATGTGGCCAGGAAGCACGGCAGCATGGAGGCCCATTTTACCTTTGAGGCCGTGCCGGGCCGCGATTACGCCGCCGTATTCAATGTGCAGGATTCCAGCGCAAAGATCCTATCTTTATAATATTTGACAGGAGGAAAAAGTGATGGCGAAACTGAATATGAACCCCGGCGAGACGATGATCGGCAGCGGTCAGATGTCCCTCTATCAAAAGCAGGGCCTGACGAAAAAGCCTTTCCAGGGCAACGTCTTCGTCACCAACCAGCGAGCGTGCTTCAAGATCAGCATGATGCCGGGCGAACCGGACATGAATCTGCCCCTGGAGGAGATCAAGGGCTTTTCCGTGGGGAAGATCGCGCTGTTCACCGCGGTGACGATTCACAGCAAGGACGGCAAGGAGTATCCCCTCACCGGCTTCCCGGCCAAGAAGCTCCAGGACTGGCTGCGGCAGGCGGGCGTACAGGAGATTTGACAAGGAAGGGCGGCGCACATGAAACAATCCAACCATACTTTTCGCAAGATCATGGGCGCCGCCCTCGCTTTGCTTGTGGTGCTGGCACTCCCCACCGGCTGGCTGTACGACCTGTGGGCCGGAACGGGAACGGAGCAGGGGCGGCGGCCCGGCGGGGATGTCCGGCGCCTCCGGCGGCAGGAGGAGGTCGAAACCTGCTTTTTGAGCAGCGCCCCAGTCACCGTGGACGGCGGTGAGCTGGCGGCCTGTCCGCTGGCCCGTCTGCGGGATGCGGGGCAGGAGGGAACGCACTATCACCACAACGGCGGCGCCAAGCGGTCGGTGTACGTTTCGGAATATATCACAGCGGACTACCCGCTCCCGGTCTGGGAATATGCGCTCCAGCGGGTCGCGGCGGGCGGTTTCTATAACCGATACTATTTGATGGAGCTGGGGGATCACTCCTGGCTCTGTGTCTATTTTGACGATTACCTGACGCTGACGGGAACGGACGCCTATCCCGCCGGCCGTGTCCGCCGTACCACCACCGAGGAGCGCCTAATGCTGAACCGGATGGCGGAGGACTACGACGTTGATCCGGTCTATGTGCTGGATATGTACCGGCATGGGAAGGCAAGCTGGATGCTGGATCTGGGGCTGCGGCTGGCGGCGGCGCTGGCTGTCTATGTGGGTATGGTGACGGCAGCGGCCCATTTCAAGAGCGGAAGAATACCTAAACGCTGAAAGAAGCAAGAGGAAATATTATGGACAGGACAGCGTTTATTGCGAGGCTGGCGCAGATTAAAGCTGCTGTTTTGACGTTGGACGCCAAAATCTGCAGCTGGGAGATTGGTGAGCCCGCCTCTATGGAGACAGTATGTGCAATTGAGAAGAAATACCAAATTAAGCTGCCTGCTGATTATGTGGACATGGCGACCCAGATTGCGGGCAAGGTAGATATTGTATGGAGTATTTTTGAAAATGAATCGTTTCTGAAACGGCACCCTCGGTTCCAAAGTATTAGCGGCGGCACATTGCAATGGGACATTGAACATTATTTAAGCGAAAAAGAGTATCAAGACTACCTGTACTATACCACCCATTGGGAGAGTATGCGGGGGCTTTTGGATTTTGCCGAGGTGCCCAACGGCGATATGATCCTTTTTGACCTTGCAAATCCAGGAGAAAAAAAGCCTGTGGTCTACCTCAATCATGATGGATTGTACGCATACCCTGTCCAGCTGGCAGAGAGCTTTGGAGACTATGTGGAAAGCCTGCTGCAAATTGGTTTAGCAGGCAATGAGATTTGGCAGCTGGAGAAGTTCATTCAGCCTGAACCGGAAGAGAAGGACGGCAGGCCTTGTATACCAGGTGTGATCGATCCGGAGTGTGCCTATGCCTTGGCATGGAGAGAGTTGATAGGGCTGCTGTGAAGCAGGAAACGGCGACAACGGTGTTCCCAATATTATCATTGCTCCAGGTTTTTTGGAGGTACTTATGCGCAGACTGAAAACCCTCCTCTCCGCGGCCGGCGTTCTGCTGCTGATTCTGCGCGCGGTACGCCTCCTGCGGAAAAGAAAGGCCAAGAACGCGGAGCCGGAGTGTCTCAACACTGCCGCCGCCCCGGAGCGGTTCAGCCCGGAGATTGCGGATTTTGCCGGAGATGTTCGGCCGGACCCCGGCGGAGATTGTCAAGGGGGTGGAATGTGACCGGGCAGACGCGGATGAGGTCCCCTGGGCGGTGACGGTCCGGGCGGACCGCGTTCCTGAGCCAGGGGAATTTTGCGGATTCTGCTGCCCGGCTGGTCCCGCACTTTGTCATTGGACGGCATCAGATCGTGCGCGGGGCACCCGCCGAAGAGCGGACCGTCCACATGGGCCTTTTGGACGCGGAGACGGGCGCGGTGATTTTCGAGGAAGATTATCCGACTGGATAAAGGAGAGAGTGAAATGAAACGGTGGTTTGCAATGTTGTGGATGCTGCTGCTTGTGCTGCCCGGCTGCGGAGGGAAGACGGAGCCGGTGGAGGAAGCGCCGCCCCCAGAAACGGAGGCGGAGGAGCCGCAGGAGGAAACCTCCTTTCCCGGAAGCTGGACGGTGCCGGAGGGCTGGGTGAAAGCCGAACAGTATTCCACGGAGGACAAAATTTTCTACGTGGAGGAGGGACATGAGGAGGACGAGCAGCCCGACAACATCTCCGTTGAAGTGGGAACGAACCGCTACAGCGCGGAGGAGCACGAACAGTTCCGGGACGCCATCGTCCGCCAGCTTGCCGTGCAGGCCGCCGCTTTTGGCGCCGAGTTGACCGGGGAGGGCACTTTCACGGAACAGGAGGATGTCCTTTACATCTTCACCATCAGCGAGGAAGACGTGGTAACGAAGCAGTTTTATATTGTAGGCGACAAACGGTACTGCCTGATTCACCTGACCAGCTTCACCGGCTCCGAGAGCGCGGAGGAGGCGGCACAGGCCATGGCGGACAGCTTTGTCTGGAAGTGATGCCGTAATTTGATAAGGAGAAGATGGCTGACGCCGGGAATGTCTCCAGCATATTCAAAAGCACGGATACGTTTTATCCCCATACCGGTGTTTTAACCCGGCGCCTATATGCCTATATCTGGTATGCTCCAGACGAGTCCTCCGCAGGAACTCAACCCCGGGGCGGGGACTTGGGGCTGGCACCCTGCTGCGGGGAGCGGCCGTGTGAAGCGGGAAGAACTATAAGCTGCTCAAAGAGCAAAAAGGAGGAGTTATGATGAAACATCGGACGATGAAAAAAGCGTGGATTCTGCTGCTGGCGCTGCTTCTGCTGTCCACACTCCCGGCCTGCGGCGCCCCGGCGGATGAGGGCGCGGACAGCGCCCGGTCGGAGAACGCCCGGCCGGAGAACGAACTCGCCCGTCAGGAGGATGCATGCACCGCCTACTCCACCCAGGGCGTCACCTTCCAGGTCCCGGCGGACTGGACGCAGGCGGAGGGAACGGACCTCTTTTACGCCGCCGGCCGCCGGGAGGTTTACGGCCTCAACGGCGCGTCCCCCCTGGGGTCCTACACGCCCCAGGAGTTCTACGAGGCGCTGACCGGCCACTATAAGGACGGCAATCAGTTTTCCAGCCTGGAGACATCGGAAACCTTGAGCGCCTGGCAGTCCGCCGACGGCGTGGACTGCTACGCGGGGGACCTCACCGGCTGTCAGGATTCAATCCTCTACTGCATCAAGCTGATTGTCGCGCCCCGGAAGAATCTGGTGCTGACCTTCTGCGGCCAGGCCAACGCCGAAACGGTGGGAGACCCGGCTCCGGTGTGGGAGATGCTGAACACCCTGTGCGACAGCCTGACCTTTGAAATCGGGACTCGGGACGAGATCACCGGCAACACTTTCCTCTGCGGCGACGGCTCCCAGCTGTGCCTCCAGGACAGCGGGGACTTCCGCTGGTATCAGTCGGCGGAGGATCACGAAAGTCCGTATTACGAGGGCGTCTATGAGGTCTACCGCGGCCAGGCGGCGATGGATCAGGCGGCGTCCATGACGGAGTACGGCCTGACCATGGAGGAGCTGGAGCGGGTGCTGTCCGCCAGCATGAACGGCTATATCCCGGGCGAGAGCAGGCCCATCGACTACCTCTACGCCACAGGGGAGCTGGAGGACGACCGGGAGCGGTATCAGGTGTGCCTGGACACCTTCTACGCGGTGATTCTCCACAACCAGCGGCTGGTTTCCTCCCCGGAGGAGGTTCGGGAGGGCGGAAACAGTACGCTCTACATCGGCTTTTACCTGCCGGAGCTGGAGATGGCGGATTTGACCAACTGCAACGCCGGGTCCAATACCCAGTGGACAAACCAGGGGAAGACGGACTGAGCGCAGGGCCGTGCCCCTGCGGATGAGGATTGACCCGCTTTCCCCGGCGGGATTTTCCGGCCGCGCGGACAGCGGTTTGATCAATACATTTCAAAAGACAATGGAGGAAAAGATGATGGCAAAACCAGTATTTGAGGCCCGGACGGACGAGACTGTCTTTGCGGAGAAAGTCGCGGTGGACAGCTGGAAGTCCCCCCGGCAGGCCATTGGGCGGCAGATTTCCGGGAAAGGGTATTTCACGGATCAGCGTATCGTATTCCTGGCCTCGGGCCTGGTGGGAACCGCCAGCGTCAGCTGGGAGATTGAGATGAGGGAGATCCGGTCGGTGGAGACCTGCATGACGCCGCCCTGTTTCCCTTTCGGCGTGTTGATTACGATGAAGAACGGCGAGAAGTACAAGCTGGGCATCACAAAGCGCGGCAAGTACGTTGACTGGATCTCCCAGCATATATCCTGAGGGAGGCCGGACCGCACTGGCGGGGGCTTTCCCCGCCAGTGCATACGATTTAGGGCCTATCCGTAAACGAGGCGCGCGCAGATCAAGCCGTCGGCTTTTGCGGCAGACAATGCGATTTTCCGCTCGCCGGGCTGGACTCACATCACCCGTGAGGTCTGCTGTCCCGCGGCTCCCGGGATTTCCGCCGCCAGCTTCACGGGCTCCTCCCTTTTATGCGGCAGGGCGCGGAAAAGGGCTGCCCGGAATGCGGAGAACGGGCATCCGATTGGGTGTGGATGGATCGTTTTGCGGAGGCGTGCTGAGGGAGGCTCTTTGACTTGAAGGAGGACCATTCCCATGGGAGTATTTCTGCAAACCGCCCTGTTCCCCGGCTGCGGGGAAGTATCGCCTGGGGCTTTTTGGACTATGCCACCTACGAGCCCAGATATGGAAACTTCCCCAAGCCCACCGACGTCTATGTGCTCCGGGCCCGGGCGGCGCTGACGGACTACACGAAACGCCACCGGGCCTGGAGAGACCTGGCGCGGCTGATGGAGCTGGACCCGGACAACCGGGCGCTGTATGAGGCGGAGAGTCAGCGGTGGAGGGATTTGGAGCGGGCCCGGGAACGGGATATGTCCCAGTATCACGAGAGGATTATGCGGGAGTTTGCGGAGAAGAAACGCGCGGAAGAGGAACGGGAGGCCCGGCGGCTCCAGCTGATCCTGGAGAAGCGGCGAAGAGGAAAGAAGTGAAAAAGGACGGATCGGATGAATGGACGGCGGGAAACAGAATTTTTGGAACGGGTTTTCAGAAATGAAAAGAGCGGAACTGGATGGGGGATCGGGAGCCGGCGCAGTCCACCGTCACCGGGGAGGAAGCCGCCGCGTTCGGGGCGAAGCATCAGGCGGCCCATGAAAGCCGCTGCTCCGGCAATACCTCTGTACCCTGACGGATGAGGAACGCGCCGCCTCCGTTTCAGATATCCTCCAATTCTGGGATTTCATGGCATCCGGGCTGGCCGCAAGAGCGTGTACGGCGACATCTGGCTCTTGATGACCAGGGAATGGACATCGTCTGTGTCAAGAGCACCCAGAACCGCTGCTTTGCCAGCTTCCGCCTGTTCGACCTGCCGGAGCGGAGGCTGTTGGTGAACGCGGTGGAGTCCTCCTACTTCATCACCAGGAAGAAAAGCGCCGGCCTGATCCAGAGACTGGTCTCCCCCACCAGCCAGGAGCAGATCAAACAGATCAACCGCCCATATAGAAAGTACTGCGAAGCAGGACAACGAGACGGCTTACTATGCAGCAGACGCGATCCGCACCGCCATTCAGGGAAAGCGGCAGATCAGGTTCCAGTACATAGAGTACACCGCAGAGAAAGAAAAAGTCCTCAAGCATAACGGCTATCGGTATGAGTTCAGCCCCATGCCCTGATTTGGAGCCGGGGCTATCACTACGCCGTGGGCTGGTCAAAGAAACACGGTAAGCTGGCCCAATTCCGTGCAGACCACATGACCGCAGTAGAAATGCTGTGGCAGCCTGCAATTCCGGCGCAGGACTTTGATCCGGCAATGTATGTCCGCCAGGCGTTCGGGATGTTCGGGGCGGATATTCAAAGAGTCAAGCTGCTGTGTGAAAACAGCGCCATGCGCAGTGTGATAGACCGTTTTGGGGAGAGGTGCAGACAGAGGTCGTAGATGAAGAACACTTCCAGGCCGCCGTGAATGCTGCGTCCAGCCCGCCCTTTTTCGCCTGGGTATTTGCTTTCGGTGGGAAAATCCGTATCATAGAGCCAGAGGAAGTCGCAACGAAAATAGAAGAGACGGCGGGGTGGCTGTATTAGCACTGTTTTCAAGGCATAATCATCATAATAGACTAAGAAAGAATTGATCCCTGGCCGCTGAAAGCGATTGATGCATCAGCGGACTTTCCCAACAAGCCCTATGACCTGACCAAGGTGAAGACTATCACAAAATGGCCTGACATCGGTATCTGGCGGGGCGGAATGCCGGCAAGAGATTGGCTGGAAGTCGAGACAGGGGCCTTTGACATTCTGGGAGAGCTGACCAGCTTTCACACGCTGTCGTTTCCTCTGGGATTCCGACACAAGGACTATACCTTTCTCACAGACTGCAAAAAGCCGAAAAAACTGGACTTGTCCTATACAGTTTTCCGGGACTGTTCCCTGTTGTCTCAGCTGTCTGGGTTACGGTCTGCCTGTCTGCCCCGCAAGAAACAGCCTATCCACGCTGAAAAACTGGACGGACTAAAAGCAGGGGAGAGCCTACCTCCTATTATGTTGCAGAGGAATGAGAACCGGATCAATCCACCCGCCCGGCACTCCAGCGGAAGCCCTGCCAGGGAGACATCCCTCCGGAGGCCCTGCTGGAGGACTTCCGGGCCCGGACCAGGTCCCCGCCTACCGGCTGCAGATCCGGCGGGGCGTTGTCCCCGGCCTGGTGGACGACTATAAAGTCAGCCCCCTGGAGGAGGAGCTGACCATCCGCGCGGAGCGGGAGGACAGCTTCGCCAACGACCGTTCCTTTGCCTTTGAGGACGCTTTTCGGGCGGTGGTGAAAGCAGTGATGGGAGCGGACATGGGGGAGAAGAAGCCCTATGAGTTTTTGGACGACGACACCTGCGACGCGCTGTCTGAAGCCTTTCCGGAGACCGACGACGGCTGTATGAACGGCGGACACATGCACCAGCTCAGAAATTCCCAACACCGCTCCGTTTCCGCCTTGCGGCGAAAACTGCGCTATGTTTGGAACTTCTTCGCTATCCACCGCGACTCGCTTCGCCGGACTCGCGGCGGATAGGGGACGGGGATGCGGAAAATCGATTTTAACCGCTTACTCCAAGAAAAAGATACAGACAAAAGTCCCGCACTTCAGTGCGGGACTTTTGCCTTAAAACAGCGATGGCGCCAAAGTGGCAGCGTCCGCTTCATCGCCGTCACAGATGGGCTGGGCCGCTGGACTTCTCTCAGTATTTTGGGGGCTGTTCTGGAAGCCCGGTTTCTCAATTTGCTCGCGGCCCGCTTGGATGATCTGCTGTCAGCTCAATACGGCCGCATTCAGGGCAGAGGACACAGTACTCCCAGCACATTTTCCCGGGACGGGCCGTACCAGCCGGATCCGGGGCTAACGGTGCTCTTCCAGCCACCGGACCGCGCAGTGCGCCAGACAGGCGGCGCCGATGGGGCAGACATCCTCGTTAAACTGAACCTTTGGGTTGTGGGCGGGGGCATCGCCCCGCTCATCCAGATACCCCGCCGAGAGGTACATATATACGCTGGGGACCTTTTCCGCAATTGTGGCAAAGTCCTCGGAGGCGCTGGCCGAGGTGTCGGGGACGGGGGTCAGGCCGGGGATCGGCAGTTCCTCCATATAACGCACCATCTCGTCAGTCATAGTGGGATTACAGACCAGCGGCGGCACCTGGGAGATCGTCTCGGTCTCCGCCGAGCCGCCGTATACCTCCGCGGTTCCTTGAACGACTTCCCTCAGGCGGCGAACCAGCTTTTCCCGGCTGGCGCTGTCATTGGTGCGCAGACTTCCCTGGAGGACGGCGGTATCGGGGATGATGTTCGCAGCCGAGCCCGCGGAGAAATTGCCGATGGTCAGCACACAGGCTTTGCCGGGGTCCGCCTCGCGGGCGATCAGCGCTTCCAGGGCGAGGTAAATGTGGACGCCGATGTTGATGGGATCAATGGAGTTGTGGGGATAGGCGCCGTGGGCGCCCCGGCCATGGACCGTGATCCGAAAGCCGTCCACGGAGTACATCATCGTGCCGCCGCTGTTGTACATGAACAGGCCCACCGGCATCCTGCCGGAGCCCACATGATAGGCCAGGGCCCCGTCCACGCCCTCTAAGATCCCGTTTGCGATCATATCCTTCGCGCCCTCAAAGGTCTCCTCGGCGGTCTGGAACATGAACCGCACCCGGCCGGACAGCACGGCCTCGTTTTCCTTCAGCAGCTTTGCCGCCGTCAGCAGCATGGCGGCATGGAAATCGTGGCCGCAGGTATGGGCCTCCGTGCCGGTCGGGCAGGCAAAGGGTTCGCCGCTCTCCTCCGGCATGGGCAGCGCGTCCATGTCCGCCCGGAGCAGGAGGGTTCTGCCCCCCTCCCGGCCCAGCTCGGCGGTCACGCCATGCCCGCAGGGCTGAGGCTCCAGGCCATAGTTTTTCAGCTGCTCCATGACATAGGCCTGCGCTTTCGGCATATCCAGGCCGACCTCCGCGTGGCTGTGCAGCCAGCGGCGGTGGGCCGTCGTCTCCTCTCGCAGCTCCTGCGCCCGTTTGTAAAAGTCCATAGCCATACCTCCATAAAATTGATAGAATAAAATGGATCAATCGCGGCAAAAGGCTCCCATTCCGCCAATCGCCGCGCGGTTTGTCCTCTGCCGGTGAATAGACCTATGTGGTCCTTTGTCCAATGGGGATTACCAGAATTTTTTCTTTTTCATGACCCACAGACAGGCGGATACAATCAACACGCTTACCGCGATTACCGCGGGATATCCGTATTTCCACGCCAGCTCGGGCGGATTGACAAAATTGACAAAGTTCATTCCATACCGCCCCGTTACCAAGGACAGGGGAAGGAGAATCGAGGTCACAACCGTCAGAATTTTCATGATGCGGTTTTGACAAATGTCGATCTCTGCCTGGAGCAGCTCCCGGAGCTGGAGACCATACTCCCGAAGCGCCTGAGCCTCGCTGTTCAGGCGGCCGATCCGTTTTTCCGCCATGTGAAACATCCGCAGCTCGCCGTCACTGAAATATCCGTTCTTATTCTCCTGAAACTCGCAGACCATGTCATCCAGCTGCGTATAGTATCGGATTCAGCCGGCGATTTCCTCGCGCAGCGCGGTCATCTTCGGGACTCCGCCTTGCACACGCGGGCGTCCCGTGGGTCGGGTGTATGACAGAGGATGTGCTCCAGACCTGGGATGACGGCACCCCGCTCCAGCTCCTCCGATGTCAGCGGAACAAGCACGGCCCCTTTCGGCTCTTTCTCCAGCGGGACCGGCCCCGCATTCATATTGTACCGATCCATAGGCAAGCCTCCTGAATGATGATAGCCAGAATGATATGGTCAATAAACTTGAAACGCATCAAAGATCTGTCTATCCGGCACTTTGCACCGCAGCCGCTGAAAGCGGCCGGTTTATCTGACTATACCACAACAAGTATCAATAATACACTAAATCTTAAAATGATATATTCTGTGAACAAATTTCGGTGATTTTGTAAATGTCGGCGCTCGCCTGCTGACAGCGCTGATCCTTGGGGGAGTATAACGAAATTGTTCCAAGGGAAAGGCCGAAGAAGTCTTTCCCGGGTGGGATCCGCTGTATGGAAAGCACGCCAAGATTCTGATGGAGACCGACGTGCGGGAATTGGACGGCGCCTATGAGCTGGCTATTGATCCGCCCGGCTTTCAAAAAGACCGGATCCAGCCGATCTGAAGGACGGCTATCTGACCATCAGCGCGGCCAGAGGCCTGGACAAGGACGGGCAGGACGAGAAAGGTCGCTGCATCCGCCAGGCGCGGTATGCCGGAACCTGCGGCCGCAGCTTCTATGTTGGGAATTTCTTCGCTTTCCACCGCGACTCGCTTCGCTAAACTCACGGCGGGGGCGGGCCGGCCGCTATGTTCGGAAACCGCCTTTGACTCCGTGTATGGAACATGCTATACTGAGAAAAACCGTGTTATGGAGGGTACCGCCAATGAGGAACATCCTCTTCGTCTGCCACGGCAGTACACATCCTAGCCTCGATAATGCTTGATATTGTTGGACTTTAGGCGGTTGCTCCCGCAAATGTACTACCTGTTTACTACTTTTGAGGTCTGGACGATAATACCTGCCTCGGCACGATAGAAACGACAGAGGGCAAGGCATGATTGATGTGCCTTGCCCTCTTTGCACCGTTGCTGGTGTTCCCGTCGTCAGATTATCCGTTGTCGGGAAAACCGATGTCGGAAAATCCAACGCAATAAAATAAAGATATAAGTATATAAAGAAAAATCAAGAAAAGATTTATCAAATACCCATTCCGTTCCTATCCTTTCCTCACCCCCTCCCCTTGTGGAACAGGCGGCAGAGCCGCCGGGAAGGAATGGAACGGAATCGAGAAGTGGAGCGGTCATATAGCAGCAGGGGCTATCATGCTCGTTATCTGACCCTTTGGAAGCGTACAGACGCGAAGCGGGTGTACGCTTCCAGAGGGTGCCGCAAGCGGACTGCGGCCCGCTTGCGTAGCAGCACAGCTTCATAGATCAGAAAAAGCTAGGACAGGACGCCGGAATGTCGTTTTCCTGTCCTGGCTTTCTTCATGTCTAGTTCTACGCATTTAGAACCTCGTTTTTGGGGGTGCAGGTCAAATCCGTATTACCCCCTGTACGACCACCGCTTGAAAGCCTTGAAAATAGGCCGCTGAACAGGCCCTAAATGCGTAGGCTGTTAGGCTTGGTTTGGGGCTGTCAGTTGGGATATTAAGTTAAGGGGCAATACAAGAATATACTCTCATTTTCAAATGCTATAGATACAATCCTCGAATATCCCATGGATTTAATATCCACTTCCCGTCATTTCTCCACGGAAGTCCGACACGGCCATCGATGCCTTTATATACACATCCAAAAATCAAGACAGCTTCTTTTTCTTTCCCGTTGTCTATCCAAGATACTTTGACAGACACTTTTGACAAGGCACACGCGCGTTCTTCGATTTCGACGAGTTCAAATGTCTTAAGTATCTTGTTTTCAAAAAACTTTCTACATTCCCCTGCCCTCTTTCCATCTGAAATATCACCAGGAAACATTTTTTGCAGATAGCTGGACAGCTTCCCGTAGTTTTTATTTTTCCAGGCAGATAACATTTCGATAACAGCTACAACGTATGGATATTCTTCATAGTTTTCTTGTGTACCATTGGCGGGAATATCTTTTCCAACCGTAACCACTTTCTTTTCCCATGATGCAATTTCTTTCTGTATCTGCTTGTTTTCTTCCGATTTTGCTAAGATTTCTTTTATGGGGACATGAGTAATCGACTTTTCATATTTGGCCTTTCGATCACTCTCACTGCTTTTCATTTTCATCCAGTCAGCAACAGCAAACATCAATGCAACGCACTTACAAGCAACATATTCGTTAGCATAGTTTAGATCACGCCCATGAAGAATGCCATTTCGATATGGGAGTGTAATGGCTTCCGTATTCGTTTTTGTACGATTTTTGGTAAAAATACTTTTTAACTTCGTCAGGCCGTCGCTACATCCAACTAAGCAATCCCATGCGTCAACAGTTGTACCCTCAGCAAAAAAGCCCTGCCTTTTTGTAAAATCATTCACAGCGCCGTCTATAATGATTAGCCCGAGTGGAATACTTGCGTGATAACGTTCCACAAAATGATCTTCAAAAAACTTTTTCAGTAAATCGTATCGTACTGCAAAGGCTTCTGAACTGTTCTTAATCCAATGCGTAACTTCACGGACATCAGATTTATAATAGTGAATCAAAACTTGTTCAGCTTCCGCTAATCCACCTTGTTCAAACACTGCATTTGCATTTTTTATTAGCGAAGAATTCATACTGTCGTATGCACACCATCCATGGGGCGAAAATCGCTCGTTAAAAGAAGCTATTTGTAGGGCCATATTATCGACTTGCTTCTCCAAATTTTTTAACTGTCCGCGTTGCTCACGATTTAGAAATATCGAGAGATATTTCATGGATTTTATATCACTTTGAAGTTCACTCAAAGATACAAGGTTCTTGTCCATTATATCAGTCCTTTCGAGAAAATAATTTTGGAGGTAATTACCACATCCGATAAGGGCTTGGGACTATCCCAACAAGCAAAACGGACATGGCCCTGCATGGGCCAGGGCGGGCCATTTTTCGGGAGTGTGGCCACACTCCCTATGCTTGCTCTGATAGTGTTCCCTCCGCTCCGCTTCTTCCGTTCTCCACGTTAATGCTCACCGTATATAATAGCTATCTCGCAAATTCTGCGTTTCATTTCTGTGCGAATATGTAGAGGCTCAATGCACTCACATTTATCTCCAAATCCAAGGAGAATATCATAATAATACTCGTTTTCAATAAATGGAAAATTCACAAAGTAATGTTCCTCGCCATCTGGCACAAAGTGGTCTTGGGTACAATATTCAAGCACCCTATCCAGTATAGATTTATGAATGCGAATTTTGACTTCCGTTTGCATTGCCGCCAAAGTTTCCTCAAAATCCAAAACCGGCTTTTGATAACTTCGTGGAATAAAAGTGTCCTGCTCCATTTTCAGGCCTGACATACGGGACAGCCTAAATAGGCGATAGTCGTTCCTGTGATAGCAGTACCCATAAAAATACCAATGGCTGCTTTTCAATACAAGCTGATACGGTTCAACCGTCCGAACAGTTTTATTCCCATGGTGAGCTGTATACTCAAAGGAAAGCAGTCTGCAATTTTGCAACGCGGCTTTAATCGTTTCCAAATATGGCTGTATATTTTGATTACCTATCCACGGACTTAAATCTATACAAATTTGATTTGTTTTTATCTCAATGTCTTTCGCCTTTTCAGCAGGAATAAAACTTTTAACTTTCGCAAGAGCGTTTACCAGTTCATCGCCTCGTACCATATTGGAAAGGCTGGAAAGTCCCATCAAGATTGCGGAAAGATCAGCAGTTGAGAAAACCTTTTTGTCAATCTTGTATTCCGGCATAATTTCAAAGCCGCCGCCAACGCCTGATGTGGAACGAATAGGAATACCAGCTAAATTGATTGTGTCTATGTCTCGGTAGATTGTACGAGGCGAGACTTCAAACATATTGGCTAACTCCTGTGCGCCCATACGCTTTTTATCAAGCAGTATCATGATAATACTGACAAGTCTATCAATTTTCATCTGGCAACCCCTCTCAAAAAGCCTCTATTTCATTATAGATTGTTGCCATACTGATGTCAACGATTAGATGATAACATAACGATGTAAGTAAAAAAAGACCAATGAAAATGGAGGGTATTATGTTCAAAGTCTACATTTACGTCCTTGACACCTTGGCGGACTGGGAGTTGGGCTATGTTACGGCGGAATTGAACTCCGGGCGGTTCTTCAAAAAGGGTGCGCCCGAAGTATCAGCCAAAACAGTTGCAATTTCAAAGGAGCCAGTTAAAACAATGGGCGGATTAACTATCGTTCCAGATTGCACCATCGACAAAATTGTAATAAGTGCAAAGAGTGTACTGCTGTTGCCTGGGGCAAACACATGGGACGACCCGAAACATAGAGCCATTATTCAAAAAGCCGGTGAGTTTCTTTCTGCGGGGGCTATGGTGTGTGCTATCTGTGGGGCCACCGCTGCACTGGCAAATGCTGGCCTGTTGGATCAGCGCCCGCACACAAGTAATGGAGCCGGATACCTTGAAATGGTTTCTCCCAACTATAAGGGGCAGAAGTTCTTTGTTGACACACCGTCCGTCGCAGATCATAACCTGATTACTGCAAGTTCAACCGGAGCTTTGCTGTGGGCAAAGCAGATTTTTGAACGCTTAGACGTTTTCCAACACAACACGCTGGAAGCATGGTATGCGTATTTCAGCACCAACGAGGCACAACATTTCTTTGCTCTTATGCAGACTTTGAGGTAAATATAAATTGTTTTAATCTGCCAGCGGTGGCAGCAAAGAAAAAAACCGCTGCTGGCAGAAAATCTATCATGCCATTTTGTGCGGCGGTTTTCAAAAAATGAAAGCCGCCGTTCTTTTTATCTCCATAGAGAACGACGCAGTGACGCTGGCAGGTGCGGCGGCTGACAGGAGGCAGCCGCCATGAAGTACATCGCTATTCGACACAATCTGACAGCCCTTGACTTGTCAAAAAAGCCCGTTCCCCGCCTGGGGGAATTGCGGCTATGAAATTATACTATACGATGTAGGTATAGCAAACTATACAGTGCAAACCGCCCGGTGGGTCTATGACCTGCCGGGCGGTTTTTGTCGTTTTCTGTGGCCCGGAAAAGTTTCTTCACTTTTTTCTTTGCGGAAAGCGGTTTTGCGCGCAAAACCTGTGCCGCTGAACGCTCTGTTAGCGGAAAGGGAGAGTACCACCACCATCCCCCAACGAAAGGGGGTGAGAAGATGGAAACGAACCCCCGCGACTATGGCGAACGGTGCAGGTTTGACGCCTTTTGCAAGGCCGTGTTGAAGCATGAGGCAATCGACTACATCCGGGAAATGAAGCGGCGGGCCCGCCGGGAAACATCTTTGGAGCGTCTGCCCCAAGTGGCGATGGACAAGCTGTGTTCGGCGGACAATTACCCCAGCGACAGCTATGTGTTCTCCTATTGCGGCTATAACCTGCCGATCAGCAGCGAACAGGTTGCCAACGCCTTTGCCAGTCTGCCGGAGCAGGAGCAAAGTATTTTGATTTTGCGCCTGGTTCTGGATTTGACAGATGGAGAGATTGGCGAGGCCTTGGGGCTGTCCCGGAGTGCTGTCCAGCGGCGCAGAACAAAGTCGTTGAAAGCCCTGCGGACAAAATTGACAGCGAGGAAAGGAGGTTAGTACCATGAAGCGCCGTAACTACAAAGGCCGTGAACTGCTGCCGCTGGCGGTAAGCAATGCAGCCCGTGCCGGGGACACTGACGCTGTGGAGCAGGTCTTACGCTACTACGAGGGCTACATAAACAAGCTGTGTACCCGAACGGCCTATGATGAAAGCGGCTGTCCCCACGCCTGCCTGGACGAGTACATGAAAAGCCGTCTGGAAAACAAGCTCATCCGCGCCATTCTCGGCGTGAAATGATAACCGGCCCCGGTGGGAGGAACAGCTTACCCTTTCCCTGTTTCTCCCGTCTGTGGGTCATGGGATAATTGAGGAAAGGTCGGTGAATTATGGCCGAGGAAATCGGCATTTCGGTAAAGGACAAATTCTGCCTCACCATTGAAGAAGCCTCCCACTATTTCGGGATAGGGGAAAAGAAACTGCGGAAGTTGGTACATGATAATTTGGACGCTGGTTTTGTCATTCAGAACGGCGTGAAAATCCTAATCAAACGCCAGCGTTTTGAGCAATTTCTAAACGCACTATCGTCGATTTAACCGCTCTATTCTGCCCAAAATCTTGAACAGCCGGTTCAAATAAATATGGAAATAGAGCCTCGGCTATGGTATAATCTTTTTATATCGTGCCGAGGCTCTTTTCACAGAAAGGAGCGCAACGTGAGCGAAAAACGACGTGACAACAAAAACCGTATTCTTCGCAGCGGAGAGAGCCAACGCAAAGACGGACGATATGCGTACAAATACATTGACGCCACCGGCAAGCCCCAGTTTGTTTACAGTTGGAAGCTGGAAGCCACAGACAGCACGCCCCAAGGGAAACGTGACGGACTTTCCCTGCGGGAAAAGGAAAGGCAAATTCGGCGGGACATTGAAGACGCCATTATTCCCCGTGGTGGAGAAATGACCGTTCTGGATTTGGTGAAAAAGTACCTTTCGCAGAAAACCGGCGTCCGGCACAATACCGAGGCCAACTACAATTTTGTCCTCAACATCATCAAAAAAGAGGACTTCGGCCGGCAGCGTATTGACCGGGTAAAACTGTCCGACGCCAAGTGCTGGCTTATCAAATTACAGCAGGACGGCAGAGGGTACAGCTCTATTCACTCCATCCGGGGTGTTGTCAGACCGGCCTTTCAGATGGCCGTTGATGATGATTTGATACGTAAAAATCCGTTTGAGTTTCAGCTTGCCACCGTCGTTGTCAACGACAGTGTGACAAGGGAAGCGATCACAAGGAAACAGGAACGGGCATTTTTGGAATTTGTAAAAGGTGACAAGCATTTCTCCCGGTACTATGACGGCATCTATATCCTGTTCAAGACTGGACTTCGCATCTCGGAATTTGTTGGACTGACGCTGACTGATCTGGATATGAAGAACCGCAAAATCAGTGTCAATCACCAGCTTCAGCGCAAGCGGAACATGGAGTATATCATCGAGGACACGAAAACCTCCAGCGGGACGCGGGAAATCCCCATGACAGACGATGTGTACCAGTGCTTCCAGCATATCATCGCCAACCGTCCAAGGCCCAAGACCGAGCCGATGATCGACGGCAGGTGCGGCTTTCTGTATCTTGACAAGGATGGCAAGCCGATGGTGGCACTTCACTGGGAGCATTACTTCAAGCACATCTGTCAGAAGTACAACAGCATCTACAAGGTGCAGATGCCTAAAGTCACCCCGCACGTATGCAGGCATACCTTTTGTTCCAACATGGCAAAGAGTGGCATGAACCCCAAGACGCTGCAATATCTCATGGGTCACTCGGATATTGGTGTCACGCTGAACACCTATACCCATTTAGGCTTTGAGGACGCGCAGGAGGAGTTAAAAAGGGTCGCAAACGGCGAGTAGTAAAATGGAACGAACACCCCTGATTTACTACTTCCCGTACTACTTTTGGGGTCAAAGCTGTGCCATTTTATGCCAGGATATGCCAGGAAAATGAACAGCAGAAAATACCGCAAAATACCTGCAATGCCCGGAATATCAATACTTTCAAGAGGTTTCAGGATATGACAAAGATACTTTTCGTCTGCCACGGCAACATCTGCCGCAGTCCAATGGCAGAGTTTGTCATGCGAGATCTGGTGAAGAAAGCGGGTCTGGCGGCGGAATTTCACATTGCCTCCGCCGCCACCAGCACCGAGGAGATTGGCAATCCGGTTTACCCGCCCGCCCGCCGCAAGCTGGCGGAGCATGGGATCAGCTGCGCCGGGAAGACCTCCCGGCAGCTCACCAAAGCCGATTACGATCAATACGATCTCCTGATTGGAATGGACCGGGCCAATATCCGGAATATGAACCGGATCTGCGGCGGCGATCCGGCGGGGAAGATCCGCCTGTTGATGGAGTACGCCGGCCGCGGCCTGGGCGAGGTGGCCGATCCCTGGTATACGGGGGATTTTGAGACCACTTGGCGGGATGTGCTGGCCGGATGCGAGGGATTGCTGCGTGCGGCGGGGGAGGAGCGCCCTTGATGTTTGGAAGACGAAAAGAGCAGGCGGCGCCCGTTGAAAGAGGCGGCCGCGTTCCCGTGATTCGCTCCAGCATCTGCACCGGAGAGCAGGTGGCGGGCTTCAAAGACCCTGCCAGCGGCAAATTTCAGGAATTGATGCTTCTCCGGGATGACCGGGACTTTCGGGAATTCCTGTGCCGGTACCATGTGGAGGAATCGGAGATCCAGCGGGAGTGGTAGAGAACCCCGCCCAATAAAAGGCCCGTTGAAGCGGCTGATTCCCAGCCGTCTCAACGGGCCTTCATACCTTAAGAACCTAATTGAACAGGAGGTGAAAAAGGCTTTCCTCCCTCACGCGCCCGTCCAGTCGGCCCGGGTCTCCCGCACGTCCACGTGGGTGAATCCCTGCCTTGCGTAGATCCCCACGCCGCCCCAGTCCGGCATCAGCTCCCGGGCGCAGGCGGCCACCTTTGCCGGGGCCACGCCTTTGACCACGATGTCCGCCGCCGTGCCGTAGCAGTGCTGGGACTGGGCCGCGCCGCCCACGGCGGCGTTTTTCTGGGGCGTCCGGTAGGCGCTGTTGATGGTCACCGGCTGACCGAATCGGCTCCGGATGGACTGGAGCACCATCACCAGCCGCGGGGCAACCAGCACGGCGTCGGACCCGTCGGAACAGGCGAACTCCTTGACCGTGAAGTTCGTGGACAGCTTTTTGGCGCCGTCCTTTGCCCTGCTGTACGCGTTGATCTCCACCATGGGCTTTGCTCCTTTCGGCTCTCCGGCCTCGTACTCTTTTTCTGTGTAGACCAAAATCAAATGCTGGACTTTCCGGCTGCTGGTGATCTTCTGCCCGGCAAAATCGCACTGGGCGGAGCCGCCGCCGTCCAGCATGACGGCCTGCGTCCACCCCGCTTTTGCCAGCTCGTCCCGGAGCTTTTCCGGCGTCCGGCCGGATGTCGTGCAGTACATCACCAGTTTCTCCCCCATGATCCCGATGGCGCTGCGGGCCCTGCTGCCGCCCTGGCCGGAGGCGTAGGTCAGCTTCGCCAGAGGCTTTCCCTCCAGGATCAGCGGCGTACAGGCGATGTAGTTCCGCCGGTCATTGGGCAGCACCTCCATGCGGATGTCGCGCCCGGCGTCCCACCCCAGGCCGTACACGGTGTAGCTGGGCCTGGCGATGACCCGCCCATCCGCTTTCAGGTGGCAGTTGACGGCCCCGGTGGTCATGTTGTAGAGGGTGCCGTTGATAAGGTAGTCCGCCCCGGTGGCCCGCTTGATCTGCGCCAGGGTCCGGCGGGGGCTGTTGATGTAAATCTGCACCCGCCGGACGGCCGCCAGGGGGACGGACGCCCACCGCTCAGGCATCGTCCACCTCCGGCAGTCCCGCCACGGAGGTCAGCAGGGATAAAATCCCCGCCAGGACCGACGCGCTGACCACCACCGGCCACTCCACGGCGGACAGCACCGCCGCCGCGCCGATGGTGCCCACGGCGGTCTGGGCCATGGTCTTCACGGCCCGGATCCCCGCGGCCCTCCACCATTTGATCGTGTGTTCACTCATGTTGTTTCCCTCATTTCTGTTTTATTTTCCCCCACAGTGCAGGTACGTTTTCCGGTTCCCAGCCCGCCTGGGAGGTATGGGCCTGGATGCAGCGGTACAGCGCATCGCCGCTGCGCCGGATGGCCCCCGCGGGGCAAGCCGTGTCCGCCGCCGGGGAGGGCTTGTCAATGGTTCGGTAGTGCCGGTCGATCTCGTACCAGTCGTAGCAGTTTCCCGCCGGATCGGCAAAAGACACCGCAAACAATCCGGCCTCGTTGCTTTGCAGATCGTATCCGCCTCCAACCGGGATACAGGGTACGCGTTTCCTCCAAACGGCCAGATATCACAGGAGCACGTGCTGCCGCTTCCTCCACGCTTGGACGGTACGAACAGCGGAGAGCATTTTTCACCGCCCATGGAAAATCCGGATGGATATCGATCGCTGCCGAAGCTGCCCATGCCGATTCTCCCTGCGAGAACACCGTTTGCCTGATCTGCGAAGTTTTGCGGATTCAAAATGATGTAAATTCCATTTGAGCCGTTATAGCATCCGTCCAGAACCTCAACCACATTTTCCCACAGGCCCTCGATATTCCGATACTGCGTGCCGAGGCCGTCTGCGGCGGCGGAGGACTGCGTGGTGCCGGTGTGATAGGGCATGGAATCCGTATATCCCACGGCCGCGGGACCGTTTGAACCGCTGATGCCGGATCCGACCATTGCCTGGGAGTTCCAGTCGGCGAACTCCACGAGATACAAGAGCCAGATCGTGAAGCGCATGGCGAAGTCATAAGGCCAAATGTCCGGGCCAAGCTTGTGGATATTCGTTCTAAAAGCCGGCTTTGACGCGCTTATATAGGGAACTTTTCCGGTTGCGCTTCTATAATTGCTCCCGCACGTATAGCGCCCCACGTACACGGTGTCCCGCTCGCCGCGGCCGTCGCCCCGGTCTATATGGGCGGGGGAGACATGGAAGCCCTCCTCCTGCACTGAGGAGATCCGGATCTTCAGGCCGCTTCCGATTTGCTCCAGCTTGTACCAGAACTTTGGAATAGCCGCCATCGTTCCGCCGGCGGCGCTGATGATGATCCCCTTCCCCTCCCGCGTGATGGTCACATTGTCTCCGGTCTCCAGGGTGACGGCGGTTTCGCGGCCTTCCCCGTCAAACCCAACCGCCTGGCCGGCCAGCGCCTCCCAGGGCACGGAGCATTGGCCGCTGTCGTCCAGCAGGACGGCTGTCTTTCCACCGCCTTGAGAGACAGCCGTCCTTGTCAGGCAGTCCCAGTCCTCCGAGAACTGAAAGCGCACATGGTATACCTCCGCACTGCCGCTGGTGACCGGCTCCCGGCGCCGGACGGCCAGCTTCACCTTGTCGGCGTATAACTCAAATATATTCCACCCCCTACATCCCCGGCATCCCGGCGGCGATCCACGCCACCACCGCCAGGGCCGCGGCGTAGATCAGCTTGTCCATCAAACTGTCCCAGCGCCTGCCGGGCTTGGAGGACAGCGCCGCCACGGCCTCCGCCAGCGCGTCCAGCTTGGTCTCGATGTTGTCCAGCTTCTCTCCGGTGGCGGCTCTCGTCTCCTCCAGAGCGCCGATGCGCTCAAACATTTTCCGGTGGGTCTCGGAGGAGCTGGAGCGGTAGCGGTCAAACTCCTCTTTCAGACTCTCCACCCGGGCACTCACCGGGCAGTCGCTGCTTTTACAGGTCTCTCCCACGCTCACACCTCCTCCGGCATGGGCAGAGGCGTCCAGCTGGTGACGGCGGCCGTGCCGTCCATCTCCTCCACGGTGATGTCCCCGAAAGGGAAGTTCTCCAGCGTCTCCGGCGTGCCCAGGTGCTCCGGGACGACGGCCCACCCCTCCGGGAGGGGACTGAAAGCCGCGGAGGAGGTCTGGTTGTCGTGGCTGCCGTTGGAATTTGCGGAAATCTTCAAAATCGTCATGACGAATGCTCCTCTTTTCCTATCGATCGTGTCTATGGGCTCGGCCCCTGGTCAGGCCGCCCTCCAAAGCGCGGAGATCGGCGCCATTTCACCACCGTCCTTTCCGGGTATGCGGACCCCGCCGGCCTGCGGCCCCTCTGAGCGGCACTCTGCGGCGGAGGACGGAATGTCCTCCGGCCGCTGCGTACCCGCCGGCTTCCCGGACGGCCCGGCGGCGGAGATCCGGTCCCAAGTGGTTTCTGCCCCCGGCGAAAAGTTGTACCGCGCCGTGCTCCATCGGAGCAAACGGGGGAAAAGACGCATGAGGAGCGCCTCCCGTCCGGGAGGCGCTCCTCGCTGTCGTTCTTTTTTGCCAAAGGGATGACCCGCCGTGTCAACCCTGCTCCGGACCGCTCCGGGCGGGGGCTTTGCCGCCGTCCGCCTGGCGCATAAGATCGGCGATGGTGACGCACTCCAGATACTGGAAGATCACCCGCTCCAGCCCCTGCCAGAGGGGAAGGGTGGGGCAGGTATCGGCCCTGGGGCAGGGGGCCGCGCCGTTTTCCAGGCAGGCCACGGGGGCCAGGGACCCCTCTGTGAGGCGGAGGACCTCCCCGGCGGTGTACCCCTCCGGGGGCCTTGTCAGGCGGTATCCGCCGCCCTTGCCCCGGAGGCCGGACACCAGAGCGCCCCGGACCAGCAGCCTGATGACGGCCTCCAGATATTTTTCCGAGATCCCCTGCCGCTGGGCGATCTCCTTCAGCGGGATGTACGCCTCCGGCGGCTGCCCCGCCAGGTCGGCCATGACCCGCAGAGCGTACCGGCCCCTTGTCGAGATCAGCATAGGATTTCCTCCCGTCGTCATAGGATGAAAGAGCGCGAAAGATACTCTTCCACAGCCCGATTATACGATCCGCCCGGGGGAAAAGCAACCGTTTGTTGACACCAGCGGGCCGCAGGTGTATAATTTAAAAATTATCGACCGAGTGAATCACGCGGGCCTCAAGGGGATTTTCGGGATTTTTTGGAGGGATTTGCGATGGGCAGAATCTATACCTCCGCCGAGCAGCTGATCGGCGGCACGCCGCTTTTGGAACTGACCCGCCTGGAGCGGGCGGAGGGCCTGGAGGCCCGGGTTCTGGCGAAGCTGGAGTCTTTCAACCCCGCCGGCAGCGCCAAGGACCGGGTGGCCAGGGCCATGATCGAGGACGCGGAGGATCGCGGCGCGCTGCGCCCCGGCTCCGTCATCATCGAGCCCACCTCCGGCAACACCGGCATCGGCCTGGCCGCCGTGGCGGCGGCCAGGGGCTACCGGGTCATTATCGTCATGCCGGACACCATGAGCGTGGAGCGGCGGCAGCTGATGCGGGCCTACGGCGCGGAGGTGGTGCTGACCGCCGGGGCCCTGGGGATGCGGGGCTCCATTGAAAAGGCCGAGGCGCTGGCGGCGGAGATCCCGGACAGCTTTATCCCCGGTCAGTTTGTGAACCCCGCCAACCCGGCGGCCCACCGTTCCTCCACCGGCCCGGAGATCTGGGCGGACACGGACGGCGCGGTGGACATCTTCGTGGCCGGCGTGGGCACCGGCGGAACCATCACCGGCGTGGGCCGGTATCTGCGGGAGAAAAAGCCCTCCGTGCGGATCGTGGCGGTGGAGCCCGCCGCCTCGCCCCTGCTCAGCGGGGGAAAGGCCGGGAGCCACGGCCTCCAGGGCATCGGCGCCAACTTCGTGCCGGAGGTGCTGGACACCGGCGTCTACGACGAGGTGATCGGCGTGAAAGAGGCGGACGCCTACGATGCCGGCCGAAAGGCGGGGAGACTGGAGGGCGTGCTGGTGGGCATCTCCTCCGGCGC
>CANAWG010000021.1 GCA_947365245.1 uncultured Oscillibacter sp. | reverse complement strand
GGTTTTTCACCTGCCGTTTCCGCTCGGCCCACTTTGCGGCCTGCTTCTTGGCAAAGGCCCGCCCACGTTCTACAAAGGAATTTACAGTATCGGCGGGGCGCTCAACGTCAGCATGGGCCGGGGGCCGCTCCACCGTGCGCTCATACCGTGGGAGGGGCTGACGCTCCGGGGCTGTGTGTGTCCGCTGGCGTGGGAGCCGTCTGTCCTGGGTGGGGCCGGTGCCCTGACGGGGGCGCTGCCCATCCCTGGGCGGGTCGGTGCGCTGGCGCGGGAGCCGTCCCTCCGGGAGTGTCCCGCTGTGCCGCTGCGGGGTCTGGCACTCCGGGGCCGTACCCTGGGGCGGTTCGGGGGCGGGGGCCTGTTCGGTGAGGGTGGTGTTCTCCCGGCGTTTCTCCGCCGTCCGCTTTTCCCGCTGGCGCTGGAACAGATTTCGCCCCTGGCGTACCGCCGTTTTAGTCCCGGACACAGCTACATTTGCCGTGTCGTGGGCCAGATCATCGGCGGCAAACTCCACCTTGTCCTCGGCGTACTCGCTGGGGGTGGCCTGCCGGTCGTCCATCAGCGCCGCCGCGTTCCGCTTGGAACGAATAAAGGCGTTCTTCATGCGCTGGCTCACAACAGCGGACTTATCCAGCACTTTAATGTCCTTGCTCTTTTCACGGGTCTTGATCTCTCTCATGGCCGCTCACCTGCCCGCCTTTTCATCCAGCGGTGTTTTAACTCGGCGGGGGCCACATAGTAGTCCCTGCGGCGCTGGCCTGTCCACTCCCGGCCCCCGGCCTCGCCGTCAAAGGCAAAGCCAGCGGCCCGCAAAGATGCTCCGTTCTCGGATGCCAGCGTATAGGTGACGATGCACTCATAGCCCATATCAAACCCGATACGGCAGCAGGCCCCATAGAGCTTGGAACAGGCGTTGCCCGTCCCGTCCGTACAGCAGCGCAGGATTTCAAGGGTCAGCCCATCGTCCAGATACCGGGCGACGGGACGGCCACAAATGGCAACGCCGCACAGATCGTCCCCGTCATAACAGGCCACGGCGAACTTGCCGCCCACGGGCGGGATGCTGTGCCGATGATACCGGCCTACATAGTCCCTCGCGGCCCGCAGGTGGCAGGGCTTGATTTTCAATGGCATTTTCATCCCTCCAATCAAAGGGAGGGGGACAGACTTCAAGCCCATCCCCCTCCGGGTCTTATCCTGTTCACGGTCTGGCGCTCTTTTTGTTGGGATTGGGGATATAGTCAGCAAAATTCGGGACAACGCGAAATATCCGCTTGTTGTTTACCCACCGGGCAAGCTGGCGGGTGATGGGCGGGGCGGTGGGGCGCTCGTAGATCATCACAAAGGGGTCATAGCCCATATCCCGCAGGGTTTCCACCCGGTAAAGGTCTTGTTCGTGAGTGCTGCCATAGTTGGTCAGGACATACACCCGCCGCCGTCGAAAGTCCCGGATGCTGGTCAGCTCCGAAAACCGCCTGAAATAGTCCGTCAAGTCCGTGTTGGGGTCGTCCCACGCGAAATGGAGCATTTTGGTCTTTACCCGGTTCAACAGGGAAACGTTGTCCGGGGTAGTCAGGCGCACATCCAGCCCTTGGGTGAAGTCCACCCATGCGCCGCTCTCCGCAAGCTGCAAAATCAGCTTTTCGTGGTCGGGACAGGCCAGCAGGTTCGGGTCAAGCAATTTGACTTCCTTCTGCCCGTCCCAAAACTCGGACAGGTCAGCGACATGGGTACTGCGCCGTCCCTCTTTCTTGGACACAATGCAAAATCCGCAGTTCCGGGGACAGCCACGGGTCAAAAAGCCGTAGGCTGTGCCGGAAAACTGCGGATATAAAGCGTAGTCCGGGCAGGCGTGTTCTACCTCGTCTGGCAGATTGGGGCCGGGGCCGTAGCCGGTGCCGCCCTTTATGACTTCTCCGGCATTTTCAACCGTGATCGTGTCCTTGGAATAGGTGTCCGTGAACACCCGGCTTTTATACACCCGGTCATAGCGGCCCTCTGGCGTCCACCACTCAATATCATCCCCATGCGCTTTGTGGTAGGCGGACAATTTCATCAGGCAAAGGTTGGGCCAGTTGTGCCCGTCCACATCTATCAGGCCGATCTTCATGTCTGTCCCCCCGCAAAGCGGCCCTCACCGGGCCGGGTGGTCATCAAGCGGTACAGTTCGGTATTGGAGGGGAAACGGTTGACGAAGGGCACCAGGGCGGAGCCGTACTTGATAAGCCCGCACCCTGCGGGGGCGTTGGTGATATGCCCCATCTGTTCCTCGGAGATGTTCAGCAGGCGGGCCAGCTTCTCCCGGTCGCTTGCCGCCTGGTTCAGCATGACGATGAACTCGGAGTTGGACAGCATGGTGCTGGCCTGAACGGAGTCCAGAAGATACTCCACGTTCTGCGTGATGGCGGTGGGGTAGGCGTTGCGCTTGCGGAACTGCCGCCACGCGGAGTTGAAAAAGGCGGCGGAAAACTCGTTCTCAAACATCACATGGAACTCGTCGATAAAGACGTGGGTGCGCTTGCCCTTCTTCCAGTTCAGGGTGACGCGGTTGAGCATGGTGTCGGTAATGACAAGGTGGCCGATGGGCTTCAACTGTTCGCCCAGGCCGTGAATATCGAACACCACCACCCGCTTGTCCAGGTCAACGGTGCTTTCATGGCCGAAGATGTCAAGGGAGCCGGTGGTGAACAGCTCCAGGGCCAGGGCGATCTCCCTTGCCATATCCTCCGGCTGTTCCATCAGCTTTTCCCGGAGAGCGGCGAGGGTGGGAACGGTGCCGTTCTGCTCCGCTTCCTCGTACAAGTCTCCCGTACAGCGGTCAATGATAGACTTCTGCTTGGCCCCCACGCCGTTGGGGTCGATGCGCTCCACCAGGGACATGATAAACTGCGACTTCACCACGATGGGGTTGTTCTCGCCGTAGCCGTCCACCATATACATGGCGTTCAAGCGGTCTTTCCCGCCAGCGGCCACCCGGATCACGGAGCCGATATTGCCCATCGCTTCAATGAGGGGGGCGTACTCCCCCTCCGGGTCTGCTATGAGAATATCATCGTCCGTGTTGAGAATGAGGAACGCGATTTCCTCCTTGACACTGAACGACTTGCCGGAGCCGGGGACGCCCAGCCGGAACGACGACTGATTGAGCAGATTGGCCTTGTTGCACATGATAAGGTTGTGGGAAATGGCGTTCTCCCCGAAGTAGATGCCGCCCCTGTCCATGATCTCCTGCACCTTAAAGGGCATGAACACGGCAAGGCTCTCGGTGGTCAGGGTGCGGAAGGCGTCGATCTTCCGGGTGCCGATGGGCAGGACGGTGTTCAGGCCGTCGATCTGCTGGTATTTCAAAACGGCCAACTGGCACCGCCCGGACAGGGAGCGTATCTTTTCCGTGTCGCTGTCAAGCTGCTGTTTGCTGTCGGCGGTGATGACCAGCGTGAGGACGGCCTGCATCATCCGCTGGTCGCGGGTGGTGAGGTCGGCCAGAAATTCCTTGCTCTCCTTGCGCTGCAACTCCATGTCGTAGGGGACGATGGCGGAAAAGTTGTTGTTCTGATTCTGGCGGCGCTGCCAGTTTGTGATATTGGTTTCCACCCCCAGCAGACGGTTCTCCACCTCCCGCACGGCTTCATCCGTGGGCACGGAGAGAATGTCAATGGACAGCATCATATTGCGGTTCAGGTCGGTCAGATTCGCCACGATCTCGTCCTGGATATAGTTGGCGTAGTCTTTCAGGAACAGCACCCGGCAATAGCGGTCGCCCAGCTTCAGGTAGTCGCTGTGCTTCTCAATCCCGTCCGGGCAGATATAGTCCCGGAAGTCGTGGCCCTTTCGGGCCATGTCCGCCATGTCAAAGTGAAAACTGCCCTCGTCCCCGGCCCGGTAGAAGTCGTGGAGGATACGCAGCCGGTCAGCGGCGTCCAGCTCCACGCATTTGGAGCCGAGGGCGGCAAAGCGGGCGGTCAGATCGGCCCCGATCCGGGTGAAGTAGGCGCGGGCGTCCTCAATGTCCCGCTTGTAGACGGTCACGGTGACAAGTTTCTCCTGGATGATGCCGTTGGCCCCGGTCGCCTTGTCAATGAGCATTTGGTTGTACTCCTTGCGGTACTTGTCCAGGCCGTCCCCGCGCATGGACATAAGGACAGACTGCTCAAAGTCCGCTTGGCTCTGACGGCGGTTGCAAATGGTCAGCTTGGTGGTGGCGGCGCTGTCCAGGCCGTTCAACAGCTCCGAGTAGGCCAGGAACATGGTTTCCTTGTCCTCCCGGCTGGCTACCTTGTAATTGATGTCGGTGAAACGGTAGGTCTTGGAGAACTTGATACCCACCTTAAAAATGCCGTCCGGCCAGACGCATTGAATGGGTATCACGTCCTGCACCCTGCGGGGGATGCGGTACGGCTCCCGATCCTGCCGCATGATAGTCTTGATACTCTTAATCATGGCGCTTGTATTCCTCCTTTTCCCGCTTTTCCAGGCTGGACTTCAAAATGTCGTAGTACAGCGTGGACGATTCAAAGCGCAGTTCCCTGGGTTCCAGCACCTCCGAGCGCAGCCACGCCCAAATAAACTGCTCCGCCGTCATGCCGTGGTAGGTGAAGAAGCCCAGGGCGGCAAAGGGGGCCGCGCCCACAATGCACATCCAGGACACGGTTTCCGTGCCGACGTAGGGCTTCAGCAGAAAGTACAGCCCCACGGCCACGCACACCGCCAGGGCAGAAAAAACGAGCTGCCGCAGGGACAGCCCAAAAAACATACTCTCCGTGTAATTGCGTATCTCGCGGTTGATTTTGACTTCCAAAATAAGACCTCCTATCGCTCCATCTCGCTCCTTTTTCGGGGCGTCTTTTGCCGGGAGGGGTAGGGGATAAATTCTTCCTCCCCGGCGATGATGCTAAATTCCGCCTTCAAAAGCGGATGGGTTTCAAGCTCCTGGTGCTGACGGATCATGCGGATTGCCTGCTCCCTTGTAGCGGTGCTGCCCACCTGCGTTCCGTCTTTGAAAACATAAAATCGCTTCATTGTTTGTCCTCCCTTATAGGCCCATCATTTCACGCACAACATGGTCGGACATTTTGATGCTGCCCACCAAAATGAGCATATTGAACACCAATTCTCCGATATAGCTCCATACCATAGAAGCCGCCGCCGCGTCCGGGTCAACGGTGGGCGGGGAGCTGGCGAACACGGAGAAGATGATGCAGGCCAACACGATGACGGCTCCCTCCAGGCAGACGGCGGCGTAGCTTTTCAAGAAGCTCTTGCCCACGTTCTGGCTGGGTTCCCCGGCAAAGCTGGACAGGGGGATGGGGGCCAGCGCAGCGTACATATACATTTTGAAAAAGCGCCCGTAGACGCTCAAAATCATGACAAAGGACAGCACCCAAATGAACAACCCGCCGATCAGCGTCACCGCCCATAGGGGGATGCTCTCAAAAAAGCCGCAGTCCTCAATAGCGGTCACGATCTCGTCAGGCAGAACGGTGGAGTTGGGAGCTCCGAAGCCCGCCGCGTTCATAATGGTGGACACCACGCCCTGGATGATGCTCAAAAGGGCCAGCATCAGCTCCATGCCGTGGGTGATAAGGGCCTTTGCCAGCGCAAAGCGAACGAACAGTTTAATGGCGTGTTCCGGCTTTTTGACCTCCACAAAGCTGCCGCAGGTCTTGACTACGCCCACCACAAAGAACAGCACCAGCAGGGCGTAGCCGATGGCCTGCAACGCACCGTGAATGTCCGACACCACGTTCCAGATTGCGCCGCCCTTGAAGTCCTGGGGTGACTGTGTGATAAGCTGCCATATCTCGCTCAACTTGCCGTTCCAGACCTCCAGCGCGTTCTCCAAATTCTGGACTACCCAATTATCCGACACGCAAAGCACCTCCTTTTTAGGGGCAGGCCCATCCTGTGAGCCTGCCCCATGTGTTCGGATAACTCTGCGAAATTAGCCGCCGGTGATAAGGGTCAAAATCTCCTTTGCAAAAGTTATAATGACGCCGCCCGCCAGGGTCAGGAAGCCGTTAGACCGCTGGGACGGGTCGTGGCTCTGGAGGGAGAGGCCCACCTGGACGATGCCCCAGCCCAGCAGGATCAAGCCCACGGCGCGGATCAGGCCGAAGATGAACTCAGACAAATTGTTGATAACGGTGAGGGGGTCGCCGCCAGCGGCGGGGGCGGCAAAGGCCGTCATGGTGCAGCAGCCCATCAGGGCCACGGTCGCCACCAGGGAGCAGTACCAGCGGTAGCCCCGCTTCACCTTGTCGGGCATGGGCAGGCGGTTGTCGTTCTTCTTCTCGTTCTTCTTGAAAATGCTCATTGTGTGTTACCTCCATGATTGATGATATATTCCTCCAATTCTTCTTCTGTGAGAAGAATGAAGTGGTGTTCTCCGGCAACATCCAGTTCCGCTGCCTGCTTCAGCAGTTCCGGGTCGATCTGGATGGATGCGATACTGTGGGTATCCTCGCCGTGCCGGTACGGTTCGGCCCCGCCGTCTGTGGTCAGCTTCACGTTGGGGTGTTTCAGAATGTCGTACTTGAAATCCTGGATGGGCCGCTCCCCACGAATAAAAAGAAGCGCGTACTGGTTGTCCAGCATACGCACTTCATCCGGCATAAGCAATTCGCGGCCCGCTAACTGCCAGTTGGTGGAGTAGCTGCCGCTCCGCCCCCTGGACTGTCCATAGGTGTTCGTGTCAATGGTTTCCTTGCCCAGCAGCTTGGAAACGTACTCGTGGGTCGCCTGTTCGTTCCCCCCGAGATAGATAAATTCATCACAGTTACCCACGATGCTCTCCCACTGTTTCTCAAAGAGGGCCTTTAGCTGGGCGAGGTTCTGGATGATGATGCTCACGGAGATCTCCCGGCTCCGCATGGTAGCCAGCAGCTTGTCAAATTCATCAGGCAAGGCAACATTCGCAAACTCATCCATGACGAAATGGACGTGGACGGGCAGACGCCCGCCGTGTACCACGTCCGCCTGATAGTAAAGCTGCTGAAATAGCTGGGTGTAGAGCATACCCACGATGAAGTTAAAACTGGAGTCATTGTCGGGGATAACGGCAAAGATGGCTGTCTTTCTCTCGCCCAGGCTCCACAACTCCATCTCGTCCGTCTGCGTCATACCGGCCAGCGATTCCAGGTTGAATTTCTCCAGCCGGGATACCAGCGTGATTTGGATGGATTTCAGGGTCTTGCCGCTGCCGGAGCGGTAATTGCGGTAGTATTTCAGGGCGATATGCTCCGGGTTCCGCATTTCCAGGCGGTCAAAAAGTTCGTCCAGCGGCGATTGAAATTCGTCGTTGTCCTCCCGGACTTCTCCGGCCCGTATCATCTCCATGACCATGGGGAAGTTCTGTTCATCGGGTGGGGCCTCGTAGTGGAGATAGAACACCAGCGCCAGCAGGAGCATTTGTGCCGCCTGATCCCAAAAGGGGTCTTGGCTCTGACTGCCCTTGGGCGTGGTGTTCTTGAACAGGTTCGTCACCAACCGCTGGATGTCGTTGTCGCTTCGGAGATAGACAAAAGGGTTGTAGCAGTAGCTTTTCTCCATGTTGATAAGGTCGATCACCTTAATGTCGTAGCCCTTGGCTTTCAACAGGTTCCCGGTGTCCCGCAGCAGCTCGCCCTTGGGATCGAGGCACACAAAGCTGGTGTTGGCGTTCATGATGTTGGGCTTTGCGAAAAATCTCGTCTTGCCCGCGCCGGAGCCGCCGCACACCAAAATATTGAGGTTGCGGCGGTGTTTGCGTCCGTCCAGCCCGATAGCCACATTCTGCGTCAGTATCTTGTTCTCGGTGGCCCGTTTGTCGGCGTACTTCTTCCTGACGGCCTGGGCGCTGCCCCACTTGGCGGAGCCGTGTTCCTCCCGCCTGCGGTAGTTGCGGTCGGTGGAGAGGTAGATACCAATGCCCAGCCCATAGCACAACAGAAAAATAAGGACAGTTTTCAGACTGTCCCCACACAGTACGATGTGAAACGGGTCGTTCAGCGCCGCGCCGCCGTACTGCACCAGCCCCAGCAGACCGCCGCCCACATAGGGGGCCAGTAGGAGGGCCAGCCAGACCACGGGGATGATACCGCAGGCGTAGAGGGTCAGGTGGGTCTTGGAAAACTTATCTTGCCTCACGGTCAGCCCTCCTTTTCTGGCGCTTGGTGGGGGCGTCTATCACTTTGAGGATAAGGCCGTCCAAATCCTCGGTGGGCTTGCCGTCCCGGAGAGCGTCGTTGCGAAAGTCGGTCAAGCCCGCCACCATAAGCCGCTGCTCGAAGTTGTTCAGCGTGACCACACGTTTTTCATCACGCATAGAGCGCCCTCCTTACCTCGCGCCACCGTCCCGGTTTTTCTGCGCTTTCTCCTGGGCGGCAAAGAGCCGGTTCATATCGGCGGTGATGGTGCCAGCCACATCCCGTATGACGCCCACCTCGGCCCGGAGTGCCTTGGCGTCCATCATGGCGTAGCTCTCCGGCAGGCGGTCAAAGGAGAAGCCCTCCACCGAAACGCCGTTGCGCTTGCACAGCATATAGGACACGCTGTACGCCGTGAAGTCGGGGCTTTCACAGGCGATGCCGTCCTTGTCCATGTGGGCGCAGGCCAGTTCCTGGGCCAGCCCCCGGAAAATGGTGGGGGCGTCCAGCCCTTGCCGCACATAGATCACGCTGCTCTCGGCGTGATAGGCCACGTTGACGCCCTCCGGCAACTCATTGGAGATGGCGAAACGGCAAGGGGCGTTGTTCATCAGGGCTTTCAGCAGAAGCCGCTCGTCACGGGCCACGGCGGGGGCGGGCCGCTGGCGGGAATTGGTCTGGGAAATATCAAAAACCTTTTTCACATTACAGAACACGCCGGTAGAGCCATCTTCCTGGCGGGTATACTCCTTACCGGGTTCCAGAATAGAGATGGCTTCCTGGCCCTGCTTCACATACACGCCGTCAGCCTTCCAACTGTCAAAGTCGGCCAGCTTGGTGGCCTCCGGGCATTGGGCGGCGATCAGGATGGCGTTGCTTACGGAGTAGAGGTCAAAGCGGGCCTGCACGTCCAGATAGCCTTGGAACACGCCGCCGTCCACCCCCATGTCGTGAACATAGTTGTCGATCATGGCGTAGACACCCTCACGCTCCGCCTGCTTTCTCGCCGCCCATGCGTCCTTATCAAAGGGCGTTTCCTCCCGCTGGGCGGGCTGGCTGGTAAACAGATCATCATAGTTCGGCATAGTTATCGCTCCTTTAACCTTTTGGGTTTATATTTTCGCGGGGCCTTGTGTTTCGGCCCCTTGGTGGGCTTGGACTGCTCCTTGCCCTTCGCCGCCTTTTCTCTCTGCTCCGCTGTGATCTCCTTCAGCTCCTGCCGGACGGAGGGGCGGGAACGCTGCTGCGGATCAGAAGTACCCGGTGCGGTTGGCTCTTTGGGCTTTGAGGTAGGCTCGGACTGACGGGATTTCTCGATCCGGCCCTCGGTGGGGTTTTCGGTCTGCCCTTCCTCCCTGGTGGGGGAAGCCCCCAGCACCGCCTCCAAAAACTCGTCCTTGTCCTGTTCGGGGGCGGTGCGCTCCGGGACGGGCAGTTCTTCCCCCGGCTCCGGGGCCGGGGAGAACATGGCGTCCAGCAGATCGTCTACCTCCTGCTCGGACATAGGCTCCGCCGCCGCTGGCGTTTCCGGGGCTTCTTCCTGCTGTGCCGCTCGGCTCCGCTCGATCTCGCTCTTGACCTCGGCCATATCCACCGCAGCCAGGTTAAACCGTTCAAAGATGCGGTTGATCTTGCTGGCGTCCTCGGCCCGCACCATGATGTCGGTCAGCCCGTCCGTGGCGTCCCGGTCTTTCAGAACGCAGTAGAGGACGCCGTACTTCTTGGCCTCCCGGCAAAAAAGCTGGAGGTCGCTGTCCTTCACGGCGAACACCTTCAGCTCCTTGCCGCTGCGGAGCATATTGGTCAGGCGGGTCTTGCCCTTGGTTTTCTTCTGCTCCCGCAGAATGGCATACAAGAGGATGGCAAGCTGCTTGGCACCCTCACCGGCCAGCTTGACCGCCACCTCACCTGTTTCCAGGGACAGCCTCACGACCTGCTCCGCCGCGTCGCCTGAATAGCTCATGCTGTGTCAGCTCCTTTCTTTCGGTTTCCTTTTGCTCTACCAGCCGTTCCAGGTTTTCCCTGACCTGCCCGGAACGCTGGGCGATGCCGTCACATAAGACCACCTCCTTTCGTGCCGCCCTGATACGGCTGGACAGGACGCTGATTTTGCCCTTTACCTCGTCCACGGCCACGGGGTCGCCCTGCCGGTCAAGCCGCCGCAGTTCCTTACGGAGTTCCTGGCGCTGGGCGGTCAGGGCGTCGATCTCCGCCGACGCTGTTTCCCGGTGGGCGGTCAACTCCCCAATGGTGCTGATATGCTGTTTCCCCAAAAACCGGGTTTCCGCGTCCAGCCTGTCCAGCTTGACGATGTCCTCCCGCAATAAAAAAGACACCCTCTTGACGGATGCCGGTTTCTTGACGATGATGTGAAGTTCATAGCAGTAACGGAAATACAGCGCCCGCAGGCCGGTGACTTTTTTCCTTGGCTTGCCCCGTACCCGGTAGCGCCGGGGCGGACGATGCACCGCCTCCGGGAATGGCACTTGCTTTTGGAGGTTGTGCAGAATACGCTCCTTGATCTCGTCCAGGGAGTAGCCCTCGCCCAGCTTGTGGAAACGGAAGTACCCGCCAGCATCAGGCGGTTTCAGGGCCGGATATTTCAGGGGCTTGCTGCCCTTGCCCCTTATTTTGAGCTGGTAGCCCATCTCACCCATCACCCGGAGAAAGTCGCGCTCGGTGGTGGAGGCAAGGATGGCCCGGTCAATGTCCGCCCGGATGGTGCCCCGGTGGGTGGGCTTGCCGCTGCGCTCCGCCTGCCATTCTGCGTAATTTTTGGCCCGCCCGCCGGGGTTTTCGATGACGGAGATGGCGTACTCCCGGCAAAGCCGGTCTGACACCTCCCGCATACGGGCGTAATCGGCGGGCGTGTTGTCAAATTTCAGCCCATCCGCAAAAGAAACGGAGTTCAGGACAAAGTGATTATGATAATGGCCGGTGTTACAGTGGGTCGCCACCACCACCTCAAAGCGGTCGCCCCACAACTCCTGCGCCAGTTTGACGCCGATCTCATGGGCAACTTCCGCCGTAACCTCATCCGCCTTAAAGGACTGATAACCGTGGAAACAGACACGGCCCCCCATCTTATCCCGGCCTGATATGCGCTGCCATAGTTTTTTCGTTTCGATAAATTGATGTGCGGCGGTTTCTTCTTCACAGTTCAGGCAGGATACATAGGAGCGGCGCTCGGTTTTCATGTCATTAGCGGCGTATTCCAGAACATTGTCAACAGCGTGGAGGGACGCCAATTCCTCATAGCTGCCCTCGGTGGTCTTTTCCGGGTTCCGGGCATAGTTTATCACTCTGTCCACCCGCCCCTTGATGGGCCAGATAGAGGTCACGGCCATATCAGTCCGGCATGGTGTAGGCGTCCACGATCAGTTTCTCAACCGTTCGGAGGTCGGCCACATCCTTGCGGAGCTGGGGCACATCCAGCAGGCCGATGGAGTTGGCCCGCTTCAAAATCTGATTGAGGTTGCTCCCCACGCGCCGCACCTCCTGGATCAGCGCGGGCACATCGGCGGTCGGCCCGTCCTTGACCTCTTTACCGGCAACAGCCGCACGGATGAAGCCCTCCCGCGAGAGGTGGGACTTGCGGATTTTTTTCGTCAGCGCGTCCAGCTCGTCCTTGGAAAAATAGACGACGACGCGGCAGTTCCGTTTTCTCAAAATGAAACGCTCCTTTCTGGAAAGTCGGTTGTAAATGCGGGGTCATAGGGGCGGCAAGCCCCTGTCAAGCTGTCTTTGCTGTAGCAAAGACGTTGCTTGTTAAGACAATACCGCCCTCTGCGCCTGCGGCGCGGGAGAACGGTCGGGGTAGGTTCAAGCCCGGTCGGATTCCCCCTTGGCGGGGCGGGCCGCAAGCCAGAACTCCCGCTTGGCCTGCATATATTCGTCATAGGCAAGCTGGCGGTTGATGCGGTTGAGCCACGCCCACTCCGCTGGAGAAACACGGCGGGTAGGTTTGGGAGGGGGCTTGCTGCGGGGCACATTCACTGGCATGGGGTAACACCTCCTTTTTTCAGCGGGTGACGGCACTTTTGCCGTCATGGTCATTTGCGGGCAAAAAAAGTGACGGCACTTTTGCCGTCACATGAAGCTATCCAGAAAGCCCATGATGGCGTCGTCTGTCCCATCGTCATCCCCTGGCTCTGTTTGAACAGGCTGAACAGGCAGTTGTTTCAGGGCGGCGAGTTCTTCCCGGATGGTGTTTTGGACGATCTCTTGGATACGGCTGGTTAGCTCCGCTTGGTTGATGATGGACAGCACCGCCTTGTTCATGGACGCCGGGTTCAGCCCTTGCAGGTACTCCCACGCCCGCCTGTCCTCCGGGTGGTCAAGGTCAAAGCGGAGGGTCATCTTCTTACGTTGCATGGGCACCGCCGCCCTTACGGAGCGCCATCTCACACAGGTACTCGTAGCCCTTGGCCGTGGCGCAAATATCGTCGTAGATGGTCACTCGGTCTGCGTCATATTCGCCAAAATTGCGGATCAGGCAGCTCCCGCCGCCCAACACATGGAGGCGCATGAGGGCCGGGTTATACTCACGTTCCCGCAAAATGCGGAAAATCTCACGGACATACCCCGCAGCGGTTTCCCGGATGGTGTTCAGGTAGTCCTCCTGAATATCCGCCGTGCCAAACCGCAGTACCCGGTTGATGATGGAGTCGTCCACCGTGGCGTGGTGGGTTCGCATGACGTTCTCCCGGACGGCCAGCATACATTGATGGGTTCCGTACTTCTCTGTGAACATTCGATCAGCGGCGGGCCTGCGGTCGTTGATGAACATGATGTTCATGGTGCCGTTGCCAATGTCGCACAGCATATTCACGCCCTGAAAATCCCTGATCTGGCTGGCTACCGCCGCAAAGCCCTGGGGGAACACATCAGCCCCGGCGATCTCCACCCGGTAGGGCTTTCCCCGGAACGTAAAGCACACCTCACGGCTCCGCATAAGGTAGGCTTTGAAATCCTCCCGCTGCTGGCTCACCCAGGTGAGGGGCAGGCCCACCGCAAGGCGCACCGTGGCGTCGGTCAGTCCATGCACGTTCAGCTCACGGGCGATAGCGGCCAGGGTGAGGATATAATAGTCGTCGTCCCCGGTCTTGTCCGCCGTAAACTCCTTGTGGCCCGTCCCGATCAGGTAGTACCGCCCGCCGTACACCAGCAGCTCATCCTTGAATACCGGCTCGGTGTCATGGGCGGTCAGCCCTGCCGGGAAACAGCAGTTGGCGGTCTTGATGTTGCCATAGCCGTTGTCGATGCCGATGATCTTCGTGCCCTGATACTCTTTCACCGGCTCCATTCCTCCTTTCGCTGTGTCAGCCCCAGCTTTCGCTGAAGCAGGTCGTTCACGTCTTTGCCGCAGGGCGGGGGCCTGTCCAGTACCGTGTACTTGTCCCCCAGGCCCTCCATGATACCCACCGCCGCTTCCCGGCCCACCTCGTCATTGTCCAGGTGGAGATAGAGCGTGTTGGTGCCGGGGCGGTCTTTGAGGTACTGGCTGAGAGCGAGGGGGATCACAAACTCCTTTTTCTGCTTGAACACTCCGGCCAGGGAGAGAAGCGCGTCCTGCCGCCAGTCCCGACCTTTCATTTTCAGCAGAGTGGCGTAGCTCAACAGGTCGATGGCCGATTCAAACAGGTGGACGCTGTTGGTGCTGGAATTTTCTGCGATGCAAAACGAATACCGCTTGTCGCTGCCGTCAGCCTCGCCCTTGAAGTCCCCCACGGTGCCGCGCAGGGCGGCGTACCGGGGCTGGCCTTTCAGATCGCGGCCCACGAACACACAGTTGTGATAGGGCAGGCTTTCGTACAAGCGCCCGGTCTGGATACAGTAGTCGATCACGTCATAGTCGATACCACGCCTGTGGAGGTAGCTGACCATGTGGGTGGCGCACCGGCTGGGCTGGGGCAGGGACAGCACCCTGGGTTCCTGTTTTTTCGGCTGGGCCTGGGGCACACGGGGCAGGGGGGAGAATTTCTGGCCTACCAGGGCCTCCACCGCCTGGGTAAAGGAAAAGCCCTGGACTTTAATGAGATAGTCCAGGGCCGTCTTGCCGCCGATCCCGCGGGAAAACCAATTCCATTTGCCGTTGCTGATTTTCAGGCTGTCATGCTCACGGGTGCAGTAGGTGTTGCCGCTGACGTGTACCAGCTCATGGGGGTCGTACCGTTGGAGGTAGGTCAGCAGGTCAAGCTCCTTGGCCTGGGTGATCTGTTCCGGCGTGACGTAGCCCATCTACCGTCCCTCCCGCTGGCCCTTTTCCTTTTCAGCCTGTATTATAGCGTCGGCGCGGGCTTCGATCACATCCCGCAAGTCCTCCATGTGGTGGGTTTCCGTCTTGTTCCATTCCTTGTAAACGTCCGCCAGCGGGGTCTTGGATTTCAGCAGCGCCCTGGTGTGGGCCTCTGGCAGCTCCAGCGCCGACATTTCCATCACGATGTCCTCCCGGACGGTGTACTCGGCGGCGTGGTTCAGAATGTCGGCAGGGGGCTGGCCCAGCAGCCAGTTCCGATACTGTTCCTGTTCGGCGGTCATGCGCTGGTACAGCTTGGCTTGCAGTTCTTCGCCTGTCATGGTGCATCAACTCCTTTTGAAAATAGTAATAGCCGGGGGGATTCTTGAAAATCTCCCTGGCTATGTACGGTTCCTGTTGTATCAGGACGAAAAAGATGGTATAATGCGGCAAACGCAAAACTTTGTATGGAGGTGCTGCATGGCAGATCGTGAACATATCCCCGCCGCAAAAAAGGCGGTGTATCTGGACAAGCAGACGTTCGCCACCATTATGTGCATGATACCCGCAGGGAAACTCACCACCCAGGAGGCCATCTGTGAGATGTGGGCCAGACGGAAGGGGGCGGACACCTGTGAGATTAAAGATGGCGGCATTATGCCCTTTGACAAGCAGATGTTTTGGACGCCCGCCGATATTCAGCGTGTGGACTTTATCACTGACCTCAAATCCTATAACAAAAGTAAAAGTAATTTGGACGATTTGATTCCCTACTGGCGTATGATCTCGCTCAAAGGCACCCTGATAGACTTTGGCCGCTATTTCGACAAGGAAACACAGAAAGAGCTATTGGAACAGGAGGGTCATGTCATTGTCCAGCCCAACCAAAACAGACGAATTTACCGGGTAGAAAACTACAAAGCGGCGCTTTTTGACCTGGGCAAGCTGATTATCAATGAATAATGGTGGTATATCATGAGTGAATTGTTGCATCAAAATTCTATTGGCGTCACAATGCTTCGTGAAGATTATAAAAAACGAAGTCAGGTAAAGGTTTTTTCCGAGTTTCAGGGCAAGCGCCACATTCTGCGCTCTTATCGCTTCAATCATATTCCAGACCGTTTCGATTCCCCGTTTTGTTCCTGGGCCAACCTGGACTGCTGCGGTGGATGGAGTTTTGATGATACTTACCTTGATACGGCTGTTCAGGAAGGCAGGAAATTATATGCTGGCAGGGCCGAGCGTGTGAGGTCATCGTATTTCCCCAATCTTCCATCAATGGATGAAGCTATACAGAAATTTCAAAAAATCGTAGATGGGCTTCCTGCTGGCGTTACCGCTGGCATGGAAGGCGGCGGCAAAGAGGATATGGAGGACATTCTACACACATTTATATGCCGGGAGGGAAAAATCGCAGATTATTTTGACCTCAATGATGTTTTCGAGTTTTATGGCAAACTGGGGCTGAACTTTCCTCAATATGTCGTTGCTCATGTTAAATCATTGTGCGGTATTGAAATTAAGACCTTTGGCGGGGATAAGCCTCCGTTCATTTACTATCAGGCCAATACGCCGGTAGAGCTGATTACAACGGGGCTGCTTTTAGGCTATCCGCTGGAGTCTACGGCCAGTATCCTTTGTGGATATTGAGTGTGTCTTGTCCATCGACTATGCTCAACTCTACAAATTCGCTGGGCGGGTTGCCGGTCAGCCGTTTCAGGTAGTCCCTGCCGCCGTCTACGGCCACACCCCGGCACTTGCACCATTTCAGGTCGTGGCTGTGTTCGGATGTGATGATACTTCCGCACCGTTTACATTGGACTTGATTGATGGAAATTTTCATTTTATTTGCACTTTCTCCTATGAATTTTTTGTTCCCAGTTATGTAGGGACGGCGCTGGCTGACTGCCAGCGCCGTCCTTTTTCACAGGATGCCCTGCATCTTGTCCCGGATGGCCCGGTACTCCTTTTCCGTCTTGGGCAGCTTCGCGGTGATGGAACTCACATATTCCTGAAACGCTGTGCCCTGGGCATCCACAAAGGTTTCAAATTTTACCTTGTCAGCCACCGCTTTCACCTCCGCCTGTTTTCTGCGGCCATTATACCGCATGACCACCGGCAGGGCAAATGTGCGATGCTCACCGATCCCGGTCAGCGCCGTCCCGGTCAGGGGCGGGAGTGTCCTCTCCCGGTTCCCCGTCCACGATCTCGCTTTCCCGTTTGTCCATGTTCAGCAGGATGTTCAATTCGTCCAGACGGGCCGACTTTGTTTTCAGCTCGTCCTCCTGGGGAAATGGCTTCTCCACCTCGATCTTTGCGCTGGCAAGCTGGGCTTCATAGGTGGCGAGGTCGTTCTGCGCGGAAGTGAGGTCGCTCTCAAAATCATTGAGCAGGTTGTCGAGCCGCTGGATGTTGCCAAAAATATCCGTGCCCAGGGTTACGCTATGGTCATGGGCACCTGTCAGGCCCACCTTGTACTGCTTAAAAAGCGGCTCAAAAGAGAGCGTCATTTCAAAGCCCCGGTACTGGCCCAGGGGAACACACGCGCTGTCCGTCAGGGTCTTGCAAACTGCAAGGATAGCGGTGCCCGCCGCCTTTTTCTCGGTATAGGTCACGCCCGCCACCACCATGGGAGAGAAGCCGTCCTGATTGGGGTGGGTGTTTGCGTCCCGGATGGCTATATCCTCCTGGGCGTTCTTGATCCGCCCTTTGGCGATGGCGATTGCCTGGGGAAAGTATTTAACGATGTTGTCCTCCAACGAATACTTCTGGCTCAAATGGTTGGCTTTCAGCAGTTTGAGCCGCTGCACATCAATGTCCAAATCCATCTTTTCTTTGATATGGGGATTGCCCGTACACAGGGCCTTGATCTCGGCATAAGACAGGGCGGTTTCGTCAATATCCTCGACAGAGCGGGCCGGGGATTTGCTGGTCATGATCTGGCCGATAAACTTCTGCTTGCCCTCCACCAACTGGTAGAGATAGCTGTCAAAGGTGTTCTCGGTGACGTAAGTGTAAATGTCCACCTCGTCATTCTCATTCTTCTGCCGGATGATGCGGCCCTCCCGCTGCTGTAAATCGGAGGGTCGCCACGGGCAATCCAAATGGTGAAGCGCGATCAATTTCTTCTGTACGTTGGTGCCCGCCCCCATCTTCTGCGTGGAGCCGAGCAGCACCCGTATCTGCCCGGAGCGGACTTTCCCAAACAGTTCCTTTTTCTTCGCTTCTGTATTGGCGTCATGGATATAGGCTATTTCTTCAGCTGGTATGCCCTTGGCAATCAGTTTGTCCCGCAGGTCGTCATACACATTCTGAAACACCGTCATTTCAAAGGTGCCCTGTTCATTCAGCGCCATTTCGATAGGGCGTCCCTTGCCGGGAGTAGACAGGTCGCAAAACACCATTTGCGTCGAACGCTGATCCGCCGTGTTCTGCCATATCTCAAAGACGTTTTCCGCACAGGCGTTGATCTTGCTGGTGTCGCTGTCCGGGAGTATAGGGTTCAGAAGCCGCTGGTCAAGGGCCAGCTTGCGCCCGTCGTTGGTAATGAGCAGCATATTGTCCACGGTGCTGTCCACTTCCTTGTTGCGTACCTTTTCAGCCCGTTCCGCCAGTCCTGCCACCATCTCCTTTTGCAACTCGGAGGGTTTCAGGGAGATATTGTGATAGATGGCCTTGGGGACGGGGAGTTTGAGCATATCCGCCGTCTGGATGTCCGCCACTTCCTTGAACATAGCCATCAGCTCCGGGAGGTTATGGAATTTGGCAAACCGGGTCTTGGCCCGGTAGCCGGTGCCCTCCGGGGCCAGCTCTATGGCGGTGACGGTTTCCCCGAACGTGGACGCCCAGGCGTCAAAGTGTAAAAGACCGTTGCGGCGGAGCGTTTCATACTGCAAATACTTCTGCATGGTATATAACTCTACCATCGTGTTGGAGATAGGTGTGCCCGTGGCGAAAACAACGCCCCGGCCCCCGGTCAACTCGTCCAGATAGCGGCACTTCATATAGAGGTCGCTGGACTTCTGTGCCTCTGTCTGGCTGATGCCGCCTACGTTCCGCATTTTAGAAAATGCGGCGAGATTTTTGTAATAATGCGCTTCATCAATAAAAATGCGGTCAACGCCCAATTCCTCAAACGTGACCACATCATCCTTACGGCTCTGATCGTTCAGCTTGTCCAGCTTTTCCTTGATGCTTTTCTTGGTGCGCTCCAACTGCTTGATGGAAAATCGCTCTCCGTTCTGTGCTTTCAATTCGGAAAGGCCGTGGATGACTTCATCCATCTGCTGTTCCAGGATATACCGCTGCCGCTCCACGCTCATCGGTATTTTCTCAAACTGGCTGTGGCCGATGATGATGGCGTCATAGTCCCCGGTGGCGATCCTGCCGCAAAATCGTTTTCGGTTTTTGGTTTCAAAGTCTTTCTTGGTTGCCACCAGGATATTGGCGGAGGGATAGAGCTGCAAATACTCCGCCGCCCACTGTTCCGTCAGGTGATTGGGGACAACGAACAGGCTTTTTTGACACAGGCCCAGCCGTTTGCTCTCCTGTGCCGCCGCCACCATCTCCCAGGTTTTCCCGGCCCCCACCACATGGCCTAACAGGGTGTTGCCGCCGTATAGGATGTGGGCGATGGCGTTCAACTGATGGGGCCGCAGGGTGATCTCCGGGTTCATGCCCACAAAATTGATATGGCTCCCATCGTATTCACGGGGCCGCAGATTGTTGAACTTGTCGTTGTAAAACCGCGTCAGCCGTTCCCGGCGCTTGGGGTCTTTCCAAATCCAGTCCTGGAACGCCTGCTTGATAAGCTCCTGCTTGCCCTGGGCGATGGCGGTTTCTTTCTTGTTCAGAACGGGCTTTTTCTTCCCGTCCCCGTCCTCAACGTAATCGAAAATCCGAACGTCCCGCAGGTTCAGGGTTTCCTCAATGATCTTGTAGGCGTTGATGCGGGTGGTGCCGTAGGTGCTGCTGGCTTTGACATTCACCCGGTCGGCGCTTTTACCCTCCACATTCCAGCCCCCGGTATATTGCGAGTAGTGAACGTGGATTTTTCCCCTGCCATAAACGGACGTGTCCAACAGGTCAAAGATAAACTTCTCTACCACGTCCGGGGGGAGCCAGGTGGCCCCCAGCCGCACGGAAATTTCGCTGGCGGTCAGATCGGTGGGCTGCACCCGTTCCAGGGCCTCCACATTGGCGGCATAGTCCTCCGGGTACAGTTCGGCGCTTCGCCGTGCCCATTCCAGCTTTTCCCGCACGTTGCCGGAGAGGTATTCATCGGCTGTGAGGTACTTTCCCTCTGTGCTGTTACCGTACCCGTGCATGGGGTTCAGGAAGATCACGCCGGTCAGGTCGGCGTATATCTCCTGTTCGGTCTTGCCGGTCAGCTCCATCATAAAGGCCATATCCACCTTGGCCTTTTCAGCCAGTGATACGGCCAGGGCCTCGGATGCGGTGTCCACGCTGGTGACGACTACCTTCTGCTTGATGGTGCGCTTGGTGAACATATCCGCTTTACGGACAAAGTTCCGCTCATCGTCCAGCACTTCCAAAGAACAAAGCAGAAAATAGGCGCTGTCCATGCTGAAGGCGGTGCTGTTGGCGCGGGAGTTGATACGCCCATACTTCTCCACAAAGGCGTCATAAAGGGCATTGAGTTTCTGTTGTTCGGCTTTAATATCCTCGGCGGGCCAGTCATCGGTCTGGTACTCAATGAGCGTCCGCACACAATCCCGGATACCGATCAGCCCCTTGATGCGGTTCGCCGCCGTCACCGATACCTCCACCGGGTTCATCCGGCTGTTTTCCCGGTAGTACACCTGCCCATCCACCACGGTATAGCTGAAATTCCGCACCTCCGGGTCAGCGGGAATGGACTTGTCCTCGCCCTCCGCTTCCGGGTCGTCTATCACATACTCGGTGATAGAGCCTTGGATGTTCTGGATGGCAGCGGTGAGCTGTTCGCCCAGGTCTTGCCCCTCGCGGGGCAGACAAGCGGTTTCCGGCCCGTAGGGGCCGCTGACCTCCCGCATATCTCCCATCACCATCTCCGGGTGGTCGATGAAATACTGATTCATTTTCAGCCCGTTTGCATCGGTGTTCAGGTGTACCCACTCCGGCTCCCCGCTGAACAGGGCCTCCCGCTTCTGCAAAAACAGGATGTCGCTGGTCACCTCTGTGCCAGCGGCATCCTTGAACGTATTGTTGGGCAGGCGGATGGCCCCCAGCAGATCGGCCCGCTGCGCGATATACTTTCGCACGGTGGGATTTTCCTTGTCCATGGTGCCCTTGCTGGTGACAAAGGCAACGATGCCGCCCGGTCTGACCTTATCCAGCGTCCGGGCAAAGAAGTAGTCATGGATCAGGAAATTGTGCTTGTCATACCGCTTGTCCGATACCTTGAAACTGCCAAAAGGCACGTTGCCGATGGCGGCGTCAAAAAAGCTGTCCGGGAGGTCTGTTTTCTCAAACCCCTGGACAGCGATAGAAGATTTTTGATAGAGCTGCTGGGCAATCCGCCCGCTGATACCGTCCAGCTCTATGCCGTAGATTTTAGAGTCGGCCAGATCATCCGGGCGCATACCGATGAAGTTGCCAATGCCGCAGGACGGTTCCAGCAGATTGCCGGTCTTAAAGCCCATGTTCCCCAACGCCTGATAAATGGAGCGGATGACCACGGGCGGGGTGTAAAAGGCGGTGAGGGTGGATTCCCTGGCGGCGGCGTACTCGTCCTCGTCAAGCAGGGCTTTCAGCTCGGCGTACTTGCTGTGGCGCTCGTCAAAGCAGTCGGCCAGACCGCCCCAGCCCACATACTGCGCCAATACCGCCTGTTCCTCCGGGGTAGCAAACCGATCTTCCCGTTCCAGCTTTTTCAGCAGACGGATAGCCCGGACGTTGTTGTTGAAACGCTCCCCCGGTGTCCCCGCGCCGATGGCGTCATCGGTGATGTGGTACTCATGCCGGTCTGCGTTGGGAATTTCGGGATGGAGAACAAAGGGGGACACCTTGGCCCTTCGCCGGGGTGTGGGCGGGGACAGGGTTGGCCCCTCACCGTCAGGGCCGCGCCCATCCGCTAAACTTTCGGTGCCCTTTTCAACCGTCCCCGTCACAGTTTCCTTTTCAGCCGGTTCCGGCGTCCCCTGCTTGGCCCGCTCCACCGCCAGCCATTCAGCGACCTCCTTGTCCGCCACGGCCTTTTCGACCTGCTTCAGATAGTCCTCGGCCTGCCATTCGCTGGTAAATTCCTCCTGAACGCCCTCGCTGTCCACATATATCCCGCCCTGAATATCGTCCCATACGGCGTAGCCGCCCTCCGTTTCAATGACGGAAAAGCGTTCCGGGGGCGGGGGTTCGTTGGCGGCGATCTGCTCCACATCAGCCATGACCTGCTGAATAAAGGGGTTGGCGTCCAGCTTGTCCGGGTCAACCACATGGCCGTCCACAATACCGTTCTCCGCAAGGGCAGCACGAATAGCAGCGGGGTCAATGTCAGAGAAATCATCCGTTCCCGGTTTGGCCTTCTCGCTGGGCTGTGCGGGAAACGAGGAAATTACACGCTGGTTATTTTTCAGCGCCGCCACAATTACATCAAAGCCCTTGCTGTTCAGCTTCTTTACATAGTCCTTCAGTTTGTGGGCAGGAAAACCGCACATGGAAACACGGCCATATTCGGGGATATTGCGCTTGGTCAGGGTCAGATCAAGGGCTGTCGCCGCGTTCCATGCGTCCTCACCCTCAAGCCCTCCGTACAGTTCAAAGAAGTCGCCCACCTGATACAGCACCAGACTGTCGGGGTTATGCTCCTTGATGGAGTTGTAGGCATCCCAAAACCTGCCGCTGGCAGGCCCAGGCTCCGGCTGTGGGGTGGGGCCGCTCTGCGCCGCTTCCACCTCCTTATGGACAGCCTCACGCAGAACGGGGACGATCTCACGGTATTCATCGTACTGATTGAGAAAATCCAGCACACCGCCATCGCCGTCCCCAATGTCCTGACGCTCGGTGAATGTCCGTCCATCGGGCATGACAAGGGTGAACTTCACCTTGTCATAGCCTAAAAATGCGTTATATTCCGGGTCGTTGGCGTCATACCATTTCTGCCATGTCCCGTATTTTGCCATAGCAGCCGTTTTCCCCGCGACATATTCTTCGTCTGCCTGTTTCATCAGCCGGTCAAACTCATACAAGGAGTAGGCTGTCTCATCTTGAAATACAATGCTCTCGCTCCACTCGCAGAAGATATAGGGAAACTCACGGGGTGGGTAGGTCGGCTCACTGGCTTCGGCGGGGGCCACGGCAGGTTCCCGCACCAGCGGCGGGGTAGAGAACACGGGGGTGTCCTGGGTGGCAGAGATGGTCATGGTGGAGGTGGCGGCAAATTCTTCGATCTGTGCCCGCACGTCCTCCGGCAAACTGTCCTCATAATAGGTCACGGTTCGGTCGGGGGCGATATGGGCGATGGTCTTATAGTCGCCGTCCTCCAGTTCCAGCCGGTTCCACACCGTCACGCCGTTGCCCAGGTGCCCAAAGCCCAGCTCATAGCCGTGGGTATCAGGCTCCGCAGGTTCAGCGGGCGATACGTCCTCCACCTCCTGAAGCAGACCGTCGTTCAGCGGGTTCTCCGCCAGCAGCCGATCAAAATCCTCGCGGGGCAGTTCCTTATTGATGATGGGAAACGCCGGGTCAAAGAGCCGGACAGTCTGAGCGTCAAAGGCCAGCAGTTGGTATTCCTGCATCCCCAGGTACACCGTTGCCCCCAGGGTCAGCCGGTACTCTTTCGACGGGGCTGGGGGCGGGTTCATCTCGTCATAGGTGGGTTCCAGCGGCGCGGCCAGGGGGCCGGAGAGTTCGGCAAGTACGGCCTCGCACCGCTCCGTCAGGTGGGTGTTCTCCCCGATGATAGTCTGCATGGCCTCCCGCATCATAGGGAGGATAAAATCGCCCTCGCTGGTGCGGGCGTGCATTTTCTTATCCCCCACATTGAATGCGTCGGCGCAGGACGACAAATACCACCTGTCTACCGTTTTGTCCTGTCCTCCGAGTTGGGTCACATAGTCCTTGTAGTCGTTGATGATGGAGTAAAATTCTCCGCTGATTTTGCTCCGGGCGATCCGGGCGTCCTCCTGACGACGGTACTCCGGGTATTTCGCCTTTTCAGCCGGTGACAGATAGCGGTCTGCGGCAAGCAGTTCACCAATCCGCTTCGCCGCCTTTTTCCAGGTCAGGACAGTCACAACTTCCGGCGCGGCGGTGATTTTGATGCCTTTGCCTTCATGCCAAATATCCAGCTTTTTACTCCCATAGACAGAAAATCCGCCGATACCATACTCTTTTTTGAGGAAAGCCGCGTTTTTATCGTCCCCCTCTTTTTTCAAAAACTGCTCATAAATACTGAACTTTCCCTCTGTTCCATACCTTATCAGAACAGCATCAATGTCCTCCTGGGAAATAGCAAAAGCGGAGGACTGTTCATCCTCCGCCGCTTGGATCGCCGTTTTCTGTTCTTCCTCCGTGGGGAGAGGGTCGCTCAGTTGGCGTACACGATCTCCGCCAACGCCGCTTCCTCCGCCGCTGCCTTGATGTTGTCCATCAGGCCCACCCACTTCATCTGATCGGACGCTTTCAGGCTCTCGGTCACGCCCTGCTCCCGCGCCATTTGCTCCGTCAACTGCTCCACCATCTCGGTGGCCTGCCGGTCGATCTCCGCCAGATGGCTGTTCAGTTCCCCGGTTAACAGCATCCCCGTGTAAATCCCGTGCCGGTGATTGGCGAGGAAACTGCGCCGCAGCATCCCATATTTTCCGACCTGCGGGGCCTCCGGCACGTCCAGGTTGGGCAGTTGATAGTCGCCCTCGGTTCTGTATGTCAGCTCCATGTTCAACGCTCCTTTCACGTTTCGTTCTGCCGTCATTATACTGCCTGTCAGGATTCCCGGCAAATGTGCGATTTTGTTTTTCTTCCTCCCAATATAAGGGCAGCACGGTACTGGCGATCTCCCGCAGGGGCATCTCGGCTATATCGCTGGCCGCAGCCCCCAGGATGGCAAGGGTTTTCAGGGTATTAAAATCGTAGATGCGGGCAAAGTCCTCGCCGCTGAAATACTCCTGGGGGTCAATACCGCACCGGGTCAGCATGATATAGGCCACGCTGTTCTCAAGCAGGCCCTTAAACCACACCTCGGTATTGAGATCGTCCAGTTCTTCCAGCAAACTGCCCTCTTTGATGCGGCAAAGGTCGGCGTAGTAGTCGCCAAAGTTGTCCTCTACGATGATCTTTGCCGTTTCCAGCAGACAGGCGGCAAAGTCGGATTTGTCGGAAAACTCACCGTAACTGTTTTCCAGCGCCTCCACCACCGCTCCCTCATACTGCGGCCTCATCTGCCAGACGGGGACGGTGCGCCCCGCACGGCTGTTGGTGTCGGACATATCAAAGACGTGCCGCAGCTTGTAGCCCTTGTCGGTGTCCACCAGCAGAGCGATTCCCGTGGTGCCCTTGTTCACCCACCGGCCATGCTTGTTCCAGAAGTCGGTTTGGGCGCAGGCGGTGGCGTCCGGCTTTTGGGCGTAAATCAAAAGCTGGTCGCGGAAGCTGTATTTGAAGTTGTGGGCGGCGGTGGTCAGGAACGCCATATAGTTCCCGCTGTTGGCAAAAATCTGGCGGGCCGTCTGCGCCGCAAGCCGGACAATGGGTTCAGGTTTCTTTGCCACGATCTATCCCTCCTTTTCCTCATAAGATTTCAGCAGCCCCTTTGTGGCGGCGGCGATTTTGGAGATACGCCCGGTAAGCTGGGCGACGGTGGCCTGTATCTCCGACTGCCGTGCCGCATAAAAGTAGCCGGTGGCGTCGCTGCAAATGGGCCAGCCGTCACAGCGCAGGCGGTTGACGGCCCGCCGCAGCTCCGTCCCCTTGACATGGAACGCGGCCTCCAGCTCCTTGCTGGAGGCCGCGCTCTCTTGCCCACGGCGGTATTGTTTCAGGTACTCACACAGGGCTTTGTCGATGGGTGCGCCTTTCACCGGGTATCACCCTCGCCGCCCTCTTTCAGCTCCGCGCTGTACTCCTTTTCCACCTCGTAAGCCCCGATGCAGGCGTAGAGAAGCTGCCAGATCATCTCGGAGGCTTCGCTCTCATACATCCGCATACTGACATAGGGCTTACCGCCCATACCGCAGCAGCGCCGGGAAAACCGCATACGTTTATCCATCAAGTCCTGGGCGCTGTTGCAGGTGGGCACATCCTCGGCGGCGGTGTTGCGCTCCAGAACGGCCATCATCAGGTCGAACATGGAGGGGTGTACGTTCAATTTGACATTCGGTAATTGTGCCATGATGCTCCTACCTTTCCACGGACACGGCCTGCCGCCCACGCTGGGGGAAGTCCCAGCCGTAGACCTTGCCGATCTCGTCCCCCAGCCTGCGGGTGATCCGGGTAATATCGGCGCGGGTCGCTGTGCCGTAATACAATTTTTCTTTCAGCAGGTCAATTTGCGATTCCCGTACTCCTGGCTTATAGGTGCGGTAAAGCAGACGGTTTGTGCCGTCATGGTGGATGGCATCACAGCGCAGGTCGCCCAGCCTGTCAACAAACCAGGTGGAATAGTCAATGCCCCGGTCGCTGTAAAGGCAGTCCCGGATGTTGCCGCTGGCGATCTCCTTATAGCCCATGTGCCGTCCAGTCCAGAGGCCCAGGTCGGCAATAATGAGGATGGGCTGGTCAAGCTGGATGTTCAGATTCGCACGTTCATCATCCAGGTAGCCGCTGTTGATGTCGTACATCAGCATCATGCGCTCGTCCTCGGTTAATTCCGGGTACTGTTCCTCCAAATCCGTCCGCCAGTCCTCGTAGTCCAGATCAAAGTTGCTCCAAATAAGGTGCTTCTGCTCGGTCATCGGGCATCACCCCTGTCCGGGCGGCGGGGCTTGATGGGCTGGCCCTGCTCGTCGTAGTTTTTCGGGTCGGCGGCGGGGGTGGCCCAGCCCTGCGTGGCCCCGGCCAGCATCGCCGCCGCCTGTGCCTTGCTCACGCCCATCCCACTGTTCAGCTCGTCCACCAGCTTCTGGCTGGTGCGGCCCTTTGTCACATAGGATGCGGAGCGGTAGCCGTCAAAGCCCCGCTCAAACATAACGATGGCCCGTTTCTCCGGCACCTTGCCGTAACATATCAGCGGGAGCGAATTTCTGAGGGGGATCACAGTGTTGCCGTTGCGCTCCATCATCTCGGCAAACTGGCAGATATGATAGAGATTGTCCCAGCCTTTGCCCACCTCCACATGGCAGTCGTCGATATAGCGGCATTCCCGGTCAAGCTGCCGTCCATCGGGGCACCTGATCCGTATCATGTCACCGTCCGCGATCCTGAACTTTTCCTCATAGTGCGGGGTGATGAAACGGATACCCTTTTCAGCCTGTTTCATGTGGCGGTCAAGCGAGTTCTGGCGGTAGCAGTAAAGGGACAGGTTTTCTTCCTCTTTATAGGGGTTCAGCCGGATCAGGTAGGAATACTGCGCCGTGTCCGCCCGGAAGCCGAACGCGAAACCGTCATCAAAACCGCTCTCCGGGTGTTCCTGGCAGAAGTCCCTCATGGCGTCACGGCTTTTCAAAAAGCCGCCGTACTGCCCGTCGCACACCAGGGCGTTCAGGACGCTCTCAAACTCCGCCTGAAATTCCGCTGTATCCAGGTCTTGCCGATGGCTCTGCCACGTTTTGAGAAAGCCCTGGGCGTCCATGCCTGTTCCGGCCCGCAGGTGGCCGACGCACCCCGTCTGGCCCTTGAGCTGCATACTCTGGCTGGCGGAGTAAAGCCGCTCTGCGGGGGTGGCGGTGCGAAACGTCAATTCCATCAATGTCACACTCCTTCAACAGAAAAACGGCCCCCATTTCTGGAGGCCGCTTCCTGATACTCTATTAGGTTTTTCTTTACCGGGCGTCGCCCCGGTCGTGGTGCTTGGGCTTGATGGGCTGGCCCTGCTCGTCATAGTTTTTGGGGTCGGCGGCGGGAACTTCCCAGCCAAACATGGAACCGGCCAACATCGCTGCCGCCTGCGCCTTGGTCACGTTGAGCTGTCCGTTGTACTCATCCACGATGGCCTGGGCGTGGGCACGGTCATGGCCGTATTTGTCGGCATGGAAATAACCGTCCTCGCCGTGCTTGATGGTGATGATCTCGTCGCCGCTGGGCAGCACAGCATAGCACTTTTCCGGCAAGCCCGGACGCAGGGGGATCACCTTGCTGCTGCTCTCTTTCATCCATTCCGCAAACTCACGGATATGGTAAAAGCTGCCGCCAATTTCGGCGTGGCAATCGTCGATATACCGGGCCATGCGGTCAAGGCTTGCGCCCTCGCTGGTGGTGATCCGCACCATATCGCCATCGGCCACCCTGAATTTCTCCTTGCCGTCCGGGGTGATGAAACGGATACCCTTTTCAGCCTGTTTCATGTGCCGGTCAAGCAAATCCCGGCGATAAGGGTAGACATAAACGTGATTATCCTCCCCGGTCGGGATACAGCGGATCAGGTAGGAGTAGCCCTGGGTGTCGGCCCGGAACGCATACTCAAAGCCGTTGCGGAAACTCCCCTCTGCGTGGTCAAGGCAGTAGATGGTCATCGCGGCACGGTTTTTCAGCACATGGCCGTACCGCTCGTCAAAACGGAGCATATCAAGCACCGTGTTGAACTCAGCCTTAAACTCCGGCGTGTTTTGGGAGCGCACAAAGGTTTGCCAGCTCTTGAGGAAGATAGAGCCGCTGTTGTCCAACTCCCCCCATAAATAACCCGGATTTCCGCACCGTTCGCTGATCTGAGCGTGCTGTTCATAGGTAAAAAGCCGCTCCGCTGGGGTCGCGGGCCGCAAAGTCATATCCATTACCGCTCACACTCCTTATCCGGCTCCCTGGGCTGTCTTTCAGCGGCCCTTGCTTTCCGCTCCATCTGATATTCCAATTCCTCATTGGCGCGGCCCAGCAAGTCTTTTTTCGCCTCCAGAGGGTCGGTGAAGTAGTGCCCCCAAAAGTAGTTGTTCCTGCCCTTGCAGGCCCAGGTCACATACATGGGGATTTTGCCATGTTCCAGTTCACCGAACACATACTCTGTATCCCCGATCTGGATGGAGTCGGTGATAGCGTAGCCCTCGTTGATCCTGTCAGCCATATCAGCGTCCCTCCCTGTCCCTGGCTTTCTTTTCAGCCTGTTGTTCCTGCCGGAGAATTTCCAGGTAGTGCTTCGCCCATTTGGGCAGTTTCTCCGACGCTATGGTGCCGAGAATGTCACTTCGCTGAAAATAGGAAGTCTTGCCGGAGTACAATTCCGTGCAGTGGCAGGCGGTGCCACGGCTGTTGGGAGAAGCGCCAAAGCCCCCAGTGCATAGCTGGAGCTGACTGGTGGCGCGGCGATATTCCGGGCGCAGCACTTCCTGTTTGATGACAACGATTTTGCCATGGAGGTCGTGCTGATAGCCGATGACCTCACAGCCCTCGGCGGTAATGGGGGTGTTGTGGATGCCCTGGATTTTTGGGCCGTTCAGGTCGATGCGGGTTTTCTCCGCCTGCTCCGCCACGCGCTCTCCAAACAGCTTCGCAAGTTCCGGGTAGTCATCGCTGACCATGACCTCCGTGTAGCCAGCCATCAGACCGTTGCTCTGGCAGAACGCGCACATATACTGCTCACCATCAACGCCTGACGGGTTTTCACCCAGCACGATTTCCCGGTCGCCAATGTGAAGCGCATGGATGATAACATAATCACCGGCCATGCGTTTCTCCTGATCTACGCTCATTTGATTCCCTCCTTATTCAAAATTTACACCGCCCTGCGTTCCGTAGGCAAAGGGCGGTGTATGTAAGTAATATAGAAAAAACCATTTTATTTTCAGCAGGCTATCAGCTTCGTCAGAAGCTCATTTACCGGGGAGGCGTCCCGGCCCTGGGCGGTCAGCTTGTTTCGCCAGTCCAGCAGATACTTCCTCACAAGTCGGTATTCTTCGTCAGTCAGTTGGAGATAAACTTTTTTCTCCCGGTTGAATATCCATTTGAACATTTGAAACAGCTCCTTTCACCACCATAGTACAGAAAAAAACAAGCAGTTTCAAATGTGCGAACGGGTATGTAAGTGGCCCGCTGTGCGGGCCACGGGGATGGTGCTTAATAGCCTGTGGTGGGCAGGCGCTTGGGGGGAGCGTAGACCTTCGTCACCCAGCGGGTGGTAGCCATGATCCACTGTCCGTTGTAGACGCCGCCCACGTCCGCCTGGTTCACAAACTGACTGCCGCCCTTGGCCCAGGACACAACGGTGCAGTCAATTTTGGGCGTTTCCACCTGCCGGAAGTTGGCGGGCACAACGCCGAACACGAACATCACTTCTGTGACGTACTCGTTGGACGCCAGCCGCAGGGCCACGGGGGATGCCTCCAGCACATAGTTCTGCTGGGTGTTCAGGCTGTCCGCCAGCACACGGTAGTCGGCCCCGGAGAAATTGGTCTTGTAGACGATCTTGTAGCTGCCAGCGGCGTTGTAGGTGCCGGTGGTGATCTTCGCCAGCCGTACCGCCTCCACGGGCAGGGTGTCCCTCCAATAGAAAGAGGTGAGCGCCGTGGTGGAGTTGTTGCCGATGTTGGAGAACGTGTAGCGGATGTTCTGACCGGGCATGACCTCGGCATAGCCGGTTTTCTCAATGGACACGTTGGTATAAAGGCTCTTGTTGGTCATGGCCGCTTTGACGATCTGGCCCGCGTGTTCGATCTCCACGTCAATGGGGGTCTTGTCCAGGGCATAGAAGTCAGCGGCCTGGGATTCCACCACCTTATACCGGCCCAGGGGCAGGGGCTTGGACACGGCCACGCCGTTCTTGTCGGTGCGGATGGTGTCAACAAGGTTCCCGGTGCGGTAGTGGTAGATTTCAAACACGGTGCCGGGGATGGGGGTGCCAGCGGGCCAGCCGTTCATGCTGTTGTAGTCGGCGCTGGTCTTGGTCACTTGGATTTGCCCGGTGACGGCGGTGTTCTTCCAGGTGATGGTGGTGCAGCCGCCGTATTCCACATAGATGGTCTTGGGCTGGGTGTCCAGAATATAGCCGTCCGCGCACTCGATCTCCCGGACGGTGTACTTGCCGTCCGCAAGCCCGCCGTCCACATAGACATACCCCTCATTGTCGCTCTCATAGGTGCCCACGGGGTTGCCCTTGGCGTCGGAAAGCAGGAACTTCACGCCGTAAATCCCCTTGCCGGTCACGCTGTCGATCTTGTGGATGATGGCGCTGCCGGTCTGCCGGTTGGTGATCTCCAGGGTGGCGGTGCCGCCGTCCTTCACTTCAATCTGATAGGGCTGACTGTCCAACTGATAGCCCTTGGCGGCCTGGAGTTCCGTCACCTGATACCAGCCCTTTTCCGCTTCGGGCAGGGAAATGACGCCGGAGCGGTCGGTGGTGTAGGTGCCCACGATTTCGCCGTTGAGCTTTCGGATTTCAAACTGTACGCCGCTGATTCGCTCCCCGGTTTCCTCGTCCGTCTTGATGATGGTCAAACCGCCCATCTTCGTGTTATACACCGTGATGGTCTGCGTATCGGTGGGGTTCACCTTGACCGTCTGCGTCTTGGTGCCCTCGTCCATGACATATCCGGGCAAAGGTTTGGTTTCGGTGATAATCAGGGTGCCTACCACGCCAGAAATGCGGATTTCTCCGTTGGCGTCGGTCTTGTAGAGGCCCTTGCTGGACAGGTGGCCGTAGTCGTCGTCCAGGTAGGAGCCGTCCGAGTAGGTGATCTGGAACTCCACCCCGGCCAGCGGCTCCCCGGTCTGCTTGTCCAGCTTCTTCACCACGATGGTGCCCTGCTTAGCGTTGTAAAAGCGGAGGGTCTGAACTTCCCCCGTTTTAATCAGAATGGACTTGGGCTGGCCGTCAAGCACATAGCCCTCCAATGCCTTGACCTCCCGTGCGGTGACGGTAGTGCCGGGGGTCAAATCGTTCAGAACGATGCGGCCATTCTCATCGGTGATAAACTCCCCGTTGGAATTGCCAACGACGGCCCCGCTGCTGTCGGTGACAAGGAAAGTGACGCCTTTCAGCGGGGTGGTGGTGCCCTCGATATACTTCTCGATCACAAGGGTGGTGCTGGGGGTGTTGGTGAAATGGAGGGTCTGCGTGTCGTTGGGGTTCACCACCACCGTCTGCGTCCGGGTGGCCTCGTCGATGGTGTAGCCGGGGATGGTGGCCGTTTCCGTCACCACCAGCGTCCCCACCACGCCATTGATGGTGATCTTGCCGTCCTTGTCGGTGAAATACAAGCCGTTGCTGCTGATCTGTCCGTTTTCAGCCGGTACAAATTCTCCCGTGGAGGTGGTGACGCGGAACGTCACACCCTGCAACGGCTTCCCGGTGAGGGCATCCCGTTTGTCGATGACCAGCGTCCCGGCCTTGGAGTTCTTTACAATGACGGTTTGCGTGTCGCCGCCCTGCCCAATGACTACATTGGTGCTGGCGCTGTCCATCACATAGCCCGTCGGGGCCTTGATCTCATTCAGTACATAAGCGCCGGGGGCGAGGTTGGTGATCTTGATTTCACCGTTGCTGTCGGTGGTGAAAATGCCATTCTGCGTCAAGGTGCTGGTGCCGATCACGCCGTCCAGCCCCACTTCACACCCTGCCGCCGTGGTCACGCGGAACTCGGCCCCGCTCAAAGGCAGGCCGGTGGCGCTGTCCCGCTTCTGGATGATGATGGCCCCTTTCGGCTGGTTCTTAAAGGTCAGGCTGACGGTGCGGCCCTCCTTGATCTGGACGGTCTGGCTCTGCGTGTCCAGGATAAAGCCAGCGGGGGCGCGGGTTTCCGTTACCACCACGCTCTTGCCGGGGGTCAGGCCGGTGATGCGGATTTCCCCGTTCTCGTCCGTCCTGAAAATGCCGTTGCTGTCGCCCACAACGGTGCCGTCCGCATACAGCACCTTAAACTCGGCGTTCTGCAAAGTAACGGAGGGGTTCACCGAACAGACCTTGCGGATCAACAAAATGCCGTCCGGGGCATTGGTGAAACGGACGGTGACAACGCTCTGTTCGCCGCTGTCGGCCAGCATGATCGTTTCGGAGGACTGGATGATGTTGTACCCGTCCGCAGCGTCCACTTCCTCCAACACATAAGCGCCGGGGTTGAGGCCCGTCCACATGGCGGTGCCATTTTTGCCGGTGACTTTGGTGCCGATGACAGTGCCACCTGTGCCGCTGGTGCCGCCCAGGTATTTCAACTGGAACGTACATCCGGGCAGGGCCGCGCCGGTGACACTATCATATTTCTCGACGATAATCGCATTTTTGGGGACGTTCTCAAAGGTGATGACTTTGCTCTCGCCGCCCTTGATATAAAATTCCTGGGTGGCGGGTTCCTTGATGGTGTACCCAGCGGCGGGGGCCAGCTCCGTCACCTTGTACCAGCCGTCCCGCAGCAGGTCAACAAAGAACTGGCCGTTCTCGTCGGAGAAGAACGTCCCCAGGCTGTTCAGCTCGCCGGTGGTGGTGCTGTTGCTCCCATACCAAACCTCAAACTTGGCTCCCTTGATGGGACTGCCGGTGATGCTGTCCACCTTGTTCACCGTCAGGGTGGGCTTCTTGTGGTTCTCAAAATAAATCGTGTGGTCGCGGTTGGGGTAAAGGGTCACAAGCTGGCTGGGGGCGTCCATGAGCCAGGGGGCCGGGACGGACTTCTCGCTCACCTCGTATACTCCGGGCAGGAGATTGGACAGGGTGGCCCTGCCCTGGCTGTCCGTCTTGATCTCGTCCACGCTGTGGCCGTCCGCCGCCCGGACGGTGAAAACCGTATCGGGGATGGGCTTGCCGGTGTCAGCGTCCTTTTTGTAGACGATCAGGTTGGGCCGCTTCTGATTCTCGATGGTGATGGTGCTGGTCTGGCCCGGAAACAGCTCCACATGGTACTCCTGAAGGTCGAGGATGTGGTCGGCAACGGTGGCCGTTTCCTTGATGGAATATACCCCCGGTTCCAGCTTGGGGATGTTGATCTCGCCGTCCTGGTCGGTGATACGGTCAAGGTAATGGGTGCCGTCCTCAATGCGGGCGATCCTGAAATGCACCCCACCCAGCCGGGTGCCGTCGGAGCTGGTCTTGATAAGGCGCAGGGCGGGCTTGGGGGTGTTGGTGAACACAAAGTTGGCGTTCTCGTCCGGGTTCACCTGCACCACCCGCACAGCGTCGTCCACCAGGTAGCCCTCCGGGGCCTCCAACTCCCGGACTTCATACGCGCCGGGGGTCAGCTTGGACAGGTCGATCTCGCCGTTAATATCAGTGGTGAACTCCTGCCGGTAAGAGCCGCCCACCAGCTTGAACTCAAATCGGACGTTGGGCAGGGATTTCATCGTCACGCTGTCCACCTTAATCAAGTGGATGCCCGGTTTCAGGGAATTGAAAAAGACCAGCTCCCGCGTCTGCGTGTCACCGGCCTTCAATTCGATCTGCTGGGGAGTGCTGTTCACCACATGGGCGTCATCCGTGGCTACCTCTTTCACAAGGTAGGTGCCGGGGTCGAGGTCATAGAGGAAAATCTCGCCGCTGGCGTTGGTGGTGTACTCCCCAAACAGGTCGCCGTCATGCCAGACCTCAAAGGTCACATCAGGCATAGGCTTATTGCTGGTCAGGTCGTACTTCAAAATGCGGAGGGCGGGCCGCGCCCGGTTGGTGACGGTCAGCACGGGGTCGTCCTCGGTGGCCGGGTCATACGGGTCAATGTGGATGCCGTGAGGGGTCTTGTCCAGCACATACCCAGCGGGGGCGGCGGTTTCCACGATCTCAATATAGGCTTCCTTGCGGATGCCGGTCACGCGGGCCTCGCCGTTGTCGTTGGTGGTGACGGAGGTAATGAGCTTGCCGTCCGCGAACACATCAAAGGTGGCGTTGGGGAGGGATACGCCGGTCTGCTCGTCCACCTTAATGATGGTCAGGCTGATGTCCCGCACGTTCTCCCAAACGATGGTCACGTCCTTGGTGCCGTCCCATTCCACCGTTTCCACGCGAGAGGATTTCACATAGCCGTCCGGGGGCGTCTGCTCCGTAACGCGGTATGAGCCGTAGGGCAGCTCGTCGCCCTCAAAGGAGATGGTGCCGTCAAAGCCGGTGACGCCGGTGGTCATATAGGAGCCGTCGATCTGCTCAAAGCGGAACACCGCCCCCTGCAAGCTGCCCTTGTTCTGTGCGTCGATCTTTTTGATAGTAAAGCCATGCTCCACGTCATCGGTGACGGTCAGGTACTCTGTGCGGCCAGGGGTCAGGGTGACGTTCATGGGGGCCACGATCTGATAGCCTTCCGGGGCGCTGGTTTCTGTCAGCGTGAATTTTTCGTCGGCGGGGAGGTCTGTCCACACGATCTGCCCGTTGCGGTCTGTGGTGCCGGTGACGGTGGTGCCGCCATCGCCGGTCAGGGTGAACTCGGCCCCCTCCAGGGGAGCGCCGCCCGCACCGGCCTTCACCACTTGCAGGCTGGCGGTTTCGGTTTCCTCTGTGCCGCTCCACTTAAAGGGGATTTGAGCGTCCAGTGTGGTGTAGCCGGGGTCGGAGATGATATAGGACTGCTCGGAGGCGGCGGGGTTATAGGCCAGATACAAATTAAACTGTGCCACGCCGCCAGCGGCCTTGATGGTAAAGCTGCCCTCGGCGGCAGCAGTATCCACGGGGATGCACACCTTAAACGCGCCGTAATACTCGCCGCCGTTGGAATTAAGGTTGGTGCTGCGCTCCTTGCTGGTGTCCACCTTGTAACAGGTGGCCCCATTCTCCTGCACGGTTTCCAGCGGGGAGTTGTTCTCGGCCACAAAGATGGTGCCCTGGGGGGCGTCGGTGGAGTACACCTTGGTTTTGTAGCCGTCAATCCAGGTAGAGGTGGCGGAGGAAACATACATCACGCGGGTGTAATACTCCTTGCCGTTGATGCGCTCCTTTTTGATGCCGTCCTCGTTGTCCTCGGCAGCGCCCTCCAGACCGTACTCGTTAAGGACTTCCACGCCGCGCACGTCCTTATCTTCCTCGGCCCGGAGGGATAGGCCGGTGTAGAGGTATTTCGTCCAGCCGTTGGCAAGGCGCAAAATAGCCTTTACACTGTCAAAAATGCGTATCTGCTGGGCGTCTGAGGTGGGCGCTTTCAGGGTGTCCCGGCCAGCGGAAAACGCTGTGTCGGGGACGGCAAGCTGACCGCAGGTAGCCCAAACCGCCAACTGCGTGGCGTATTTGTACTCGTCCTCGGTCAGACTGGCAATACCCCGCACATCACTGGCGTGGAGTTCCTTAAACTGCTCCAACGTGCGGTTGGAGTAGCCGTTGGCAAAGGCCCCCATCGTCTTGGGTTCCCGGTTATAGGGCTGGACGGTCAGGGCCTTGGAGGGGGATACCCCTCGTAACCCGTGATTGACGCAGTAGGCGGTGCCGGTCAATCCATTGTTGCTGGTATACTTCCAATAGCCGCCGCCGATGGAGCTGCCCTTGGTGGTGCCCAGGTACTTGCCATACCCGGCCTGTTGGATGGTGACGGTGCCGCTGCTTTCCAGGGATGCGGCGCTGGCGGGGACGGCGAGGATGCCGAACAGCGTAGCCACCACCAGCAGCATGGACAGCAGGCGGTTGAAATGCTTGTGTTTCATGGGTTCTCCTTTCTTTCCGGGCATAGGAAAAGGCAGGCTGTTTTCACAGTCTGCCTATCCGATGCGGGTGTTTGGTTGTCTTACTTTGTACTGCCGGGGACGAACAGCTCTTTCAGAAAAGCCGTCTGCTCCGGCGCTCGGTCTGGATGGTTGGGGTAGGTTTCCCGGAGAAGCATGGAATGGCTGTCTGTCAGGTCGTTCAGGGACACGTCCACATGGAGCCACTGGCCGTCCACATAGGCCATGTTCCAGGTGTGATTGCTGGTGCTGATGGTAAAACAGGGGATGTCAGCCGCCCCGCACAGGAACTTGAACGCTCTGGCATAGGAGCCGCAGGCCGCTTGGAGCTCCCCGCTGTGCTGGGCAAAGGTGCGGGTCACGCCCGCCGTCTTGCCCTTCTTGTAGGCCAACAGGGTACACAGGTAGTCGTTCAGGTACTCCACCTTTTCAGCGTCCGTGTCCATCTGCTCAACCTCCGCGATGATGGGCTGGATGAAGTCAAAGGGCGCTTGGTAGTTCTCCGGCATGGCGGCGGACACGGCGAAGTAGTCCAGGTGCTGCCAGTAGTTGGTGAAGTTCTCCGGGACATGATGCTCATACCGCACAACGCCCTCCATCCGGCCCAGCAGATTCTTCACGGCGCTGTACTCGCTGTCGCCCACCATCGTGTAGGCGGGGGCGGTATCGCTGGTGCCGTCCACCAGCGTCTGACGGATGGCGTTGTAGAGCGCCCGGTCATAGGTGGCGGTGAACACGTCCGGGCTGGCCTCCTGGGAGAAGTCCTCCCGGCTCCATTGGGCGGCGCTGATGGCGTAGGGTTCCGGCTGGGCTTCTGCGGCGTGGGCCGGAACGCTCAAACCAGCGATAAGGGCGGTGCAGGCGATCCCGGCAAGCAAACGGTTCAGACTGTTTTTCATTATGAATGACCTCCTATGTGATATGTTGGGGGGCTTTGCTGTCCCAACAGTACCACAAAGGGGGAAAACAGTCTAAGGTGCGAATTTCTTTTCAGCAGGTCAGACCTCCACGGCCCGGACAGCCCAGCGGTAGGCCCGCTGGTTGCGGACGCAGGTAAACAGGGTGACGCAGTTCTCGGCGGTGGGGGCCAGCAGGGAGTTGTCCGTGTCGCTGATCTTGTTCACGCTGGTGACGGCGTAGGTGCGGGTGCCCAGGGCGGTGGTCAGGGTGATGGTGTCACCCACGTTTAGGTTGTGGATTTCCCCAAAGTAGCAGTTTGCCCCACGGTTGTGACCGGCGATGGCGCAGTTGCCGTCCCAAATGCTGGTGTCCTCAAAGTGGCCCGCGCCTTTTGCGAGGGTCTTATCATCGGTGCCCTGGTAGACCTTCACGTTCACGTTCAGGCTGGGGATTTTCAGGACAGCCAGATAGCCGCCGCTGTAATAGAGGTCGGAAGTGACCTCGGTATAGCCGGTGGAGGGGGCGGGGGTCACTGTGCCCCCGGTGGAGGTGCCGCCGGACACGATGCCGCTGGGGATGGTATTGAAGTCGGGCGGGGCGACGGTGATCCCGGCGTTGCCGTTGATGATGGCACCCTCGCCCAGCATATAGCCGGGAGCCAGATTGGGGGTCAGGGGGGTGCCGGTGTTCAGGGTGTAGGCGGTAGGACTGCCAAAGGTAGGCGGGATCAGGGCCGCGTTCTTGCTCACGTCCACATTGGGCAGCTCGCCCCGGTCAGCCGTCACCACCGGCTCGATGGAGGTGGACTTGCCGTACTCCGGGTCGCCGGGGCCGTCGATGTTGTAGTCCAGGGCGCTCGCGGGGACGGTCAGGGCCAGGGTCAGGCACAGAACGGAAAAAAGGGTGGTCAGTTTCTTCATGGCACATTACCTCCTGCGTTTGATGAAGTAGAACGCTCCGCTGCCCAGCAGCACCACCACGACAACGGCCACCACGGGCAGGACGTTATTCTTCTCGCCGGTGGGGGCGTCAGTGGGGGCAGTCGGCTCGGCGGGAGCGGTGGGGTCGGCGGGGTCGGTCAGGCTGGGGTCAGTAGTGTCGCCGGGTTCCTCCGTGGGGGCGGGTTCCAGGGCGGTGCCCTCGAAGATCGCCACATAGCGGATTTTGTTCAAGTTGATACGGCTGACGGTGCCCGCATAGTCGGCGGTGACAGTGTAGCCTTTCACGTATGAGCTGGTGGCGGAGCCGGAGTAGGAGGCCACGGCGGTAAAATGGCCGTCGCCCT
>CANAWG010000020.1 GCA_947365245.1 uncultured Oscillibacter sp. | reverse complement strand
CTCAAGGGCAAGCAGGGCCGCTTCCGCCAGAACCTGCTGGGCAAGCGGGTGGACTACTCCGGCCGAAGCGTCATCGTCGTGGGCCCGGAGCTGAAGATCTACCAGTGCGGCGTGCCCAAGGAGATGGCCGTGGAGTTGTTCCGTCCTTTCATCATGAAAAAGCTGGTGGAGGACGGCACCGCCAACAACATCAAGTCCGCCAAGAAGATGGTGGATAAGGGCGTGACGGAGGTCTGGGACGCCCTGGACGTCATCATCAAGGACCACCCCGTCATGCTCAACCGCGCCCCCACGCTGCACCGCCTGGGCATCCAGGCCTTTGAGCCGGTGCTGGTGGACGGCCGCGCTTTGAAGCTCCACCCCCTGAACTGCACGGCTTTCAACGCCGACTTCGACGGCGACCAGATGGCCATCCACGTGCCCCTCTCCGCCGAGGCCCAGGCCGAGGCCCGCATCCTGATGCTCTCCGCCAACAACCTGCTCCGTCCCCAGGACGGCGGCCCCGTCACCGTCCCCACCCAGGACATGGTGCTGGGCAGCTACTACCTGACCATGGACCGCATGGGCAAGGCGGAGAAGGGCGCGGAGACCATCTGGTGCGAGAGCGCCGGGGACACCGGCCTCACCGCTGAAACCCTGGTGGACGCCGACGAGTTCCTCGCCGCCAACGCGGCTCTGGAGAAAGGGCAGACCCCCGCCACCTACCGCCCCCTCCACATCTACGCCAGCGAGGACGAGGCGCTGATGGCCTACAACGAAGGCGTCATCGGCCCCCACTGTCCCGTTCTGGTCCGCCGGACCCGGGAGGTGGATGGCGTGAGCCACACCCGCATTGTGGAGATCACCCCGGGCCGGATCATCTTCAACCAGAACATCCCCCAGGACCTGGGCTTTGTGGACCGGAGCGACCCCGCCCGCGTCTGCGACTACGAGATCGCCGAGACCTGCGGCAAGAAGCAGCTGGGCAGGATCGTGGACCGCACCATCAACAAGCACGGCTTCACCATGGCCGCCGAGGTGCTGGACGCCATCAAGGCCACCGGCTATAAGTACTCCACCCGGGCCGCCATTACCGTCTCCATCGCGGATATGACCATTCCCCCCAAGAAGTACGAGATGGTGGCCGCCAGCGAGCAGGCCGTGGTGGACATCGAAAACCAGTATAAGATGGGCTTCATGACCGACCACGAGCGTTACAAGCAGGTGGTGCAGGTGTGGGAGAAGACCACCGACGACGTCTCCGCCGCTCTGCAGGACAACCTGGACCGGTACAACCCCATCTTCATGATGGCGGACTCCGGCGCCCGCGGCTCCATGAAGCAGATCCGCCAGCTGGCGGGCATGCGCGGCCTGATCGCCAACACCGCCGGCCGCACCATTGAGATCCCCATCAAGGCCAACTATCGGGAGGGCCTGACCGCCCTGGAGTACTTCATCTCCAGCCGCGGCGCCCGCAAGGGCCTGGCGGACACCGCCCTGCGGACCGCCGACTCCGGCTACCTGACCCGCCGCATGGTGGACGTCTCCCAGGAGGTCATCATTCGGGAGAAGGACTGCGGCGTGACCCACGGCATCAAGGTCTCCGAGATCAGTGAGAACGGCCAGGTCATCGAGAAGTTCTCCGACCGCCTCCGGGGCCGCTACCTGGTGGGCGACGTGGTGGACGCGGACACCGGCGAGGTGCTGGTGCCCAATGACCGGATGATGGACGAGGCGGACGCCAGGGTTCTGGAGAGCCGCAAGTGGGTCCAGCAGAACGTCCAGGAGGGCGACCGCTGTGCCTTTGATCCGGAGAGCGGCGAGCGTCCCACCGTGATGATCCGCACCGTGCTGACCTGCAAGGCCCGCAGCGGCGTGTGCGCCAAGTGCTACGGCATGAACCTGGCCACCCAGCAGCCCGTGGGCCCCGGCGAGGCGGTGGGCATCATCGCCGCCCAGTCCATCGGCGAGCCCGGCACACAGCTGACCATGCGTACCTTCCACACCGGCGGCCTGGCCGGCGGGGACATCACCCAGGGCCTTCCCCGCGTGGAGGAGCTGTTCGAGGCCCGCAAGCCCAAGCGGATGGCCACCCTCTCCGAGATCGGCGGCAAGGTCCGCTTTGAGGAGGCCGCCAAGGGGAGCCTGCTGAACATCATCGTCACCGCCGACGACGGCGACGTCCGCACCTACGCGGTGCCCCACACGGGTCTGCAGGTGAAGGACGGGGATACCATCGAGGCCGGCACCCAGCTGACCTACGGCGCGCTGAACCCCCACGACGTGCTCCGCATCCGGGGCGCCGACGCCGTGTACAACTACCTGATTCAGGAGGTCCTGCGGGTGTACCGCCAGCAGGGCGTGGACATCAACGACAAGCACATTGAGGTCATCGTCCGCCAGATGATGCGCAAGATCCGCCTGGAGGACGCCGGCGACACGAAGCTGCTGGACGGGTCCATGGTGGACGTTCTGGAGCTGGACGACGCCAACGCGGAGATCGACCGCCGCACCGCGGCGGGGGAGACCAGGGAGGACGGCGAGCCTTTGCGCAAGGCCGTGGGCACCCAGCTGCTGATGGGCATCACCAAGGCGTCCCTGGCCACGGACTCCTTCCTCTCCGCGGCCTCTTTCCAGGAGACCACCAAGGTCCTCACCGAGGCCGCCATCAAGGGCAAGGCCGACCGGCTGACGGGATTGAAGGAGAACGTCATCATCGGCAAGCTGATCCCCGCCGGCACGGGTCTTCAGACCTACCACAGCTCCGCCAAAGAGCTGGTGCCGGACGAGGAGACCGGCGGCGTCCCCGGAGAGCTCCCCGTGCTGGAGAGCGTGTGAGAGCCGCACCGTGAAGACACGGCGGCAGAATTGAAAAGAGGCCCGCAGCCATAAGCTGCGGGCCTCTCCCTGTCATGTCCGCCGGGGAGGTCAGGGACGGGGAATGCGGAAAGACTGCTCCCCGTTGGCCTCGTCGGTGACGGTGCCGGCGGCAAAGTAAATGACAATGTGGCCGTCCCCGTCCACCTCAAAGGGCGTGGTTTCATCGATGGCCGCGTAGTCGGACAGCGGAGCGCTTTCCGTGACGGGGAAGTAGCGGACGTCGGGGGTTTTGTCCATTCGGTTTTCCATCTGCATGGTGATGGTCTCCGTGATATAGGACCGGTAGTCGGCGCCGCAGAGCTCCTCCAGAGTGGGCGCTTCGGAGGCGGAGGCCTCCGGCGCGGGCTCCTCGGAGATGGCGGGGGCCTCTGCGGCCGGCGGGGCCGCGGGGGCGCCGCAGGCGGTCAGCGCCAGCAGCAGGACCAGCAGGGCGGGAAGAAGACAGAGATGCTTCATCGGGGACGCCTCCTTTTCAGGTGTTCTGTTTGATAGACGGAGAATCGGGCGGAAAAGTTTGCACGGCGGGAGGAAAGTTGGAATAAATCTATGAAAAACCGGGGCAAATGAGGCCCCGGTTTTGTGAAAGAGGAAAAATACAGGTTCCTTTTGCGGAAATACTTGACGAGTGCGCCGCCTCATGCTATAATTTCCAAATGCGCGGGCAGATTCCGCGAATTTTGCCATGCGCATGCGTCAATGTACGCTTTTTTCAATCAAGCGAGTATAGCCGGTGCAGCTGAAGAGGATCCGGCGATTTTCCCCAGTCCGGCGCTGCGGAGTAGCGCCGGGGCCGATATGCGGTCTGCTGCACCTGACTTCGTAGGAAACGCACATGCGCTGTGCGCATTGGCGGGCCGATGACCCGCCGGTTGAAAACGCCTCTGCGTTTTTCGGCTGCGTTCACTATATCAGGAGGAATTTCCCGTGATTACGGAGCTTGCTTCACTGGAAAAGGTAATCGGTGTGAAACAGTCCCGCAAGGCCATTCGGGAGGGGCGTGCCCGTCAGGTGTTCCTGGCCTGCGACGCCGACCCGGCGATCACCGGCCCGGTGGCGTCCAGCTGCACGGAGGCCGGCATTCCCCTCTGGGAGGGATACACCATGGCCCAGCTGGGCCAGGCCTGCCGCATCGCGGTGGGGGCGTCCGTGGTGGCCGTGATTTGAGATGGTGTTTCTTCAAAGAACCGCTGATTGAATCCCCATGCGCGCTTTCACACCATAAATTTCCGCCGATCTCCCCGCGGTTTCTCTCCCTGGCATCGACTGCGGCGGCTCCCGGCGAGCCGGAAAATTTCTGGCGTAAATCGACACACGCTGATTCCGTCGGCGCTTCCTAAATTTGGTTTTTTCGGAATAACCGAGAGGTTTTCCGTAAAAAATAGAGGTTGTCCGCCATTGGGCGGCTGCCCAAAATATGTAAGAAAGGAGAACATCAATGCCTACTTTTAACCAGCTGGTCCGGAAAGGAAGGGAGCAGGTCACCTACAAGTCCACCTCTCCCGCTCTGCAGTTCGGTCTGAACACGCTGAAGACCAAGACCACCGATCTCCCCTCTCCTCAGAAGAGAGGCGTGTGCACCGCCGTGAGAACCGCTACCCCCAAGAAGCCCAACTCCGCGCTGCGCAAGATCGCCCGTGTTCGCCTGACCAACGGCTACGAGGTCACCGCCTATATCCCCGGCGTGGGCCACTCCCTGCAGGAGCACTCCGTGGTGATGATCCGCGGCGGCCGTGTCAAGGACCTCCCCGGCGTCCGGTACCACATCATCCGCGGCACTCTGGACACCCAGGGCGTCTCCGGCCGTATGCAGGCCCGCTCCAAGTACGGTGCCAAGCGTCCCAAGTCCAAGTAAGGACCAAAAGAAAGCTTTGCCGAATAGGTTTATATATAAGTAGTGTATTGACCTCTTTGGCAGGCATTCACAAGAGGCTGTGATATGCCTTTTGAGTACCTATGAGATCATAGAATTATTATGAAGGAGGGAAGCATAGTGCCCAGAAGAGGTAATGTTCCCAAGAGAGAGATTCTGCCCGATCCCGTCTACGGCTCCGTCCTGGTGACCCGGCTCACCAACAACGTCATGCTGGACGGCAAGAAGGGTGTGGCGCAGAAGGTGGTCTACTCCGCGTTCGATCAGATCAAGGAGAAGACCGGAAAGGACCCCGTTGAGGTGTTCACCCAGGCCATGGAGAATATCATGCCCAGCCTGGAGGTCAAGGCCCGCCGTGTGGGCGGCGCCAACTATCAGGTCCCCATGGAGGTCCGTCCCGCCCGGCGCACCACGCTGGGGCTGCGGTGGCTGACGGCCTATTCCCGGGCCCGCAGCGAGCGCACCATGGCCGAGCGTCTGGCCGGCGAGATTATGGACGCCGCCAACAATACAGGCGCCGCGGTGAAAAAGCGCGAGGACATGCACAAGCAGGCCGAGGCCAACAAGGCTTTCGCGCACTTCCGCTGGTAAGTTAGGAGAAAGACAGTATGCCGAGAAAGACATCTCTCGAAAACACCAGAAATATCGGCATTATGGCTCACATCGATGCAGGCAAGACGACGACCACCGAGCGCATCCTGTTCTACACCGGCGTGAACTATAAGATCGGTGAGACCCACGACGGTACCGCCACCATGGACTGGATGGCGCAGGAGCAGGAGCGCGGCATTACCATCACTTCCGCCGCCACCACCTGCTTCTGGTCCGGCTCCAAAAACCAGTTCCCGTCCACCCGCATCAACATCATCGACACCCCGGGCCACGTGGACTTCACCGTGGAGGTGGAGCGCTCTTTGCGCGTGCTGGACGGCTCTGTGACGGTCCTTTGCGCCAAGGGCGGCGTGGAGCCCCAGTCTGAGACGGTGTGGCGCCAGGCCGACACCTATAAGGTCCCCCGCATGATCTACGTCAACAAGATGGACATCATGGGCGCGGACTTCTACCACGTGCTGGACATGATCCACGACCGCCTCAAGTGCAACGCCGTGCCCATCCAGCTCCCCATCGGCAGCGAGGAGACCTTTAAGGGGATCATCGACCTGGTGGAGATGGACGCCGATATCTATTATGACGACCTGGGCAAGGATATGCGGGTGGAGCCCATCCCCGAGGACATGGTGGATCTGGCCAACGAGTACCGCGAGAAGCTGATGGACGCCGTCTCCATGTTCGACGAGGAGATCATGGAGCTGTATCTGGACGGCAAGGAGGTCCCCGTGGACCGCATCCGCACCGCCATCCGCAAGGCCACCATCGCCAACGAGATGGTTCCCGTCACCTGCGGCACCTCTTACAAGAATAAGGGTGTGCAAAAGCTGCTGGACGCCATCGTGGACTATATGCCCGCCCCCACGGACATCCCCCCCATCCAGGGCGTCAACCCCAAGACGGAGGAAGAGGAGGAGCGTCCCTCTGATGACAACGCGCCGTTCTCCGCCCTGGCGTTCAAGATCATGACCGACCCCTATGTGGGCCGTCTGAGCTTCGTCCGGGTCTACTCCGGAACGCTGAGCACCGGCACCTCCGTGCTCAACTCCACCAAGGGGCAGAAAGAGCGCATCGGCCGCATTCTCCAGATGCACGCCAACCACCGGGAGGACATCGAGACCATCTACTCCGGCGACATCGCCGGCGTCATCGGTCTGAAGAACTCCACCACCGGCGACACGCTGTGCGACGAGAAGCACCCCATTATCCTGGAGTCCATGGAGTTCCCCGAGCCGGTCATCCGCGTGGCCATCGAGCCCAAGACCAAGGCCGGCCAGGAGAAGATGGGCATCGCCCTGATGAAGCTGGCCGAGGAGGACCCCACGTTCAAGACCTACACCGACGAGGAGACCGGGCAGACCATCATCGCCGGCATGGGCGAGCTGCACCTGGAGATCATCGTGGACCGCCTGCTGCGGGAGTACAAGGTGGAGGCCAACGTGGGCGCGCCCCAGGTGGCCTACAAGGAGACCATCAAGAAGTCCGTGGAGCAGGACACCAAGTATGCCCGCCAGTCCGGCGGCAAGGGCCAGTACGGCCACGTCAAGATCCGCCTGGAGCCCAACGAGTCCGGCAAGGGCTACGAGTTTATCAACGCCATCGTGGGCGGCGCGGTGCCCAAGGAGTATATCCCCGCCGTGGACGCGGGCATCCAGGGTGCCATGAACGCCGGCGTTGTGGCCGGCTTCCCCGTGGAGGACGTGAAGGTCACGCTGTACGACGGCTCCTACCACGAGGTGGACTCCTCCGAGATGGCGTTTAAGATCGCCGGCTCCATGGCTTTCAAGGAGGCCATGCGCAAGGCCGATCCCACGCTGCTGGAGCCCATTATGAAAGTCAGCGTCATCGTACCCGACGAGTACCTGGGCACGGTCATCGGCGACCTCAACAGCCGCCGCGGCCAGATCCAGGGCCAGGAGAGCCGCACCGGCGCCACCCAGGTGGACGCCCTGGTGCCCTTGGCCAATATGTTCGGCTACGCCACCGACCTGCGGTCCTCCACCCAGGGCCGCGGCCAGTACACCATGGAGCCCCACAGCTACGTGGAGATCCCCAAGAGCATCCGGGAGAAGATCGTAGACGAGCGCTCCAAGCCTCAGTAAGAACCTGTGTTTGCAGCCGTGGAACGCTGCCTGACCGGGTCTTTTGCCGGCTGTCAGCGCGGGTTCTAATTCAGGTATTGATTTTTCCTGAGGTTTCCTGTAAAATAGGCAGTGCTGAGGAAATTCGCATTGCTGGAAGTGATTATACAAATTGTTAGGAGGATTTTCAAATGGCTAAGCAGAAATTTGAGCGTACCAAACCCCATGTAAACATTGGCACCATCGGCCACGTTGACCACGGCAAGACCACCCTGACCGCCGCCATCACCAAGTGGCTGTCCATGCAGGGCAAGGCGCAGTTCGAGGCCTATGACAGCATCGACAAGGCTCCCGAGGAGAAGGAGCGCGGCATCACCATCAACACCGCCCACGTGGAGTATGAGACGGAGGCCCGTCACTATGCTCACGTGGACTGCCCGGGCCACGCCGACTATATCAAGAACATGATCACCGGTGCCGCTCAGATGGACGGCGCCATCCTGGTCATCGCCGCCACCGACGGCCCCATGGCCCAGACCAAGGAGCACATCCTGCTGGCCCGCCAGGTGGGCGTGCCCGCCATCGTGGTGTTCCTGAACAAGTGCGACCAGGTGGACGACGAGGAGCTGCTGGAGCTGGTGGAGATGGAGGTCCGCGAGACCCTGTCCAACTACGAGTTCCCCGGCGACGACATCCCCATCATCAAGGGCTCCGCTCTGAACGCCCTGATCTCCGAGTCCACCGATCCCGCCGCTCCCGAGTATGCCTGCATCAAGGAGCTGATGGACGCGGTTGACAGCTATATCCCCACTCCTCCCCGGGACGACACCCTGCCTTTCCTGATGCCCGTCGAGGACGTGTTCACCATCTCCGGCCGCGGCACCGTCGCCACCGGCCGTGTGGAGCGCGGCCAGCTGAAGCTCTCCGAGGAAGTCGAGATCGTCGGCCTCATGGACGAGAAGAAGAAGACCGTCGTCACCGGTATCGAGATGTTCCACAAGCTGCTGGACTACGCTGAGGCCGGCGACAACATCGGCGCCCTGCTCCGCGGCGTGGACCGCAACGGCATCGAGCGCGGCCAGGTTCTGGCGAAGCCCGGTTCCATCCATCCCTACACCAAGTTCAAGGGCCAGGTGTACGTCCTGAGCAAGGAAGAGGGCGGCCGCCACACTCCGTTCTTCAACAACTATCGTCCCCAGTTCTACTTCCGCACCACCGACGTCACCGGCGTCATCACCCTGCCCGAGGGCGTCGAGATGTGCATGCCCGGCGATAACGTGGAGATGAGCGTGGAGCTGATCACCCCCATCGCCATCGAGAAGGGCCTCCGCTTCGCCATCCGCGAGGGCGGCCGTACCGTTGGCTCCGGCGCCGTCACCGACGTTGCCGACTGATTACCAATCGCGTAAAAAAGGACTGCCTTTCGGCAGTCCTTTTTTTACATCTTCCCGCCCTCCGGGTAGACCAGCGTGTCCTGGAAGCCGTTGGCCCCGGCACAGAAGATATCCCCCGCCACGGGCCGGTCCTCGCAGGTGTAGAGGTTCAGCTGTACCCCCTCCGGCCGGCCGGGATAGTTGGAGACGGTGTAGGTGAACCGGGAGAGTTGCTTGCCGCAGCAGGGGGAGAGGTCAAAGCCCTGGGTGCTTTGCAGCTCGTTGTAGCTGAGGTAGGGCTCCTCCAGGTGGTCCGGCAGCAGGAACTGCAGCGTCTCCACCGGCTCCGGCGCCACCTCCCAGCCCATGGACTGGAGATAGGCCACCCGGTCCTCGTTGGTGAGGAGCTGGGGGGCGGGGGGTTCCTCCGCCTCGCCGCGGCCCAGGAAGAGGATCGCCGCGGCGATTGCCGCCCCCAGGATCAGGACCGCCAGGACGGCTTTCTTTTTGGAAAAACGGGTCGTGAAAATCAGCATGATACATCCCTCCTGCTTGTTTCCTATTCATTTTTGCCTGAGATTATGATAAAATAAGAACGAGAGAAGGGAGGGGCGTCGATGGAGAAGCAGCGGCTGGACAAGATCATCGCCTCCACCGGCAGGTGGTCCCGGCGGGAGGCCAAGGAGCTGATCCGCCGTGGCCGGGTGCTGGTGGACGGCGCCGCCGCCCATTCGGCGGAGGAGAAAGCGGATCCGGAGGCCTCGGAGATCACTGTAAACGGCGAGCCTCTCTGCTACCGGCGGTACACCTGGCTCATGCTGAACAAGCCGGCGGGGGTTCTCTCCGCCACCGAGGACGGCCGGGGCCGGACGGTGCTGGACCTGCTGCCGCCGGATCTGTGCCGGCGGGGGCTCTTTCCCGTGGGCCGGCTGGACAGGGACACGGAGGGATTGCTGCTGCTGACCAACGAGGGCGGTCTCGCCCACGATCTGCTCTCCCCCCGCCGCCACGTGGACAAGGTCTACTACACCCGGGTGTCAGGGCGGCTGACGGAGGCGGACCGGGAGGCCTTTGCCGCGGGGCTGACGCTGCCGGACGGCCTCGCGTGCCTCCCCGCCGGGCTGGAGATCTTGTCGGCGGGGGAGGAGAGCGAGGCCCGCGTCACCCTCCGGGAGGGAAAATTCCACCAGGTGAAGCGGATGCTGGCCTGCCTTGGCAAGCCGGTTTTGTACCTGGAGCGGGTGCGGATGGGTCCGCTGGAGCTGGACCGCAGCCTCCCCCGGGGCGCTTATCGCTTTTTGACGGAGAAAGAGCTGGAAAAATTACGGGGATTTGATAATCCTACGAAAAACGTCAAATCTTCACCAAAAACATCGTAGTTTTTTTGTCTAAAAAAGAAAATATCTCTTGCAATTTGTTAGAATTGCCGATATAATAAGAGCGTTCTTAAATTCCCTGGTGATTTTAGTTGAGGAGGAAGGCCATGTCTGGAAGGATTTTTCAAAATGTCGTCCTGCAATTAAAGGAAAATACAGATCGGACCATCGGCGTAATCGACGGGGAAGGTGTGGTGATCGCGTGCAGCGAGCTGTCCATGATCGGGCAGCGCTGGGCGGAGCATGTACCTGTGGTAAACGGCGCCTCCGGCGCCATGGTCTCCTCCGACGGCAAAACCTTTAAGGCCCTGAACGGCTGGAATACACAGTTTGACTACGCGGTTTTCGTCTTTGGGGACAACGACGTGAGCCGGACGGCCTGCGCCATGTCCATGGTGGCCCTGAACGCCGCCAAATCCTACTACGAGGAAAAGCACGACCGGGGGTCTTTTGTCAAGGACATCATCTCCGACAACATCATGCTGGGCGACATCTATATGCGGGCCAAGGAGCTGCGGGTCACCGCCGACGTGCCCCGGGGCGTGTTTGTGGTGCGCTCGCTGAAAAAGGGCGAGTCCGTGCCCACGGACGTGATCCAGTCCATGTTCCCGGACCGCCAGAGCGACTTCGTCCTCAGCGTGGGCGAGGGGGACGTGGTGCTGATCCGCCAGATGCCGGAGGGCGCGGGGATCAAGGAGCTGAACAAGATCGCCTCCGCCGTGGAGGAGAGTCTGCGCGGCAGCGGCGCCAGCGCGGTGGTGGGCATCGGCACCATCGCCACCCACCTGCGGGACCTGGCCAAGAGCTACAAGGAGGCCCAGATCGCCATCGAGGTGGGCAAGGTCTTCGACACGGAGAAGTACATTATCAACTACGAGAACCTGGGCATCGGGCGGCTGATCTACCAGCTTCCCACCACGCTGTGCGAGATGTTCCTCCAGGAGGTCTTCAAGAAGAACCCCATCGACGCACTGGACAAGGAGACGCTGTTCACCATTCACAAGTTCTTTGAGAACAACCTGAACGTCTCCGAGACGGCCCGGAAGCTCTTCGTCCACCGCAACACCCTGGTGTACCGGCTGGAGAAGATCAAGAAGCTCACCGGCCTGGACCTGCGGGAGTTCGACGACGCCATCACGTTCAAGGTGGCGCTGATGGTGAAGAAGTACCTCACCTCCCGGGGCATCGATTCCTGAACCGTGCTCTCTGGCGGCGGGCTGAGCCCGCCGCCTTTTTTCGACGGCGCGGCCTTGACAGCCGTGGTATGATGTGGTAGGCTGAATGGGCACACTACTGCGATAGTATCGATTTGCCGCGAAACGGCGGCATTTTCCCCGGCCGGAATCGTAAACTTGCGGTTGCATTGCGGCGGAAAACCATATATAATGTGGTTTAATTGGGAATTATGTCGACCGGCCCTCCGGGGGCGGCGTGTTGAGCGAGGTGCCTGTATGATCCGCCTGAAAAATGTAGAGATGGAGTACGACAACGGGACCAGGGCCATCCGCGGGATCACCCTGACCATTGAGGACGGGGAGTTCGTCTTTTTGGTGGGTCCCTCCGGCTCCGGCAAGTCCACCATCATCAAGCTGCTCACCGGGGAGGTGGTCCCCACCGCGGGCCGCATCATGATTAACGGCTTTTCCATCACCAAGATCTCCGGCCGGCAGGTGCCGCTGATGCGCAGGACCCTGGGGGTCATCTTCCAGGACTTCCGCCTGATTGAGAAGAAGACGGTGTACGAGAACCTGGAGTTTGTCATGCGGGCCGTGGGCGCCCGGCCCCGGGACATCCGGGAGCGGATCAACTATGTGCTGGACCTGGTGGACCTGGAGCGGAAAGCGGACAGCTTCCCCACGGAGCTCTCCGGCGGCGAGCAGCAGCGGGTGGCCATCGCCCGGGCCCTGGTGAACAACCCCGAGACCATCATCGCCGACGAGCCCACCGGCAACCTGGACCCGGAGCGGTCGCTGGAGCTGATGGATCTGCTGGTGAAGATCAACCAGCTGGGCACCACCGTGGTGGTGGTGACCCACGAGAAGGATCTGGTGGACCGCTTCGGCAAGCGGGTCGTCACCATCGACAGCGGCCACGTAATCAGCGACGGCGTGGGCGGCTACGTGGGAGGACATATCCATGGGTAAGCACAATTTGGGTTATTTTCTGCATGAGGGCGTGTCCAACATGTTCAGCCACGGCTTCATGTCCTTCGCCTCCATCGGCATCACCGTGGCGTGCCTGCTGATCATGGGCACGTTCACCCTGGTGGCGGTGAACGCCAACGAGCTTCTGGCGGGACTGGAGCAGGAGAACGAGATCCTGGCCTTTGTGGACGAGTCCTACACCCGGAACGAGGCCCTGGGGGTCCAGCGGGAGCTGGAGGCGCTGCCCAACGTCCTCTCCGCCACCTACGTCAGCAAGGCCCAGGCCATGGACAGCTTCGCGGAGAAGTACGCCGACGATCCCCTGTTTCAGAACCTGGACCCGGAGATTCTGCGGGACCGGTACGTGGTGAAGATCGTGAGCCTGGAGCGGCAGAGCCAGACAGTGGCCCAGCTCCGGCAGGTGAAGGGCGTCGCCGACGTCAGCGCCTACGAGGAGATCGCCTCCGGCTTCATCGCCATCCGGAACATCGCCTCCGTGGTGTGCGTCGCCCTCATCGCCATCCTCTTTGTGGTGTCGGTGTTCATCATCTCCAACACCATCAAGCTCACCACCTTTGACCGGCGGGAGGAGATCGCCATCATGCGCATGGTGGGCGCCACCAACGGCTTTATCCGCTGGCCCTTTGTGTACGAGGGGCTGCTGCTGGGCTTTTTGAGCGCGGCCCTCTCTTTCTTCCTCCAGTGGGGGCTGTACGAGGCGGTGTCCCGGGGCGTGGACACCAGCGACACTCTCCAGCTGATTAGAATCGTGCCTTTCCAGCAGCTTTGGCCCTCCGTGGCGGTGATCTTCGCGGGGGCGGGCATTCTGATCGGCGTGGGCGGCAGCCTCTCCGCCATCCGGAAATTTCTGCAGGTGTGAGGTGGCGGCGTTGAGAGAGAGAATTGTCAAACGGTTTTTGCGCCCGGCGCTGTGCCTGGCTTTGGCGGTGCTGTGCCTGGCGGCGGACCTGTCCCCCGCCGCCGCCCGGGTGAGCCAGGAGGACATCGACGCGCTGAAGGGCGACGCGGCGGACCTGAAAGACCAGCGCAAGGAACTGGAGAGCAAGCTGAAGTCCCTGGCCGACGACAAGAGCACCGCCATAGAGCGAAAGAACATTCTGGACCAGCAGATTGCCAACACCACCTCCCAGATTGCCAACGCGGAGGAGCAGATTGCCCAGTACGACCAGCTGATCGCCCAGAAGGAGGAGGAGCTCCGCCAGGCGGAGGCGGAGGAGGAGGCCCAGTACGCTCTCTTCTGCCGCCGGGTGCGGGCCATGGAGGAGCAGGGGACCATCTCCTACTGGTCGGTGCTCTTCAAGGCCGACAGCTTCACGGACCTCCTCTCCCGCATGGACTTCATCAATGAGATCATGGAGGCGGACCAGCGGGTTATCGACGATTTGAAGGCGCTCCAGGTCCGCATCGACGAGGCAAGGACCTCCCTGGAGGGCAGCCGGGCGGAGGCCCAGGCGGTCCGGGACGAGCTGGCCGCCAAGAAGCGGGAGCTGGACACCCAGCGGGCGGAGGCCAACAAGGTCATCCAGCAGATCGCGGCGGCGGAGGAGGAGACCGAGGCCACCCTGGACGAGATGGAGGCCGAGCAGAAGAGAATCCAGCAGGAGATCGAGCGGCTGAACCGGGAACTCCAGGCTCAGCTGGCGGCGGAGGGCAAGTCCAGCCAGTCCAACCCCGGCGGGTATATATGGCCGGTGAACAGCCGGTACATCACCTCCACCATGGGCGGGCGCAGCTCCCCCGGCGGCATCGGCTCCACCAACCACCAGGGCACGGACATCGGCCGGGTGGGCTACACCAGCCCCATCTACGCCGCCAAGGCCGGCACGGTGATCGTCTCCCAGCGCAGCTCCTCCTACGGGGAGTACGTGGTCATCTCCCACGGCAGCGGCAACACCACGCTCTACGGCCACATGAGCAGCCGGAAAGTCAGCGTGGGCCAGTATGTGAACCAGGGGGACGTCATCGGCATCACCGGTTCCACCGGCAACTCCACCGGACCTCACCTCCACTTTGAGGTGGTGGAAAACGGGCGGCGGGTGAACCCCCTGAGCCACGGCGCGGACCCCAAAATGGGCTATCTCACGGGATACACCCTGTCCGGCACAGCCTGAAAGACAATGGAAACATAAAAATTCCTCCCGCTCCATACCATGGAGCGGGAGGAATTGTCTTATGATTGGTTTGCTTTCGTGGAAAGAGCCCCAGGGGGGCATCCCGCCCCGGACGGTGACGCTGGCGGAGCGGAACATCCTGCATACCCGCTTTTTGTGCGCGGAGATCGCCCGGGGGCCCCGGACGGTGGAAGCGGCGCTGCGGCGGCGGGTCAACGCGGCGGCCAAGCGGCTGCGGCGGGCGGGGGTCACCCGGGTGGTGCTGCCGGAGCGCTTCGCCTGGGGGGCGCAGCTGGAGCGGCAGGGCCTCCGGCCCGTGTCCACGCTGTCCCTGCGCCGCCGCCTGGCGGCGGACTGGGTGCGCCGGGCGCTGACGGAGGCGGGCGTGTCCCCGGCTGGGGCGCGGATCGCGGTGTCCGCGGCCCAGATGACCGGGGAGCTGGTGCGGACGGTGACGGAGCTGAGCCTGCGGCACCGGTACGTGCTGCTGGACGTCCCCTACGGCGGAGAGGAGCTGTGCCGGCGGCTGCGGCGAGAGTACGGCATCTCGCTGCTGCTGGGGCCGGACCGGCCGCAGCTGGAGGCGGCGGACGCCCTGGTGCTCTTCGACCCCAGGACGGACCTGCGGCGGGAGGGCGGCGTGACGCTGCCGCTGTACGATGAGAACGCGCCCATGGGGGCGCTGTCCCTGCCCCCTGCGCTGGAGGAGCGCCTGCCGGAGGGGGCGGACCGGGGCCAGCTGCTCTCGGCCCTGCTGGAGGCGGGGACTCTCCGTCCGGAACAGGTGAGCGCCTCGGCGTTTCGGGGCGGGGAGGGGTGAAAAGCGGGGACTATAACCCTTGACAATCGGGAAATCAGCCACTATAATAGGTGGCTGTAAATAAAATGGAGCAGTATATTCTGGAAAACCCCAGGGTTTTCCGGTCAAAAGATACCAGAAAGGAAGCGGCAGACATGGAAAAAGAGTACAAGATGAGCCAATCCCGGGCCGACGAGCTCCAGGAGGAGCTGAACTATCTCAAAACCACCCGGTCCGACGAGGTGGCGGAGCAGATCAAAGTGGCCCGGGGGTTCGGCGACCTCAGCGAGAACAGCGAATACGATGAGGCCAAGAACGAGCAGGGCAAGCTGTACTCTCGTATTGCCGAGCTGGAGGAGATCCTGCAGCACGTGGTCATCGTGGACGAGAGCAGCAACACCGACGTGGTGGCCATCGGCTGCAAGGTGACGGTAAAGGGCCCCGCCGGCCAGGCCGCCTACACCATCGTGGGCTCTCAGGAGTCGGACCCCATGCACGGCGTCATTTCGGAGGAATCCCCCTTTGGCAAGGCCCTCATCGGCGCCAGGGAGGGGGACACCGTGGCCGTGGAGGCCCCCCAGGGCATCATCAACTACACCTTACTGAAGATCGAACGATAAAGAACAAAGGAGAAGCCAGCCATGAGTGAACAGATGACAACCCAGCAGCCGGAGCAGGATCTCAGCGAGCAGAGGAGGGTTCGCCGGGAGAAGCTGGCGGCTCTCCAGGCCGCCGGAGAGGACCCTTTCCAGATCACCAAGTACGTGGTGACCCACCACTCCGCCGACATCAAGGAGGGCTTTGAGGCCCTGGAGGGGAAGACCACCTCCGTGGCGGGCCGCATCATGAGCAAGCGGGGCATGGGCAAGGCCGTGTTCTGCGATTTGCAGGACGTGAAGGGCCGCATCCAGCTGTACGTCCGCGTGGACGAGCTGGGCGAGGAGGCTTTCGCCAAGTTCAAGAAGACCGACATCGGCGACATCGTGGGCGTCGAGGGCGAGGTGTTCAAGACCAAGCGGGGCGAGATCTCCGTCAAGGCCCACAAGGTGACGCTGCTCTCTAAGTCCCTGCTGCCCCTGCCGGAGAAGTTCCACGGCCTCACCGACAAGGAGACGCGCTACCGCCAGCGGTATGTGGACCTCATCATGAACGAGGACGTGCGCCGCACGTTCCAGATCCGCACCGCTTTCATCAAGCACGTGCGCAGATACCTGGACGACCGGGACTATCTGGAGGTGGAGACCCCCATCCTGGGCACCATCCAGGGCGGCGCCACCGCCCGGCCCTTTGTCACCCACCACAACACGCTGAACATTGATATGTATATGCGCATCGCCACGGAGCTGCACCTCAAGCGCCTGACCGTGGGCGGCTTCGAGCGGGTGTACGAGATCGGCCGCATCTTCCGCAACGAAGGCATGGACCCCAAGCACAACCCGGAGTTCACCACCATCGAGCTCTACGAGGCCTACGCCGACTTCCACGACATGATGGACATCGCCGAGGGCATCCTCTCCTCCGCCGCCAAGGACATCCTGGGCAGCTACCAGGTCCAGTGGCTGGGAGTGGACATCGATCTGACCCCCGGCTGGAAGCGGCTGACCATGACCGACGCCGTGCGTGAGTACGTGGGCGTGGACTTTGACGCCATTTCCGACGACGAGGAGGCCTGCAGGGCCGTGGAGGCCAAGGGCATCGACATGGACGGCTGCGAGCGCACCTGGGGCACCGCGCTGTACGAGGCCTTTGACCAGCGGGTGGAGGAGAAGCTGATTCAGCCCACCTTCATCACCATGTACCCGGTGGAGGTCTCCCCCCTGACCAAGCGCTCCCCCAAGGACCCCCGGCTGACGGAGCGGTTCGAGCTGTTCATCAACCACGCGGAGTTCGCCAACGCTTTCTCCGAGCTCAACGACCCCATCGACCAACGGGGCCGCTTCGAGCACGAGCTGGCCCTGCGGGACATGGGCAACGACGAGGCCGGCATGATGGACGAGGACTATATCACCGCCATGGAGTACGGCCTGCCCCCCACGGGCGGCATGGGCATCGGCATCGACCGGGCCGTCATGCTGCTGACCAACGCCGATTCCATCCGGGATGTGTTGCTGTTCCCCACCATGAAGCCCCTGGACTGAGACAACCCCCTTGTGAATTTCCCTGGAGGAGGCGCAGATATGGAGACGATCACCAGCCGGAGCAATCCGCTGTGCACCCATTTCCGGAAGCTGGCCTCCTCCAGAGCCTACCGGGAGGAGACGGGGGAGTTCCTCTGCGACAGCCCCAAGCTCCTGGGGGAGGCGTCCCTCTGGGGCGCGCCCATGACCGCCGTCCTCTATACCCGGGGGGCGGACGTCTCCGGCGTCCCCGCCGGGGCGCGCCTGGCGGAGGTGACGGAGAGCGTCATGCGCTCCGTCAGTCCCATGGAGACCCCCCAGGGGGTGGTGTTCTCCTGCCGCCTGGGGGACCGCCGCCTCCCGGCGGAATTGAAACCGGGCCGGTATCTGCTGCTGGACGGCGTGCAGGACCCGGGCAACGTGGGCACCATCCTCCGCACGGCGGACGCGTTCGGCTGGACGGTCTTTCTGCTGCCCGGGTGCGCCGATCTCTACAACCCCAAGACGGTGCGCTCGGCCATGGGCGTCCACTTCCGCCGTGCGGCTTATCAAGCCTCCCTGGAGGAGGCCACGGCCCTGGTGCGTTCGGCGGGACTGCCCCTGTACGCCGCGGCACTGCGGCAGGACACGGCGGACGTGCGGCGGGTGGACCTGAGGCGCTGTGCCGTCATCATCGGCAGCGAGGGCCGGGGCGTCTCGCCCGCGGCGCTGGCGCTGTGCGACCGGACGGTGAAGATCCCCATGTCCGATACCTGCGAGTCTCTCAACGCGGCGGCGGCGGCCGCCGTGGTGCTGTGGGAGGGCGCCCGGGGGGACTGACGGCAGGCGGCGCGATCAGGTTCTTTTTCGGAAAAGAACAGAGGAGGCGGGCTTATGCTGAAATACTGGATTTGGCTGGCAGAGCTGCCGGAGCTGACGAATCAGGCCCGGCTGGCGCTCCTGCGCCATTTTGGCACCCCGGAGAACGCTTTTTACGCGGACGCCGGGGAAATTCTATTGACAGAGGGAATTACCAGGGCGCAGGCGGAGGCGCTGGACAATAAGAGCCTGGCCGCCGCCGAGAGGATCCTGGAGGACTGCCGCCGGCTGGGGCTTCGCATCCTGACGCTTCAGGACGCGGAGTATCCCAACCGGCTGAGAAATATCTACGACCCGCCTTTCTTGCTGTACATGCGGGGCCATCTGCCCCAGGTGGACGAGGAGGCGGTCATCGCGGTGGTGGGCACCCGGACGTGCACGCCCTACGGCGAGGCCTGCGGTGAGAAGCTGGGCTACGGACTGGCCAGAGGCGGGGCCGTGGTGGTCAGCGGACTGGCCCGGGGCGTGGACGCCGCCGCCGCACGGGGCGCCCTCCGGGCCGGAGGCGTGCTCATCGGCGTGGTGGGCGGCGGAGTGGACGTGGTCTACCCGCCGGAGCACCGCTATCTCTACGAGGACGTGGCCGCGGCGGGGGCGCTTTTGTCGGAGTACCCGCCGGGGAGCGAGCCGGACAAGACCCACTTCCCCGTGCGCAACCGGATCATGTCCGGTCTGGCGGTGGGCACCGTGGTGGTGGAGGCGCCCTTGCGCAGCGGCGCGCTGATCACCGCCAACACCGCCCTGGAGCAGGGGCGGGACCTCTACGCCGTCCCCGGTCCCATCGACGCCCCCGACAGCGCCGGGTGCAACCGCATCCTGCGGGACGGCGGCTGTATCGTCACGGAGGCCAGGGACGTGCTGGAGCACTATGTGGAGCGCTTTCCGGACAAGCTGCGTCTGGAGGGGGCCCGGGAGGAACCGGTGATTCTGGGCTACCAGGCCCGGCGGGAGAGAGCGGAGGCCCCCAAGGCCGTGCCGCCGTCTCTGAGCATCTCTGGCAGCGGCCTCACTGACGACCAGATTGCCCTGCTGCGGGCCCTCTCCGACACGGAGCCCCGCCTGGCAGACGATCTGATTGAGGAGACCGGCATTCCCGCCCGGCGGGTGCTGTCGGCGCTGACGCTGCTGGAGCTGGACGGACACGTCACCCAGCACACTGGCAAGCGGTACACCCGTGCCGTGACGCCGGTTTAGTGAGAACCTGTATTCACAGCCGTTGAACGCCGTCCAGACGGTCTTTTTCCCGCCATACTGCGTCGATTTCCCTTGCCATACGTCAGTATGGCTGCGGAAAATCTCCTTGTCTGACGAGAAAAATCCTCGCCCATCCGGCATCCCCCGGTTGTGAATACAGGTTCTGAATCGGATATCCCATCATCACGCGCCCTGGGTTGGGCGCCTGGAGGTTTCATGAGTATGGCAAAACACAGCCTGGTCATTGTGGAGTCCCCCGCAAAGGCCAAGACCATCGGCAAATACCTGGGCAGGGACTATGAGGTGAAGGCCTGCATGGGCCACCTGCGGGACCTGCCCAAGAGCGTCCTGGGCGTGGACCTGGAGCACGATTTCGAGCCGGTCTACAAGCCCATCAAGGGCAAGGAGGACATCATCAGCGACCTGAAAAAATCCGCCAAGGCGGCGGACACCGTATACCTGGCCACCGACCCGGACCGGGAGGGGGAGGCCATCTCCTGGCACTTGAAGCAGCTTTTGGACCTGCCGGACGAGAAGGCCCGGCGGGTCACGTTCAACGAGATCACCAAGAAGGTGGTGCAGGAGAGCATCCAGGAGCCCCGGGAGATCGACCAGGACCTGGTGGACGCCCAGCAGGCCCGGCGCATTCTGGACCGCATCGTGGGCTACGAACTCAGCCCCCTGCTGTGGAAGAAGATCCGCCGGGGCCTCTCGGCGGGCCGGGTGCAGTCCGTGGCCACCCGCATGGTGGACGACCGGGACCGGGAGATCGAGGCCTTTCAGCCGGAGGAGTACTGGACGCTGGACGCCCGGCTTCTGGGCGGGGAGGCGAGGAAGATCCCCTTTGACGCCCGCTACCACGGCAAAGGCGGCAAAAAGGCGGAGCTGAAGTCGGCGGAGGAAGTGGAGGCCGTGATCCGGGAGACGGAGAACGAGCCGTTCCGGGTGAGATCTGTGAAGCGCACCGACAAGCACCGCAGCCCCTCGCCGCCCTTTACCACCTCCACCATGCAGCAGGAGGCCTCCCGGAAGCTGAGCATGACCCCCCGGCGCACCATGGCCATCGCCCAGCAGCTCTACGAGGGCGTGGACATCGAGGGCGAGGGCACCGTGGGCCTCATCACCTATATGCGTACCGACTCCCTGCGCCTTTCCGAGGAGGCGCTCAGCTCCGTCCGGGGCTTTATCCAGAGCCGCTACGGCAAGGACTACTGTCCCGCCAAGCCCATCCACTACAAGGCCAAGGCCAATGCCCAGGACGCCCACGAGGCCATCCGCCCCAGCAACGTCAATTGGACGCCGGAGGAGCTGCGCAAGGACCTCACCGGGGAGCAGTACCGGCTCTACCGCCTGATCTGGAGCCGCTTTGTGGCCTGTCAGATGTCCAACGCCGTCTACGACAGCGTGGCCGTGGAGGTGGAGGCGGGGGACCACAGCTTCCGGGCGAGCTCCTCCAGCCTGAAATTCTCCGGCTACACCGCCGTGTACGAGGAGGGCCGGGACGAGGAGAAGGAGGAAAAGGAATCCCCCCTGCCCGCCCTGCGGGAGGGGGAGACGCTGGAGCTCAGGGACTTTGCCCGGGACCAGCACTTCACCCAGCCCCCGGCCCACTACACCGACGCGACCCTCATCCGGGCCATGGAGGAGCAGGGCATCGGCCGCCCGTCCACCTACGCGCCCACCGTGTCCACCATCCTGGACCGGGAGTACGTGGTCAAGGAGGGCAAGTACCTCCACATCACCAACCTGGGCCGGGTGGTGACGGAGCTGATGAAAGAGAAATTCACCGACATCGCCGATCTGAAATTCACCGCCAACATGGAGGAGAAGCTGGACGCCGTGGAGGAGGGCAAGGCCCCCTGGCGGGAGGTCCTGCGGGGCTTCTACGGGGACTTTGACAAAAACCTCCAGCAGGCGGAAAAGGACCTGGAGGGCGTGCGGATCAAGGTGCCCGACGAGGTGTCCGAGGAGGTCTGCCCCGAGTGCGGGCGGAACCTGGTGGTGAAGTCCGGCCGGTTCGGCCGCTTTCTGGCCTGCCCCGGCTATCCGGACTGCTCCTTTACCATGCCGCTGGTGGTGGAGATGCCGGGCCGCTGCCCCAAGTGCGGCGGGCGGCTGATGAAGCGCACCGGCACCAGCAAGAAGACCAATAAGCAGTACACCTACTACTGCTGCGAGCACACCACCGCCCGGGAGGGGGCCCCCCAGTGCGACTTCCGGACCTGGGACGTGCCGGTGAAGGACGACTGCCCGGAGTGCGGGCACACCATGTTCAAAAAGGCGGGCCGGGGCTACAAGCGGCCCTTCTGCATTAACGAGGCCTGTCCCAACTTCCTGCCGGAGGAGAAGCGGGGCTATCCCAAAAAGCCCGCCGCCGGCGAGGGCGGGGAGCCGGCGGACGCCGCCGGGGCCCCGGAGAAAAAGCCCGCCGCGGCGAAGAAGACCGCCGCCAAGGCGCCCGCCAAGAAGACGTCTGCCAAAAAGGCGCCCGCTAAGAAAGCGCCCGCCAAAAAGGCGGCGGCGAAGAAGCCCGCAGCTAAGAAGACCGCCAAGGCGGAGGGTTAACGCAGCTCCCGGCTCAGGCGGAGGGCGGCCTGGAACATGGCCTCGGTCTCCATGCTGTAGAGGTTGGCCAGGGTGTCCTGGTACTTCTCAAAGGTCCGGAGCTCCGGCTCCGGGAGGGCGCTTGCCAGCTTTTCAAAGAGCCGCTCAGCGCGGAGCTGTTCGAGCTTAAATTGGGCCTGGTCGATGTATCCCGGGACGCGGGATTCCAGGGTGTAGTTGTAGATCAACTGCAAGAGGTCAGTCATCATTAGTTCCCCCAATAACGTAGAATTTCTACGTATATTATATATGTAGAAATTCTACGTGTCAAGAGGTGCTGCATGGAAATCTTTGCACAACGTGTAAAAGAATTGCGGAAAGAGCATAAAAAGACACAGAAGGAAGTGGCACAGTATTTGGGAGTCGGATTGCGGGCATATCAATTTTATGAGTCCGCGACAAATTATCCGAATATTCCGGGGCTGATCAAGCTGGCGGACTTCTTTGATGTGAGCACAGATTATCTGCTGGGGCGTTCCCAGGAGCGGAAGTGATGCCTGACCCCCGCGGGGGGACGGGAGTTTTCCCGGCCGCGGGCCGGGGACGGGGATGTCGCGCCACGGGCGCGGGACGAACGACACGCCGTTCCGGCGTGTCTGGGGATGCACCCCCCATTCTCTTTTCTCTCTCTTGCGAGAGAAAAGAGAATGCGCCGTGCACGGTGGAAGAGAAAAGAGAGACGCTTTCCCCTGCGGGAGTGCGTCCCATTCATCGGAGCTGCGCAGCAGACCTGCTGCGTGGACGCAAGGCCTCCAGCTCCTCTGCCCGCGCTTCGCGCATACCCGTCCTGTGACTGAACCCCCGTCCCCGCCCGCGGCGGCAGCCCCGCGCCCCTGGGGCGCGATTTTCCGTGCTTTCGACCTGCACCGGCCATGCGCGAAGCGCGGGCAGAGGAGCAAGTCCCTGCGTCCACGCAGCGTTGACCGCCGTACTGCCGATGAATGGAGAAAACCCCGGAGGGCACCCTGGCGCCTCTCTTTTGTCTTTGGACCGTGCACGGCCCGTTTCTATTTTCTCTGGCAAGACAGAGAAAATAGAAATGGGGGGTGCATCCCCAGCACAGGCGAAGCCTGTGCGTTCGTCCCGCGCCCGTGGCGCGACACCCCCGTCCCCCCGCAGGGGCGAACCCCCCGTCCCCCCGCAGGGGCCATACCTGAGAAAGTAAGGAGGACCTCCTTATGAATGTAACCGTCATCGGCGCCGGCCTGGCCGGCAGCGAGTGCGCCTGGCAGCTGGCCCAGCGGGGCGTCCAGGTGACCCTCCGGGAGATGAAGCCCCAAAAGCGCACCCCCGCCCACGTCACGGACCACTTTGCGGAGCTGTGCTGCTCCAACTCCCTGCGCAGCGACCAGCTGGAAAACGCCGTGGGCCTTTTGAAAGAGGAGCTGCGCCGCCTGGGCTCGTTGATCCTGCGTTGCGCCGACGAGACGCGGGTGGAGGCCGGCGGCGCGCTGGCGGTGGACCGCCACGGCTTCGCCGCCCTGGTGACGGAGCGGATCAAAACCCACCCCAACATCACGGTGGTGGAGGGAGAGGTCACGGACATCCCCGCCGGGGAGGTGGTGGTGGCCTCCGGCCCCCTGACCTCCGACGCCCTGGCGGACAAGCTCCAGACGCTGCTGGGGGCGGACAGCGCCCTCCATTTCTACGACGCGGCGGCCCCGCTGGTGTCCGCCGAGAGCGTGGACATGGACCTGGCCTGGTTCGGCTCCCGGTACGACAAAGGGACGGCGGATTATGTCAACTGCCCCATGAATGAGGAGGAGTACGACGCCTTCTGGCGGGCCCTCACCGCCGCGGAGGAGGCGGAGGTCCACGGCTTTGAGGACAAGATGGTCTTTGAGGGCTGTATGCCCGTGGAGGTCATGGCCCGCCGGGGCCGGGATACGCTTTGCTACGGCCCCCTGAAGCCCCGGGGATTGAGAGACCCCAGGACGGGGAGAGAACCCCATGCCGTGGTGCAGCTGCGGCGGGACAACGCCGAAGGGACGGTCTACAATCTGGTGGGCTTCCAGACCCATTTGAAATTTCCGGAGCAGCGGCGGGTGTTCTCCATGATCCCCGCCCTACACGACGCGGAGTTTCTCCGCTACGGCGTGATGCACCGGAATACTTTCCTGGACTCCCCCCGGCTGCTGGACCGGTATTACCGGCTCAAACGCGAGCCCCGGATCTCCTTTGCCGGGCAGATGACCGGCGTGGAGGGATATGTGGAGTCCGCCGCCAGCGGCTTTCTGGTGGGGGTGGAGACGGCCCGCCGCCTGGGGGGACAGTCTCCCGTGGACTTCCCCCGGGAGACGGCCGTCGGGGCGCTGGGGCTGTATATCTCCAACGAGTCCGTGACGTCCTTCCAGCCCATGAACATCAACTTCGGAATCATGCCCCCTCTGGACCACCGGGTGCGGGGAAAGAGAAACAAAAACGCGGAGCTCTCGGCGCGGTCGCTGGCCATTGTGGAGGGCTTAAAAGAGGAGGTCTTGGTATGAAGATCATCGTAGACGCCATGGGCGGCGACAACGCCCCCGGGGCCATCGTGCGGGGCGCGCTGGAGGCCAATCGGGCCCACGGGGTGGACATCATCCTGGTGGGCCGCGCGGCGGAGGTGCTGCGGGCCGTGGAGAGCTGCGGGGAGAAGACGCTGCCCGCCGGTGTGGAGATTCGGGACGCCTCGGAGGTGGTGGAGATCTCCGACGATCCCGCCACTGCGTTCAAGATGAAAAAGGACTCCTCCCTGACAGTGGGGCTGAACCTGCTGAAAAACGGGGAGGGGGACGCCTTTGTCTCCGCCGGGTCCACCGGGGCCCTGCTGGCGGGGGCCACGCTGCTGGTCAAGCGCATCCGGGGCATCCGCCGGGCCGCCATGGGCCCCGTCATCCCCACGGCGGGGGGACGGGCCATCTTGTGCGACTGCGGGGCCAACGCCGAGTGCACGGCGGAGTATCTGCTGCAATTCGCTTACCTGGGGAGCTGCTATGCCCGGAGAGTGCTGGGGGTGGAGCGGCCCCGGGTGGCCCTTTTGAACATCGGCGCGGAGGAGGCGAAAGGCGACGCCCTGCGCCACGAGGCTTACGCGCTGCTGAAGGAGGCCGGGGACGCCGGTCGGATCCATTTCACCGGCAACATCGAGGCGGACGGCGCCATGCTGGGCGGGGCCGACGTCATCGTGGCGGACGGCTACAGCGGCAACATCATGCTCAAGTCCGTGGAGGGGACGGCGAAGTTCCTGCTCCAGGAGCTGAAGGGGATGTTCCTCTCCGGCACGAGGACCAAGCTGGCCGCCGCCCTGGTGAAAGGGGACATGGCGAAGATGAAGAAGCTGCTGGACCCCGGCCAGGTGGGGGGCACTCCGTTCCTGGGGATCTCCAAGCCCGTGGTGAAAGCCCACGGCTCCTCCGACGCCCGGGCTGTCACCAACGCCATCCTCCGGGCCGGGGAATACGCCGAAAGCGGGTTCATCGCCGACATCGAGAGGGACATTGATCTGATGCGGGTGGGGCGAAACGCGGAAAAAAATTGAAATCCTCTTGACAGCCATGCCGCCTTGCCGTATGATTACCCCAGATCACATAGATCCCGAAGGAGTGAAACAGGATGTCTGTTGAGGAAATTTTTCAGACGATGCGAGAGCTGGTGGCGGAGCAGTTCGCCATGGAGCCCGCGGAGGTGAGTATGGAGACCGCCTTTGAGGAGGATCTCGGCGCCGATTCCGTGGACCTGGTGGAGCTGGTCATGGCCATGGAGGAGGAGTTCGAGGTGGGCGAGATCCAGGAGGAGGATCTGGGCAGCCTCAAGACCGTGGGCGACGCGGTGAACTACATCGCGGCAAAAGTAAAATAAGAGACTGGGGCCCCGCCTCCGCGGCGGGGTTTCCTTATGGGGAGTCAGCCATGCAGGATCTGGAGAAAAAACTGAACTACGCTTTCCGGGACCCCGCGCTGCTGGAGGAGGCCCTGAGCCACAGCTCCTACGCCAACGAGCACCGCTCCGCCCGCCTGCACAGCAACGAGCGGCTGGAGTTCCTGGGGGACTCCGTGCTGGGCTTCGTGACGGCGGAATTTCTCTTCCTCCAGCACCCGGACCTGCCGGAGGGGGATCTGACCCGCATCCGGGCGGCGCTGGTGTGCGAGCAGAGCCTCTTCGAGGTGGCCCAGAAGCTGGACCTGGGCAGCTATTTGAAGCTGGGCCGGGGGGAGGAGACCGGCGGCGGCCGGAATCGCACCTCCATCCTGGCGGACGCCACGGAGGCGGTGTTCGCCGCGGTGTACCTGGACGGCGGCATCGGCGCCGCCTCGGCGCTGATCCACCGCTGCCTCCTGGAGGCTGAGCGGGAAGAGGTGGTGGAGGAGCGCCGCCGGGACTACAAGACCGCCCTGCAGGAGCTGGTTCAGCGCCAGGCGGACCAGGTGCTGGCCTACCGCATGGCGGGAGAGGCCGGCCCGGACCACGCCAAGACGTTCCAGGCGGAGGTGCTGCTCAACGGCAGAATTCTGGGTCAGGGCTCCGGCCACAGCAAGAAGGAGGCCGAACAGGCCGCCGCCAAAAGCGCCCTGGAGGTCCTGGGCGAGGAATAGGACAAAGACGGCCTGCCCCACGGGCAGGCCGTTTTTCCATCGCTTCCGTTCATCCCGTGGAGTGGGGTGAAATATGACTGGAATTTACAGCCCGTCCATGATATACTATATCTCTAAATAGACATCAAGCGTATCAAGACATACAAAGGAGCGTGAGTACATTGACACTGCTGCACGCGGTGCTGCTGGGCCTGATTCAGGGCGTGGCGGAATTTCTGCCCATCTCCAGCTCCGGCCACCTGGCCATTGCGGAGCACCTGCTGGGCCAGGCGGGAGCCGCTGACATCCCCGGCTTTTTTGACGTGCTGCTGCACCTGGGCACGCTGACGGCGGTGTTCGCCGCCTACTGGCAGGACATCCGGGAGATGATCGTGGAGTTCTTCTCCGGCGTGGGCGACTTGGTCCACGGCACCACTCCCGCGCCGGTGCCCCCCGCCCGGCGGATGATTCTGCTGATTATCGTGGGCACGCTGCCCCTGTTCGCCGTGCTGCCGGTCAAGGATCTGGTGGAGGGCCTGGGGGACAATATGTACTTCGTGGCCGGGGCGCTGCTGGCCACCGGCTGCCTGCTGTTCGCCAGCGACCGGGTGCGCAAGGGCCGCAAGACGGAGCGCACCGCCACACTGGTGGACGCGGTGCTGGTGGGCGCGGCCCAGGCCGTGGCCACCTGCCCCGGCATCTCCCGCTCCGGCACCACCATCACGGCGGGGTGCTTCGTGGGCTTTGAGCGGAAGTTCGCCGTGCGGTTTTCTTTCCTGCTGTCCATCCCCGCCGTCCTGGGGGCCAATATCCTGAGCCTGAAAGACGCCCTGGAGGCCCAGATCCCCTGGGAGGAGGTGCCGGTGTACCTGGCGGGCGTGGCGGTGGCCGCGGTGTCCGGCTACGCCTGCATCCGACTGCTGAAGATGGTGGCTGAAAAGGGAAAATTCGGCTTCTTCGCCTATTACTGCTGGCTGGTCGGCGCTGTGACGCTGGTGCTCACCCTTTTACAAAAGTAGATTTCCCAGGGAGGTATTTGAACCGTGGCATCCACAACGAAGAAAACATCCACATCCGCAAAGAGCGGGTCCTCCGGGGGCGGCAGCCGCTCCAAAAAGCCGTCGCCGCCTCAGAAGCGGCCCATCCGCCGGGAGGTGACGGGCATCGTCTTTTTGGTGCTGACGCTCTCTGTGCTGGTGAGCTATTTCGGCATCAGCGCCATTTTCATTGACTGGTTCGCCGTGCTCTTAAAGGGCCTCTTCGGCTACGGCTACTGGCTCTGCGCCCCGGCGCTGCTGCTGGCGGCGGTGATTCTGCTGTTCCACCACGGCCGCCCCGTGCAGCTGCGGGTGACCTGCGCGCTGCTGGTGCCGGTGCTCTTCGGGTCCTTGGTCCACATGGGCCTTTGCCAAAAGGAGTACGACGCCTCTTTCGGCGTGCTGAAAGCGCTGTGGCAGGACGGCGTGGCCCTGGAGTCCGGCGGCGCCGTCTCCGGCGTGCTGGCCAACGGGTCCGTGGCGGTGTTCTCCAAGTTTGCCTCCGTGATTCTCTTCACGGTGCTGCTGGTGGTGCTGGTGATGACGGCCCTGCGGCTCACCGTGGGGGCGCTGATTGAAAAGCACCGCGCCCGGCCCCAGTATGAGGAGGAGCCGGAACCGGAGCAGCCGGCCATCCGCATCAAGCCCCTGGAGCCCGCTAAGAGGCCCGCCAGCCGTTCCCCGCAGCAGATCGACATCCCCCTGGACGACGAGCCCGGGGCGGAGAAGCCCGCTCCCGCTCCCACGGAGAAGGAGAGCGAGGAGGGCCGCTTCACCGGCTTTTTCCGCCACAAGTCCCAGAAGCAGCGGACGCCGGACCAGGTGCTGACCGGCGCCGCCCCGGAGCTTCCGAAGCGGGAGGCGAAGCCCGTTCCCGCGGAGGAGCCGGCCCCCGCCGCTCCTGTTTCCGTCCCCGCCGCACCACCTGTCACGCCCGCGCCCGCTCCCGCCGCCCCGGCGGCGGAGGAGAAACCCAAAAAGGCCGACACCGCCGGCGAGGTGGCCCGGCAGACCGCCGCCGTCACGGCGGAGATCGAGGAGCGCATGGCCTCGGAGGAGGACGAGTACCAGTACCCGCCCATCACCCTCCTGCGCCAGAGCGGAGGGGAGAACCACGTGGAGGCCGGGGCGGAGCTGCGGAACAACGCCCGCCGCCTGACGGACACCCTGAACAGCTTCGGCGTGGACGCCACCCCCGGCGACGTGGTCCACGGCCCCTCCGTCACCCGGTACGAGTTCGTGCTGGACCAGGGGGTGAAGCTCTCCAAGATCACCAACCTGGCCGATGACATCGCCCTGGCCCTGGGGGCCACCGGCGTGCGCATCGCCCCCATCCCGGACAAGATCTCCGTGGTGGGCATCGAGGTGCCCAACAAGGCCGTGACGCCGGTGCTGATCCGGGACGTCATCGAGTCCCGGGACTTCACGGACCACAAGTCCGCCGTGGCCTTTGCCCTGGGCCGGGACATCGGCGGCAATAACGTCATCGGCGACATCGCAAGGCTCCCCCACGTGCTCATCGCCGGCACCACCGGCTCCGGCAAGTCCGTGTGCACCAACTCCCTGATTATCAGCCTGCTCTACAAGTCCACCCCCGACGAGGTGCGCTTCATCATGGTGGACCCCAAGATGGTGGAGCTGGCCCCCTACAACGGCATTCCCCACCTGCTGATCCCCGTGGTGACGGACCCCAAAAAGGCCGCCGGGGCTCTCCAGTGGGCGGTGTTTGAGATGATGAAGCGGTACAAGGCTTTCTCCGAGTGCGGCGTGAAGAAGCTGGAGGAGTACAACAAGCTGGCGTCGGGCACCGAGGGCATGGAGACGATGCCCAGCGTGGTGGTGGTCATCGACGAGCTGGCGGATCTGATGCTGGTGGCGGCAAAAGAGGTGGAGGAGTCTATATGCCGTGTGGCCCAGATGGGCCGCGCCGCCGGGATGCACCTGGTCATCGCCACCCAGCGGCCCTCCTCCGACGTCATCACCGGCTTGATGAAGGCCAACATTCCCAGCCGGGTGGCCTTTGCCGTGGCGTCGTCTCTGGAGTCCCGCATCATCCTGGACCAGACCGGCGCGGAGAAGCTGGTGGGCAAGGGCGACATGCTCTACGCCCCCCTGGGGGCGGGAAAGCCCCAGCGGGTCCAGGGCTGCTTCATCTCCCCGGAGGAGATCGAGCAGGTGGTGGAGTTTGTGAAGAAGACCGGCGAGGCCCGGTACGACGACGAGGTGCTGGCCAAGATCGAGGAGTCCGTCCAGGAGAAAGAGAAGGGCGCCAAGGGGGGCGGTTCCTCCGCCGCCCAGGAGTCCGCCGGAGACGAGAGCGACGAGCTGCTGCCCGCCGCCGTGGATGTGGTGCTGGAGACGGGACAGGCCTCCGTGTCCATGCTCCAGCGGCGGCTGAAGCTGGGCTACTCCCGGGCCGCCCGCCTGGTGGACCAGATGGAGCAGCGGGGCATCGTGGGCCCCTTTGAGGGCTCCAAGCCCCGGCAGCTGCTGATTACCAAGGAGCGCTGGCAGGAGCTGCAGATGGGCGGCGGGGCCCCCGCCGCCGCCGTGGAGGACGAGCCGCCTTTCCCCGTGGAGGAGGAAGAGGAATGAAGCTGAGATACGCGCTGCCGGCGCTGGCGTGCTGCCTGCTTCTGGCGGGCTGCGGCAGCCGGACAGAGGCGGAGGCCCGGGAATTCACACTGGCGGAGCAGGGGGCGTACATGTTCTCCGACGGCGTGTCCGTGGACCGCTGGCGGCTGTGGCACTGGGGGAATGACTACTACCGCCTCCCGGACGGGACGGACCTGCTGTGGGTCCGAGAACCCATGGGACCGGAAAATGTGGTCAATGGGCAGGAAAATGTCCGGGACTTGAATGAGACCGCCCGGGATGCCGTTCTGGCCTGGTTTGAGGACCGGGGCCTCTTGTACGACGTGGAGCGGGAGCTGGAGCGGGCCTATGCGCTGTATCTCGCGTGCCTGGAGAGCGGGGAGACCTATCAGAATGGCAGGGTGGAGCAGACCATCTCCACGGCCTCCTCCAATGAGCGGATCATCTGCTTTAGGACCTCCCTGACGCTGCCTCTGGACGAGCCGGGCGTGGTGGAGGAGATCCAGCTGGGTACTGTGTTTGACCGTACCACCGGGGAGGAGATCTCCGTCTGGGACCTCTTCACCATCCCCCAGGCGGAGGCCCGGGCGTGGGTGGCGGAACAGGCCTCCGGGGGCGATGCAGCGCTCCGGCGGGAGATGGAGGCCGCCCTGGAGCCGGAGTGGATCATCCTGGAGCCGGGGGGGCTGTGGGTGTACTTCCCCCAGGGGGCGCTCCCCGGTCAGGAGACCGCCTGCGGGTGGTTCGAGGAGTACGAAAAAGCCCCTGGGACCGTGCTCCAGCCCTGGGCCATCCCGGAGACGGGGGAGGAGGCCGGATAAAAAGAGCGGCCTTTTGTCTTGACAAATCCCTGGGAACCTGTATAATGGAGAACAGTCAAACGCAATGACAAAGCCAGCTCTTCGAAACCGGCTCACAGCGAGAGGGGATCGGTGCAAGCCCTCAGCCCACGCCGGAGAGCAAGCCACTTTGGAGCAGCCCGCGACGAGCGGGACGGCCGTCCCCGTTACAGGATGTCATGAGATGTTCCGCCCGTACGGCGGAGCAGATCAGGGTGGTACCGCGGAAACAGATTTCGCCCCTGACGTTTGTCAGGGGCGTTTTTTTATCCAAACGCGGCGCCTGCCGGCGTTTCGGAGCGCCGGCGGCCATGTGCCCGCGGCGTTGCGTTGTGAGAACATGCGGCCTGACGGCCCAGGAGGTAATTTGTGATGAAGCTGTCCAGCAGAATCAAGCGGTGCGGCCTGTCCCCCATGCGTCAGTTCTACCCCAGCGAGGTGGCCGCCGTCCGCCGGGGTCTGAAAATTTACCACATGAACATCGGCCAGCCGGATATCGACACCCCGCCGGTCTTTCTGGAGGAGGTGCGGCGCTACGGTGAGCGGGTGGTGCCCTACGCCCCCGCCCCCGGCGAGCAGGCCTACCTGAGAGCCGTCCGGGCCTATTACGAAAACCTGGGCTGTGATCTGGAGGAGGGGGACATCCTGGCCACTTTCGGCGGCAGCGAGGCGCTGGAGATCGCCCTGGCCTGCATGCTGGAGGAGGGGGACGAGGTGCTGGTGCCGGAGCCCTTCTACCCCAACTACACCACCTTTGTCAACGTCACCGGCGGAAAGATCCGCCCCATCCCCACCGCGGCGGCGGAGGGCTACCGCTTCGCCGCCCGGGAGCGGATCGAACCCCTCATCAATGACCGCACCCGGGCCATCCTGGTCACCACCCCCGGCAATCCCACCGGCGTGGTGCTCTCCCGGGAGGAGATGCGCCTCCTGGCGGACATCGCCAAAGAGCACGATCTCTTCCTCATCAGCGACGAGGTGTACCGGGAGATCGTCTACACCAGGGAGAAGTCCACCATGCTGTCGTTTGCCGACGCGGCGGAGAACGTGGTGGTGATCGACTCCGTGTCCAAGCGCTTTTCCACCACCGGCGCCCGGGTGGGGGCCCTGATCTCCCGGAACAGGGAGCTGATGGGCCAGGCGCTGAAATGGGCCCAGGGGCGTCTGTGCATCACCACGCTGGACCAGCTGGGGGCGGCGAGGATGTACGAGACCCTGGGGACGGAGTACTTCCTCTCCGTCCGGGACGAGTACCGCCGCCGCAGGGACGCCACCGTGGCCGCTCTGGAGAGGATTCCCGGCGTGGGCTTCACCTGCCCGGAGGGGGCTTTCTACCTGATGGTGACGCTGCCGGTGGACGACACGGAGAAACTCCAGTACTTCCTGCTGGAGGAGTTCCAGGACCGGGGCGAGACGGTGATGTTCGCCCCCGGCGGCGGCTTTTACAGCGACGATCGCCTGGGCCGGGACAAGATCCGCATCGCCTACGTCATGGCTCCGGAGAAGATGACCCGGGCCGTGGAGCTGCTGGGCCTGGGCATTGAGGCCTACCGGCGAAAGACGGAAAACGGCTAATATAAAGTGCATATATACCGATATAATGTACGAAATGGAGGAGAAGATGTGATTCGACACATTGTCATGTGGAAATTCCGCCCCGGCACCGAGGCGGAGCAGAACCGCTTTTTCGAGGGCCTGCGGAGCCTCCAGGGGGTGATTCCCCAGCTGCTGCGGTGCGAGGTGGCGGTCAATGTGGGGAAAAACAACTACGACGCCGTGCTGGTCAGCGACTTCAAAAGCCTGGAGGACCTGGAGATCTACAAGAACGACCCCCGCCACAAGGCGGTCTCCGCGCTGTGCAAGTCCATCCGGGAGGACCGGGTGGCGGTGGACTACGAATTTTGAGAGGAGCCGCAAGCAGGCCGGTGATGAGATATCATCACCGGCCTGCTTGATTGATTGTATAATTTAATCAATATAATGGCATAATGGCCGCCTCAAGGCCGCCACTGGCATTTTTCCAGGTCCACCGTCCCGTCGGGGCGGAAGGGGACGCCCTCCGATTCCAGCAGCGCCCGCTGGGTGCCGGGGGCGTGGGTGTCGAAAGCCGCCTTGGTGCCGCCGAAGCGGTCCACCACCCGGTGGCAGGGGACGGAGGGGTCTCGGCAGGCGGCCATGGCGTAGCCCACCGTCCTGGCACAGCGGGGCATCCCGGCCAGACGGGCGATCTGGCCGTAGGTGGCCGCGGCTCCCGGGGGGATGCGCCGCACGATGTCGTAAAAGAGTGAAAAAACGCAGCCGCTCATTGGAACCCTCCCGTCATCTCTTCCCGCTTTCAGCCGCCGTCCGCCAGCCGGTAGCCCACTCCCACCTCGGTGAAGAGGTACTCCGGCTCGGCGGGGTTTTTCTCCACCTTCCGGCGGATGTTGGCCATGTTCACCCGGAGGATCTGGTTGTCGCCGCCGGCCCTGGGGCCCCACAGCTCCTTAATGATGAAGTCGTAGGTCAGCACTTTCCCGGCGTACTTGCCCAGCAGCGCCACAATGCGGAACTCACTGAGGGTCAGCTTCACGTTCTCCCCCCGCATGAGGACCTGATGCTTGTTGTAGTCGATGGTCATCTCCCCCACGGTGTAGGTGCCCTTCTGGGCGATCTCGTCGTTGCCGGAGGCGGTGCGGGTGTGGCGGATGGCGGTGCGGACCCGGGCCAGCAGCTCGTCGGTGCCAAAGGGCTTGGTGAGGTAGTCGTCGGCCCCCATGTCCAGGGCGGTGACCTTCTCCCGCTCGTGGGAGCGGGCGGAGACCACCACCACCGGCAGGCTGGACCAGCTCCGCAGCTGGCGTAGAATCTCCAGACCGTCCATGTCCGGCAGTCCCAGGTCCAATATGATGAGGTCCGGACAGTGGGAGGAGATCATGGACAGCGCCTCGGCGCCGCTGCGGGCCTGCATGGCCTCGTAGCCGTTGGAGTTTAAGATGGTGGAGATGAAGTGGGAGATGCTCTTTTCGTCCTCCACCACCAGGATCTTTTCCCGGATGTTCATCGGGTGGATTCCTCCTTCCAAAGGGGCAGGCGGAAAGAGAACTCCGCCCCCTGTTCCAGATTTCTGGCCTCCATGGTACCGCCGTGGGCGCGGACGACGGCCATGCACACGGAGAGCCCCAGGCCCATGTTCCGCTTGCCGTCCCCCCGGGGGGACTCGCTGTGCTTCAGCGTGCCGTCGAAGAGCGTGGGCAGGGCGGCGGGAGGGATGCCCCGCCCGTTGTCCGCCACGGTGAAGCGGGCGAAGTCCCCGTCCAGCCGGGCGGAGACGAGGATGCGAGTGGTGGTCTCTCCGTGGACGGCGGCGTTTTCCAGCAGGTTTGCCAGGACCTGCTCGATGAGAATGGGGTCCATGGGCACCAGCAGCAGCTCCCTGGGGGGCTCCACGGTGACGGAGATCTCCGGGCAGCGTCTGCGAAATTTTGCCACCGCCGCCCCCAATATCTCCTCCGCGGCCTCCACGTCCTTGGCGATACAGGCCTGTCCCTCTCCCATGCGGGTGATGGACAGCAGGTTTTCCACCGTCCGGATCAGCCACTGGGCCTCGCTGCGGACGTCCTCCAGCAGCGCCTCCTGCTCCGCCCGGGAGAGGCCCGGGTTCTCCAGCACCGTGGAGGTGGATCCCACGATGGAGGTCAGGGGGGTGCGGATGTCATGGGAGACGGAACGCAGGAGGTTGGCCCGCATCTTCTCCTTTTCGTTCTCCACCCGCAGCTGTTCCTGCCGTTTGATCTGGGTGGTGAGAGTGCTGGTGATGACGGACACCGCCAGAAAGCTCAAAAAGGTGAGGGGGTAGCCGGAGATGGTCAGGTTGAAAGCCCAGTAGGGATAGGTAAAGATAAAGTTGACGCAGATGACCCCCAGGACGGCGGCGATGAGGCCGAAGAGGTAGCCGGTGGTGAGGCGGGAGGTCAGCAGCACCGCCAGCACGAAGATGGGGGAGGCGAAGCCGTCGCTGGTGTCCGCCGTCCGCAGGAGGCTGCACACGCCGGCGGCGCACAGCAGAATGCTGATGGTGACCAGCAGGTCCCGCAGGGAGAAAGGGAACATCCGCGCGGAGAGGGGAGCTTTGGGGCGCAAGGCGCGCCTCCTTTCCGGATCAGCCCCGGGGCGATCCCGGTTTCTTACGGCTATTATAGCAGAGAGTCTGTTAAATTGCCGCTAAAATATTTTGCGGAAGATTAACGGACAGCGCCTCTGTCTTTCCAGCGCCTGAACGGGGATGAGTGGTATTCTGGATGCGGCGGGAGAGTCCGCCGCATTTTGTCAAGGATAGAGGAGACGATGGGAATGACAGAGAGCAAGACGGCAGACGAGGCCCTGGCGGGCTGCCTGCGGCAGGGGGAGCGGATCCGCTGGCAGAGCGGTACGAAGCCCTTTCCTCTGCTGGAGAAAGGGGAGGGCGGAAAGATTATCGGCAAGTGGATCGGCACGGCGGTGGTCACTGTCGCTCTTCTGACGCTGTACATCGGGCAGGTCCCGGAATGGAGCATCAAAGTCGCGGCGGCGATTTTGGTGATTGCGGTGATGCTGGTGCTCTCCCCGGTGATGGAGCGCTGGAGCCTCCTGGGGCAGCGGTATTGGATCACGGACCAGCGGGCCATTTTGATGACCCGGGACCGGAGCTTTTATACCATAGAGCTGTCGGAGCTGGACGACTTTCGGCTGCTGTCCGGCCGGACGGCGGGGGACTGCCTGGTGCTGGGCGAGTGCCTTTTTGAGGAGGGGGAGCGGCAGCTCCGCTGGCGGGCCTGCCACCCCAAGACGGACCTGGGGAGCGACAACCGCCGAGACCTGGCTCAGGGGCTGGTGTTCTTCTCCGTGGAGAACGGCGCGGCGGCGGCGGAGTGTCTGCGCCGGACCTGAAAGATGCGAAAAAACCTCGCTGAAAAGCGAGGTTTTTTGCGCATAGAGCTCAGTTTTGCTCCGCGGGGTCCAGAATCTGCTCCAGAGCCGTCAGGGCCTCCGCCGCGTCGACGCCCTCGGCGGCGATGTCGATGGGCATCCCGTACTCCAGCCGCATGGACAGCAGACCCAGCAGGCTCTTGGCGTTGACACTGTCGCTCTCCCGGGAGACGGTGATGTGGCTGGTAAACTCATTGGCTTTCTTGATGAAGAATGTAGCGGTGTTGTTCAGGCGCTCATTGGGGATATGTACGACTACGGTTTTTCTCAGCAAGTCTTTCACCCTCACGTTCGATTGTTGTCAACCAGTATATCACATTCCAGAAAAAAGGCCATCCTTTATTAAAGAAATGAATACACATAGAATGGACAAATATTTTTGGCGGAACCTGTCCCATATCCGGCAAATTGCCAAGGTCACGAATGATGGGACCGCCCCGGGGCGGCGGGTGACGGAAGACCGTAGACCCGCAGGGCGTTTTCATAGAAGACGGCCTCCCGGTGCTCAGGGGGCGTCAGGCTTTGGATGGCGGCGACGCAGGCCTCCGGGGAGACGATGGGCCAGTCGGAGCCGTAGAGGAGCCGGTCCCAGCAGCCGGCGGAGGCCAGCCAAGTCCGCAGGAGGGAGGGATAGCCGGTCCGCTCCCAGGCCGCCAGATCCACCGGGTCCTCCAGCAGGCCGGAGAGGTCGGCGGAGATGTTAGGATTTTTCACCAGCACCGCGGCGGCGGACTCCAGAAAGGGGTTGCCGAAGTGGCACATGACAAAGGAGACGTGGGGGTGGTCCGCCGCGGCCTCGTCCAGCGCCAGGGGATGGCAGTACTTCAAATGGGCCTGGGGAAAGACGGTGAGGCCCATGTGGACCGCCACCGGCTTTTGGTAGAACTGCGCCAGCTCGTAGATGGGCTGGTACAGCGGGTCGGAGAGGGAGATCTTGTTGTAGCCGGGATAGAGCTTGACGCCGCAGCAGCTCTCCCGCCGCAGGTTGGCCTCCACCTGATCGACCAGATCTGCCGGCGCGGCGATGCCCTCCGCCAGCATCCGGCCGTCCAGCCCCACGCAGTAGTGGAGGAGGTCCGCCGGGTAGTTGTGGTACGCCGGAGCCAGGCTGCGGTTCCCCATGACCACGCCGTGGACAATCTCCAGGGGCTCCCAGAGGCGGCGGAGGGCGGAGAGCTTCTCCGCCTGGCAGGCCGCTGGCGCGTCGTCGTGTTCGGGGAAGATATGGAGGTGGGAGTCGATGATCTTCATGGGGGTCTCCTTTCCGGTGGCTCTCTCTCCACTATACTCCCGCCGGGGGCAAAAAACAAGAAAAAAAACTGTTGACAAACCGGGGATATTCGTGTATCCTATATACGTTCCGCTTCGGACGATTAGCTCAGCTGGCTAGAGCACCTGCTTGACGTGCAGGGGGTCACAGGTTCGAGTCCTGTATCGTCCACCACGAAAACCGCCGTTTCTTCTGGGAAACGGCGGTTTTTCTCAACTTTTTGAACAGTTTTGCGGCGAGGTTTATCAGCCCGTGTTCGCCTTGACCACAGTTCCAGCCACAGACAGAAAATATTTGGCCGGCAGCTGATACAAGAGCGCACTTTGCGCTGGGTAAATAACCGCCTTGACATCATGTGGTAAACCACATATAATGTGGGTAGAGAGAAGGTGAATCCATGTCCTACACGGTGGAATACTATGAGAAAGAAGATGGGAGCAGACCGGCAGAGTCCTTTATTTTAGCACAGGACGTTAAGATGCGCGCCAAGATTTTTATGATGCTTGAATTCCTGGAGGACAAAGGCCCAGCATTGCGAGAGCCCTATTCCAAGCCATTGGGAGACGGTATTTTTGAAATCCGGGCCAAACAAGGAAGGGACATTACCCGAGTGCTGTATTTCTTTGTTGTAGGACAGAAAATCATCTTGACCAATGGATTTGTGAAGAAAACAATGAAAACACCACCAGGAGAGATTGACCGCGCAAAGCGTTACCGCACTGACTACCAGACCAGGGAGGTTTGATTGATGAGTAAGAATTTCCGGGAGACATTGAATGAGCAGCTGAAAGACCCGGCGTTCCAGGCTGAATGGGAGGCACTGGAGCCTGAACGGCAGATCATCCGGGCAATCATTGAGGGGCGGGAGAGGCGTGATCTGACACAGCAGCAGCTGGCCGAGATTACCGGCATCCAGCAGGCGGATATCAGCCGACTGGAAAATGGCACGGGGAATCCCTCCCTCCGCACCCTGAAACGGTTGGCTGCCGGGATGGGAATGCAGCTGAAATTGGAGTTTGTTCCCAAGACCGTTCGATAGTGAAAGGCTCCGCCCCCGGCTGAGGGCGGAGCCTTTGTCAGCTTTTGAGATGCTTGGCAGTTCATTACCCAGCTTTTGCCTGGGCACGCAGAGCGGCCAGTTCTTCCTTCATCTCCTCAATCAGCTTCGCCAGTTTCTCCTCACACTCCTCCTCACTGTGAGCGTAGACATTCCGGGCCATCCGCTTCCCGTTGACCTTGGGGGAGTACCGTCCCTCCCAGAGGTGATCCCCGATCTGTGAGACACAGCCAGTCCCCGGCTTGCGGTACTTGCCCTTGACCGCCTGAAAGGTGGTGCGGGCGGGCTTTTCCTTGACCGCTGCATCAGGCTCGGGCTCCGCTTTGGCAATGGCACAGTCGATCTTTGCCGCCGCCGACTGCCGCATTCCATCGGTGACATGGGCGTAGACGTTCAGGGTCGTGGCGCTGGAGACATGGCCGATGATGGCGGACAGGGTTTTGACGTCCATCCCGTGCTCCAGAGCGTTGGTGGCGAAGGTGTGCCGGAGGTCGTGGAAGCGGACGTGCTTACAGCCGGCCCGCTCCAAGATGATGGACAACGTTTTCCGGACGGCGGCGGGGTCCCGGGGAGAGTCCTCTTTCCTGGGTGAGGGGAACATCCACCGGGACCCTGTGTGTTGCCGGCAGCTTTTTAGGATGTCCAGGATTGGAGGCGGAAGAATGATGCTCCGGCTGGAGGACCGGGTCTTGGGCTGGGTGACCGTCAGTTCTCCCCTGATCCGCTGTACCTGCCGCTGGACACGCAGCTCTCCGGTCTGGAAGTCCAGATCGTCCCATTGGAGTGCCAGCAGCTCCCCACGCCGCAGGCCGGTGGTCAGCTCCAGCAGTAACAGCTCGTAGCAGTCATTTTCCTTCGCCTGGATGAGTAGCCGCTGCATCTCCTCCTGGGTCAGCACCTGCATCTCTTTGGGATGGGTCGCGGGCGCCTTGCAGGCTGCGGCAGGATTTTTCAGGAGCAGCCCCTGGGACACTGCCTTGTCCAATGCCGTACGGCAGGTCACATGGCAGGTTTTTACCATGCGGTCCGACAATCCGGGGCCGTATCGCTCCGGCTGGAGAAGCCGTCCGCCCTGTTTGAGGCGGATATAGAATTGCTGGAGGTCTCCGGAGGTGAGCTTAACCAGCGGGATGTGTCCGATTTCCGGAATGATGTGCTGGTAGATGCGGTTTTCATAGTCTGTCTGGGTCTTGGGGCTGATCGTTGGCTTACAGTCACTCCGGTACCAGTGGTCCAGCCATGCCCCGAAGGTCATGCTGGTTTTGGGCTGCTTTGGCTCGGCACTGTTGATGCTGTCCCTCAGTGCCTTGAGCTTTTCCTGGCACTCCCGGCGGGTTCGCGCCAGGACATTTTTGGTTTTGGGCAGGCCCTTTTCATTGCGGCCAATGACCATCCGGCCCTCCCAGCGGCCGTCCTTTCGCAGGTGGATGCTGCCGTTCCCGCGCTTGGTTTTCTTCTTTCCCATGAGCGCCTCCCTTAGAGTATGTCCTGAATGAAATCGCCCACGATCCCGGCGGCATGGCGCTGCATATCACCGGTGACATGGGCGTAGGTGTCCAGCGTAAAGCTGGCTTTTGTGTGGCCCAGAATGCCGGAGAGAGTTTTGGCGTCCACCCCTCCGGCCAGGGCGTGTGTGGCAAAGGTATGCCGGAGGTCGTGGAAGCGGATGTCGGGCAGACCGGCCTCTGACAGAATTTCTTTCAACTGCCGGTAGGCACGGCTGGGATGCATGGGGTTTTCCGGCTTGAGGGGATTGGGAAAGATCCACTCTGTCAGTGCGGCGCGTTTTCTCTCCCTCAGAAGCTGGGCCGTGCTGTGGGGGAGGAGGATGGTCCTCGTCCCGGCGTAGGTCTTGGTGTCTCCCTCGCTCAGACCGCCGCCCTTTTTGATGTGGATGGTGCGGCATATTTTCAGAGTCCCGGTCTCGCCGTCAAAGTCCTTCCATTTCAGTCCGCACAGTTCTCCCCGCCGCAGGCCGGTGGTCAGCTCCGTATAGAAGAAGTCGTGCCAGAGCGGGTCCTGACGGATTGCCGCCATCAGCGCATCCAGCTGGTCGTTGTTGAGAATGCCCTTTGGATTGCGCGGCAGTTTGGGCGACGTCACCTCGTCGGCGGGATTGGTGGGCAGCAGGCCCTCCTCCACCGCGGTTTTCAGCGCGTGGTGGAGCGTTGTGTGGATACCGCGGACAGTAGCGGGCGCGAGGCCTCTGCCATTATCCCGCCCCGTGGAGAGGCGGCCATGCTCCAGGAGATAGGCGTACAGATCCTTCAAATCAGCGGGTGAGATTTTCGTCAACTGCTTCTGTCCCAGGCGAGGCTTGACATGGTTGTCCAAATCCTGCCGGTACCCATCCAGTGTATCGCTGCGGACGGTCCCGGCCATGCGCCGGTCCAGCCATTGATCCAGCCACTCGGAAAGGCTCATCCTGCTCTGCTCTGTCAGCTCTACGCCCTGGTAAGCGTCGATGCTCTGGCGGAGCTTTGTAGCCAATTCCTTTTGTGTGTCGGCGTAGAGATAGTGGAAGATGGAGCTGCCATTTTCCTTGTGCCCAACCACGATGCGGCCCTCCCAGCGGCCATCGTCACGTTTGCGTACCATGCCGTCTCCGGACGGTCTGCGCTTTGCCATTGTCTCACCCCCTGTCGACCAGTTCTCCGTCATCCTCATCCATGCACTCAGCCATCAATCTGACGCCCAACTGGAAACCCAGGATAAAATATTCCCTCGCCATGGTGCTGTCAATTTCGTGCTGTGTGCTGATGAGGGTATCAAGTGTCTGCTTCTCCCCATCGTTGAGCTGTTCCGCAAGCCAGGCCTCACAGTCGGCGGCACGTTTCACCAGATGCCGTAGCTCTGAACCGGCGGCGATTCGTTTCTCATAGGGCACGATATTTCCGAAATACAGGTCCTCCAAGATCTTTCGCATTTCCTCCGCCCTCCTTTCAAGCCACACACTATATCAGCGGCGCTGGTCAATAGCCAGTGGCTAAGGGCAGAGTTATCAAACTGTTATCATTTAGCCTTCAAATTGTGCCGGTTCGTTTTCTTTGTAGACAGTGGCGCAATTGGCAACCGCATCTGATTATCCCAACGTCATTGACTGTCCCTGGGATTGCTCCTCGTGATCGTCCGGCTTGTGGCCCATAGCGATTTTCTTTTCCCTGAGCTGCTGTAGACGCTTACGGTCAATGCGGATACCGCCGGGAACGGACGGGGCTGGAGCTTGATCTTGAAAGATGCGGCCCATGTGGTGGATCAGTCTGCTTACGGATAGCATGACCGAGGGTGGCTTAAGCTGTCCCAGCGGTCCAGGAAGAACTGTGCATACTCGTTCCCTTGAGTGGCTGACTGAACAAACCAGTAGCAAGCCTGCTCACGATCCTGCTTGTCCAGGTACAGCTTACCCAGAGTGTATTGAGCGTACTGGTTTCCGGCTTCAGCGGATCGAGTCAGGCAGGCAACAGCTTCATCAATGTCCCTTGGAACCCCATCACCCAAGAGATAGAGCTTGCCCAACCGGTAGCTGGCGTATTGGCTGCCTTGATCAGCGGCTCTTTCATACCAACTGACAGCCTCCTCGACTCGCTTTTCATTTTGGAGGAGCTTACCCAGCGCATATTGTGAAAAGGTATTCCCGGCCTCAGCGGATCTGCGGAACCACAGTTCCGCCTTGTTATCATCTGGCAGGACACCAAGGCCGTCCCGCCAGCACTTGCCCAGCTGATGCGCTGCCACGGTGAAGCCATTGTTCCAGAGCTGTTCCAACGTTTGAACGCTCCTCTCCTGCTCCGCCCACGTTGAATCATCATCGCTGAGAATGTACTTGGCTTCCCGATATGCATTCACCATCTGCCAGCCTATCTGGGAATTTGGAGCGTTCTCTTCTTCGTCCAGTTCGTCATCCATCTGCTCATCCTCGAAAGTGAATTCACCCAGTTGCATTCGTTCAGCCTCCCGGATGACCATGTTCTTGATCGCCTTGAACTCCTTCTGCTGAGACAGAGGCAGTTGCTCCCTGGGCTTGTCCGTGTAATAACCCTCCACATCATCCCGCAGTTTGTTCCACGCTTCATAACACTCTGCCACCGCTGGGAGTTGCGCCAACTCATCAACAATGGCATCCACTTGCGCCTTGACGGACTTCTTCAGATAGCCGTACATCTTTTTGCCCTTGGTGTTTTGAAGGGTTGCTGCCAGAGCAGCCAACTCATCCTCAATGGCGGGGCAGTCACAGATCCCAGACTCCATTTTGCCAATCAGATCACGCGTCGCTTCCTGTGCTGCGTTGCGCATTTCCTGGTAGCATAGATCCTTCTGCTGGTAGAGGTGCAGGAGCTCGTCCCGAAAGATATCGTTGGTCAATTTTGAGCGCATCGTCTCGATACCTTGCGCCGTCAGATAGCCTTGCGCCGGATCGGCGGACCAGACCATCATGTGGATATGCGGGTGGTGCTTCTCATCATGGAAGGCCGCGCACCAGCGGAACTGACTTGGAGGGATTTTCATTGCTTCCGCCAATTCCGTCTGGTGAGCCAGGAGGAGCTTTCGCCAACTCGCCGCCGAGTCATACCCCAGCCGGGCGGCGTCCTCCCTCCTGAGCGAGTAGATGAACGTCCAGACTGGAGCGGTGTGGTCGTTCACTTCTTCCATCGTTTTCTCGAGGTCAGCGCACTCGGTGTTGGTGAACAGGCCATGAGAGCGAGGGCGCTCCGAGATGTACTCCATATACTGACTGCTTCTGTTCAGCAGTTCCACACCGTCACGGGTGGCGATGTACTCTGCGTAGTTCCCGGCCCCGCCGCCAGACCTGATATATCCGCTCTTCTGAATCAGTCCCTGCATCAGTCGAGCTCTTTCTGATATCTGTAGGCATCCTCAAAAGTAACTTCACCATTCGTCGCCTTGACGTCCCTGATACACTTGACTCGCATTTTCTTCAGCGTGTCCAGATCCACGTCGGCGATGGCGGCAATGAGGTGAGCCATAACTGCGTCGTCCACCGATAGTTTGAACAGCAGTTTCCCGACGCGGCTGTCCAGTGCGCTTAGCTTCCCCTCCAGCACTTCTGCGATGACACGGGGCAGGTAGCTGTCGGCCTGCTCGGTATCCAGATAGCCGGAGTAGAACTGGATCGCTTTCTCGATGTACTCATTTTGCGTGGAGCAGTTGTCTGTGCGATAGTGATCTTTAACTTTGGACCAGGCCTCATCCGTCAGCCAGACGGTGTGCCGGTTTTTATTCTCGTTCACGCCTGAAAACCTCCCTTACTTCGTAATAGCGTCATGTGAAACCTTGAAACAGCGGCTTTTTCCTCTGCTTTTCAGAAGATCAGCGCCAATCAAAGATGCCAGCTTTCAAAAAAGCGCCAGCCCCCGTCCCCGAAACCGCCCGCACTGCGGGCGGTTGTAATCGCCCCGGCGCCGTAAAAGCGCCGGGGCTTTCTCCTGCTTCTTTCCGTCCCCTCGTACATTGGCGTTCAACTGGTGCACAGCGGCTTGCACTGTTGGGGCGGGTCAGGTGCTACCGGAGCGGAGCCCGGGGCACACAGGGCCGCTTTGGGGTGACGGCGGTCGTATTCCGCTTGCCGTCGGAGAACACGCCTACGCTCTGAGTCCAACTCCAGTTGACGGAGCTGCCGCTGGTGGAACGCATCCATCGCCGCCCGCACAGGCAGGATCGTGTAGAGGTTGTTGCCCTTCCACTTCATCCCGCACTTGTCGAAGTAGCTGCTGGACTCTACCGCAATGAGCCCCATCTCCAAGAGTGTGCTGACACTTTTCATCGCGGTGTTCTTAGCCAGTCCTGTTGTAGTGGCGATGGTGTTGTAGCTTGGGTGGCAAGTGTGCGTCCGGCGATCCTCGATTAGCAACAGATAGGCGTAGACCAGAAACGCAGAGGGTGAGAGATTCAGCAGAAACACCTCTTTGGGCAGAGTGAAAAATTTTTCGCTGGTGATGCACTGAACGTCCAGCGCAAGAGACCGTTCAGCCGTAACGAGTTTTTTGTCAACCAGAGCCTCCAGATATTTTTTCACTGTACTTGCCGTCATGTGGACGCCTGTTGCGATTATCTCCGGAGTGAGTGCGCTGGGAGCGCGGCGATAGCAGAGGTAGGAAAAAATTATGAACTCAACCGGCTTGAGTTTGTACTCCCACACTGCGTTGGGTACGGCGAATCGGTAGTGCCGTGGATCATGGCGCGGCCAGCCGATTGGTGTTGTGTGCCGCCTCATAGCTGTGTCCCTCCAACTGTGTTCTGCTCCACCCACTGAATGAACTTCTCCTTGGGCACCAACATCCTGCTTCCAACTTTCAGAACCGGGAAACCCGGTTCGTGCATCAGCTCGTAGCCGCTGGAGGGAGAAACGCCCAGCACCTTCGCCACCAGTTCCGCGTTGAGGAACAGCGGCAGTTCACTGTAGTCTTTGAATTGGGATACTTTCATCTTGTTTCCTTTCTGTAATTTTGATTTTGGCCACGCACCGTACACCTTCCTGCCCCAGGTTTTCTGCGGCGTTTTCACCCTGTTGGCACGCTCACTCCGCTACGGAGGTCTTGGCGCTGCTTCACTCAGGGAGTATGCACTCCGGTGGTGGGTATTCAGTTGTCGAGGTGCAGATAATAGTTGACGATTTATCACCGGTATGATATAGTCTATTTATCTGTGGAGCTATCGTAACACAGCAGAGTAATATTGTCAATAGATAAAAATAAAATAATAGTCTATTTTGTGAGAGGAGAAGTTCCGATGAATTTTCCAAGACTGATTTTCCCACTGACTGTGGACTTTGGTGATACAGAATATTGGGTTGGAGACCAGGGCCCATTTAAGTACGGCGCTGCGGTGACAGCGTTTTTCATCGGAGAAGATATCGGGGAGGTATCCGACGACGGCATTCCCCTGATGCGGGAGTTGGAGCATCAGCTTCAGACTTTTGGCAGCCACCTCCAGTCCTATGCGAGAGAGCGGGAAATAGACGCGGCGACGTTTCTCTGTCCGGAGGGACAAGCGGCTGGCTGTTCGGTTTGTTTTGCATTCCACCCAACGGATGGCTGCACCGGAATTATGACAGAGCGATACACTTTTTCTTCTCTGCACGATTTCCTCTTTGTGGAGTTGGGCAAGTCGATTCTCCGCGGCAACGCACCCCGGCAGTGCCGGCTGTGCGGACGCTGGTTTCTCCACGAACAGGGAGACCGGGCGATGTACTGCGAGCGTATCGCGCCCGGCGAGGAGAGCAAGACCTGCCGGGAAGCAGGAGCACGGGCGGTCTTTGAGAAGAAAATCCAGGACGAGGACACCTGGAAACTCTACAAGCGGGCCTACAAAAAATACTACGCCCGCTACATGAAGGGGAACATGAGCGAGGCGGACTTCAAGGCTTGGGCAACACAGGCGGCGGCTGACCGGAATGCCGCGATCGAGCAGATCACACCGGAGATCGACGCGGCGTTGAAAGCACAGATCATTGAGCAGCTGCGAGAGAAACTGAACCGTCAGTGAGCGGGGCCCTATCTTTGGAGACACAGGTGCAGTTTATTTTGGTAAGGAGGATTTGACATGTCTATTCTTGGAGCAGTGATTGTCCCTCACCCGCCGCTGATCATTCCCGCAGTGGGACGCGGGCGGGAGCAGGAGGTTCAGACCACCATCGACGCTTACCGGACTGCCGCAAAACAGGCGGCGGCCTGGGAGCCGGAGGTGCTGATCGTTACCTCGCCCCACCAGATCATGTACACCGACTACTTTCACATCTCTCCTGGCCGGGGCGCCACCGGGGATATGTCCGCTTTTGCCGCATCTGAGACAAAGATGGTTGTGGAGTACGACGCCCCGCTGCGGGACAAGATCGTCCGCTGTGGGGAAGCCGCTGGCCTCCAGGTCGGGACGCTGGGACAACGGGACCCGTACCTGGACCATGGCACTTTCGTGCCGCTGTACTTTTTGCGGGAGGCCGGGGTGGACTGCCCCATCCTCCGCATCGGCCTGTCCGGATTTTCGCCGCTGGACCACTATCGACTGGGACAGTGCATCACCCAGGCTGTGGAGAACTTGGGCCGCAGAGCGGTGTTCATCGCCAGCGGCGACCTGTCCCACAAGCTGAGGGACGACGGTCCCTA
>CANAWG010000019.1 GCA_947365245.1 uncultured Oscillibacter sp. | reverse complement strand
AGCCGCTACCTGATGGCCGACGCCATGAACGCCCCTCTCACGGCCTCCGTCCAGTGGCTGGAGCGGACGCTGGACGACTCCGCCAACCGCCGCATCTCCATGCCGGAGGGCTTCCTCTGCGCCGACGCCATTCTGCGCCTGTGCCAGAACGTCACCGACGGCCTCCACGTCAACGAAAAAGTGGTGGACCGCACGGTGCGGGAGTACCTGCCCTTCATCGCCACGGAGAATCTGATGATGGAGGCGGTGAAGCGGGGCGGGAACCGCCAGGAGCTCCACGAGATCATCCGCACCTGCTCCATGGCCGCCACGGCCAGGATGAAGGAGGGGGAGCCCTGCGACCTCCTCCACCGCCTGGCGGCGGAGCCGGCTTTCGGCATGACGGAGACGGAGATGGAGTCTGTGCTGGACCCCAAACTGTACACCGGCCGCTGCGGCGAGCAGGTGGACGCTTTCCTGGCCCGGATCCGGCCGCTGCTGGCGGAGGCCAGCCGGGAGAAGCCGGAGATCAACCTCTGACCAATCGCACAAAAACGCCCCCGGCGGGCGGCTGTTCTCATGTGCAGGACAGCTGTCCGCCATTGGTTTACGCTATTTCCAAAAAGGTTGCGAAAAATTCCCGCCGGATTTTGTGTGTTTTGACGTTGACAACCGCCCGCCCCCGGTGCTAAACTGCAAACATCAATTGAACATCGTCAAGGCATTGATGGAGAAAAGTACCGTGGACGTTCCGGGACAGTGAGCGGGGGATGGTGGAAACCCCGTACCAAAGAATCCGCGGGAAGAACACTCCGGAGCCGCAATCTGAACGCGGAGTCCTCCGCCAGTAAGTGCGACGGGCCGCGACCGTTATATCGCGCGGGCTTGTTGGAGCCTTGAAGAGGTGGCGTCCCATTGGGAGGCAAATTAGGTGGCACCGCGGATAGCAGCTATTCGTCCTAAAATTTTAGGATATAGCTGCGTTTTCTTTTATCTGGAGGTGCTCTTATGTGTACGATTATGGGATTTTCGCAAAAGACCCTAAGCCGGCAGGAGATCGCCCCGTTCCTGGCCCGCACCACATCCCGCGGCCCGGACGACAGCCGGATCCTCGAGACCCCCTCCGGCTGGCTCTGCTTCCAGCGCCTTTCCATCATGGGCCTGACGGAGGCGGGGATGCAGCCTTTCACCCTGGGCGGGGACTACGTGGTCTGCAACGGCGAGATCTACGGCTTCCGCCCTCTGAAACGGCAGCTGGAGGAGCAGGGCTATCAGTTCCAAAGCGGCAGCGACTGTGAGGTGCTGCTCCCCCTGTTCCACGAGTACGGCCTGGGAATGTTCGCCCGGCTGGACGCGGAGTTCGCCCTGGTGATCTACGACGCCGCCGCGGACTCCCTCATCGCCGCCCGGGATCCCATCGGCATCCGCCCGCTGTTCTACGGGTACGACAGGGCCGGGGCCATCGTCTTTGCCAGCGAGTGTAAGAACCTGGTGGGCCTGTGCGATGAGATCCGCCCCTTCCCCCCGGGACACTACTACGCCTATGGCAAGTTCGTCCGCTACGCCGATCTCACCACCGTGGAGGCCTACTGCCATGACGATCTGGAGACGGTGTGCCGGGGCATCCGGAACCGCCTGATCGCCGCCGTTGACAAGCGGCTGGACGCCGACGCGCCGGTGGGCTTCCTCCTCTCCGGCGGGCTGGACTCCTCGCTGGTGTGCGCCATCAGCAGCATCGTGCTGGGGAAGAAGATCCGCACGTTCGCCATCGGCATGGACACCGACGCCATCGACCTCAAGTACGCCCGGGAGACCGCCGACTTCATCGGCGCCGACCACACGGAGGTCATCATGACCCGGCGGCAGGTGCTGGATTCCCTGGACGGCCTCATCGCACTGCTGGGCACCTGGGACATCACCACCATCCGGGCCAGCATGGGGATGTACCTCTGCTGCAAGGCCATCCATGAGCAGACGGACGTCCGGGTGATCCTCACCGGCGAGATCAGCGACGAGCTGTTCGGCTACAAGTACACCGACTTCGCCCCCGACGCCGAGAGCTTCCAGGCCGAGGCGAAAAAGCGGGTGGATGAGATCTACATGTACGACGTCCTGCGGGCGGACCGCAGCATCTCCGTCAACTCCCTGGAGGCCCGGGTGCCTTTCGGCGATCTGGACTTTGTGAAGTACGTCATGGCCATCGACCCCAAGATGAAGATGAACACCTACCACATGGGCAAGTATCTGCTGCGCCACGCCTTTGAGGCCGACCACCTCCTGCCGGAGGACATCCTCTGGCGGCAGAAAGCCGCTTTTTCCGACGCCGTGGGCCACTCCATGGTGGACGATCTGAAGGCCTACGCGGAGGAGCGCTACACCGACGAGCAGTTCGAGACGCTGCGGCACAAGTATGACTACCACTGCCCGCCCTTCACCAAGGAGAGCCTGCTGTACCGGGAGATCTTTGAAAAGCACTACCCCGGCCAGGCGGGGATGATCCGGGATTTCTGGATGCCCAACAAGTCCTGGGAGGGCTGCGACGTGGACGATCCCTCCGCCCGGGTCCTCAGCAACTACGGCGCCAGCGGAGAATAAGCAGTCGGGCCCTGCGGCCCCCGCGCCCCCCGAAAACGGAAACACACGGTTTACAGTGATTGATTTTACCGCCAAGCCATTTGGCTGATATGTATTTAGGAGGAACGACTATGGAAGCGAAACTGCATCTGCCCGAGCTGTTCGGCAGCCAGGTCTTCAACGAGGAGACCATGAAGGAGCGCCTCTCCTCCGCGTCCTACGGCGCGTGGAAGAAGTGCGTCACCGAGGGTACGTCCCTGGACATCTCCACCGCCAATGAGATCGCCGAGGCCATGAAGCAGTGGGCCGTGGAGCGGGGCGCCACCCACTTCACCCACTGGTTCCAGCCCATGACCGGCGTCACCGCCGAAAAGCACGACAGCTTCATCGCCCCCGCCGGCGGCGGCAAGATCCTCATGGAGTTCTCCGGCAAGGAGCTGGTCCGGGGTGAGCCGGACGCCTCCTCCTTCCCCTCCGGCGGCTTGCGGGCCACCTTTGAGGCCCGGGGCTACACCGCCTGGGACCCCACCGCTTTCGCCTTTTTGAAAGAGGACTCCCTGTGCATCCCCACCATCTTCTGCTCCTACTCCGGCCACGCGCTGGATAAGAAAACCCCCCTGCTGCGGTCCATGGACGAGGTGAGCCGCCAGGCCATCCGCATCCTCCGCCTCTTCGGCGACACCGAGACCAGGCGGGTCACCGCCCAGGTGGGCCCGGAGCAGGAGTACTTCCTCATCGACAAGGAGCTCTTCAAGCGCCGCAAGGACCTGCAGATGACGGGCCGCACCCTCTTCGGCGCCAAGCCCCCCCGGGGCCAGGAGCTGGAGGATCACTACTTCGGCGCCATCAAGCCCCGGGTGGCCGCCTACATGAAGGACCTGGACGAGACCCTCTGGGCGCTGGGCGTCCTCTCCAAGACCAAGCACAACGAGGTGGCCCCCTCCCAGCACGAGATGGCCCCCATCTACTCCGACGCCAACACCGCCTGCGACCACAACCAGCTGGCCATGGAGATGATGAAGAAAGTGGCGGACCGTCACGGCCTGGTGTGCCTGCTCCATGAGAAGCCTTTCGCCGGCGTCAACGGCTCCGGCAAGCACGACAACTGGTCCCTTGGCACCGACACCGGCCACAACCTCTTCAAGCCCGGCTCCACTCCCAGCCAGAACGCCCGCTTTTTGCTGTTCCTGGCGGCATTCATCAAGGGTGTGGACGAGTACCAGGACTTTTTGCGCACCACCGTGGCCACCGCCGGCAACGACCACCGTCTGGGCGCCCAGGAGGCACCCCCCGCCGTGTTGTCCATCTTCCTGGGCGACGAGCTCAACGCCGTGGTGGAGTCCATCATCCACGACACCCCCTATACCGACGCGGGAAAGCGGATCCTAAAGGTGGGCGTGGACGTGCTGCCCGCCATCCGGCAGGACAACACCGACCGCAACCGCACCTCCCCCATGGCGTTTACCGGCAACAAGTTCGAGTTCCGGATGCCCGGGTCCTCCCTGTCCGTCTCCGGCCCCAACATCGCCCTGAACACCATCATGGCCGAGGAGCTGGAGCAGTTCGCCGACATTCTGGAGAAGTCCGCCGACTTCCAGACGGACCTGCACCAGCTGGTGAAGAAGACTTTCACCGAGCACCAGCGGATCATCTTCAACGGCAACGGCTATGACGACGCCTGGCTCCGGGAGGCGGAAAAGCGGGGCCTGTGCAACCTCCGGTCCACCGCCGACGCCCTGCCGGCCTACATCGCCCCCAAGAACATCCAGCTCTTCGTCAAGCACGGCATTTACACCGAGGCGGAGGTCCGGGCCCGGTATGAGATCCATGTGGAGAACTACGCCACCGTCATCTCCATCGAGGCCAAGACCATGGTGGACATGATCCGCCACGACATCCTCCCCGCCGTGTCCAAATACGCCGCCGACCTCTGCGTCCGGGCGGAGCAGAAAAAACAGCTGCACCTCCCCTGTGCCTACGAGACCAGCACCGCCAGGGAGGTGGCCGCCCTCACCGACGAGCTGATGGAAAAGGGCCGCGCCCTGGCGGCAAGCCTGGAGGCCATGCCCGCGGACCCCGAGGAGGCCATGCGCTACAGCCACGACACGCTGCTGCCCGCCATGGCCGGGGCCCGGGCCGCCGCGGACGCCCTGGAGCTCCTCACCGCCGCTGACCGCTGGCCCATGCCCGTGTACAGCCAGCTGCTGTTCTCCGTCTGATTTCTCCCGTCGATCCCGCCCCGGCGAATGGCCGGGGCGGGATCCTCTCATGCGGCCCGCTTTTCGGTCCTCTCCGGCCCCTCGGCGTCCTCGCCGCTGGAATTTGCTTCCAGAGGCGCTTTTTTTACCCAAAAAGTGCAAATTTTTCTCTTGCGCGCCAGGGACCCCTGTGATATACTAAGGGCCGCTGAAATCCAATCCCGGAGGTGTCCTGGTGAAAAAGCGCAGCCATAAGCTTCTGGCCTCCACCCTGCTGGAGTGCGAACACGGATTCCAGGCCCGGCGGTATGAGTGGGCCTTTCTCTTCGGCTCTTTCCAGCCGGACTGCAACCCCCTGACCTATCTGAAAGGCTCCCTGCGGGCCTACAAGTTCCGGGGGCACAACTTCTCCAACTCCCAAGTGTACATAAACGAGCATATCCGCCGCCTCCAGCAGCGGAGTCACTGGGGTCTTTGGAACTACTATACCCTGGGCAAGCTGACCCACTACCTGGCCGACGCCTTTACGTTCCCCCACAACGAAAACTACCCCGACAGCCTCATCGCCCACCGGGAGTACGAGGACGCCCTGCGGGTGTATCTGGCGGAATATCTCCGAGACCGTCCCCTGCGCCTGGAGCGGGCCCGGCGGGATCTGGCCTCCGCCATCGACGAGCTGCACCGCCGCTACATGGAGACCCAGGCCACCGTGGACCAGGACGCCCGCTTCATCCTGGAGGCCAATCTGCTGCTGATGGCGGCGCTGCAGCCCCACTTGCAGGCCGCCTGAGCGCCGCCCCGCCGTGGGCAAAACCCATCATAGCCCGGCCGGTTTTTACTCCGCATTTGTGAGAAATGACAGTTCCCATTTCCCCGCCGCCGTGTTATTCTGTTTATGTACTTTAAAGTGTGAAGAGGGCTTTTGACATGACCAACATCGCCCGCAATGCCGGATACCGCTATTTCAGCTTTACCTATTTTTATGGTAAGGCTTATTTGGGTTTGGCTGAAAACGTGGGCGTGTAATCGCTGGTTTTGTGAGAACCATCCGTACGTGACGACCCGCAGCCGAACCGGCTGCGGGTCTTTTGCATGATCTGTACTTTTTTAGGAGGAGAACGCCATGATTGTCATCTTGAAGCACGACCCCAACCGTGAGCAGCTGGAGAGCCTTATCAACTGGCTCCAGGAGAAAGGGATTACCATCCACACCAGCATCGGCGAGGCCCACACCATTCTGGGCCTGGTGGGCGACACGTCCCAGCTGGACATCGACCTCATCGCCGCCCTGGACATCGTGGAGGATGTGAAGCGGGTCCAGGAGCCCTACAAGAACGCCAACCGGAAGTTTCACCCGGCGGACACCGTCATCCCCGTGGGGAACACCCAGATCGGCGGCGGCACGCTGACCATCATGGCCGGCCCCTGCTCCGTGGAGAGCGAGGAGCAGGTGGTGGCCATCGCCAGGGCGGTGAAGAAGAGCGGCGCCACCATGCTGCGGGGCGGCGCCTTCAAGCCCCGCACCTCCCCCTACGCCTTCCAGGGCCTGGGGGCCAGGGGGCTGGAGTATCTGAAGATCGCCCGGCAGGAGACGGGCCTGCCCATCGTCACCGAGCTGATGGACCTGAGCCAGCTGCCCCTCTTCAAGGACGTGGACGTGATCCAGATCGGCGCGCGGAATATGCAGAACTTCGACCTTTTGAAGGCCGTGGGCCACCAGGAAAAGCCGGTGATGATCAAGCGGGGCATGTCCGCCACCTATGAGGAGTGGCTCATGAGCGCCGAGTACGTCATGTCCGGCGGCAACGAGAACGTGATCCTCTGCGAGCGGGGCATCCGCACCTTTGAGCACTACACCCGCAACACGCTGGACCTGGCGGCAATCCCCGTGCTGCGGCGGCTGACCCACCTGCCTGTCATCATCGACCCCAGCCACGCCACCGGCAAGAGCTGGCTGGTGGAGCCCCTGGCCATGGGGGCCGTGGCCACCGGGGCCGACGGCCTCCAGATCGAGGTCCACAACGACCCCGCCCACGCCCTGTGCGACGGCCCCCAGTCCCTCAAGCCCGAGGACTTCGACCCTCTGGCCAGGAAGCTGCTGGCCCTTCACGACGCCGTGAAAGCTCTGGAGGGATAATCGTATGAACGTGGGAATCGTCGGCCTGGGCCTCATCGGCGGCTCCATGGCCAAGAGCATCAAGACCCGCACGGGCCACACCGTCTTCGGCGCCGACCTGGACGCCGAAACCATGACCCTGGCCCGGATGTGCGGGGCCATCGACGGAGTGCTGACGGAGGACGCCCTCTCCCGGTGCGACCTGATTCTGATTGCCATCCGTCCCGGCGCGGCGGTGGAGTGGGTGCGGTCCCACGCCCCGCAGATCGCCAAGTCCGCCATCGTGGTGGACCTTTGCGGCGTGAAGCGGGTGGTGGTGGAATCCATCACCCCCCTGGCGGAGCAGTACGGCTTCGCCTACATCGGCGGGCACCCCATGGCCGGCCGGGAGCGGGGCGGCTTCACCGCCTCCAGCGAGGATCTGTACGTGGGGGCCTCCATGATCCTCACGCCGGACAAGCGGACGGACATGCGGCTGCTGGAGACCCTCCAGGCCTTTTTCCTGGACCTGGGCTTCGCGGGGCTCACCTTCTCCCAGCCGGAGGAGCACGACCGCATCATCGCCTTCACCTCCCAGCTGGCTCACATTGTCTCCAGCGCATACGTCAAATCGCCGGAGGCCCAGCGGCGGCGGGGCTTCTCCGCCGGGAGCTTCCAGGATATGACCCGGGTGGCCCGACTGGACGAGGACATGTGGACCGAGCTGTTCTTAGACGACAGCGACTACCTGGTCAAAGAGCTGAACATCCTCATCGGCCACCTGACGGACTACGCCCAGGCGCTGGAAGACCGGGACGCGGAGCGGGTGCGGGCCCTTTTGAAAGAGGGCCGGGAGCTGAAAGCCTCCGCCGGGGGGAACTGATCCGCGGCCCCGGGCGGATCATTCCTCAAGATATTATTGGCCCGCCGCGGGCGGCGGACCCCACAAAATTATCAAACAGGAGCGATCACTATGCAGACCATCCATGTCCGCACCGTTCCGGAATACAGCGTGACCATCGCCCCCGGCCTGCTGGGCTGCTGCGGCCAGGCGCTCCGGGAGATCATGTCCCCCTGCCGCATGGCGGTCGTCACCGACGGCGCCGTGGCCCCCCTGTACCTGGAGACGGTCCGGGAGAGCCTGGAATCGGCCGGCTTTGCCGTCAGCCCTTATATCTTCCCCGCCGGGGAGGGGAGCAAGAACCTCACCACGCTGGCGAACATCCTGGAATTTCTGGCGGAGCGCCGCCTCACCCGCACCGACTGCGTAATCGCCCTGGGGGGCGGCGTCACCGGGGACATGGCGGGCTTCGCCGCCGCCGTGTACCTGCGGGGCATCCGGTACGTCCAGCTGCCCACCACCCTGCTTGCCGCCGTGGACTCCTCCGTGGGCGGCAAGACCGCCATCGACCTGGCGGCGGGGAAAAACCTGGCGGGGGCCTTTCTCCAGCCCGCCGCCGTGCTGTGCGACACGGACTGCCTCGCCACATTGCCCAAAGACGTCTTCGCCGACGGGGCCGCCGAGGCCATTAAGACCGGCGTCCTGTGCGACGAGAGCCTCTTCGCCCTCTTTGAAAGCGGTGCTCTCGCCGCGGAGCCGGCGGAGGTCATCGCCCGGTGCGTCGGGTACAAGGCCGGCGTGGTGGAGCGGGACGAGAAAGAGCAGGGGGAGCGGAAGCTCTTAAACCTGGGCCACACCGTGGGCCATGCCATTGAGAAGTGCAGCGGATACGCCGTCCCCCACGGCCACGCCGTGGCGGCGGGACTTGCCGTCATCGCCCGGGCCGCGGAGGCCCTGGGGTGGGCGGAGGAGCCCATCGCCGGGCGCATCGCCGCGTGCCTTGCCCAAAACGGCCTGCCCACCGGTACGGACTTCCCCCCGGAGGCCCTGGCGGAGGCCGCCTCCGCCGACAAGAAGCGCGCCGGCGGGGACATCACCCTGGTGGTGCCCCGGCGGATCGGCCTTTGTGAGCTGAAAACAATCCCCGTCCCGGAGCTTTTGAACGTCATCCGGGCGGGATGGGAGGGATAATCCCCGATGGACGTCTGCATCCGACCCCGGCGGCTCTCCGGCGTGGTGACGCCGCCGCCCAGCAAATCCCTGGCCCACCGGCTGGTCATCGCCGCCTCCCTGGCGGCGGGCACCAGCACCATCCGCCGTCTGGACTTCTCCGCGGACGTCGAGGCCACGCTGCGCTGTATGCGGGCCCTGGGGGCCCGGTGGGAGACCGCGGAGGACGGGCTGCGGATTGCCGGCATCGGCGGCATCCGCCAGCCCTTCGGGGACCTGCCCCGATTCGACTGCGGCGAGTCCGGCTCCACCCTCCGCTTCCTGATTCCCATTTCCATGACCGCGGGGCAGGGAGGCGTCTTCACCGGCCATGGCCGGCTGATGGAGCGGCCCCAGCAGCCCTACCTGGACCTCTTTCGGGAGCGGGGCATCCCCTGGGAGCAGGCGGACGGCGTTCTCACCGTCCGGGGCCGGCTGACGCCTGGGGAGTACCGCCTTCCGGGGAATGTCTCCAGCCAGTTCTTCACGGGCCTCCTGATGGCCCTGCCTCTGCTGGAGGGCCCCAGCGTCATCACCAGCACCACGGAATTGGAGTCCGCCTCCTACGTCACCATGACCATGGGGGTGCTGGAGCAGTGCGGAATCCGGGTGCGCTACTCGCCGCAGATCAAGAGCTTCGGCGTCGTCCCGGGGGTCTACGCCCCCTTCGAGACCGCGGTGGAGGCCGACTGGTCCCAGGCGGCCTTTTGGTACGCCGCCATCACCCTGGGCAGCAATCTGCGGCTCCGGGGCCTCAACGGCCACTCCTCCCAGGGGGACGCGGCGGTGGTCTCCCACTGCAAGCTGTTGTCCCAGGAGGGCACCGTCTCCATCGACCTCTCGGACTGTCCGGACCTGCTGCCGCCCCTGGCGGTGATGGCCGCCGTCCGGCGGGGCACCACCCGCTTCACCCACGCCGCCCGCCTCCGGCTGAAGGAGAGCGACCGCCTCTCCACCGTCTCCCGGATGCTGAAAGCCCTGGGGGGCGCGGTATCGGAGGAGCCGGACGGCCTGACGGTCTACGGCGTCTCCACTCTCCCCGGCGGCACGGTGGACGGGGCCAACGACCACCGCATCGTCATGGCGGCGGCCATTGCCGCCACCCGCTGCCAGGGCGGCGTCGTCATCCGGGGAGCCGAGGCGGTAAAGAAGTCCTACCCCGGCTTCTGGCGGGACTACGAATCCTTGGGAGGTGACGTCCGTGTCCTCTGAGTTCGGCAAAATTCTGCGCGTCGGCGTCTTCGGCCAGTCCCACGGCGGGGCCGTCGGCGTCACCGTTCAGGGCCTCCCCGCCGGGGAGTCCATCGACCTGGAGGAGCTCCAGCGGTTCCTGGACCGGCGCAAGCCCGGAACCAGCCCTCTCTCCACCGCCCGGAAAGAGGCGGACGCGCCGGAGTTCCTCTCCGGCCTGGAGGGCGGCAAAACCTGCGGCGCGCCGCTGTGCGCCGTGATATGGAACGGCGATCAGCGCTCCTCGGACTACGGGGAGCTCCGGGACAGGCCCCGGCCCGGCCACGCGGACTACACCGCCTGGGTCAAGTGGGACGGCCGCGCCGATATGCGGGGCGGCGGGCACTTCTCCGGCCGGCTGACGGCCCCGCTGTGCGTCGCCGGGGGCATCGCCAAGCAGATTCTCGCCCACCGGGGCGTCTATGTGGGGGCCCATCTGGCCTCTGTGGGCGGCGTCCGCGACGCGCCCCTCCCTCTGCACCCCACGGCGGCGCTCTTCGCAGAGGTTGCCGCCAAGCCCTTTCCTGTCCTGGACGATGACGCCGGGGCGCGGATGCAGGCGGAGATCCTGGCGGCCAAGAATGACCTGGACAGCGTGGGCGGCGTCATCGAGTGCGCCGCCGTGGGCCTCCCCGCCGGACTGGGAGAGCCCATGTTTGACGGGGTGGAGAACCGATTGGCGGCGGCCCTCTTTGGTATCCCCGCGGTCAAGGGCGTGGAGTTTGGCGCGGGCTTTGACGCCGCCGCCCGCCGGGGCTCGGAGAACAACGACCCCTTTCTCATGGAGGACGGCAAAATCCGCACGGAGACCAACCGAGCCGGCGGCATCCTGGGGGGCATCACCACGGGGATGCCGGTGACGCTGCGGGCGGCCTTCAAGCCCACGCCGTCCATCGGGCGGCCCCAGCGTACCGTCAGCCTCTCCCGGGGGGAGAATACGGAGCTTCAAATTCACGGCCGCCACGACCCCTGCATTGCCCACCGGGCCGTCCCGGTGGTGGAGGCGGTGACCGCCGCCGTACTTTTGGATATGCTTTTGGAGGGAAACCATGGAACTTTCTGAAATTCGGGAAAAAATCGACGCCGTAGACGACCAGCTGCTCTCCCTCTTCTTAGAGCGCATGGCCCTCAGCGAGGAGGTGGCCGCCTACAAAAACCAGCACCGCCTCCCCATCCTCAACAAGCAGCGGGAGCGGGAGATCCTGGCCAAGGTCACGGAAAAGGCCGGGGACAAGGAGCGCTACGCCTATCACCTCTACTCCACCCTCTTCGAGCTGGCCCGCTCCCGCCAGGCGGAGCTGATTTCCGCCCCCACCCGCGTGGGAGAGCGAATTGAGGCCGCTCTGAACAATGGCGGCGAGGTCTTCCCCCAGACGGGCCTTGTGGCCTGCCAGGGGGTGGAGGGGGCCAACTCCCAGGTGGCCTGCGACAAGCTGCTGCCCCGGGGAAACATCCTGTATGTCAAGAGCTTTCAGGCGGTGGCCGCCGCCGTGGAGTCGGGCCTTTGCAAATTCGGCGTGCTGCCCATTGAAAACAGCTCCAACGGCTCCGTCCGGGCGGTGTATCAGCTGCTCCAGGAGCACGACCTCTCCATCGTCCGCTCCGCCCGGCTGTGCATCCGCCACGAGCTGCTGGCCCTGCCGGGGGTGAGGCCGGAGAACGTCACGGAAATTTACTCCCATGAGCAGGCCATCGGCCAGTGCTCCAAATTTCTGGGCGGCCTCAAGGATGTGAAGATCATCCCCTGCGGCAACACCGCCGCCGCCGCCAAGATGGTGGCGGAGAGCGGCAGCCGCACAGCCGCGGCCATCTCCTCCCACCCCTGCGCCGCCCTGTACGGTTTGAACTGCATCAACGACAAGATCCAGGACAGCGACAACAACTACACCCGCTTTATATGCGTCACCAAGCGGCCGGTGATCTACGCCGGGGCCAACCGCATCAGCCTCATCATCGCCTTTGAGAACAAGCCCGGCGCGCTGTACGACATCCTCTCCAAGCTGGCGGCGCTGGACATCAACATGACCAAGCTGGAGTCCTGCCCCGTGGCGGGCAGCGACTTTGAGTTCATCTTCTTCCTGGAGCTGGAGGCCAGTGTCCAGGACCCCGGCGTGCTGGCCATGCTGAAAGAGATGGAGCGCAGCTGCGCCCAGTTCCAGTTCCTGGGCAGCTACGCGGAAGTGTGACCCATGGATGGGAAGATTTACGGCCTCCTGGGCCGGAAGCTGGGCCACAGCTGGTCCGTGCCCATCCACCGCGCTCTGGGCTGCGGGGGCTACCGTCTGATCGAGCTGGAGCCGGAGGCGCTGGAGGGCTTCCTCCGCCGGGAGGACATCGGCGGTCTCAACGTCACCATCCCCTACAAGCGGGATGTGATGAAGTTCTGCGACGTGCTGGATCCGGCGGCGGAGACCATCGGCAGCGTCAACACCCTGGTGCGCCGGGGCGGAAAGCTCTGCGGGTACAACACGGACATCGACGGCTTTCTCTACATGCTCCGCCGGGCGGACATCACTCTGGCGGAAAAGCACGTGGTCATCCTGGGCAGCGGCGGGGCCTCCCTCACCGCCCAGGCGGCGGCGAAACGGGAGGGCGCCCGGTCTGTCGCCGTAATCTCCCGCGCCGGGCCGGACAACTATGAAAACCTGCCCGCCCGCCACGCCGGGGCCCAGGTGCTCATCAACACCACCCCCGTGGGCATGTGGCCCGACATGGCGGGCAGCCCCGTGGATCTGTCATCGCTGCCCCATCTGGAGGCCGCGGCGGACGTGATCTACAACCCCGGCCGCACGGATCTCCTGCTCCAGGCGGAAGCCCTGGGCCTGGCCTGGGCCGGGGGACTGCCCATGCTGGTGCAGCAGGCCAAGCGGGCGGAGGAGCTGTTCTTCGGCCGCCCCGTCCCCGACGGCGAGACAGAAAAGCTCATCGCCCAGCTCCGGCGGGATCAGACCAACCTCGTCCTGGTGGGGATGCCCGGCTGCGGCAAAACCACTGTGGGCCGCTGTCTGGCCCGTCTCTCCGGCAGACCCCTGGCGGACCTGGACGGGGAGATCGTCCAAAGGGCCGGAAAGCCCATTCCGGAGATCTTCGCCCGGGAGGGGGAGGGCGCGTTCCGGGATCTGGAGAGCCAGGTGCTGGCGGAGGTCTGTGCCCAGGGCGGCCAGGTCATCGCCACCGGCGGCGGGGCCGTTCTCCGGCCCGAAAACCGCGCCGCCATGCGGCGCACCGGGCGGGTGTATTTTCTCCGCCGGGACCTCTCCGCCCTCCCCACCGACGGACGCCCCCTGTCCCAGCGAGGAAGCCTGGAGGAGATGTACCGGGTGCGAAAGCCGCTCTACGGCGAAACCGCCGATACGGTGATGGACAACAGCGCCGCCCCGGAGGAGACCGCCAAACAGATCTGGAGGGATTTTTGTGAAGATTCTGGTGATTAACGGCCCCAACATGAACATGCTGGGCATCCGCCAGCCGGAGATCTACGGCAGCGCCACCTACGAGGACCTGAAAGCCATGGTCCGGGAGGAGGCCGCCCGGCTGCACGTGGAGGTGGACTTCTTCCAGTCCAACCACGAGGGGGCGCTGGTGGACGCCATCCAGCAGGCCTACTTTGACCATGTGGACGGCATCGTTATCAACCCCGCCGCCTACACCCACACCAGCGTGGCGCTGCTGGACGCCGTAAAAGCCGTGGGCATCCCCACGGTGGAGGTCCACGTCTCCGACCCGGACAGCCGGGAGGAGTTCCGACATGTGTCCTATATCCGGGCCGCCTGCGTGGGGACGGTCCGGGGGCACGGGCTGCCGGGGTATCTGGAGGCACTGCGGCTGCTGGCGGGATAAGGGCCCGCCCCACCCCGCATCCCCCGCGATTTTATGGGGCGGCGCACAGCGCCGCCCCATTTTTTCCTCTTTCTCCTTTCGCCCCGGGGTTTTAAAGCTCTCCGCCGGGGCGTACCGTTCCGGGCCCGGCACAAAAGAGGACTGCCGCGTAAGCGGCAGTCCTCTTTTCTCTTTCTCACAGCGGAGACTGGCAAAACTCCGCCGCTCTCTTCACAGAGCGCCTGAATCAGGCTTTCTGCTTTTTCTTGGCAAGCGTGCCGATGCCCTCGATGGCCAGGATCACGGCCAGAACCACCAGCAGGATGCCCAGAATGGCCTGGACATAGGGGCCCCAGTCGGCGCCGCCGGCGGAGATCAGGGCGATCTGGTTCTTGGTGTTGATCAGCAGAGAGCAGATGGTCACAACCAGCATGAAGCCCATGGGGAACAGGAACATCTTGTTGTTCTTGCCGATGTTGCCCAGCCATGTGGCCACGGCCAGCAGGCCCAGGCCCGCCAGCAGCTGGTTGGCGGAGCCGAACAGCGCCCAGATCTTCTCATAGCCGTTCAGGCCCAGCACAACGCCCAGAATCACCGTGATGATGGTGGCGACGTACATGTTGGAGAGGACCTTCTTGTAGCCGGTGACGTTCTCCGGGGTCTCGCCCTTGCTGGAATCCAGCCAGAACTCCTGGAACATGAACCGGGCCAGACGGGTGGCGGTGTCCAGAGAGGTCAGGCAGAAAGCGGAGTAGGTCAGCACCAGCAGGGTGTACAGGATGTTGTAGGTGCCGGGGATGGTGTCGTCGATCATGTGGGCCAGGCCGCCGCCGAAGATGGCGGTGGCGCCCTTCAGGGCGGCGTCGGGGTTGGCGGCGTTCCAGCTGTAGGCATAGGCCACGGCGCACAGGGTCAGGATGGCCAGCACGCACTCCAGCAGCATGCCGCCGTAGGCGATGGGCTTCGCGTCAGTCTCCTTGTCCAGCTGCTTGGAGGTGGTGCCGGAGGAGACCAGAGAGTGGAAGCCGGAAATAGCGCCGCAGGCGATGGTGGTGAACAGCACGGGGAAGATGGGGTTGCCGGCGCCGGTGTCGGGGTTGGTCACCACAAACGTGTTGACGGTGGCCATGCTGCCCATGTCGGGCCGGGCCAGAATCACGCCGATCACGGCCAGAGCCAGCATGGCGTACAGCAGGAAGCTGCTGAGGTAGTCACGGGGCTGCAGCAGGATCCAAACCGGTGTGACAGAGGCAATGGCGATGTAAATGCCGCAGATCCACATCCAGGCGTCCTTGCTCAGGTAGATGGGGTGGAAGTTCATGCCGATGGCGATGATCACCACGATGGCCAGAACGCCGATGACGCTGGCCACGCCCATGGGGGCGTTCCGGCGGTACACCAGGAAGCCGAAGACGATGGCGATCAGGATGAACAGCAGGGAGACCATGGCCACCCGGGCGTTGGCCTCGGAGGCAACCAGGTCCACGGTGCCGCTCTCGGTGAACGTGGCGCCGAACGTGCCGGCCACGATGGAGGCGAAAGCCGCCACCACCAGGATCAGCGTCAGGTAGGCGAAGATCAGAAACAGCATCTTGGCCCGCTTGCTCATGTTGGTGGAGATGATCTCACCGATGGACTTGCCGCCGTGGCGGACGGAGGCGAACAGGGCGCCGAAGTCATGGACGCCGCCGAAGAAGATGCCGCCGATCAGGATCCACAGCGTGCAGGCGAGCCAGCCGAAGCCGGCGGCGCCGATGGGGCCGGTGATGGGGCCGGCGCCGGCGATGGACGAGAAGTGGTGGCCCATCAGGATGGGGGCCTTGGCGGGGACGTAGTCGATGCCGTCCTCCAACTCATGTGCGGGAGTGGGCTTGTCGTTCTCGCCCACGCCCCACTGCTTGCACAACCAGCGGCCATAGAAGATATAGCCGACGATCAGCACAGCAAGGCTGATGATCAGAAGTAACAGACCATTCATTGCTAGGTACACTCTCCCTTCTTATTTTGCCCCGAAGTTTCCCTCCAGGGTCTTGCGAGCCACCTTCCCGGCTGGATTGGAGAGGAAGCTCAACGTGGAACATTCCATTGCTGCTATGTGATACTCCATCCAGCCATGGAGTGCCAGCCGAAAGTTTTTGTGGAAGCGGGTCCGCTTGATGAGCTTCTTCGCCTCCGGGTCGATCTCGTCCGCCAGGATCACCAGCGTGACGTAGGAGCACATGTGCTCCTTGTGGGGCTTGATCTCTTTCATCCCCGCCGCCCTGGAGAGCTCAATCTGCTGCCGCAGCGTCTCCGCGTCCAGGCGGTCTGTCAGGTAAAAATAGGTGTAGTCGTGCTGCTCTGTGGCGTAGAACTGCTTATCCCGGCGGACCAGGTAGTGTTCGTCCCGCAGGTAGAAAAACGCCGCGGCGGGGTACCGTCCCCCCTCCACCTCCACATCCCGAAAGATGTCGTAGCTGTGGGAATAGGCGCTGAGCAGCTTTTCCAGGGCCTCGTGTTTATCCATTTTCTCCTCCGTCTTCAGCGGGGGGCTTTCCGCACTCCGCGTGGGGAGCCCGCTCCTTCAGCGCCTCCATCACGGAGGGGGCCGTACGGGGGTCCGACAGCATCACCACGGCCAGTTCCGCTCCGCCGGAGCAGAGCACAATGTGCTCCACCGCCATCTCGCCGCCGCAGCAGGAGACCCGCATGGGCACCATCAGCACCCGGCGGAAGATTCGGTCGATCTCCTCATAGGAGACGTAGTAGACGCTCATCTTCTTCCGAAAAAATACGTGGCGCTCCCCCAGGCGGAACACGTCCGTCTTCTTGGCGGAGCGGTACTCCGCCGCCAGTCCGGCCGTGTCGCCGGCGGCCGTCTTCAAGGGGCAAAACTTCATAGACCGCTCCTCCCGCGGCCGCCGTCCTCCGGCAGCCCGTCCGCCGCGGGGCGCAGTCCCCCCCCTCCCCCGCAAACAGGCGGAGAGGGGCCGCTTCCGCCGCAGCCCACTCAACTCACGGCGCTATTATACACGCTTGTTTTGGATTTGTTAAGAGGGTATCGCCGAATTTGTGTACAATTTGTGAATGAAACCAAATTCTTTGTGCAGTTTGACGAGATTCCTTGTGATTTCCGTGTATTATGCGGTGCCATATCCGGCTTTGAGACCACACTTTTGTGTAAAACCCACAATTCCCCTTTTCTCCGCGGCCGCCGTCACAGGGTATTGATCAGGTGCTTCATGTGGATGCTCATGGCGTAGCGGGCCCCGGCCTCGTCCCGCCGCAGGAGGAACTCCAGAATCATCCGGTTGTCCCGCAGGGCGATGTCCTGCATCTGCTGGCGGTTTTGGGAGATCTGAAGGATCTCGTTGACGGCGCTGTTGATGATAGGGTAGAGCCGCCGCATATATTCGTTGTGGGACGCCTTGATGATGGCCCAGTGGAACTCCTGGTCCGCCAGGGGCCAGTCCCCGCCGGCGTCGGCGGTCTCCTCCACCCGCTCCGCCTTCCGCCGGATCAGACGCAGCTCCTCGTCGCTGGCCCGCTGGCAGGCCAGGGCCACGGTGGCCGGCTCGAAGATCAGCCGCATCTCAAAGAGGTCCTTGGCCCGCACCCGGGACCGCACCCCCGCCAGGGCCGTCAGGTCCAGCCCCTCGGCGGGCAGGCTCTCCGCCACGAAAGTCCCCTTTCCCCGGCGGATCTCCAGCACGCCCTGGGCCGCCAGAAAAGAGATGGCCTCCCGCAGCGTGGTGCGGCTGACCCCCAGTTCGACGCTGAGCTCGTTTTCATTGGGCAGCTTGCTGCCCGGCACATAGCGGTGCTCGTCCACGATCATCTCGTACAGGCGGTCTGATGTCTGCTCCGACAGCTTCGCTTTCTTCTGTTCCATCCTCTGTCTCTCCTTCCGGCGGCTGTTTCCATACATCCGGTGACATCATACATCATTTCTCAAAAAAATACAAGAAGCCCCTTGACAGGTTTTCTGTTTGGAAGTACAATGACATCATACATCGCAAGCAGAAATAATACAACCCATCCTTGCAAGGAGGCGACGCCCTTGACCGCCGCGGAGATCTTTACCCACCGCCTCACCATCATCACCGGGCACTACGGCACCGGCAAGACGGAGCTGGCCGTCAATCTGGCTCTGGCCCTGGCGGGAGAGGGGGCCCGGGTGGCGCTGGCGGATCTGGACAACGTGAACCCCTACTTCCGCTCCCGGGAGCGCCGGGCGCTGCTGGCGGAAGCGGGCATCCGGCTCATCGCCACCTCCCAGGCCTGCACCGACGCCGACATCCCCTCCGTCCCGGCGGAGCTGCTGGCCGTTCTGGAGGACCGGACGCTCCGGGGCGTGCTGGACATCGGCGGCGACCCGGTGGGCGCCCGGGTGCTGGCCCGGTTTCAGCCGCAGATCGTCCGGGAGGACTACCAGCTCCTCTGCGTGCTCAACGCCAACCGTCCGGAGGTCCGGACGGCGGAATCCGCCGCCGTCTGCCTGCGATCCATCGAGGCAACCACCGGCCTCACCTGCTCCGCCCTGGTGAACAACACCCACCTGTGCGGCGAGACCACGCCGGAGGACGTCCGCAGAGGCGCGGCGCTTACGGAGGCGGTGTCCCGCGGGACCGGGATTCCCATTCTCTGCCATACGGCGGAGACGCGGCTCCTGCCGGCCCTCTCCGATCTCAAAGAGCCGGTGTTTCCCATTTCCATCCGCATGAAAAAACCGTGGGAATGACCCACGAGAATCGAGAGGAGGTTCCCCCATGGCTGCCAAGATCACCTTTGACTCCGACCGCTGCAAGGGCTGTGAGCTTTGCGCCGCCGTCTGTCCCAAGCACATCATCGCCGTCGACCCCCACACCATCAACCGCAAGGGGTATCACCCCGCCGCGGTGACGGACATGAGTCAGTGCATCGCCTGCGCCAGCTGCGCGAAGATCTGCCCTGACTCCGTCATCACCGTGGAGAAGTTCTGAAAGGAGGCTGAACGCCATGGCAAAAGAATTGTGGAAAGGCAATGAGGCCATTGCCGAGGCCGCCATCCGGGCGGGGTGCGACTGCTTCTTCGGCTATCCCATCACCCCCCAGAGCGAGGTGCCGGAGTACATGTCCGTCCATCTGCCCAAGGCGGGGGGCGTATTCGTCCAGTCCGAGTCCGAGGTGGCCGCCATCAACATGGTCTACGGCGCCGCCGGCGCCGGGATGCGGGCCATGACCTCCTCCTCCTCTCCGGGCATCAGCCTCAAGCAGGAGGGCATTACATACCTGGCGGCGGCGGAGCTGCCCTGCGTCATCGTCAACGTCATGCGGGGCGGCCCGGGCCTGGGGACCATCCAGCCCGGCCAGGGGGACTACTTCCAGGCCACCCGGGGCGGCGGCAACGGAGATTACCGCACGGTCGTCCTGGCTCCCTCCGACGTCCAGGAGACGGCGGACTTCGTCCAGGAGGCTTTCGACATCGCCGACCAGTACCGCAACCCCGTGGTGGTACTGGCGGACGGCCTCATCGGCCAGATGATGGAGCCCATCGAGTGGCGCCCCGTGCCCAAGCGGCAGCTGCCCCCCAAGACCTGGGCGGCCAATGGCAAAAAGGGCCGGGACCACACCAACGTCATCAACTCCCTCTTTTTAAATCCTGAGGAGTGCGACGATCTGAACCAGCGCCTGGCGGCGAAGTACGCGGAGATCGAGAAAAACGAGATCCGCTGGGACACCGCTTTCTGCGACGACGCGGAGGTCCTCATCACCGCCTACGGCACCCCCGCCCGCATCGCCCTCACCGCGCTGGACGTGCTGCGGGAACAGGGGATCAGGGCCGGCCTCTTCCGGCCCGTGACACTGTGGCCTTTCCCGGAGCGGGCCCTGCGGGAGACCGCGTCCAAGCCCCATGTGAAAGTGATACTGGATGTGGAGATGAGCTCCACCGGCCAGATGCTGGACGATGTGCGCCTGGCGGTGGAGGGGAGAAAGCCCATCCGCTACCTGGGCCACGCCGGCGGCATCATGCCCACGGCGGAGGAAATGATCGAAGCGGCCAAGACGGCCCTGAAGGAGGCGCAGTGATATGGCGGTCGTATATGAGAAATCCAAGGGCCTGACGGATGCCGAGCTCCACTACTGCCCCGGCTGCCACCACGGCATCATCCACAAGCTGGTGGCGGAGACGCTGGTGGAGCTGGGCCTCCTGGACGGGGCCATCGGCGTGTGCCCCGTGGGCTGCTCCGTGTTCGCGTTCAAGTACTTCAACTGCGACATGCTGGAGGCCGCCCACGGCCGGGCCCCGGCGGTGGCCACGGGCATCAAGCGCACCCACCCGGACCAGGCGGTGTTCACCTACCAGGGGGACGGCGACCTGGCCTCCATCGGCGCGGCGGAGATCGTCCACGCCGCCATGCGGGGGGAGAAGTTCACCACCATCTTCGTCAACAACGCCATCTACGGCATGACCGGCGGCCAGATGGCCCCCACCACCCTCATCGGCCAGCGGGCCACCACCTGCCAGGAGGGCCGCACGGTCCAGCAGGCGGGCATGCCCATCCGGGTCGCCGAGATGCTCTCCACCCTGGACGGCTGCGTCTACGCCGAGCGGGTGTGCGTCACGGACATCGCCAATCTGAACAAGGCGAAAAAGGCCATTAAGACGGCTTTCCAGAAGCAGATGGCCGGCGAGGGCTTTACCTTTGTGGAGGTCCTCTCCACCTGCCCCACCAACTGGGGCCTCACCCCGGTGAAGGCCGTGGAGTGGCTGAAGGAGAACATGATCCCCTACTATCCCCTGGGGGTCATCAAGGACAAGGGTCTGGAGGTGCGCTGAGATGCTGAAGAGAATCATCATTTCCGGCTTCGGCGGACAGGGGGGCCTGGCCATCGGCAAGAACCTGGCGGAGGCCGGCATGGAGCAGGGGTTCCACGTCACCTGGGCCCCCTCCTACGGCCCCGAGATGCGGGGCGGCACCGCCAACTGCTCCGTGGTCATCTCCGAAAAACCCGTGGGCTCCCCGGTGTTCGCCGTCTCCACGGAGCTGATCGCCCTCAACGAGCCCTCCCTGGAGAAGTTCGAGGCGGACGTTCAGTCCGGCGGCGCCGTGTTCGTCAACAGCGACGTGGTGACGGACCGGGTCTCCCGTGAGGACCTCTCCGCCTGCTACATCCCCTGCGCCAAGATCGCCGAGGAGGTGGGCAACCCCAAGGTTGGCAACATGGTGATGCTGGGGGCCTACGTGGCCAAGACCGGCTTTTTGAAGCCGGAGACCATCGAGGCCATGATCACCCAGATGTTCGCCGGCCCCAAGGCCAAGTTCATCCCACTGAACATCGAGGCGTTCCGCCGGGGCATGGCCTGCGTGAAATAATTGGATCCCGACCGATTCGGCGGGCGGCAGTTCAAGGACTGCCGCCCGCCCATTTTGCCGTTGACTTTCCCTGGTAAGGGGCGTATAAATATATATGAATACCGGGCCTTTTCCAAAAGCTTTACATCTGATAAAAGGAGCTGTCTGCAATGCTGGACATCAAGATCACCAAAACCACCGCCCCCAAAGAAAAGCCCGCCGACGAGAGCAAGCTGGGCTTCGGCAAGGTCTTCACCGACCACATGTTCATCATGGACTACGACGCCGGCCAGGGCTGGCACGATCCCCGCATCGTGCCCTACGGCCCGCTGTCCCTGGACCCCTCCGCCGTGGTGTTCCACTATGCCCAGGAGTGCTTCGAGGGCATGAAGGCCTACCGCACCGCGGAGAACAGGATCCAGCTCTTCCGCCCCGACTGCAACGCCCGCCGCATGAACAACACCCACGACCGCCTCTGCATCCCCCAGATCCCCGTGGAGGACTTCGTCCAGGCCGTCAAGGCCATCGTGGAGGTGGAAAAGGACTGGGTGCCCCACTCCGAGGGCGCGTCGCTGTACATCCGCCCCTACACCATCGCCACCATGGCCCAGCTGGGCGTCCACGCCTCCACCTCGTATCAGTTCATCATCATCTGCTCTCCCTCTGGGGCCTACTACGCCGCGGGCCTGGCTCCCATCGACATCTATGTGGAGGACACCTACGTCCGCGCCTGCCCCGGCGGCACCGGCTTCACCAAGTGCGGCGGCAACTACGCCGTCAGCCTCCTGGCGGGTCAGAAGGCCGAGCAGAAAGGCTACAGCCAGGTGCTGTGGCTGGACAGCCAGGAGCGCAAATATGTGGAGGAAGTGGGCGCCATGAACATCTTCTTCAAGATCGACGGCAAGCTCTACACCGCCGCCGCCGCGGACACCGACGGCACCGTCCTCCCCGGCGTCACCCGCCGCTCCATCATCGAGCTGCTGCGGGACTGGGGCTACGAGGTCATCGAGGGCAGACTGGCCATCGACGACATCATGAAGGCCGCCAAAGAGGGCAAGCTGGAGGAGGTCTTCGGCTCCGGCACCGCCGCCGTGGTCTCCCCGGTGAAGAAGCTGGACTACGAAGACCAGTCTGCTTTCATCAATGGCGGCGAAATCGGCCCCCTGACCCAGAAGCTCTACGACACCATGACCGGCATGCAGTGGGGCAAGCTCCCCGACGACAAGGGCTGGATCGTTCCGGTCTGCCAGGCCTGAGCGCCGCATCCGCCAAACAACACCGGCCCGGGGCGCTGCCCCGGGCCGGTTCGTATATCCGCGTTCACGTCTTGGCGTTGATCTGCCCGCCGCACTTGGGGCAGGTGATGACGATCTTTCCCTTCCCCACCGGCACCCGGCAGACGGTCCTGCAGTTTTTGCAGGTGAAATACCGGTGGTCCTTGTCGGCGCGGCGGGCGGCGGCGTTCCTCCGGCGGCTTTTGAATCCCCAGAAGAAATTCACCCACTTCTGGTTTTCCGCCCGGCGTTTATAGAGGTTCTTGGAAAAGGTCCGGTAAAAAATAAGGAGCATCAGGACAAACAGCAGCCCTTCGAGAACGCTGTTCACGATCTGGCTCTTCAGCATCGCGCCCAGCACCAGCTCCATGATCCAAAGGCCCAAATAAGAGATGAAGAGAGCCTGATTCAACTGGTCCCAGCCGTTGCGGCCGTACATCAATCGAGCTATCGTGTCCCGCACCCTCTGGAAAATACCCATACTCCCAAAGCCCCTTCCCGGCGCCTTAGCGCCGCTTCGTCTCTTTTTAGTATTCTACTCGCAATTTTCAGGATAGACAACTGTCTGACAGCGAAATTTACAAAATAGTCATTTATTTCCGCGGCGCTGTATGGTATATTTACTAACTGTTAAAAAATAAAAATAAAGGAAGTGTACCCGTTTTATGGCAAAGAAGCAATTCAAGGCGGAATCCAAGCGGCTGCTGGATCTGATGATCAACTCCATCTACACCCACAAGGAGATCTTTCTCCGGGAGATCATCTCCAACGCCAGCGACGCCTGCGACAAGCTGTGCTACCTGGCCCTCACCGACGAGGGCGTGGGCATGAGCCGCAAGGACTTCAAGATCGACCTCACCGTGGACAAGGAGGGCCGGACGCTGACGGTCTCCGACAATGGCATCGGCATGGACAAAGAGGATCTGGAGAACAACCTGGGCGTCATCGCCTCCTCCGGGTCCTACAAGTTCAAGCAGGAGATGGGGGAGGACGCCAAGGACACCGACGTCATCGGCCAGTTCGGCGTGGGCTTCTACTCCGCGTTCATGGTGGCGGACCGTATCACCGTGGTGACCAAAAAGTACGGCTGCGGCACCGCCTGCCAGTGGCAGTCCTCCGGGGCCGACGGCTACTCCATCACCGAGTGCGAAAAGGCGGGCGTGGGCACGGATATTATCATGCACATCAAGCCCGACACCGACGACGAGAAGTACGGCGAGTTTCTGGAGTCCTGGCGGCTCCAGGAGCTGGTGCGCAAGTACTCCGACTACATCCGCTTCCCCATCCGCATGGAGATCTCCAAGACACGGAAGAAAGAGGGCTCCCCCGAGGACAAGCCGGAGTACGAGACCTACACCGAGGTGGACACCCTGAACTCCATGGTGCCCATCTGGCAGCGGCGCAAGTCCAGCGTAAAGCCGGAGGAGTACAACAAGTTCTACCGGGACAAGTTCCACGACTACGCCGACCCCCAGCGGGTGATCGCCGTGTCCGCCGAGGGCGCGGTGACCTACAAGGCGCTGCTGTTCGTCCCCGGGGCCACCCCCTTTGACTACTACACCAAGGAGTATGAAAAGGGCCTCCAGCTCTACTCCAGCGGGGTGCTCATCATGGACAAGTGCGCCGACCTCCTGCCGGAGCACTTCCGGTTCATCCGGGGCGTGGTGGACTCCCCGGACCTGAGCCTGAACATCTCCCGGGAGCTCCTGCAGCACGACCGGCAGCTGAAAGTCATCGCCGCCAACCTGGAGAAGAAGATCAAGAGCGAGCTTGCCAAGATGTGCAAGGACAGCCGGGAGGACTACGAGAAGTTCTGGAAGAACTTTGGCCGCCAGCTGAAGTACGGCGTGGTGAACGAGTACGGGATGCACAAGGAGCTGCTCCAGGACCTGCTGCTGTTCCACTCCTCCACGGAGAAAAAGCCCGTGACGCTGGCGGAGTACGTCTCCCGGATGAAAGAGGACCAGAAGTATATCTACTACGCCGCCGGCGAGACCCTGGAGAAAATCGACCGCCTGCCCCAGACGGAGAGCCTCCGGGACGCGGGCACGGAGATCCTCTATTTCACCGAGGAGGTGGACGAGTTCTGCGCCCAGACCCTCCGCACGTATCAGGACAAGGAGTTCCGCTCCGTGCTGGACCAGGAGATCGACGAGGGGGCGGAGAAAAAGGCCGAGGAATCCGCCGCCGCCCACAAGGCCGTCTTCGACTTTGTGAAAGAGGCCCTGGGGGACGCGGTAAAGGAGGTCAAGGCCTCCGCCCGGCTGAAATCCCACCCCGTGTGCCTCACCGCCGGGGAGGGTCTGAGCTTTGAGATGGAGAAGTACTTCCAGGCCGTCCAGCCCGACGCTCCCCTGAAGGCCGACCGCATCCTGGAGCTGAATGTGGACCACCCGGTCTTCCAGGCGCTGGAGAGCGCCGTCACCGAGGATCCGGAAAAGGCGAAGAAGTACGCCTCGCTGCTCTACAGTCAGGCGCTGCTCATCGCGGGCCTCCCGTTGGCGGACCCCGCCGGCTACACCGACCTTGTGTGCGAGCTGATGAAATGAGAAAATAAGGAAACGGCCGGCAGGACGATCGTCCTGCCGGCCGTTCTTTATTCCTCCTGCCGGTTCTCCCGCTCCGCCGCCTTGACGGCGGCGATCTCCTCCCGGATACGGTGCCGGGTGTCGTCGAACAGCAGCTCCCGGTTGTGGCGGAAGTAGGCGTCGCAGCCGAAGTTCTCCACAAACCAGCTGGTGTCGAATCCGGCGGTGATCTCCGTCACGAAGATCACCAGCTCCTGGCTGTCGCCGAAGGTCTCCTCCAGAAAGCGGAACGCGTTTTCAAACATGGCCCCGGTCTCCTGCCCCAGGGCCGCCCGGCGGTCCACCTCCCGGGAAAACCAGGCCCGCGCGGCGTCCATGGCCTCCTCCCCGGGGACGTCCGCCAGCTGCCGCCCGCAGTCCTCCAGCATCCGGATCTCCCGCAGGCCCAGGTCCCGGCGCTCCCGGTCCAGCTGTCCCGCCTCCCCGGCCCGCTTCAGAGCCTCCTGCCGCTGCCGGATCAGCCGGGCCAGCACCGCCTGGGGCGCCTCCGCCCCGATCCGCTCCCGGAACTCCGTCAGGGCGCCGTGGAGGGCGGTGGTCAGGGCGTCCTGGCGCCGGGTGTTCCGGGCCTCCTCGCTGAGGCGGGAGAGCACCAGCCCCATCACCGACAGCTTCTCGTCAAAGGGCGCGCCCCGCAGCTCCGACACGGTGATGGGCTGCCACGTGCCGCTTAAGATGTCCTCCACATGGTAGGTCCGCTGGTACTTGTAGTAGAGCTCCAGATAGTTTGCGAAGTCCTTGGCAATGCGGGGCATCTGGATGTACTGCCCCACCACCTCCCGGCTCACCCGGAGGCCCAGCTTCTCATAGGCGCAGATCAGCTCGCTGAGGTCCTCCCAGCCCCGGGCCGTGGCGAACTCCAGCCCCTCCGCCGTGGTCTCCACCCGGTAGAAGTGGTCCTTTTTGATGTCCAGGTAGGAGATCACCGCCCCGTGGACGCCCTTTGCCCGGGCGTACTCCTTCCAGACGGCGTAGTCCTCCGCCACCTCCATCCGCTTCACCCGGTCCAGCGTCACCACGTCGAAGTCCCGCACGGACTTGTTGTACTCCGGCGGGTTCCCCGCCGCCGCGATGAGCCACCCCTCCGGCAGGCGCTGGTTGCCGAAGGTCTTGCACTGAAGGAACTGGAGCATCATGGGGGCCAGGGTCTCGGAGACGCAGTTGATCTCGTCCAGAAAGAGGATGCCCTCCTTGATGCCCGTCCGCTCCATCAGCTGGTAGACGGAGGCCAGGATCTCGCTCATGGTGTACTCCGTGACGGAAAATTCCCGGCCGCCGTAGGTCCGCTTTTCGATGAAAGGCAGACCCACGGCGCTCTGACGGGTGTGGTGGGTGATGGTGTAGGCCACCAGGCCCACGCCGGTCTCCGCGGCGATCTGCTCCATGATCTGGGTCTTGCCAATGCCCGGCGGGCCCATCAGCAGCACGGGCCGCTGGCGCACGGCGGGGATCAGATAGCTGCCCAGCTCGTCCTTGGCCAGGTACGCCCGCAGGGTGTCGGCAATCTCCTGTTTGGCTTGTTTGATGTTCATGGTTTCCCTCCCCGGCGCTTCGCGGCGCGCCGTTAAAGTTCCGGTAATTCCGAAAGATCGATCATGTCCGGCAGCTCCGACGCCTCCCGGACAGCCCGCTCCAGCCCCGGCAGGTCCAGCACCAGCCGGATGGCCCAGGGGGGCACCCGCACGGACATGGGCGGCTCCTCCAGCAGCACAAAGGCCGTCTCCCAGGGCGGCCGCCGCCGGGGGTAGATTCCCATGCCGTCGGTGAAGTAGATCAGCCCCCGGAGGCTGGTAAAGGCCCCCTCCCGCCGCAGCTGCTCCACGTGGTCAAACACCGGCCGGAAGTCCGTGGCGCTGCCGCCGGCAAGCTGGAAATTCTCCATGTAGCGCCGCAGGTCCTCCAGGTCGCGGATCGCCGTGTCGGCGCGGATCTGGTCGTCGCACTGCAAAATGCGGATGTTCACCTTCCGGGTAAAGGTCGACCTGCTGCGCAAGATGGCGTAGGTGCAGCTGAGAAACTGCCGCACCAGCTCCCCGGAGGTGGACATGGAGGTGTCCACGGCGATGACGAAGTCCTCGATGCGCTTTTCCTCCCGGGTCTCCGGCGGCTCCACCAGGGGGAGGTTCCCATAGAGCCGCAGGCCGTAGGCGTAAAAGCCGTAGTCAAAGGCGTCTCCGTCCACCGCCATCACCTCCCGGGGCACGGCGAACCGCCGGAGAAAGGCCCGGTAGTCGATGTCGTCCCGGACCGCCACCCGGATCTGCTCCAGCACCGCCTCGCCGCCGGTGGCCTGTCCCGCCAGCACGGTCTCCATGCCGGTGCGGGTCTTCTCCGAGAGGTCCCTCCACCTCTCGTCCTGCCGCTGGCTCCGCTCCTGATCGTCCCGCCGCTCCATGTCCCACAGTCCGTGGTCGTCCACCAGAAAGGCCCGCTGGAGCCGGGCCAGCTCGTACTCCGGCAGAGCCAGCCGCAGCAATCGGCGGTAGACGCCCTCGGCGGTGAGCACCGGCATGTCCATGCGGCACTCGCCGTAGAACTTCCGCCGCAGCGGCGCGCCGTCCCCCGCAAGGCAGGGGTAGTCCAGCCCGTCCAGGATGCTCTCCACCGCCGCGTCGCAGGCGAGGTCCCACAGCTCCGAAACCCTGCCCCGCTTCTTCCCCAGATGGCGCAGCATACAGTGCAGCAGCACGTGGAGGTACGCCCGGTTCACCGCCGTCCGGGACCGGAGATACCGCTCCGACAAAAAGGCCCCGTCGTAGTACAGCGTCTCCCCGTCGGTGGCCAGGGACAGCGTCACCCCGCCCCCGGGCTGAAAGGCCAGGGCGCACAGCGCCGCATCCAGATAGGGCAGATTCAGATACAGCTCGTTCCGGGCGGCGGCGAGGATCTCCTGTCCGATTTTCTCATACCTCTGTTCCAATGAAACACCTCTTTTTCAACAAGCTCTCACAGCGTAAAGTCCCGGGCCGCCCCCGCCGGGAACCGCCGGTGCTGCTCCTCCAGCAGCAGCGCCAGGGCGGCGGCGTCTCCCCGCTCCCGGGCCAGGGCGCAGGCGTCTCTCAGCGTCTCCCGGTCCGGCGGGGCCTCCGCCAGCAGCAGTCCCAGGTCTCCGCCGTGCCCCGCGGAGAGAAGCCACCGGACAGCCTCCAGCGTGTGTGCCCGGAGATAGGCCCGGTAGCCTTCCCCGGCGCGGTCCGTCAGCTCCGCCGGATACCGCAGGCGCCACCAGGCCAGCCGCAGGGCGCACCCCGCCTCGTGCTCCATGGCCAGCATGGGCCGCCACAGGGCGTCGTAGGCCCTGAGGTCCAGCTTCTTGCCGTAGAAGCAGTGGTGGTAGCCGTAGCCCGCGCCGTAGATGCTGTAGTCGAAGTGGTGGGCGGGGCAGTTCTCCTCGTAGACCTCCACGTACTCCGGGAAAATCAGCCTTGCCTCCGTCTCACCGCCCCGGCGCAGCTCCACGTCCAGCTCCCCCGGCAGCTCCCCGGCGAAGTACGCCAGCAGCTCCCCCTCCCGGCCGGCGCAGTCCACCCGGAACGTGTCCAGCAGGCGGCAGTTCATGATGGCCCCGCCGCCCCAGTACTGCACGCCGTCCCCCAGGCACAGCTTTTTCAGCGACGTGCAGTTGAAGAGGGCGTAGTCCCCCATCCGCTCCAGGGAGGCGGGGAGGGTCAGCTCCCGGAGGTTCCGGTTGTCCCACTGTACGTCCGGCGGCAGGGGACCGCAGGATACCAGCACCTCCTGGCCGGGCGCCGGGACGGCGCCGGGGGCCAGGGCGTGATCCCCCAGGGCCGTCACCGGCAGGCCCCACAGCGTCTCCGGCAGCGCGGCGGATTCCTCACAGGTCACCGCCCGCAGAACGGTCACCCCGTCCCCTTTCCGGCGGACGGTCAATTTCCACTTGCTGACGCCGCTGACGGTCTCCAATGCCCTCGCCTCCCCGCTGCCGTTTCAAATTCCGATACAGTATATCACAAACCGCCCCGGTTTCCTAGGCCCTGTCTAAAAAATGGCGAGGCGCCGCAGAGCGGCGCCTCCCCCCGCTCCGATCCGGCGTTCCGCACCCCCTCCGCTTGACATTTTTCGCCAGGCGGCTATAATAAGCAAGCCGCGGGTATTCGCGCCCGCACATAAAGTCTTTTGGAGAGGGGGATGGTTTTATGCGCCGGAAAAACGACCTGGGGCGGGATCCCATGCCGGGATTGCTGCTCCGCCTGGCGGTGCCCACCATGCTGGCCCAGTTTGTCAACGTCCTCTACAGCATCGTGGACCGGATGTTCATCGGCCACATCCCCGATATCGGCGGTCTGGCCCTGGCGGGGGTGGGGGTCTGCGGGCCCATCATCACGCTGCTGTCCTCTTTTTCCATGCTGGTGGGCCTGGGCGGCACGCCGCTGATGGCCATGAAGCTGGGTGCCGGGGACCGGGAGGCCGCCGGGGCCATCCTCTCCAACTGTTTTCGGCTGCTGCTGGGGCTGGCGGTGGGACTGAGCGCGGTGTTCTTCCTGCTGCGCCGCCAGTTTCTCTGGTGGTTCGGCGCCAGCGCCGACACCTTTCCCTACGCCCTGGACTACATCACCGTCTACATCGCCGGCACGGCGTTCGCCCTGCTTTCCGGCGGGCTGAACAGCTTCCTCATCGCCCAGGGCCGCTCGGGCCTGGGCATGGTCACGGTGATGCTGGGGGCGGCGCTGAACATCGCCCTGGACCCGGTGTTCATCTTTCTGCTGGGTCTGGGGGTCTCCGGCGCCGCCTGGGCCACCGTCCTCTCCCAGGCCGCCGCCTGCGTCTTCGCCCTGGCGTCCCTGCGTCTGCCGGGACTGCCCGCCCCCCTCCGCTGGGGGCGGTTCCAGGGCGGTCTGTGCCGGCGGATCCTGCTGCTGGGCCTCCCCCCTTTCCTCACCTACGCCCTGGACAGCGTGATCCTCATCATCCTCAACACGGCCCTCCAGCGCCGCGGCGGTCCCGGCGAGGGGGACGTTCTCATCACCTGCGCCGCCATCGTCCAGAGCTATATGCTCCTCCTGTCCATGCCCATGAGCGGCATCACCCTGGGCTGCCAGGGGGTGGTGAGCTTCAACCTGGGAGCCGGGGACCGGAAGCGGGTGCGGCAGGCCCTCTGTGGCGTGTTCCTCCTGTGCCTGGGCTTCGCCGCCCTCATGCTGGCGCTGACCCAGGTGCTGGCGCCCCGGTTCGTCCTGTTCTTCTCCAAGGACGGGGAGATTTTGACGCGCAGCGTGCGCTATATCCGGATCTACACCATGGGGGCCCTCTCCATGGCGGCCCAGTGGATGTGCGTGGATATGTCCACCGCCCTGGGGCAGGTACGGCTGGCCCTGGGGTGCTCCCTGATGCGCAAGAGCCTCTTTCTGGGGGGCATCCTGCTGTTTCCCGTTCTGTTCTCCGCCCCCGCCGCCTTCGCCGCGGAGCCCTTTTGCGACATCACCGCCAGTTTGATCTCCATCATCCTGTTTCTGCGCCTCACGCCCAGGGTTCTGGACCGGTACTGCGCCCGTCCGGTCCCGCCGGAGGCCGAAGCCCCGCCGGAGCTCCTCCCCTGACGCCTGTCCTCCACCCTCAGCCAGAACCCGAGAGGCCGGAGCGGTTTTTACCGCCCCGGCCTCTCATTTCATCTCTATAGACGCCGCTGCTCCGTCAGGAGAAGGTCAGGCGGAACACCGCGCCGGGATCCCCGGCAAAGACCACCATGCCCCCCTCCGGCAGCGCGGCGGAGGTGTCCCCGCCCACCACGGAGGAGGCGGCGACGTTCCAGTCCTTGTCGTAGACCCAGAATCCGGCGTCCTTTGGCAGCTGGACCGCCATGGTCTTTCCGGCGGTGTTTTCGCCGATCTTGTACCAGCGGGCGTAGCCGTCGGGCTGGATGGTGCAGCGGGCGGAGCCGCCGCCGGCGGAGAGGACCGGCGCCGCCGCCTGCTCCATATACACGGACCCGTTGGACTGATACATCCACAGCGCGCCCGCTTCGTCCCGGCGGAGCTCCAGGTCATAGCCGTCCCGGCCCACGTTGCCGGGGATCTGGACGGCGTATTGGGCGTGGGTTTCGTCCACGATCTTCAGGGAGCCCATATAGCCGGGGACCCCCTCTTCCGCGGCGCTTTCCACCTGGGCGGCGGCGGTCATGGCCCAGTAGACCTGGGAGCTGTACCGCTCGTTCATGGGGAGGATGTCCGTGCCGCTGGCAAAGTCGTCCCAGCTCTTCTGGAGCTCCGGGGAGATTTTATTCTCCGGCAGCTTCATGGCGGCGTAATTGGAGGTGCCCAGGCCCCCCAGGCCGGGGAGCGCGGAGAAAGCCCGCTGGTAGAGATAGACCTCCCCGTTGGACTCCTTGACGAACTTCAAACAGGCCATGCCGGCGGCGTCTCGGAACGTGCCGTCGCTGTGATAGGTGAACTCCTGGGCGGGGACGTCCATGCCCAGGTAGTTCATGGTCAGCTTGCCGTCCGATGTGATGTCCACCTTGTACTGGAGGAGGGAGCCGTAGTATCCGGCGTTTTTCAGCAGCTCCCGGGGCATTTTGGCGGGGGCGGCCTCCGGTAATGTGACGGGGGTCTCGTCCACCTCCACGCCCTGGGTCTTCAACGCGGCGACAAGCATCTGGGTGGCGGCCAGCTCGTTGTAGGTGGACACGCCCCCGGAGGTCAGCACCGCCGCGGCCATGCGGTACTCCGGAATCACCACCAGCCCCGCGTGGTAGAACTGGGTGTCGCCGCCCTTTACCAGGGCGGTGATGCCGTTTTGGTGGAAGGGGAACCACTCCACGCTGTCCCAGCCCAAGCCGTAGCTGAGGGCGTCAGGGGCGTCCTCCTGGGGCCACAGGCCCTTTTTGTACTCCGGCTGGGCCATGGCGTCCAGGGAGGCCTGCTTTAAGAGCCCGGTGCCGGTGAGAGCCCCGCCGAAAGCGGCCACGTCCTCCGCCGTGGCGTACAGGCCGCCGGTGCCCAGAACGCCCAGGCAGTCCATGGGCAGCGGCGCAGTATCGCTTCCGCCGTAGATGTCGGCCCGGTCTCCGAATCCGTCGCCGGGGGCATAGGTCTCCTTCAGGCCGGCGGGCTTCAGGATGTTGGCGCGGACATAGTCCATGAACTCCTGCCCGCTGACGGCCTCCACCACCAGCTGGGCCAGGGTGAAGCCGTCGTTGCAGTAGACGCTGTACGCGCCGGGGTCCGCTTTCAGCCGCTGGACGGCCAGCCGCTCCAGAAGCCGGTCCGCGGCGGCCTCGCTGGGATCGTCAAACAGCAGTCCGCTGCCCATGGAGGAGCCCATGAGGCCGGAGGAGTGGTTCAGCAGCATCCGCACGGTGATCTGCTTGTAGCGCTGGTCCGCCATTTTGAACGCCGGCAGGTACGTGGTCACCGGCTTGTCCAGGTCCAGCTTTCCCGCCTCCACCAGCTGCATGGCGGCCACGGTGGTGTAGATCTTGCTGACGGAGCCGATGCCGTAAAGCCTCCCGCCCACAGCGCCCAGCTGCTCCGAATCACCGGCGTCCGGGTCCTGGGACGCGGTCATGGTTCCATTGGTGATGATCTCACCGTCCTGCCACACCGCCCAGCTGATCTGGCTGGCGCCGCCGTAAGTCCTGGCCCCCGCCGCGGCCTGTCTGGCCGCGGTATGGAGACCGTCCTCCTCCGCCGCCAAGGCCGGGACGCAGAGGCTCAGGCACAGCGCCAGGGCCAGCAGCAGCGCACCGAGTTTTCGGGTTGTCCGCTTCATGTTCGTTCCTTTCCCGCCCCGGGGTGTGAGAGCCCGGGGCGTCTTGAATTTTGTAAGGTCAGGATACACCCTCCACCAGGGGGAATGTCAAGGGGATTTTCGTAAAATTTCCTTTGACGGACATGAGTGGACGGCGCCATGCCGGCGCCGCCCTCCCCGGATCAATCAGAAAGCCACTTTCAAAAACAGCGCCACGCAGCACAGAATGATGGCGCAGGGGACGTAGACATACCGCCCCACGCCGTACCACACGCCGCCGGAGGGGCGCTTCGCGCCGCGGTTGATCTCCTCCAGCAGCTCCTGACGCCGCATGATCCAGAACCAGGAGACCGCGCCCAGGCTGGCGCCGATGGGGATGATATAGATGGATACGATGTCCATCCAGGGCCCCCACTTGAAGATGGGCTCCATGTTCACTCCGATTCCCAGGCAGACGACGCACAAAATCACCAGCACCCAGCGGCGGTTCAGCCTGGGGAACTTATGCAGCAGCGACTCGCCCACCGCCTCGAACATGTTCTGGAGGGAGCTGACCCCGGCGAACACCATGGCGGTGTAGAGGATCACGGCAAAGAGCCGCCCCAGAGGGATGTCCTGCAGAATCCGGGGCAGGGTGACGAACAGCAGCGCGGGCCCCGCCCCCACGTCCAGCCCGTAGGCAAAGCAGGCGGGGATGATGACCAGGGCGGCCACCAGGGCGGCGATGGTGTCAAAGAGGGCCGTCTGCTTGGCCAGGGACACCACGTCCTCCTCCGGGTGGAGGTACGCGCCGTAGACGATCATGCCGCTGCCGGTGATGGACAGGGAGAAGAAAGCCTGTCCCATGGCCCAGATCCACACCATGGGGTTCAGCAGCTCCTCCCAGCGGCAGGAGAACATATACCGGTAGCCCTCGGCGGCGCCGGGGAGGAACGCCACCCGCACCGCCAGCACCAGGAAGATGATGAAGAACACCGGCATCATCACCTTGTTGCTCTTTTCGATGCTCCTGGCCCCCAGCAGCAGCGTCAGCAGCGTGCCCACCACCACGATGACGTGAAAGGGGACCACGGAGTAGTCCGAGAGGGAAAAGCCCTCAAACCACACGCCGGTGTCCGCCGTCATGAGGTAGCCGGTGACGGAGGCGTAAAAGGCCTTGAGCACATAGGCGATGATGACGGCGTAGCCGATGGCGATGCACATGGACCCCGCCAGGGGCAGCCAGCCCAGGACGCCGCCGGCCCTGCCCAGCGTCTCTTTCCGGCTGGCCCAGGCCATGCGGTAGGACCCCAGGGTGCCGGTGCGGGCCCGGCGGCCCACGGCGTACTCCGCGGAGAGGCCCACGGTGCCAAAGAGCAGGATGAACGCCAGATAGGCGATCAAAAACGCGCCGCCGCCGTTGCTGCCCATCTTGGCGGGAAAGCCCCACACGTTGGCCATCCCCACGGCGGAGCCCACGGCCGAGAGCACAAACCCCCAGCTGCTGGTAAACTGCCCGTGCTTCTTTCGTTCCGTACTCATGAATCATTTCCTCGTCTTCCCCCGCGGCGCGGTGTTTTTTTGCACTCTGCGAAAAAAGCGGCGGGAGGCCGGGCGCGCCAAAAAGGGTCGCTCAGGTCTTCTACCGCCGCTTTAAATCAGTATAGCACAGATCTCCCGGTCCGTCCAGCCGGTTTTCTAAAATGAGGAACCTCCGGCGGCCTGCCGCACCGCCTCCCGGATCGTCTCGGCCATGTAGTCGATCATCTCCTCCGTCATCCCCGGGTACACCCCGACCCAGAAAGTGTCCTCCACAATCCGGTCCGTGTTCTCCAGAGTACCCGCCACGCGGTAGCCGCACCCGCTCTCTCGCAGCGCGTCGAAGCAGGGGTGCCGGATCAGATTCCCGGCGAAGAGCATTCGGGTCTGCACCCCCTTGTCCTCCACATACCGGACCACCCGCTCCCGGTCCACACCGGGCCGGCAGGTCAGCGGGAAGCCGAACCAGCTGGGCCGGGCGTTTTTCTCATAGACGGGCAGGATCAGCCGGTCCTCCAGCCCCGCCAGAGCATCCCGCAGCGCCTGCCAGTTCTCCCGCCGCCGCTCCACAAATCCGCCCAGCTTTTTCAGCTGCGCGCAGCCCACGGCGGCCTGCATGTCCGTCACTTTCAGATTGTATCCGAAGTGGGAGTATACATACTTGTGGTCGTACCCCCTGGGCAGCGTTCCATACTGTCCGTCGAAACGGCGGCCGCAGGTGTCGTCCTTTCCGGGCGGGCACACACAGTCCCGGCCCCAGTCCCGCATGGACAGCACGATCCGCCCCAGCAGGTCGTCGTTGGTGTAGACCGCGCCGCCCTCGCCCATGGTCAGATGGTGGGCGGGGTAGAAGCTGGAGGTGCCCAGATCGCCGATGGTCCCGGTCTTTTGGAAGCCGCCGCCCATGTCATACTCCGCGCCCAGCGCGTCGCAGTTGTCCTCGATCAGCCACAGGCCGTACCGGTCGCAAAAGGCCCTCACCGCCTTGAGATCGAAAGGGTTCCCCAGGCTGTGGGCCAAAAACACGCACTTGGTCTTCCCGGACCGCGCCGCCTCCAGCCTGGACACGTCCACGTTATACGTCCCCAGCCGCACGTCCACAAAGACGGGCACGGCTCCGAACTGCACAATGGGCGCGACGCTGGTGGGGAACGCCGCGGCCACGCAGATCACCTCGTCCCCCCGCTGGATCGCCCGCTCTTTCAGCAGCGGCGACGTGAGGGCCATAAAGGCCAGCAGGTTCGCGGAGGAGCCGGAGTTCACCAGCGCCGCGTGCTTCACCCCCAGGAAGCGGGCAAGCTCTCTTTCAAATTCGCCGGAGAACCGCCCCGCCGTCAGCCAAAACTCCAGCGCGGCGTCCACCAGGTTGATCCGCTCCTCCGCGTCGTACACCCGGGAGCAATAGGGGATCCTCTGCCCCGGGCAAAACGGCTGCTTTTCCGCCTGCTCGCGCTCGCTGTACTCCCTGACCAGCGTGAAAATCTCCTGTCTGATCTCATCGGTCGTCCGCATATCCAGCACTCCTCTCCAGCATATAGCGGCAGTCCACCACCGGCTTATCAGTCCGCTCCAGCACGTCGGCGAACATGGGCCAGGCGGTGGTGATGGCCACCGTGTCCGCCTGCTCCAGCAGCGCCTCGTAGGTCCCCACACAGCGGCAGTCCAGCCGGTAGCTCCGCGCAAACGGCTCCATGGCCGCCGGGTCGTAGGCGATGACGTTCCGGTATCCCGCCTCGTTCAGCGCCCGGATGATCTTCGCGCTGGGGGTGTCCCGCACGTCGTCGCTCCCGGGGTTGAAGGAGAGGCCCAAAATCCCGATGCAGCGCTCCCGGTCCTCCCCGGCGGCCCGGATGATCCGCTCCGCCGTCACCGCCGGCATCCGGTCGTTGACCGCAATGGTGTGCCGCAGAATCTGGCCGTCAAAGCCGCAGTCTTTCGTTCTGGCGTAGAACGCGCTGGTGTCCTTGGGCAGGCAGTAGCCGCCGTAGCCGCAGCCGGGGTAGAAATAGGTCCGGATGGTCCCCGTCTGCCACCGCTTGTCCATGTGCAGGATACGGAACGCCGCCGCCGTGTCAATCCCGCCGATGGCGTCCGCCGCCATACTCATCTCATTGGCGTAGCTGATCAGGCAGGCCAGGCTGGTGTTGGACAGGTACTTGATAAACTCCCCCGTGTTCAGGGACACGCAGCAAACCGGCGCCCGCTCCCTGGCGTACAGCCGCCGCAGCGCCGCCTCCGAGCGGGCGTCGCTCACGCCCAGCACAATGCGGTCGGCGCGGGTGAAGTCCTCCCAGCAGTGGCCCTCCCGCAGAAACTCCGGGTTGTTGGCCACGCCCAGCTGCTCCGGCACCCGGACGCCGTGCGCCTCCAGAAAGGGGATGATCCGCCCCTCGGTGGTGGAGGGCGGGATGGTGGATTTTGTCACCAGCACCCGGAATTTTCCGTCGTGGATCGCCCCCAGCGTCTGCTCCAGCGCGCCGTACAGATAGGTGAGGTCCGCCTCGCCGTCCTCCCCGTAGGGCGTGCCCACGCAGTAGTACACATACTCGCTGTCCGCCACAGCCCGCTCCCAGTCCGCGGTGGGAAGGAAATTCCCGCCCAGGTGCCGCGTCAGCGCCTCGTCCAGCCCCGGCTCCAGAAAGGGGAGCCTGCCGGACTGAATGACCGCCATCCGGGACTCGTCGGCCTCGAGCCCGTACACCCTGTGTCCATACTCCGCGAATCCCAGCGCCGTGGTCAGGCCCACAAAGCCCAGCCCCACCACTGTCACCATATCAGCTCCTCCTCCCGGCTCTCCTTGATGTACTCCAGAAAATACCGCACGCCCTGCTCCACGTCCACCTCCGGCGCATAGCCCAGCAGTCTGCGGGCCTTGTCGATCACCGGGCAGCGGCGGCTGGGGTTGTTCTGCAGATACTCCCGGTCCTCCGAGACGCCGAATTTCACCGTCCCGGTGTAGCCGAGGATCTCCCGCCCGGCCTCCGTGTAAATCTCCGCCAGACGGCGGATGGAGATCTCGGGCCTGTCCATTCCGATGTTGAACGTCTCAAAGCCGCGCTGTGCGTACAGCAGCGCTTTCAGGTAGCCCGTGACGGCGTCGCTGACGTAGCAGAAAGTGCGGGTGGGGCTCCCGTCGGAGTACATGACGATATCCCGGTTCTGCCGCACCGCGTTGGCGAAATCCGCCGGCACCCGGGCGTCGTTCAGGCGCATCCCCGGCCCGTAGTTGTTAAAGGGCCGGATGACGGTGATGGGCATCTGGTATCTCTGGCGGAACAGGTAGCACATGGTCTCCCCAAACCGCTTCGCCTCGTCGTAGCAGGCCCGGGGCCCCTGGCAGTCCACGTTCCCCCGGTAGGTCTCCGGGGTGGGGATGTTCTCCGGGGCGGGGTCGCCGTAAGCTTCACTGGAGGAGTAGAACGCCAGCCCCCGGATGGGCCGCTCACAGTAGAAATCCAGCAGGCGCCGCAGGCCCCAGACGTTGGCGTCCAGGGTCTCAATGGGGTACTTCCGGTAGAAGCTCGGCGAGGCGATGGAGGCCATGTGGCAGATATAGTCCGCCTCCTCCGCCCCGGGGACGGCGGAGACGTCGTCGGTGATGACGTTGAACCTGTGCAGCTCCACGTCCCCCCGGTCGCCCAGGGCCCTGAGCCACGCCGGATATCCCCCCTGAAAATTGTCCAGGCAGATGACCTTCCTCACCCCCAGCTCCTGCCGGAAGCGGCTGAAAAATTCCATGAAGTAGAACCCCAGGAAGCCCGCCCCGCCGGTGAAGAGAAGGGTGCTGCCGGCAAACCTGGCGCGCTCCTCCGCCGTCAGGCCGTTGTAGATGCGCTCCAGATCCCGCTGTACGATGCTGTTCATATCTGCTTCCTCCGCGTCTTTTGTCCGCCGCCGCCGGGGGCTCTCCCCCCGGCGCGCCGCCCTGTTCTGCCAGTATACCATACTTCAGCGTCTATGGGGAGAGGAAAATCAGCGGTTTTCCAGGCGCTCACTCTCCGCGGAGTCCCGTCAGGCGCCCGTCCGCGCCGTACTCCGTGTACACCCGCAGACCGCCCTCCACATAGGGGTCCTGGTAGCTGAACGCACCGCCGTCCGGCTTCAAATCCGCAAAGGACTTCACCGCCTGTCCGTTCCAGGTCAGGCTGCCCATGGCGCTCTCTCTGGGGAAGTAGACCAGGCCGTAGGGGGCGTATTGGGCGAAGATCTCCTCGAACGTGGTCCCGCCGGTGCCGCCGGTCCCCTCCGCCGTGGTCATCTGCGGGCCGCCGGAGGGTACGGCGCTAAACACCAGCCTCTGGTCGAAGCCGGCCTCACCCTCCGCCGCCACACCGGTCAATTCCCCCATGGGGTCGTAGGAGCCGTCGGGATTGTGAATGACAGAGCGCAGGGTATGGACATCCACCGCGCCGGCTGGATCGGAGTAGAGATAGCGGATGGAATACCCGTCGTCCCCCACCGGCACTCCGTCCACCAGGCGGCGGATGGGCCGCCCCTTGTAGGTCAGGTTTCCGACGCTGCCGCTGACGCCGAACGCCCTCAGCTCCTCCAGCAGCGCGTCCTCGTCCACGGTCTCGGAGGGGGCCGCGAGAACGTCCTCGCCCTCTTCAAAGACGGAGGTGACCGCAGCGTTCAGCGGGCCGTCGCTGCCCAGGGCCACATCCTCCACTTCATCGCCGTTTTTGTCCGTGATGGTCTTGGAGTACAGCGCACCGTTTTTGATGTCCTCTAAAATCCCCTCGTAGAGCGCGATCGCCTCGTCCACCTTCTTCTGGTCCCAGGTGAACCAGCCGTCCGTGCTGGTGTAGCCCCGCTCGCCGATGATGCTTTGCAGCGCCTGTTTTTCCTCCTCCAGCCAGGCGGCGTAGTCCTGGGCGGTCCACCACTCCACCTGCCAGCCGTCGCCCCAGTCGCCGTACCGGGCGTGGTAGTCCTCCTCGCTGAGCCAGGTCTCGCCGCCGTCCACGGAGTACTGCCGCTCTCCCTCCTCCCCGCCTTTGGAGAGGATCATCACGTCCCCCTCCACGGCCTGGAAATGGCCGCGGGCAGAACCGGCCTCCGGCGCGGCGGAGGCGAAGACGGTGGCGGCAATGGTCATAACCGTTAAAACCGCGATGAGCGCGGCACTTGAAAAACGCTTGTGTTTCATAATCGATCGAATCCTTTCTTCCAGGGCGTTTTGGCTGAAATGGCTGCCGGAGAGGCCCCGCTGGCCCCGCCGCTCCTCCAGGTTCAAAAGCGTCCGGGCATAGTTCGCCCGGTCCGCGCCGCCGGCGGTCACCGCCTCGTCACAGGCCAGCTCCATGTCCCGATTACACAGGACGTACATGGCCCAGACCAGGGGGTTGAACCAGTGCAGGCACAGCGCGGCGGCCAGAAGGCCCTTCCGCAGGGTGTCAAAACGCCGGATGTGTTGGTACTCGTGCTCCAAAACGCAGGAGAGGGCCGCCCGGTCCGTCCAGTCCGCCCCGGCGGGCAGCAGAATGACGGGGCGCAGTACGCCGTAGGTCAGCGGCGCGGCGATATGGTCGCTGGATCGAATCTGGATCCGGCGGCGCAGGGGCCGCTCCGCCAGCCAGCTTTGGGAAAAACCGTCCCCGCGGGGCAGGGAGTCGGCGCAGAACCGGCGAAAGCGCAGATGGCTCCAGAGGAACCACGCCGCCAGCGCCAGGGCGGCGGTCAGCCACACCGCGGCCAAAGCCGCGCTCCCATCCGGGGACACGGCCCCGCGGGAGACCCTGGCCCCCGGCAAAACGGCGGCGCCGGCCGCCATCCCGCCGGCGGGGGCCGTCCACCCGGGCATTGCCCCGGGGCTTCCCGCCGGAGCTTGCCCGTGAGACAGCGGCGGAATCCACCGCCGGATGCTCACCGGCGACGTGAGCGCGCCCCAGATCAGCAGCCGCGCCAGCGACACGTCCCACAGCAGGCAGAAGACCCGCCGGGGCGTCCGGTCCCGGAACAGCCGGCGCAAAAGCAGCGCCGTCAAGATCAAAACGGCGGCGGAGGACGACGCCGCCCACAGCCCCTCCAGCAGCTCCTCCCAGCTCATTTCAGCTCCTCCACCAGATCGCGCAGGCGGTGGATCTCCTCCGCCGACAGCGCCTGTCCCTCCAGCAGGGAGGCCACCAGCTTGTCGGCGGCTCCGCCGTACATCCGGTCGATCAGCCCCCGGGTCTCCCGCCGCTGGGCCTCCTGCCGGGTCACGGCGGCCCGGCAGTGGAACCCCGGCTCCGTCCGCTCCACCAGCCCCTTTTCCACGCACTTTTTCAGCACCGTGTAGGTGGTGGTCTTGCTCCAGCCCACCTGCTCCGCCGCCTGAGCGGCAATGTCCCTGGCGGTCAATTCCCCCTGGCTCCAGAGCAGCTCCAGCACTCTCAGCTCACTGTCGTAAATCCTGTACTCCATGGCGTGTCCCTCCGGCTCATTGGATTCTATTGCAATAGAATGTCTATATTCTACTCGAATAGAATCTACTTGTCAAGTATTTTTTCGGCGGCAGGCGCCGGTCAGCCTGCCCCACGCCCCTGCGATTCTGACACCGGGCCGCCTCTGATGACGAAAGCGGGAGGCGGCTTCTGGGGTAAAAACCGCAGGGCGCCGGGATCCTCCGGCGCCCTGCGGTTTTTTAGAAGGGGGCTCTCGTTCACGGCGGTCTTCGCGGCGGAACAAGCCGCGTTGACAAGGATGTCAACGCATGATGCCACGGAAGCGGAGAAGACGGAGACTGCCGGCTTTCCCGCGCTCTCGTCCATTCCCGCCGGGAACGGACGATTCTGCATCAGGCCTTTCAGCCGAGGCGCCTGCGTCCGCGGGCCCCCGGCCCCCGCGGGCCGCGGGATCACCTCCGCTTGAACAGCAGCGCGAACGCGAGCCCAAAGGCCAGAACCGCGGCGGATACCCCCAGCGCCGCCCAGCGGACGGCGGCGTCGGCTCCGGTATCCTCGGAGGGCCCTCCCCCGGGTGGATTCCGCTGTCCCGGGGCGCCGCCGGGAAATTCGGGGATCTCTCCCGGCGGACTGCCGCTCTGTCCGTCAGACGGCGGCGGAGTTTCGCCGTCCCCGTTTTCGCCGCCGCGGTCCCAGGGCGCGTCCCGGCCGCCCGGCATGGACTGACCGCCGTTCATGGAGCCGGTGTCGCTCAGGTCGATCGCCGAGGCGTCCACCAGCGCGGCGCTGTCCGCCTCCTGCCCGCCGGCGGTGGAGGGAATCGTACCGCTCAGCTGGCCGGAGACGCTCTGCGCCCGGAGCCGGCAGAATTCTCTCAGGGCCTCGACACCCGTCTCAAACTCCCCGTAGGTGCAGAACTTGGTGGGGTCTTTTTCCACATAGCGGGCGATCAGACGGAACGTCTCCCCGATCATCTCCTCCAGGGCGCCGCTTTCAATATAGTCGGAGAGGAACCGGAAAAAATATTGGTGATACCGCTCCGTATAGGCGTCGTCGTGGAAAATCCACGCGGCCATGGGGCGGTTGTCCAGATCGCTGCCGGTGACGGGCGTGTCGATGGGGAAGTTGACGATATCCGCCGCCCCGGCGTTGGACTGGAAGCTGCCGAAGGCCAGATTGTAGTCCCAGGGGATCATGGACAGCACGCCGTCTTTTTCATAGAGGTAGTAGTTGTGAACCACCTGGCCGGTGTAGCTGTCGAAGTTGCAGACGAAGTTGTGAACCACGAAATAGCGCAGAATCTCGTCGACGTCCAGCACGGCCTCCAGGTCCGTCTCCTCGTTCAGCGCCCGGATGGACGCGATCAGCCGCCGCCGGTCCGCCTCGGACACGTCCGTCTTGGCGTTTTCGAAGATGTTGGGGTAGCTCTCCGGGTCATCCCCCTGGTACAGGAGCTTCACATCCTCGCCGCCGGCGGCGCCGGGGCGCCCGCCGCCCAGGTTCACGCTGTCGGGCTTGTAAAGCGCTCCGCAGCCGCCGCCGTAATTGCGCTGCAGAAAGCTCTCCTCCACGCCCTCCGCCGCCAGGTACAGCCCCCAGTCCTCGCCGTTGACCGTGATATAGGCGTAGCTGCAGAGGGGCGCGTCCACGCCGAAGCCGTCCATCAGCCGATAGACCAGGTAGTCTTTCATCATGGTGTTGTCCTGGATCAGGCTCGTCAGGGAGAGCTTATCCAGGCCGTGGCAGCTCTTGCCGCTCTCATAGTGGTCAAATTCCACCTTGAAGCTGTACCTGTTATTGCCGTAGGAGGCCACGGAGGAGAGAGAGTTGTTTCCCTTGGCCCGGATCCCCACGTTTTTGTACGCCTCTCCGTCGATGACCACCGCGCAGGACGCGTACTCCTTGTTCCCGCAATTTTCCAGGAAGCCCTCCCAGTCGTCCATCACAATATCGATGGTATGTACAAAGGATGTGTCGAACAGGCGGTCCTCGTATCCCATGCCGGCGCGGGCGGTCTCAATGCCGAACGCCTCCGCGTTCAGGAGAAATCCGGTCAGGAGGATGGCAAGCAGAACGCCGGCCAGGCAGACAATATCAATCCGTTTGCTTGTCGACATGATCCGCTCACCCCATGTAATCGCCGTTGTAGCTGACCAGGACGGCGCTGCTGACTCCCTCCATCTCCGAGAGGGCGTTGATAAAGTCTGTGTTGTCGTCTTTCATGCGGATCTCGATGTTCAGCTCGATGTCACCCTTGCGGACGGTCTTGCTCTTGACGGTGCAGCGCTCAGCGCTCTGCCTCAAAAACTGCTGCACCTGCCGTTCGCTGCCGCTTCCGCAGCAGTTCACCACCACGATGTAGGGATTCCGGCAGGATTTCCGGTTGACGAACACCAGCAGCACGATCCCGATCAGCACGCTCCCGATCACGGCCAGGGGGATCATCCCGGCGGCCAGGACGATTCCTACCGCGATGGACCAGAATAAAAACGCGATGTCCAAAGGCTCCTTGATGGCCGTCCGGAACCGAACGATGGACAGCGCGCCCACCATGCCAAGAGACAGCACCACGTTGCTGGTGACGGCCAAAATCACCAGCGTTGTAATCATGGTCAGCGCCAGCAGCGTCACGCCGAAGCTGGAGGAGTACATGACGCCGGTAAACGTCTTTTTGTAGACCAGGAAGATAAACAGGCCCAGTCCAAAGGCCAGCAGCAGCGCCAGCGCCATGTCGAAAAGGCTGACGCTGGTCACGTTCTCCAGAAAGCTGGACTTGAAAATGTCGTTGAATGTCATACAGCGGGGTCCTTTCTGTGTTTGATTCAGCCGTAGGTCCTGCAAACGGCGTATTTTGAGAAAGCCGCGGTGTGCCGGCCCTCCAGCTGCACCGCGGCCCGGATGACGGACGGCAGGAATTCGTCCCATTTCACCTCCAGGATAACGGGCGCGCCGGGGACCGGAACGGTCACGCACGACGGGTTGAGGAAGTCCACGCAGCGCAGCCCGGTCCGGATGTCGTAATCCAGCGTCACGCGGACATTGCCCGGCGCAAAGGCAAAGGGCTCCCTGGTGTAATCCACAATCGTCCTGGGCCGAAGCCCCTGGCAGGTCATCTTCTGAAAGAGCTCCGTCACCAGCGGGCGGTCACTGCCGCGCATCCACCGATAATCGCCGTCCACGATGGCCCGGGCCTCATCCGCCCTCAGCCGGACCCCGGCCTTGCTGCCAAGGCCGCCCCGCTTGCTCTTCTTCTCCAGGCGGATAAAGGACGGGTCGCCGTTGTAAAGCCGGATTCGGAATTTCTCCCGAACGCTGACGCCGTCCAGCTTCTCCCGCAGGGCCTTGTCTGTGAGCGTGTCAAAGTACAGACTGCGGACCGCGTACTTCCCGTCCGCCGTGTGCGCGTCCGGCCTGGCAATCGCCCGCAGGCGCTGGCGGATCGCGACCATGTCGGAGACCGTCAGCTCATGTTTCCACTCGTGGCGGAAATCCACGAAAAACACCTCCTGTCAAAATGGATAGTTCCATTTTACACGGCAACCTTAGATGAAACTTAGAAATCCGCCCATCTTTTGCAGATTCCTCAAAAAGCATCTGCATACCCGGCCGGCGCAGTAAGTATGTATTCCTTGACATCATAGTGAAAAAGTACTATTGTTATAGTACTTTGAAAGACGCCCTACTCCGCCTATCCCGGCACAAGCAGAATTCGCGGACAGGAGAAAAAATATGGTAAATTTTGTCATCGCCCTGGAGTGCTTTGGGATCTGTCTGACCTTTGCCGCCCTGCTCCTCCTGCTCAACGGAGAGGGGGCGCGGGAGCAGAAGCTCCTGATTTTTATCATGTGCGGCACCCTGGTGCAGAACGTGGGCTACCTGCTGGAGCTGACGGCGCCCACCCTGGAGGTTGCCGTGGCCGCGGTGACCGTGGAGAATGTGGGTTCCATCTTCGCCCCGCTGTGCTACTGCTGGTTCACCTACATATACTGCTACGCGCATCCCCCGAAGAAGCTGCTGTTTGTCCTTGGCGCCATCGATTTTCTTGTTCTGCCCGCGGTGTTTTTCAACTGGTCCGGGATCTTTTACCAGGATTTCCAGTGGCTGTCCACGGCGGACGGGTTCCATTATGTCAGCATCACCTACGGTCCCCTGTACACCCTGTCCATGGTCACGCGCATCATCATTCCCTACATTTTGTCCATACACACCCTGGCCCGGGCCATTCGCCTGCGCTCGGACCAGCAGGTCAGCCGCCAGTATCAGACCATCCTGGCCATCACCACCCTGCCCGTGATCCTGCTGGCGGCCTATATATTCAAAATCATCGTGGTCTTCGACCTCACGCCGGTCACTTTCGCCATCTCCATGGCCATGGTGGTGATTGTGGTGTGGGGCCGCCGGAACTATGACTTCCGCCACCTTGCGGCGGAGAAGGTGCTGGAGAGTCTGGGCGACGGCGTCATCGCCCTGGACGACCACGACAGGCTTGTCAGCTACAACCGGGCCGCCGCCCGCATCTTCACCAGCCTGCCCGAGCACAAGCTGGGAGAGAACATCCGCGTGGTGGAGGATTTCCGGGAGGAGATGCTCAACGAGAACATCCCCTGGAGCTTCTCCATCAACGGGCAGAACTACGAGTGCCACAGCAAGCAGATCATAGACGAGAGCGGCCGCCGGCAGGGCTGCGTCATCCTGGTGCTGGACATGACCGACATCAAGGCCTATATCAACGAGATCAAGCGGGTGCGCCAGCAGGCCGAAAAGGCGAACATCGCAAAGAGCGAGTTCCTGGCCAACATGTCCCACGAGATCCGCACCCCCATGAACGCCATCATCGGGATGAACGACATCATCATGGAGGAGTGCAGGGACCCCGCCATCCGCGGCTATGCCAAGGACGTGCAGGCGGCCGCCAAAAACCTGCTGGCCATCATCAACGACATTCTGGACCTGTCCAAGGTGGAGGCCGGCAAGATGGAGCTGGTGCCCACGGACTACTATTTGAAGACCATTGTGGGCGAAATCGTGGGCCTGATGGACATGGCCGCCTCCAAGCGCGGCCTCATCATGAAGTACGAGTGCGACGAGACCATTCCCTGCCGCTACAACGGCGACGACGGGCGGATTAAGCAGGTCCTCATCAACATTCTCAACAACGCCATCAAATTTACCAAGGAGGGCTATGTGCGGGTCTCCGTCACCGGCAGGCCCGGCGAGCGCGAGGACGAGGAGATCCTCACCTTCCGGGTGGAGGATACCGGCTGCGGCATCCGGCAGGAGGATCTAAGCAAGATCTTCGAGGATTTCCGACAGGTGGACTCCAAGCGCAACCGGAGCGTGGAGGGCACCGGCCTGGGGCTGGCCATTGTCAAGCACCTGGTGGAGCTGATGGGCGGCACCATCGGCGTGGAGAGCGTCTACGGGGAGGGCACCGCTTTCACCATCTCCATCCCTCAGAGAATTGTGGACCGGCGCTCCATCGCCGAGGTGCCGGATCCCTCCCAGGCGGAGGCGGAGTACATAGAGACCTTTACCGCCCCCGGCGTCAAGGTGCTGGTCGTGGACGACAATGTGGTCAACCGCAAGGTGGCCAAGAATTTCCTCAAGAGCTATGCCTTTGACCTGGACGAGGCGGAGAGCGGGCCTCAGGCCATTGAGATGGCGCGGCGGAACCGGTATGACATCATCTTCATGGATCACATGATGCCCATGATGGACGGCATTGAGGCGGCGGAGATCATCCGCCGGGACTGCGGCGAGAACGGGGCCGCGGCCATTATGATCGCCCTGACGGCCAATGCCATGGAGGGAATGCGGCAGCGGTTTTTAGACAAGGGCTTCCAGGATTTTATCGCCAAGCCCCTGGACCGAAAGGAGCTGGGACATCTCCTGACGCGCTGGATTCCGGAGGAGCGGCGGCAGGCCGCGGACGGCGAGGCGGCCTGCGGGCCCATGAACCCGGACGCTTTCCAGATCGAGGGGATCGACATGAGCGCCGCCATGCGCTACTATTCCGGCGACGAGGCGGGCTTTGCCGAGCTGCTGGAGCTCTACTACATGGACGGCCAGCGCAAGATCGGCCTTTTGCAGAAGCTGGTCGACTCCGATCTCTCCGGCTACCAGACGGAGGTCCACGCGCTCAAGAGCGCCTCGGCCAATATCGGCGCGGTGAGCGTCTCCGAGATGGCCCGGGCCCAGGAGAAAGCCGCGGCGGAGGGCGACCGGCAGCTGATCGACCAGCAGCTCCCCCTGCTTCTGGAGGCCTATGGGGCGCTGCTGGAGAGGATCGGATGGGTTTTAGAGCAGCGGAAAAGCCAGGCGCCGCAGGAGGAAAAGCTCCCCGCCCTGCCGGCGCAGGAGCTGAGGAGGCAGGTGGCCAGGGCCCTGGAGGAATTGGAGGATTTCCGGTCACGGGAGTGTGCCGATATTGTGGAGGAAATCCTCCGCCACGATTTGCCCCAGGATCGTCTGGACAGCCTCAGGGAGATTCAGGGGCAGCTGAGGCTGTACGAGGATGACAACGCGGAAATGCTGTTAAACCAGCTGTTGAGCAGTCTTGAAGAGCAGGAGGAGCAGGAATGATGGGTGCGGGATATGGCAGAAAGCGCATTTTAGCGGTGGATGACGCGGCGTTTACGCTGTCGAGAATCACGGACGCGCTGGGAAAGCACTATGAGATGGTCACGGTGAACTCCGGAACGCGGGCTTTGAAGTATCTGAGCAAGAATAAGCCGGACCTGATCCTTCTGGATATTCGCATGCCGGTTAAAGACGGCTTTGAGATCCTGCGGGAGATTCGGAACATGGAGGATCGGGCCGACATCCCGATCATCATGCTGACGGCCATGGAAGACCGGCAGTCCGTCATGAAGGGCATCGAGCTGGGGATCTGCGATTATGTCTTAAAGCCCTTTGCGCCGGACGACCTGCTCGAGCGTGTCCAGCGGATTTTGAAACCGCCCAAAACGAGCGTCAGCGGATATGGCGGTGAAAGCGGCCAAGGCGGCGTTCATGGTCAGGCCGGCGGCGAGCATAGCGGCGAGAGCGGTCCGGCGGACGGCGGCAAAAGCGATCCGGCGGATGTTATTGGAAGCGGTCAGGGACCTGCCGCCGGGGGGTGACTTCATGAATACCGTGCTCACAAAAGAGCGGCTGGAGCAGATACTGGACCAGGCGCTTCAAAACGTGACGGAGCAGACCGCCGGGGTGCGCCTGCACCAGGGGGACCAGCCTCCGGGCGAGGACCTTTGCACCGTCCACATCACGTTTGACAAGGGCTTCAACACCAGCCTCACTCTCTGCGCCGACACCAGTCTGCTGGTCCGCATGGCCCGCAACTCTTTCCATGAGGAGGCTGTCACGCCCGAGGATCTGGAGGAATTCAGCAAGGAATACCTGAATGTCCTCTGCGGCAAAATTACAGGGGCCATGTATCAGGCCACTCAGATCCCGGCCCATTTCGGCCCGCCCGTGTTCTACCATGGACGTTATGAGCCGGAGGGGCATGAGGTGCAGTTCGTGCTCACCTATTCTGACGATCAGCGTGAAGGCGCGCAGCTGATTCACCATGTGCCCCGTTCCCATACAGACGGGGCCGTTTCGGATCAGGTATAACGGAAAGGGGTATATCAGATGAGCAAGCGACTTATGGTAGTGGATGATTCCAAACTGGTCAGGGCACAGATGGAGGATGTCCTGGCGGGCACGGATTACCAGATCGCGGCATACTGCCGCAGCGGCGAGGACGCCATCAAGCAGTACGCGGAGGTGGCGCCCGATCTGGTGACAATGGACATTATTATGCAGGGGATGGACGGGCTGGACGCCGCGGAGATCATTCTGAAGGAGCACCCGGACGCCCGGATCGTGATGATCTCCTCCCTGGCATATGGCGATACCTTTGAAAGGGCCAAGTCGATTGGCACCAAGGGCTTTGTGGATAAGCCGTTTCACCAGGAGCAGCTGCTGAAAGTATTTGCCGAGGCGCTGTCTTAAAAGCTGTGCCAACGCGGCCCGGTTTCCGTTTGAGGCGCTGCGAGATCGGAAGAGCGTCGTGTAGGGAAAGAGTGTACGTCCTGGTGTAGA
>CANAWG010000018.1 GCA_947365245.1 uncultured Oscillibacter sp. | reverse complement strand
GGCCTCGGCGTGGTCCTCGATCTGGTGGACCACCGCGTGGATGCAGCGGTGCACCGGGCCGGGGGAGCAGAAGTCGTACACCGCCGGCAGGGTCTTGCTCCGGGCGGTGGCCACGGCGACGCGGATCAGCTCCTCCACGCCCTGGTTCTTCACGGCGGAGATGGGGACCACCGGGATGCCCAGGGCGGCGGACATCCCCTTGACGTCGATGGTGCCGCCGCCGGCGGTGACCTCGTCCATCATGTTCAGGGCCAGCACCATGGGGATGCGCATCTCCAGCAGCTGGAGGGTCAGGTACAGATTCCGCTCAATGTTGGTGGCGTCCACGATGTTGATGATGCCGTCGGGCCGCTGGTTCAGGATGAAGTCCCGGGTGACGATCTCCTCCGGCGTGTAGGGCCGGATGGAGTAGATGCCCGGCAGGTCCACCACCGTGCAGTCCTTCTGCCCCCGGACGGTGCCGGATTTCTGGTCCACCGTCACGCCGGGGAAGTTGCCCACGTGCTGGTTGGAGCCGGTGAGCTGGTTGAACAGGGTGGTCTTGCCGCAGTTTTGGTTGCCGGCCAGGGCGAAAATCATACCTCACGCACCTCCACCTGAATGTTTCGGGCGTCCTCTTTCCGCAGGGACAGGGCGTAGCCCCGCACCCGCAGCTCGATGGGATCCCCCAGGGGGGCGACTTTCTCCACCCGGATGGCGGTCCTGGGGATCAGCCCCATGTCCAGCAGACGGCAGCGCAGGGCCCCCTCGCCGCCCACGGCGGTAATGACGGCCTCCTGGCCCAGGGGCAGCAGATCCAGTGTCATCGGTACATCCCTCCAAAAGTTAGCCTTTTATAACTGCCTTTAGAGTACCACGGAATGGCGGGGATGGCAAACAGGGAATTGTCAGAAAATCAACCAAGGTTGGCGGCTTTTTTCGTACAGTCCGATGATTTTGCCGCCCCGCCGGCGGCGAAACCGCTTGCGCAGGCGGAGCGGGTATGGTATACTGCCCGTGAGGTGATAACAATGCTGACATTCAACCATTTTAATTTCAACGTCTCGGACCTGGACCGCTCCATCCGGTTCTACCGGGAGGCTCTGGGCCTTACGGAGGTGCGCCGCAAGGAGGCGGAGGACGGCAGCTTTGTGATTGTGTTCCTGGGGGACGGGCAGACGGACTTCCGCCTGGAGCTGACATGGCTGCGGGACCACCCCCAGAAGTACGACCTGGGGGAGTGCGAGTTCCACCTGGCCCTGCGGGCGGAGGACTATCAGGCCGCCCACGAAAAGCACGCCGGTATGGGCTGCATCTGCTTTGAAAATCCCGCCATGGGCATCTACTTTATCACCGACCCGGACGGGTACTGGATCGAGATCATCCCCACCCGCTGAGGGAGGGGCCTGTTGGCGCCGCGGCGCTTGTGAGAGAGGAAATTTTGAGAGATTTGGGAGGGTGTTTTTATGAAACGGTGGTTGACGGCGCTGTTGGCGCTGGTGCTGGCGCTGGCTCTGACGGGCTGCGGAGGAAAGGACTCCGGCGGCGGCTCCAAGGGCGGCGCCAATGTGAACTCCGGCGGCAGCGCCAATGTGGGCTCCGGCGACGGCGACGTCTACGCGGAGGACGGCTGGGCCGAGGGCCGCATCGGCGACACGATGCACACCTACTGGTTCAATTACACTGTCAACAGCGCCTACACCTGCGGCGAGTTCGCCGGCCGTGCGGCGGCGGAGGACTGCAAGCTGCTGGTGGTGGAGATCACGGTGAAGAACACCATCACCTCCAGCGTGGAGATGTACGACACCGACTTCCAGGCCCAGTGGGGCGGCAGCGGGGAGGAGGACTACCGTCTGCCCATCACCACCGACCCGGAGACCTACGAGGAGCTGGACCCCATCAGCGGCGACCAGCTGCCCGGCACATACAGCCTGGGCGTGAACCAGGAGCGCACGGGACTTCTGGTGTACGAGGTCCCCGCCGGGGAAAGGGACTTCTCCATCTCCTATCTGGAGGCCTTTGAGGAGGGCGACGAGGGCGACACGTTCTTCGTGTACTTCACCCCCGAGGAGCGGTGAGAAAGCGGCACCCCGTCTGTCCGGCAGGAGTTGATTCCGCCGGGCGGGCGGGGTGCTCTGCTGTGCCGGGAGAGGGTACAGCTTCTGAAATTTCCGCTTCCACCGCGCCCCGGGTTGGGGTATAATGGAGGCGGTACGAAAACCCGCCGCGCCGCGGACGGAAAGGAGCAAACGCGATGGATCAGAGCAAGGCCCTGCGCATCCACCTGGTGGAGACCTTCAACGACAGAGCGTTTTTGAGAAAGCTGGGATTTGCCCGGAAAGACGTCCGCCGGGTCTTCGGCGCGGCCGACTGGAAGTCCATGCTCTCTCCGCTGTTGCCCATTCGGCAGCGGCTCACCTGCGCCCAGGCGCTGGAGGCGTTCCGCCCGGTGCTGGACGCCCTGGCCCCGGAGCCGGAGGGGGGCTGGCTTGGCTGCGCCTACCAGGTGGCGCTGTCATTGCTGTACCCCCGGGCGGACGAGGCCCACACCTCCGCCCAGTGGGACGGCGGGCTGTGCCTGCTCCAGTTCCTCCAGGTGCTCTTTGACGAGGAGCGCCGGACTCTGCCCTTTGACCCCTGGCTGGACTTTGCGCTTTGCACCGAGGAGGAGCTTAAGGACAGCGCCGCGGCGGAGGAGTACCGCCTCTTCCAGAGGCGGCTGCGGATGGAGTACGTCTACGAGCTGCTGCGCCTGGGCCGGGAGGTGACGCCTTTCCGGACCCTGGAGCACATCGCCGGCGTCCACCACGCCGCCATGACCGTGGCCCGGGCCTTCAAGGCCGGAGGCGGCCGCATCGACCTGGGGCTCATGAGCGGCGCCGCCGCCGCCCACGACATCGGCAAGTTCGGCTGTAAGCCCGGGGAGCGGGTGCCCTACCTCCACTACTACTACACCGACCTCTGGTGCCGGCGGCGGAAGCTGGACGCCATCGGCCACATCGCCGCCAACCACTCCGTGTGGGACCTGGAGATTGAGAACCTCTCGGCGGAGTCGCTGGTGCTGGTGTACGCCGACTTCCGGGTGAAGCAGTCCCGGACGGCGGACGGCGGGGAGATCGCGGAGCTCTTCTCTCTGAAAGACGCGTTCGACGTGATCTTAAACAAACTGGACAACGTGGACGACGCCAAGCGGCGGCGCTACCAGTTCGTCTATGCCAAGCTCCGGGACTTTGAGGAGTATCTCACCTACTTCGGCGTGGACACCACCCTGGAGACCTCCGGCGTGCCCCCCGTGCCCCGGAAGGACGCGGCCCTGGCCTCCCCGGACGAGGTGGTGTACTATCTGCGCTACACCGCCGTGGACCACAACATCCGCCTGATGCACCGCCTGAGCCGGGAGCACCTGTTCCTGGCCACCCTGGAGGCCGCCCGCAGCGAGAAGGACGCGGGGCGGCTGCGGGCCTACGTGGCCATTTTCGACGAGTATTTCACCTACTGGAGCGCCGGCCAGAAGGAGCAGACCCTGGATTTCCTCTACGAGCTGCTGCTGTCGGCGGACGGGGACATCCGGCGCCACGCCGCCGCCCTCATCGGCCGGGTGCTGGCGGGATTTCTCTCCGGCTATAAGAAGGAGCTGCCCGCCGGGGCGGCCCCGGACCCGGCGGAGGAGCGGCCTTTCCAGCTGTGGGCGGAGTATCTGGAAAAGCTGATCCACCCGGACCGCCGCCTGACGCCCCGGCAGACCAGCATGATCCGCTACCAGGCCAAGACCACGGTGGACGCCCTGCTGGGCGACTGCTCCGACAAGGACGCCCCCCGTTTCGCCGCGGAGCTGCTGCGCCACTACCGAAACCCCGCCCAGGTGGAGCCGGATGTGGCTTTCGCCCTGCTGGACGCCGTGATGAACGCCCCTCTGGAGCGGGCGGACCCCGAGAGCTGCGCCCTGCTGGCGGCCTTTGCCGCCTGGTGGCTGGATCGGGGCGGCGCCCCCCAGAAAGCGGCGGCGCTGCGGCTGTTCCGGCATCTTTTGAGCTTTCTGCCGGAGGGGGCGGCGGAGCGGGGGGTCATCGCCGGGGCGGTGGAGGCGGCGGACTGCGCCGACAGCGCGCCGCTGCTGTTTCTCCAGGTGCAGCTGGGGGAGCGGCTGGGGCTGGACGTATCCGCTCAAAAGGCCCGCCTGGGCCGCCCCGGCGTGGTCAGCGCCGTGTCCCTGGACAACCTGAAGACCGCCACGCCCTGGATTTTGAAGGCCGTCGGCGTGGAATATCTGCTCAGTCAGGTGGAGCGCTCCGGCGGGGCGGGCGCCCTTCACATTGCCACCCACTTCTCCAACCTCATCAAGGTCAGCGAGAACGTGGTGGTGCGCCGCATGGCGGGAGCGGCGCTGCTGGCCATCGCCCCGGCGCTGACGCCGGACAGGCGCAATGAGATCGCCGTGGAGATGTCCAAGGCCCTGGAGACCGGCCAGGCGGAGATCTCCAAGTACATCCCGGAGTACCTGGGCCAGTTCGCCCTGTGGCTCACCCCCCGGGAGCTGGACGAGGTGGTGGACCAGATGGCCCTCCTCCTCTGCTCCCCCAACACCGACGTGGTGGCGGCGGCCCTGGCCACCCTGGGGGCCATGCTGGAGCACTACGCCGCCTACGCCGCCCGCTTCGGCGAGAAAGAGGCCTTTGCCCTGCGCCGCAGGAAGCTGGCGGGCCTCCTCCTCAAGGGCCTGGCCGACCGCCGGGAGGCGGCGCGGCAGGAGGCGCTCCACATCCTGGGAGAGCTCTTCGCCTCCAGGGAGCTGGGATACGAGGAGAAGACCTCCCTTTTCACCCTCATCGGCAAGAAGCTTCTCTTCCTCATCGGCGAGCAGCCGGAGGAGGAGCTGACGTTCTTCTACACAGCCGCCTCCCTCTCCCACATCTACCGCTTCATCGTCCTCCACAAGATCCAGAGCGGACCGTTCCGGTTTGAGATCCCAGCCAAGGCCGCCTTTTTCCCCGGCACCTTCGACCCTTTCTCCCTCAGCCACAAGGGCATTGTCCAGGCCATCCGGGACCTGGGATTTGAGGTCTACCTGGCGGTGGACGAGTTCTCCTGGTCCAAGAAGGCCCAGCCCTCCCTGATCCGGCGGCAGATCGTCAGCATGTCCGTGGCAGACGAGTTCGACGTGTATCTCTTCCCCCACGACATCCCGGTGAACCTGGCCACCCCCGCCGACCTCCAGCGCCTGCGGCAGGTGTTCGCCGGTCAGGAGCTGTACCTGGCGGTGGGGTCCGACGTGGTGGCAAACGCCTCGTCCTACAAGGTCCCGCCCTCTCCCGGCTCCGTCCATTACCTGAACCACATCGTCTTCCGCCGCTCCAGCGACGCCCAGGGCCGGGAGATCGCCGCCGACCTCTCCTGCCTCCAGGGGGACGTGCTCCAGCTCCAGCTGCCCACTCACCTGGAGGACATCAGCTCCACCCGCATCCGGGAGAACATCGACCTGGGGCGGGACATCTCCAATCTCATCGAGCCCTCGGTGCAGGACTACATCTACCGCAACAGCCTCTACCTGCGGGAGCCCCAGTACAAGCGGGTTATCCGGACGGGCTTTTTGAGCTTTGTGTGGACAGAGCGCCCGGAGGCGCCGCTGTGGGAGGAGCTTCGCGCCATGGCGGCGGCGGAGCGCCGCTCTCTCCCGGAGCCGGACGGCCGGGACAGCGTGCTGGTGCTGCGCCAAACGGGGGCCGGTGAGCGGATCCTGGGCTTTTTGACGCTGCGGACCGTCAGCGACCGGGGGCTGTACGACGCCTTTGGCGACGAGGCCCTGGCGGACGCGGTGCGCTGCCGGGCGGCGGGACGGGTCCGGCTGCTGACGGGGCTGTACCTGGCCCGGATTCCCAATTTCAGCTACGACGCGGGCCAGCTTCTCTTGACGGAGGCGCTGTCCAAAGCCGTGGAGGAGGACTGCGGCTACGCCGCCTGGTACGGCCCCGTGCCGTCGGAGGAGATGGCGGATCTGCTGAGCCGGCAGGGCTTCGTCCCCATCGCCGGCGCGGCGGAGCGGCCGCTGCTGCTGGTGGATATGCGCTCCCCGGCGGTGCTGCTGCAGAACATCCCCACCACACTGAAAGAGCCTTTCGCCTCCGACATCCATGTGCTCTCCGCCATCCGGAAGGCACACCACCAGCTCCAGCGGGCCCTCTGCGCCCTGTACCCCGGGATGCTGGTGCTGTCTTTCAACGCCGAGGTCATCTACCACCGCCTGGTGGGGATGCTGACGGCCCTCAACGGCGTCCCCGCCGAGCCCGCGTCCCCCCGGATGCTGGGGCCCAAGATGTGCGTGCCTTTCGGCAAGATCCTGCGGGGCAGCGCCGTGCCCAACACCGTCACAAAGACCATCCACACCGACAAGGTCTTCGCCCCGGACCTGAGGTCCTTCACCATCGAGGCTTTCCCCGGCTACGCGCCCCTGGAGAGCCAGATCCGCACCGTCCGTTCTTTCCGCCGAAGTGTGATGCTGGTGGACGACCTGCTCCACTCCGGCAACCGCATTCAGGTGCTGGATCCCCTGCTGCGGCGGGAGGGCGTGGAGGTGGACCGCTGCGTGGTGGGCCTCCTCTCCGGCCGGGGCCGGGACCTGATGGCCGCCCGGGGGCGGGAGGTGGACAGCGTGTACTATATTCCCAATATGCGGGCGTGGTTCGTGGAGTCCACCATGTACCCCTTTATCGGCGGCGACACCGTGGGCGGGGCCCGGCCCTCCGTACCCGGGCTGACTCCGGCGGTGAACCTGATCCTGCCCTACGCCTTTCCCAAGTTCTACAAGGAGTGCGGCCGGGAGGCGGTGTTCGCTTTCTCCAAGACCTGCCTGACCAACAGCCGGGATATTCTGCTGGCGCTGGAGTCGGCCTATCGGGAGCGCTATGCCCGGAACCTGACTCTCTCCCGTCTCAGCGAGGCGGTGATCCTCCCCCTGAGCCCGGACAAGGGGAACTGCCTGCGCTATGACGCCAGTCTGCCCGCCTCCATGTGCCTGGAGAACGATTTGAAGATGCTGCTGCGGATGCGGGAACTGCTGGAGTGACCGGCAGGCCTATGACAGATCCTCTTATGAGCAAAATCGATTTTTGGGTATGACCGGCTTTCTGCCCGGCGGCGCCTATGCGCCGCAAATTTGGAGCCGCCATAGGCGGCGGAGAATTTCCCCAGGGCGAATTCATTTCGCCCGTCCGTGGATTAAATTGAATCGGGTGGAGCGACCAACGGGAGCAAAACCTAAAAAGGAAGACACGCAAAAGCGTGTCTTCCTTTTTGGAGTAAGCGGTCAAAATCGTTTTTTCCGCAAGCTGTCCCCCGTCCCCTCTCCGCCGCGAGTCCAGCGAAGCGAGTCGCGGTGGAAAGCGAAGAAATTCCCGCCAGAGTGCAGTTTTCGGCGAAGCCGGAAACGGAACAGCGGCGGAAATTTCTGAGCTGGTGACCCGGCGGGGATTCGAACCCCGGACCCACTGCTTAAAAGGCAGTTGCTCTGCCAACTGAGCTACCGGATCGTATTCCGTTGTTCAAACGCCCACAGACGGAAAGAGCTGGCAGGGACGGCTGGACTCGAACCAGCGAATGAGGGAGTCAAAGTCCCTTGCCTTACCACTTGGCTACGCCCCTATGTGGAAAGCGGGAACCGGGGTAACCCCGATCCCCTGCTTTTGTTGGGGTGGGAGATGGGACTCGAACCCACGACACCCGGAACCACAATCCGGTGCTCTAACCAACTGAGCTACACCCACCACATATAAACCATACGGAACGCCGGCCGACCGCTTTCCTGAGAGAGCTGGTACGCCAGAAGGGACTCGAACCCCTGGCCTACTGCTTAGAAGGCAGTTGCTCTATCCAGCTGAGCTACTGGCGCGAATTTGATGGAGCAGGTGACGAGAATCGAACTCGCATCCCCAGCTTGGAAGGCTGGTGCCCTGACCATTGTGCTACACCTGCGTTCGCCCTCCCGGAAATTGTCAGCTGAGATAGGATACCATGAAACCGGGCGGCTGTCAAGTGGCCAGGGGGATTCTTTTTGAAAAATTTTGCGGATTTGGGCGGCCGGCCCAGGGAGCGCCGCCCCTCAGTACTGGCTGACGGTGCCGGTGGTGCAGTTGACATAATAATCAACCGTGTCGGTGGCGATATGCCATGCCGGTGTCAGGGACATGGGAGTGGCGGTGGAGCTCTGGAGCTCGTAGCAGAGAGAGATGCCGGTGATGGAGGAGGCCACGGCGCCGGTCTCCCGGCGCATGGCCAAAAAGGCGGTGAGGGCCGCCTGGGCGGAGAGGGGGGCCTGGTCCCCGGCGGCGGATTCCGCGGAGGCGTCCGGCAGCAGCGTGCCCCGGGCGGCGGTCACCGCTCCCCCCTCCAGGGTGAACGTCACGGTGCAGTTGGCCACCGTCAGGCCGCCGTACTCCCGGAGGGCGGTGATGGTGCCGCTGCCGCCGTCGTCCAGCTGTACGGCGGACACCGTGTAGTGGAAGTCCTGACAGAACTTGCGGCAGAACTCCTCGCCGCCCTGGCTGGCCAGGGTGCCGGCGGCCTCAAAAGAGCCGCTTTCCCGGAACAGCGCCGCGCCTCTTGCGCCGCTGTAGGAGCAGACGCCGGCCCGCTCGGAGCGGCGGAGACCGCCGCCCAGCAGATGACCGGCGGCGGAGCGCTCCAGGTCGGGGTCCCGGGTCAGGACGCGGCCGGCGGGAGGCTCCTCCTCCGGGATGCCGGCAGGGTCCAGCTGGATGCCGTCGGCGTCAAAGAGCTCCGCCAGCTGCTGGGCGGAGCGGTCCCGGGCGGCCCGGGCCGCCGTGCTCCGGTGCGCCAGGGAGCCGGCCAAAAAGCCGTTGACCAAAAGCAGGATGATGATGATGACGTTTTTCAGCTGGCGCCGATCCATGCTCACGGCTCCTCTCCGGAAAATTTTGTGGGTCTCAGTCCGCCAGCCAGCGGGCGGAGGCGGCCTCCCCGCTGTCCAGATAGCCGATGGAGAGCTCGGCTCCCTCCTGCCGGGCGGCGATGGCCAGGGCCTGGCGCAGAGGCAGCAGGAGAGACGTCTCCCCGGCGTTGGCGTACTGCCGGAAGCGGAGGGTGAGGGCGGAGACCGCGCTGCCGGACAGCGTTACCTCCGCCGCATTGGCGCCCCGGTCCTGGCGGATGGGCACGCCGCCGGCCTGCCAGCCAAATGAGAGGACCATGGCGCTCTCCGTCTGACGGACACCGGTGAGATACAGCCCGGCCTCGCTGGTCTGACCGGCCAGGAGGCTGTTCAGCAGGGCGTTGGTCCCCATTACCGCCTCCGTCACGGTGGGCTCCTCTCCGGCGGCGGGGATGGCGAGGGCCGGGTCGCCGCCGCTGCGGTAGCGGATGACGCCGTCGGGACTCAGGCGCAGGGTGCGGTCCCCGTCGGTGACCACCTCCACGCCGCCGGACTCCGTGTAGCGGGAATTGGTGCGGGGATAGAAGTTCAGGGCGGAGAGCAGCGCGTCGCTGTCCGGCAGGTACGCGGCGGAGGTCAGCACCGGAAGCGCCGGCAGCTCCGGGGGAAAGAGGGAGCAGGGGTTCAGCGCGGCGGTCTCCGGCTCTCCGCCGTCCAGGGCGAAGCGGGCTCCGTTGAGCTCGTAGCCGCTGACCACCCGCTCCAGCTCCTCCGCCGACACGGCGGAGATTCCCCACCGGCAGACGTCCCCCTCGCACCAGAGATACAGCGCCGTGGCGCCGTCGGATTGGGCGGAGACCATCAGCCGTCGGACGGACAGGTCGCTTTCAACGGAGGCGCCCATCAGACCCGCCAGCACCGGCAGCGGCAGAGGCTCCAGAAAGTCACAATAGACGCAGGTGCCGCCCAGGGCCGTCAAAAAGGCGTTTTTTTCGCACACGGCCAGGGACTGGATGGAGCGCAGTGATTCCCGCAGGAGCCCGCCCACCGGCTCAAAGGCCTCGTCGGAGGTGGTGAGGGCCACGCTGCCGTACCGCCCGCCGTAGACGCCGGTGACCGCCAGCCGTATCGGGGCGGAGAGGCTGGTGAGGGCGGTCTGGGAGGCGTCCGCCGTCTGGGCGGCGTCCCCCGACAGGTACCGCAGATAGCTGCTGCCGGCGTCGATGCCCAGGGAGTACAGCTGGGTCTGGGCGAAGAGGAACACCGCGGAGAGGGCCAGCAGGACGATGGTGATATTCTGGAGGAAATCCCAGCGTTTTCGTCTGCGCTCGTCCATGCCGTACCGCTCCTTTCGTCAGATTTCAGGGAGAGCCCCGTCTCCGTTTTCAGACAGGATCTTGGAGTCCGGTCCGCCGATGGGCAGCTCCAGCCGCACGGTGGTGCCGGGGCCCTCATGGGGGGCCAGGGTCAGTGTGCCCTGGTGGCGCTGGACAATCTCCAGCGCGATGGAGAGGCCCAGGCCCGTGCCGCCGGACTCCCGGGAGCGGGCCTTGTCCACCCGGTAAAAGCGGTCGAAGATGTGGGTGCGGTCTTTCTCCGGGATGCCGATGCCGTCGTCGCAGACCTCCATCCAGACCGTGCCGCGGTCGGCCCCGGCGGTGATGCGGATGTGGCCGCCGTCGGGGGTGTACTTGACGGCGTTGCCGATGATGTTCATCATTACCTGCTCCAGCCGGCTGCGGTCCCCCACGATGAGGGGCAGGCTCTCCGGCGGATCGTAGACCAGCTGGTGGCCCCGCTGCTTGGCGTTGAGGGCGTTGGCCCGGGTGACGCTCACAATGGCCTCCTCAAAGGGGAAGCGGGAGAGCACCAGCTCCGCGTCCCCGGCGTCCAGGCGGCTGAGGGTCAGCAGGTCCTGGACGATGTGGGTCATGCGGTCCGTCTCGTTGATGATGATGTCCAAAAAGCCGTTGGCGGTGTCCAGGGGAATGTCGTGCCCGGCCTCCCGCAGCGTCTCGGCGTAGCTGCGGACGTTGGTCAGGGGGGTGCGCAGCTCGTGGGAGACGTTGGCCACAAACTCCTTGCGCCGCTCCTCGTTGCGGTGCTGCTCCGTCACGTCGTGGAGCACCACCAGCACGCCGCCGCTGTCCTGACCGGAAAAGGGGGCCAGGTACAGCTCCAGGGTGCTGCCGCCCACCAGGAGCTCACTTTCGGCGTGGTCGGGCCGCCGGAGGGCCAGCACGTCCTGGAAAGGGTAGGCGGAACCGAAGAGGTCGTCGTAGGTGCAGGTGCCGTCCAGGGGCCGCTGGAGCATGGCGGTGGCCGCCGGGTTGCAGTGAATCAGGCGGCCGGTGTGGTCAAAGGCCGCCACGCCGTCGGTCATGTGGAGGAAGAGGGTGTCCAGCTTGTTGCGCTCGTTCTCCACGGCGGCCAGGGTGGACTGCAGGATGTCCGCCATCTCGTTGAACGTGCCGGTGAGGATGCCGATCTCGTCGGTGGACTCCACCAGCAGCTGGTCCCCGAAGTCCCCGGCGGCCACCCGCTCCGCGCCGGCGGTGAGCTTTTCGATGGGGCCCACCATGGTCTTGGACAGCAAAAAGCTCAGCAGCACGGAGATCAAAAGGCCGATGACCAGGGCCTGCATGATGATGAGAAACAGCTGGGCGTTGAGGCCGGAGACGGTGTCCTTGTTGTCCAGGATGTAGACGATAAAGGCGTTGCCGCCCCCCATGATGGGCACGGCCACGTCCATGAAGCTTGCTGTGATGTCGCTCTGGTCCCCCACGGCGGTCTCGTCCCCTCGGGCCACGGCGTTCCGGGCGGCCAGCAGGTTGGCGCTCTGCTCCCGGGGGAGGGCGGACTCGTTGGCGGAGCTGGAGATATAGGCGCCGGTCTCGCCGTCCAATACAAAGTAGTTCCGCGTGCGGTAGTCCACGCCCAGGGAGCCGGCCCTGGCCTCCAGGATCTCCGCCACGCGGCCCGCCGGGTCCTCCTCGTCCGCGGCGGCGCCCCGCAGGTCGTAGATGAAGCTGTTGTTCTCCCCGCCGAAGACGTCGCTCATCTCCTGGTAGAAAGAGTTGATATAAAAGCTGGAGACGCTGACTGTGAGGAAAGCGCCCACCACCGCCATCAGCGACGTGATCAGCAGCAGCAGAATCAGCGTGAGCTTCATATGAAGGCTTCTGAACATGGCGGACCTCCTCTCGCGGCAAAGTCTCCCCGGGTCACTCCTGGACGGAGAAGTAGTACCCCACGCCCCGGCGGGTGAGAATATAGACGGGGCTGGCGGGGTTCACCTCGATCTTCTCCCGCAGGCGGCGCACCGTCACGTCCACGGTGCGCACATCGTCGCCCACGTAGCCGTAGTTCCACACCTGCTCCATCAGGTCCACCCGGGAGTAGACCTTGTTGGGGTGGCTGGCCAGGAACGTCAGGAGCTCGTACTCCCGCTGGGTCAGGTCGATGGCCTGACCGTCCCGGAAGACCTGACGGCTCTCGGTGTTGATGGAGAGACTGCCGGACACCGCCATGGCGCCGGCGGCGGCCGTGGCCGCGGCGGGGGCCGCCATGGACGTGCGGCGGATGTTGGCCCCCACCCGGGCGATGAGCTCCCGCATGGAGAAGGGCTTGGTGATATAGTCGTCGGCGCCGATCTCCAGCCCCAGGACCTTGTCCGTCTCCTCCTCCCGGGCGGTGAGGATGATGACGGGCACGTTGTCCCCCGCCTGCCGCAGAGCGCGGCAGACCTCAAAGCCGTTCATCCTGGGCAGCATCACGTCCAGCAGGATCAGATCCGGCTTCTCCGTCTGGGCTTTGCGCAGGCCCTCCTCCCCGTCGTAGGCCTCCAGTGTCTGATAGCCCTCCCGCTGGAGATTGAAGCGGAGAATGTCCACGATGTTCTTCTCGTCCTCCACGATGAGGACGGTTTTTTGTCTGTCCATAGAAAACCTCCGGGCGGTATTATCTCCAGATTTAAGACTCGGAAATAACACAGTATGATTTAAGCGCTGTGCGGCCGCCGCCGTAGACAGCGGCGGCCGCACAGCATCTGATATTACAGATTCAAAAGCACTTTTGTCCGCAGTACGGCGGCCACGGTCTTGGCGTCCTCGATCTCGCCGGTGACGCAGCGGTGCACCATCTCCGGGAAAGGGATCCTCTCCACGTTCAAAAACTCGTCCGGGTCCAGATGCTGGGCCTCCATCCGCAGTCCCCGGGCCAGGAAGAGGTGCAGCGTCTCCCCGAAGCAGCCGGGGGAGGGCAGCAGGCGGCCCAGGGGCAGAAATACGTCCGGCACCGCGCCGGTCTCCTCCTGCAGCTCCCGCAGGGCGCCGGTGGCCGGGTCCTCCCCCTCGTCCAGCTTGCCCGCCGGAATCTCCAGCAGGGTCCGGCCGAACACGTAGCGGTACTGGGTCACCACCAGCACGTTGTTCCGTTCGTCCAGGGGCAGCACGGCCACGCCGTCCGTGTGGTCCGCCACCTCCCGCAGGGAGGTGTTCCCGTTGGGCAGCTCCACCGTGTCCACATGGACATCCATCAGGATGCCCTTGTATTTATCCTCTCTGTGCAGAAATTTTTCCGTCAGATCCATCGCCTGGCCCATCGCCTACACCTCGCGTCTTAATTTTTGGGTTGGGAAAAAGCCTTATCTGTTGCAGTATAACACACCCCGCGAAAAAAGAAAAGAGCTCCGGCGCCTCCGGCGGGATATTTTCACGGGGCGCTTTCCGGCCGCGTCCGCCGGGAACGGACAGAGGCCCCGGAACGGCAGCTCCGGGGCCTCCTAATGGAAAGCGATTATTTGTTCAGAACCTTCTGCAGCCAGTCCTTCCCGTCCACGAAGCGGGAGACGATGAAGCACGTCACATAGTCTCCGGCGGCGTTAATCATGGTGGCGGGGGGGTCCACCAGGTTGCCGATGACCACCAAAATGGGGAAGGCGATCTCCATCTGAGCGGGGAAGAAGATGGAGCAGATGATGTACTCGCCGATATACCCGCCGCCGGGCACGCCGCTCATGCCCACGGAGCTGAGGACGGCCACCAGCACCACGGGAATCAGCATCCCCAGGTCCAGCCGCTGGCCGAAGACCCCCAGCACAAAGGCGATCTTCAGCACACAGGAGAAGCAGGAGCCGTCCATGTGCATGGTGGCCCCCAGGGGCAGCACCATGTCCGCCACGTCCTTGCGGATGCCGGTGTCGGCGGCCTCCTCCATGTTGGTGGGGATGGTGGCTACAGAGGAGCAGGTGCCCAGGGACACCACCGCGGGCTTTGTGATGTGGCGGAACATGGTCTTGACGCCGCCCCTGCCGCCGCCGAACCAGGCGAAGAGGGGCCAGGCGGTAAAGATGTAGACAAAGCAGAGGGGATAGTACACCGCCAGGGCCCGGGCGTAGTTCTCCGTGATCTGGGGGCCGTAGGTGGCGACCAAATCCGCAAAGAAGCCAAAGAAAGCGATGGGGGCGTAGTAGGTGATGATCTTGACGAACTTCAGCATGACGCCCGCCAGGTCATCCAGGAATTTCCCCACGGGGGTATCCTTGCCGCCGTTGAGGTTCACGGCAAAGCCGAAGAGCAGGGAGAACACGATCAGAGGCAGCATGGCCCGGCGGGTCAGCAGGCCGCTGAAGTCGCTGGCGGTGAAGAAGTTGACGATCATGTCGGGAAGGGTGGCGTACTCGCCGATCTCCTCCGCGGCCAGGTTCGTCCAGGCGGCGGGCACCGGCGGGAAAATCATCATCAGCACATACATGATGACGGCGGCGATGGCCCCGGTGACCACGAAGGTGCCCACGGTAACGCCCATGATCTTCCCCGCCCGCTTCCGGCTCTCCATGTTGGCCACAGCGCTGGAGATGGAGGCGAAGACCATGGGGACGACCACGCAGAACATCATGTTGATGAACACGGTGCCCAGGGGCTTGAGGACCGTGGCTCCGGTGCCGGAAATGACGCTCCCGTTCCCGTCCACTTCGGCGGGCCAGACCCAGCCCAGGATGGCGCCCAGGATCATGGACCCCAGCATGATGGCCAAAAAGGTATAGTTTTTCGCGATTGTTTTCCGTTCCATAAAGTCCCTCCTAAAAAATATCCCTGCCGCCGCCCCTCGGGCCCGGCGGGCCGCCGGGCGGATCACAGCTCCTCGTCCGTGATCTCGCCCCTGCAGACAATGTTGGTGGGGCCGGTGAGGAAGAGGTCCGTGACGCGCTCCCCCTCCCGCTCCACATCGATGACCAGCTCTCCGCCGGGCATCCGGACATGGACATTGTGCCCGGAGACCGCTCCCTGCAGCGTCAGCACCGTCACCACGGAGCCGGTGCCGGTGCCGCAGGCGTAGGTGAAGTCCTCCACGCCCCGCTCAAAGGTCCGCTCATAGAGCTCGTCGGGGCCAGTGAGCTCGTAGAAGTTCACGTTGGCCCCCTTAGGGAAAGCAGGGTGATGGCGGAGCTTGCGGCCCAAGTTTCGCAGCTGGTCCGTATCCGCCTCCCGCAGGCCCGGGAAAGGCACCGCGGCGTGGGGCAGGCCGGGGTTCCCCAGCTCCACATAGGCGCAGGGGTAGGTGACGCCGTCCACCTCCACGGGGTAGTCCAGGCGGAGGGTGGTGGGGTCGTTGAGACGGACCCGGTAGCGGCGGCGGTCCATGCGCCGTCCCGTCACCATGCCGGCGGTGGTCTCCACCCGCTGGACCTCCCCGGCAAGACCCGTCTCATAGCCGTAGCGGCAGATGCACCGGGCGCCGTTGCCGCACATCTCTCCCACGGTTCCGTCGGAGTTGAAAAACAGCATCCTGTAGTCGCCGCCCTGGGTGGGGGCCTCCACCACCATGAAGCCGTCGGCCCCGATGGAGAGGCGCCGCTCGCACAGCGTCCGGGCCAGGCGGGGGAACGCCTCCGCCGGCAGACGCTCTTCCAGGTTGTTCAGGATGAGAAAGTCGTTGCCCGCGCCGTTCATCTTCCAGAATTTCATAAAAGTCCTCCCGCGCCGGCGGCGCTCTTTAAAATGGGCTCCCCGTCCCTCTGGCAGATGCGGCTCCGGCGTATTTCTCAGGAAGCCAACTCTGCGGGGGAGCGTCACCGCTTTCTGCGTATTTTATTATAATAGCACTCTGTGGATTCTAACACCCGGAAATGTGTCGAAAAGTATGCAAATCGTGCGAAAGGGACCGCCTGGCCGCCGGCGCCCCGGGCGGGGCGTCCCGGGCGGGGGAGGGGCCCCGCGGGGAAAAGATGGGAAAAATCTAAAGAGGGACTACCCAAAGCGGCGGAGATGTGGTATCATAAATCGGTTAAAGCAGGCGGGGAGCCGCCGTGAAAACATCCCGGGCGCAGGAGAAAGGGGGCGGGCGCGTGAGACGCTGGATACGGACAATCATGACGGCGCAGATGCTGGCGCTGGTACTGCTGCTGAGTACCGGCTGCGGCGCGCGGATGGGCTTTACCCTCAACCCCCAGGACCTGTACTGCCTGCCCAAGCTGCCGGCCAAGTACACGGAGCTCAACAACCGCCTCAACGCCATCCTGGGCAGCGGCGCGGAGTACGCCGCCCCCGTCTCCGGCTCCAATATCGAGCCGGTGCAGCTGGCGGATCTGGACGGCGACGGCCGGGAGGAGGCGGTGGCCTTTTTCCGCAGCGCCGGGGACGAGAAGCCCCTGAAAATCTACATCTTCAGCGGCCGGGAGGACACCTATGAGCCCTTTGCCGTTCTGGAGGGCAGCGGCACCGCCATCTACAGCGTGGCCTACAGCGACCTGGACGGCGACGGCCGCACGGAGCTGGCGGTGGGCTGGCGGGTCAACGCGGACCTGCTGGCGCTGACGGTTTACGCCCTGCGGCCGGAGGGGCCGGTGGAGCTGGTGCGCACCGACTATGTGCGCTACGCCATCGTGGACATGGACCGCAGCGACCTGCGGGAGCTGGTGGTGTTCCGGGCCAACGAGGAGGGCGAGGCCATCGCCGACTACTACGGCTGGCAGGACGGCGGGCTTGCGGTGAAGTCCTCCGCCCGGATCTCCATCACCATGGCGGAGCTGAGCCAGCAGGGACGGGTCAGCGCCGGCACCCTGCGGGACGGCCTGCCGGCCCTGTTTGTCACCGGCGTGACGGACGCGCCCCGGGCCATCACCGACATCCTGACGCTGCGCAACGGGGAGCTGGCCAACGCGGCGGTGTCGGACACCACCGGCGTCTCGGCGGAGATCGCCCCCTTCTGCTCCCTCTACCCCGCGGACATCAACGGCGACGGCGTGACGGAGGTGCCCCGGCCGGAGCCCCTGCCGCTGTGGTACGAGGGGGAGCAGCCCTACCAGCGCATCGACTGGCGCAGCTACGACAGCCAGGGGGATGTGGAGCTGGTCCAGAGCACCTATCACAGCATGGAGGACGGCTGGTATCTGCGGCTGCAAAGCGAGTGGCGGGACCGGATCATGGTGAGCCGGAGCCTCTCCCAGGACGAGGCCTCCGTGACGTTCTATATCGCCGGCAGCGGCGGCGATTCCCCGGAGCCCTTTTTGCGCATCAGCGCCATCACCGGCGTGGGCCGAGAGAGCCGGGCGGCCCGGGGCGGGCGCTTCAACCTCAGCCGCCAGCAGGAGACCATCTACGCCGCGGAGCTGCTGGAGGGCAACGGCACCTGGGCCCACGGCGTAACGGAGGACGAGGTCCGTCAGGCGTTCAGCCTCATCGCGGCGGAGTGGTCCGTGGGCGAGAATTGACAGGAATTGGAGAGCTGACCTATGAGAAAAGTGCTGGTTTTGGAGGATGAATCCAGTATCCGCAGCTTTATCGTCATCAACCTGCGCCGGGCGGGCTACGACGCCATCGAGGCCGAGACCGGCGAGGAGGCGCTGGAGAAGCTCCGGGAACACCCGGACACCGCCGTGGCATTGCTTGATATCATGCTGCCGGGGATCGACGGCTTCGAGGTCTGCCGCCGCATCCGGGCCACCAACAGCCGCATCGGCATCATCATGCTCACCGCCCGCTCCCAGGAGATGGACAAGGTGACGGGGCTGATGACCGGCGCGGACGACTATGTGACCAAGCCTTTCTCCCCGGCGGAGCTCACCGCCCGGGTGGACGCCCTCTTTCGCCGCTCCGGCGGAGAGGAGCCGGCGGCGGCGGGGGAGATCCGCCAGCCGCCGTTCCTGCTGAACACCCAGAACCGGACGCTGGAGAAAAACGGCCAGCGGGTGAAGCTGACCCAGGTGGAGTACTCCATCATGAAAGTGTTTATGGAGCACCCCGGCAAGGCCCTGTCCCGGGAGGAGATCCTGGACAAGGTGTGGGGCCGGGACTACTTCGGGGAGCTGAAGATCGTGGACGTGAACATCCGCCGCCTGCGGCTGAAGATCGAGGACAACGTGCAGAATCCCACCTATATTACAACGGTGTGGGGCTTCGGGTACAAGTGGGGGCTGTGACGACGGCGGAGGACACATTGTCCGGGGCCCCGCGAAGCGGTGATTTGGGGGCGGAGACATTCAGGAGAGGAGGCTCTTGACATGGAGGAAAAACTGCAAAGGGGAAAGAGCCTCCGGATCCGGGGCCTGCGGCAGCGGTGGCTGCTGAACACGCTGATGCCGGTGCTGTTTTTGCTGCTGCTGACGGTGGTGGTGTTCTCCGTGGGCGTGTCCAGCTACTACTACATGAGCGTGCGGGACGGCCTGGAGAAGCAGGCCCAGGCCCTGTGCGGCGCCTTTGAGGAGTATTTTATGGACGGCGGCTACGCCAGCTATATCAAAAAGGCCCAGCAGTCCACGGACACTTTCGAGGACAAAGAGCGCATCGAGCTCCAGTTCATCAGCACCAGCGGCCGGATCCAGGCCTCCTCCACAGGGCTGACGGCGGGCACGTTCCCCGGCACGGACGAGATCGGCCGGGCCATCAGCCAGAACCGGATGGACTACTTCCAGGGCCGGGACCCGGAGACCGGGGAGACCATCCTGGCGGTGTCCCACCCCCTGACGTTCAACGGCCAGGTGAAGGCGGTGGTGAGGCTTGTGACCTCATTGCGGCTGGTGAACCGCCAGGTGATGCTGGCGGTGCTGCTGATCTGCCTGGTGGCGGCGCTGTGCATGGCCATGGTGTTCATCTCCAACCTCCTCTTCATCAACAACGTGGTGGAGCCGGTGGCGGTGGTGTCCGAGGCCACCAAGCGCATCTCCGCCGGGGGCTACGGCGTCCAGGTGGAGAACAAGTACGACGACGAGCTGGGGGAGCTGGTGGAGAACATCAACGATATGTCGCTGAAGATCGGCCAGAACGAGAAGATGAAGAGCGAGTTCATCTCCTCCGTCTCCCACGAGCTGCGCACCCCCCTCACCGCCATCAACGGCTGGGGGGAGACGCTGCTGGAGGACCTCACCGGCGATCCGGAGCAGCTGCGCCGGGGCATCCGCATCATCGTCAACGAGTCGAGGCGCCTTTCCACCATGGTGGAGGAGCTCCTGGACTTCTCCCGCATGGAGGACGGCCGCTTTACCCTGCGGGTGGAGCGGGTGGACCTCCAGGCGGAGCTGGAGGACGCCATCTTCACCTACCAGGAGCTGTTCCGGCAGGAGGGCATCGAGCTTGCCTACGACATGGGGGAGGGGGACCTGCCCCTGATTCCCGGAGATCCGGAGCGGCTGAAGCAGGTGTTCTGCAACGTGCTGGACAACGCCGCCAAGCACGGAGGCGCGGGAAAGCGGATCGAGGCCTCCGTCGCCCGGGAGGGGGAGCGGCAGGTGGTCCGTATCCGGGACTTCGGCCCCGGCATCCCGGAGGCGGAGCTGCCCTTTGTGAAGCAGAAGTTCTACAAGGGCACCTCCAAGGCCCGGGGCAGCGGCATCGGATTGGCGGTGTGCGATGAGATCGTGGGCCTCCACGGCGGGGAGTTTACCATCGCCAACGCCGAGGGCGGCGGCACGGTGGTCACCATCTCCCTGCCGGGCCCGAAGCAATGATAGAACAAACGTTTGACTTTTTTGTAAAACTCTGATAAGATACACCAAAAGAAAGGACACGGCATGGCAGAGGAGAAAAAATCCTGCGCCTTCCGCACCAGCATTGGCGGGCAGGCGCTGATCGAGGGCATTTTAATGCGGGGGCCGGAGCGGCAGGCCATCGTGGTGCGAGACCAGGAGGGAAACCTGGTGGAAAAGGTGGAGGAGCTGCGGCTTATCAAGGACCGCTATCCCATCCTGGGGGTCCCCCTGATCCGGGGCACGGTGAATTTTCTGGACTCCATGGTCAAGGGCGTCAAGGCGCTGATGTACTCCGCGGACTTCTACCCCGAGGAGGAGGCGGCCCAGCCCTCTAAGCTGGACCTGTGGCTGGAGAAGCATCTCTCCAGTAAAAAGCTGGAGAGCGCCGTCGTCACGCTGGCGGTGGTGATGGGCGTGGGCCTCAGCGTATTTCTCTTTATGGTGCTGCCCACTTTCCTCACCGGCGGCATCCTCCATTTCTTCCCCGGCTTTCCCATGTGGGGCCGGAACGTGGTGGAGGGCCTTTTGAAGATCGCGATCTTTTTGCTGTACCTTGTTGTCTGCTCCCGGCAAAAGGACATCTACCGGGTGTTCCAGTACCACGGCGCGGAGCACAAGACCATCTTCTGCTACGAGGCGGGCCTGCCCCTGACGGTGGAGAACGTCCGCTCCCAGCCCCGGCACCACCCCCGGTGCGGCACCAGCTTTTTATTTGTGGTAATCTTCGTGTCCATCCTCTTTTCCAGCGTGGTGTTCGGTATCTGGCCCATCACCAGCGTGTGGCTGCGGACCCTGGCCCACCTGGTGCTGCTGCCCCTGGTGGTGGGGGTGACCTACGAGTTCAACCGCTGGGTGGGCCGGCACGACAACGTCGCCGCCCGGGTGCTCACCGCCCCGGGGATGTGGCTCCAGAACTTCACCACCAACGAGCCGGACGACGGCATGATCCAGTGCGCCATTCGGTCCCTGGAGCTGGTGCTGCCCAATGAGCAGGGCAAGGACCAGTGGTGAGGGAAGACGGGGTGGAATATGGCCATCACATATAACAATCTGTATTTGGATATCCGCCGGCAGCTGCGGCTTGCCGGCGTGGAGGCCGCCACCCTGGAGGCCCGGGAGCTGGTGTGCTTCGGCGTTGGAAAGAGCCGGGAGGAGCTGCAGCGGGACGGCGGGCTGTACGCCGCCCCGGAGACGGAGCGCCAGGTGCGGGAATTGGTGGAGCGGCGGCTGGCGGGAGAGCCGGTGGCGTACCTCATCGGCGAGTGGGAGTTCTACGGACTGCCCCTGGACATCTCCACCGATGTGCTGATCCCCCGGGTGGACACGGAGGTGCTGGCGGAGGAGGCCATCCGGTTCTGTCAGACGTTGACGGAGTGCCGGGTGCTGGACCTGTGCGCCGGCAGCGGCTGCGTGGGGCTGGCCGTCGGCGCCCGGGTCCCCCAGGCCAGGGTGGTGCTGGGGGAGCTCTCCGACGCCGCGCTGAAGATCTGCCGCCAGAACATCCGGCGAAACGGCCTCTCCGGCCGGGTGGTGCCCCTGCGGGCGGACGCGCTGGACAAGCCGGACAAGACCCTGGGGGAGTTCCAGTGCGTCGTCTCCAACCCGCCCTACATCCCCCGCGGGGACATCGACGGGCTGGACGGGTCCGTGAAGGACTACGAGCCCCATCTGGCCCTGGACGGCGGCGAGGACGGCCTGGACTTCTACCGCGGCATCACGGAGAAGTGGAAAGACTGCCTGCCCGTGGGCGGGCGGCTGTACTTCGAGGTGGGGATCGGCCAGGCCGACGAGGTGCTGCGGATCATGCGGAGTCAGGGCTTCGGGGACATCCAGATCGTGAAAGACACCCATGACATCCCCCGGGTGGTATTCGGCACCCTCTGCGGGGAGATTTGAGGAGGAGAGGACTATGAGGAAGCTTTACAGGGCCCGGAGCGGCAGGATGCTGGAGGGCGTCTGCGCCGGGATCGCAAATTACTTCGCCCTGGACCCCACACTGGTGCGGCTGGGGTGGGTTCTGTTCACCGCCATAGGCTGCAGCGGCATCGTCGCCTATATCATCTGCGCCCTTTTGATTCCGGAGGAGCCGGAGAGATAACAAAACAAATTCTACATAGACGGAGGAGACACAAATGGCAAAGGAAAAAGCGCCCCTGCCTGCCGCGGCTCCGGCCAACGACCGGAAGAAGGCCATCGACACGGCCATGGCCCAGATCGAGAAGATGTACGGCAAGGGCTCCATTATGCGCTTTGGAGATAAGGCGGAGATGAACGTGGACTACATCCCCACGGGCTCATTGGCCCTGGACGTGGCCCTTGGCATCGGGGGCCTGCCCAAGGGGCGGATCATCGAGATCTACGGGCCGGAGTCCTCCGGCAAGACCACCCTGGCGCTCCATGTGGTGGCGGAGGCCCAAAAGCGGGGCGGCGAGGCCGCTTTCGTGGATGCGGAGCACGCCCTGGATCCCACCTACGCCCGGGCCCTGGGCGTCCGGGTGGAGGACCTGCTGATCTCCCAGCCGGATACCGGCGAGCAGGCGCTGGAGATCACCGAGGCGCTGGTGCGCTCCGGCGCCATTGACGTCATCGTGGTGGACAGCGTGGCGGCGCTGGTCCCCCGGGCGGAGATCGAGGGCGAGATGGGCGACAGCTACGTGGGTCTCCAGGCCCGGCTCATGAGCCAGGCCCTGCGCAAGCTCACCGGCGCCATCGGCAAGACCAACACCATCGTCATCTTCATCAACCAGCTGCGGGAGAAAGTGGGCGTGATGTACGGCAACCCCGAGGTCACCACCGGCGGCCGGGCGCTGAAGTTCTACTCCTCCGTCCGCATCGACGTGCGCCGCATCGAGACGCTGAAAAACGGCTCCGAGATGATCGGCAACCGCACCCGGGCCAAGGTGGTGAAGAACAAGATGGCGCCCCCCTTCCGGGAGGCGGAGTTCGACATCATGTACGGCGAGGGCATCGCCCACACCGGCGAGCTGGTGGACCTGGGGGTGAAGCTGGATCTGGTGCAGAAGGCCGGCTCCTGGTTCTCCATGGGGGAGACCCGCATCGGCCAGGGCCGGGAGGCGGCCAAGGCCTACCTCCAGGAGAACCCCGAGGTGGCGGAGAAGCTGGAATCCGACATCCGCAGGAACTTTGACAAGCTCCTGAGCAATCAGGCCCGGGCGGCCGCCAGGGCCGCCGGCCGGGCCGTGGACGTCAGCGCCGACGACTTCGACGATGAGGATTGAGCGCGTCGAGCCGTCCAGGCACAGACGGGGCCGGGTGCTGGTGTTTTTGGAGGACGGCGCCTGCCTGAAGATCACGGAGCAGGAGCTGCTGGACTTCGGCCTCCGCCCCGGCGATGAGCTGGACAGCGGGACGCTGGAGCGGTTGAAGGAGGCCGCCGGCGTCTCCAACGTAAAGGTGACGGCGGCGGACCTGGTGGGCAAGCGGGCCATGAGCCGCCGGGAGCTGGAGAAAAAGCTCCAGGAAAAGGGCGCCAGCCAGACGGAGGCCCGCTACGCCGCGGAGTGGCTGGAGGCCATCGGCGCCATCGACGACCGGGACTACGGCGCCCTGCTCAGCCGCCACTACGGCCAGATGGGCTACGGCCCCGCCCGGGTCCGGGAGAAGCTGCGGGAAAAGGGCGTCCCCCGGGAGCTGTGGGACGAGGCGTTGGCGGAGCTGCCGGAGGCGGCGGGACAGATCGACGCGTTTCTCAATGGAAAGCTGCGGGGCCGTCTGCCGGAGGAGAAAGAGAAGAAGCGCCTGACGGACGCGCTGCTCCGCCGGGGCTTCTCCTGGGGGGATGTGCGGGCGGCCTGGAACCGCCTGGGCAGCGAGACCCGGGAGGAGTGAGAAACCACCGAGGGATGGGAGGACAAAGCCTTGCGCTACAACATATCATTCATCTCTCTTGGCTGCGCCAAGAACCAGGTGAACTGCGAGCAGATGATGGCCGCCGTGGCCGCGGCGGGCCACACCGTCCAGGCCGACCCGGAGGGGGCGGACGCGGTGGTGGTGAACACCTGCGGCTTTCTGGCCTCCGCCTGTGAGGAGGCCATCGACACCATTCTGGAGATGGCGGAGCTGAAAAAGGCCGGCCGGGTGAGGAAGATCCTGGTCACCGGCTGCATGGCCCAGCGGTATCAGGAGGACGTGCTCCGGGAGCTGCCGGAGGTGGACGGCGTCCTGGGCACCGGCAGCTACGGCGACATCGTCCAGGCCATTGAGGAGGTCATGGACCGGGGACTCCGGCCCTGCCGCATGGGGAACATCCACACCGCCCCCCAGGGAGGTCCCCGCATCCTCTCCACGCCCCCCTGGTACGCCTACCTGCGCATCGCCGAGGGCTGCGACAACCACTGCGCCTACTGCGTCATCCCGTCCCTGCGGGGAAAGTACCGCAGCCGCCCCATGGGGGAACTGCTGGAGGAGGCGGCGGAGCTGGCGGACGCCGGGGTGAAGGAGCTGCTGGTCATCGCCCAGGACATCACCCGCTACGGCACGGACCTGAGCGGGGAGCATCAGCTGGCCTCGCTGCTGGCGGAGCTGTGCAGGCTGGACTTTCACTGGATCCGCCTCCACTACCTGTACCCCGACGAGATCACTGATGAATTGATCGATATCATAGCCAAAGAGGACAAGATCCTGCCCTATCTGGACATCCCCATTCAGCACTGCAGCGATGGGATCTTGAAAGCCATGAACCGCCGGGACACCAAGGCGGAGCTGACGGCCCTCTTTGATAAGCTCCGGGCCCGGATTCCCGGGCTGGTGCTGCGCACCAGCATCATCACCGGCCTCCCCGGGGAGGGGGAGGCGGAGTTCGAGGAACTGTGCGCCTTTTTGCGGCAGACGCGGATCGAGCGGGCGGGGGTGTTCCCTTTCTCGCCGGAGGAGGGCACCCGGGCGGCGGCGATGGACCACGTGGACGCCGAGGAGGCCCGGCGCCGGGCGGAGCTGGCGGTGGACGTCCAGTCCGACATCATCGACGCATACAACGAATCCGTCCTGGGGGAGGTCCGGGAGGTCCTCTGCGAGGGCTTTGACGGCCAGCGGTACTACGGCCGCAGCTACGCCGAGTCCCCGGACATCGACGGCCGCGTCTATTTCGACGCGGACCGGGAGATCCCGCCGGGGACGTTTGTACCCGTCCGCCTCACTGGCGCCATGGACGGGGAGCTCACCGGGGAGATGGCGGAATGAGGAGCCCCCTGGAGGAGATTCCCGGCGTGGGGCGGCGCATCGCCGCCGTCATGGAGTCCCTGGGCATCCGCCAGGCTGCCGACCTGCGGGGACAGGACCCGGAGGCGCTGTACCTGCGGGAGTGCCTGATGAAGGGATACCGGGAGGACCGGTGCGCCCTGTACGTCTGGCGGGCGGCGGTGTACTACGCGGACCACGAGGAAAGGGAAGCGGAAAAGCTGAACTGGTGGTATTGGAAGGACAGGCCATATCCGCCGGAAAGAGAGGAAACTCATGAATCTGCCGAATAAACTGACCCTCATGCGCATTATATTGACCCCCGTCTTTATGGCGGTGCTGTACTGGGGCTTCCCCGGGGCGGACTACGCGGCCCTGGCCATCTTTATCATCGCCAGCCTCACGGACCTGCTGGACGGCAAAATCGCCCGGAAGTACCACCTGGTGACGGACTTCGGCAAGTTCGCCGACCCCCTGGCGGACAAGATCCTGGTGACCGCCGCCATGCTGTGGTTCGTGGAGGTGGGGCGGATGCCCGCCTGGGCGTTGCTGGTGGTGCTGCTGCGGGAGTTCGCCGTCAGCGGCCTGAGGATGATCGCCAGCGACAAGGGGCGGGTCATCGCCGCCGGGTGGTCCGGCAAGGTGAAGACCGCCTCCACCATGGTGTGCATCATCGTGATGCTCCTCCTGGGGCCGGAGATCGCCCGGGCCGCCTCCGATTCTCTGACGGCCATGCCCGTTGGCTGGCTCCGGTGGATCGACCCCGTGTGCGTGTGGGTCATCGTGCTGACCACCCTCTACTCCGGCGTGGAGTACTTCGTGAAGAACAAGGACGTCATCGCCTCGGCGTGAGGATATCGGAGACGGCAAAATGCCCCGGCTGTGAGCGCTCACAGCCGGGGCATTTCCGTTTATCCCTGTACCTCCGCGAATTTCTCCCGGTCCCGCCGGATCTGCTTTTCGTACCGGTCCTCCTCGGAGAAGACGCAGCCGCAGTACTTCTGCATATAGAACCCCAGCTCCCGGGCCCGCTGGTTCCCGGCGCGGAAGTTGGGGCGGAAATCCCGGTAGAGGAACTCCACGCCGTAGTGCCTCGCGCAGGCCTCCGCCGCCCGGACGATGCCCTCGTGGTCCTGGTAGAGGCTGGCCAGCAGGGTGGTAGTGAAAGCGGCAAAGCCGTGTTCCGCGGCGTATTTCGCCGTGCCCTCCAGCCGGTGGGTGTAGCAGTAGGCGCAGCGGCGGTCGATGTCCCCGGCCACGTGGCGGCAGAAGTCCCGCAGGCCGTAGTCCTCCCACACCCGCACCTCCATGCCGATGGCGGGGGCGTAGGTGAGGAGGCAGTCCCGCCGGGCCTGGTACTCTTTCCAGGGGTGGATGTTGGGGTTGTACCACAGTGCCACCGGCTCGATGCCCTCGGCGCGGAGGGGGTCGATGCAGCTGAGGGAGCAGGGGGCGCAGCAGGTGTGGAGCAGGACGGTGTTCATGGGGGATCCCTCGTTTCTGTTCTGAATAGGACAAGTATATCATAAGTAAGGGGGAAGGCAACACCAAGTTTTGCGGTTTCCTTAAGGAACCGCTGAATAAATCCCCACGCGCATCTTCGTGCCAAAAATTCCCGCCGATCTGCGTCAGAAAACCTTGAAATCCGTCAGGATTCCTGCGGTTTTCTTCCTTGCCGGCGGAAATTTTTGGCGCAAATCTGCGCACGTTGATTTAATCAGTGCTTCCTTAACAGTTTTTTTACACTCTTTACAGATTTTCGCAATTGCATATTTTGTCGAAAAAGAGTAGAATACCTAGGAATGCGAAGATTGCAGGGCGGGCCCAAAGGGCCGGAGAAGCCCTTTTCCTGAGGAGGGAATCAACCTTGAAAGTGGGTCTTGACGTGGGCTCCACCACCATCAAATGCGTGGTGCTGGACGATGCGGGAGAGCTGATTTACAGTACATACGAGCGGCATTTCAGCCACATTCTGGAAAAGTCCGAGGAGCTGCTGCGGCGGGTGGCCTCAGAGTACGTCCCCGGCGGGCGGGCGGATTTCGCCATCTCCGGCTCCGCGGGCATGGGCATGGCGGAGGGGGTGGAGGTCCCCTTCGTGCAGGAGGTCTTCGCCACTCGGGTGGCGGCGGGCCGTCTGGCCCCGGGCACCGACTGCGTCATCGAGCTGGGGGGTGAGGACGCCAAGATCCTCTTCCTCACCGGCGGCATCGAGGTGCGGATGAACGGCTCCTGCGCCGGCGGCACCGGGGCGTTCATCGACCAGATGGCGACCCTTTTGAAGATGACCGCCGACGAGATGGACCAGGCCGCCTCCCGGGCGGAGAAGACCTACACCATCGCCTCCCGGTGCGGCGTGTTCGCCAAGAGCGACGTGCAGCCCCTCATCAACCAGGGAGCCCGGAGCGAGGACATCGCCGCCAGCATCTACCAGGCGGTGGTGAACCAGACCATCGCGGGGCTGGCCCAGGGCCGGCCCATCAAGGGGAACATTCTGTACCTGGGGGGACCCCTGACCTTCTCCAAGTGCCTGCGGGAGAGCTTTGACAAGACCCTGGGCGTCACCGGCGTCTGTCCGGAGAACAGCCTGCTGTTCGTGGCCCTGGGGGCGGCGTACTACTCCGACCAGTCCTTTGATTTGAACGAGGTCTGCCGACGCCTTCTAGAGCGGGGGGCCGCGGAGACCTACCGCAGCCAGCCGCCTCTCTTTGAGAGCCGGGAGGAATACGAGGCGTTCCGGGCCCGCCATGCCAAAGCCGCGGTGCCCCGGGCCCCCTTTGGCCCAGACTACGCCGCCCCGGTGCACATCGGCATCGACTCCGGCTCCACCACCGTGAAGCTGGCGGTGATCGACCAGGACGCCCGCCTCCTCTTCACCGACTACCGGCCCAACCTGGGCAACCCCGTGCCGCTGATCCGGGAGACGCTGCAGCGGCTGTACGATGAGCACCCGGCGTTGGCCGTGGCCTCCGTCACCACCACCGGCTACGGCGAGGACCTGGCCAAAAACGCTTTCCACGCCGACTACGGCGTGGTGGAGACCGTGGCCCATTTCACCGCCGCCCGGTACTTTCTGCCCAACGTGGACTTCATCATCGACATCGGCGGCCAGGACATGAAGTGCTTCAAGATCGAGGACGGGGCCATCAGCAACATCTTCCTGAACGAGGCCTGCTCCTCCGGCTGCGGCAGCTTCCTCCAGACGTTCGCCCAGGCCCTGGGGTACGACGTGAAGGAGTTCGCCAGGCTGGGGCTCTTCGCAAACCGCCCGGTGGACCTGGGCAGCCGCTGCACGGTGTTCATGAACTCCAGCGTGAAGCAGGCCCAGAAAGACGGGGCCGCCATCGAGAACATCTCCGCGGGATTGTCCATCTCCGTGGTGAAAAACGCCATCTACAAGGTCATCCGCGCCGCCTCCCCGGAGGAGCTGGGGCGGAACGTGGTGGTCCAGGGGGGCACGTTCTACAACGAGGCGGTGCTCCGGGCCTTTGAAAAGGAGATGGGCGTGGAGGTCATCCGGCCCGACGTGGCGGGGCTCATGGGGGCCTACGGCGCGGCGCTGTACGGCCGGGGCAAGGCCGCCAGGGGCCAGACCAGCACCCTTTTGGACCGGGCGGCCCTGGCAGCTTTCTCCCAGAAGACGGAGAGCCGGATCTGCGGCCTGTGCGGCAACAACTGCCAGCTCACCGTCAACACTTTCGCCGACGGCGGCACGTTCATCAGCGGCAACCGCTGCGACCGCCCCGTCACCGGCCGGGAGGACACCGGCGAGCGGAACCTCTACGCCTACAAGCGCAAGCTGATTCTGGACTACAAGCCCGTGCCCGGCAGACGGGGGAAGATCGGCCTGCCGCTGTGCCTGAACTTCTGGGAGCTGCTGCCCTTCTGGCACGCGTTTTTCACCAACCTGGGCTTTGCCGTGTACCACAGCCCCCTCTCCAGCCGGGACCTGTACCTCAAGGGACAGGGCACCATCCCCAGCGACACCGCCTGTTTTCCCGCCAAGCTGGCCCACGGGCACATCCGCTTCCTCTCCAAACTGGGATTGGACGCCATCTTCTACCCCTGCATGACCTACAACATCGACGAGGGCCTGGGGGACAACCACTATAACTGCCCCGTGGTGGCCTACTATCCGGAGGTTATCGCCGGCAACTGCCCGGAGGTCAGGAAGACCCGATTCATCTACGACTACGTGGGTCTCCACCGGCCCAAGGACTTCACCAAAAAGATCTTCACCATCCTGCGTCGGTATTTCCCGGACATCACCAAAAGCGAGGTAAAGGACGCCGCGAACGCCGCCTACGCCGAGTACGCCCACCACATGTCCCTCATCCGGAAAGAGGGGGCGCGGATTATCGACCAGGCCCGGGCGGAGGGCCGCCGGATCATCGTGCTGGCGGGCCGGCCCTACCACGTGGATCCGGAGATCAACCACGGTATCGACACCCTGATTACCCGCTTTGGCGCGGCGGTGGTGACGGAGGACTCCATCTCGGACCGGGTGGAGAAGTTCCCCACCACGGTGCTGAACCAGTGGACCTACCACTCCCGGCTGTACGCGGCGGCCAGGTACTGCTGCTCCCAGCGGGACATGGACTTGGTGCAGCTGGTGAGCTTCGGCTGCGGCGTGGACGCCATCACCACCGACGAGACCCAGGCGGTGCTCCAGTCCGGCGGCAAGCTGTACACCCAGCTGAAGATCGACGAGATCACAAACCTTGGCGCGGTGCGCATCCGCCTCAGGAGCCTCTTCGCCGCCCTGGACGAGCAGGCGGCGCTGGGGAGCGATCGGGAGCGGGAACAAGAGCCCGGGCATACCCAGGCCCCCAAGCGCCTGGCGGCCTCCGGAAGCGCCCGGATATAATGCGATTTCTTGATAAAAAGATTTGAAAATCTTTTTCCCCGCAAGGGGGACGCAGGCGAGGCGGCGTGAAACGCCGCGGCGGCGGCCCTATAAAACGATTGCGTCGTTTTATGAAGAATTTTGTCAAAGGCATAAAAGACGGGAGGGAACGTTTCGTTCCCTCCCGTCTTTCGCGTCCGATCGTCACCGCAAAGGCCGTAAAGCGGTCATGCGTTGACTTACTCCACGGCAAATTCCGGACTGCCCGCCGCGCCGGCGGCGATGGAGTACTCGGGGAATACCAGCACCGGAACGCCGTCGGCCCGGATATAGAAGGCGGTGTTCTCGTCCACCGTGGTGAAGCCGCCCTGCTCCGCTGGGAAGAAGTAGGTGAAGCCCTCCTCGTCCACACTGGCGGCGATGCCGGCCTCAACGGCCTCGTTGCACCGCTCCACCCAGTTCTCGCCCAGGAGGTCCGCCAGGGTGATGTCCCGGTTCTCCGCCAGGTCCAGGTTGTAGCAGTATTTCTCCGTCATGGAGGCCACCCAGCCCTCACCGAAGGTCACCACAAAGGACACCCGGTCCTCGGTCTGGCTCTTGACCTCGTAGTCCACGATGACGTCCATGGTCCGGTCGCCCCACTCCTCCTCCGTGCCGCCGGTGGCGAAGAAGGCGTCCTTGTAGTCCTCCCAGTCCTGCTGGGCCTTGGCCAGGTGGGCGTCCACCTTCTCCTGGATCACATCGTTGACCCGCTGGGCCAGATCGCCCTCCGCCTCGACGCCGGGGACGTTGACGTCGTACTGGATGCCGTTCTCCTCGGTGTGGAAGTCCCGCACGGTGAGCACCCGGAAGAGGCCGCCCAGCACGGGCACCTCCGCCGCCGCGGCGGCCACGGTGGGAGAGAGGTTCAGCGCCCCCACCAGCACCACAAGGCATGCGGCAACTCCGGTGGCGGCCTGTCTCCAATGCCTGCGCCGGTAATTGGCCCTGCCCTGGCGGATGCCCTCTTGGACCCGGCTCTCCAGCTCCTGGGGGATGGGGGTGGACTCGTAGTCCTCCCGCGCCTGTTTGAATTCGTTCATCACGCAATCTCTCCTTCCAATGATACCCGTAGTTTTTTCAGACCCGCGTACAGGCGGCTCTTCACAGTGTTCAGGTTCCAGCCGGTGACCTCGCTGATCTCCCGAAGGGTCAGATCCTCGTAAAACCGCAGCTTTATAATGGTCTGAACCTCGGGCGGCAGGGCGTTCACCCGGCTGGATAAGGCGTCGTCCGCCGGCAGGGGGTCCTCATAGCTGCCGGTGTCCAGCGCCTCCGGCGGCACAAAGGCCACCCGCCTGCGCTGGCGCAGCAGATCCATGCAGGCGTTCACCAGAATGCGGGTGAACCAGGTCCGCAGGGCCGCCTCGCTTCGCAGGCTGTCCCGCCGCTCCAGCGCCCGGCAGACGGCGGTCTGCACCGCGTCCAGGGCCTCCTCCCGGTCCTGGAGGTAGCTGTACGCCAGCCGGTAGAACCGGGCCTGGCCGCCGATGAGATAGGCCTCCAGCCGGTTCTCTTTCAAAGATGCCATACGCACATCTCCTCTCTTTGCGTTTCTGTATATTAGACGGCGGCGGGGCGGAAAAAGTTTGAACAGGCAAAAAAATCCGGCGAAAAGTTTTTCGCCGGATTTTTTCATTGGGAGCAAAGCGCTCAAATCAGTCGTACCGCAGGGCGTCGATGGGGTTGAGCTTCGCCGCCTTGTTGGCGGGGAGGTAGCCGAAGAGAACGCCGATGCCCACGGACACGCCGAAGGACACGGCGATGGCGCCGAAGGTGGGGGCGGCGTTGAACGTGACGCCGCTGGCCCCCAGGGACTCCACCAGCATCCCGCCCATGAGGGCCCCGATGCCCATGGCCATCAGGCACCCGAAGCCGATGCCCAGCAGCCCGCCGATGGCGGAGGTGGTGCCGGCCTCGATGACGAACTGCCGCCGGATGTCCCGCCGCTTGGCCCCCAGGGACTTGCGGATGCCGATCTCCCGGGTGCGCTCCGTGACGGACACCAGCATGATGTTCATGATGCCGATGCCTCCCACCAAAAGGGAGATGGCGGCGATGGCCACCAGCACCGCCATGGCCACGCCCATCATGGCGTTGATCTGCGCCACCTGCTCCGCCATGGTCTGGATGTAGAAAGTGGTGGCGCTGTCCGTGTACTGCTCGCCGTAGAAGTCCAGCATCAGCTCCGTGAGAAGCTCCTTGGCGAGGCCCGAGGTCTCCCGGGAGGTGCAGGTGAGCTGGAAGAGCTGGACCTGCCGGGTGCCGATGAGCTGGAGGGCGTTCTCATAGGGGATGTACACCATGTCGTCGCGGCCGCCCTCCTCCATGACCTCGCCGCTCCGCTGCATCACGCCCACGACGGTGTAGGGCACGCCGCCCACGATGAGCCCCTGACCCAGAGCGTCGCCGTGGAAGACGCTCTCCTCCAGGTAGGCGCCGATGACGCAGACATTGCTCCGCTGGAGCACGTCCACATAGCCCAGGAAGCGGCCCTTTGCCAGTCTGTCTCCGTCCAGTGTGGCGGAGAGCTCCGGGTTGTAAAAGGCCTCGCTGACGCCGTAGATATTGGTCTTCTCGTATTTCTCGCTGCCGCTCCGGACGCCGGCGCCGGCGCTGACCCAGGGGGTGACGCCCACGAACACGTCCGGCCGCTCCTCCACCAAATCGTAGATGTCCTGGGCGTCCAGGGTCACGGCGCCGCCGCCGAAGCCCCAGTTGTAGGCGTAGATCTGGTTGATGCCCACTTTCTCCACCTGCTGTTCCACCATGCCGGTGAGGCCGTTGCCAAGAGAGATGATGACGATCACCGCCGCCACGCCGATGATGATGCCCAGCATGGTGAGAATGGCCCGGGCCTTGCTGGTCCGCAGGGACTTGATGGCCAGCTTGAAAGATTGGGTGAACTTCATGCCCCCACCTCCCCGGCCTGCACCACGGCCCGAGGGTCCGCGGCGTCGCCGTCGTAGATCACCCGCCCGTCCTGGAGCCGGACGATGCGCTTTGCCTTGACCGCGATGGAGTTGTCGTGGGTGATGAGGACCACCGTGTCCCCCTCGCCGTTGAGCTTTTGGAGAAATTCCAGCACCTCCCGGCCCGTGCGGGAGTCCAGGGCGCCGGTGGGCTCGTCGGCCAGGATGACGGAGGGCCTCCCCGCCAGGGCCCGGGCGATAGACACCCGCTGCTGCTGGCCGCCGGAGAGCTGGCTGGGCAGGTTCCGCCCCTTGTCGGCGAGGCCCACCCGGTCCAGGGACTCCAGCGCCCGCCGGCGGCGCTCCTCGGCGGGGACGCCGGCGTACAGCAGCGGCAGCTCCACGTTCTCCAGCACCGTGAGCTTGGGGATCAGGTTGTACTGCTGGAAGATAAAGCCCAGCATTTTGTTGCGGATCTCCGCCTGGCGGTCGTCGTCCATGGTGGAGACGTCGGTGCCCCCCAGGCGGTAGGTGCCGGCGGTGGGCACGTCCAGACAGCCGATGATGTTCATGGCCGTGGACTTGCCGGAGCCGGACTGGCCCACGATGGCCACGAACTCCCCCGGGTCGACGGCAAGGCTCACCCCGTCCAGGGCGTGGACCTCCTGGTCGCCCATGGGGTAGATCTTGTACACGTCTTTCAGTTCAATGAGATGCTCCACTTGACTCTCAGCCTCCCATGGCCGCCGTCTGGTCCAGCACCAGCACGGTCTCACCCTCTTCCAGACCGGAGGTGACCTGGATGTACGCGTCATCGCTGGCGCCCAGCGTCACCGGGCGCTCTTCCAGCTTGGCGGCGTCCGCCACGGCGGTGCCGTCCTCGGTCATGGCGCCCTCGCCGGGGACCAGTACGGTGCCGCCCCGGTTCACCGCCCCCACGGGTACGCACAGGGCGTCCTCCACCGTCTCGCCCAGGATGGTGGCGGAGACGTTCATGCCCGGCTTCAAGTCGCCGTAGTCCCGGATGACAATGGTCACCGGGTAGGTGGTGAAGCCGCCGGTGGTGGTGCCGTTGACGCTTACCCGCTCCACGGTGCCTTGGAAGGTCTGGCCCGCCAGGGCCGCCGCCGTGATCTCCACGGCCTGCCCGGCCCGGACCTTGCCGATGTCCAGCTCGCCCACGGCCATCTCCACCTTGAGATAGCTCATGTCGTAGATGATGGCCAGGGTGCCGGAGGCGGCGCCGTCCACCTTGTCCCCGGCCTTGAACTTCTTCTCGATCACCGTGCCGGAGATGGGGGACTCAATCCGGTAATCGTCCAGATTGTCGGCGGCGCTGCCGGCGGAGAGATCGGCGCTGTCCACGCTGAGCCGGGCGTTTTCCACCTGGGTCCGGTTGGCCTCGGAGTCGACGGTGCAGAGGACCTCCCCCTTGATGACGGCGCTGCCCGCCAGCTTGTCAAAGCCCGTCACCGTGCCGCTGCCGGCGGCGTACACCGTGGCGGCGCCGGGCATGGTCACCGTGGCCTGGCCATAGCTTCTGTAACTGCCGATGACGGCGGAGGCCTTGAAGCTGTCCGACAGCACGCCGGGGTTGACAATTTTCACCCGCACGGAGCTGCCCACCTGGCCGTTGCTCATGAGAGAGGTGGAGTCGGACACCGCCTCCACAGTGCCCTGAACGGAGTCCTCAAAGTCCCCTACAAACACGGTGGCGCTCTGGCCCACATAGAACTCCGAGGGCTTCACATAAGGAAACAGGAAGTCCACGGAGAGATCCCGGCTGGCCAGGATCTTGGCCAGGGCCGTCCCGGCGGTGACGCTGTCGCCGTTGTGGACAAAGACCTCGTTGATGACGCCGGCGATGGGGGCGGTGGGGTGCAGGGCCTCCTGGGCCTGCTCCAGGCTCAGCCGGGCCTGGGCCGCGGAGAGGTTGGCCCGCTGGACGGAGCTCTGGGCGTCTCCGCTGTCCAGGGTGTACAGCAGCGTCCCCTTCTCCACCAGATCGTCCTCCTCAAAGGGGGCCTCCTCGATGGCCCCGGAGATCAGCGTGGAGACGTTGTAGGCGTCCGCCGGAGCCAGGGTGCCGCTGCCGGAGACCGTCACGGCGATGTCCTGCCGGGAGACGGGGACGGGGCGGTAGTTGGCCCCGGCCTGGGCCGTGCCCCCCTGCTGGAGGCGGGTGACCGCCGCTGCCGCCGCCAGGATCACCACGGCGCCGATGATGACGCTGCGCAGACGGGGTTTTTTCAGCTTGGGAAAGCGCCATGCGCGCCTCTTTGCCTCTGCCTGAGGCGCGGCCGCCTCCGGGGGCGTCTCCCGGGCCGTATCTTCCATCAGTTCATGCTTCATACCTTGTCTTCCTCGCTTTCTGAGATTCTCGGGGCCTTGTCTCTGGCCATGCCCCGCCGCAGAATGTCTAAGATTCCGTCCAGATGCTCCCGGTAGCCGGGGGCGTCCCCGGCCTCTATGCCGGCATAGAGCAGCGGCCCGGTGACGGACAGCAGGATCGCCAGCAGATCCTCCAGGTCACCGTCCCGCCGCAGATCCAGCAGCTCCGCGTTCACGGACTGGCGCAGCCGATCCAGCGCCTCGCCGGCGTCCAGCAGGTCCAGCAGGGCGCCCCGCTGCATTCCGCCGTTGCGGCTGATGATGGCCGACATGGCCCCCATGCCGCCCAGGGCCTGGTCGCTCCGCTTTTCCCACACGTAGTCGAACAGCACCCGCAGCGCCGCGAACACGTCGCCGCCCTGGCGCAGCAGCGCCTCCTCCAGCACCATCAAGAGCTGCTCCACGTAGCCGTGGACCAGGTAGCGGAACAGCTCCTCCTTGTCCTGGAAGTACATGTAGAAGCTGCCCCGGGGGATGCCCGCGTCCTGAATGATCTTGTTGATGGAGGCCTCGTTGTAGGGCCTGGCGGAAAACTCCCGGGAGGCGGCGTCCATCAGCCGGGTCTGCTTATCCTCCGGCAGGTTCAAAAATGTGCTGCTTGGCATTGCCTCTCTCCTCCTAACGAAACAGGGCCGCCGTTTTCTTCAACCGCCGGAAGATTTATCTGGAGTGTACAGCTTCCACCGGGCGGAAGGTCAAGAGAAAGTTTTTCATCCCTCCGCAAAATAATACGACAACCTGTCAGGTATCATACCTGACAGGTTGTCGTATTGCAAGAGGAAACGGAAAATGTTTACAGAGTTTTCATATTTCCGCAGAAGCTGCATCGATCGGGGAGAGCTTCTCATACAGCGGCCGCTCCCGCTGGTAGGACTGGGGGCGGTAGGTCACCGAGGCGATGGGACGCCCGGAGAGGCCGTACCTGGGGTGGGTGCCGAAGAGGTCGATGTACCGCCCCAGGTCGTCCCGCTCCGCCGCCATGGCCTCCAGCAGCGCTGCGGCGGCCCGGGCGTCGTCCACCGCCCGGTGGCTGTTCACCGCCGTGTCCCCAAGGTGGTATGCCTCGATGGCGTCGCAGAGCTTGTGGGGGTAGTCCCGCCGGTCCCGGTATACCGTCAGGACGTCCAGAAACCGGGGCGGGCCCAGCACGCCGGCCCGGCCATAGGGCCGCAGCAGGTAATAGAGGAAGTTCAGGTCGAACTGGGCGTTGTAGGCCGCCAGCAGCGGCCGCTCGCAGCCTTCCAGCAGGCGGCAGAAAATCTCCGCGGCCTCCCGCTCCGACACGCCTTCCGCGGCAAGCTGGCGGTCGGTGATGCCCGTCAGCTCCGCGATGAAAGGCGGCAGGGCCTGTCCCTCCGGCAGGCGGATCAGCACGTCCAGGCTGCCCTTTTCCGCTCCCGCCTCCAGACTGACGGCCCCCAGCTCGATGATCCGGTCCCTGCCGAAGTCGACGCCGGTGGTCTCCGTGTCAAAGACCACGATGCGGTCAAACCGCTTCCACAGGGACTCCATCAGGCGGCCCCCTGCTCTTCCGCCCAGTTGTCCCCGGTGGCGTAGTCGATCCAGATGCCCGGCTGGACGTTGTAGAGATAGACATTGTAGGAGACGCCCGCGCCGTGGTCCTCCACGCTCATGGCCTCCATCTGCACGCCCCGGGCCACCAGCTCCGTGCCCTGGAATACCGGCGTCACCCGGTAGAGCACATGGTTCCCGGTCTCTTTTACGTAGTCCGCCACCAGATTCTCAAAGGGGATCATCCCCTCCGCGTTCATGTAGCGGGTGCCGGTGATGAGATTTTTCTCGTTGGCGTTCTCTCCCGCCAGCTGGAAGGCGATGAGGTGGCTGCGGTTGTAGAGGCTCCCCCCGTCCACGCTGTCGTACCGGGACGAGTGCCAGCCCGTGGGCTTCACCATGTGGATATCCTCCCGCTTCTCCGTGGGCATCAGCTCCCGGCAGATGTTGGCGTAGGCCACGCCGCAGCGGCCCAGCTCGTCCAGCTCGCTGTAGGTCTCAAAGGCCTCCGTCGTCAGATCCTCCTCTGTGAAGCCCGGGACGCTGCCGTTGACCTCCACGTAGGTGCTGCCGCTGTACGCCGGGATCTCCTCCAACAGAGCGTTGAGCTGGGGCGGGTCGTCGGATACCGCGGGATTTATGTACCGCAGCGCCGCGCCCGCCGCGAAGACCAGGAGCACCAGGGCGATCCGCCCCGGCGTCCAGTCCCGCTTACTCCGCCTCTGTCTCTTCCGATGCCGCTGATTCGCCATGGTCTTCCTCCCGCACATAGATTCTCCGGATGATCTTCTCGTGGGAGGTGCCGGCAAATTCCCGCTCCTCCGTCAAGGTCAGCCCCGCCGCCTCCGGATCGAAGTCCAGATGGACGTCCGCCGGATAGGCCCGGTCCCAGTCGTACAGCACCAGTGCCTCGATCCGCTCCGCAACGGGCGCGATGGGGCGGTCCTCCACAAAGCAGACCTCCCCGTCCGCCGCCTTGGTCAAAAACTCCTCGTCCGCCTGTACGTCCTCCCGCTCTCCGAAGAGGGGGGCGGAGTAGGGGGCGATCCACAGCCGCCGCCCGGCGCAATAGGCCAGCAGGTCCTCCCGCTGCCCCCGGTCCTGGCTCTGCCGGCGGCGGTTGAACATGGTGCCGCCCCGCCCGTCGACGCAAACCGCGATAATCAAAGGCGCTTCCTCCTTTCACATGGGGCTCTCTTGCCTCCATCTTACCATCCATATCCGCATTTTTCAACGGTTTCCGACACGGAGGGGAAATTTCCGCCCTTGCAATCCCGCCCCGCCCGTGGCAGAATAGGGAGGCGGGACAAAGGAGCGCCCCGGAGCAGCTCCGGGGCGCCGTGCGCTTTCAGATATTTGATGCTGGGACTTCCGCGCTTCGCAGGTGTTCCGCCCGGGCCTGGAGCTCCTCCAGGGTGCCCACGCCGTCGTCCTGCCGCCGCAGGGCGGTCTGGATCTCCGGCGCCAGGGTCTGGAAATACTCGTAGGAGGAGAGGTCCTGGTCCAGCAGGTCCGTCAGGCAGAGATAGCTGGGAAACTCATCCAATTGCGTTCACCTCCGGGGCTATTCTGCCCGGGGGCGGAGCGGGCCATGTGGCCGGGAGGCGCTTTTTTATGGAAATCCGTCAGATTTTGGAGAACAAGCGGGACTTTCTCCCCCTGCTGCTGCTGGGGGACGAGCAGGAGGACATGATCCTCCGCTACCTGGACCGGGGGACGCTGCTGGCGCTGTACGACGGCGGGACGCTGCGGACGGCGGCCGTTGTGACCGGCGAGGGCGGCGGCGTCTTCGAGCTGAAGAACCTGGCCACGGAGCCGGGGAGCCAGGGCCGGGGCTATGGACGGGCCATGGTGGAGCACATCGTCGAAACCTGCCGGGGCCGGGGGACGCGGCTGCTGGTGGGCACCGGGGACAGCCCGCTGACGATCCCCTTTTACGAGCACCTGGGCTTTCGGGAGAGCCATCGGGTGAAGAACTTTTTCACGGACCACTACGACCATCCCATCTATGAGGCGGGGCGCCGGCTGGTGGACATGGTGTACCTGGCCATGGAGCTGTGAGGGGGAGCGCTCCCTGCAAAAAGCGCGGAGCCGTCTTTGCGGACAGCCCCGCGTGCTCAGGGGCTTTCAATGGGTCTCAGGCCCGCATCCGCGTCAGCTGCCCCGTCCGGCGCAGCGCAGGGGAGAGGGCGGTGTACAGCACCGGCGCGGCGATCATGGCCGCCGCCGCGTTGAGGAGGGACGCCGGCAGCTTGCTGCCCATGGTGACCACCGCGGTCTCCATGGGGTAGCCGTAGACAAACAGCTGGAAGATCAGCGTCTTGAGCATGTACATCACCACGTATGACAGCGCCCCGGTGATGCAGGCGGCGATGTTCCCAACCTGGCTGCCGGCCTCCTTGCCGCCGGAAAAGGCGATCCTGCCGCAGATCCAGGCCATGAGGAACTTGGTCACAAAGGTGACGGCGCAGTTCAGCAGATCGTATCCGCCGAACAGGGCGTCGTACAGCGTGGAGCCCAGACCCGCGGCCAGGCCGCCGGCCGCAGGACCCATCAGCAATCCGCTGAGCAGGCACATGGCGTTGGCAAAGTGGATCTTGGACCCCAGCAGCGGAAAGCGGAAGAACGTTACCGCGCACACCAGCGCCGCCAGCACGGCGGCGTATACCAGCTTCTCTGTCGTCCACTTCTGTTTCATACCGGTCTCCTTCCATAGAAGCGATCCTAATTATAATGTAATGTATCTGACGCTGACAAGGATACACCGGACCTGGATATACGTAAATAACCAGATCTGTTATTTTTTATAGGTTCAGATATACCGGCACGGCGGGGGAGAGGGGCCGGGAGGGCCGCGGATTGGATGAGAACGGCCGTCTTGCGGACTGCCAAAAATTTTTTTCAATTTTCATGAAAAACAGAGAAATTCCTCTTGACAATGGGAGGAATTTCTTTTATTATGGGTAGGCACGCGCGGGGAGGCCGTATCTTGCCGCGCGGCGCTGCGATGAACCGGGAGATTGCTCCGTCAGGAGGTAACTTCCGGGGAGTATGTCCGATAATCGGGCGGCTGAGAGGGATCTGTTCGCTGCGTAGATCGCCGCGCCATGATCTGTAGTACCGGCCGGAATTGCCCTGCGCCGGTATTTTTCATGAGCAGGAATGATACGCACGGTTAAGCGTATAGAAAGTTCTCTCGCCGTAGGTCGTCGAGACTCCAGAAAAAACGACGTACGAAATTCAGGAGGAAACAAGCATGGCACAGAAAGAAATGATCCGCATCCGGCTGAAAGCCTATGACCACCAGGTCATCGACCAGAGCGCAGAGAAGATCGTCGAGACCGCCAAGCGCACCGGCGCCGAGGTCTCCGGTCCCATCCCGCTGCCCACCAAGAAAGAGATCATCACCATCCTGCGCTCCGTCCACAAGCACAAGGACAGCCGGGAGCAGTTTGAGCGCCGCACCCACAAGCGCCTCATCGACATCACCCGCTCCACCCCCAAGACCGTGGAGGCCCTGATGGCCCTGGAGCTGCCCGCCGGTGTGGACATCGAGATCAAGCTGTAAGTTCAGGACCTGTTTTAATTTGTTGAACCGCTGTCCGTAATCCTCCCAAGAGATTCCGGAACCGCCCCCCTTGACCGCGTCCCCAAAAATCCTGTCGCAAACCAGCGACTGCGTTTGCGGCGGGAAGAGGAGAGAGGAATGGAGCGGGCGGAGCTTCCGCCGCTTTGCGGCGGAAACGGAACAGAGCGGAATTTCTTTCGACGAGGCGGGCGGGTCAAGTTGGCCGGAACGGTTCCCAATGGCTGCGGCCGGTCAACCAATAACCTTATTAAGGAGGAACATACATGAAAGCGATCATCGGCAAAAAAGTGGGCATGTCCCAGATTTTTGACGAGAACGGCCATGTGATCCCGGTCACCGTCATCGAGGCGGGGCCCTGCGTGGTCGTTCAGAAGAAGACTTCCGAAAAGGAAGGCTATGAGGCCGTTCAGCTGGGCTTCGAGGACATCCCCGAGCGCAAGCTGACCAAGCCCGAGATGGGCCACCTGACCAAGGCCGGCGTCAGCCCCAAGAAGCACCTCCGGGAGTTTGACCTGGAGAACGCCGCCGAGCTGAACGTGGGCGACCTGGTGAAGGCCGACACCTTCGCCGTGGGCGACTTCGTGGACGTCACCGGCACCAGCAAGGGCCACGGCTTCCAGGGCGTTGTCAAGCGCCATGGCGCGGCCGTGAAGCGCAACACCCACGGCGGCGGCCCCGTCCACCGTCATCAGGGCTCCCTGGGTGCCGGCACCACCCCCGGCCACATCGCCAAGGGCCGTGACGGCGCGGGCCACATGGGCGTGGACCAGGTCACCGTCCAGAACCTGTCCGTCGTGAAAGTCGATCCCGAGCTGAACATGCTGGTCGTATGCGGCGCGGTGCCCGGCCCCAAGGGCGGCTTGGTCACTGTCAAGTCCACCGTGAAGGTCCACAAGGTCAAGCAGGCCGGCGCGGACATCAGCAAGAACCCGCAGAAGGCCTCCGGCCGCAACCCGCAGAAGGCCTCCGCGAGAAACAAGTGAGAAAGGGGTGCTTAGAGTATGTCTACCATGAAAGTTTTGAACATGGCCGGCGCGGAAGTCGGCACTGTGGAACTGAGCGACGCGATCTTTGGGATCGAGCCCAACGAGGCCGTTGTGCATGAGGTCGTGAAGAACCACCTGGCCAACTGCCGGCAGGGCACCCAGAGCGCCCTCACCCGGGCCGAGGTCTCCGGCGGCGGCAAGAAGCCCTGGCGCCAGAAGGGCACCGGCCACGCCCGTCAGGGCAGCACCCGGGCTCCCCAGTGGACCCACGGCGGCGTCGTGTTCGCCCCCAAGCCCCGGGATTACAGCTACGTGCTGAACAAGAAGGTCAAGCGCCTGGCGCTGAAGTCCGTCCTCTCCGCCAAGGCGGCCGAGGGCAAGCTGGTGGTCATCGACTCCATCAAGATGGACGAGATCAAGACCGCCGTGTTCCGCAAGTTCCTGGACGCGGTGAAAGTGGACGGCAAGGCCGTCGTGGTCACCCCCGCCGTGGACCAGACCGTTGTGAAGAGCGCCCGGAACATCCCCGGCGTGCTGACGACCCCCGCCGCGCAGCTGAGCGTCTATGACATCATCAACGCCCGCTACCTGGTGGTGGATCAGGCCGCCCTCGCAAAAATCGAGGAGGTGTACGCGTAATGGCAACCGCATACGACATCGTTATCCGCCCCATCATCACCGAGCGCGCCATGGCCGGAGCCGCCGACAAGAAGTACGTCTTCGAGGTGGCCAGGGACGCCGGCAAGGTGGAGATCAAGAAGGCGGTTGAGGAGATCTTCGGCGTGAAGGTCGCCTCTGTCAACACCCTGACGGTGCCCGGCAAGGAAAAGCGCATGGGCGCCGGCCGTCCCGGCATGACCAAGACCTGGAAAAAGGCCTACGTCCAGCTGACGGCGGATTCCAAGACCATCGAGTTCTTCGAAGGCATGGTCTGATTTTACGGAAGGAGTGTAAAGCATGTCTATTAAAACCTTTAAGCCGACGACTCCCTCCCGGCGTCAGATGACGGTCTCCGGATTCGACGGCATTGACAAGAAGGCCAAGCCCGAGCCCAGCCTGGTGGAGCCCCTGAAGAAGAGCTCCGGCCGCAACAGCTATGGCCGCATCACCGTCCGCCACCGCGGCGGCGGCAACAAGCGCAAGTACCGCGTCATCGACTTCAAGCGGGATAAGCACGATATGTTCGCCACGGTCCTCCGCCTGGAGTACGACCCCAACCGCTCCGCCAACATCGCGCTTCTGGAGTATGAGGACGGCGAGCGCCGCTACATTCTGGCCCCCGTGGGCCTGAAGGCCGGCGACAAGGTGGAGTCCGGCGCCAACGCCGACATCAAGGAGGGCAACGCCCTGCCCCTGGCCAGCATCCCCGTGGGCACCATGATCCACAACATCGAGCTGCATCCCGGCAACGGCGCCCAGCTGGTGCGCTCCGCCGGCACCGCGGCCCAGTTGATGGCCAAGGAGGGCAGCGACGCCCAGATCCGCATGCCCTCCGGCGAGGTCCGCATTGTGCGCACCAATTGCATGGCCACCATCGGCCAGGTGGGCAACATCGACCACGCCAACATCAACATCGGCAAGGCCGGCCGCAAGCGCCACATGGGCTGGCGGCCCACGGTCCGCGGCTCCGTCATGAACCCCAACGACCACCCCCACGGCGGCGGCGAGGGCCGCGCCCCGGTTGGCCGTCCCGGCCCTGTGACCCCCTGGGGCAAGCCCGCCATGGGTTACAAGACCCGGAAGAAGAAGAACCCCACCAGCAAGTTCATTGTCAAGCGCCGCAACGAGAAGTAAGGGAGGCAAGGAAATATGAGCAGATCCATTAAAAAAGGCCCGTATGTTGCCCCGGAGCTTCTGAAGCGGGTCGAGGAAATGAACGCGAAGAATGAGAAAAAGGTGCTGAAGACCTGGAGCCGCAGCTCCACCATCTTCCCCGCCTTTGTGGGCCACACCATCGCCGTCCACGACGGCCGCAAGCACGTGCCCGTGTATATCCAGGAGGATATGGTGGGTCACAAGCTGGGCGAGTTCGCCCCCACCCGGACTTTCCGCGGACACCGGAAAGACTGATAAAGGAGGATGCTGAACATGGAAAACAAAACCGCTAAGGCCTATCTGCGCTATGTCCGCATCTCTCCCCGGAAGGTCCAGATCGTCTGCGACCTGATCCGCGGCAAGGATGCCGGCACCGCCATGGCCATCCTGATGCAGACCCACAAGTCTGCCTCCGAGCCTCTCCAGAAGCTGCTGAAGAGCGCCGTTGCCAACGCCGAGAACAATTTCGGCATGGACCCCAGCAAGCTGGTGGTCACCGAGGTGTTCGCCACTCCCGGCCCCATCCTCAAGCGGATGATGCCCCGGGCCCAGGGCCGCGCCTACCGTATCAATAAACGCACTTCTCACGTCACCCTGGCTGTGGCGGAAAAGGCATAAGAGGGAGGAGAACAGTTTATGGGACAGAAAGTAAATCCCCACGGTCTTCGCGTGGGCGTCATCAAAGACTGGGATTCCCGCTGGTATGCCAGTGAGGAGAAGGTCGGCGACCTGATCGTGGAGGATCAGAAGATCCGCAAGTACCTGAAGAAGACCCTGTACGGCGCCGGCGTTCCCAAGATCGAGATCGAGCGCAGCAACGACGTGGTCACCATCTTCCTGCACTGCGCCCGGCCCGGCATGGTCATCGGCAAGGGCGGCGAGCAGATCGAGCAGTACCGCCTGGCCGTTGAGAAGCTCATCGGCAAGAAGGTGAAGCTGAACATCGTCGAGGAGCGCAACCCCGACATGAACGCCCAGCTGGTGGCGGAGAACATCGCGGCGCAGCTGGAAAAGCGCATCAGCCACCGCCGCGCCATGAAGAACGCCATGGCCCGGGCCATGCGCGCCGGCGCCAAGGGCATCAAGACCTGCTGCTCCGGCCGTCTGGGCGGCCGGGAGATCGCCGGTGTGGAGCACTACCACGAGGGCACCATCCCCCTGCAGACCATCCGCGCCGACATCGAGTACGGCTTCGCGGAGGCCGCCACCACCTTTGGCCGCATCGGCGTGAAGGTGTGGATCTACAAGGGTGAGGTCCTGAGCCAGACCCTGCGGACCACTCCCCGCACCATGGATACCTCCAAGCCCTATCAGGAGCGCCGTGAGCGCCGTCCCCGCCGGGATGGCGACCGCCGCGGCGGCGGGTTCAACCGCGGCCCCGGGGGCTTCAACCGTGACCGGCAGGGCGGCGGCTTCAACCGCGGGCCCGGCGGCCCCGGCGGCCGTCCCCAGTTCCGGCCCAACACCAACAGCCGCCCCGCTGCCCCCGCAGCCCCCGCGGCTCCCAAGGAAGGAGGGGCGCAGTAATGCTGATGCCGAAGAGAGTAAAATACCGCCGGGTGCACCGGGGCCGTATGACCGGCAAGGCCACCCGCGGCAACACCCTGGCCTACGGCGAGTATGGCCTGGTGGCCACGGAGCCCGCCTGGATCACCAGCAACCAGATCGAGGCCGCCCGTATCGCCATGACCCGCTACACCAAGCGCGGCGGCCAGGTGTGGATTAAGATTTTCCCCGACAAGCCCGTCACCAAGAAGCCCGCCGAGACCCGTATGGGTTCCGGTAAGGGCTCCCCGGAGTACTGGGTTGCCGTGGTGAAGCCCGGCCGTGTCATGTTCGAGATCGCCGGCGTTTCTGAAGAAGTTGCCCGCGAGGCGCTGCGTCTGGCCAGCCACAAGCTGCCCATCAAGACGAAGATCATCGCCCGCACCGAGGAAGCAGGTGAGTGAAGATGAAGGCAAATGAAATCCGTGAGATCCGCAAGATGACCCCCGAGCAGCTGAACGAGAAGCTGGCGGGCCTGAAGAAGGACCTGTTCTTCCTTCGGATGCAGCACGCCACCAACCAGCTGGACAATCCCGTGAAGATCCGGGAGACCAAGCATGATATTGCCCGAGTCAAGACCGTTCTGGCGGAGCTCGCCGCGGCCGAGAGCAAGCAGTGAGAAGGAGGTAAGGAAAAATGGACGAGAAGAGAACTTCCTCCCGCAAGACCCGGGTCGGCAAGGTGGTTTCCGACAAGATGGATAAGACCGTCGTGGTCGCCATCGAGGACCGGGTCGCCCATCCCCTGTACAAGAAGATCGTCGGCCGCACCTACAAGCTCAAGGCGCATGACGCCGAGAACGCCTGCGGCGTCGGCGACAAGGTCAAGGTCATGGAGACCCGGCCCCTGTCCAAGGACAAGCGCTGGCGCGTGGTCGAGATCATCGAAAAGGCGAAGTAAGGAGGTGCCGAGTATATGATTCAGCAGGAAACTTTTCTGAAGGTTGCCGACAATACCGGCGCCAAGGAGATCAAGTGCATCCGCGTCTTGGGCGGTTCCAAGCGTAAGTTCGGCAACATCGGCGATGTGATTGTGGCCTCTGTCCGCAAGTCCACCCCCGGTGGCACCGTGAAAAAGGGCGAGGTCGTCAAGGCCGTCATCGTCCGCAGCGCCAAGGGCGTTCGTCGATCCGACGGCACCTATGTCCGCTTTGACGATAACGCCGCCGTCCTGATTAAGGACGACAAGAACCCCCGGGGTACCCGCATCTTTGGGCCTGTGGCCCGCGAGCTGCGCGACAAGGATTACATGAAGATCCTGTCCCTCGCCCCCGAAGTGATTTGAGGAGGGGAACGAAATGGCTATGAATATCAAGAAGGGCGATACCGTTGTCCGGATCTCCGGCGACGGCGGTAAGGACAGAGACCTCACCACCCACCAGGGAAAGGTCATCGCCACCCTTCCCAAGGAGAACAAGGTCGTGGTGGAGGGCATGAACATGGTCACCTGCCACATCAAGCCCCGCCGCCAGGGCGAAGAGGGCGGCATCATGAAGCGCGAGGCCGCCATCCACGCCTGCAAGGTGCAGGTGGTGTGCCCCAAGTGCGGCAAGCCCACCCGCGTCGGCCACAAGGTGGAAGACGGCAAGAAGACCCGCGTCTGCAAGAAGTGCGGCGCCGAGCTGTGAGAAAGGAGAGTTGACAAATGGCCAGACTGAAAGAGAAATACAAAGCCGAAGTCGCTCCCGCCCTGATGAAGCAGTTCGGCTACAAGAGCGTCATGCAGATCCCCAAGATCGACAAGGTGGTTGTGAACGTGGGCTGCGGCGAGGCCCGTGAGAACGCCAAGATTCTGGACAACGTGGTGGGCGACCTGGCCCAGATCACCGGCCAGAAGCCGGTCATCACCCGGGCCCGCAAGTCCATCGCCAACTTCAAGCTGCGGGAGGATATGCCCATCGGCGCGAAAGTCACCCTCCGGGGCGACAAGATGTGGGAGTTCCTGGACCGTCTTTTCAACGTGTCCCTGCCCCGCGTCCGCGACTTCCAGGGCATCAACCCCAACTCCTTTGACGGCCGCGGCAACTACGCCCTGGGCATCAAGGAGCAGCTGATCTTCCCCGAGATCGAGTATGACAAGATCGACAAGATCCGCGGCATGGATGTCGTCATCTGCACCACCGCCCACACCGATGAAGAGGCCCGGGCCCTGCTGGAGCAGGTCGGCGCTCCCTTCGCCCGCTAAGGAGGAAGAACGATGGCTAAGAAATCTATGATCCTCAAGCAGCAGCGGCCCGCCAAGTACTCCAGCCGGAAGTACAACCGCTGCAAGCTGTGCGGCCGTCCCCACGCCTACCTGCGGGACTACGGCGTGTGCCGTATCTGCTTTAGGGAGCTGGCCTACAAGGGCGAGATCCCCGGCGTCCGCAAGGCTTCTTTCTAATCAGGGAAGCCAGCTGATTGTCTTTAAGCTCTCCCCATCCCGGAGGTCAAGGGGTGGGGAGGGCTGAAAGAGCGGTTTTGCCCCGATGGGCAGTTCCGCCGCTGCCGTCGCGGAGGCCGGGATAACCACCGGACCCTCGTGGCGCGATAAAGTTCTTTTTGGTCACTTTTTCACTCAAGAAAAAGTGACCGGATGGCGAAAGGTCATGGGCAATTGGGCACCACGCGCCAGCGGACTGCTCCATTGGCCACGATACCTCGCCGCCGAAGCGGTCCCAGACCGCAACTCTAAAAATAGGAGGATAACCCAAATGCATATCACCGATCCTGTTGCGGATATGCTGACCCGCATCCGCAACGCAAACAGTGCCAAACACGACACCGTTGATGTCCCCGCCTCCAAGATGAAGAAGAGCATCGCTCAGATCCTGCTGGACGAGGGGTATATCAAGAGCTTCAACGTGGTGGACGACGGCCTCCAGGGCATGATCCACATCACCTTGAAGTACAACGCGGGCAAGGAAAAGGTCATCACCGGCCTGCGCCGCGTCTCCAAGCCGGGCCTCCGGGTCTACGTGGGCGCCGACGAGCTGCCCCGCGTGCTCCGCGGCCTTGGCATCGCCATCATCTCTACGTCCAAGGGCGTCATGACCGACAAGAAGGCCCGCGAGCTCCATGTCGGCGGCGAAGTCCTGGCATTCGTCTGGTAAGGAGGGTATTGGAACAATGTCTAGAATTGGCAGAATGCCCATTACCGTTCCCGCCGGCGTGACCGTGAACATCGCCGAGGGTAATGTGGTTACCGTCAAGGGACCCAAGGGCGAGCTGAGCCGTGCGCTGCGCCCTGAGATGATTATTAAACAGGAAGGCACTACGATCACCGTGGAGCGCCCTTCTGAGGATAAGCTGCACCGCAGCCTCCACGGCCTGACCCGGACGCTGCTCAACAACATGATCGTCGGCGTGACCGAGGGTTATAAGAAAGAGCTGGACGTCAACGGCGTCGGTTACCGTGTGGCCAAGGAGGGGAAGAACCTGGTCATGAACCTGGGCTTCTCCCATCAGGTGATCGTTTCCGAGGTGGAGGGCATCACCATCGAGGTCCCCTCTCCCAATAAGATCATTATCCACGGATGCGACAAGCAGGCCGTCGGCCAGTTCGCCGCCGAGGTCCGCGAGAAGCGTCCCCCCGAGCCCTACAAGGGCAAGGGTATCAAGTATACCGATGAAGTCATCCGCCGCAAGGTCGGCAAGACCGGCGCCAAGAAGTAAGGAGGTGTGCCGATATGATTAAGAGACCGAATACCAACAAGCAGCGCCTGAAGCGCCACAAGAGAGTGCGCGCCAAGATCTCCGGCACCCCCGAGATGCCGCGTCTGAACGTGTTCCGCAGCGAGTCCAACATCTACGCCCAGATCATCGACGATGTGGCGGGCGTGACGCTGGTCTCCGCTTCCTCCCTGGACAAGGCCGTTGAGGGCTACGGCGGCAACGTGGCCGCCGCTGAGGCCGTTGGCAAGCTGATTGCCGAGCGGGCCAAGGCCAAGGGCATCGAGACCGTGGTCTTCGACCGCGGCGGATACCTGTATCACGGCCGCGTGCAGGCCCTGGCCGACGGCGCCCGTGAGGGCGGCCTGAAATTCTAAGGGAGGAGGAACGACAAATGCCTAGATTTGAAAGAGAGCAGAGCGAGTATATCGAGAAGGTCGTGTACCTGAACCGTGTTTCCAAGACGGTGAAGGGCGGCCGCGTCATGAAGTTCTCCGCCCTGGTGGTCGTCGGTGACGGCAAGGGCAAGGTGGGCTACGGCCTGGGCAAGGCCGCCGAGGTTCCCGAGGCCATCCGCAAGGGCATCGAGAGTGCCAAGAAGAACATGATCACCGTGACGCTGTCCGGGACCACGATTCCCCATGAGACCATCGGAGAGGCAGGCGCCGGCCGCGTGCTGATGAAGCCCGCCGCCCCCGGTACCGGCGTGATCGCCGGCGGCGCCGTCCGTGCCGTGGTCGAGGCCGCCGGCATCAAGGATATCCGTACCAAGTGCCTGCGGTCCAACAACCCCAACAACGTCGTCGCCGCCGCTTTCCAGGGCCTCAAAGAGATGCGTGGCCCCGAGGAGGTCGCCCGCATCCGCGGCAAGAGCGTCGAAGAGATCGTGGGTTAAGGAGGCGCGAAACATGGCAAACTTAAATATTAAGCTCGTCAAGAGCCTGAACGGCCGCCTGGAAAAGCAGGTCGCCACCGCCCATTCCCTGGGTCTGCGCAAGATCGGTGACGTCACCGTGCAGCCCGACAACGACCAGACCCGCGGCAAGCTCGCCAAGATCGGCTATCTGCTGCAGGTCACAGAAGTGAACTAAGGAGGCACCCATTATGAAATTGAGCGAACTGTCTCCCGCCGAGGGCTCCGTCCGTCAGGCTTACCGCAAGGGCCGGGGCTCCGGCTCCGGCAACGGTAAGACCGCCGGACGCGGCCACAAGGGCCAGAAGGCCCGCTCCGGCGGCAAGGTCCGCGTGGGATTTGAGGGCGGCCAGATGCCTCTGGCCCGCCGTGTCCCCAAGCGCGGATTCAACAACATCTTCGCCAAGCCCCTGGAGATCGTGAACCTCGGCGCCCTCAACGCCTTTGACGACGGAGCCACCGTCACCGCCCAGGCGCTGCTGGACAAGGGCATCCTCTCCAAGTGCGAGTATGGTTACAAGGTGCTGGGCAGCGGTAAGGTGTCCAAGAAAGTCACCGTCCAGGCCTCCGCTTTCTCCGCTTCTGCCAAGGAGGCTATCGAGGCGGCTGGCGGGAAGGCCGAGGTGATCTGACGTGATTCAAACGATTCGTAAGGCGTGGGGCGTCCCCGAGCTGCGGAAGAAGCTGATCTTCACCGTCCTCATCCTGCTGATTTTCCGGATCGGCAACGCCATTACGGTTCCCTATGTCAACGTTGATCTGCTGCAAAGACAGCTGCAGAGCATGGGCACCACCATCCTGGGCCTCTACAACGTGATGAGCGGCGGCGCGTTCGCCACCGCCACGGTGTTCGCCCTGGGCGTGCAGCCCTATATCAACAGCTCCATCATCATCCAGCTGCTCACCGTGGCCATCCCGG
>CANAWG010000017.1 GCA_947365245.1 uncultured Oscillibacter sp. | reverse complement strand
CGACGAGAAGTTCCGCCGGGTGGGCCAGTCCATGGCCGCCGCCAGTCTGCCGGAGATCAAGTAAGGGGGTTCCGCCCACGGGGCGGGACAGAAGCTTTCCGGCCACGGGCCGGGGACGACGACACGCCGGAGCCCGGCGTGTCAGGGGCTGCAGTTGATTGGCGCACAAGGATTCTCAACGTCGAATCCGCTCTATACCGGATTCATTGTCATGGCAGGGAACAGGCAAAGCGAGTGCACCGCCCGTATTTTCGGACGCTGCGCCCGCTTTGCTTTTTTGACTTCGGCAGATTGATTTACACCGGGAAAGAATCAACCATGTCCGGCCAATCACGCCGATGAATCCCACGGCAAATTGAACCGCGCCGAAAAAATGCGATGAAAAATGCTTGATTATTTTCCACAGAGATAATACACTGCAAAATAAATTAACATTTAAGCCGTCTATCGTCGTTATCGGGAAGAAATTGCCTGTAAAAGGTTGGGAAAGGCAGGGATGGAAATGTCTATCTTTGATCGTTTTGTGTCAAAAGAGGTAGGCGAGCAGAAGAATTCTTTTTTCTCAGCCCAGAAAACGGTGGGGACGGGATTACTGTGGAGGAGTTCCTGCGTGATTTGAATTGCGAGGGTATCACCTACGGTTTATTAGAAAAAGAGATTCCAGAGCAGCTCCCGCTTGGATATTACCATGTATTTCCAGCGGCGCGGGGAAAACTGCCCCAGCTGGGTGAAGATGGAAAAGTAACGGATCTTTTCCGCTAGCGTCATTCGCTGCGGCGGCACAGTTTGTGCCACGGGCGGGCGCGGGATGATTGTGAACAGCTCGATTCAGGCCGGAGGCAGCATCCTGTGTAGGCGGATCGGCAACCTGTCCGGGGGCAGCTGCCGGTTTTCCATTGGCTATCCCCCCAATATTCCAGAGTCATGGGTGCAGATCACGTCGGAATTGGCGCAGGCGCAGGCAACCACAAAAAAACTGTGGGAGTCCATCACGATTTTACGAAAAAAGTTCACACATCTCAGACGAGGAGAAATCAGTGCTGGATCAGCTCCTGGAGCAGAGAGAGCTTTACCTCAAGAAAACGGAGACGTTGAAAGCCAAACTGAATACTGTAAATCAGGTGCTGGACAAAAAGAGCAGTGAAAAAATCCAGTGTGAAAAATTGTATCCTGTTTTAGACGTTCGGATTGGTAAATTAACAGAAAAAATTACCACGGAAGCGGAAGAGTGCAATATACATTCCGCGTCAAACAACATATATCTGACATGAGAACCACCGTAAAAAACAGCATCTGTACTACTGAATGTGCCGCACCCGGACCATGCGGGTGCGGCGCGTGTTTGCCCATTATCGCGGTCCCTTTCATAATGAATACGCCTCCGTCCGCAGGGCGGTTTTTGACCCCGCCGCTCTGTGTCCGCCCCCCAATCCCCGGCACTACCGGCAGACCTGTGGGCCCCGGACCCCGTCCGGGTCATTCCCGGAGAAACAGATTGACAGCAAAGACGCTGATGGACTTCAATCCATCAGCGTCTTCCAGCTTTTGTCGCGATAGGCGGCGAAGCACATCTCCACCTGCTCCCGGTTGTTCTTCTCCTCCGCCAGGGGCGGCAGGTCCTCCAGGGAGAAATAGCCGCTCTCCGTGGTCTCGATGTTGGGGACGAAGCGGCCGCCCACCAGGGAGCACAGGACGAAAATCTTGCAGACCTTCCAGGCGTAGACGGGGCGGTTGTGCCTCTCCCGGTCCTGCACGGCGATGACCGTGTCCGCCGTTACCTCCAGACCCGCCTCCTCCCGCACTTCCTTGATGACGTTCTCCCGGACGGAAACGTCCACGTCCACCCAGCCGCCGGGCAGGGACCAGCGGCCGTCGTTCTCCCGGACCAGCAGGATCTTTCCGCCCTGGAAGATGGCGGCCCGGGTGTCCAGCTTGGGGGTCTGGTAGCCCGTCTCGCAGCAGAAGAGGTCCCGGGCCTTTTCCAAGGGGATGTCCCCCTGGCGGGCCACCATCTCCGCGGCGATGTCGCGGATGCGCTGATAGCGCTGGCGGTCGTATGGGCCCGCTCCGTAGTGCAGTCCCGCCTGGGCGATGGCCTGAAGCTCCACCGCCCAGTCCAGCCAGGGCGTTGTATGGTCCATGGTGCGCCTCCTTTTTTGCTCCGCCGCCGGGGCGGCCGTCCGCTATGCCGTGGGCTGCGTGAGATGCAGCGTCACATCCAAGGTCTCCCCATCCCGCCACAGCGTCATGGGCAGCTCGTCGCCCAGGTGGCACTGGCGGCGGACGCGCAGCAGGTTCTGACTGGAGCTGATGCTCTGGCCGCCGGCGGAGAGGATATAGTCCCCCTCCCGCACTCCCGCCTTGTCCGCGGGGGAGTTTTTGCTCACCGACTGCACCTGGATGCCCCAGAGTCCCTCCTCCGTCTGCTCCGCCACCTGGAGGACGGTGACGCCCAGCAGCGGCTCGGGCTGGAGGGCGCCGAAGGTGAGGAGGTCGTTGACAGCCCGCTCCATGTAGGACGTGGGGATGGCAAAGCCCAGCCCCTCGACGCTGGAGTAGCGGGAGGTCATCTTGATGGTGTTGATGCCCACCACCTGGCCGTACTCGTTGATGAGAGGACCGCCGGAGTTGCCGGAGTTCAACGCCGCGTTGGTCTGGAGCAGCGTCATGGTGCGGCCGTCCACTGACACGTCCCGGTCAATGGCGGAGACGATGCCGTCGGTGAGGGTTCCCCGCAGCTCCACCCCCAGGGGGTTGCCGATGGCGTACACCTTGTCCCCCACGGTGAGGAGGTCCGAGTCGCCGAAGACGGCGGCGGGGAGATCAGCTCCCCCGACTTTCAAAACAGCCAGGTCGCTGTCCGCGTCCCCGGCCACGTACTTGGCCTCGTAGCTCCGGCCGCTGTCCAGGGCCACGGTGCAGGACTGGCCGCCCTCCACCACGTGGTAGTTGGTGATCAGGTAGCCGTCCCGGGTGAAGAGCACGCCGGTGCCCACGGAGGCGGAGCCGTCCCCCAGGTCTGCCAGCACCACAACCACCGCGGGGTTCACCTGGCGGTAGACCTCCTGGGCGGTGAGGGCGCCGCCGTGCTGCCGCTCCACCGGCAGCGAGATCCCAAGGCCCGTGGGCCAGGTGGGAAAGGCGATCTCCTCCGGGTCATCGGATGCGCCGGGCTCCTGGAAATCGTAGTCAAAGGGATCCGGGCGGGCGGGCCGGGGCGCGCCGCGGTCCAGAAAGGCCGACGCTGCCGCCAGGGCCAGCACCAGTCCAAAGCAGCTGAGAAAGATCCACAGCCCCTTTTTGGAACGCCGCGGGGGCGGCGCCGCTGTTTGGGGCGCGGCCGCCCGCCGGGGCGGAGCGGGCCGGGGGCGGCGGTAGACTTCCACCACCTCCCCCGGCGGGGGCTGGCGGTATATCTCCACCACCTCCCCCGGCAGGGAAGAGCGGCGGCGCGCGGCCTCCGGCAGGGGGCGGCGGTACTCCTCCACCACCTCGCCGGGGAGGGGGATCAGATCCTGTTGTTCCATTGAGGCCTCATTCCGCGGCCAGGGAGAACGAGAAAGTGGTGACGCCGTTCTCGCTGGTCACATTGATTTTTTCCTTGTGCTGCTCCAGGATGGTCTTGACAATGTAGAGCCCCAGGCCCACGCCGTCCTTGTCCTTGCTGCGGGACTTGTCGCTCTTGTGGAACCGCTCGAACAGCAGCGGCAGCTCCTCCGCTGGGATGGTGTCGCCCACGTTGCGCACCGTCACCCGGGCCTTGCCGTCCAGGAGGGTCACCCCCAGGTACAGCGTGGAGCCGGCGGTGGCGAACTTGGCGGCGTTCTCCAGCAGGTTGTAGATCACCTGGGTGATCATGTCGTTGTCCCCCAGCACCAGAATGGGCTCCTCGGGGATGTCCGCGTCCACGTCCAGCTGGCGGTCGGTGATCTTGCCCTCCATGGAGATCAGCACCCGGCGCATACTCTCGCATATATCGAAGTGGCCCCCGTTTCGCAGGGGGTCCATCACCTGCAGCTGGCTCACGTCCAGCATCCGCCGCACCATGCGGCTGAGGCGGCGGCTCTCGTCGGAGATGATCTGGAGGTACTGCCGCTCGCTCTCCGGCGGGATGGTGCCGTCCAGGATGCCGTCGGTGTAGCCGGCGATGGTGGTCATGGGGGTCTTGAGCTCGTGGGAGATGTTGGCGATAAACTCCTGCCGCTGGCGCTCCGTCTGCTGGAGGGACTCCGCCATGTTGTTGAAAGAGGCCGCCAGCTCGCCGATCTCGTCCACCTGGCCGTAGTCGTTCACCCGGATGTCGAAGTCCCCGGCGGCGTACTGCCGGGTGGCCTGGACCATCTCCCGGATGGGCTGGATCTGCCGCATGGCGGTGACGGAGGAGGCCATGAAGGTCACCATCAGCACCACGAAGGCCGTCATGAAAAAGAGGCCGATGAAGCCCTGCCACATGGCGTTCAGGGAGGCGTTGGTGGACACGGCGAAAGCCATGCCCGCCGGGGGCGCGTCCTCACTGGCCCGGGCGGGCACGCCCAGGATGAACCGCTTGGCGCCGTAGAGGCCCCCCAGGTCGCTGCGCCGGGTGCAGACCCCCTCCTCCAGCACGGCGCGCACCATCTCCTCCGGCATGGTGACCACCCGGCCCTCCAGGGCCTTGTCGGTGGAGAGGAGCACGTGGCCGGCGGTGTCGCAGATCAGAAACTCCACGTCGGAGACGTTGGCGGCCACCACCGCCAGCTGGCGGAAGTCCTCCCGGTCGTAGCCGGGGTCGTTCTCCAGATATCCGGCGGCCAGCCGGGCCACCATCTGGACCCGCTGCCTCAGCTCGTCCCGCTCCTGGTTTTTGGCGTAGTTGTAGCTCAGAGAGAAGAAAGAGGCGCCCAGGAGAAAGAGCGTCAGCAGCACCATGCTGACCATGGCCAGCAGCTGCCGCCAGTACAGGCCCCGAAGGTGCTTTCGAAAGCCCCTCATGACTTCTCCGGCTGCCGGGCGGCCGTGACCTCAAATTTATAGCCCACGCCCCAGACCGTCTTCAGCGCCCACTGGTCGGAGACGTTCTCCACCTTTTCCCGCAGGCGCTTGATGTGGACGTCCACCGTGCGGCTGTCGCCGAAGTAGTCGAAGCCCCACACCTCGTCCAGCAGCTGGTTGCGGGTGTAGACCCGGTTGGGGGTGGAGGCCAGGTGGTAGAGGAGCTCCAGCTCCTTGGGGGGCGTGTCGATCTTCCTGCCGTCCACGATCAGCTCGTAGGAGTCCAGATCCACCACCAGCTTGTCAAAGGTAAGGCGCTTGCTGGTGTCGTTGGGGATCTCCGTCCGCCGCAGCACGGCGTTGATCCGGGCGATGAGCTCCTTCATCTCAAAGGGCTTGACAATGTAGTCGTCGGCCCCCATCTCCAGGCCCTGGATGCGGTCGAAGACCTCGCTCTTGGCGGTGAGCATGATGATGGGCACCTTGCTGGTCTCCCGGATCTTGGCGCAGACGGCCCAGCCGTCCATCACCGGCAGCATGATGTCCAGCAGGATCAGATCCGGGGCCTGGCGCTGAAACTCCTCGATGGCCCGCCCGCCGTCTCCGGCGATGCGCACATCAAAGCCCTCTTTCACCAGATACATGTGGATCAGGTCGGAGATGTTGCGGTCGTCCTCCACTACCAGGATATTGCGTCCCATGGCGCTCCCTCCAGTTTTTACAAGATCTGCGTTCTATTATGGATCCGCTCGTTAAATCCCGGCACACATCCTCGCGCCATAAACTCCCTCTGGAGGCGGCCGAAGCAGACCGCACTTCGTGAAGCCCGCCTGTGTGGGCGGGGTTCACCCCGCTCCGCTTGCCTTTCCCCGCCCCACAAAATCCGCGATTCCGCGGGGGTCCCCAAAAGAAAAACTTGGAATCCGTCAGGATTTCCGCGTTTTCCCCCTTGCCAGGACCGCGCCCCCGGGCGCGTCCAGCCGGCCGCCGCCCGCGGCGGCTCCTGGCGGGTCGGAAAAATTTCTGACGCGAATCTATGCACTTTGATTTAATCCGTGCTTCCATTATACCGCCTTTTGCCCGGGGATGTTGAATATTTTGTTAAAGAAACACGGATTTGATGGACGTGTGCGCAGTGCCGGCCAAATTTTTCGCCTCGCCAGGCGAGCACTTGGCGGCGAGATGTGCGCGGGGATTTCATCAGCGCCTTTTCAGGCCGTCTGGGAGACGGTCTCCGTCAGGGCGAGACACCGGTCCTCCGCCTGGGCGGCGGCGGTGAGGAAAGCCCGCAGCCCCGCGGCGCCGGCATTGTCTCCCAGCCAGACCCGCACGTCCTCCCGCCGGGCGGAGACCTGCCGGAGGAGGCCCTCGGCCTGCTCGCCGTCCCGCAGCCCCGTGTCGGACCGGTCCAGCTCCGCCTCCAGGCAGGAAAAGCCCGCCTCCCGGGCCGACCGCAGGTCGCCCTCGTCCCCGTTTTCGATTTTGACCAGGCGGGTCTTGGCCATGGCGGCCTGGGCCAGGAGGCGGTTCCCCTCCTCCAGCTGTTCCGCCACCGTCCGGTCCGGATCATCCGCGTCAACCAAAAGGCCCACGGCGTGACCCGTGGCCACCATGCGCCGCAGAAGCTCTCCCCGGCTCTCCAGAAACGGCCGGGAGCAGAAGAACGCCGCCTGGGCGCCGCCGCTGTCCAGCGCGTCCAGCTGAGTCGCCGCGTCCTCCCCCGCCGCAAGGCACAGATACACGGTCTTGCCGTTTTTGCCCGGGGACGGGACGCTGCCGGGACGGGCGTCCGCGCCGCCGTCCGATGGCCGCTGCTGCCGCAGATACTGCTCGTACCGCGCGGCGATCTGGCTGAAAGCGGCGTTGATGAAGTCCTTTTCCGACAGGCCGAAGCCCAGCTGGCGGATCCAGACCAGGGCGCCGTAACTGTCCCCGTCGGCGGTTTTGAGGGACAGGGGCGTCACGGAGTACTCCAGGTTGAAAAAGTCCGCCACCACCGACGCCGGGACAAAGATCTCCCCGCCCCGGCGGATGGCCCTCCGGTAGGTGATGTTGCCGTCGGTGTCCCGGACGAAATTGCCGGTGAGGTCGAACATCAGCGAGCGGGTGCCGGCATACAGGATGCACAAGTTGGGGTTGGAGACGCTGCTGGGGAGATAGGCCACGCCCAGGGCCTTGTTCACCTGCCCGGTGAAGATGGAGCTGGCCACGTACAGGTATCCGTCGGACCAGAAGGGCATGGTGGCGTCGTCCAGGGGGAGAATGTCGTTGCCCGCGGCGGTGATGTAGACGCTGCCCGCCGCCTCCGCCGCCGCAGGGGCCAGACCCAGCGCCAGCACCAGACAAAGCGCCAGCGCAGCCGCTCTCTTTTTCATGCCGATCCCCCCTGTTCCCCGCCAAATAAATCGACCCATTATATCACGCTGGATCGTGATTTGTAAAGTCTGCCGCCCAGGCCTCCACGGTGACGCCGGTGTAGTAGTGGGTCAGAATCTCCCGGTAGTCCGCCCCCGCCTCCGCCATGGCGTTGGCGCCGTATTGGCTCATGCCCACGCCGTGGCCGTAGCCGGTGACAAAAAACACCAGCGTCTCCCCCTGTGTCTCCCAGGTAAAGCAGGCGGACCGGAGGCCCAGGGCCCCGCGCAGGGAGCTGCCTTTCACCGTCACGCCTCCCACGGAGACGGTGGAGATGCTGCCGGCGGTGTCCCGCTGGGCATCCCGGAGAATCTCCCCCAGACCGCAGTCCAGGTCCGCCTCCGGGAAAGCGGCCCGGAGCTTTTGCCGCAGCTCCTCCGCCGGAAACTCCACCCGGCTGTAGTAGTTGGGAATGCTCTCCCCCGCCTCCGGGGAGGAGACCGCCTGGAGATAGGGCAGGTCGCTCTGCCACACCTCCCCCGCCGTCCGGGTCAGCCCCGCCGAGGAGGAGTGAAACACCGCCAGGATGGGCTCGCCGCCGTAGAGAATCACCTCTCCGTCGGTGGCCGCCACCGCCTCCTCGATCTTTTTCTCATAAACGTCCGCGTCCGCCCCCCAGTTGGCCCTGGCCCGCTCCTCGCCGATATAGGCCTGGCAGCAGGTGTGGTCCGTGCAGATGTCGGCGGTATCGCCGTGGTTCCCGCCGCTCTGGAGCTTGTACAGCGTGTAGGTCCGGGCCGCCACCGTCTGGGCCTTCAGGGCCTCCGGCTGGAAAGAGGCGGGCATCTCCGCCCGCACCACCCCCAGCAGGTACTCCCCCAGGTCCATCTCCAGCACGGTCTCTCCGTCCAGCACCCGCAACACGGTCCCGGCGTCCCGCTGTCCGCTGACAAAGGGTGCGCCCTCCGTCTCGTCCACCGCCGCCTCCCGGCCGAAGAGGGCCGTGCGGAAGGGCGCCACCACCAGCAGCGGCAGCAGGAACAGCGCCGCCAGCAGCGCCGCCGACACGGCCACGCTCTGCCGGACTTGATTTCTCCTTTTCATGGGGATTCCTCCTTTGTTCGCGGCCCGCCGGGCCTGTCCTCTATACTCTATGCGCCGGGACCGGGTCCCTATGAGTTCCAAGGGAAAACCCGGGGCCGGTTTCATCTCAAAAATGATTTTCCTCCCGGCATGGACAAATTCTTCCGGCCGTGATATACTTTATAAATGATTTTTTGTCCGAAAGGATTCTGTGCGATGAAAAAACAACTCCTGCTCCCCCTGGTCTCCGTGGCGGGGGGCGCCGCGGCGTTGGTTCTGCGGCTGCTGCAAAACAAGACCGGCTTTGAGCCCGCCACCGGGCTGCCCGTTCCCGGCAACGCCCCGGGGCTGGCTCTGGCGGTGCTGCTGGCGGTGCTGGCCGCGGCGCTGTGCCTGCTGGCCCGGCTGCTGCCGGCGGAGGACGAGGACGGCCCCGTCTTTCCCGACGACTTTCGCACCCAAAACGCCGCCCTGGTGACGCTGCCCGTTCTGGGCGTCTTTCTCATGGCCGCCTCCGGCGTGCTGGACATCGCCGCCGGCGCGGCGGGACTCAGCGCCCTGGAGGTGGTGGCGGGGCCCGATGGCCCCGCGGCGGTCTGGTCCGCCTGGGGGGCGGCCTCCGGATTGACGTTTACCCCCAGGGCCCGGATTCTGGCGGGGGCGCTGGCGCTGGCGGGCGCCGTGAGCCTCTTCCCCGCCGCCGCCTGCTGCCGCCGCCGCCCCGGCGTGCGGCCCAGGACCGTCCCCCCCGCGCTGCTGCTGATGTCCCCGGTGTGCATGGTGGCCCGGCTGGTGCTGGCCTACCGGGTGGACTCGGTGAATCCGGCCCTTCAGGCCTACTACGTGGAGATCCTGGCGCTGACGTTTTTGACCCTGGCCCTCTACCGCCTGTCCTCTTTCGCCTGCCGCGCCGCCAGGACCCGCCGTTTCGCCCTGTACGCCGGCGGCGCCGTGGCGCTGTGCATCGCGGCGCTGGGCGACGGGGAGAGCCTCTCCGCCCTGCTGCTGTACGCCGGCGGCGCGGCGGCGGTGCTGGGCTTTTTGCTGCTGTGGCTGACGGAGGGCCGGTCCGTCTCGGAGATCGTGGAGAGCGAGGGCTGAGCCGCCGGGCCTCTCCGGCTATTGTAACATATTTTCCGCCGCCGTCAACGCGGAGGAAGCGGAGGGGAGGGCCGGCTGAGCCGGCCCTCCCGGATTTACAGAAAGTTCAAAAAAAGGCAGGATTCTCTTCATATTTTCCGGTTATGATACACCCATCCTCCAAGGAGGAAAACTCCCTCTCATTTCTTTTTTCTCTCCAAACACGGCGGCGCGGACCCGTATGACGGGCGCGCCGCCGTGTTTGTTGTGCCGCCGTCTTGAAAAAAGTGGAGCGGCCGCCTGTCGTTTCCGGCGTTTCCTGGAAGATGGACTTGCCAAACGGGCTTGTTTTTTATATAATGCGTATACCAACTCACGCGTCTAGTCTCCGGGACGGCTTTCGCCCCCGGATTGATATGGAGGAATGAGCTATGCGAGGAGTTCACAGCGCGGTAGACGATATCCGCCGCACCGTATTCAAGGAGGTCGCCCGGCTGGCCTTTGAGGACAGCGATCCCCGCCAGGCCGACCAGATTCCCTTTAAGATGATCCAGGGCGACGTGGCCTACCACCGCCACGACGTGTTCCTGGAGCGGGCCATCGTGGAGGAGCGGGTGCGCCTGGCCCTGGGTCTGAACATGCGCTACGCCGGGGACGCCACCCCCATCAGCGAGGACATCCAGTGGGCGGAGAAGTTCCAGGAGCACTACCAGAACCCCCTGGTCAACATCATCCCCTACGCCTGCAACGCCTGCCCGCCCAAGCAGATCCGCATCACCGACAGCTGCCAGGGCTGCATCTCCCACCCCTGCATGAACGTCTGCCCCAAGGACGCCATCTACCTGGACAAGGACAAGCACTGCCACATCGACCAGTCCAAGTGCATCAAGTGCGGCAAGTGCTACAACCAGTGCCCCTACCGGGCCATCAGCCGCATCGACCGGCCCTGCGCCGCCGCCTGCGGCATGGACGCCATCGAGTCCGACGAGCTGGGCCGGGCCAGGATCAACTACGACAAGTGCGTCTCCTGCGGCATGTGCCTGGTGAACTGCCCCTTCGGCGCCATCGCCGACAAGAGCCAGATCTACCAGCTGGGCCAGGCCCTGCACCGGGGCGAGAAGGTCATCGCCTGCGTGGCCCCCGCTTTCGTGGGCCAGTTCGGCCCCGACGCCACTCCCGCCAAGGTCAGCGCCGCCATGAAGGTGCTGGGCTTCTACGACGTGGTGGAGGTGGCCATCGGCGCGGACCTGTGCACCGTGGAGGAGGCCCACGACTTTCTGGAGGAGGTTCCGGCCAAACAGCCCTGGATGGGCACCAGCTGCTGCCCCGCCTGGAGCGTGATGGCCAAGAAGCTGTATCCGGAGTTCGCCGACTACATCTCCATGGCCCTGACCCCCATGGTCATTACCGCCCGCATGGTGAAAAAGGACCACCCCGACGCCAGGATCGCCTTCATCGGCCCCTGCTCCGCCAAGAAGCTGGAGGCCAACCGGCGCACCATCCGCTCCGACGTGGACTTCGTGCTGACCTTTGAGGAGCTCCAGGGAATGTTTGACGCCAAGGACATTGACTTCGCCGCCCTTCAGCCCAACCCGGACGACGACATGGACGAGGGCACCGGCATGGGCCGGGGCTTCGCCGTGGGCGGCGGCGTGGCCGCCGCCGTGGTGGAGGCCGTCAAGCACATCGACCCGGACCGCAAGATCCAGATCGAGTACGGCGACGGATTGAAAAACTGCCGCAAGATGCTGGCCATGGCCAAGGCCGGCAAGCGGGACGGCTACCTGCTGGAGGGCATGGCCTGTCCCGGCGGGTGCGTGGCCGGCGCCGGCACCATCCAGCCGGTGAAGCAGAGCGCCCTGAGCGTCTCCCAGTTCAAGGCCGCGGCTCCGGAGGAGAGCTGCACCGCCAGCCCCTACCTGGACCGGCTGGAGGAAGTGGAGGAGAAGAACTGATCCCAGCGCCCCGGCGGAGGCCAAAGAGCGGCTCCGCCGGGGCGGTTTTCCCCTTTTGCCGCCGCCGCCAATTTTCCGCTTGCTTTTTCCGCGGGGAGCTGTTATAATAGGCTCCGTTGACGCGGCTGTAGTTCATCGGTAGAACGGCAGCTTCCCAAGCTGCATAGGTGGGTTCGACTCCCATCAGCCGCTCCAAAAAAGAGAGACACGCTGTGCGTGTCTCTCTTTTTTGGAGCTCTCCCATTTTGCCGGAGGCAAAATGGGCCGCCTGCGGGCGGGTTGATTGAAATCCCGCAGGGGGAACCCGGAGAGGTTCCCCCCGCGGCCCCCCCTCTTTCGGGATGCTTTTGGCCGGTCCGGGGACGCGGGGTTAGAGGAAAGTCTCTTGGAGTTTTTCCAGGTCCCGGCGGGTCTCCACCCAGTTCTCCACATAGCCGCAGCCGCAGCAGACGTAACGGATGACGGGGATCTTGCCCAGGAGGGTGGCCCGGGTGGTGTAGATGTTGTTCCCGCTGGCGTGGCGGCGGGGATCGTCCGGGATTCGGACAATGCGCCGGGAGCCGCATTTGGGACAGCCGCTTCCGTTTTTCATCGCTTCTCCTTCTCCCGCAGAAAGGCCTGGCCCAGCAGGGTCAGCAGGGCCGCGAGATCCAATGGGGTGAGGTCTTTTTTTCTCTCTGCCATGGCGCGCCCCCTTACCGCCGGGCGGCGCAGATGCGCAGGGACAGCGGGATGGAGACGGCGGTCAGCACCGCCGCCGCGATGGGGGCCAGCACCGCCGCCATGGACAGCAGGGCCGCCATATTGCCGGGAACCGGCGCGCCGTCGGGGGCCAGGACGGCGCCCAGGGCGCCCGCCCCGCCGCAGACCAGAAAGATGACCAGAAACATGACCATGCGCCCCCGCTCCACGCTGAAGCGGAACATCAGCGGCAGGGTGATGGCCAGGACGCACACACTGGCGCAGAAGCTGATGAGAACGGCCAGGGGAGAGCCGGTCTCCAGCGGGAGGCGGAACGCCCGGATGACCGCCTGGGCCGCCAGGACAAGCGCGCCGGCCGCTCCGGCGCACAGCCACCCCAGCACGTACTTGCTCAGCACCAGGTCCCGGGGAGAGTAGGGCATCATGGCCGCCAGCTGGTCCCACTTGCACCGCTCGTCATAGGCCAGGGCCGTGTAGGGCAGCATGGCGCACCAGATCACCACGAACACGCTGCCGAACGAGCCGTTGCCCGCCATGATTACCAGCATCACAATGACGAAGATTTTCATCTGCTTCCACAGCACGTACACGTCCTTTTGAATCAGGGCTTTCATCGCGTCTCCTCCCCTTTCACGATAAACAAAATGACATCCTCCACGGTGGGCCGGTCCAGCGCCAGGCTCTCCGGCACCAGGCTCCGCCGCACCAGGGCCCGGACCCCGCCGTAGCCGGAGGCCTCCCGGCCCGCCACCGCCTCCGGCAGCAGACTCTCCGCCTGCTCCGCCGTGCCGGTGAAGAGCCCAAAGTCCTCCAGCAGCCGGTCCTTCTCCTCGCAGAACAGCAGCCGCCCCCGGTGGAGGAAGGCGATGTAGTCGCACAGCTTCTCCAGGTCGCTGACGATGTGGGAGGAGATCAAAATGGAGTGGTCCTCCTCCCGGGTGAACTCGTTGAAGAGCTCCAGCACCTGGTCCCGGACAATGGGATCCAGGCCGCTGGTGGCCTCGTCCAGCACCAGGAGCTTCGGCCTGTGGCTCAGGGCGGCGGCGATGGCCAGCTTCATCTTCATGCCCCGGGAGAAGTCCTTGAAGGGCTTCCTTCCCGGCAGGTCAAAGCGGTCCAAATAGCCGTCGTAGGCGGACTGGTCCCACTGGCGGTAGGTGGAGGCCAGGATCTTCCCCACCTGGAGGGCGTTCAATGTCTCCGGGAAGTAGGCCTCGTCCAGCACCACGCCGATGTCCTCCTTTACGGCGGTAAACGCCGGGGAGGTGACGTCGGTGCCCAGCACCGCGGCGGCGCCGCTGTCGGGCCGCAGGGCCCCCATCAGCAGCCGGATGGTGGTGGACTTGCCCGCGCCGTTCTCCCCCACCAGGCCGCAGATGGTGCCGCTGGGCACCGTCAGGCTCAGGTCCTGGATGGCGAAGCCTCCGAAGGACTTTTCAATGTGGCTCAATTCAATGGCGTTCATGTTCATTCCTCCTCTAAAAGGACGTTCAGCATCTCTGTGAGCTCCGCCCGGGAAAGGCCGCAGCTCCTGGCCAGGGCCGCGGCGGCGGAGAGGTGCCCCTCCAGCTCCCGCAGCTGCTGCTCCCGGATCAGGTCCAGATTCCCCTCCGCCACAAAGCACCCCCTGCCGGGCACGGTGTCGATGAGGCCCTGGGCCTCCAGCTCGTCGTAGGCCCGCTTGGTGGTGATGACGGAGATCTTCAGATCCTTGGCCAGCGCCCGGATGGAGGGCAGCGCCTCCCCGGGCTTCAGCTGTCCGGCGATGATCTGGTCTTTGATCTGAGAGTAGATCTGGTCGTAAATGGGCTGGTTGGTGACGTTGCGGATGATGAGCTCCATGGAATCACTCCCGTTCGTACTGTACATGTACAGTATACACAGTATGAACAGCATGTCAAGAGGGAATTTGATGAAATCGAAAATTTCTCTCCGGGGATGTACGCGGAAGCGGAGGGCCGAAGCCCTCCGCCTTTGTTCTTCGCGCCTCAGCGCATTTCGGAGACGATGCTGTCCACGGCGTGGTCCACGGCGACACCCAGCTTGTGGATACTCTTCCCCACCTGCGTTTTCATGGGGTCCCTGCCGTAGGGCGACATCATCCCCATTGCGGCGCCGGCCATCAGGCCTGCGCTCATACCGACCCAAAATCCGGTACACAGTTTCATATTTCGTCACTCCTTTTCGGCACGGGAGTAGTATGGCCCGCCGGTTGCGAAAAAAACGCGGTTTTCTCATTTGCCAAAAAGTCACCAGAGGAGTATACTTAAGGCAGGATTCAACGAAACGACCGGGAGGCGCCTATGACCACCATCTATCTGATCCGCCACGCCGAGGCGGAGGGAAACCTGTACCGCATCGCCCAGGGCCAGGACGACAGCAGTCTCACGGACCGGGGCTGGCGGCAGGTAAAGGCCCTGGAGCGCCGCTTTGACGGCGTTCCGATCGACGCGGTGTACACCAGCGACCTCTACCGCACCCGGGCCACCGCCAGCGCCCTGTACCTCCCCCGGGGCCTGACGCCCCATCTGGTGCCGGAGCTGCGGGAGATCCACGTAGGCGTGTGGGAGCGGAAGACCTGGGGGGAGATCACCCGCCGCTGGCCGGAGCAGATGGCCCAGTTCGGCCGCTGTATGGACCGCTGGCACATGGAGGGGGCGGAGACGCCGGCCCAGGTGCTGGAGCGGGCGCTGGGCGCTATGCGGAGGATTGCGGCGGAAAACGACGGGAGGACCGCGGCCGTGTTCTCCCACGGCTACGTCATCCGCCTGCTGCTGGCGAATTTGCAGGGGATCTCCCTGGCGGACACCGGAGAGCGGATGCCCACCGGGGACAACACCGCCGTGTCGCTGCTGGAGTGGGACGGGGAGACGCTCCGGGTGGTGCGGCAGAACGACAACAGCCACCTGCTGACGCCGGAGTACCTGGCGGGGGAGAAGGTCCGCCGGCGGGCCAACGGCCTGGAGCCGGGGCTCTATTTTGAGCCGCCCCGCCTGCCGGAGCAGACGGCGCTTCTGGAGAAGCTCCTCTCCGACGCCTGGGAGGGCGCGCGCCCCGCCCTGGAGGACGGTCCCGCTCTGGTGGGGTATCTGGGGGAGGAGCCGGTGGGGCTGGTGCAGTTTGGCCTGGAGCCGGGGGAGATCGCCCTGGCCTGCGTCCGGCGGGACTGCCGCAGGCGGGGCTTCGGCGTGCAGCTCATCGGCCAGGCGGTGTACCACTGGCGGCCCCTGGGGGCGGAGCGGCTGTGGGTACGGCCGCCGGCGGGCAGCGCCGCGGAGGCGTTCTTCCGGGACTGCGGCTTCTCCCCCGCGAAAGAGGCCGGAGCGGGCGGAAACCGCTGGGAGAAGGACATCGGCTTCGATCCCAGGTTCCAGGGCTGACGTTTGGATTCTGCCAATATTTTTGGGACTGGCAGGGTTTGACAAAGTTTTTGTTGACAAACGGGGTATGATCTCCGTATAATACCCCTCGAAAACAAGTCCCGATGGGAAGCGCCGAGCCAAATAAATGTGCGCGGATTTGGCCCGCGGTTCCCGTCCATAAAAGGGAGTAGCTTGCGTCCTTTCGGGATGCGGCGGGGTTCGTCAGCACGACGGCGGCAAGCCGTCCGGGCCCCGCCTGAAAAAGCGAGACTTTTATTGTGCGCGGCGCCGGCGGGGGGAGACCCCGTCCCGGGCTTCCGTGTGCAATGAGGGTCTCGTTTATCTTTTAAAATGGAGGACGTGTGCGCAATGAGTATTTGGATGACGGTGCTGCTGTTCCTGGTGGGACTTTTGCTGATCGTCAAGGGCGGCGACTGGTTTTTGGACGGCGCGGTGTGGATCGCGGAGGCCACCGGCGTGCCCCGGTTCATCATCGGGGCCACGGTGGTGTCCCTGGCCACCACCCTGCCGGAGCTGACGGTGTCCGTCACCGGCGTGCTCCAGGGGGAGGTGGATCTGGCGGTGGGCAACGCCGTGGGGTCCGTCACCGCCAACCTGGGGCTGATTTTGGGCCTCTCGGTGGTGTGCCTTCCCTCGGCGGTGAACCGCAGGCAGTTTGACATCAAGGCCATTTTGATGGTCTCCGGCGCCCTGTTGCTGCTGGTGCTGTGCCGGGGCGGCGTGCTGCCGGTGCTGCCAAGTCTCCTGCTGTTCGTGGTATTCGCCATCTATCTCGTCAACAACGTGATGGACGCCCGGTCCGGCATGGCGGAGAGCCGGGAGGCGAATCCCAAGCGCCGCACCGTCTCCCACCGGCAGATGTTCATGAAGCTGGGACTGTTCGCCGCGGGCATCGTGGCCATCGTGGCGGGCTCCCGGCTCTTGATCGACTACGGCAGCGAGCTGGCGCTGCTGCTGGGGGTGCCCTCCAGCATCATCGGCGTCACCATGGTGGCCATCGGCACCTCCCTGCCGGAGCTGGTGACCACCCTGACGGCCATCGCCAAGAAAGAGGCGTCCATGTCCGTGGGCAACATCATCGGGGCCAACGTCATTGATTTGACCTTGATCCTGCCGGTGTGCTCCGCCGTGACCGCCGCCGGCGGCGGCAAGCTGGTCATCGGCGGCCAGACCACGGCGCTGGACCTGCCGGTGTGCCTGGGCCTGTGCTGTCTGGCGGTGCTGCCGCCGCTGCTGCGGGGGAAGTTCTACCGCTGGCAGGGGGCGCTGATGCTGGCGGCCTACGCCGCCTATGTGGTAGTGCTGGTGCGCTGACGGAAGTGGATATGAGCAAAAGGGCGGACCAACAGGTCCGCCCTTTTACGTCCGGGGAGATGGCCGGCGGGTTGCCGGGGATAGCGTATGACAGAGGCCCGAAGTTTGCGGGGGACGGGCGGACACATAGGTCCGCCCCCACAGATAGAAGAGAGCCCCATCCCCAAATACCCGGCCATGCGCGAAGCGCGGGAAGAGGAGCAGTTCCTTGCGTCCGCGCAGCGTCAACCACCGTCCTACCGATGAATGGAGAAAACCCCGGAGGGCACCCCAAGCGCCTCTCTTTTGTCTTTGGACCGTGCACGGCCCGTTTCTATTTTCTCTGGCAAGACAGAGAAAATAGAAATGGGGGGTGCATCCCCAGACACGCCGGAACGGCGTGTCGCCGTCCCCGGCCCGAGGCCGGGCGAACCCCCTTTCGTGTCAGGCGAAGGTGATCTGGGTGCCGGTCTTGCCGTCCAGGGCCTCCAGCGCCTTGTCCAGGCTGGTGATAATGGCCCGCTTGTCCGGGCTGGCCCGGACGAATTTCATGGCCGCCTCCACCTTGGGCAGCATACTGCCCACGCCGAACTGGCCCTCCGCGGCGTACCGGGCGGCCTCCGCCAGGCTGAGGCGGTCCAGGTCCTTCTGGTCCGGCTTTCCGAAGCGGATGGCCACTTTCTCCACCTCCGTGAGAATCAGCAGCACGTCGGCCCCCACGGCCTCCGCCAGCAGCTCGGCGGCGAAGTCCTTGTCGATGACCGCCGCCACGCCCTCCAGGGTGCCGTCGGGGTTTTCCGCCACTGGGATGCCGCCGCCGCCGCAGGCCACCACGATGGCGTGGTCCCACAAGAGGCGGATGGCCTCAATCTCCACGATCCGCCGGGGTAGCGGGGAGGGCACTACCCGCCGCCAGCCCCGGCCGGCGTCCTCCCGCATGGTGTAGCCCTGCTCCGCCTCCAGCCGCCGGGCCTCCTCCTCCGTGTAAAACGCGCCGATGGGCTTGGTGGGATTCTGAAAGGCGGGGTCGTTCCGGTCCACCACCACCTGGGTGGCCAGGGTGACCACCGGGTAGTTCCGGCCCCGGCTGTTGAGGGCGTACTTCAGCGCCTGCTGGATGTGGTAGCCGATATAGCCCTGGCTCATGGCTCCGCAGACGTCAAAGGGCATGGGCGGGGCCACGTCCTTGGCGTATTCGCTGGCCAGCACGATGCGGCCCACCTGGGGGCCGTTTCCGTGGACCACGGCCAGCTCGTAGCCCCGCTGGCTGATTTGGGCGATGTGGGCGCTGGTCTTTTTCACCACCTCCAGCTGGGCCTGGGCGGTGGCTCCGCTGTCTTTAGACTGTAAGGCGTTGCCCCCCAGGGCGATGACGATCCTCTCCGGCATGGTATGACTTCCTTTCCATCAGTTCTTGAGGAGAAGTCTGCGCCGTTTGCCGGGGTTTATGCAAAGAGGGGCGGCGGGAGAGCCGGGCGGCGGCTGGAACGGGTGGATAATACTATCTGTATTTTTTGGAGATTTCCAAATAGAGGAAATCGGGCCCGCTGTCGTCTTTTGGGGGATCCGGGGGAACCTATGGGGAAACGGCGGAAAAAATCAAGGGAAAATCCTCTGAAAATCTCGCTGAAATTTCTCTGTTTTTTTGCCTTTCCGGCAGGAAGTTTCAAAATTTTCCATCCGGATAATTTGACATAATAAATTGAATAATTATTTCTACCAGGAGTTATTCACATTTTCCACAGGGTTTTCCACATGCCTGAAAGACTTGCGCCCCAATGGATATACAAGTTATTTCCGATTTTATGAATCCTCTGTAACGGAGTTTTTGATTTTTCAAATTTCGTTTTTGTTTTACATAAAACTGGTTTTCTTCGACGGTTCTCCCGGAGGACTTCTTTTTTCTGATGGACCCCGGGCGCCCTATATGAAATAGTAATACCCAACGGAGACAGCGCGCCCCCCGCGGAAAGCCGCGGGGGGCGCGCTGCGGATTTACGCGGAACCGGGTCCTGGGAAAGAGGCGGAGATGTCCCGGGTGGCGTAGGCGTTCAGATCCATGCCCGCCCTGTTCCCCGCCAGATACTCATAGTATCCCTGGGCGCCGATCATAGCGCCGTTATCGCCGCACAGGGACAGCGGCGGCAGATACAGCCGGCAGCCCGCCTCCCGGCAGGCCCGCTCCAGGTCCGCCCGGAGGAAAGAGTTGGCGGCCACGCCGCCGGCGGCCACGACGGTTTTGCGGCCCGTCTGCCGGGCGGCCTCCATGGCGCGGGGCACCAGCGTGTCGCTGACGGCCCGGGTGAAGTCCCGGGCAAGGGCCGCCCGGTCCAGGGGCTCCCCCACCTGGGCGGCGTGGTGGGCCAGGTTCACCACCGCCGTCTTGAGGCCGGAGAAGCTCATGTCCAGCGGCGCGCCGTCCACCTGGGCGTGAGGCAGGGCGTACACGCCCCCCTGAGACTGCCGGGCCAGCTCGTCCATGGGCTTTCCGCCGGGATAGGGCAGGCCCAGCACCCTGGCGGCCTTGTCGAAGCACTCCCCGGCGGCGTCGTCCCGGGTGGAGCCCAGGACCGTCATATCCGTGTAGTCCCGCACGTCCACGATCAGCGTGCTGCCGCCGGAGACGGCCAGGGCCAGAAACGGGGGCTCCAGCTCCGGAAAGGCGAGGTAGCCCGCGGCGATGTGGCCCCGGACATGGTGGACGGGGATCAGGGGCACTCCCAGGCCAAAGGATACGGACTTGGCGAAACTCCAGCCCACCAGCACCGCGCCGATGAGACCCGGGGCGCAGCTGGCCGCCACGGCGTCGATGTCGGAGCGGGCGCAGCGGGCCTCCGCCAACGCCTGCTCCGCCAGGGCGGCGATGACCTCCACGTGCTTGCGGGAGGCGATCTCCGGCACCACGCCGCCGTAGAGGGCGTGCATGTCCGCCTGGGAGGCGACGACGTCGGAGAGGACCCGGCGGCCGTCCTCCACTACCGCGGCGGCGGTCTCGTCGCAGGTGGACTCAAAGGCCAGAATCTTCACGGCCGCGCCTCCTCTCCCGCAGGCGCCCCCCCGGCGGCAAGATCCAGCGTCATGAGAAGCGCGTCCTCCCGGGGGTGCTCGTAGTAGTTCTTCCGCCGGCCCGCGCTGCGAAAGCCGTGGCTTCCGTAGAGGGCGATGGCGTCGTAGTTGGAGGCCCGGACCTCCAGCGTCAAAAAGGCCAGGCGGTTCCCCCGGGCGAAGTCCAAAAAGACTTTTAAAAGCTGGTTGGCCACGCCCCGGCGGCGGCAGTCCGGCCGCACGGCGATGTCGGTGACGGTGCCCTCGTCCAGGACCACCTGGAGCCCGGCGTAGCCCGCCACCTCCCCCTCGTCGTCCAGGGCCACCAGAAAGGCGGAGAGGTCGTTGTCCAGCTCGCTTGCCAGCAGCTGCCGGGACCAGGGGTCCGAAAAGCAGATCCGCTCCAGGGCCGCCACCGCGTCCAGATGGTCCGCCGTCATGGGGACGATGCGTACGTGCATCGGTGTATCACTCATAGAGTTCCTTCCTTTCTGGGGTCCCCCTGCGGGGGGACGGGGGGTGTCCGGCCGCGGGCCGGGGACGAAAGATTTTCGCGCCGCGGGCGCGGGACGACGCACGGGCTTTGCCCGTGCTGGGAATGCACCCCCCATTTCTTTTTTCTCCTCGCGTGGAGAAAAAAGAAACGGGCCGTGCACGGTCCAAAGGAAAAAAGAGACGCCTGGGGTGCCCTCCGGAGTGCGCTCCATTCATCGGCAGTACGGCGGTCAACGCTGTGTGGACGTAAGGACTTTCGCTCCTCTGCCCGCGCTTCGCGCATGGCCGGTGCGGGATGGGGGGACGGTGAGAATCGTGCCCCAGGGGCGCGGGGTTTTCCGCCGCGGGCGGGGATTCCGCCGCGGGCGGAGACGGGGCGGCCTTGCCCGCCCGTGCCCGGGTATGCGCGAAGCGCGGGCAGAGGAGCTGGAAGCCTTGCGTCCACGCATCAGGTCTGCTCCGCAGCTCCGATGAATGGAGAAAACCCCGGAGGGCACCCCTAGCGCCTCTCTTTTCTCTTCCACCGTGCACGGCGCATTCTCTTTTCTCTGGCAAGACAGAGAAAAGAGAATGGGGGGTGCATCCCCAGACACGCCGGAACGGCGTGTCGTTCGTCCCCGGCCCGTGGCCGGGAAACTCCCGTCCCGCCCCCGTGGGGCGGAATCCTCTCGTCCCCCCGCAGGGGAATCCGCAGAGTCAGCCCGCCGGGTATTGGCATTATCCCTTGGCCTCCAGCCAGTTCTTCCCCCAGTGGGCCTCCGCCGTCAGGGGAACGGAGAGGTGGACCACGTTCTCCATCTCCTCCGCAAGAAGCCGCGCGGCGGTCTCCGCCTCGGCCTCGGGGCACTCCACGATCAGCTCGTCGTGGACCTGAAGCACCAGCCTGGCCGCCAGGCCCTCCGCCCGCAGCCGCCGCCACACGGCGGTCATGGCCAGCTTCATCACGTCCGCCGCCGTGCCCTGGATGGGCATGTTCAGCGCCACCCGCTCCCCGAAGGAGCGGAGGTTGAAGTTGGAGGAGCTGAGCTCCGGCAGTTCCCGGCGGCGGTGGAAGAGGGTCTCCACGTACCCATCCGCCTTGGCCCGGGCCACCACGTCGTCCATGTACTTCCGCACGCCGGGGAAAGCGGCGAAGTAGCCCTCCATGTAGGCCCTGGCCTCCGCCGTGGAAACGCCCAGGTCCTGGGAGAGGGAGAAGGGGGAGATGCCGTAGACGATGCCGAAGTTCACCGCCTTGGCGCTGCGGCGCATCTCGTGGGTCACCTCACTGCGGTCCACGTGGAAGACCTTGGCGGCGGTTTCGGCGTGGAAGTCGCCCCCCGCCAGGAAAGATGCCCGCATGGCCTCGTCCCCGGAGATGTGGGCCAGCAGCCGGAGCTCGATCTGGGAGTAGTCCGCGTCCACCAGCACGCACCCCTCCGCCGGGACGAACATCCTCCGGATCTCGCTGCCCAGGTCCGTGCGGGTGGGGATGTTCTGGAGGTTAGGCTCCGTGGAGCTGAGACGCCCCGTGGCGGTGACGGTCATCTGGAACGAGGTCCGCACCCGGCCGTCGGCGTCCATGGCCTTTAAAAGGCCGTCGGCGTAGGTGGATTTCAGCTTGGCGTACTGCCGGTACTCCAGCACCGCCGCCACAATGGGCGCCTCCGGGCGGAGCTTTTCCAGCACGTCGGCGTTGGTGGACCAGCCGGTCTTGGTCTTCTTGCCGTGGGGCAGGCCCAGCTTGCCGAAGAGGATCTCCCCCAGCTGCTTGGGGGAGTTGATGTTGAATTCCTCCCCCGCCAGGGCGTAGATGGTCTGCTCCAGCTCCGCCGTCCTGGCGGCCAGGGTCTCGCCGAAGGCGGCCAACGCGCTCCGGTCCACCCGGCATCCGGTCAGCTCCATCTCCGCCAGCACCCGGCACAGGGGCAGCTCGATGTCCGTGAAGAGCCGCTCCATGTCCTTTTCCCGCAGCCTCTGGGAGAGGGTCTTTCGCAGGGCGGAGACGGCGGAGGTGTGGCTGTACAGCGCCGGGGCCGCCATGGGGTCCTCTCCCAGGGGGGAGAACGCCTCCGGCTCCAGATACGCCTGTCTGGGCAGCTCCTCGTTGTAGTAGGAGACGAAGAGACGGGGAAGATCGTAGCTCCCCGCCGTGGCGTCCAGCAGATAGGCCGCCAGGGCCGTGTCGAAGACAAAGCCCTCCGCCGGCAGGCCGTTTTCCAGCAGCGTCCGCATCAGGTCTTTCACGTTGTGGGCGGCCTTGGGGATGTCCGCGGAGAAGAGGGCGGAGAGCAGGGCGTTCCAGTCCCCCTGATACCGGGAGAACCGCAGGTCCGTCATTAAACAGCTGTCCGGCCCGGTGGGGCACTCCACCGCCAGCACCTGGAGATCCGGCAGCGCGGTGAGGGACACGCACTCCGCCCTCCGCCAGAGCGCCAGCAGCGACCCGGCCCGCTCCGGCGTTTCCACCCGCTCCACGGTGCGGGCGCAATCCGCTTTCTCCGCCGCCGGGGCGCCTGGCGGCGTCAGGCCGAACTTCTCGATGAGCCTGGTGAACTCCAGCCGCAGAAAGAGGGGGTAGGCCCCGGGGCCGGGGGTACGCACGGGATTGTCCTCCGGGCGGAAGTCCAGGGGCGCGTCGGTGACGATGGCGGCAAGCCAATGGGAGCGGCGGGCGTCCGCCTCCCCCTCCTGGAGCTTTTTGAGAAGTCCGGGCTTGGCGGGGGTGTCCGGGGCGGTGAGGATGTTCGGCAGCTCCCCGTAGAGCCGGTCGATGGAGCCGTACATCTGAATGAGGCCCATGGCGGTCTTCTCCCCCACCCCCTTGACGCCGGGGATGTTGTCGGAGGCGTCCCCCATGAGGGCTTTCAGATCGATTATATGGATGGGGTCGAAGCCGTACCGCTCCCGAAAAGCCTCCGGGGTGTAGTCGGCGGTGGTGGTCTGACCCATACGGGTGGAGACCAGCTTGACCTTGGTCCGGTCCGTCACCAGCTGGAGGCTGTCCCGGTCCCCGGTGACCACCACGCACTCCCAGCCGGCCGCCTCGCATTTGCGGGAGATGGTGCCCAGGAGGTCGTCGGCCTCCCAGCCCGAAAGCTCGTAGCGGGGGATGTTCAGAGCGTCCAGCACCTCTTTCAAAACCGGCATCTGCATCCGCAGCTCCTCCGGCATGGGCTTGCGGGTGGCCTTGTAGGTCTCGTCCGCCCTGTGGCGGAAGGTGGGGGCGTGGACGTCGAAGGTGACGCACAGCCCGTCGGGGCGCTCCTCCCCGGTAAGGCGCAGGAGGGTGGTGAGAAAGCCGAAGACGGCGTGGGTGTAGAGCCCGTCCCGGGTGGTGAGGGGGCGGATGCCGTAGTAGGCCCGGTTGATGATGCTGTTTCCGTCAATGACCATCAGTTTCATGGGGCGGTCCTCCCGTGGTCGTGATTGTATGATTAGAGCCGTTTTTCCCGCCGACGCGAGGGGCGGCAGCCGAAAAACACGGCAGATATTACCTCCTGTCTTTCAACTCAGAAGTAATATACAGATTCTAACAGTATACCCCAAACTGCTCCCCGGCGCAACGGGGATATGCTAAAATGGTCATCATCCAACCGCAAAAAATTTCTCCCCGGCGTGAAAGGATTTGCATCCTCCGATCGTACCCTATATGAGCGCGCTTCAAAGGAGTTGAAGTCAAATGAACCACATCCGGCAGGCGGAGCATCTGGCAGAGGCCTACGCCGACGCAATCCTCCGTCTGAGCTACACCTACTTGAAAAACACCCAGGACGCCCAGGACGTGTGCCAGACCGTCTTTGTCAAGCTCCTGACGGAGCCAAGGCAGTTCGAGAGCGCCGAACACGAGCGGGCCTACATCCTGCGCATGGCGGCCAACGCCTGCAAGGACATCCTGAAAAGTCCCTGGCGCCGGCGCACCCGCCCCCTGGAGGAGGGCTTCCAGGTCCCCGCCCCGGCGGCGGAGGACGGCTCCGTTTTGGCGGCGGTGAATGCCCTGCCGCCCCACTATCGGGCGGTGATCTACCTCTACTACTACGAGGGCTACGCGGCCGGGGAGATCGGGGAGATCCTGGGCGTGCCCACCGCCACCGTACACACCCGCCTGGCCCGGGGCCGGGCAAAGCTGAAAGAGATCTTAGGAGGAATGGATTATGAGCAGTCTGTCTGAATACAAGCAGAGCATGGACGCCCTGCGCTATACCCCGGAGCAGAAGGCCCGCCTGGCATCGGAGGCCGCCGCCGCGGCCTCCCGGCAGGCTCCCCGCCGCACCCGCAGGCCCCTGGGCCGCATGGCGGTCATCGCCGCGGTGATGGCCCTGGTGCTGGCGGTGGGCTCCAGCGCCGCGGGGATCCTCCCCGCCCCGGTGGACGTCTTCGCCCCCCTCTTCGGCGGCAGCGTCGCCCAGACGGAGATCATCGACAAGATCGGACACCCCATCGGGGCCAGCGACACGGATAGCGGCATCACCGTCTCCGCCGACGCCATCATGGGCGACGAGTACAACGCCGTCATCGTCTACACCCTCACCCGGGAGGACGGGGAGCGGTTTTTGCCGGAGGACAGGAACCTGGACGAGAGCTTCCTGATGATCGGCGGCTTCGGCGGGGCCGGCTGGGCCAGGGGCGGCAGCCACGGCGGGGCCTGGTTTGTGGACACAGACGCGGAGGACAACCAGATCCAGTATGTGGAGACCGTCTCCGCCGACGTCCCCCTGACCCGCGGCACCGCCTCGGTGGAGTTTGAGGACCTGCGCTGCTGGAACCCGGAGACGGAGCGGGACGAGCTGCTGTACGAGGGCCGGTGGAAGTTCCGCTTTGAGGTGGACTACGAGGACTGCTCCGTCCGCCTGGGCGGCGGGGAGGCCTTCTCCCAGGACGGGCTGAACTTCACCATCGACTCTATCAGCGTCTCCCCCATCGCGGTAAAGGTGGACTACACCGTGGACAGCGAGGTCCAGTGGTCCAACGCGCCCAGCGGGCGGCAGGAGCCGGAGGACGCCCGCCAGTCCGCCCGGTTCATGGAGAACATTGAGATTCTGCTGACCAAAACCGACGGCACGGTGATGGACCTGAGCACCTCCGGCGGCAGCATCCGCCCGGAGGACGGAAAGACCGTCTGCTCCAAGGGCGAGGTGCTGGAGGAGATCATCCCGCTGGCCGAGCTGGAGAGCATCAGCGTCGGCGGCGTGGTGTTCCCCATCCCGGCGGAATAAGAGGAGACCAAAAGCAAAACATCGGGGCGGCACTGCCGCCCCGATGTCCTTATCATTCACTCCTGTTCCAGGAATTCGGCCCCGCCCGGGGAGGGCTCCTGGGGCACATCCTCAATCCAGGCCCGGGGGCTGAAAGCGCTCTCCAGGTTCTCCCACAGCAGATCATAGAGCGCCTGCGTCCCGGCGGGGGTGGCGGCGAAGTCCTTGACGCTCTTCAGCTCTTTCCACCGCTGGTCCAGGTCGCTCTTCTCCAGCAGGTCCTGGAGATACCCGTCCGCCGCCTCCAGCGTCAGCATGTTCTCCACATAGGTCTTGCCCCCGGATCCGGCGGTGGTGTAGGTCCAGCCCACCTCGTCCAGGTTGTCCACCAGCGCCAGCATCAAAGGGCCATAGAGGTAGCGCATCCACGTATCGGCAGAGGTGTCGCCCCAGTGCTCCTGGAATTTGATGGTCCAGCGGTAGGGGCGGTCGCTGGTGTGGAGCTCCGTGGCGTAGCTCCAGCGCTGGCTGCTCAGCCCGACGGCCTCCGCCACAGCGCCCAGGGCGGGGGCGTCCCCCACGTAGGGGGTCTTGGCCTCATAGATCGCATAGGCCCCGGCGGAGACGGGCACTCCGTCCTGGTAGATCAGCTGGTTGGCCAGCCACACCTCCCGCACGCCCTCCAGGGAAATTCTCGTTCGGTAGTCCCCGGAGGAATAGATGGGGGAGGGCAGCACCTTGGATGCCCGGAGCCGGACCACGCCGTCCCCCTCCTCCGCTGCCCGCCACCGGCAGTAGGCCACGCCGGACCAGGCGGCGCAGACCCGCAGGTCCAGGGCGCCGTCGTCCTCCCGGACAGTCCAGCTCATGCCCTCCCGGCTGGCGGGCTCCCCCAGGACAAAGAGCTTGGCGGCCCCGGCCAGGGCCAGCAGGAGGGCGGTGGCCAAAATGGCCGCGACCACCCGCCGCTTCCCACTCCTGTGCACCTTTTTCAGGTACTCCACCTCCCGTGCCTCCTCCGCCTCCGCCTGGGCCGGCTGATTTTGCATGGCCTCCAGGCGGGCGGCGCAGTCCGGGCAGGACCCGAGGTGCCGCTCCACCGCCTGCCTCGTCTCCTCCGAGGTCAGGTTTTCCACATAGTTTGGCAGCAGGTCCCGCACCACCGCGCAGGTCAGGTCATTTTTCATGGTCAGTCCCTCCGTTCCGCAGTTTCTCCTTCGTCCGGTAAAAGGTCACCCGGGCCCAGGTCTCCGTCCGGCCCATCACGTCCCCGATCTCCCGGAAGCTCAGGGCCCCGAAAGCCCGGAGGTACACCACCTCCCGCTGTTCCTCCGGCAGGCCGTGGATCAGCCGCAGGAGGTCCAGCGTTCCCTCCCGCTCCAGCAGGCCCTCCTCCGCCGAGGGGACGGGGGCCTCCGCCGTCTCCTCCGGCAGGGGGGATTCCCGGCCGCGCTTTCGCAGGTGCTGATACCACAGGTGCTTGGCGATCTGGCAGAGCCACACGGAGACCTTGCACCCGCCGTCGAACCGGTCCGCGGAGCGCACCGCCTGGTAAAAGGTCTCCTGGGTCAGCTCCTCCGCCAGCCCCGGGTCGTGGGTGCGGGAGAGGAGGAACTTATAGACCGTCTGGGCGTGGCGCCGGTAAACCTCATCCATGTCCTCCACGGTTCCTCCCCCCCTTTCACCCTATATGTCCCCCGGAGACGGCAAACGTTACAGTGGGGGAGAAAAAATTGACGGGCGCGGCCCGTCAATTTTTAGGAAGCACTGATTAAATCAACGTGTGCAGATTTGCGTCAGAGATTTCTCCTGGCAAGGAAGAAAAACGCAGGAATCCTGACGGATTTCAAGTTTTTCTGACGCAGTCCAGGGGGAATTTATGGTGTGAAGCTGCGCGCGGGGATTTATTCAGTGCTTCCTTTATTCCAGGGATTTTGCCTCGAAGAGCTCCTCAAAGGAGCGGAAGTAATAGTCCGCCAGGGCCCGGATCTCCGCCTGGTCCTCCTCGGCGGAGGGGTCGTAGACGGCCGCCACCCGGAAGCCCGCCTTTTTGGCGGTGCGGATGGCGTGGAGGGCGTCCTCGAAGATAACGGTGTCCTTTTTGTTGGACCGGAGGCGGCGCATGGCCCGCTCGTAGATCTCCGGGCTCACGTCCTTGCCCGCCCCCGTCTCGGCGGAGGTGACGATCCCCCGGAAGTAGTCCCGGATGCCGGCGTGTTGGAGGGCCTCCTCCGCCAGGTGGCGGTCCGTGGCGGTGGCCACGTACATCCACACGCCCTCCATCTTCAGGAGGGAGAGGACCTTTTTCACCCCGGGCTTGGCTGCTACCTCGTTTTTATAGAAGTGCTTTACCTGCTCTTCAATCTGGGCATAGACCTCCTCCACCGTCTCCGGCAGATGGTAGACCTCCTTGCAGTAGGCGGCCCCCTGCCAGGCGGTCATGGGCTTGAGCCGTTCTCCCAGGTCCGGGGCGGGTTCGATGTTCCTGGCCCGGAGCATCCGGGGGCCGATGTCCCGCCAGACATACATGGAGTCCAGCAGTGTGCCGTCCATGTCAAAAATCGCGCTTTGCAGACGCATCGAAGTGTTTCCTTTCTGTGCCCGCCCCGCGGGGCGGTTTATCCGGCGCTTTCCCGGGCGGACCGCAGCGTCACCACCGCCACCTCCGGGCGGTTGAACAGACGCCAACTGGGCCCGGAGTTCCCCAGGCCCCGGGTGACGAACAGCGCCGAGCCGTTCTCCTCATAGAGCCCCGCCGTGTAGGAGGGGAAAAACGTCCGCTCTGTGGACACCAGCCCGTCGGTAAAGGGCAGGCGGATGATGCCGCCGTGGCCGTGGCCGGAGAGCACCAGGTCCGCTCCCAGCAGGCTGTACCGTTCCGCGAACTGGTTGTTCCGGTGGGCCAGCAGCATCCAGAAAGGGTCGCCGTGAGCGGCGTAGACCTCCGCTGCCACCTGTTCCGGCGTCTTCTGGTCGGCGTAGCCGTTGGGGTCGTCAATCCCCGCCAGGACCGCCGTGTCCCCGTTTCGCTCCAAGGTGACGAACTCGTTGGTCAGCACCCGGGCCCCGTGGGCCTCCAGGCGCTCTTTCAGCTCCGGCACGCCGCCGATGGCCCACTCGTGATTTCCGGTGACGTAGTACAGCGGCGCGATGGCGGAGAGGCCCCGGGCGATCTCCTCCGCGTAGCCCTCCGCGGCGCCCCGGTACAGGTCCTCCAGGTCCCCCAGATAGAAGATATAGTCCGGCGCGGCCTCCGCCACGGCGGCGAACAGGTCCGCGTTTCCCGGGCCGAAAGCCGCCCCGTGGAGGTCGCTGAGCACCACCAGGCGGCAGCCGTCAAAGCCCTCCGGCAGGCCGGAGAAGCGGGGCTCAAAATGGGTGATTTGCAGCGACGTGTTGTCCCAGCGGACAAACAGCGCCGCCAGCAGGGCCGCGGCCGCCAGAACGCAAAGCGTCCGCAGGGGACGGCGCCGTCTCGGACCCTTGGCCATAGCCGGCCTCCTTTATCCTGTGATCTGCCGGAGCAGAGCGGGGAGCACCCCCGCTTTCCAAGCATTATAGCACAACCGGCCGCACAATTGCGAGAGGAAAATACGGAAAAGAGCGAATTGCCTCCGGAAGCGGCCTGCTTCGCCGGGGGCGGCGGGGCGGAAATTGCAGAAATTCGCAAAATAAGAGGTCGGTCTTTGGCAATTCTACCATAAATTGTGGTTGCAATTTGGGGAAAAACCTGTTATAATCCATACAATCAATCGAAAGAGAAAGGAGAGATGTGTGATGAAGATTGTTCAGTACATGGTATATGGCGACGTGGATGACCTGATTTTCGTAAACGAAACCTGGTCCGAGAGCGAGCGGTAAGAACCCGTGAAACCACGCCGGAGATGGCGTGGGTTTTTTGTTTTTATCCGTGAATCGTGTGGACGTTTGGGTGTGACACCCGTTTACGATAGAGTGACCGCCAGTGCGCGAGAGCGCGCATGCGTTTTCCATGAAGTCCGGCAGGCAGGGCCATCCGAAGGACCGCCCCGCCGCGCCGGCAGTCAATCGTTTTCCGGTTTCGTTCCAAGACGCGCCAATCCAGAAGCCCCGGGCCAAAGGCCCGGGGCTTCCGCCGTTCCCGCCGGGGAGCGGAATTTCACGGCGAAAATGGGTTGTGAGCGGGGCGGTTTCATGGTAAAATAACCAGAAGCGGCTGTTTTGACAAAAGCGGCGGGCCGCCGGGAAAATCCACGCAGAGAGGGGACGGCACAATGGGGATCCATGACGGGCACCGGGAGAAGATGCGGGCGCGGTTTCTCAACGCGGGGCTGGAGGCCTTTGCCGACCACGAGGCGTTGGAGCTGCTGCTCTATTACGCCATCCCCCGGCGGGACACCAATCCCATCGCCCACGCGCTGATGGAGCGGTACGGCTCCCTGTCCGCCGTGCTGGAGGCGCCGGTGGAGGATCTGCGGAAAGTGGAGGGCGTCGGGGAGAGCGCGGCCATCCTGCTGCGGCTGGTCCCTCAGCTCCACCGCAGGGCCCGGCTGGCGGACGCCAGGGACACGGTGCTGAACTCCACGGAGCGGACGGGGCGCTATCTCCTGGAGCTCTTCGCCGGGCTGAACCGGGAGGTGCTCTACCAGCTGTGCCTGGACCAGAAGGGAAAGCTGCTGGCCTGCAAGCGCCTCAGCGAGGGCAGCGCCAACAGCACGGAGGTGAATATCCGGCTGCTGGCGGAAAACGCCATACTGACCTCCGCCAGCGCCGTGATTCTGGCCCACAACCACCCCAGCGGCATCGCCCTGCCCTCTCAGGACGACTTCAACACCACGGAGCATGCCCGGGCGGCGCTGAACACCGTGGGCGTGGCCCTGCTGGATCACATCATCGTGGCGGACGGGGACTTTGTGTCCATGGCGGACTCCGGCTTCCTGGAGGGGCACTGAGGGATGGCGCGGGGGAGGACGGGGAGCCCCTGCGGATGTACGTCCACAGGATGGAAAACAATCGAACGGATGTTGCAAATCCGCCGGGGCTGTGATACAATAGAAGCTCCCGATCCCGGCGCGGCGGCGGGCCCTTAGCCCGCGGCCGGCCGCCGGATGATTTTATGAGAATTTTACGGAGACAGGAAGCCATGCCGAAATTTCAAGTCGTTTCTGAATACCAGCCCTCCGGCGACCAGCCGGAGGCCATCGCCGCCCTGGCGGAGGGCATCGAGAACGGGCTGAAAGAGCAGGTGCTGCTGGGCGTCACCGGCTCCGGCAAGACCTTTACCATGGCAAAGGTCATTGAAAGGGTCCAGCGGCCCACGCTGGTGCTGGCCCACAACAAGACGCTGGCGGCCCAGCTGTGCACAGAGTTCAAGGAGTTCTTCCCCAACAACGCCGTGGAGTACTTCGTCTCTTATTACGACTACTACCAGCCGGAGGCGTATATCCCCCACACCGACACCTATATCGCCAAGGACGCCTCCACCAACGACGAGATCGACCGCCTGCGCCTCTCCGCCACCTGCGCCCTGCTGGAGCGGCGGGACGTGATCGTGGTGGCCTCCGTCAGCTGTATCTACGGCCTGGGGGAGCCGGACGACTTCGCGAAGCTGGTGATCTCCCTGCGGACCGGAGCGGAGTGGAACCGGGACGAGCTTCTCCGGCGGCTGGTGGAGAACCGCTACGAGCGCAACGACATCGCCTTTGAGCGGAACATGTTCCGGGTCCGGGGGGATACGGTGGAGATCTATCCGGCGTATTATAAAGACCACGCCATCCGGGTGGAGTTCTTCGGGGACGAGATCGACCGGATCAGCGACTTCTCCCCCGTCACCGGCGCCGTGAACCGCATCCTCAACCACATCGCCGTCTACCCCGCCAGCCACTATGTCACCACCAAGGACAAGATGGACCGGGCTATCACCGAGATCCGGCGGGAGCTGGAGGAGCAGGTGAAGGCCTTCACCGACAACAATCAGCTGGTGGAGGCCCAGCGCATCCGCCAGCGGACGGAGTACGACATGGAGATGATGCAGGAGCTGGGGTACTGCTCCGGCATTGAGAACTACTCCCGGGTGATCTCCGAGCGCCCGGTGGGCTCCGCCCCCATGACGCTGCTGGACTTCTTCCCCGACGACTTCGTGCTGTTTGTGGACGAGAGCCACGTGACGCTGCCCCAGGTGCGGGCCATGTACAACGGCGACCACGCCCGAAAAGACAGCCTGGTGCGCTACGGCTTCCGCCTGCCCTGCGCCTACGACAACCGGCCGTTGAAATTCGAGGAGTTCGAGGGCCGCATCGGCCAGGCCGTCTTCGTCTCCGCGACGCCGGGGCCCTACGAGCGGGAGCGGGCGGACCAGGTGGTGGAGCAGGTGATCCGCCCCACGGGGCTGCTGGACCCCCGGGTGGAGGTCCGCCCCGTCACCGGGCAGATCGACGATCTCATGGAGGAGATCAACGCCCGGGCGGCGAAGCAGGAGCGGGTGCTGGTGACCACCCTCACCAAGAAGATGGCGGAGGACCTGACGGAGTTCTTCAAAAACGCCGGCATCCGGGTGCGGTACATGCACTCCGACGTGCAGACCATCGAGCGGATGGAGATCATCCGGGACCTGCGGCTGGGGGAGTTCGACGTGCTGGTGGGCATCAACCTGCTGCGGGAGGGCCTGGACCTGCCGGAGGTGAGTTTGGTAGCCATTCTGGACGCGGACAAGGAGGGCTTCCTCCGGTCCGAGACCAGCCTGATCCAGACCATCGGCCGGGCGGCGAGAAACGCGGAGGGCCTGGTCATCATGTACGCCGACGAGATCACCCCCTCCATGCGCGCGGCCATGGACGAGACGGAGCGCCGCCGGGGAATTCAGGACCGGTTCAACCGGGAGCACGGCATCGTGCCCAGGACCATCATCAAGGGGGTCCGGGAGGTGCTGGAGATCTCCAGCGCGGCGGAGGAGGAGACCGTCCGGGGCCGGAAGAAGCGCAAGCTCAGCCAGCAGGAGCGGGAGGCGGAGATCAAGCGCCTAGAAAAAGAGATGAAAGAGGCCAGCAAGATGCTGGAATTCGAGTACGCCGCCGTGCTGCGGGACCGGATCATAGAGCTGCGGGGCGAGAAATAAAAGTTTCGGTCAAGCCTTTTCAAAGGCTTGCGGGGTGCAGGGGCGGAGCCCCTGCGGCTGCGGCGGAACGCCGCCGCAAATACGGTAAAGGAGCACGCCCATGAAATACGAGTGGCTGGACGAATACCTCCTCTCCCTCCCTGGCGCGGAGAAAGACTACAAGATCGAGTGGGCCTGGTTCCGCTACACGGTCCGGGGCAGGCTCTTCGCCGCCGTCTGCTCGCCGGAGGCCAAGTACGGGACCTACGGCGGCCACGACCTGGTAAATTTGAAATGCGGCCCGGCGGAGGCGGAGCTGCTGCGGGCCCAATATCCGGAGATTCTCCCCGGCTTTTACTGCGACAAGCGCCTCTGGATCGCCTGCCTCCTGGACGGCAGCCTGCCGGACGAGGTCCTGCGGGACCTGTGCGCGAAATCCCATCAGCTGATTCTCGGGAAGCTGCCCAAGTATGTCCAGCGGGAGATTCTGGAAAACTGAGAGGGGGACGGCGCCATGGACGGAGAGCGTACCCGGTTTCAAAAAATCGTACTGGTAATCCTGGCGGGAATGGCCGTGCTGTTTGCCATTCTCACCGCCGTCAGCCGGACCCAAAGGGGCGCGTATTTTGAGGGGACCCTGCTGCGGCCCTCCTCTCCCGCCCAAAATGTCACTGTTTACGCCGGCAAGGTCTACGGCACGCAGGTAGACATCACCGTCACCCGGGAGAGCGAGACCCGCACCACAGTGGAATTTCTCATCGAGGGCGTCCTGGACGACGTGTGCGTGGTGGACTATCCGTTGGCCCCCATCCGGACGGAGTACGGCCACACGGTGGACGGCGTCCGGATTACCAAAAACGGGGCGCTGCTCTTCGAGGGCGGCTACGGCCCGGAGGACACCTACGGCTGGTACAGTCCGGACGGCGCCCAGGATATGGAGGGCTCCATCACCATCCGGGCCGGCAGCACCTTGGACCCCTGGAACGACTTCGAGGTGGACAAAAACGCCGCCCTGCGGTTCGCTCTGGGGCCGGAGCTGGAGAGCCGGGGCAGCTGGGGGCTCTATTTCCTCATGCTGTTCTGCACGCTCCTCGTGGCGCTGGACGCTGCCTTCCCCATGACGGTATTCTACCTCCAGCACTGCTGCGACGTCCGGGACCCGGAGCCCTCGGACTTCTACCTGGCCTGTCAAAAGGCGGGCTGGGTGGTGCTGCCCCTCCTCCTGCTGGCGGGGTACTGCTATGCCCTCCGGATGATTCCATAGTGAAAGTGAAGTGATCCCATGGCTTTCAGCAGTATGGCGTTTCTGTTCGGCTTTCTGCCGGCGGCGGTGCTGTGCTATTTTCTCATACCGGCCCGGCGGCGGGCGGGGCGGAACGGCGCGCTGCTGCTGCTGAGCCTGGTGTTCTACGCCTGGGGCGGGCTGCGGCTGCTGCCGGTGCTGATTTGGTCCTGCCTTGTGACCTGGGCGGCGGGGCTGCTGCTGGCCCCGCCGCGGCGGCGACGGCGGGCGGTCCTCTGGGCCGCCGCCGCGCTGAACCTGCTGCCGCTGATCTGCTTCAAGTACACCGCTTTCCTCCTGGACAACCTGAACGCCCTGGGCCTGGAGCTGGCGGTCCCCGATCTTCTGCTGCCGGCGGGCATCTCGTTTTTTGCTTTCCAGTCCGTCTCCTATCTCGCGGACGTGTACCGGGGGACCATCCCGCCGGAGAGGAATTTTCTCCGCCTGGCGTTGTATATGGCGTTCTTCCCCCAGCTGCTCCAGGGGCCCATCGTCCGGTATGGGGACTTCGGGCCGCTGCTGGCGGACCGGCGGGAGACCATTTCGGAGGCCTCCGCGGGGGCGGTGCGGTTCTGCTTCGGCCTGGGGAAGAAAGTGCTGCTGGCGGACGCCCTGGGGGCCGTGGCCAACGGGGCCTACGCCGCCGGGGACCGGCTTACCGTGGGCCTGGCCTGGATCGGCTCCATCGCCTACACCCTGCAGTTGTACTTCGACTTCTCCGGCTACACCGACATGGCCCTGGGCCTGGGGCGGGTCTTCGGCCTGCCCCTGCCGGAGAACTTCGACTACCCCTATCTCGCCCGGTCCGCCGCGGAGTTCTGGCGGCGGTGGCACATCACCCTCTCCCGCTGGTTCCGGGACTATGTGTACATCCCCCTGGGGGGCAACCGCTGCTCCCCGGGGCGGCACCTTTGGAACCTCCTGGCGGTGTGGCTGCTGACGGGCCTCTGGCACGGAGCCGCCTGGACGTTCGTGATCTGGGGCCTCTACTACGCGGCGCTTTTGATGGGGGAGAAATACCTCTGGGGCGCCGCCCTGGAGCGGCTCCCCAGCCCTCTGCGCCGCGTCTACGCCCTGGCGCTCATCAACTTCGGCTGGGTGCTGTTCCGGGCGGGGACGCTGTCCCAGGCCGGGGCGGTCATCGCCGCCATGCTGGGCTTCGCCCCCGGGGGGCTCTGGAGCGGCGAGGCGGAGTTCTATTTGCGGCAGTACGCCTGGGAGTGGGTCATCGCCCTTCCGGCGGCACTGCCCGTAAAGGTCTGGCTCTCCGGCCGCCTGGAGCGGCGGCGGGAAACCGGGAGCCGGACCGCGGCGGTGATTCTGGCCCTGGGGCCAAAGCTGCTGGCGCTGTGCCTGCTGGGGCTCTCCACGGTGCGGCTGCTGAGCTCCACGTTCCGCTCGTTTCTCTACTTCCAGTTTTAAGGAGGCCCGGATATGGAAAAATTTTCACAGCGGGCCTTTCTCCTCTGCCTGCTGACGGCGCTGCTGGCGGTGCCCGCCGGGACGGCCCTCTATTCCCGCAAGGATACCACCGCCTACTATGAAAACCGGTCCCTGGCGGAGCTCCCCAACCTCACGGCGGAGGCCCTGTGGACAGGGACCCTGGGCGCGGACCTGGAGAGCTGGTACTCCGACCACGTGCCGGGCCGCACCACGCTGCTGAAAGCGGACACGGCGGCACAGCTGAAGCTGCTGCACCGTCCCGCGGTGAACGAGGTGGTAATCGCCGGGGACGTGCTGCTGCCGCTGCTCCCCTATGAGGAGCGGGCGGCGGAGGAGTACCCGGCCCTGGCCGCCGCTGCGGCGGAGCCCTTCGGGAAGCTCAGCGCCCATATCCGCGCCTGCGGCGGCACGTTCTGCTATGTAGGGATCCCGGAGCAGCGGGTCTACTTCCGGGACAGATACCCCGATTACCTCTCCCGCCACAACACGGAGGCCGCCGCCGGGGACGCCGCCTACGCGCGGGCCATGGCGGCGGCGGGGGTGGACTTTCTGGACATGGGCGCGGTGTACGACGCCCAGGGACACCGGTCGGAATACTACTCCGCTGTGGACCATCACTACAACTATTACGGCGCCTACGCCGCCTACCGGGCGGTCCTGGACCACCTGGCGGAGGCGGGCTGGGACCTGCCGGTATTGACAGAGGAGGACCTGGAATTCCGGGAGCTGCCCAACCCCTATATCGCCACCCGGAACCGCAAGCTCTACAACCTCTGGCCCAATGACGAGCGGGCCGTCATCGGCGTGCAGAGGGACCCGGTGCCCTTCACCCGGTACGACAACGGCCAGCCGTCGGATAAACCCCTCTTCGCCCTGCCGGAGGCGGACTACCTGCCCGCCACCTATAACCTCTACATGGGCGGGGACTTCGCCGAGACGGTGCTGGAGACGGACCGCCCGGACCTGCCCAACGCCCTGATTTTCGGAGACTCTTTCACCAACGCCCTGGAGACGCTGCTGTACGCCTCCTTCAACGAGACCCGGATTCTGGACCTGCGGCACTACGACGGGATGTCCCTGCGGGCGTATGTCGACACATACCGCCCCGACATCGTGCTCTGCGTCCAGAACGACACGTTCTACTACCTGGGCGGCGGCAACAACAACGTGTGGGAGGACCCGTGATGGAAAAGAGAGAAAAAAAGACCGCCCCGAAAGGCGGGGCGTACGCCTCCATTTTAGCGGCGGCGGTGCTGTGGGGCATGATCGGCCTGTGGAACCGCGGCCTGATGGCCGGGGGCTTCACCCCCACGGACATCGTGGTGGTGCGGAACTTCGGCGGGATGCTGCTGCTCTCGGCGGTGTTCGCGATCAGGGATCGCAGCGTGTTCCGCGTCCGGCGGGAGCACCTGAAGTACTTCTTCGGCACCGGCGTTGTCAGCGTGCTGCTGTTCACGGTGTGCTACTTCTCCTGCCAGCGGATCTGCTCGTTGGCGGCGGCGTCCGTGCTGCTGTACACCGCGCCGTCCTTTGTGGTGGTGCTGTCGGCGGTGCTGTGGCACGAGCCCGTGACAAAGAAGAAGCTCCTGGCCCTGGCGCTGACCCTCCTGGGCTGCGCGCTGGTGTGCGGCGTCTTCGCCGGGGACGTGGCGGTGACGGCCGGGGGCGTGGCGCTGGGCCTGGGGGCCGGGTTCTTCTACGCGCTGTACAGCGTCTTCGGCCGGTACGCTCTGGCCCACTACGGTCCCATGACCGTGACGGTGTGGACGTTCCTCTTCGCGGGGCCCGCGTCTTTGGTGCTGCTGCGGCCGGGGCGGCTGGCGGCGGCGCTGCAAAGCCCCCGCCAGTGGCTGCTGGCGCTGGGGCTGGTGGTGTTCTCCACCGTGGCGCCGTACATCCTGTACACCCGGGGTTTGGCCCGGGTGGAGGCCGGCAGGGCCTCCATCGCGGCGAGCCTGGAGCCGGCGGCGGCCGCGCTGGTGGGGGTACTGGCGTTTGGAGAGCCCCTGACCCCCGCGGCCGTCGCGGGCATTCTGTGCGTCCTGGCGGGCGTGTATATTCTGAGGTGAGACATGGCAAAGCACAAAGAGGAAAAGACCAACGTGATGCGGATTCTGGACCAGAAGAAGATCCCCTACACCGCCCATTTCTATGAGGAGACCCAGGGCCCGGAGGGCACCCGGGCGTATGGTCTCCACGTGGCGGAGGCCCTGGGCCAGGACCCCGCCCGGGGCTTCAAGACCCTGGCGGCCCGGGGGGCCTCCGGGGGGATCTACGTCTTCGAGGTGCCCGCGCCGGAGAGCCTGGACCTGAAGAAGGCGGCCCGGGCCGTGGGGGAGAAGTCGGTGGAGCTGCTCCGCGTGGCGGAGATCAACGAGGTCACGGGATACATCCGGGGCGGGTGCAGTCCCGTGGGGATGAAGAAGCGGTATCCCACGGTGTTTCACAAGACGGCGCTGGACTATGAGACCATCTATATCTCCGGCGGGAAGATCGGCGCCCAGGTGGAGCTTGCGCCCCAGGCGCTACTGGACCTGCTGGGGGCGTCCGCGGCGGACATCACCGTGGAGTGACAGCCCCAGGTGGAGGCCCACGGCGAAGGCGTCCAGGGACCACTGGAGGTAGTTGTCAAAGATGGCGTCCGTCATCTTCCGGCGGGCCTCCCCGGTGAGAGAGAATTCATCCATGAGCTTCCGCAGGGCGGGCTCGTCGAAGTTTTCCGCGTCCCGCAGGATGGGATGACAGTAATAGTCAAAGAGTTTTTCGTCAATTGGATTCATCATCATTACCCCCATATAGCTTTTTATGCTATATCATTATATGGCATTAAATGCTATATGTCAAGGAGTATATCTATGGAAACTCTAAAAATTTTAGGGGAGCGGCTTTGCCTGCTCAGAAATGAAAAAACGCTTCATCAATCGGACATCGCGGAGCTATTAGGCATTACACAGGGCCATTACCAGCGTATGGAAAAGGGGAAAATCAATATTCCCACCTTGACATTATGCACCCTGGCGGATTATTTTGGTGTTACCACAGATTATCTGCTGGGACGCTCCCAGGAGCGGGAGTGACGCCCGCCCACGGGGCGGGGACGGGAGTTTTTCGCGCCACGGGCGCGGGACGAACGACACGCCGTTCCGGCGTGTCTGGGGATGCACCCCCCATTCTCTTTTCTCTCTCTTGCGAGAGAAAAGAGAATGCGCCGTGCACGGTGGAAGAGAAAAGAGAACGCTTAGGGTGCCCTCCGGGGTTTTCTCCACTCATCGGTAGTGCTGGCGGTTGACGCTGCGTGGACGCAAGGCCCCTAGCGCCTACTCCCGCGCTTCGCGCATACCCGGGTGCGGGCGGGCGGCTCCCCTTTCTACTATCGGTAAACGAACTCTCTTCTTCATACAGGACCGGCCATGCGCGAAGCGCGGGCAGAGGAGCCAGGGGCCTTGCATCAAAGCAGCAAAACAGCCTCGCAGGCACCTGCAAATGCGGGGACGCACCTCCGCGAGATAAAAAGTCAGACGCACCCGGTAGAAGTCTGGCGGTTTACATTGGCACCGATTCAGGACAGCCCCCGTATTTTTGGGCGAAATTTGACGAACGTCAAATTTTCGCCCCGGCGTTCTCTTGGATTGGGGCCCCCGCCGGAGCCCAGCGAAGCGGGTCTGGCGGGGAGAGGAGGAAGGAACGGAGCTCAAGCGGAATTTTCGGCGCCAGCCGGAAATGGAGCGGCGGAGTTTCTTCCGACGAGGACCGTGCACGGCCCGTTTCTCTTTTCTCTCGCAAGAGAGAGAAAAGAGAAATGGGGGGTGCATTTCCCGTCCCGCGCCCGTGGCGCGAAAATTTCGGTATCAACGAATCAAGTCAATCAACCTCTAACAAGGAGGAACTATAGTCAATGAGTAAGAAACCCCAATACGACCCGGAGGAGATCCGCTACCCGGAGCAGCGGATCGTGGAATCTCCCCTGGTGCCGGAGATGAAGCAGTCCTACATCGAATACGCTATGTCCGTCATCAAGGGCCGGGCCCTGCCGGACGTGCGGGACGGCCTCAAGCCCGTCCACCGGCGCATCCTCTACGCCATGTACGAGGACAACCTCACCAGCGACAAGCCCTTTAAGAAGTCCGCCACCTGCGTGGGCGACGTGCTGGGCCGTTACCATCCTCACGGGGACGCCAGCGTCTACGACGCCCTGGTCCGCCTGGCCCAGGACTTCTCCATGCGCTATATGCTGGTGGACGGCCACGGCAACTTCGGCTCCGTGGACGGCGACCCCCCGGCGGCCTACCGGTACACCGAGGCCCGCCTGGCCAAGATCTCCGACGAGATGCTGCGGGACATCGAAAAAGAGACCGTGGACTGGGACCCCAACTTCGACGAGACCCGGAGAGAGCCCCAGGTCCTCCCCTCCCGGTTCCCCAATCTGCTGGTGAACGGCTCCAGCGGCATCGCCGTGGGCATGGCCACCAACATCCCCCCCCACAACCTGCGGGAGGTTATCGGGGCGTGCCTGTGCGTGCTGGACAACCCCGAGGCGTGCCTCTCCGACCTGATGGAGCACATCAAGGGGCCGGACTTCCCCACCAAGGGCATCATCATGGGCCGGTCCGGCATCCGGGCGGCCTACGCCACCGGCCGGGGACGGATCGTGGTCCGGGCCCGGCATGAGTTCGAGGAGTTCGGCAAGGACCGCACCCGCATTGTCATCACCGAGATCCCCTACCAGGTGAATAAGCGGATGCTCATCAAGAGCATGGCGGACCAGGTGGAGGACAAGCGGCTGGAGGGCATCTCCGACATCCGGGACGAGTCCGACCGCAACGGTATGCGCATCGTCATCGAGCTGAAGCGGGACGCCAACCCCCAGGTGGTCCTAAACCGCCTCTTCGCCCAGACCCAGCTCCAGACCACCTTTGCCATCAACATGCTGGCGTTGGTCCAGGTGAACGGTCAGCCCCAGCCCAAGATCCTCTCCCTGCGGCACATCATCGATGAGTACCTGAGCTTCCAGGAGGAGGTCATCGTCCGGCGGACCCGGTTCGACCTCCGCAAGGCCCAGGAGCGGGCCCACCTGCTGGAGGGACTGCTGATTGCCCAGGACCACATCGACGAGGTCATTAAGATCATCCGCAGCAGCTACGACAACGCCAAGGAGAACCTGATGTCCCGCTTTGGGCTGGACGACGTACAGGCGCAGGCCATCTGCGACATGCGCCTCATCGCCCTCCAGGGGCTCAACCGGGAGAAGCTGGAAAACGAGTACAGGGAGCTGGAGGAGCGCATCGCCTACTTCAACCGGGTCCTCTCTGACGATCAGCTGGTGCGCCAGATTCTCAAGGAGGAGCTGACGGCTGTCGCCGACAGGTACGGCGACGACCGGGTGACGGAGATCCAGGATGTGGAGGACGAGATCGACATCGAGGACCTCATTGAGGAGGAGGAGTGCGTCTTCACCCTGACCCAGGCGGGGTACATCAAGCGCACGCCGGTGAGCGAGTACGCCGCCCAGTCCAAGGGTGGACAGGGGCGCAAGGGCATCACCACCCGGGAGGAGGACTGTGTGACAGACGTGTTCACCGCCTCCACCCATGACTATATCCTCTTCTTCACCGACACCGGCAAGGTCTACCGGAAGAAGGGCTACCAGATCCCCGAGTCCGGCAAGACCGCCAAGGGCACCAACATTATCAACATCCTCCAGGTGGAGCAGGGGGAGCGGGTACAGACCATGATCCACACCCGTTCCATCGAGGACGACGGACGGTTCCTCTTCATGGTCACCCAAAACGGCACCGTGAAGCGCCTGCCCGCCAGCACGCTGAAGAATCTCCGCAACAACGGGCTGCGGGCCCTGCGGATGGACGAGGGAGACCGGCTCATCACCGTGCGGGAGACCGACGGGGAGCAGAAGATCCTCATCGCCACCCACGACGGCATGGCGGTGTGCTTCCGGGAGACCGACGTGCGGCCCATGGGCCGGGAGGCCATGGGCGTCCGGGGCATCCGGCTCCGGGAGGGCGACTACGTGGTGGGCGCCGCCCGGGCCAGGGAGGGCCGCGAGGTGCTCTCCATCACCGAGCGGGGCTACGGCAAGCGCACGCCGGTGGAGGAGTACCGTCTCACCAACCGGGGCGGCATCGGCATCAAGAACTACATGATTACCGAGAAGACCGGGGCGGTGGTTGGCATCAAGGTGGTGGACGGCAGCGAGGACCTGCTGCTGATGACCGGGGCCGGTATCCTGATTCGCACCCATGTGGACAGCATCCGCCTGGCGGGGCGGGCCACCCAGGGGGTCATTGTCATGCGCTTCAAGGAGGAGGGGGATCAGGTGATCTCCATGGCTCTCACCGAACGGGAGGAGGTCTCTCCGGAGGGCTCCGAGGCCTCGGAGGAGGTGTGATTCCCGCCCTGGCGGGCCGGGGACGGGAGGCTTCGCGCCGCGGGCGCGGGACGGGGGTTTTCCGGCCTCGGGCCGGGGACGACGCACGGGCTTTGCCCGTGCTGGGAATGCACCCCCCATTCTCTTTTCTCTCTCTTGCGAGAGAAAAGAGAATGCGCCGTGCACGGTGGAAGAGAAAAGAGAACGCTTGGGGTGCCCTCCGAGGGTTTTCTCCATTCATCGGAGCTGCGGAGATAACCTGCTGCGTGGACGCAAGGCCTCCAGCTCCTCTGCCCGCGCTTCGCGCATGGCCCCGAAAGAACGAAAAGAATGAGGACGCGGATTTCTCCGCGTCCTCATTCTTTAAATTCAAAGAGCTTGTATAAGGGAATATTCAGAGCCTCTGCAATGTCGATTAATGTGTCCAGACTGCACGAGCTTACACCTGTTTCAATTCTTTGAATATAATTGCGGCTGATCCCGTCCTCGCCACAAGCGTCAGCAAGCTGTTCCTGGGTCAAGCGCTGTTCTTTTCGATAATACAGGATGTTTAATCCGATTTTTATCCACTCTTTGTAGTGACGAATATTCACAGAATCACCCCTGAAAATATTTTAAACAGGTGTGGTGAAAAAGTTAGCAAACAATATGGGATTAAATACAAATAAATAGTGTGTAATAAAAAAGAAAAAATGCTATAATACCACTTATGAGGTGGTGTTATGCATTTTCTGAAAATTTTGCTGGTCCTAATTCTGTTGATAAAGCTATTGCCTTTTTGCCTGATTTACAGTATTATGCTGATACGTTACCCGGGGCGGAGCCTGCTGGCGGGGGAAAAAGCGGCCGATATGATTCTCCCCTTTGAGAGGCGCCTCTTTGAAAAAATATGGGAGACATGGAAGCGGAGAAAGATGAAGACAGTCACAATTTACACCGACGGCGCCTGCTCCGGCAACCCGGGTCCCGGGGGCTGGGGCGCGATTTTGATGTATGGGGCCCATAAAAAAGAGCTCTCCGGCGGGGAGGCGAACACCACCAACAACCGCATGGAGCTCACCGCCGTCATCCAGGCGCTGTCCCTTTTGAAGGAGCCCTGCGTCGTGGAGCTGTGGTCCGACTCGAAATACGTCATCGACGGCCTCTCTAAGGGCTGGGCCAGGGGCTGGCAGAGGCGGGGCTGGGTGAAAAGCGACAAAAAGCCCGCCCTGAATCCCGACCTCTGGGAGCGCCTTTTGGAGCTGGAGGAGATCCACACCCTGCGCTACCACTGGGTCAAGGGCCACGCCGAAAATGAGTACAACAACCGCTGCGACGAGCTGGCGGTGGCGGAGAGCCGGAAGTACAAGTAAAAGCCAATCATTTACAAATCGTTCACAGGAATCACACACTTTTGTCATGTTTCCGGGGTATTCTAAGAATCAAGCAGAGGGTTTTCCCAGCCCGATGCGTTTTCTCCCTCCTAAACACACACAGCAAAAAAGGCCGCCTTTGGCGGCCTTTTTTGTCGCCTCAATCAACTCTACGGAGTGTAGATTGCCTTTTCCGCCCATCCCCCGCATAATCGGACATGGCGAATGAAAAGGAGTGATTGAAATGAAATTTGCCGCATTCAACGGAAGCCCCGCGGGGGCGGGCGGCGCCGCCGGCCGGATGCTGGCCGCGTTCCTGGAGGGCGCGGAGCAGGCCGGGGCGGAGACCGCCCTCTACCACCTGGGGGATTATGAGATTCGCCAGTGCCAGGGCTGCTTTGCCTGCTGGTTCCAAACGCCTGGAAGATGCGTCCAGCAGGATGAGATGGAACCGCTTCTCCGGGCCTATCTGGCGGCGGACGTGGTGTGCTTCGGGTCTCCGGTGTACTCCTGGAACATGACGGCGCTGCTGAAAAATTTCGTGGACCGCCTGGTCCCCCTGAAGAGCCCCCGTCTGGTGCGGACGGGCGGGGACTTCGACATGGCAGACGCCGTACAGAGGCCCAAGAGACACGTGGCGGTGGCCAACTGCGGCTTCCCCGGGGAGAACAACTTCTCCATCATCCGGGCCGCGTTCTCCTGCTGCGACCCGTGTCTTGAGATCTACCGAAACTGCGGGAGGCTCCTGAAGACCAAAAATCCCGATGTGCGGCCCGCGGTGGAGGCGTATCTGGAGGCGGTCCGGCAGGCGGGCTTCCAGCTGGCCTCCGCCGGAGAGGTGGACCGGGACGTGGGGCGGCGGCTGGAGGCGCCGCTGATGTCCACGGAGGATTATGTGCGCTTTCTGGGAATGGGGACCTTGTAAAACCGGGGAAGACGGTATAAAATAAATCTGTCTAAAAATCCATACGGGAGGTTTTCAAGTATGCGGGACGGATTTATTTCAGTGGCCTGCGGCGGGCCGAAGCTGCGCCTGGCGGACTGCGATTACAACGCGGAACAGACCTTTGGCATGATGCGCGCGGCGGAGCAGGCCGGCGTCAAGGTGCTGGTGCTGCCGGAGCTGGGATTGACGGGCTACACCTGCGGCGACCTCTTCTTTCAGGACGCGCTGCTGCGCTCGGCCGAACAGGCCTTGGCCACCGTGCTGGCGGCCACCCGGAATCTGGAGGTGGTGACGGCGGTGGGGCTGCCTCTGCGGGTTCACAACAAATTGTATAACTGCGCCGCTATTATACAAAGCGGAAAGATTCTGGGCGTGGTACCCAAGACCCACCTGCCAAATTACGGCGAGTTTTACGAGAAGCGGTGGTTTGCGCCCGCCCCCAGGGAGGCGGAGAGCATTCCCCTGCTGGGGCAGGAATTTGTGACGTTCGGCGCGGGGCAGGTGTTCCGGTGCGAGAACATCCCCGAGCTGGTACTGGGCTTTGAGATCTGCGAGGACCTGTGGTCCCCCGACTCCCCCTCCCTCCGGATGGCCAGGGACGGGGCGGTGATCATCGGCAACCTCTCCGCCAGCAATGACATCGTGGGCAAGGACGCCTACCGGCGGCAGCTGGTGTCCACCCAGAGCGCCAGGCTGCTGTGCGGCTATGTCTACGCCTCCGCCGGGGGGGGAGAGTCCACCTCCGACCTGGTGTTTGGGGCCCATCAGCTGATCGCGGAGAACGGGACGCTGCTGGCGGAGCGCCGGTTTGAGGGCGGCCTGCTGGTGTCGGAGATCGACATCCGGCGCATGGCATACGAGCGCCGCCGGACCCAGGCCCTGGGCGAGGGCGCGGGGAACGACGGCTGCGAGGAGACGTTCACCCTGACGGAGGGACGGACCAAGCTGACCCGATATGTCTCCCCGCGGCCTTTCGTCCCGGAGGGAAAAGAGGACCGGGACGCCCGGTGCCGGGAGATCCTGCTGACGGCCTCCCTGGGCCTCAAGCGGCGGCTGGAGCACACCGGCGCCAAAACGGCGGTGGTGGGCCTCTCCGGCGGGCTGGACTCCACCCTGGCGGTGCTGATCACCGCTCTGGCCATGAACATGCTGGACCGGCCCATGACGGACATCATCGCCGTCACCATGCCCTGCTTCGGCACCACGGACCGCACCCGAAACAACGCGTGCGTTTTGGCGGAGAAGCTGGGAGCTTCGCTGAGGACCGTGGACATCACCGCCAGCGTCCGCAGCCACTTCCGGGACATTGGCCAGGACATGGAGAACCACGACGTCACCTATGAGAACGCCCAGGCCCGGGAGCGGACCCAGGTGCTGATGGACATCGCCAACCAGAGCGGCGGCATCGTCATCGGCACCGGGGATCTCAGCGAGCTGGCCCTGGGCTGGTGCACCTACAACGGCGACCACATAAGCATGTACGCCGTCAACGCCTCCATCCCCAAGACCCTGGTGCGGCACCTGGTGGCCCACCTGGCCCGGGACAACGCCGCCAAAGACGAGGCCCTCCACGACGTGCTGGAGGACATTCTGGACACCCCCGTCTCCCCGGAGCTGCTGCCGGCGGTGCAGGGAGAGATCTGCCAGCGGACGGAGGATCTGGTGGGGCCTTATGAGCTCCACGATTTCTTCCTGTACTATATGCTCCGCTGGGGCTTCTCCCCCGCCAAGATCTACCGCCTGGCGCTGTATGCGCTGGAAAAGCAGTACAGCCGGGAGGTCATCTTGAAGTGGCTGAAGGTGTTTTACCGGCGGTTCTTCTCCCAGCAGTTCAAGCGGAACTGCCTGCCGGACGGGCCCAAGGTGGGGTCCGTGGCCCTCTCCCCCCGCGGGGACTGGCGGATGCCCAGCGACGCCCAGTGGACGGTATGGCAGGCGGAGCTGGAGACGCTGAGATGATTGGCGGGTGAGGAGCCAGTCCCCCATTCAGGGGTCCCCGCCGGAGCGTAAGCGCAGCGGGTCCGGTGGGGAGAGGAGGCGCAAGGAAGCGGGCGCAGTTTTCGCCGTAAGGCGGAAACGGAGCTTAGCGGACTTTGCGGCGACGAGGCGGATGCCCAGCGACGCCCAGTGGACGGTATGGCAGGCGGAATTGGAGGAGCTGAGATAACCGGCAACTGAGGAGCCAGTCCCCTTTTCAGGGGTCCCCGCCGGAGCGTAAGCGCAGCGGGTCCGGTGGGGAGAGGAGGCGCAAGGAAGCGGGCGCAGTTTTCGCCGTAAGGCGGAAACGGAGCTTAGCGGACTTTGCGGCGACGAGGCGGATGCCCAGCGACGCCCAGTGGACGGTATGGCAGGCGGAATTGGAGGAGCTGAGATAACCGGCAACTGAGGAGCCAGTCCCCTTTTCAGGGGTCCCCGCCGGAGCGTAAGCGCAGCGGGTCCGGTGGGGAGAGGAGGCGCAAGGAAGCGGGCGCAGTTTTCGCCGTAAGGCGGAAACGGAGCTTAGCGGACTTTGCGGCGACGAGGCGGATGCCCAGCGACGCCCAGTGGATGGTATGGTAGGCGGAGCTGGAGACGCCGGCGTGACGGCGGCCGCCGCGGAAAAATCGGGCTGCGGAGCGCCTTGCGGCTATGTGGACCAACTGTCCCGGCGGGAGAACACGCCCGCCGGGACAGTCCGTTTTTTTCGCCGCTTTCCCAAACTTCTCCAGCTCCATTCCCGGCATAAGGCGAGAAATATTGTGGATACTATCTTTTGCCAGACAGGCAGCCGGCCGGGCGCGCCGGCGGCAGAGAGATCCATTTACCGACAAAAGGAGTTTTGATATGAAAGCAACTGGAATCGTGCGGCGGATCGACGACTTGGGACGGGTCGTCATCCCCAAGGAGATCCGCCGCACCATGCGTATCCGGGAGGGCGACCCCCTGGAGATCTACACCAGCCGGGACGGGGAGGTCATCTTCAAGAAGTACTCCCTCCTGGGGGGCGTGGAGGACTTTGCCGGGCAGCTGTGCGAGACCATGAGCCGCTCCACCGGCTCCATCTGCGCCGTCACCGACCGGGACACGGTGATCGCAGTGGCCGGCGGCGGCAAGCGGGAGCTGATGGGCAAACGCATCACGTCGGAGCTGGAGCGGATCATGGAGAGCCGCCAGATCTACCAGTACAGCGGCGAGGGCCAGGCTATCCCAGTGTCCGACAGCAGCGACAAGCTGGTCACCAATGTGGCCGCCCCCATCCTCTCCGAGGGGGACCTGCTGGGGCTGGTGCTGTTTATCGGCAGCACCCCCACCGTCCCCGGCGACGCGGAGTACAAGCTGGCCCAGACCATCGCCGCGTTCCTGGGCCGGCACATGGAGGCCTGAACGGCCGCCGGCGGACGCCCCGTTCCGGGGCGTCCGTTTTTTGCCCCGGGAGCGGAGCGGAAAACGTAAAATTTGCCCATAAAGATTTTGCAATTTCCAGCCCTAACCTTATGTAACTCGGCAAATGGTGGCAAAGCCTTGATTTTCAGGCGTTTCCGCCATTTGCCGTTCGGGAGAGTTTTTTGCATATCTCGGCGTATCCCGGCGTGACTTTGCGCTGAAACGTAGTACGGAAGTAGTAAAAGCGGCCTGCCGCTCCTGTTTTACTACTTTACTACGCAGCCAGCCGCTCCATCTCTGCCTTTACGGAACAGGCATCAACATGGGTGTAGTAGTCCAGCGTCATGGTGATGTTGGCGTGGCCCATGATGTACTGCAACGCCTTGGGATTCATACCGGCGTTTGCCATACGGGTACAGAATGTGTGCCGGAGGGAGTGCGGGGTAATGTTGGGCAACTGCTCCTTGTGCTGCTTGTTGTACTTCTTCACAAGGCCCTTAATCATAGAGTTGTAGTTGATGCCTACCCTCGGCGTACCGTCCTCTTTGAGAAACAGGAAGTTTGTATAGCCGTCCACCGTGATGGTGGCTTTCTTCCCCCGGTTCTTCAGTACCCGCTTCAACGCCCGGTAGACCGGCTCGCTCATGGGAATTTCCCGGTAGCCGTTCTTGGTTTTGGGCGTTTCGATGTAGTAGCCGCTCTTGCTGTCCCGCAAAAGCTGGTGGTCTACCTGGATCAGCCGATTCTTGAAGTCAAGGTTCGTGGTCAGCCCGCAGAACTCGGAAATGCGAAGCCCGGTTCCCAGCAGAATAATAAGCTCGTCGGCGTACTTCTGATATACCGGGTCATTCTGCGCGAAGTCGATCAGGCTTACCTCCTGTTCCGGCGTCAGCACGGTTTTCTCGCCCCTGTCGTCCTCCAGGACTTTGTTCAGGGCAAAGCTGAACGGGTTCTTACGAATACAATCGTCCTCGATGGCGATGAAGAATGCAGCCCGGAGGGAACGCTTGTAGTTGCTGATGGACTGGAAGCTAAAGCCCTTTTCCCTCATGCGGATGGCCCACTCCTTGGCGTCGGAGGGCTTCACCGCGTCGATGCTTTTCCCACCGAGAGGGTCATCCCGCAGGAGGCCCATCAGGTACTCCCGCTGCTTCTTGGTGCCCCGCTTCACATCCGCCCGCTGGCTGTTCTGCTTGGCGTAGAGCTGGCAGACGGTCATTTTTTTGCCCACGGTGTCGATACCGTCCGCAATATCCCGGTTGATCTCTTTTTCCTTCTCCCGCAGGGAAATATCGTCCCGCTTGCCAGCCGGGGTCTTGTCCGTGGCTACCAGCTTCCAGGCATAGACGAATTGGGGCTTGCCGGTGCTGTCCGTGTACTTATATGCGTATCTCCCGTCTTTTCGCTGGCTCTCTCCAGTTCTTAAAATGCGGCCCTTGCTGTCACGTCGTTTCTCCGCCATTGGTAAAACTCCTTTCCAAAACTGGAACGAGCCTTGATACGACTTGACTATATTCTATCATATTTCCGGCTCAATACAAATCTGCGATTAGATCACATCCAGGGAGTCAATGACTTTTTCAAACTGCCTGCGCTTGATCTGGATGCGGTTGCCGTTCATTATCAGCCAGTTGGCGTCCGGGTTTTCCTCCGCCAGTTTCCGCAGCTTCTTTTCCCCGATGCGGAAATATTTGGCCGCTTCCTCTATGGTCAGCGTGTACTTCTCCCAAATGGGCACATCAGGATAACTCATACCCGCGCCCCTCCTTTCGGCGTGACCATATATTCCATGCCAGGGCGCTGGCCGCAGTAGACACAGACCTCTTTTTCAGCCTGTCCCGGCGCAGCCTCCCGCAAAGCAAAAGCGCCTGTGCCGCGAAAAGCGTCAGCACAAGCGCCGCATAAGCAGAGCGTCAGTTTCGGGGGTATGGGTTCGATCAGGCCGATGCTGACCGCCAGGGCGTGGTTGATGCCCCGGATATGTTTCTCGTCCAGTCTGCCGATGTAGCCGGACAACCGCCGCTTGTCGATGGTGCGAATTTGCTCCAACAAAACAAGGGACGGCTGGGCCAGCCCGTTCCCGGCGTCCAGGTAGTAGTGGGTGGGCAGCTTGGCCTTGATATGGGCCTTGCTGGTGACGGCGGCGATAATGACGGTGGGGCTGTGCTTGTTGCCCACGTTGTTCTGGATGATAACGACGGGCCGGGTGCCCTTCTGCTCCGAGCCGATCCCGTGGCCCAGGTCGGCGTAATATAGGTCGCCGCGCAAATATGTCCTGCTCATGGTGTTTGACCTCCCCATAAAAATTAGACGGCCTGCGCCGCCTATGTAGGGGCCGGACAGCATGACATATCAAGGTTGGCGGAGCATAAACGCTCCCGTTTCCATAAACCTGTCCCGCTGTCCGGCTTATATGAAAGCAAGCCTATTTGTCCGCGACACCCCGGCCCGCTGTGGGAAGTCATCAAACGGCTGGCGGCGACCAGCTCCACGGGAATTTCACCCCCGCATGGTTCTCATGCGGCTGCTCTCATTGCCTGCGACGGCTTCACGCTGGAAAACGCTATCACGCTCGGACTGTGACTGAACAGGAGTCTCATTGTCCCCATCGCCGGTCGTGGCCGTACCGGGAGCCGCCCGGTATTTCATGGCCGCTGGTTTTCGCTCCATGCCAGACGGCAGACCGTGGACGAAATGATAGTGTGGCATCCCGCTGTCGGCGTCCGGCACATCCTGGCGCAGCGCCAAAAGAGGCTTGCGGCGATGGGATTGTGCTTGATGAATGGGTATGAAGTTTTCAAAGGTCAAACCCATTCGCCGCACAAACGAGGAACAGGTGGAAGGCTTTCCATCGCCCTCCACCTGTTTCCTCACTCAAACGCTAAATTGTAACCTCCCCGGACAGAAAATTTTTAAGTTTCTTCAATGCAGAAGAAATTGACTTCATCACAGCGGGGTGCTTACATCCCTCCATATTTGCAATCTGCTCGTATGTAAACTCCCCAAAGTAGTACAGCACCAGACGGCGGCGCT
>CANAWG010000016.1 GCA_947365245.1 uncultured Oscillibacter sp. | reverse complement strand
GAGATTGACGACGCCCCACACGCCCAGGCCAGCGCCCAGGGCCACAACGAGGGTCTGCAAGGTAGTGACGGCGGAAGTGAAAAACTGCATAAAAACCTCCATTTTCTCCGGGAATTATCCCCGGCCATGAAAAAAGCCGCCCATGTCAGGCGGCGCGTCTGCCTCTGGACTCGTCGGCACAAACTCCGCTCAACTCCGTTTCCGCCTTACGGCGAAAACTGCGTTCGCTTCGTTGCGCCTCCTCCCCCACAAAGTCTTTCGACTTTGCGGGGAACCCTTTGCCAGAAGCTATACAAAAGCGTCCGGGTCGTCCAGGTCGTCATAGTTGAGAATGTCCCCGTTCTCGTCTATGCTCGCCTCGTCCGGCACGTCCGCTTCGTATACGGTGCATCAATAATTGACATCACACTTTGAACAACGACATTCTAAATAAATTTAGTCCGATGCAAATTACAAGTGTCTCTTGAAGCAAACAAAATTTCGTTATATAATGTCATCGTTATATCTGATACTAAAGGGAGATGCTGTATGTCTTTGCGAAGTATGGATTTAGCTCAAGAAAAACAAGAGATTATCAAGTGTTTCCACTGCGGAAATGAAACTCCTATGCAAAAGGTCGGAGAATATACTTGGGGATCGCGCGATGTAGAGTTTTCAGAGATTGATTTTCTTTATAAATATGAACTGTTTGCTTGTCCAGTTTGCCACAAAGTCACTCTGCGAGAGACTTATAGTGATGAAACAATGATGAATTGTTGTGACTACGACCAACTTTCATATTTTGACGAACGAAGCATTCTGTTTCCACAGAACAGCATAGAGAGCAAATCAGTTCCTCAAAAAATAAAAGAGGCTTATTCAGCTGCCTTGAAAACAAAAGGCATCGACAAATTTATTTGCCTTATGGCATTGAGGCGCACTTTAGAACTGTTGCTTAAGGATAAAGGTGCTACTAAATGGGGCCTAAAAGACAAAATTGAAGAAATCGCCGCAAAGGGCTTGCTGCCCGATACACTAAAAGAGGCATCGTCGTTAGCAAAATTACTTGGTGATACAGCAGCCCACGACAAAGAGTTGGAAATAGACGAACATGATGTTGAAGCTATGGCCGAATTTATAGGCTTTATCATTGAGTATTTATATATTGTTCCAGACAAAATCAATACATACAAAAAGCGTTTAGACGCTAAATCATCTACTCAAAAAGAATAACTCCTACACTCTCAAAAGGAACTCTCCAGATTGTTGACTGGAGAGCTCCTTTCTTCATACAAAAGCGTCTGGGTCGTCCAGGTCGTCATAGTTGAGAATGTCCTCGTCCTCGCCTATGTTCGCCTCGTCCGGCACGTCCGCCTCGTATACGGTATATTGCTCGTCGGGGTCCAGCTTCTCCATACGGCGGTTTATCAGGCGGGACAGGTCAAAGGAATTTTTCTTGTCCGCCTCCGCCGTATAGCGGTAGTTGGGGTGCTGCTTCAAGTCGTACTTGGGGGAGAAAAAGGGCCGCAGCCCCCGGAGCTGGATAATGCACTTGTCGCCGGGCATGGTGGTGAGCTCGTCCATCGTCATAAGCTCCCGGCCCAGGCGCTGGGTATTTTGGCTGTAACTCTCGGACTGCCCGCGGGAGCGGCTGTCCGTCTGCATGGAGATGGTCTGCTTGCCCAGCCACGCCTCGGAAATCTCCTTGACAGTGGAGTGCTCCCGCCCGCCCAGGAATACCACGCTGTCCATATTGCCCATGATCGTTTCGGCGTTGTCCTTGTAAATGGCCTTGCATTGGGACTGGGCCTGATAGAACAGGGTCAGACTGACCTCGCGGGAGCGGATCACCGCCACCAGCTTTTCCAGGTTGGGCACCTGCCCGGTGTTGGCGGCCTCGTCCCACAGCACCCGGACGTGGTGGGGCAGGCGGCCCCCGTGTACGTTGTCCGCCCTCTCGCACAGGAGGTTGAACATTTGGGAGAACGCCAGCGCCACAATAAAATTGTAGGTCGTGTCCGTGTCGCTGATGATGAAGAACGCCGCCGTCCGCTTGTCCCCCAGGCGGTCCAGCTCCATCTCGTCGTAGGACATGATCTCCCGGAGCTGGGGAATGTCAAAGGGAGCCAGCCGCGCCCCGCAGCTAATAAGTATGGAGCGGGCGGTCTTGCCGCTGGCTAATTTGTACTTCTTGTACTGCTTCACGGCGAAGCAGTCCGGCTTGCGCTTCTCCAGGCCCTTGAACATATAGTCGATGGCGTTCATAAAATCCGGGTCGTCCTCTTTCACCTCCATGCCGGAGATCATGTCCACCAGGGTATTCATGTTCCGGTCCTCCTCCGGGCCCTCGAAGATGATATAGGCGATCAGGGCGCAGTATAAAAGTGTCTCCGATTTGGTCCAGAACGGGTCCCCCTCCTTGCCCTCCCCCTTGGTGTTGGCTATCAAAGTGTTCACGAATTTCAAAATATCCGCCTCATTTTTGATATAGGCCAGGGGGTTGTAGTGCATAGAGCGAGAAAAGTCGATACTGTTGAAAACCTTTATTTTGTACCCCTTTTTCTTCTGGAGAAAATAGCCCACCTGGGACAGCACCCCGCCCTTGGGGTCCACCACCACATAGGAGCTGTGAGCCTGGAGAAGCTGGGGGGTGAGCCAGAAGCGGGTTTTGCCGGAGCCGGAGGAGCCGATTACGCAGGCGTTGAGGTTCCGAGCGTTGGCCGGGTTCTTGGGCCGGGTGTTGGTGGTAAGAAATTCGGTCCCGGAGAGAATGATATTTTTCTCAAACTTGGGATCGACGAAAGGGGCAATATCTTTTTCCGTCCCCCAGCGGGCGGAGCCGTATTCCTCGTCCCGCCTGTACTTTTTCGCGTTCTTGGCCTTGACATAGACGAACAGTCGGATGGCCGCCGCCCCCGCGATCCCCACCAGCCAGTCCACCGGGTCCAGCCCAGGGGCGGGGGAGGCAAAGGCCATGTTGATCGTACCCATCATGCCCACCAGCTTTTGGCCGATGTTGGCACCAGCCGCCAGCCGATAGGCCGTCCCCAGCTTCAAACAGCCCCAGGCCATGAACAGGTAGGGCAGGTTGGGGAGGAGGTATTTTTTCAAGCTACCTTTCTTCACGCTCGGCCTCCTTTGCCCGTTCTTTCCGGGGCCGTTGCCGCAGCAGCTCCCCGGCCCGCTTCATCCGCTCCAGAATGGGAACGCGCCGCACCCTGGGCCGGTCCAGCACCCGGCGGGAGTATTCCCCGAAACAGGCGGTAATGGCGTCGGCCTGCTTGGATTTGAAGAACAGCAGATATTTTCCGTCGCCGTTCTTGTAAAAGGCGTAATCCACATTCCAGCGCCGGGCCACCCGGTCAAACTCCCTGGGAGCCTCCACGGGGAGACTGTTGGTGGCCTCGCCCTGCTTCATAAGCTGCTTGACGCTCTGTCTGCCGTGGGGCATCTTGTGGGCCTGCCGCTCCTTTTGGATCTTCCGCCCCGCCGCCCGCAGCGCCCAGGCCAGTGCCCGCGCCGTCAGCTTCCCCGTTCGGATGGAGAGGGCGATTGTCCGCCGGGAAATATCTTCATCTACCAAAAATCATCACCTCCTGCCTCTGGACACGGTGTCCAGAGGGCTACCGTTCCTCCCGGTCCACCTTGGGCGCGGGCCGTTCAGCGGATGGAGCCGCCCGGTTCGCTATCTCCTGATAGGCGGCCATCTGCTCCCGGATGGGCAGCTTGGGCATAGAGAACACCCGTTGCTCGTCAGGTATGTCCTCGATCCCATGGTAATGCTCCGTAAAAGAGTTATCCCCTACCACATAACCGCCGGGGGCGAAGTGGCCGCTCTCGTTGATCCGCACGTCCCGCCCGTATGCCTCGTAGTCAATGTAGTCAATCAGGTGCTCCGGCACCTGGACGGCTTCAAGCTCCTGGATATACATTCGCCCCAGGTCCTCCTCGCTGTGGATGTCAGGATAGAAATTGTAGCTGTCCAGGTTTTGGGCCAGATTGATCAAGTCCTTGGCGCTGCCGGTGTATTCGCCGCTGTCCATGACGGCCTCAAACTTTGCCAGCTCGTCCTCGTCCAGCTCCGACAGCACACAGGCCAGATGGTTCAGTTCGTCGATGCTCTCATACTCGCCCAGGTACTCATAGAGCTGGGGCATACTGCCATCATAATCGGCAATAAAAATCTCCTCATACCGAATACCGTCAATGCCGATCTTCTTCAAGGCCGCCTGTACGGTTTCGGCATCGGTGGGGAATGTTACCCGCTCATAGGCAAGTACCCCCTCGTTGTACTTGCCCAGGTTCGTTATGCAGGCTTCAATTAGCGCGGCCATATCAGCGGCCCTGTCCCTTTACGGTCAGAATACCCTCCAGGGTGGTCGCCGTGATCTTCAACCGCTGGGCCACGGCAATATCGTTTTTCACGCTCTCGGTGACAGCGTGGCCGCACACCACCAGCACACGGGAACGGCGCAGCAGGTCCCGGCTCATGTCAATGCTGCTCTTGTGCTCCTCCGGCACCGCATCATTGAGAAACAGGGGGAGATACAGCGTGGGGCAGATAGGCGAAAAACCCGCCTCATAGACGGCCCGACAGTACCGGGTGGCCTGTTCCGTCGCCTCCGTGGGGTCGCCGCTCCATGCGGCGGTGACATACGCCAAAGGCATTTTCATATTCAAAACCTCCGTTCAGATATAGATGTTACACGGAATATTCCGGGGAAGCGGTCAACCCCTTTTCCCCCCGCCCCTTTCCCCATTCTTGGGGAAAGGGGGGCGGCTCTGGAGGATTTTCCCCCGTCGCGCCTTGGGGGGTAGCACAGCCGGGACTGCCAGTCAAGGGTGCGGAGCACCGCCGCGCAGCGGCGGCTTTGCCCTTGACAGGCTGCCCCGGCTGTGCTATGGGTGGCGCGGCGACGGGGGATAATCCGGCAGAGCCCTTTTGCGGGAACGGGGGAACGGAAAAGCTCTGGACACGGTGTCCAGAGCCTCTTACTTCTCCATTTCCTGTTTCTTCGCGCCCTTGCCCAGCTCCGGGGGTTGCTTCTCTTTCCACTCCCCCAGCAGAGCCATGATCTGATCTTTCATCTCACGGGGCGTCTTGTCCTTGCCGAAAAACTGGCTCAACTCCGCAGAACTGATAATCACGTCGAAATCCTCCTTTTTCTTCTCCTGGCTCAACACCGCGTCGATCACGTCCGGGTTGAGCTGGTTTTTTTCGTCCATCTCCCGCAGCTTCTTGGCCTGGGCCTTGGAGGGGGACGACTGCTGCCCCTCGATGGACACGGCGATATACTTCTGGTGCTTAGGCCGGATGCGGGAAACCTCCACGGCGGGGGTGAACGACAGCTTGCCGCCGTCCATGAGCTCTTTCAGCTCCGGCACAAGGTCATTCAGATAAATGTACCGCTGGACCGTCTTGCCGCTCATGCCGTTGCGCTCGCCCACTTTGTCCAGGGACAATTTACCTATGTCCTCGCCCTCGCCCCGCGTCCCCTGGTGCTTGATGGCCTCATACTGCTGCTTCAATGCCGCCGCCTTTTCGCTGGGCAAAATCGTTTCCCGGTGGCGCAGGTTGTCGTCCGTCATAGCGAGGACGGCTTCATCATCCGTCATTTCACGAACGATACAGGGCATATTGCGCAAGCCCGCCAGCTCGCTTGCCCGCTGCCGCCGGTGGCCCGCTACGATCTCATAGCCCCCGCCCTCACGGGGCCGCACCAGGGCGGGCTGGTGTACGCCGCCAGCCTTGACGGAGGACACAAGGCCCTGCATCTCCACATCATCCCGGACACCGAACGGGTGGTTTTGGAACGGGTGGAGCTCCGACAGGTCCAGATAGACGATCTCCTCCTTTTTTCCACGGGAGGCGTCTTTAAGCTGGGGCGGCTGCTCCGGCGCGGGCGGAGGCGGGGCCGGGCCCTCCTTGGCCGGGCCGGGCTTGCTCTGCCTGGGGGCCTTGGCCGACTTACCAGGGCCCCCACCGCCGGGGGCCTGTTTCTCCGCCTTGGGCGGGCGGCCCTTGCGCTTGGGCTTGTCCCCTTGGGCCGGGGCCTCCTTGGGCGGACGGCCCCGACGGGGCTTTTTCTCCTCCTCCTGGGGCTTCTCCCACTCCTGGCCGCCCTCCGGGGCCGGGGCCGCCTGCTGCTCCGGCCCAGCGCCCGCCCGGACGGACGACAGGTCGATCACCTTGTTCTCCGGGGGCGGGGGTCCCTCCATGCCGGGGATCACCGCCTGGGCCCCTTGCTCCGGGGCGGGAGGCGTGCCCGGCACCTCCGGCGCGGGAGGCTCCGGCTTCTGCTCCTGAACGGGAACACCCGGCTTTTTATCTTCTGCCACTTTTTTGACCTCCTTTTTCCATCGTTGTATATGAAAACGCCGCCCATAGTCTCACTTGGGCGACGATCCATTCAAATTTTCAGTTTTTTGGATAAAAACCTCTTGCTGGCGGCCAGCAAACCGTTGATATGACTGGCTTTTTTGAAGTCCTATAATTACACTCCGACCATGTGAAGCGGAGTCGTTTTTCGAACAATTTTATCGAAAAGCGGCTCCGCTTTGCTCTGTAACCGTTGCAATAACTTGACTTTTTGAAAAGACAATCTGCAGTGTATTTCTGAAAAAGAGAAAATGCTGCAAAAAATATATATCCAGGTTCGCTTTTTAGACACAGGTTTTCTCACAAGCCTGTGTCTTTTTCTGCCCGTAAAGTTCCTCAAAACGAACTGGCGATTTATATGCCAGCGTCTGATGGGGCCGTTGTTCGTTATAGAAACGTATATATTCATCCACGCTTTTTCGGAAATTCACCTCAGAGGAATAATCCCTTCGGTATGCTTCTTCCCGCTTAAACGAAGCAAAGAATGTCTCGGCCACTGCATTGTCACAGGGGCGGCCAGAACGAGAAAAGGACTGTTTCACGCCTCTCTGCTGAAGTAGCTTAAAAAAGGTGTCAGAGGTATATTGTCCTCCACGGTCGTTATGAAAAGTCAAATCTGTGGGGTTGCCTCGCGCCTGGAACGTATCTTTGAATGTGGCTGTCACCAGATGTGTGCTACATTTGCGGGAAACTCGGTATCCTATTACCTTTCGGGAAAATAAGTCGATAATAACGCAGAGGTATACCGCATAGCCCTTGATTTTGAAATATGTGATGTCACTGGCCCATATCTCATTGGGACGTGTCACGCTGAATTCCTGATTCAAGTATTCCTGCCGACTCCGATAATTGCTTTTGGCGTTTTCGCGGATACTGGTCAGGTCAAGTTCCCGCATGATTTGCCTAATGCGCTTTTTCCCTACGCAGATTCCGTTTTCAGCCAGTATAATCCGTATCTTTTCAGCCCCGAAACGCTGTTGGCTGTCATCAAAAATCCGCTGTACTTGCAACATAAGCTCCTGCTGCCTCTGCAAATACTCTATCCCCGACAGCGTCCTGGCCCAGCTGAGCAACCGGATACAGCACGCCCTGCGGGCCTATACCCCCGCGGAGCAAAAGGCTGTGAAAGCCGCGGCCCAGGCATTCCGGGAGAACCCCGCCTTTAAGGCCGCCGACGTCATCATGGAGCTGGGCGTGGGCGAGGCGCTGGTCTCCGTGCTGGACGACGCCGGTGTGCCCTGTATCGTGCAGAGGACCGCCATCGTTTGCCCCCAGAGCCTGATGGCACCGGCTCAGGAGTCCACCCGCCGCGCCGCCCTGGCCGCCGACGGCATGGAAAAATACGATCAGAGCGTGGACAGCACGTCCGCCTATGAGCTGCTCCAGGAGGAACAGGCCCAGTCGGAGAAGCAGGCCGCCCTGGACGCGGAGCGGGAGGCTTTCGAAAAGGAAAAAGCGGCTTTCGAGGCCCAGAAAGCCAAGGACGAGGCGGCCGCCGCGAAGAGGGCGGAAAAAGAGGCCGAGGCCCAGCGCAAAAAATTGGAAAAGGCGTTGGAGCGCGAGGAGGCCCAGCGGCAAAGAGCTGCTGAGCGCCGAAAAGCCCAGCTGGAGCGCCAGCTGATCAACACCGGCGCGCAGGTATTGAAGCGGGGGCTGATGGGAACGCTCTTCGGCGGCAGAAAGTGAGCCTCGCGCCGGCCTGGGTGATACGGAAAAAGAGCGTCTTAACAGAGTGAAGCCGCGCTCCGGCACAGGCCGGAGCGCGGCTTTTGATTGGGAATTTAAGATACAGGGGCAAAGCTTAGTGCATGCCGTCCTCGCACTTGGCCTCGGACTTCTGCAGACCGCCGATCCGGCCGGCGCCGTTCACGGTGGCGTGGGGACGCCCGCCGTCAGTCAGAACGACCGCCATGACGATCTCATTGGCCTTGGGAGCATCGGGCACGCGGACCTCGACAGAGCCGTAATGGGTGCGGACGAAAGCGGCATCCTTGAAGTGGATGGAGATGTCCAGGGAGGCGCCGACGCCGGCGACCTTCTCATTGGAGGGAATGATGGACTTGCCGCCGCCAATGGCCGCGCGGATGGTCTTGCCGGCCTTGGGATGCAGCATAGCGGAGGAGTGCTCCAGCTCGCCGTCAACGCCGACGATGCAGCCCTTGCCGTAGGTCTCGACGTTCTCAGCGCCCAGCAGCTCAGCGCCCTTGCGGGTCAGCAGATCGCCCAGGTACTCACCGTACTCGGTCAGCTCGCTCAGGTCCTCCTGCCACTTGCCGGCATAGGGGTTCTCGATGACAGCCGCCACAGAGACGGTCTTCAGGCACTTCTTATCGCCGTTCTCAACAGGCATACCAGCGCCGCCCTCGGTGTAGATCTCTTCCAGGTTGGTGACAATTTTACGGATCTTGGGCTCTTTCATGATAAATTCCTCCTGTTTTTGATAATATCCAGCGCTGTCTCCAGCGGAGATGACTGTCCGGTCAGCAGGGCTTGCGGTTGGCCGGGGGGGTATTGCTGCTCTTCTTCACGTTGATCTTGCCGTCGATGATGACGTAGCTCAGGCCGGGGATGTCGCCGGCGGCAAAGGCGCCCAGCGCGTCCTTGGCAACAGAGCCCATGGGGGCGTCCATAATCAGCAGATCAGCCTCCTTGCCCACGGCGATGGTGCCGCGGTTCAGGCGGTCATAGACCTTGGCGGGGTTGCCGGTGGCCATGGCCACGGCCACCTCCGGCTTGATGCCGGACACGGAGGCGGCAAAGGAGATGTTCCGCATGATGCCCAGAGGAATGATGCCGGTGCCGGAGGGAGCGTCATTGCCGAAGACCACACGGCCCAGCTGGCCCTTCTCCGTGGCGCGGCGCAGCACATAGTCGGCGATCTTGGGGTTGCCGCACTGGACAATCTCCATGGCAAAGGCGGTCTCGTCCATGATCCGGTCCACCTCGTGCTGGGCGATGGCGGTGGGGCCGCCGTTGATGTGGGAGACCACGTCGGGCTTGGTCTTGATCACGTCGTCCGCGGTGACGGTGGAGCTGCCGGGGATGGAGGTGCCGCCGGTGTGCATCTGCACCTTGAAGCCGTATTTATGGGCCCACTCCACCATGGGAGCGGCCAGCTCGGGGTTGTTGACGGAGCCCAGGCCGATCTCGCCCACGATCCAAACGCCCTCTTTGGACAGGTCCTCGAAGTCTTTCTCCACCAGACCCTTCTCCATAATCAGAGCGCCGCCTTCAACCTTGACACCGCCGGGACGGGCGTTGCCGAAGCTCTTGTGGCCCACGATGGCCAGGGCCTTGGTGCCGGAGGGATCCTTGGGACGGCCGGGGGTGTGGCACTCGCCGGCGGAAATCATCGTGGTCACGCCGCCGTTTTTCGCGCTCTCGATGAAGCCCACGGTCTTCTGGCGGGTGCCATAGTCGCCGGAGGTCACATGGACGTGGGTATCCCACAGGCCGGGAGTGACCGTCGTGCCGTTGGCGTCAACAACGGTCGCGTCCCCAATGTTAGCGAGAAGCTCTTCGCCACCGATCGCAGAGATCAGGTTGTCTTCGACAACAATGACGCTGCCCTCGAGAATAGGCTTGTTAATGTCACCGGAAACAATCGTACCAATGTTCTTGATTACTAAAGTTGCCATTTTGATTGACTCCCTTCCGCCGCAATGTACGCGGCAACCTGTTTATTCGCAATTCCTCCGCTGGGTAGATCCGGTGAAGGTATTTGCCGAGAGTATGCTGCGGCGCCGGCGTCCGGCCGGCCTGTGCCGGCGCCCTTGCAAAGCCGCAAAACAGAATTGTGCTCCCTAAGTCCCGGTCCTCCCGCCCCAACGAACCGGCGCGGGGGACCGGTTGAATAACTCATACGGCCTGTGCAGAAGTTTTAACGCCTCTGCTCTCACAGTCCCCCGCCGTCCGGCAGCATCCCCCGGGGATGCCGCCGCACAGCGGGTTTGAAAGCCGAACTCAGTCGGCGATCTTGTAGTCGCCCTCCTTGATAAGGCCCTTCTTGCGCATAAACTCAGAGGTCAGCCACGCCACAGCGGCGGGGATGACGACAGCGACCAGAATCAGACCGATCCAGTCCACAAAGCCGGCGGAAATGGCGGCCTCGCCCTGGGCGATGGCGCCCTCAGAGGGGCTGAGCCAGCCGGTAATCACGCCGATGGGGCCCACCAGACCGCAGGTGCCCATGCCGGAGGAGATGGCCGCGCCGTTCATCTTCATCTTGAAGACGCAGGTGGCAATGGGTCCGTTGACCACGGAGGCCACTACGGCCGGCAGCCAGAGAACGGGCTTGCGGACCAGGTTGGGAACCTGCAGCATGGAGGTGCCAAGGCCCTGGGAAACCAGACCGCCGATCTTGTTCTCCTTGTAGGAGGCCACGGCGAAGCCCACCATGTGGGCGCAGCAGCCGGCCACGGCCGCGCCGCCTGCCAGACCAACCAGGCCCAGCGCGGCGCAGATAGCGGCGGAGCTGATGGGCAGGGTCAGAACGATGCCCATGATGCCCGCAACCAGGATGCCCATCAGGAAAGGCTGCTGGTTGGTGGCCCACATAATGAGGTTGCCCAGCCAGCTGGCCGCGGTACCGATGGGAGGCGCGATCAGCATCGCCACCAGCACGCCGCCCAGAATGGTGACGGTGGGGGTGACGATCAGGTCCACAGGGGTGCGCTTGGAGACCAGCTTGCCCAGGAACACCGCCACCAGCGTGACGACGAACACGGCCAAGGGGCCGCCCGCGCCGCCCAGGGAGTTGGCGGCGTAGCCAACAGCCAGGCAGGAGTAAATGACAAACGGGGGCGATTTCATGGAGTACGCGATGGCGCCGGCCATCGCCGCGCCCTGCACGGCATAGGCGAAGGTCTTGGAGTCCACCAGAAGGGCGAACTCCTGGCCCCACATGGTAAAGCTCAGGTCAAAGAGGTATACGCCGATGGTATTGAAGATCGTACCGATCAGCAGGGATGCGAACAGGCCGTGGGCCATGCCGCCCAAGCCGTCAATAAAGATACGCTGGGTAGTAAAAGAGATATTCTGCTCCGCGCAGTACTTTTTGAAGCCAGTCAATTCTTTCGTCTCGCTCATGTATTTTCCTCCTTTTTTCTCTACAACCACAGTTGTTACACAGGGGGAACCTAGTTGCTCCGTGCGCACCCGGGCGGCGCCCGAGGTCTGGCAACCCTGCTAGGCCTGAGAGTTATATCGGAAAGCGTCCCTTAGGGTAGACGCCCTCTGACGTTAGTTCTTCGCCGCCTGCTGCTCCTGCCACGCCTTTACAATGTCGGCCGGGAAGATGGGCGTAGAGGTGAAGCTGCTGCCGATGGCATCATTGATGGCGGCAATGGTGGCGGGGATGCTGGGGATCAGCGCCGGCTCGCCCACGCCCTTGGCGCCGAAGGGGCCGGCCTCGCCCTCGCTGCTGACCACGATGGGATAGACCACGGGGACATCCATGCAGGTCTCGATAATGTACTTGGACAAGGTGGGATTCTTAATGGCCAGGGTCTTGGGATCCACGTCGATCTTCTCGCTGACCACGAAGCCGGTGCCCATGGCGGTGCCGCCCTCGATCTGTCCCTCCACCATCTTGATGCCAACGGGGGTGCCCACGTCGTGGGCGGAGACAGCCTTGAGCAGCGTCACCTCGCCGGTGTCGGTGTCCACCTCCACCTCCAGGATGGTGGTGGCGTAGGAATAGAGCTCGTATGGAATGCCGGACATATCCGCGGGATTCAGGTAGGTGGTCTTGGGGTTGTAGTACCCCGCGCCCACCGCCAGGCGGCCCTTCTTGCCCATGGCCGCCATCAGCTCGGGATAGGTCATGCGGACGGAGGCGTCCTTGCCGCTGTAGATCTCCCGATTGCGGAAGACCAGGTCCTCCTCGGGAACATTCAGCTCCTCGGAGGCGGTGCGCTTGAGCTCGCCCATGGCCGTGAGGCAGGCGTTCTTCACCGCGTTGCCGGTGATGAACGTCTGGCGGCTGGCGGAGGTGGCTCCGCCCTCCGGCGCGTACATGGTATCCGCCCAGGAGACCTGGATGTTCTCATACTCCAGGCCCAGGGTCTCCGCGGCAACGGAGGCCGCCATGGTGGAGGAGCCCTGGCCGATATCCGCCGCGCCCACCGTCACATGGACGCTGGTGTCGGGCAGCACCTGCACAAAAGCGGCCGCGGGGTTGGGGAGGCCGGTGTTGCCGACGCCGTAAAACATACAGCCGACGCCTGTTCCTCTTCTCTTCATATCACAAACCCTCCCTCAATCTTGCGTCAAGCGCTCCAGCGCCTCGGGCATGACCTCCGCGGCCTTGTCCCGAGCCTGGGTCAGGGTGTCCATAAAGCCGACGCTCTCTGTCAGCTTCTGTCCGGTGGGGATCACGGAGCCCACCTTCTGGGCGTTGATCATCCGGATCTCCAGGGGGCTCATGTTCAGCGCCTTTGCCAGGGCGTTCATCTGGCCCTCGTGGCACACGGCGGCCTGGGGCACGCCAAAGCCCCGGAACGCGCCGCACATGGGGTTGTTGGTATAGGCGAACACCGCGTCGCACCGGACATTGGGGCACTCGTAGGGCCCCACGATGTGCACCGGAGCGCGCCCGATCACCGCGGGGGCATAGGAGCTGTACGCGCCGGCGTCACAGGTCATGTAGCACTCCACGGCCACCAGCCTGCCGTCCTTGGTGGCGCCGGTCTTGCACTTCATGGTCATGGGGTGGCGCTTGGAGGAGACCATGGTGGACTCGCTGCGGGAGCGGACCATCTTCACCGGGCGCTTGGTGTGCCAGGCCATCAGTGCGCAGTGGAGCTGCACGCTGATATCCAGCTTGCCGCCAAAGCCGCCGCCGGTGACGGCCTGCTTGACGCGCACGCGGTTCTGGGGCACGCCCAGCATGGCGGCGACCTCGTTGCGGTCGTAGTGGGCGTTCTGGGTGGAGGCGATCACATTCATGATCCCCTGCTCGTCCAGATACGCAATTCCCGCGTCGGGCTCAATGAACATGTGGGAGAGGATATGGGTGGAGTAGGTGTTCTCCACAATCACATCGCACTTGGCCCAGGCCTCGTCCACATTGCCGTACTCCAGGTGCTTTTTCACGTTGACATTGGTGTCCCCGTGGACCTTGGGGGAGTCCTCCTCCATGGCCCGCTCAAAGCTGGAGACCGCCTCCAGCTCCTCGTACTCCACCTCGATGAGGTCCAGGGCGTCCTGCACCAGCTCCGGCGTCTCGGCCGCCACAACGGCGATGGCGTCGCCGTAGCGGCGCACCTTGTCGTCCACCAGGCAGGGCTCATCCTTGAAGATGATGCCGAAGCGGTTCTTTCCGGGAATCGCGGTGTAATCCAGCGCGCAGGCCACGCCGGGCAGCGCCCGGGCCTTGTCCAGATTCAGCTTTTTCACATAGGCATGAGGCACCGTGCTGCGAAATACGCCGCCGTAGAGCATATTCGGCATCTTGTAGTCCGCCGCGAACTTGGCGGTGCCCATGACCTTTTCCAGGGCGTCGACCTTTACGTGGTCCTTTGCCAGGACAGCATAGTCCCTCATGCCTGCCCCTCCTCTCTCCTCCGCTGGGCCGCCATCAGAACGGCCTCGATGATCTTGGCATAGCCGGTGCAGCGGCAGAGGTTGCCGCTCATGGCCTGCTTGACCTCTTCCTCCGTGGGGTTGGGATTTTTCGCCAGAAGCGCCTCGGCGCTCAGGATCATGCCGGGGGTGCAGAAGCCGCACTGCACGGCACCGCTGTCCATGAAAGCCTGCTGCACCGCGTCGGGCTTTCCGTCGGGACTGATCCCCTCCAGGGTGACGATGTCCGCCCCCTGCGCCTGTCCGGCCAGAATGCAGCAGCTGGTCACGGGCTCGCCGTTGTAGAGCACGGTGCAGGCGCCGCACTCGCCCTCGCTGCAGCCCTCTTTCACGCTGGTGAGGTTCAGATCCTCCCGCAGCATATCCAAAAGGCGCTTGTTGGGGGCGGTCTCCACCTCCACGCTCTTGTGGTTCACGGTACAACGCACGGTGATCTTGTTCATACCTGCACCTCCTCAATTCCAAGCTGTCCGAGAATATCCGCAAACAGCTTCTTATACACGCCCTGGGCGCCCTCTTTCTTGTAGAACACGGACCAGGGACGGGAGCGGTTGGCCTCCAGGATCTGGTCGTGCATCATGGGCAGCACCTCCAGCATGGCGGCGTAGGAGAGCTTCTTGCCCAGCAGGTACTCCTCACAGGCGGCAAAGTGCATGGGATAGCGGCCCAGTGCGCCGCCCCGCATGGAAACCTGGGTGCACACGCCGTCATCGTCCACCGTGGCCGTCATGCAGCCGCCGATGACGCTGATGGCCAGGGACTTGCGCTTGGCCAGCTTGTAAAAGGCCGTGGCGGTGTGCTTCGTATCCGGCACGGGGAACGAAATCTCCGTCAGCAGCTCATCCGCCTCCAGAATGTTGCGCTTGTCCTTGCCCTCCCCCGCCAGGAAGTCGTTGATATTCATGGTGCGCTCGCCCCGGACGCTGCGGAGCGTCACATCGGCGTTCAGCGTCACGCAGGCGGCCAGACCGTCGCCGGCCACGGAGGACTGGGCGATGTTGCCGCCGATGGTGCCCAGATTCCGAATCTGGGGAGAGCCCACCAGTCGGGTGGCGTCGTGGAGCATGCGGACTTTTTCCCGGATCCGCTGGTCGGCCGCCAGGGCCGCGTGGGTGGTCATGGCGCCGATGCGGAATTTTCCACCCTCCTCGCGGATGTAGCTCAGCTCTTCGATGTGCTTGAGGTCGATAATCACCGCCGGAGCCGCCTTCCGCTCGTTCAGCTCCAATACCAGATCCGTTCCGCCGGCGATGACGGAGACGCTCTCCCGGTGTTCGTGCATCAGCTTCAGCGCTTCCTCCACCGTTGTGGGGGTGTAAAAATCAAATGGCTTCATGGACGTTCCCCTTCTTTCATTCTAGTAAATTCCCCGCAGAAGCGGGGCGGGCTTTTCAGCCCTCCTTGGGGGCGCGAATCTCAACGCCGCACAGCCGCTCCCAGATCTTGATGACAGCGGACATGTCCTCGCCGCCGAGGCCGGCGGCCCGGGCCTGCTCGTACACCGCCATACAGGCGTTGGACATGGGAATGGGCACCTGCATGGCCCGGCTGGCCTCCTGGGCCAGGGTCAGATCCTTGTACTGCACATCCATGGCAAAGCCCGGCTCAAAGGCGTCCGCCATGATGAACTTCTTCATCTTGGCGGTCAGGGCGTAGCTGTTGCCGGAGGAGGTGCTGATGATCTCATACATGGTCTCGGGATCCAATCCGCACTTGGCGCCCAGCACCAGCGCCTCGGCCAGGGAGGCCATATTGGCGCCCAGCAGCATGTTGTTTACGATCTTCATGGCGTCGCCCATGCCCACGCCGCCGATGTGCTGGATCCGCTTGCCGATCGCCTTCAGCACGGGTTCCACCCGGGCAAAGGTCTCGTCGTCGGCACCCACCATGATGGTCAGGGTGCCGGCCTCGGCGCCGGCGGTGCCGCCGCTGACGGGGGCGTCGATATACTTCACGCCCTTTTCCGCCGCGATCTTCGCCATCTTCTGAGTGGTGGCGGGGGCCACGGAGGACATGTCCACGATCACCGTGCCGGGCCTGCAGGCCGCCAGCACGCCCTCCGGCCCGCACATCACGCTCTCCACAATGGCGCCGTTGGGCAGCATGGTAAAGGCCACGTCCACCTCCGCCGCCAGGGCCTGGTTGGTGGGGCAGTGCTTCGCGCCCAGCGCCGTCAGTTGCTCCACCAGGGCGGGCACCAGATCGTTTACATAGGTCTCAAAGCCAGCCTTGACCACATTGGCCGCCATGTGCTTGCCCATGCGCCCAAGACCGATAAATCCAACTTTCATGGCTGTATTCTCCTCACTTTTCAAATTGCCCCTCCGGGGGCCCGTCAGCTCAGCGGCTCCGGAAACCAGAGGCGCCGTCCCTGGATATCCGCCGCGGCGCAGAGCAGATTCTTCTGCTGCCGCAGCATCTCCCGCCGGACCTGCTCCAGTCCCTGCCGCACTTCCGCCTCCTCCAGAGGCTCCACCTGCCGCACAATCCGCAGCGCCGCGATGTCGCTCTCCGGCTCGACCTCCCCGGCAAGGCAGGTGTGCACCCGGGGGGATTCCACATAAGAGCAGTTGGCGATGTGGGTGGCGCAGGCGTCCGCCGCCGCGCAGCGGCCGGAAAACACCGTGACGGCATTGGCGATTCCCCTGGTGAGGCTCCGTCCGCCCAAACCGCTGGTGCAGACGCCGCCGACGCCGTCCTCCGCCCGGAGGGTCACCACCTGGGAGATCTTTCCGTCCAGCTCCGGCAGGATCCCCATCCGCATCTGCTGTCCGGGGCCCAGGCGGAGCGCCACGTCGCCGCCGTTATTCACCGCCACCATATCCGCGCCCTGGGCGAAAACCCAGTCCGCCACCGCGTCCGCCACCGTGCCGGCCACCGCCGCCATGGGCGTCAGCGTCTCCTCGCCGACGGCCAGCACCGCCTCCGCCATCACGCGGGGAAGCCCCTCCAATCCGGAGAAGTCCCCCGTTCCGGAGGGCTGGCGCAAAACAGGCAGGGCCGCGGAGATCTCCGCCAGGGAGGACTCAATCAGCGGAAAGGCCGCCTGGGCCAGCGCGGGAATGGGAGAGCCCTGACGGCGGGCCGTAATCACCATGGACACAGGCCCATAGTCCACGAATACCCGGCCGTCAGGCAGTATTTGCAAAAAGTCGCTCACGGTTACTTCTTCTGATACTCAGGGAAGTCCTTCACATTCTTGATCTGATCCATGTGACCGCCGATCTTCTCATAGTCCGCCTTGGTCATGGTGTACTCCACGGGGGCCACAGTGGCCGGAGTGGGCACCCAGGTAAAGGCCTTGTTGACCACCTTGCCGGTATCCACAATGAAGTTCAGGCCGCCGCCGGGATACACAAAGGCCGGCGCGCCGCCGATGGTCAGCTGGGCGCGTCCTTCGTGGACGGCCTCCGTGATGGCCACGGGATGCTTGCACACGCCGCCCCGGGCGGAGCCGCCGGTGCCGCCGCAGTACATCACGCTGGTCATGGAGGTCTGGCAGTTCTCGTGAATGGCCTTGGCCACCCTGGCCGCCTTTTCGGTCATGGGAATCTCCTTGACGTCGCCGTCCTCCTGGACCTCAAACAGCGCGGCGATCTCGCCGGTGGTATTGGTGACCAGGATGGTCATCCCCGCGTGGGCCACGGACATATCCACGCTCTTGATGGCGTCCCGCGGCGTTTGAAGAACCGTTCCGCCGATGCCGTCGCCATGGCCGCCGAAGTAACGGCCCACGGTGCTCTTGGTGGCGTTGGGAATCACGCCGGACCACTTCATGCCAACCTCGTGGCCGGCCAGGTGCTCGCTGAAAAGGCCCGTGACATGGTGGTCGATGACGATGCACTCGTCCACCGCCTCCTTCATCACGTCGGCCAGCAGTCCGATGGTGGCGCTGCCGCAGCCAATGCGCATGGTCTGCTCCTGCACGCCGTTGATAACGGGGGCCTTGCCCTGCTGGCAGCGGATCTTGATCTTTTTGTCGACGGACAGCTCCACTTCCTCGCCGTTGGCCAGGGCGCAGATGGTGCGGGCGGTGGCGAAGCCGCCGTCCTTGGCGGTGAGCCGGTTGGCGCCGCCCACGTAGATCATCTTGGAGCCGTACTCCTCGGTCTGGACCATGCCCACGGGCTTACCCTCGCAGTAGACCGTGGCGCCCTCCTCGCCGATGTATGTATTGGTGTCCAGCTTCACCAGCACGCCGCTGTAGCTCAGGGGCGCCTCGGTGACGGTGGTGACCACGTCCACGCCGTCCCGGTTCTCACAGACGATGTGGGGGGCGGGGCGAATGCAGGGATAGTTGGTACCGGCGCCGACGGCGGTGATGATGGGCTTGCGGATATTCTCCGCCACCTCCACCTGGGGCAGGGGCTCCACCACCAGGGCCCGGTTGCGGACCAGCTTGCCGCCTTCGTTGGTATAGCGCTTGCAGGCGCCGGTGGAACCCACGGGAATCTTGCACTGGACGGAGCAGGAGGAACACTGGATCACCCCCGCGGTCTGGTCAGCGTTTTCGATCACGCCAAAGGGGCAGACGCGGCGGCAGATGTTGCACTCCACGCACTTATCCGTGATCCGTACGTATTTCTGTCCATTCTCCTCCCCGGCCACGATGGCCTCAATGGGGCAGTTCTTCATGCAGATACGGCATTTTTTGCAGGCGTCCTCTCTAATTCTCAACATGCTCCTCTTTCTCCTTTACTCAGTAGTGGCCGCAGGCGTTTATGGAAAAATATGGGCGCTATAATTGCCTGATTTGTTCAATTTCAGGATACCCCAAAGCCCAGTCAATGGCAAATATCAAAAAAATAAGTTTCGGCCCTTTACATATAAAAAAAGTAAGCAGCTGACAAATCTTTAGAAAATATGTCAAATTTTTTGTGTGATATGACAAATTTTCGCAGGTCAAATCAGACCTTTTTCCTGCCGGCACAGAGAAGCTGTGTGCAGCGGCGGATTCCGTTTTCCCGACACCTGGCTTGAATCTCCAGCGCCTCCTGTTTCAGCGCTTCATACTCCGGCGCACCGGCTATTTTTTCAACCTCATCGGCAAGTTTGCGATTTTTCGCCTCCAGCTTGGCGTCGTACGCCGCCTCCTCGAAAAAGTCCGTAAACCTCACATCCTCCAAAGGCAGCCGGCGGAAGATCTCCACGATCTCCTCCCGCTTCCACGTCTGGCGCTGGTAGCCGCCCAGCAGGCAGTCCAGCTTAGCCTCCAGCGTGTGCTGAGCAGCATGGACCTGCTGCGCGGCGTCCTGGTTGTCCCGGTACATCTCGTTCAAAATGAAGTACCCGCCGGGCTTCAGCACCCGGAGCATCTCAGAGAGCACCTGCTCATAATTCTCCATGTGGTGCAGGGTGTTGGACAGGGCCACCACCTCAAAGGTGCCGTCGGCGAAAGCCAGGTCTCCGCCGTCCATCACTTCGAACCGGAGTCCCCTTTCCTGAAACTTCTCCCGGGCCTTTTCCGCGGCGGCGGGGTCGTTGTCAATGCCCGTCACCTCAGAGCCGGCCGGCATCGCCTCCGCCAGGCGGAAGGCAAACTCCCCCAGCCGGGTGCCCACATCCAGCGCTCTTCCCGCTCTTACGCCCCGCAGGGCCTCCTGCAGCGCAACCATCTTGGTACCACCTCTTCCTATCAAAATTCCGCCGTGTCCGTCCCGCGGAGCCCGGCTGCCGCTGTTTTTCTAAAAGATGTACGAAATACGGGTCCCCCCGCCGCGACAGCGGTGGGGGGACCCGGCAGGCTCCACACAGAACATGATTCTGCTTATTGTACAACAACAATCCCCAGGCGCTTCGCAGCCTCCCGCGCCTTTTCCAGGCTGGGCAGGGCGTCTCTCAGTACCAGACGGCCGCCGCCGCGGTTCAGGGTATCCACCTGCACGGTGCTGCCCTTGTCGGTGAGGAGGGTGACTTTCTGGATGCCGTGCTCATGCCCCTCCACGATCTCCACCTCAATGCCGTCCGCTTTCACCATGTCCACGGACTTCTCGTACATCTCATGGTCGGCGGTGGACGCGCCGTACACCGCGCCCATCAGGACGCCGGGAATATTGATGGTACGGCGGGCGAACAGCTCCGGATAGAGCTCCACGGTGATCTTCTTCACCTTCTCGCCCTCGCCCATCAGCTCGTGGGCAATGCGGCCGCAGTTGGTGGGACTGCCCACCGCCTGGCTGCTGCCGCCTACCACGGCGTCTCCGAAAGTGCTCAGCACGGTGCCCGCGCCCTCAGAGAGCTTTTTGGCGATCTCGGCGGCTTTCTCCAGGGTCTCACGGATCTGCTTCTGCTCCGCGTCCCGCACCTCCTGGCTCACCAGGGACTCCACATTGGCGGTGCGCTGGAAGAAAGGCTCCATGTACTCCACCACCGTGGGCACAATGTTCTTGGCGGAGGCCACATGGACCAGAGACGCCATGGAGATCATCACATCAAAGGGGACGTTGACATTCATGTCCACCGCCATGCAGATGCGGGCGGCGTACATGCCGATGAGGATGGCTCCGCCCACATGGGTGGTGCACAGGGCCGGCACCAGCACCCGGGGGGTGCAGGGCACGCCAATGGTGGGGGACATGGCCAGCACCATGGCCTTTTCCATCTGCTCGGGGGTGCCGCCCTCCAGGGCCACGGTGGCCGCCGCCACACAGGCGGAGCCGGCGCCAAAGCCCTCCATATTGCAGCCGGTGGTGACCTTGCCCACCCGGAACAGTCCGCCGATCTTCAGCATCAGCGCGGCGATCTCCGCCACGGTCTTCGCGTCCACGCCGGTGTCCATCATGGCCCGGACGTAGCCGGCGTAGGGGCAGGAATCCCCGGTGCCGGCGCAGGGGCGCACGCCGATGCAGTGGTTGCCGATCTCCGCGCCCACGGTGTACAGCAGGGCCTTGTCCAGGAACTCCTCCTTAAAGCAGACGCCCGTGCCCTTTTCCCGCAGCTGCGCGGCCACGTTGCCCAGCAGAAAGCTGTTGCCCTCCGTGACACCCAGCTCCACCGCCTTGAGGTTGTGGGCATACTCGTCCATCACCCGGTTCAAAAGCTCCTCCCGGGTGAGGCCGGTGCTGATCTCGTTTTCCGTAAGGACGACATCCACGACGCGGGTGTTGAATTCCTTGGCCAAGGCGATGGTCTCTCCCATGGTCAGGGGCATCTTCGCCTTGACGGCACCTCTCAAATCAGACATATTTCACCTGCTTTCCGGCGTCAATGGCCCTTGACCACCCGGCCGGTGGAATAGTTGGCCTCAATCTCCCGGATCCGGGGCAGACCGATGATCTCATTGAACTTGGGGAAGGGAATCATCTTGTCCATCATGGTGGCGGTGGTGCCGTCGCGCTTGAGGCCCTCCCAAAGGTCCACCATGGCCTTTGTGGTGACATAGGTGGAGGCGGTGGGATAGATGACCAGGTTGTAGCCCAGGGACTCCAGCTCATCGTTCTTCAAAAGGGGCGTGCGGCCGCCCTCCACCATGTTGGCCAGGGTCAGGCAGTCCACCTTGTCGTTGATGAGCTTCATCTCCTCCTTGGTCTCCGGGGACTCGATAAACACGATGTCCGCGCCGGCCTCCTTGTAGGCAATCCCCCGCTCAATGGCCTCGTCAATGCCCAGCACCGTACGGGCGTCGGTGCGGGCCATAATCATCATGTCGCCATGGCGGGTATCCACGGCGGCCTTAATCTTGCCCAGCATCTCCTCCTTGGAGATGACCTCGCGGCCCACCATGTGGCCGCACTTCTTGGGCATGACCTGGTCCTCCAGCTGAATCACGGCCACGCCGGCTTTCTCATACTCCCGCACCGTGCGCATCACGTTCACGGCGTTGCCGAAGCCGGTGTCGGCGTCGGCGATGACGGGAATCTCCGCCGCCTCCACCATGTTGGCGGCCCGGGCCACCATCTCACTCATGGTCATCAGGCCCACGTCGGGCTTGCCCAGGTGGCTGGCGGACTGGCCGTAGCCGGTCATATACACGGCGTCAAACCCCAGCGTGGCGATGATCTTCCCGGTGAGCATGTCGTGGGCGCCGGGAGCCACCACAAACTTGCCCGCCGCAAACAGCTCTCTGATCTTCTTTGCTCCGTTCATAAAAACCTCTCCTCATTATTCAATGTAGTGTTCTTTCATAAAGTCCAGAACCATGTCTGGAAAGTGCTTTCCCAAGACGCCCAGGGCATAGAAAATATAGTCCCGGTCCAGCAGAATCTCCGGCTCCTCCAGCGGCAGCAGGGAGATGCCCGGGTCCGCGAAGCAGCGGCGCACCAGCTCTCTGCCCCGCGCCTCGTCCGTGTGGACGAAGATGCCGCCCACGCAGAGCACCCGCCGGACATTGCGCAGGTCCCGGCCCATGGCCGTGCCGGCCATGGCGCCCATCACGGGATCCGCCTCCTGGGCGTATACGCCCGCGTGGCGGCGCAGGGCCACGCTGATGGCGCAGGAGGCCAGCGCCCGGTCCAGGGAGGCCTCCCGCTCATCGGCCGGAATGTGGTCGGTGTGGCGCTCCAGGTCCTCGGTGTAGTCCAGAACATCGTCCGGCTCCACGCCGAAGCCGCCGTCCATGGCCCGGACCACGGCCTTGGGGCCCACCGCGTCCGGAATCCCCATGGCGCTGACCCGCAGGCCCAAATTTCCCTCCACCGTGCGGTAGGAGAACTGCTTTTCATTGTTGATGACCAGGCCCCGCTCCTCAATGGTGAGCTTCTCCAGCTCCGGGATAGCGGAGTGGATGTCGGTGGTGGCTCCGCCGATATCCACCAGAATCAGCGCGCCGCTGCCCTCCTGCTCGTAGCTGCCCTTTGCCAGCAGCTCGCTGGCCAGCAGCACCGCGCCGGGGGTGGGCACCACCACCCGGTCCTCCAGGGTGGACTGGAACTCCAGCAGGCCCCTGGCCCGGGTGATCTGCCGGATAAACTGCTCGTGAATGGCGGTGCGGGCCGGGGCCACCTTCAGCTCGTGGATGGTGGGCATGATGTTGGGCACCCGCACACACTCGATCCCGGCGGCGGCGAACTTCTCCGCCACGGTGCGCTGGATATAGCGGTTGCAGCCCAGGATCACCGTGGCCTTGCTCTTCAGCTCGCAGATCATGTCCGCGTTTTCCAGCACGCAGGCCTCGTCTCCCCCGTCGGTGCCGCCGGAGAGCAGGATGATGTCCGGATTGATCTCCCGCAGAACCTCCCGCCGGAAAGACAGGGGCTCGTCGGCGGAGACCACCTGCATCACCCTGGCTCCGGCGGTCATGGCCACCTCCTTGGCGGCCTTCACCGTGACCCGGGGCATGTAGCCAAGGGCCACCATCCGCAGTCCCCCGGCGGCGCTGCAGGAGCTGTAGCGCCGGAGCTCCGGGGCAAAGTCAATCCCCTGGGCCCGCAGGGCCTCCTCGGCCCCACGGGTGCCCTCCATCACGTCGGAGAGGGTCGTGGGCGACTGCCCCCTGCCCAGGTAGGCAAGTCTGCCGCCCTCGTCGGAAAACGCAGCGGCCTTTGTGTAGGTGCTGCCGATGTCATATACCAAGATATTCGCCAGCATGGTCTTCCCTCCTTGAAGAATGCCTGATCGCTCACTCCTCGTCGGGAACCAGGGCGTAGCCCTCCATGATGCGGCGGGCCGTGCGGACCAGGGCGGTCTTCTTCACCTCGGTGCCCTCCACCGCGGCCACCACGGGGATTACGCCGGCGGGATGGCCGATGCGGATGGTGTCAATGCTGTCGATATGGGGGATCACCTGGTTGACAATGGTGCCCTTGATCTTGGCGGCCGCGCCGGTGCAGGCGGTGGCGGTGCCGGCATAGGTCTTGTGAAGCTTCTGCATAAACATCAGACGGGAGACGAAGTCCACCTCGTCTTTTTTGATGGTCCTGCCGGTGGTAAAGTCCGTGTAGTCGCTGGCTTCGGTGACAAAGGCCACCATGGGGAACGCCGGAGAATTGCGGGTGGCGTCCTCCGGGTCCTTGGCCATGCCGATCATGGCGCAGCACTTGGAGCGGATCTCCTCCAGCAGCGCCAGCAGCTCCGCGTTGCCGTCGATCTCGGCGGGCGTCTCAGTGCCCTTCATGCCCACGTCCCCGGCCCGGACAAAGACGCAGGGATTGGCCACATCCACGATGGACGCCTCGATGGGGCCGCGGCTGGTCTCCAGCACATCCACCGCGTTTCCGGTGGGCAGCACCTTGCCGGTGGCCGCGCCGGCGGTGCCGGCGAAGTCCAGCTGGATGGGAGAGCCGGTGCCGGGCACGCCGGCGATCTCACAGTCGCCTTTCACACGGGCCTTGCCGTCCTTGACCTCCACCTCGGCATAGAGCATCTTGTCGGTGTTGGTGTTGCGGATCCGCACGCGGGTCACCGGCTCCACGGCGGCCACCATGGACTCGTCGATGGCAAAGGGGCCCACGCCGGAGGAGATGTTGCCGCAGTTGCCGCCATAGTCCACCACCCGCTCTTTCAGGGAGATCTGGGCAAAGGTGTAGTCCACGTCGGCGTCGGGACTGCTGGACGGGCCGATGATCGCCAGCTTGCTGGTCAGCGCGTCCGCGCCGCCCAGGCCGTCGATCTGGCGGATGTCGGGGCTGCCGAACAGGCGCAGGATCAGCTCATCCCGCTCCTTGGGGTCGGCGGGCAGGTCGTTGGCCTTGATATACAGGCCCTTGCTGGTGCCGCCCCGCATGATAACCAGGGGAACTCTCTTCTGTTCCATAATCGTATACCTCCCAGTATGTAATGTCGACCGGTTTATTTTCCCTGCTTTTCCTTGAGCAGCGCGGTGATCTTCTCCACGCACTCCTCCGGGGTGCTGTCGGGCCCGAAGAAAGCGTCCACGCCCATGAAGCCCACGCCCTCATTGCGGATCTTATCCTCGTAATAGCGGTGCTCTTCCTCTTTCTCGGCGATGCGGCCGCCGGCCCAGACCACGGTCTTATCCCGCAGGCCCAGCTCTTTCAACCGCGCCTCCACGCGGGGGAACAGCGTCACGCCCAGGCCCAGCAGGTTGCTGACGCCCACGGCGTCCGCCTTGACCTCGGCGGCCACCTCGGCCACGGTCTCAGGCAGGTTCATTCCCCGGAGGTACACCACATCGAACCCCGCGTCCTGGAACGCCTCGCGCACCACGTTGACGCCGTTGACATGGGCGTCCGCGCCCACGGTGGCCAGAACGATCTTCTCCTTGCGCGTGGGGGGCTTTTCAATGTGCACGGTGACGTGCTCTTTCGTGATGGGGCAGCGGGAGGCGTCCACGCCCAGGGGGGTGTAGCCCTCCACATAGCGGGTGATACCGTCGGGGTCACGATTGGTCTTGACATAGCGCTTGAGGTCCCAGCCGCCGGCGCGGGGGGTGTCCATCATGCCGCTCTTGCCGCCTTCCACGATGAGGTCGATCAGCTCCATGTCGGTCCACTGCTTCCAAAACGCCTCTGTGAGGCAGCCGGGCTTGAGGCTGCGGGCGGGCAGATGGAGCACGGCCTCCAGCACGGCGAAAGCCTCGTCCATCATCATGGCCTCGTACTCGTCGATCTTGGGGGACTCGATCCCGGGGTTGTAGGTGCGGCGGAACACATCCTCGCTGGCCCACACGGCCTGACCCATGGAGTCGCCGGTGGGAATGCCCACGGACTCGGCGGCCTTGGGCCGGTAGAAGTTGGCCCCGCCCAGCTTGGCGGAGATGGCCATGCGGGCGAAATGGGCCTGCTCGGCGATCAGGTTGCCCGGAGGGCTCTGGAAAGTCTCGGGCACCACAATGAGGCTCTTGGAGAGCATGTTGTGGCGGAACGCCCGCATGATGGCCAGGTCGCGGTAGAGGTTGTTGCCGCCCACGTTCATCTGGATGCCGCTGAGCTCCCAGGGCAGGCCGCCGTGGGCCGCCAGGCCCTCGGCCAGCAGGCACATGGCGATGGCCATGCCGTCGGTGCCGCCGATGTTATTGATGTGCTTGTGGGTGTCCAGCTGGGCGAAGATGTTGTTCTCGCCGCAGATCTGGATGGCCTTGTAGCCGTTGACCACCTTGGTGCGGAAGTCGTGGATGCCGCGCCCGCCGAAGTGGACGTGGATGACGGGGCCGATATCGGTGCCGTCGAAGCCGGCGATGAGGGCGTTCAGAATGTTGATGTGGGCCGTGTCGCCGGTGGCGTTGATGCGGACGGGGTGCTTGGCGCCGCCGCCCATCTGGATGAACTCCCGCTCCCCCTTGGGGGTGATGCCGCCCTTGCCCCGGGACTGCTCAATCAGCTCCCGGCCCTTCAGGGGATCGATGTGGCGGGTGGCCTCGGAGTGGACGAACTGGAAGATGGTGTCGTCGTACTTGTCCGCGTATTTGTAAATGTCGCAGGACTCTTTCCAGGTCTCCTCGGCGGTGTTGCGGCCCAGGATGGGATTCAGGCAGGGCACGCCCGTCTCCAGCGCCTTCTGGCCCAGCTCATAGATGCGGTAGCCGCTGCGGACCACGCCGGCCACCTCCCGGGGATAGGGACCAGGCAGGCCCACAACCTCGCCGTTTTCATCCAGGTCCGGCATCTCCACGCCAAAACAGTCCGCATAGGCGCGGATGGTCTCGATGTCTTCTTTGATGATCTGTTTTGTCTTTTCCTGCATGCTGTTCCTCTCCTTTTCAGTCTGTAATGCCCAGCTCCGCCCGCACCCGGGGGATCAGGCCGCCGTAGGTCAGGGTCTTCACCACATTTTCCGCCATGGGCTGGAACTGTCTCACCTCGCCGTTCACCGTCACGGTCCCCTTTTCCAGGTCCACCTCGATCCGGTCGCCGGTCTTCAGGCCGTCCGCCACATCCGCCGCCCAAACCGGCAGGCCGATATTGATGGAGTTGCGCCGGAAGATCCGGGCAAACCCCTTGGCGATCACCAGGGCGATCTGCGCCTGGCGCAGGGCGATGGGCGCCTGCTCCCGGGAGGAGCCGCAGCCGAAGTTCCGGCCCGCCACCAGGATGCAGCCCGGCTCGTAGACGGTCTTGAAATCCACGCCGGCAAGGCCGGCCATGGCAAACCTGCCCAGCTGGTCATAGGGCTCCGCCATGGCGTAGCCCGGCAGAATCTGGTCGGTGTCCACATCGTCCCCCAGGACGATGACCTTTCCCTGAATCACTTCCATTGTGTTCTGCTCCTTTCCATCACAGCTCCGGCACGGTGATCCTGCCCGCCAGGGCGGAGGCCGCCGCCGTGGCCGGAGACGCCAGATAGATATTGGCTTTCATGCTGCCCATCCGCCCGGGGAAATTGCGGTTGGTGGTGGAGACCACTACGTCCCGGGCGCTGGCCAGCCCCTCGTGGGCGCCGAAGCAGGAGCCGCAGCCGGGATTCAGCACCGTGGCGCCGGCGTCCCGGATGATCTTGCACCAGCCCCGCTCCTCCATCTGCTCCAGGATCTCCTTGGAGGCGGGGACGATCAGCGTGTTGACCTCGGGATTCACTTTCTTTCCGCGAAAAGCGTTCACCACCTGTTCCATATCCGAGAGGCGGCCGTTGGTGCAGCTGCCCACCACCACCTGGGTAATGGCGGTGCCGGCCACCTCCCGCACCGGGACCACATTGGCCGGGGAGAAGGGCCGGGCGATCTGCGGCTCCAGGGCGCCCAGATCCAGCTCCAGATCCTCCGCCGTATCCGGCTCTTTCTCCGTGGTGCCGAAGAGGGTGATCATGCTGCCCAGCTCAATGCCCATGTTGCAGATAGTCATGCGCTCCGCCACGCTCAGCTCCTCGATGCCGGGTCCGGTAAACAGCAGTGCCCGGTCCACCAGGTGATCCGTGCCGAACCTGCTGCCTAAGTACAAAATCACATCCTTGCCAAAGACGTTGGCGGGCCGCTTTCCGGTGAGGTAGATCTGCACCACCTCGGGCACCTCCAGGTCCAGCTTCCCGGTGGCCATGGCCGCGGCCAGCTCCGTGGAGCCGACGCCCACGCCCACCGCGCCGTAGCCGCCGCAGGTTCCGGTGTGGGAGTCCGCGATTACCACCAGCTCGCCGGGGGCCGCCCGGTGCTTTTCGTACATCAGCTGGTGGATGACCCCCTCTCCCCGCTGGTAGAGGTGCACGCCGAACTCCTTGGCAAAATCGTCCATCGTCCACACGTTGTCCCGGGCCTTTTCAGAGGAGGCGGGATAGATGTGGTCCACAATCAGCGCCACCCGGTCCGGGTCGAACACTTTCTTTACCCCGATCTCCCGGAACATCTTGATCGCAATGGGGGCCGTCACGTCATGAGCCGCCACATAGCTGACGCGGCAGCTCAGGTCCATGCCGGGGGAGACGCTCTCCTTTCCGGCAGCTTTCGCCAGATATTTTTCGACAAGATTCATGGCCTTCACTCCGTTTCCAAGTTTTTGTACCATTCTGCGGCGGCGTCAGAGCGCCGCTGTCTCTCTTCCGTTTCGCTATATGCCATATAAATTGTACAGGAATTTCGGCCAAATAACAAATACTTATTATCTAATTGTCTGCCCCTGCCATATATTTTTCAAATCCACATTTTCTGCTTTGAGATGCTTTTGCAAAATTTATATCACTTCTTTATGTTATCTTTTGACCATTTTATATCCTTTTCCGGTTGAGATATCAGAAATTTTGTGCTATACTGAATAAGACCCCGAAAACTCTCCCCATAGCGAAAATATAATCCCCCGGCAGGCGCCGATCCGCTTTTCAGTGCCGATCCCGCCGCCTCCGGGTATGAGAGGTGAAATTTCCGTGACTTTAAAACAGCTGGAGTACTTCCTGACCATTGCGGAGACAGAGAGCATCACCCAAGCCGCGGAGATTCTGCACGTCTCGCAGCCGCCGCTGAGTCTCCAGCTCAAGGCGCTGGAGGATGAGTTCGGCGTCCCTCTCTTTGAGCGCACCAAGCGCGGCCTGGTCATCACCCAGTCCGGACGGCTGCTGGCCCAGCGCGCGCAGGACATCTTCGATCTGATCGACCAGACCGTAAACGAGGTGCGGAGCAAAGCGGCGCTGCCAAGGGCCGCCATCCGGCTGGGCACGGTCAACTCCGTCTCCACCCGGCTGATCCCCCCCTGGATTTACACATACAACTGCACCTACCCCAATGTGGATATCCAGGTCTCAGAGGCCAGCACCACGGATATCCTGTTCTCCCTGGACGACCGGAAAATCGACCTGGGCATTGTGCGGGAGCCCTTCAACAAAAGCCGCTACAACTGCCGCCTCATCCGGGACGAGGCCCTGAGCGGGCACGATTACGACTGCTTTGTAGCCCTGGCCCATCCCAGCTTTTACGTCGGCTTTCAGGGCGACACCATTCCGCTGGTGGAGCTGCGGGACTTTCCGCTGCTGCTGCACCGCCGGTATATCTCCATGTTTACGAAATACTGCAAAACCTGCGGGTTTATCCCCAATATCACCTGCAAAAACAACGACGTCATGTCCCTTTTGAGCTGGGCCAGGGCCGGGATCGGCATCGCGGTGCTGCCCTACTCCTCCTCCCTTTTGAACATGGACTCCACCCTTGTCCGCAAGGAGATTATCGACCCTCAGATCCCCTCCAGGATCTATGTGGTGTGGAACCGGGACGCGAAGCTCTCCGCCGAGGCGGAGCGGTTTTTGGACCTGATCTCCGTCAAATCCGACGAAAAGAGCGTGTCCTTGTAGGCGGCGGTTCTCCCCGCGCCCATACATTCAAAAACAGCGGCGGCCGCTTCTCTCGGCCGCCGCTGCTGTCTTCTTCTCATCATTCCGCGCTTTGGGGAACCCGCGCCACTGCCGCGCGGGGCGGGGGACGCCGGCGGCCCCTCAGGACTGTCCGATCTCCCGCCACTGTCCGCGCATCTCCCGCAGCGCCCCCGCATAGAGGGAGACGTCCGTCCCCACCTGGAAAAACCGCACGCCCAGCTCCGCCCAGGGGCGGCAGGCCGCCGCGCTGCCGCAGCTCATTCCCACGTACTTCCCGCAGCCCCGCGCGGCATCCACCACGCGTTTCACGGCCTGCAAAAAATCCGGATGGCCGGTCTGTCCGAAGATGCCCATCGCCTGCGTCAGATCATTGGGGCCGATCAAAAGTCCGTCCACCCCCGGCGTCTCCACAATCTCCCGCAGCCGCTCCAAGCCCTGGAGGGACTCGATCTGGCAGATCAGCATCAACCGCCGGTTGGCCTGCTCCATATAGCGGAGCTTGTCCTCCGTGCCGCCCAGGCGGTAGCCGGTGTGGGGCCGGTCCAGCGCCACGCCCCGCTCCCCCTCGGGAGCGTACTTTGCCAGGCGCACCAGCTCCCGCGCCTCCGCCGCGGAGCGGACGTCCGGGCAGATGATCCCCGCCGCCCCCAGATCCAGCACCCGGGACACCTCCGTCTTGGAGATCTTCGGAATCCGCACGACGGCGGGCAGCTCCGCCGTCCGGGCGTACCCCAGCATGGCGGCCAGGCGGACCGGGTCCGGATAGACGGACTCGGTGTCCACAAAAACCCAGTCAAGCCCGGCGTTGGCCGCCAGACACATAATCTCCGGGGTGTCAAAGACCGTCACCATCGTACCCAGCAGCAGCTCTCCTCTCAGCAGTCTCTCTTTCATATCCGTCATTCTCCGGCGCTCCCCTCCGCCGTCCGGGCGGCGCGCCCGGCAGCTTTTTCCCTATCATAACCAGCGGGGCCCGGGTTGTCAAGCCGAAAGCCCTCCGCCCGGCCCCCGCGGCCCGGAAAAGATTGTTGGACAGCGTTGCCCAAAACGCTTGTATAAAGTGCGGGAATGGGATAAAATAAGTCAGAAACTGTCGACGCCGCGGGGCGTTCTCTGTCCCGGGAGAGAAATTGGAGGTCTATGATGAAAAAGCTGGTATTTGGTTCGCTGAACATCGACCGCACCTACCAGGTGGCCGCGTTCGTCCGCCCGAAAGAGACGATCTCAGCCCTGGGGTATTCCTGCTTTTGCGGCGGCAAGGGCTTCAACCAGGCGGTGGCGCTGGCCCGGGCGGGGAGCCGGCTCTACTTTGCCGGGGTGATCGGCGCGGACGGCGGTATGCTCCGCCAGGGCCTGCTGGATGAACACATCGACATCCGGCTTTTGAAAGAGAGTGAGGGGGCCAACGGCCACGCGGTCATCCAGGTGAACGAGCAGGGAGAAAACTGCATCATTGTGGTTCCCGGCTCCAACGCGGAGGTCAGCCGGGACTATGTGGACACGGTGCTGGCCGAATTTTCCCAGGGGGATCTGATTGTGCTGCAAAACGAGATTCCCCATCTGGACTACATCATTGAACAGGCCGGCGAAAAGGGGATGGTGATCGCGCTGAACCCCTCCCCTTTCAACGAGGCTGTTATGAAGTGCCGTCTGGACCGGGTGCGCTATCTCCTCATCAACGAGGTGGAGGGCGGCGAATTGACGGGCAGACAGGCGCCCCAGGAGATTCTGGACGCCATTCACGGGCGGCTGCCGGACACCGCGGTGGTGCTGACGCTGGGGAAAGACGGCGCGTACTTTATGGCGGCGGACGGACAGCGGCTCCACTGCCCGGCGGCCCCCTGCCAATGCGTTGACACCACGGCGGCGGGAGATACGTTCACCGGGTATTTCCTCACTGAGTATCTGGAACACGCAGACGCGGCGGAGGCCCTGAGCCGGGCGGCGGAGGCCAGCGCCATCGCGGTCTCCCGGAAAGGCGCCTCCAGCTCCATCCCCAGGCGGGAGGAGGTCCTGCGGGCCGTCGGGGCGCGGGCATAAGGCGCGGAAAGGAGGCTGCGTATGTGTACTTGTCTGATCGCCGGCCGCAAGGCCACATCCTCCGGCCGGGTGCTGCTGGCGGCCAACGACGACTGGGACGGCGTACCCGGTCTGCTGGCCCATGTGCCGCGGCAGCGCCACGCGGAGGAGGAGACTTACCTCCTGGTGGGCGGCCGGCGAATTCCCCAGGCGTCGGAGACCTGCGGATACAGCTATACCGCGTGCGGCTATGCCATCGGCAGCCGGGACAACGCCTGGGCCGGCGGCGTCAACGACTGCGGCGTGGCCGCGGCCGGCACCGGCGCCAGCGCTTTCAAGGAGATCGACTCCGCCGGCGCGTGGCTGGAGCCGGATGATATCCTGCTGCTGCTTTTGCAGCGGGCCCATTCCGCCCGGGCGGGCATCCGGATGATCGGGGAGCTGGTGGAGCGGTACGGCTTCACCGTCTCCGGGCTGGACGGCTGCGAGAGCGCCGCCACGTTCGCCGTGGCGGATTCGGAGGAGGGCTGGTTTCTGGAGATGGCGCCGGGGGCGCACTGGGTGGCGGTCCGGGTGCCGGACGGCGAGGCCGGGATCCGGACCAACGCGTTCTGCACCCACGACGCGGATCTGACGGACACGGAGAATGTGATGGCCTCTCCGGGCCTTGCGGAATACGCCAGATCCCGGGGCTGGTGGGACGGCGACGTCCGCCATTTTGACTTCGCGGCGGCCTATGGGGCGGAGCGAAGCCCCAACGAGTGGGGGCCGGAGCTGGACCCCATGAATATGCGCCGCCGGTGGCGGGCCATGAGCCTGCTCTCCGGCCGGGAGACGCCGGAGGACGCCCTGCTGTACTCCGTGCGGCCCAACCGCCCGCTGGAGCCGTCTGATTTTATGGGGATCCTGCGGGACGTGTACGAGGGGACGCCCTACGACCTGAGGGCGGCTCCCGCCGCCGGGCGGTATGGGAACCCCTTCCACGACAATCCCGCCAGCTACAGCCTGTGCCGCCACGCCACGGTGGCCAGCTTTGTGGCGGACTTCTCCCCGCCGGGCCCCGGCGTGATGTGGACGGCCATGGCCTCCCCGGCCATGAGCTGCTATATCCCCCTCTACGCGGACATCGACGCGCTGCCGGAGGTCTGCTCCAACACGGAGCCGGGTGCGGAGGGCGCGCCGTCCCTCTTCTGGGAGTGGAAGGAGCTGGGGTATCTGACCCAGCGGCGGTACGAGCGGTACGCCGCCATCGTCAGCGGCGCGGCGGAGGCGTACGAAGCCCGCATGGCCGCGGCGCTGCGGGAGGAGGCAGACGCCCTCGCCGCCCTCCCGGAGACAGAGCGCCGGGCCCGGCGCACACAGCTCACCGCCCGGCGTCTGGAGGAGGCCCGGGACCTCTGCCGGTCCCTCCGCGTCCAGCTGGACAAGCTGTATTGAAAAATCCGCTTCGACGCGGGCATACGAAAAGGAGGCAGGCTTTGCCTGTCTCCTTTTCGTACAGAAACACAGCGCTCGCTGGGTCCGGCTGTCTCTCAGGTCTCCGAACAGCCGGCCGTGTCCGCGCGGATGTGGAAGTCCGTCCAGACGCTCTCGCCGGCGGCGCCGTGGCACACGCCCGCCATTCCGTAGGAAAACCGCCCGTCCCGGGCCGTGAGCACAAGCTCCCCGTCGACCCGCAGGGTCAGCGTCTCCCCCCGGGCCTCCGCGGCCAGGCGGCAGGGTCTGCCCCTCTCCCAGGAAAACGGCGCGGCCGCCAGCTCCGTCCGCTGTCCGCCGTCCCACCGGTCGATGCTGATCCGGTTTTCCCCGGAGAAGCCCAGGGCGTAGTACCGGCGGCAGCCCTGCCCCCGCAGGAGAAGCCCCGCGGAGGTCCCCGCCAGCACCGTCACGCCGGCCTCCACAGAGGCGCCGCAGGCGTAGTAATTGCCGGTAAAGACCTGTCCGTCCCCACGGGTGGAAACGCGCAGCGCTCCCTCCGCGAGGAACGCCTCCCCGTCGTTGACGGAAAAGGGCGTGGGCTGGCCGAACTCCATCCGCTGGACGGCGGGGTCGATGGTGTAGTCCATGGGGCCGGACACCGTGATGTCGTCCACATACACCTTGCCGCAGGCCCAGGGCGGCTCCACGGGGGCGATCTCGATCTTCCAGCCGATATCATGGGCCTGGTCGCCCCCCAGATCCGGCACGGAGAACGCGATCTCCGTCCACTCCCCCTCCGGCAAAACCGCGGCACACAGGTCGATCCGGTCCCCGGCCATGGCCCGGGTGACATAGGGCGTCACCGTGATGGCCGCCGGAGCCGTCTGGCAGCTCCTCATCCAGCAGCGGACGCTCTGCCCGGGATAAACCCGGGGGGAGAAGACCGGATCATACCGCTCGTCGTTGAAGTCCGACCGGATGCAGCAGGCCCGGAAATAGAGGTCTGCCGGGGCGGGGGACTTGCCGTCGATCTCCAGCTCCAGACAGCCCCGGCCGGAATGCGCCCCGCCGGAGACCCACCGGAGCTCGTGGCTGGCCCGGTCCGACAGCTCCAGCCCGTGGGTGGAGCCGGGAAAGGCGAAGTTGAACGCCAGCTCCCCCCGCCGGGGGGCGGCGGCCCAGCCCGGGACGGTCTCGCCCCGCAGGCGGCAGGCCGTCTCCGCCAGCTCCTTGGCAAAGGTGGGGATGTCCAGCATATTCAGATACCCGGAGACGCTGGAGAGCACCGCGCTGTCGTTGATGGGCCGGCGGTACCGCTCAGGCACCCCCTCCAGCCCGTGGAGCACCCCCATGATGGTGCCCACATTACTGGCGTTACAGTCGGTGTCAAAGCCGCACATGCAGGAGACCTCAATGGTGCGGCCCAGGTCGTTCTCTCCGTACAGCAGCGCCAGGACGCAGATGCCGGCGTTGGGGATGATATGGTAGCCGCCGGGAAATTTGTCGTTCCCCCACTCCCGGTCCACATAGTCCCGGCAGGCCCGGAAGTCCCCGGGATGGGATGCGTGGAAAGCCCGGACCGCGTCCACCACCCGGCGGTACACGCACTCTCCCGGAATCTGCCGGAGCCCCGCGTCGATCACCGCCTCCACCGACTCGCAGGTAAAGGCCGCCGCGATGCAGGCGGCCATGAAAGCCGCGCCGTGGAGCGCCTCCCCGTCGTGGGAGACGCTGGCCATCCGCCGGGCAAAGGCCGCGGCCTGCTCCGGCCTCCCGGGGCAGATCAGCCCCCAGGTGTCCACAAAGATCTGCCCGCCGATCTGCTCCGCCGCCACAGCGCCGTTTTGGGCGATGCTGCCGGAGTCCGGAGCCGTCAGCCCCCGCTTCAGGTTCATATAGGCCCGGTGCTCCGTGGAGACGTCCTCGCCGCCCCACCAGAACATGCCGCGGCCGCAGCGGGTGTAGTTCAGCCAGGTCTCCCCCGCCATGCGCTGGGTGAAATCCAGGCCGCCGCTGTCCAGCAGCGCCCGCAGGAAGATCACCGGCCCGTTGATGTCATCGTCCGCCGGGTGGGTCTTGTACTCCCGCAAGTAGCCCCGGATGTCGCCGAAATAGTCCCGCAGCCGCTCGTACGTCCACCAGGGGTTCTCCACCGGGGCACCCAGGCGCATTCCCGCGTCCATACCCAGAAAGCCCGCGTAGATCTTCTCAAACCACTGCTCTTTCATCTCTCTCCCCCGGTCTCTCCGTAGTCCAGCACGACGGGAGAACCCGTGATGCCGACAAAGGCCCCCGCAGCCGCCTCAGGCGTCCCCTCTCCGGCGATCACCCACTTGTTGCGGCCCCACAGGAGCCGGTCCTCCGGCGAGGCCCGCTCCGTCTGCGGCCGCGCCTCGTTGGTCCCCCTGGGCAGGACGCAGGCCATGCAAAAGCCCTCCCCCGCCGCGGCGCCGCAGGGGGCGTAATGCAGCGTGGTGGCAAAGAGCTCCACCGCCGTCCCCCTGGGTACGAAAAACGCCCGGACACACTCGGTGTGCAGCCGGAAGTCCTCCAGCTGGGGCTGTCTCGCCAACAGCAGTATCATATCCGTTGCCGCAATGTCGATCTCGCTGGTGCGGTGGTACTCCAGGCAGGTCAGGCGGTCATTGTGTCCGCAGCAGCAGCCGATCTCAATATCCAGCCCGCCAAAGCCCCGGTCCCGCAGGGCCCGGGCCGCCGGCAGCGCCTCCAGCTCCGGCAGGGAGGGCACATAGTCCGTGCCCTCCGCCGGGATGGAAACACGCGCTTCCAGGCAGCGGATGATCTCCGGGAGGGCAAACCCCTCCAGCACCTGCCCGTAGGCGGAAAACCGCCTGTCGTGCACAGAAATGATCTCCATCGTTCCGCTCCTTCACAAAGCCGTCTTCAAAATCGACACCACGTCCTCCCGGGTGAGCCGCCGGTAGCTGAAGCACCCCAGGTCCGTCAGATCGGCGATCCGGCCGATGCTCTCCGCCGGCACGCCCAGCTCTGTCAGCGTCGCCGGCGCCCCCAGCTCCCGGAAAAACGCCCGGGTCCGGCGGATGCCCTCCCGGGCGGTCTCCTCCTCCGTCATCCCGGCGTCGTCCACGTCCCACACCCGTATCGCCAGACGGCGGAGCCGGGGCAGCGCGTCCAGGCAGATATAGTCCAGATAGGCCGGGTGAACCACCGCCAGTCCCGCGCCGTGGGCCACGTCATAGAGGGCGGAGATGGGGTGCTCGATGCAGTGGCTGGCCCAGTCCGTCTTCTTGCCGTTGTTCAGCATCCCGCACAACGCGAAGCTGCTGGTCCACATCAGGTCGGCCCGGGCGTCGTAGTCCTCCGGGTTGACCGCCGCCGCCCGGGCGGCCCGGATCTCCGTCCGCAGCGCCGCCTCCGCCAGCTCGTCGGTGAGGCACTCCTCGTCCGGCGGGGAGATATACAGCTCGTAGAGATGGGAGATGGTGTCCACAATGCCGTTGACCATCTGCGCCTTCGGCAGCGTATAGGTCAGCGCGGGGTCCAGAATCGCGAAGCGGGGGAACGTCAGCTCGCTGTCGTAGCTGTTCTTCTCGTGGGCGGCCATGTTGGTGATGACCGAGGACTTGTCCAGCTCGCTGCCGGTGGCCGGCAGCGTCAGCACCACGCCCAGGGGGATGGCGGCCTCCGCCGTCTCCCAGTCCTTGAAAAAGGCCTGCCAGAAATCCTTGTCCGTGCAGGCCCCCACGGCGACGGCCTTGGCGCAGTCAATGGTGCTGCCCCCGCCCACGGCCAGCAGCAGGTCGATCTTCTCCCGCCTGCAGATCTCAATCCCCTCGTACACTTTCTCCGTCCGGGGATTGGGCATGACGCCGGGCAGCTCGAACACATTCTTCCCCGCCGCCCGCAGATCCGCCAGGATCCGGTCGTACAGCCCGGTGCGCTTAATGCTCCCGCCGCCGTAGAGCAGCAGGACATTTTTTCCAAATTTCTCAAGCTCCCCCGGCAGCTCCGCCATGGCCTCCCGGCCAAAGTGCACCCGGACGGGGTTATAATACATAAAGTCGTTCATACGTCTCTCCTGCAAGGCCGGCACGCCATGGCGCCGGTTTCTTTCGTTTTCAGCGCATTGCCGGGCCGCCTGGGCGCTCAAAGGGCTCCCAGCAGCGCGAACAGGCGCTCCTTGTAGCGCTTGGCGTTGATCCCGGGGCACACGGTACAGTTGCCCGCGTCCCCGGCGGGGTCGATGCGGAAATGGCCGCGGCGATCCCCCGGCGCCGTCTCGACGGCACAGGCGGCCCGGAACGGGCCCTCCATCACCTCCGGATACAGCGCGGCGGTCATCAGCATACTGTCGATCACGCCCAGGGAGTCCCGGCCATGCCGCTCTTTCTGGTAGGCCCGCATGGTCCGGACGCACCGGGCGCAGAACGCCGCGGCGCCGTCGCCGCAGCGCTCCATCCGTCTGAGCTCATCAGGGGTGATCTCCGTCTCCCCCCGGGAGGTATCCCAGGGAATCCACACGGTGTCCATGCCCGCGTTCAGCACGATGGAGGCGGCCTCCGGATCCGTGTAGACGTTATATTCCGCCAGGGGCGTCATGTTGCCGCGGCCCCCCGCGGAGCCGCCCAGGATCCACACCCGCTTCACGTTCTCCGCCAGACGCGGCTCCAGCAGCAGCGCCATGGCCAGGTTGGTCAACGGGCCGCAGGTGGCAATCTCGATCTCCCCGGGACTTGCCATCACCGTGTCGATGATGGCCTGTACGGCGTGCTTTTTCTCCACGGGGCGGTCCGGCCAGGGGAGGTTCATCTCCCCCAGTCCGTCCCGCCCGTGGACGTTTTCCGCGTAAAAGGCCGTCCTGCGCAGGATGGGCCGCTCCATCCCCCGGTACACCGGGGGATACTGGGCGGCCGCCGCATCCTCGGCCAGCATGGCGTTTTTTACGCACAGGTCCAGCGGCAGGTTGCCGCAGACCACGGTGATCGCCTCCACCCGCGCCACTTCCTCGGCCCGGAGCGCCTCCACGATGGCCCAGACGTCGTCCGCGCCGGTGTCCGTGTCCACGATCAGACGGCGCAAACCGCTCATCGCAGCGTCTCCAGCCAGTTAGCGCCGGGCATATTGTGGCGCTCGCAGTACTCCTCGAACACGATGCCGGCAGGCAGGAAGCGGAACTCCTCCAACAGCGCCAGGCGGCGGGTGAGGTCGTTCTCCGCCTCCGCTTTCAAAAGGTGCTCCGTGGGCTCCAGCAGCGCGGTGAGCAGCGCTTTCTTCACGCTGCGGGCGCCGATGACGGAGGCCGCGACGCGGTCGATGCTGGCGTCAAAGAAGTCCAGCCCCAGGTGCACCTTGTCAAAGCCCCTGCAGCGCTTGAGCTCCTGCATGATGGACACGGTGTCCTCGTTGGCGATGGCCACGTGGTCGCTGTCCCACCGCACGCAGCGGGACAGATGCATCATGATCTCCTGCCCAAAGGCCAGGTAGGACGTGAGCTTCGCCGCCACGCTCTCCGTGGGATGGTAGTGGCCGGTGTCCATGCAGACAATGGCCTTGCCCGTGGTGAGGGCGTAGTTGGTGTAAAACTCGTGGGAGCCGACGGTATAGCTCTCCACCCCCAGGCCAAAGACCTTGCCCTCCACGGAGTCCACGTTGTACCTGCGGTCAATGGGCTCGGCGAAGATGCGGTTCAGGGAGTCGATCAGCCGCTCCCGGGGGCCCAGGGTATCCACCCGGGTGTCCTTGGAGCCGTCCGGGATCCAGTGGTTGGTGACGCAGGTCTCCCCCAGCTCCCGGCCGAAATACGCGCCGATCCTGCGGCAGGCGATGCCGTGCTCCACCCAGAACTCCCGCACGCCCTCGTCCGCGCTGGAGAGGGTCCAGCCGCTCTCGGACATGGGGTGGGAGAAGTAGGTGGGGTTGAAGTCCAGGCCGATGCCCTTTTCCCGCGCGTAGTCCACCCACGGGGCGAAATGCTCGGGGCGCAGCTGGTTCCGGGGCACCTTCACGCCGTTTGTCAGGGGGTAGACGCTGTGCAGCGCCAGGTGCTTGGCCCCGGGCACCAGCTCCAGCATCCGGTTCAGGCTGTCGAAGTACTCCTCCACGCTCCTGGGCTTGCCGGGGGCGTTGCCGGTGGCGGCGATCCCGCCGGTGAGCTTGGCGTCAAAGTCCTCCAGTCCCGTCAGATCATCCAGCTGCCAGCAGTTGATGGAGAGGGGAATCTCGTCCATCCGGCGCAAAGCCGCCTCCGTGTCGACGCCCCAATCCGCGTAAATCTGCCGCGCGGTCTCATAGTGCTTGTTCATAGATCTCTCCTCACTCATTGTAGTAGACGATGTTCTCCGGCTGAATGCGGACGTGGAACGCGCCGCCCTCCGCTAGATGATCCGCGCTGATGCCCAGGGCGGAGATGTCCAGCGGCTGCCGGCCCAGCCTGCCGATGAGCTTCCAGCTCAGGCCCGTAAAGACCTTCTTGTCCAAATAGAAAGGATTGGCGCCCTCGGTCTCCGGCCCGCAGAACTCAAAGTACTCGCCGCGGACGGCCGCCCGCACCGTGTCGCCCTCCTTTCCGCCCACGTGGTTGACCGGCAGGCGGATCTGGTCGTCGGCGATATACCACTGGCCGTTTACGCACTCCAGCTTTCCGGAGATCAGATTGGCCTTGCCCAAAAAGTCCGAGGCGAACACGGAGGCCGGCTGGCTGTAGATGTGCCAGGGGTCCCCCTGCTGCTCGATGCTGCCCTTGTTCAGCAGGATGATCTGGTCGGACATGGTGAGGGCCTCCTCCTGGTCGTGGGTCACAAACACCGTGGTGATGCCGATCTTCCGCTGGATATTGCGGATCTCGTACTGCATCTCCGCCCGGACCTTCCGGTCCAGCGCGGAGAGGGGCTCGTCCAGCAGCAGGATCTCCGGCCGCGTCACCAGAGAGCGGGCCAGGGCCACGCGCTGCTGCTCGCCGCCGGAGAGCTGGGTCACCTTCCGGGGACCGTAGCCGCTCAGCTTCACCAGCTCCAGCGCCTCCTCCACCCGCTGGTCGATCTCCGTCTGGGGCACGCCGTGCATCTTCAGCCCATAGCCCACGTTCTTCGCCACGTTCATGGAGGGGAACAGGGCGTAGTTCTGGAAGACCAGGCCGATATTCCGCTTCTCCGGCTTGACGCCCGTCACGTCCTTGCCGTCCACCAGCACCTCGCCGGAGTCCGCCGTCTCCAGACCGCAGATAATCCGCAGAATGGTGGTCTTGCCGCAGCCGGAGGGCCCCAGCAGGGAGAGGAATTTTCCGCTCTCAACGGAGAAATCGACTCCCTTGAGCACCTCGTGCTGCCCAAAGCTCTTCCTCAGCCCTTTTACTGTCAATCCGGCCATTGTCTATTCTCCTTTCTGGTCCTTAAGACTTGAAGACATCCCGAACAGAGATCCGGCGGAATATCCCATGCAGGAAATCGCAACCAGGAGTGCAATCGTGATCAGGATGATGATGGCGGACAGGGCGTTCAGGTCTGCTTGATACCCGCTCTTAATGCGGGTGAAGACCGTCACCGGCAGCGTGTTCACCCCCACAGGGGCCAGATAGTACTGCAGGACGAAGTTGTTAAAGCAGACAATCAGCGCCATGATGCCGCCTGCCATGACGCCGGGCGCAATCCCGGGGAGCGTGACATCGAAAAACACCCGCGCCGGCGAAGCACCCAGCAGCCGGGCCGCCGCCTCAGGCGTCCGATCCATCTCCTGGAACCGCCCGTTCACCAGCAGCACCACGTATGGCAGCACTACCATCAGGTTGCCCAGGAACATGGTGAGATAGGAGCGGCCAAAACCCACAAAAGTGGCCAGCAGCAGGATCGATACGCTCGTCACCAGCCAGGGAATGATGATGGGCAGCTGCATGAGGAAGTTGAATCGCTTAGCCCATTTAGGGGACCAATACTGCAGGCCGAAAGAGGTCAGCGTACCCAGCACCAGCGCTGTTACGGCCACCGACAGAGAGAAGCGCAGGCTCAGCCAGCAGGCGGCAGGCAGGTTGGAAGTGGTGAAGAGCACCCGATACCACCTGGTGGTGAAGACGTAGGGGAACATGCCGTAGGCAGTGCCGTTGAAAGACATCCCGATAATTGCCACCACCGGGATATACATGAACGCCAGCACCAGGACCAGGCACGCCAACATCACGCGGTTGAATCCTTTCGACATTATATGTCACCCCCAATCCTCTTCTGCGCCTGTTTCGTGGCGTAGCTCACGATGGCCATGATGATGCACAGCACGATAAGCAGCACACAGGAGAGAATGGCACCATAGCCCATGTTCAGGTTGTCTTTATACTGTGTGTTGATCATGGATCCCACCATCATGCCGTTGGAGCCGCCCACCAGGTCCGGCTCCATAAACGTCCCCGCCGTAGGTACAAACACCAGCAAGATCCCGGAGAGGAGCCCCGGCACACTCATGGGAAATACAATATTGGTAAAAGTCTTGAACCAATTGGCGCCCAGGATGTGGGATGCCTGGATGACGTTGTCGCTGATGGCCTCCAGCGACGAATAGAGGCAGAGAATCATGTACGGGACGAACTCATAGACAAGCACCAGGACCGTGGCCCCGTTGGTGTACAAGATCGACCGGGTCTCCAGCCCCAGGGCACTGAGCATGGTCATGAGCAGCCCGCCGCTTTGAATTAAGTTGATCATAGCGTAGATCAGCAGCAGCTGAGAGATGAAAAAAGGCATGATCACCACCATCATAAGGAGGCTGCGGCGCTTGGGGCTCACCACCTTAGCGATGGCCCAGGCCGCCGGATAGGCCAGGAGGATGCAAATCGCTGTCACCAGCAGCGCGATGAGGAGCGACTTCCCCAGCAGCCTCCAAAAGACCGGGGCCGCCATCATGCGGGTCAGGTTATTTATCGTCCAGCCTGGCCAGGGCTGTCCGGCGAACATGTTCCGGTTCATAAAGCTGAACAGCAGCAACATGACCAGCGGTGCGATCGTCAGACACAGCAGCATCGCGGCGCTGGGCAGCGTCCACAGACAACCGGGACAAAAGTCCAGCTTTCGTTTATTTTTGTCCATGATCAGGCCTCCATTCCCAAAATCGGGATGCCGCCGAAAGGTCCCTCCCGGCGGCATCCCGTCCTATTGCCGCATCTTTGGCTTTGATCCCAGCTGATCTCCGTGCTCAGCGGGAGGCCTTGAAGTTCTCCCAGCAGTCCACCCAGGCGTCTTTCTGATCGGCAGTCAGATAGTTAAGCATACAGATCTTGGTGGGCATGGGATTGAGGTAGAGCGCGGTTCTCTGGTCCTCAGTCAGGTTGTTGAGCACCTTCTCATTGACGGGAGGATAGGTCATATAGACCTCGCCTTCATTGGGAGGATAATCGGTGCCCTCACTGGTGGCCATGGTGTACTGGAGCTCATAGCTCTCCATCCAGTTGAGCCACTCGCAGGCCAGGTCGAACTCGTCAGTACCCTTGACCACACAACAGCAGTCGATATAGCCCACGGTGCCCTCCGCGGGATGGACCACCTCGATGGGATAGCCCTCTTTCAGCAGCTGGACGTAGGCGCCGGACCACATGTTGCCCACCCAGAACTCGCCGGCTTTCCAGGGAATCAGGATGTCATCGTAGGAACTCCAGAAAGAGAGAATCTGGGGCTTGAGCTCAGAGAGCTTCGCCGCCACCTTGCTCACGTCCACGTCATCGGGATAGGCGGGATCCTGGCCGCTGAGCAGGGAGCCAATGATCATGCCGTCGCCATAGTCGCCGAACAGGCACACATGGCCCGCGTACTCGGGTTTATAGAGGTCGGACCAGGAGGTGACGGGGCCGCCGGTTTTCTCGGGGTTATAGCACAGAGAGGTCACACCGAAGCACCAGGGATAGGCAAACACGTTGCCATCCTCGTCAACCGCGTAGGGCGCCAAATCCTTGTAAGCGTCGGCCAGGCCCTCATAGTTGGGCACCTTGGCCCGGTCCACCGTCATGATGAGGTCCTGATCGTGGAAGTACTGGGTGTAGTTCTGAGAAAGATTGCACACATCGATCGTGGCGTTGCCGCCGGTCTGGAGATTCGTCATCAGGTCGTCATAGGAGTCAAAATAGACCATCTCCACCTTGCAGTCGAACTTGTCCTCGAAAGCCTTTTTGCAGTAGTTCATGTCGAAGCAGTAGCCCTGCCAGTTGGCCACATACAGCGTGTGGCCCGCGTAGGGAGAGTCGCCGCCGGCCGCTCCGGTGTCCCCTCCCGCGGCATTGCCGCCGCTGGGGGCCGCCGCCTGCTGTCCGCCGCCGCAGCCGGCCAGCAGGCTCAGGGCCGCGCATAGGGAAAGTGCAATTGCAAGAAACTTTTTCATAACTGCCTCCTTAAATTTTCTGCGCGTGGTTCCGGATTCTTCAAGAGTTTAGTTTTTTAGTAAACAGAAATCAAACTCTATTCACCGGTTGTCTTTTATCATAAATGTTGAAGTCGATATCGTCAATTCTATATATTTACAAAAATCCGGCGTTTTTTTCGTCATTTCGCCCATTTACTGCCTTTCTTTCCAAGAATCTATTTTGCATTTTTTACAAAATATTGTGAGGAAATCCGATTTTACGAGAGAAAACGTTTACCTGTTTGAAGAATCTTCTCGTTGAAAAAATCACGGGAGCCGCTTCCTCCGCCATCGTTTTTCTTGACAATTCCACTCTTTTTCTCTATACTGTTTACTAAACAAACTGAGGCGGTGACTCTATGAAACTGCGGGAAATCGCGGCGGAAGCCGGCGTCTCCCTGGCCGCGGTGTCCCTGGTGCTGAACGGAAAGCCGGGGATCAGCCCGGAAAGGCGGAAAAAGATCACACAGCTCCTGGAGCTGAACGGCTATCAGGTCCGCCCGCTGGCCGACAGAGACGGCGCGCCCTTTCAAAACATCCTCTTTTTGAAGTACAGCAAGCACTCGTATCTGGTGAATGGAAATCCGGGCTTTGTCACCCAGATCATCGACGCGGTGGACCAGGAGTGCCGCAAGCACCGCTACAACCTTCTGATGACCGCTTTCAACGACTTTGCCAGCATCCACCTGGAGGAGCTCCTGGAAAAGCCCGCCACGATGGGCGTCGTCCTGCTGGGCACGGAGATCCAGGACGATGACATGGGGGTCTTCTCCGGCTGCGCAAAGCCCATTGTGGTGGTGGACAACAGCCTGTCCCTCCTCCCTTTCAGCTCTGTCACCATGCACAATGAGGCGGCCATTTTCTCCGCGGTGAAGCACCTTTTGGACCTGGGGCACCGCCGCGTGGGCTTCCTGGCCAACTCCATCCCCGCCAACAACGACTCCGAGCGCCTCTCCGCGTTTCAAAACGCGCTGCGTGGCTGCGGCCTCCCCTTTTCGGAGGAGCTGGTCTACCCCATCTTCCCCACCATGGACGGCGCGTGGGAGTCGGTATCCCGCCTCCTCGACCAGGGACGGGCGTTTCCCTCCGCCCTGGTGGCCAACAACGACAGCATCGCCATCGGCGCCCTGCGGGCTTTTAAGGACCACCGGCTGCGGGTGCCCCAGGACATCTCCATCGTGGGATTTGACGGGCTGCCTTTCGCCGCCTTGTCCGAGCCGCCCCTGACCACGGTCTCCGTGTCCTGCGGCGAGATCGGGCGCTGGGCCGTCCGCATTCTCCACGAGCAGATCCAGGGGCGCAGCGGCGAGGTGTGCAAAATGCGGATCTGCACGAAGCTCATCCCGCGGGAGAGCACCGCGCCCTGCCACCCGCCCCGGAAGCACCCCCTGCTGCTGGCGGAGTGACCGGGGCGAGCGGGGAGTTTTAAATTGAGGAGAGATTTTATGCTGGGAAATCACTTGCTTGGACTGTATGAAAAGGCCCTGCCGCCGGAGATGGACTGGCGGCGGCGGCTGGAGGCGGCCCGTGACCTGGGCTTCGACTTCCTGGAGATCTCCATCGACGAGACCGACGAGCGCCTCGCCCGGCTGGACACGCCGGGGACGGAGCTGCACCAGGCGATCCGCGCCAGCGGAATCTATCCCCACTCCATCTGCCTGAGCGCCCACCGCCGGTTTCCCTTCGGCAGCGCCGATCCGGCCGTGCGGGCAAGGGCCCGTGAGATCATAGAAAAGGCCGTTTTGTTCGCCCGGGAGTTCGGTGTGCGCGTGATCCAGCTGGCCGGGTACGACGTGTACTACGAGCCCTCCACCGACGAGAGCCTCCGCCTGTTCCAGGAGGGACTGCAGTACGCCTGCCGCCTGGCGGAGCAGTACCAGGTGATGCTGGCCATGGAGATCATGGACACGGAGCTGATGAGCAGCATCACCCGCTACCACCGCTGGAAAGCGCGCCTGCCCTCCCCCTGGCTGATGGTGTACCCGGACCTGGGCAACCTCAGCGCCTGGGGGAACGACACCCTGGGCGAGCTGCGCTCCGCCGCGGGCGAGATCGTGGCGGTCCACGTGAAAGACACCCTGGCCGTGACGCCGGAGCACGCCGGGACGTTCAAGGGCGTGCCCTTCGGCAGCGGCTGCGTGGATTTTTCCGCCTGCTTCCGCCAGCTGGAGTCCCAGGGCTACCACGGCCCCTACATGGTGGAAATGTGGCACAAACCGGGCCAGGACTGGGAGCGGAACATCTCCTCCGCCCTGGCGTACATCTCCGCCCAATTCGCGGCGGCACAGGATGGGGAGGCCCTATGATCTACTATCTGGGTTTGGATAACGGCGGCACAAACACCAAGGCCGCCCTGTTTACGGAGGACGGCGTTCAGGTAGCTGTGGAGAGCGCCGCCACCGCGGCCATCACGCCGGCCCCCGGCTTTGTGGAGCGGGACATGGACGCGATGTGGCAGGACAACTGCGACGTGATCCGCCGTCTGCTGCAGCGCACTGGGACCGCCCCCGGGGAGATCGCGGGCGTCGGCCTGTGCGGCCACGGCAAGGGCCTCTACCTGTGGGGGAGGGACAACCGCCCTGTGCGGCGGGGAATCCTCTCCTCCGACAACCGGGCCTGGCGCTATCCCGTGGAGTGGAAAAACGACGGCACGGAGGCGGAGGCGTTCCGCCGCTCCTGCCAGCACATTCTGGCCTGCCAGCCCGTGAGCCTCCTGGCCTGGCTGCGGGACAACGAGCCGGGCACATTGGAAAAGACCCGCTGGGTCTTCGCCTGCAAGGACTACATCCGCTTCCGGCTCACGGGCCGGGCGGGGGCCGAGATCACGGACTACTCCGGCACGGGCCTGATGAACCTCCACACCGCCGCCTTTGACCCGGAGCTTCTGCGCCTGTTCGGCCTGGAGCCGATGGAGGACGCGCTGCCCCCTCTGTGCCGCTCCCTGGAGATCTGCGGCGGAGTCACCGCCGAGGCCGCCCGGTCCACGGGCCTCGCGGAGGGCACCCCCGTGATCGGCGGTATGTTCGACATCGACGCCTGCGCCCTGGCGGTGAATGTGACCGACGAGGAGAACATCTGCATGATCGCCGGCACCTGGAGCATCAACGAGTACCTCCGCAAGGAGCCGGTGACCGACGGCAGCGTTTTGATGAACTCCCTGTTCTGCCTGCCGGAATACTACCTGATCGAGGAGTCCAGCCCCACCTCCGCCGGAAACAACGAGTGGTTTATCCGCCAGCTGCTGCCGGAGCTGAAAACGGCGGCGGAGGCCAGAGGGGAGAGTATCTACGACGAGATGAACCGGTGGGCGGAGTCTTTCCGCCCGGAGGACTTCGTGCCGGTGTTCCTGCCGTTCCTCTCCGCCAGCAACGTGGATCCCAGGGCCCGCTCCGCTTTTCTGGGGCTCAACGCCTCCCACACCCGAAAGCATATACTCCGCGCTGTATACGAGGGGATCACGTTCTCCCACCGCTGCCACCTGGAGCGGCTTCTGGCCACCCGCGGCGGACGGCAGGGCCGCATCCGGCTGGCCGGCGGGGCCGCCCGCTCCGCCGTGTGGACGCAGATGTTCGCCGACGTGATGAACATGCCGGTGGAGGCCGTACCCGCGGCGGAGACCGGCGCCCTGGGCTGCGCCATCGCGGCGGCCGCCGCCGTGGGCGGACACGCCTCCCTGGCGGACACCGCCGCCCGCATGTGCGCCGCGTCCGCCGCCGTGTACCCCCGGCCGGACGCCGTTGCGGCCTACGAGAAAAAATACCGCCTCTACCTCCGGTCCATCGACTGTCTGAACGACCTGTGGCCGGAGATGCAGAACCTGATCGAAGGGAGATAATACAATGCTGCAGGAATTAAAAGAGCGCGTCTGTTCCGCCAACCTGGCCCTTGACAAATACGGTCTGGTGGTCCTCACGTGGGGCAACGTGTCCGCCCTCTCCGAGGATGGGGAGCGGGTCGTCATCAAGCCCAGCGGGGTGTCCTACAGTGAGATGAAGCCGGAACACATGGTGGTCACCGACCTGCAGGGCAGCGTCCTGGAGGGCAGTCTGCGCCCCTCCACCGACCTGCTCACCCACCTGGAGCTCTACCGGGCGTTTCCCGGCGTCCGCGGCGTGGTGCACACCCACTCCCGCTGCGCCGCCGCCCTGGCCCAGGCGGAGTGCGGCCTGCCCTGTTTCGGCACTACCCACGCCGACTACTTTTACGGCCCCGTCCCCTGTACCCGCGCTCTCACACCGGAGGAGATCCGGGAGGGCTACGAGAAAAACACCGGCTTGGTCATCGCCGAGACGTTCCGCCAGCGGGGGATCGATCCCGGGGCGGTGCCCGCCGCGCTGGTGTGCAAGCACGGCCCCTTCACCTGGGGCCCCACGCCGGAAAAGGCGGTGGAAAACGCCCTGGTGCTGGAAGAGTGCGCCCGCATGGCCCTGCTCACCCGGCAGTTCCAGCCGGACGCCGCCCCCGCCCCCCAGTCCATTCTGGACAAACACTACTCCCGCAAGCACGGCGCGGGCGCCTATTACGGCCAGGCGTAGCGCGAATATGAAAGCGCCTCCCGGGCCGTTCCTCCCATCCGAAAGACAGCCGGGGTCCCAAGGGACCCCGGCTGTCCGGTGCTTTGGAATGGAATTTTCTGGAATCAGGCAAAGAACTCCGCAAGGATCTCGCCGCAGTTCATAACCACGTCGTCGTCCTCGCCCGGATCTTTTTTAAGCCTGTGCGTTTGTTCGACGCAGCTTATGCCGCGGTCTCGGCGCCGCTGCCCTCAGCGGCGGCATACTCCTCACCGAAGAACTCAGCCAGGACCTCGCCGCAGTTGAACACGGGCTCGTCGTCCTCACCGATCAGGCTGGTCAGGTCGGCCGCCGCCACTGCGTTGGTGCCGAACACGTTGGCGAAGTTGTCCAGGAACGCCCGGGCCGCACCTACGGTGATCAGCTCGTCGGGCTCAAAGGTGCCGTCCTCGTGGCCCTCGGCGTCAACGTACGCCTCGGCAACGCCGCTCTCCTCCGCCCAGCACAGGGCGTCGAAGTACGCGTGGACGCTCTCCACATCGGTGAAGGTGCACACACCCGCGGAAACGGGCCGGCCCTCATGCTCCCAGAGGTAGTTGATGAACTCCGCCCGGGTCACCGGCCCCTCGGCCAGAGGCACGATGGCGTCGTCGATGGTGGTGCCGGTATCGCCGTCATCGCCGTCATCGGTGTCATCGGTGTCGCCGGTGTCGCCGGGATCGACGTAGTACGGCGTGAAGGTGCAGACGGCGGTCACGGTCACATCGCCGGTCTCTTCATCAATCACGACGTCCCAGCCGCTGAAAGAGTACGTGCCGCCAACACCGCCAACCGCGCCAATGGTATCCTTCATCATGGTAGCAGGATCCCACTTCTCAGTGGCTTTGCCGTTGATACTGTCGTTTCCGGAAACGTTAACTCCGCTGCCCTGGTTGCCAGTGATCTGATAGGTCACGTTGTAGGTCTGTTCGGTGTAGGTGGCGGTGACGGATTTGCCATCTTCGCCCTGCTCCACAGTCAGATCATAGTACCTCTTGTCTTCCTCTGTGATTCCAGAGAGCTTACTGGCGATCTTATCAACCGCGTCTCTATCAGATTTCTGCTTATCGCGGACATAGGCGGCGTCCCGGCCATCTGTTTTGTTCTGCGCCTCTTTGCCGTGGTCTTCCACCACAACCGTGAGTGCAGCGTTCTCGTGCAGGACGATCTTGCCGTCCACATTGATGGTGCTGCCACCGCTAATCACGATCTTGCCGTTTGAATCACACTGAATATTCTCTGTGTCTCCCTCCACCTCGTTTACGTTCAAGGTAGCGCCAGTTGACACATCCTTGGCATCTGTCCACGCCACGGTATAGGAGTAGTGACCCACTTCGGTGTCCTCATCGCCGTCATCGTACTGGTACTCGCCGAGGTCGTGGAAGGGCTTTACTTTCACATCGCCTGTTTGAGTAGTAGAAACCGTTTGAGTGCCATCTTCGCTGTCCGCATCCGGCTTGGGCCCGTTGACACCCTCGGCCAGCTCGTACTTGACCTCCGAGGTCTCCTCGCCCTCCGCGTCTTCCACAGGCGCTAAGATATCACCACCATTTTTATCCCCTACGTCCTCTTTTCCCAGGAACACCCATCCTCCTGAACCACTGTTTTTAGGCCTGTAAGCATCGAAGTTTTCATCGGTGTCCTTGATCTGCTCGATTTGCTCAGCGCTGAGTTCTCCGTAGAAATAGGCGTCCTGCGCGAACGCGGGGGCGGTCATCCCGGCGCACATCACCAGGGAGAGTCCCATGGTCAGGACCTTGTTCAATCGTTTCATATCTTACCTTCCTTTGCGATTTAGTATCGGATGCAAAGTATCCGGCGGCCGGGCTGTCATAGCGCGCGGTGCGCGCTTTAGACCCCTATATGGCTTTGCGTCCCGCGGTTTCCCACGGTTTGCCACTTTCGCAACCCGGCGAACATAGCCGGCGCGCAAGTCCGCGGATATCCCGCGCCCCCGCGCCCTGTTGACCCAGAGGGCCGTTGGTTCCGGCCTTAGTCCCGTAGCTTTGCAGTCCCATCGTTTCCGATGGTTTGCCAAATCGCAGCCCGGCGAACATAGCGCGGCATGACCGCGCCTTAGTCCCGAGGCTTTGCGTCGCCGGGTTTCCCCGGTTTTGCCCATCACCGGTTGGCTGTCCCGCCGCCGTCGGTGGCCCCGCCGGCGGGCGCTTGCCAGGGCTCTGTCACCTGGTTCATACTGCTTCCCCCTTTCCATGAAAATTTTGAATCAACCGCCTGGCGCAACGGGGGCGTCCCTAGCGGAAAATTCCTCTAAAAACGGTTCGATCAGCTCTTTCTCCGCACGCCTGCGGGCCTTCACCGCGTCCTCAAACCGGGCGTAGCTGCCCAGGTACCGCCGCCTGCCCTGAAAGCAGATGGTGGCCCGCCAGCGCTGCTTGGCGGACAGCCAGTCCACGCCGGGCACGCCGCTGGTGTTGTTGCGCCGCACAGTCTTGGCCGCCAGCATCTCCACGCAGGTGCCGTCTACGTAGGTCAGGCCCGGCAGGCCCTCCGCCCGTCCGGCGGCGAGGCAGCCGCAGCTCCTCGTGTGCCCGCTGCGCAGACGGCGGGTCAGCACCGCGGTCTCCCGGCCGCAGTCACACCGGCACAGCCAGGCGGTACGTCCGCCCATGTTTTCCACCGGGCCCAGCACCGTCAGCTTTCCGTACCGCTGCCCCGTCAGATCCAGCTTCTTTCTGGAATACTCCGGCACCTCTCCGCCTCCTCTCCGGTCCTCCGCCGTGAACAGAATGTATCTTCTGTTGCGCGGCAGCCAGGAAACAGGCAGCGGACATGGCAAAAAAACACGCCCGCTCCCCCATGAGCGGGCATAAAATGGCAGAATTATCCAGAGGCCGCGGCGTCAGATGCCCGGCCTTGCTCGTAGTGCAAAATTTTTCAAGAATTTTGGAATGGAAAGGTTGCTATTCCACCGGAGGCTATGTATAATGATAATGAAACGGAATGTCTATTCCCCTATCGTGAAACAGAAGATACATTCCGTCCCGCTAACTCACCAGCCCCAGGCGCTCCAGGCAGC
>CANAWG010000015.1 GCA_947365245.1 uncultured Oscillibacter sp. | reverse complement strand
TCCGTTCCCCGTTTTCGTCAAGGTCATAAACCTTGCGGCTCTTGGGAAGCCATTTTCCATGTTCGTCCATTGCCCTCATAGTGAGCATGACATGGGCGTGGGGATTGTGTCCCGGCGGATGGGGGTCATGGATTGCAAAATCAGCAATCATGCCTTTGGAAACAAACTGCTGCTCACAAAACTCCCGGACAAGGACAGCATACTGGTCGGGTGGTATCTCTCTTGGGATGGTAAGCACCCACCGCCTTGCAAGCTGGGAGTTCCATTGCTTTTCCACCGCTTCGGCGGCGTTCCATAAGGTATTGCGGTCTGCATACGACCGTGGGGCATTTGCCGGGAGCAGGATTTCATTGTGGACGATACCACGCTTTTCCGGGTAGTGCTTCACTTGCTGGTCGTATTCACAGAACAGCTTTTCGCCGCTTTGGTAAGCAGCGGCGGCAACCGCAGACTGTCGCTGGCTGCGCTGAACAATCGTGATTTCGTTGTGTGGGCAGGGCATTTCGTGTCCCTCCTTTCGGTAATTGGTGGATGGGGTGGCGTTTTACCACCTCATTTTGGCAGAAAAAAAGCAGGAGACCTTTTTCAGATTTCCTGCTCGGTGTGCCGCTGTGAGGGCGGCGGATATTTAGCTGTAAAAGTTCGGGACAAGTTGACCCGATGGGTAGATGGTACACTTAAAAATTATGGTTCTCTTGTCATTAGCTCATTAGCATAATGATTAAGAGCTTCACAAGGTTCATATTTGCATTTATAACCAATACCGTCAATTATAATAAATGGATTGTATGCTATAATCTCCACTTGAGAACCATCTGCCAAAGACAGAGTGAAAATAACTGCTTGTCCGGCATATTCTGTATATGAGTTGTCCTTATTGTAAATAACTACCTCATTGAGATATGATACTAATTCCTCTGTTTCTACTATCTGAATTGTTGTATCAGGTGGCAATAACCGAACACTTGCCGAAGTAATATCTGCTGCCTCTAAATCTTTGAATGGTCTATGAGCAGAAAACAAAAGAAAGCTAATACCTATACCGATTAAACATATCAGTGCAATTAACAAAAACTTTTTATGCTTCATTTGATTCTCCTTTACACACTACTATGAAATTTCTTTTTCATCATCTCTTGGTAGTCGGACATAACACACCATTTCTTTTTCACAAGCTCCGAATGTTGAGAAATTTAATTTTGCTTCTTTTAGTGTTATTCCATGATTAGAGTCGCTTGGTTCGTTATCAGAAGCAATGAACGGGTCATTCTCCCAAAAACAAACGGGACAGATATACCCACAATCTTCATTTGCCGGAACATTATAGGTAAAATATCCGCAGCAAGGACATTGGTATTTTTTCATATAAACCTCCCGTTTAAGCCTTGACCTCAAATTCCTGATTTATTTCTGACTTTATTATACTTCATCGATTATCGAAAAGATAGCATATTTTATGAAACTTGTCGGCTGGGAACAGCTTACAGCGCAAGGTGTCCCCAGATGGCAAGTCCACAAAAGGGTAGCTGGCGGCAGCCAGCGCAGGGGAAGCGTAGCGTCCCCTGTATGATTTGGAGCAGACCTTGACTGCGGAAAATCACAGCCCTCCGGCGAGGAGCCTTCGGAGAACGCAATGCACCAACCTCTGGGTGGTGTATAATTGCGCCCTTAGTAAACTAAGGGGTTTTCGGCTTCTCCCGTTTCAGCAGTTTTTTCAATAGTTCCTGCGTGTCCTGCCTGTGAAAAATGAGTTTCAACAACAGCATGACATCATCATCTGTCAGGCGTTCCGGCTCTTGCAGAAAACTTTCCAGCATACCGCCACGAGTACAGAGCCGGTGTGTCCGTTCTTTTCGGGTAAGCTGCTTTAGCTGGTGCTGCAATGCCTTTTCATCATTGATGGCTTTCCGCAGTTTCTTTTCACTCTTTTCCAACTCTCGGTTGAGCTTTTCCAGCTTTGAGGTATCAGGCAAGGGCAGCGTCCTCCTTTCCCGGTATCAGCACATAAATCCGGTTCGGTTCTCCCACGCCCTGACGCACCCGCATGATAAGTCCGGCAGTTTCCAGTTCATTCAGAGAACGCTTGACCGTCATGGGGCTGCGGGACAGGACTGCGGCAATGGCTGTGACAGGGAAGCAGACAAACAGGATTCCGTTCTCGTCCTCCTGCCCTTTGGATAGCATAGCGTCCAGCATCCGGCAGTACATGACCTTTGCGGTGCTGCTGACTGGAAATCCTGTCAACGCTCTGGGAAAGGGCATACAGGGCGGCAACGGTGTGCCTATCGTCATAAATTCAAAATTCATTCGGTGTGTTCCTCCTTTTTCTTTGCTCTTTTGGATAAATAACGGGGGCAGTCAACCACAACCGCCCGGAAGCTCTGCTTGCACCCATGCTTGCATTTCCGGCATAATTCGTTGTAAGTGACACGCCCCCGGTCATTGAGGTAAAAAGAAAGCTCATGCTTCCTCTTTTTGCTCATTCTCGGCATATTGCGTTTCCTCCCGTTTTAGTGTATGGTTTCGGGGCGATTTTCGGCAAAATTACGGTCATAGAGCCGATTAAAATCTCCCGAAGTATCAGCGATAGGGTAGACTATCCCCCTATCAGATTGTCGTGTTTCGGTATCATTTCGGTGTCAGTTCGCCAGTTCTCCCCGGTGTCGTTCCTCCCCTGAATCTCACAGCGGCGTATCGCTCCCTTTGGTACGCTCGTTTCGGTCAGGGTTCCTCCAAATCCCTGCCAAAAGTCATGGCGCTACATCGCCGGGGAAGCATATCCCACACAGGCTGGTCATTCGATTGGAATAATCCATCGATGAACTACCTGTATCATAGAACATTTTTGTGCCCTGTGCCGTATGTCCACAAAGTAGGAATTAGGGGTAAAAAGCGGAAATTTCCACGATTGCGGAAAGTGTGATATAATCCAGTTAAGCGGCAGCAATGAATCCGCCGGAAAGGAGCGTGCGCCCATGAAAGGAGCAACAAGCATACAGGAACGCCTTTGGGAACTCCGCAAGGACAAAGGCTTAAATCTGGAAGAATTATCAGAGCTGACGGGCATTTCCAAATCAGCTCTTGGCAGTTATGAAAAAGAGGATTATAAGGAAATCAATCATGGCAACCTTATCACGCTGGCAGACTTCTATGGGGTTTCCGTTGATTATCTGCTGTGCCGGACAGAGAACCGGGAGCAGATCAACACGCCACTAACAGAGCTGCATTTGAATGATGAGATGGTGGCACTTCTGAAAAGCGGTCGGATTAACAACCGCCTGCTCTGTGAGCTTGTCACCCATAAGGATTTTATCAAGTTTCTTGCGGATATTGAGATTTATGTGGATGGGATTGCCACCATGCAGATTCAAAACCTCAACGCCCTTGTCGATACTGTCCGGCATGAAATCATTGAACGGTATCGCCCCGGCGAAGACGACCCGCATTTGAAAGTGTTGCAAGCCGCCCATATCAGCGATGATGAATATTTCAGCCACATGGTTCTTGATGACCTCAATCTCATTATCCGGGATATTCGGGAAGCCCACAAAAAGGACAGCGAGAGTGCGCCCCAGACCACCGTTGCCGATGAATTGAAAGAAAATTTGGAAGCGGTTGAAAATTTCAAGGGCAGTCGGGATGAAAAGCTGGTTGTCCTTTACTGCAAGCAGCTCGGCATCAACTATAAAAATCTGTCAGACGAAGAATTTCGCTGGCTCATTCGGATTCTACAAAAATCAAAGAAAACAGGAACTCCTATCAGTCAAAGGAAAAAACGGTAAAGAAAAACCGCTGTTGCATGGTTGTGTTTGCTTCCATGTAGCAGCGGTTGGTGCTATACTTATTCAGTTAAAATTTCAAAGCGATAAAGTGGAATTTATCTTAGAAATTACAGCAATGTTATTTTGATAAACTTTCAAGAATTGAAATATCATGCTTATCTTTATCTCTTAATTCATAACCTGAGTGGAAAACTCTTTGGCCTTTTAAGGATATACAAGGAATTGTTTTTCCTTCAAAAAAAGCACTACCAAAGTAATCTTTTTCAAACTCATACCAGCCACCCTCTAAATCAGCTTGTTTTGAAGTTCCGTCCTCATTTAAAACGAACGGGTGAATGTCTAAGTAACCAAGTTCATCACTATATAACTCTATTCTAACCGGTTTCCAGTCTGTATCAATTTTATAGCCCAGATTCAAAAGCACATTTAACAATTTTTCCGTATGTTGAGCATCAAAATTTATATCTATATCTCTATGAATTCTTGTTTGTTTACCAGCTAAAATATCTACACCCCATCCGCCATCCAACCAGTATGTAATTCCAGTATTTTCGAATAATTCTATTACTTTCATTAAATCTTCTTTTGTTGTTATTTCTTTTCTACCCATACAAAGTCTCCTTTACAACTTCTAATTTGTAATAATCATTCTACCATACCGTTATGAATAAATCAACTCATGTAAAACAATTTCTTCTGCCCGGTTGTGAATGTTATTGCAACGCTGCACCCATTCCATTTGACGGGTACGCTTCAATTCCTCGGTCACGCCCTCGGCAGCTTTCATCTGCTCCATGATGGTGTCTAACCGTTTCTGTGCCTGTTCGTTCAGGTCTGCAAGATATGTCCACAATTCCCCGGTCAGGGTCAATGTGTGTAATCTGGCTGGGCAGACTTCTCTTAAATATTCCCGGTGCATCCGTCCGTACTTTCCGATGGGGCGGTGTTCCTCCGGCAACTTCAAGTCCGGGATGTAGTAATCTCCAACAAGGATATAATCAATTCCGTTTTCTTTTATTCTTGGTTTCAATTCGCTCATGTTCCTTACCTCCTGTGGAAGCAGGCTCGTCTGGTACTAACTCAATCACATCGGTAATCTCACAATTCAGCGTTTCGCAGATACGGGCTAATGTATCCATGCTGATGTGCTTTCCCTCTTTGCTCATGTTGGCAATCATATTTGTTGTCATACCAGCAGCAAGCCTTAAATCCTCTTTTCTCATATCACGCTCTAACAGTGTGTGCCAGAGTGGTTTATAGCTGATGTGCATATTGTTTTCCTGCCTTTCTATCCATACCACCGGGGCGGCTGCCCCGGCAGGAACTTTTCTCTTATTATAGCACCAATCTTGTGAAATCACAATTTATTCTTGTAGCCTGCCGCTGATACCGTCTGGATTGGCTTTTCCTTTCTTTTTGTTCCCTTTAATTAGCCATGAACTGCTTCATGCCCTGGCTCTTTGCGCCCGGATTGTCGTTGCCGTAACCCTCCATGAGGTTAATGGCACCCCAAATGCCAAGACCTGCGCCAAGCGCGATAACCAAAGTCTGCAATACACCAACTGCGCTGTTGAAAAATTCCATATAAACCTCGCTTTCTGCCGCTGTGCGGCTCAAAAATGTTATGGAAAATGAAAATGCCGCCGTTATTCCTCGGCGGCTGCGTCCTCGTCGGACAAATCTATTTCGTATATGTCGAAGGCTTCATCGGGCTTTACGATTGCCGGACGGGTAGACATATACCGTTCCACGTCAAAAGCGTTTTTCTTGTCGAAGTCGGAAAGGTATTTGTAGTTCGGGTGTTTTGTTATATCGTATTTGTCGCTTAAAAAGGGACGCACACCGCGTAGCTGCAAAATACATTTCCCACCGTCCATAACTGCTATTTCGTCCTGTGTCATCAACTCCTTTCCTAATTTTTGATAAGTAAGTCCATGAGAAACCTGCGTGCCGCGATTTTCGGAAGTATTGAAACTGTCGATTGTTTCCCGTCCCAAGTTATCCGAAATATCCTTTGCATTTTTCCCACGTCCTCCCAAAAACAAGGTGCTGTCGGCATTATCAAGTATGATTTCTGCCGCGTCCCTGTAAATGGCTTTTAGCTGGCTCTGCGATTGCAGAATGATAGAAGCGGACATTTCCCTACTGCGTATGGTCGCAATCAGCTTATCAAAGCGGGGTATCTGCCCGATGTTGGCAAATTCATCGAGTAAAAAACGGACATGAACAGGCAATTTGCCGTTGTATTCGTCGTCCGCTTTATCACAAAGTAAATTAAAAAGCTGTGATTGCAAAATAGCGATAACAAAATTAAAGGTGTCGTCGGTATCGCTCATTATGAGGAAAAGCGCGGTTTTCCGGTCGCCCAATGTGTCAAGTTCCAATTCATCATAGGACATGAGTTCCCGGAGTTCTTCAATATCGAAAGGAGCGAGCCTTGCCCCACAAGAAATAAGGATTGACTTTGCCGTTTTGCCCGCTGCCAATTTGTATTTTTTATATTGCTTCACCGCGAAATGGTCGGGGCTGCGTTCTTCCAAATCGGCAAAGAGCAGATCAACGGGGCTTTGGTATTCCTCGTCGTCCTCGCGTGCTTCGCTGGCATTGATAAGTTCAAGCAGCGTTGTAAAGTTCATTTCCTCGGCGGGGGCTTCATACCAAATGTAGCCGATCAACGCGCAATATAATAATCTCTCGGCTTTCACCCAAAAATCTTCCGCGCTTTTTTCTCCCTCGCCTTTGGTATTGACAATAAGGGTATTGACAACCTTTAACACGTCCTTTTCGCTGCGGATATAGACAAAGGGGTTATAGTGCATACTTTTCCGAAAGTTTATCGTGTTCAGTACCTTAATGCGGTAGCCTGCCCGTTGCAGCAGCTTTCCGCACTCGATTAGGACGGTGCCTTTTGGGTCGGTCAAGACGTAGGAAGAATGAAGCTGCATTAAATTAGGCTTTACGAAAAACCTTGTCTTGCCGCTGCCGCTGCCGCCGATCACCACGACGTTTTTATTTCTCGCATATTTCGGCTGCTTCGGGCGGCTGTTCATGGTAAGGCGTTCGGTCTGCGTCAAAATGATGTTGTTCTGAAAATCCGGGTCGATGTAGGGCTTTATATCTTCGGCGTTGCCCCAACGTGCGCTGCCGTATTCTGCGCCCTTGCGGTATTTCTTTGCGTTTTTCCCTTTGACATAGACAATCAGACGGATAACCACCGCGCCGACAATGCCGATAAGCAAATCCAACGGGTGAACGCTCGGCAAGGCATTTGAAAACGCTTCGGAAAATCCCTGTGTGATATTGAGTATCTTTTCGGAAATATCCGCGCCGGGGGCAAGCCGCACCGCCTGTCCCACCTTATCAAAGAGATAGACAAAGAACACATAGGGGATATTGGGAAGTATCAGCTTTTTGTAGTTTAACTGCTTCATATCTCGCGCCCCCTGTCCATTTTCTTTACCTTGTCGCGGGCGGCGTTAAGCTGCTTCGCCTTGTCCTTTGCAGCGGCAAGGGCTTTGCGGATAGAGGGCTTTTTATCCCGGTTCAGCTTCTTTGCGGAAAACTCTTGAAAGGCTGCGGTCATAACGTCCGCGTCCCGGCCTTTGAAAAACACAAGGTAACGGGTCTGTTCGCCCTTAACCTTTTTCAGCGAAAAATCTATGTTGTATTTCTTCGCCGTACTCTCAAAGGCTTTGATATTCGCGTCGGTGATCTCGATGTTGGAAACACCCGCGTTCTGCTTCATAAGCTGCCGCATGGTCTGTTTCCCGTGTGCGGGCTTGCTTTTCTGCTCCAAAAACTTTTGGATTGCTTTCTGCAACGCTTGTTCGGTAAGCCGCGCCGCGCCTTTCCCCACTTTGACGTATAGGGCAATCGTTTTTTGGGTTACTTCCTCCTGCAAGGTATCAACTCCTTTCCCGGTAAAGTGCGGCTATGCTCATTCGCCGCCGTATAAGTCGTGATTGACAAGGGCGGTATAGTAGCTGTCAATGGTACTCGGCGCGTTGAACAGCACCGCTTTTAGATACTGCTTGATGTTGCGCACCTTGGTTGTGTTCTCCCTCATGCAGTCCAAAATAAACTCAATATGGCTGCTGTTCAGCTTCATAAACTTGGATTTGACAAGTTCGGCTGGGTAGTCGTCCCCGGCAATACGGATTGTCTTTCGTGCTGTGCAGACGGTTTCCAGCATAAGGTCAACTATCTCGTCCAAACGGTCTTTGTCAATTTTGCAGTTTTGAATGAGATGATCGTATTCGATATTGTCCTTGATAATTTCCCTGTAAATCTCTACTGCGTTATTGCTTTTCGCTTCCGTTCTTTTCCTTTCCGGCGGCGTAGCCGCTTCGCCCTGTGCAAAGGGCAAGGGATTTAGGGAATGGAAAGGAATGGAATGGGTACTTGATAAATCAGTAATTGATTGTTCTTTACTTGATATATCTTTATTTAATTGCGTTGGATTTTCCAACGTAGGCTTTTCCTGCGTAGGTTTTTCCAACGTTGGATTATCCAATGTTGGATTTTCCAATGTAGGGTAATCCAATATAGGCGGCTGTTCGCCGCTGGTAGCTGCTTCCGGCTCTCGCGGCTGCGGCTGCTCATATATGACATAATCCGCACCCCGCAAGCGTCCTTTCTCGTCGCGCTCCCGGCTGCGCACGATATATCCGGCTTTTTCGAGTTCTTTTACCGCTTCGCGGATTGCGTCGATCTTTTCCCGGTTGATATGGGATAAGCCCGCAAGGGTATAATCCCAATCCTCCGGCAAGGACAGCATTTGCGACAACAAGCCCTTTGCCTTTAAGGTGAGTTCCTTGTTGCGCAAGTGGTGGTTGCTCATAACAGTATATCCCGTATTTCGCTCCACTCTGAAAACTGCCATATTTTCTCACTTCCTCTCTTGGTCTGCGTGGAATATTAGAAAGCCGTTTTCGGCGGTTTTGGTATTGCAATATGCCCTCTGCCGTTTTCGCGTCTGCAAAGCCGCATGGCACAAGGGCTTTTGCCCGTCTATTTGTCCATGCTGGTAGTCGTTTTCCGCGTCCTTTTGCCGTGGCAATAGGGACACTCTTTGAAAACGCAAAACTCATATTTCCATTGTGGGCGGTAGAAACGGCAAGTGCCGCAATCTTCATTACCTCTGGCACAACCGGATTGATAGCGGTCAAATCCCGGCTTCTGCTGCATGAGCAGTTCAAACGCCCGCTGCTTGCCCTCTGTGAAATACATTCCGGCTGCGCCTCCTTTCCTGCGGGCATAAAAAAACGCCACAACTTCTTTGAAGCTGCGGCGTAGTATGCAGAAAGGGACGCTATCTTTCGATAACGTCCCTTTTGCTTGGTTATTCACTTGTAACCTGTTTGCCCGCTGTCCTTAAAACGCGATGATATAAGGGTTTTTGCTTGTTTTCTTATCTCACCGCGCTTAAGCGCGGCCTCTTTTTTTGAGACACGAATCAATAGTAACGCTTCTTGTTCTTGCGGGCGGCCTCAGACTTCTTGCGCCGCTTCACGCTGGGACTCTCGTAGTGCTCTCTCTTGCGAACCTCAGCCAGGACGCCAGCCTTGGCGCAGCTGCGCTTAAAACGCTTCAGCGCGCTGTCGATGGATTCGTTTTCCTTCACGTGGATCTCAGACATCTATATTTCCCTCCCTCCGAGGTATCCGGCTTTCTCCAGGATACTTTAAGGGCCATACATCATAATATTATGGCTTTAACGTATGTATTATACGAAAGGGAACGGCGCTTGTCAAGGGAATTTACGAAATTCTTATCAAAAAAGAATGGCGGGACCAAAATTTTTGCGGCTGTTCGACGAAAAATTCTTGCTGTTTTCTTTTTTTGTGGTACAATAACCGCAAACGAACACGGGAGCTATGAAAACCCGATGAACAAAAGGAGGTCGAAAGATATGGGATTGTTTGGAGGACAGGCCAAGGCGCCTGACCAGCTGGAGGAGCGGTACGCGGCGGAGGACCAGGAGGAGATGCCCCAGCTTCCCGAGCCCCACACCAACACGGTGATTGCAAAGGACCTGACCGTCACGGGCACCCTGCGGGGGGACGGCGTGGTTCAGATTGAGGGCCGGGTAGAGGGGGAGGTCAGTCTCAAGGGCTATGTGATCGTGTCTCCCACCGGCGTCATCAAGGGCCCTGTCGAGGCGGACGTCATTCGGATCGCCGGCAGCGTGGAGGGGAACATCATCGCCCACGACCACCTGCGGCTGGAGAAGACGGGCTCCGTGCTGGGAGATGTGACCACCGTCTCCTTTGTCATTGAGGACGGGGGACGGCTGAACGGCCGCACCACCATGGTGAAAGAGGCACAGCCCGTCCAGCGCTCCGCGGAGGGGCCGCAGCTTCCGGCGGAGGACCCGGAGGAGGCTTTCCAGTAAGGACGTACATCGCACAGACGGGGCCCGCGGGGGCTCCGTCTTTGTTTTTGCCTCCCGCCGGCGTGTCCCCCCTTGTATCCGGGGGACAAGTCTGCTATACTGACGGAAGAAAAGACAGGGCCCTGTCCGCCAACCGCGGGCGCGGCGCCCGGGAGAGGATGGAAGCGATGGATCGCTGCGCGCTGGCTTATGACTATCACAAAAAGGGGTACAACTGCGCCCAGGCGGTGGCCGCCGCCTTTGAGGACCTGACGGGCTGGACGAAAGAGCGGCTGTTTTCCGCCGCGGGGAGCTTCGGCGGGGGTTTCGGCGGCAGTCATGAGGAGGCCTGCGGGGCCGTCAGCGGGGCGCTGCTGGTGCTGGGTGCCCTGTTTCCTTTCACGGAGGAGGGGGACTTGGAGGCCAAGCGGAGGATTTACGGCCTGGCCAAGGAGTTCCGGCAGCGCTTTTTCGACGTGTTCGGATACACCCGCTGCGGAGAGCTGCTGAGAGCCCGCCCGGGCGTTTCGGAGAAAACCGAGGCGGCCCGGCGGCTGGGCGTTACCGCCCACTGCGACATCATGATCGTCACATCGGTGGAGCTGCTGGAGGCGCTGCTGCGCCAGCAGGGGATGCTCTGAGCGTCTTACGGAGAAACCGGAGGCATGGATTCCCATGCCTCCGGTTTTCTGCATCAATCCGCGGTTGTCCCGTAGGGCCAGTCGAGAATGCCGCCGAAGTCCGCCACGTTCTCGTAGCCCATGTCCGCCAGCTTCTCCGCGGCCAGGGCGCTGCGGCGGCCGGAGCAGCAGTAGACCAGGATCTCCGCCTCCTTGTCGTAGGGGAGGGGGCTGTCCGGTGTGATGTCCTCATTGGGCAGGCACACGGCCCCGGGGATGTGGCCGGCGTCATACTCCTCCTGGGTGCGCACGTCCAGCAGCACGACGTCCTCGCCCTCGTCCAGGCGGGCCTTGGCCTCCTCCGCCGTCAGCGTCAGATAGCGCTTGCCGGCGGGGGACGGGGCGTTGGGGGCGGACCGGGCGGTGTAGAGCCTGATGACGATCACGCCCAGGCAGATGACCAGGGCCAGCAGAATGAGATTTTTCATTGGTAAGTTCCTCCTGTTCTGGGTGTCCGTGGATACAGTATACCCAAAACAGGGGGAAAAGGGAAGCTCTTTCTCTTACTTATCCCGCCTGCCTTTCCAGGTATGCCTCATACCCGGCCTCCGCGTACATCTTGAGAGAGTCGTCCAGCGCCTGGTGAATCGCCTGATATCTCTCGCTGTCCCGGGGGGCGAAGACGATCTCCGCCGACTCCTCCGGGAAGCAGGCCCGGACCTCCGGCTCGTAGAGGCCGCCGCCGTGGGGCTCCCAGATCTCCGTGGCCTGATAGCGGTCGTTGACATAGGAGAAAGAGACGGCCATGGCGTTCCAGTCGCCGCCGGCGGCCAGCTCATAGCCGTCCTCCGTCAGTTCATAGTGCCCCCAGGACACCAGCAGGTGCACCGTGCAGCTGCTGCCGCCCCGCTGGGTGTCCAGCAGGTAGTAGGCCTCCTCGTGGAAGTCGTATTCGTGGGCGGAGGCGTTCTCCCGCCAGTAGTGGAGGGCGTTATGGATGGCGCTTCCCAGGTGGTTGGTGGCGGTGTTGGTGATGCCGTAGGCCTGGATGCCGGTGCGTTTCAGGAGCTTTTGGAAGAGGGCGGCGCCGCGCTCGTCCAGGTCCCGCTGGGTCCAGACGGTGGTCTGGATCCTGTCCCGCAGATCCATCTGCAGCTCCTGGGGCCCCTGGTTGTGGAAGGCGTCCAGGGCCGTGAGAACCGCCTCCTGCTCCTCCTCCGGATAAGTCCCCCAGAGGTTCAGGGAGCGGGGGCCCAGCATGGTCAGCAGCGTCTCCCCGTCAATCTGGGAGGGGCGGAGACGCTGGTTTTCCAGCAGCGCCCAGGCGATCTCCGCCTGGAAAGCCGGGGAATCGGCGGAGGTGTCATAGGGGATGTCGCTCTCCAGCAGGGTGTAATGCCCATTCTCCTCCAGGAACACCAGGTAGGGGGAGGCGGACATCAGCCCCTTGACCCAGCCGTCCTCCGTGAAGTCCATGCCCCCGGCCAGAACCACCTTGTCCGGCTGGGAGGGGTGGAGCTCAAACCACGCGGAGTAGACGGCAAGGTTCAGGCCGTAGGTGGAAAAGCCCGTCTCCCGGGTGAGATTCGAGACCCGCCACCCGTCGTACAGGGCGGGCTCCCGCAGGTACGCGGTCAGGTTGGCCTTGCCCCGCTGATAGACCGCCTCCGCCGCCTCCGCCGGGGCCAGGGCCCGGATGTCCTCCAGGGTGGGGAGGAGCCGGTCCGCCGGGGCGGCCGCCTGGTCCGTCAGCCGCTCCCACAGCGCCGCGCCGCCCTCGGTGAGGTTCGGACGGAGGTAAGTGTCGAAGTACTCAACGTAGTATTGGTACATCTCTTTGTGGTTCCATTCGCCGGCGCTGCCGGTATACCGGAAGTGCAGCTCCGTCAGTCCGTCCAGAGGCGTGCCCCACCTGGCGGTGAGAGAGAACCGCAGACGGTCAATGACGGCCTCGCCGTCCTCCCGCTCCGCCAGATAGTTGAGAAAGCGGACCTCGCCCGTCTGGATCATGTCCATCAGCGTGTCGGCCGTCAGATCCGTCAGAGGCACCGCGCCCATCTCGTCCAGGGCGTAGGCCATGTCGGTGCGGAACATCTCCGTGCCGGGGGCGCAGTCGTTCTCCATGGCGGTGTAGAGGTAGCGCCGGGGGCCGTCCGCCGGGAAGAGGAAGTAGAGATAGGTGCACCCCGGGTAGGTATTGCAGTGCCACGCGTCCTCCGTCAGGTAGGCTCCCCCCGCCAGAATGACCCGCTTCGGCGTGGTGGTGTGGAACTCGTAGTTGATGTTCCAGATCTCGATGCGCTGGTTGTTCCCCAGAAGCTCGGTCCAGGGGCCGCCCAGGACCTCCAGCCGCCAGTCGTCGTACTCCGCCGGGGTGCCGAGCATCTCCCCGTCCCCGCCGGTGACGCCGGTGTGGGTCCGGGCGTACTCGTAGCGGTCGTGGACCATCTGCCTGGCGGCCTCCAGCACCTCCTCCGGGGCCTGAACGCCTCCCTCCATCACGTGGTCCGTCACGGGCCGGTCATCATCCCGGTAGAGCCGCAGGGCCTCCCCGTCGAAGAAGAGCTGCCGCACGGCGGTGCCGGTGGCCTGGCCGCCGCCGAACTCCTCCGGAAGAGAGGCGTCCGGGAAGGGGACCTCGGCGTTGAGGGTCAGAGACCGCCCGTATTTGTCCCAGTAGGCGGGATAGAAAGAGACGGGCTCCGTCCACTGCTCCGCCAGCAGGGGGAGGACGTCGGCCTCGTACAGCCGCCCGTCCCGCTGGAAAAAGATCTGGACGTCGTGGATGCCGGCGGAGGCCAGCTCCATCTGCCCGTCGCCGTCCAGGTCCGCCTTGATGACGGAATCGCCGCAGGCCCGGGCCAGCAGGTACGGCCTGCCGTCGCCGCCAAAGGTGTAATAGTCATTGAACGTGGTGAAGTATTCGCCGTCCTTTTGGGCGTTGTAGGAGACGGATACGCCGGAATGGCCCAGAAGATCGTTGAAATCGGCGATGTGCTCCTTGGCGTAGTCGAAGCTGACCCCCTCCGGAAATGTGAAGAAGCAGTCCAATCCATCCGGGTCCTCCACGGCGGCGCGGATGGCGCCGTCCACGGCCTGATAGACGATGATGGCCGACTTGTAGGCAAGCGTTTCCGTATAGGCGGGAAGAGTTTGCTCATAGCCCTCCAGGACCTTAATGTCCCACCGCGACCGGATGTCCTCCAGCCCCCGGCGCTCCACCTCCATCGCCTGGGGCTGGTAGGGCTCCAGGTCTTTCAGGGAAACGGTCATCCAGGGCTCTCCCGCCGGGTAGACCGGGGGGATGGCGGGCATCTCCGAGAGGGTGTGGGAGCGGAACCACCAGCCGCCGTCCTCCCGCTCCTCCAGGGTCAGGCAGAAGACGCCGTACCCGCCGAACCGGAACTCCTCGTAATAGAGGCGGATCGTATCGCCCTCCCGCTCCCCGGCGAAGAAGTCGGGAATGGGGACGGCGTTGGTGTCGCCGTGGAACAGGTAGTAGGCGTCGTACTGCGGAAAATAGCGGAAGGTGTCCAGGTCCACCCGGTTCGTCTCCTCCAGGGTCAGCCCGGTGTGCTCCAGCAGGGCGGCGTCCGCCTCCGCCGTGGTGAACTTCGTCAGGTCCACGCCCGGGTCCTCGCCGCCGGCGATGGCCCGCCGCTCCGCCTCGTCTGTGACGTCCGGCGACCCGACGCCGTTGTAGAAGAGGGAGAAGAGGTCGATGTCCTCCGGCCGCTCATAGAGGCAGGTGAGGAACTGCCCCCGGAGGTTGAACCCGTCCTCACTGCTGAAAAACTCCTCGTTGAAGTACAGCATCTCCGCACGGGTGAGGGGGCCGTCGGCCTTGGGAGCGGCGCTGTCCATGTCCTCCCGGGGCTGGGGGGCGGCCGCCCCGGTGAAGGTGGCGGCGCACACCGCCGCCGACAGGGCGATCACCGCAAAGAGGGCGATTCCAACAGTGCGGCGGTTCTGGGCGATGCGGGTGACCCGGTCCCTGAGCTGCCGCTTTCCCGCCGTCATGGTGGTGGCGGACAGCAGGGGATTGACGGGGCCCCGCCCCACGGGGATCAGGGAGAGGAGGGTCTTGCCGTAGGGGATGCGCTCCGCCTCCCCCAGCCGCAGGATGGCCCCCTCGTCGCAGGCCAGCTCGCAGTCGCTGCGGCTGACCACGGCGGCGGCCCACACCAGCGGGTCGAACCAGTACACCGTCAAACACACCGCCCGCAGGAGGGACCACAGGGGGTCTAAGTGACGGGCGTGGGTCTCCTCGTGGGCCAGCACGTGGCGCAGGGCTTCCGGCGAGGAGACGGCGGCGGGGGTCAGATAGATGGCGGGGTTAGACAGCCCGAAGAGGCAGGGGGAGGGGAGGCCCTCCTCCACCAAGTACACCCGGAGATCGCAGTTTTCCACCGGGTAGGGCGTCCGGCGCCTGCGGAGCTTTTGCCAGAAGAGGAGGTTGGAGAGGAGGAACCAGACCGCCATAACCGCCATGCCGGCGTACCAGACGGGGCGCAGCAGGTCCTCCAGGACGATCTGCCACTGGTAGAGGGTAGTGGCCTCCACGGGGGTGTGGAAGCCGTCCTCCACGGAAACTGTGAGCTTGTTGTCCGGCGTGGCGGGGCCCACCGTCACCGCCGGGGTGTTCGGCGGGCCGTAGATCTTGGACCCGTCCGGCGTATCGTAGGCGATCTGGCGGGGGGTGATGTAGAGCGCCTCGATGTCCCGCACCACCGGGTCCGCCGCCGTCAGCACGTTGTGCTCCAGGGCCGGCAGATTGGCGGGCACCAGCAGCCGCAGCGCCACCAGGGCCCACAGGGCGTACTGGAGCCGCCGGGAGATGGAATTGCGAAATACCCGGCGCAGAAGCAGCAGCGCCGCGATGAGCACGGAAGAGGTCAACAGAATTTCTTTCATGATCGCGTCCTCCTTTCCGGTCAGCGGACGGGGACGTCCGCCGTGTCACAGGGGAGGTTGGAGACGAATTTGTATCCGTCGTCCTCTCCCGGCCGCAGCGTGACGCACTTCCAGCCGTCGGCAAAAAAGGTGTCCTCGTAATAGAGATGGACCAGGCCGCCGACCCGCTCCCCGGCGGCGATGTCCACATGGGGCCGGACGTTGGTGTCCCCGTGGAAATGGTAATAGGCGTCGTACTCCGCCAGGTACACGAAGCTGTCCAGGCCCACCTGATTGGTCTCCGCCAGAGTCAGCTCCATGCTTCTTTGCAGGGCGGCGTCCATCTCTCCGGCGGAGCATTTCGTCAGGTCCGTGTCCGGGCTGCCGCCGTTGTATCCCTCCCGGATCACCGTCTCCCGCTCCGCCTCGCTCACGTCCTCCCAGGCCCCGGTGCCGTTGTAGAAGAGGGAGAAGAGGTCGATGTCCGCCGGGGACTCGTAGGTGGAGGACAAAAACTGATTGCGCAGCGGAACGGATTCGTTGTTGAAGTAGACCTCATTGAAAAAGTCCAGCTCCGTCTCGGTGAGGAGGCCGTCCGCGGGACCGGCCTCCAGGACCGGCTGATCCGGGCCGTCCGGCTCCTCCTCCGGAGGGGCGGGGGCGTCGGGGAGGATGGAGACGGCGGGGGCCTCCGGCGCCGGCTCCGCAGGAGAGGGCGGGGCGGCTTCCGTGTTCCGCTGCCCGCAGCCGGCTGTCAGGCACAGCCCGGCCAGCAGAAAGGCCAATAAGATGGGAAAAGTCTTTCTCATGTCGTCTCCCCTCCCGCCTGCTCCAGAATCGCCGACAGCTCCGCAATGTCCGCCTCCGTCAGCTGGCGGCTCTCCACCATGGCGCTCATCATCAGCCCCAGGCTGCCGCCGTAGACCTTGCCCAAAAAGCTCTCCGTCTCCGCCCGGGCGGCGTCCCGCCGGCTGACCGCGGGGAAGTAGTGCTTGGCCCGCGCCCCCTCCTCGTGGCGGACGGCCCCCTTGGCCTCCAGCCGGGAGAGCATGGTGATGACCGTGTTCTTGCTCCAGCCGGTGTCCGCCTTCAGTGCCGCCGTCAGCTCCGTGATGGTGCCGGGAGATCGGCTCCACAGGCAGTTCATCAGCTTCCACTCGCTGTCCGAGAGGTTGATTTTCATAGTGCGCTCCTCCTTTGGTATACAACTGTCTACCTATACCATAACAGGAAGGTAGACAAATGTCAACCACAAAGCGGTAACAAAATCATCAAAATTGTTACAGCTTTTGGAGACGCGAAAGGCCGCGCGGTCTTCCGCGCGGCCCTGGATGGGCTTTTGAAATTGTCAGCTCTCCGCCGGGCGGCAGAAGTAGGGGCCGCACTGGGCCTCGTGGGTGTGGGCGTAGGTCCAGGTGAAGTCCCGGTCCACCAGATACCAGTCCGCCCCGGCCATCGTCTCCGGCGGCTCCATGGACAGGGCCTCCGCCTTGGAGATGGGCCGCACCCGGGACGCCCCCTGGGGGGGATACTCATTATAAAATAAATAGAGGCCGCTGTCCGGCGTCTCCGCCAGGGCCCTTTGGGCGGCCTCTCCCTCCAGGCAGGGCACCAGTTTCCAGGAGAAGGCGTGCCAGAGGTAGTTCCCGTCCGCCAGCACGTGTCTGCCCAGGTCCGCCTCGGGGACGCCCTCGGTGAAAGCGTCCAGCCACCGCTCCCGCAATCGCCGGATGTCGGTGGGGAACGTCTCCTCCCAGGGGACCATGGTGCCCACCAGGCGGCAGATGGGCTGGCCCAGCTCATGGAATTTGGCCTCGTAGTCCGTCATGACCCCCACGGGGCCGTGTTCGTGGAGGTCTCGGGTGACCTCCGACAGGGTGAAGCCGAACTGGGGAATCTCCTCCACGGAGAAGTCAAAGAGGCCCTGGTTGTCGGTTTTGAAGTGGATCTCGCCGCCCTCCCTCAGCACCTGGCGGTAGAGCTTCAAAAAGCTCCCGTGGGTCAGGCGGCGCTTGGCGTGGCGGCCGCTGGGCCAGGGGTCGCAGAAGTTGATGTAGATCCGGTCCGCCTCGCCGGGGGCGAAGAAGAAAGGCAGCTGGTCGGCGTTGGCGTCGATGAAGTAGACGTTGTCGAGCCCCGCGGCCGCGCACCGCTCCATGGCCACCACCATGGCGTCCGGCACCCGCTCCACGGCGATGAAGAGGACGTCCCGCTCTGCCGCCGCCGTGCCGGCGGTGAAGCGGCCCTTGCCGCAGCCCAGCTCCAGCCGCAGCTCCCGGGCCCGGGGCATCAGCTCCCGCCAGCGGCCCCAGCGGTCGTAGGGGTTTTGGATCAGGCGGTCTCCGCACCGCTCCATCCGGGGGATCAGGTTCTTTTTCTTCCGCATCCGCATGGAAAGCTCCTCCTGGAACATAGAAATATCAACCACAAGGTGTTGTGTGCACCCCGCCATTGTATCACAGGAAATGGGCCATGTAAATGCCTTTTCCGCGGGGCGCGGAAGAGGGATTATGTTAATCAATTCACAAAATTGCATAAATTTTTCGGAGTAATTTGTGTGAAATGTAAAAAAGCGGAAAAGGGGGTGGAATCACTCGATTTTCCACTTGATAATTGCCGCCGGCATCCCTATAATAACATTGTCAGTAAATTGGCAAAGTGCGGGTTTACTGCGATTTTCCGCGGGCTGAACGGACTCGGTAAATCCCGCACGCTCCACAGAAAATCGAAGCACAAAAATTTTTATAACAGGAGGAACAATCATGAAGGTAGCAATTTTTGGCGCCGGCACTATGGGCAGCGGCATCGCTCAGGTCTTTGCGGCAAAGGGCCACACCGCCCTGATGTACGCCAGCTCTGTGGCCTCTGCTCAGAAGCACAAGGACAAGCTGGCCGCCTCTCTCCAGAAGCGGGTCGAGAAGGGCAAGATGGAGCAGGCCGCGGCCGACGCTCTGATGGCCAACGTCCTGGTGGAGGAGAAGTCTGCCTGTGCCGACGCCGACCTGATCATCGAGTGCGTCAAGGAGGATATGGCCACGAAGAAAGCCCTGCTCACCGAGCTGGACGGCATGTGCAAGCCCGAGGCCATCTTCGCCTCCAACACCTCCTCTCTGTCCATCACCGAGATGGCCAATGGCCTCAGCCACCCCGTCATCGGTATGCACTTTTTCAATCCCGTTCCCAGCATGAAGCTGGTGGAGATCATCCGGGGCGCCAAGACCACCCAGGAGACCTTTGACGTGATCTGGAACCTGTCCAAGGAGATCGGCAAGGAGCCCGTGGAGGTCAACGAGGCCCCCGGCTTTGTGGTCAACAAGATCCTGATCCCCATGATTAACGAGGCCGCCGACCTGCTGGATACCGGCGTGGCCAGCGCCGAGGGCATCGACACCGCCATGAAGCTGGGCGCCAACCATCCCATGGGCCCCCTGGCCCTGGGCGACCTGATCGGCCTGGATGTCTGCCTTGCCATCATGGAGACGCTGTACAACGAGACCGGCGATCCCAAGTACCGCGCCAGCCTCCTGCTGCGCAAGAAGGTGCGCGCCGGCGAGCTGGGCCGCAAGACCGGCAAGGGCTTCTTTGATTATTCCAAGTAAACCGGACAGGAAAGGAGTATTGAGGTATGGATTTTCATCTGACAAATGAGCAGCTGATGCTCCGTAAGATGTACCGTGAGTTCGCCGAGAACGAAGTAAAGCCCCTGGCGGAGGAGGTCGACGAGACCGAGGAGTTCCCCATGGAGACCGTCAAGAAGATGGCAAAGCTTGGGATGATGGGCATCTACTTCCCCAAGGAGTACGGCGGCGCCGGCGGCGACGTCCTCTCCTATGCCATGTGCGTGGAGGAGCTGGCCAAGGTGTGCGGCACCACCGCCGTCATCGTGTCCGCCCACACGTCCCTCTGCTGCGCCCCCATCTTTGAGCACGGCACCGAGGAGCAGAAGAAGAAGTATCTGCCCGACCTGTGCTCCGGCCGCAAGATCGGCGCGTTCGGCCTGACCGAGCCCAACGCCGGCACCGACGCCTCCGGCCAGCAGACCACCGCCGTGAAGAACGAGAACGGCGACTGGGTGCTCAACGGCTCCAAGTGCTTCATCACCAACGGCAACGTGGCCGACACGTTCGTGGTCTTCGCCATGACCGACAAGAAGGCCGGCAACCACGGCATCTCCGCTTTCATCGTGGAGAAGAGCTTCCCCGGCTTCTCCACCGGCAAGCACGAGAAAAAGATGGGCATCCGCGGCTCCTCCACCTGCGATCTGATCTTTGAGGACTGCGTCGTTCCCAAGGAGAACCTGCTGGGCAAAGAGGGCAAGGGCTTCAAGATCGCCATGATGACCCTGGACGGCGGCCGCATCGGCATTGCCTCCCAGGCCCTGGGCCTGGGCGAGGGCGCTGTCAACGAGGCCGTGAAGTACACTAAGGAGCGCGTGCAGTTCGGCCGCCGCCTGAGCCAGTTCCAGAACACCCAGTTCCAGCTGGCCGACATGCACTGCCGTATGCAGGCCGCTCAGTACTTAGTCTACGCCGCCGCCATGAAGAAGCAGCTCCACGAGGACTACTCCATGGACGCCTCCATGGCCAAGCTCTTCGCCGCCGAGGCCGCTTCCGACGTCACCCGCCGTGCCGTGCAGCTGTTCGGCGGCTATGGCTACACCCGTGAGTATCCCGTGGAGCGCATGATGCGCGACGCCAAGATCACCGAGATCTATGAGGGCACATCCGAAGTCCAGCGCATGGTCATTTCCAGCCATCTGGGCGTGAAATAAGACAGGAGGTAGAAGGTAAAATGAAAATTATTGTTTCTATTAAGCAGGTTCCCGATACCTCCGGCAAGGTCGCTGTGAATCCCGATGGTACGCTGAACCGTGCTTCCATGCAGACCATCACCAACCCCGACGACATGAACGCCCTGGAGGCCGCCCTGAAGATGAAGGACGCCACCGGCTGCAAGGTCGTCGTGGTCACCATGGGCCCGCCCCCGGCCGCCGGTATGCTCCGGGAGGCCCTGGCCATGGGCGCCGACGAGGCCGTTCTGGTCTCCGCCCGTGAGTTCGGCGGCTCCGACACCTACGCCACCTCCCAGATTATCGCCGCCGCGGTCAACCGCATCGGCGTGGAGAAGGACGACATCGTGATGTGCGGCCGCCAGGCCATCGACGGCGACACCGCCCAGGTGGGTCCCCAGATGGCGGAGAAGCTGCACCTGCCCCAGATCACCTACGCCGCCGACATCCAGAAAGACGGCAACACCGTCACCGTCCGCCGGATGCTGGAGGACGGCTACATGACCATCAAGACCCAAACTCCCTGCCTGATCACCTGCATCAAGGAGCTCAACGAGCCCCGTTACATGAGCGTCGGCGGCGTGTTCGAGGCCTACAGCAAGCCCCTGACCACGTTCGACTACGAGGCGTTGAAGGACGATCCCCTGATCGACAAGAGCACCATCGGCCTCAGCGGCTCTCCCACCAACATTCTGACCTCTTTCACGCCTCCCCAGAAGGGCGCCGGCATGATGTTGGAGGGCGCTGACAAGGCTACCTGCGAGCAGCTGGCCGGGATCTTGGCCAAGAAGCACATCATCTGAGAAAGGGGATAAAAAGATTATGTCTAATTTCAATAGCGCGGATATCGCTGCTTTCAAGGATGTATGGGTGTTCTGCGAGCAGCGCGAGGGCAAGCTGATGCCCACCGATTTCGAGCTGATTTCCAAGGGCCGTGACCTGGCCAACGAGCTGGGCGTGGACCTGTGCGGACTGCTGCTGGGCGGCGAGGGCATCGAGGCCGCCGCCAAGGAGCTGGGCGGCTACGGCGCCGACAAGGTCCTGGTCTGCCAGGATCCCCTGCTGGCCGTGTACAACACCGACGCCTACACCAAGGTCATCTGCGACGTCATCGAGGACAAGAAGCCCGAGGCGTTCCTGATCGGCGCCACCAACATCGGCCGTGACCTGGCGCCCCGCTGCGCGGCCCGCCTGCACACCGGCCTGTGCGCCGACTGCACCCACCTGGACGTGGAGATGAGCACCTACAAGGACTTCCTGCGGGAGGCCTCCACGCTGCCCGAGGACAAGATCGAGAAGGTCGGCACCGCCATGGTGCTGGGCGAGAAGCGCGACGTCTCCCGGGACCTGAAGATGACCCGTCCCGCGTTCGGCGGCCATCTGATGGCCTCCATCATCTGCCCCCGCTTCCGTCCCTGCATGGCCACGGTGCGTCCCGGCGTTATGAAGAAGAACGCTTTCGATCAGGCCAAGGCCGACGCCTGCGTCATCGAGAAGCCCGCTTTCACCCTGAGCAAGGAGGACATCCACACCGAGGTCACCGAGGTGGTCAAGGCCGCCAAGAAGCTGGTGGACCTGATCGGCGCGGACTTCATCGTCTCCGTCGGCCGCGGCATCAGCAAGGATGTCGAGGGCGGCATCAAGCTGGCTGAGGAGCTGGCGGCGGAGCTGGGCGGCGTTGTCGGCGGCAGCCGCGCCACCATCGACTCCGGCTGGCTCAGCGCCGACCACCAGGTGGGCCAGACCGGCAAGACCGTGCATCCCAAGGTGTACATCGCCCTGGGCATCTCCGGCGCCATCCAGCACAAGGCCGGCATGCAGGACTCCGAGTGCATCATCGCGGTGAACAAGAACGACACCGCCCCCATCTTCGAGATCGCCGACTACGGCATCTGCGGCGACCTCTTCAAGGTCACCCCCATGCTGACCGAGGCCATCCGGGCCGCCAAGGCCGCGAAGTAAGATCCCTTTTCAGGTAAAAAGAGGAGCCATCCAGGAGGATGGCTCCTCTTTTGTCCCGCGCCAACCGGGAAAACCACGGTTGACCTGGGCGGGGTTTTGTCCTAAAATAGGGAGGAGAATATAAGGGAAACTGGTGAATATATGACTGATTTCAACGAACGCTACATCGCCGCCCGGCGGGCGGTCATCGCCCGGGACCTGCGGCGGCTGAACCCCATGCAGCGCCAGGCCGCCATGGCGACGGAGGGGCCGCTGCTGCTGCTGGCGGGGGCCGGCAGCGGCAAGACCACGGTGCTGATCCAGCGGATCTACAATCTCCTGACCTACGGCCGGGGCAGCGACTGCGAGGAGGTGCCGGAGTGGGCCGCGGAGGAGGACCTGGCCTTTCTGGAGAATTTTCCGGAGCAGCCGGAGGCATTGGAGATCGACCGGGCCCGCCGCCTGTGCGCCGTGGACGTGCCCCGCCCCTGGGAGATCATCGCCATCACGTTCACCAACAAGGCGGCGGGGGAGCTGAAAGACCGCCTGGCGGCCCGTCTGGGGCCTGCTGCTAACGACGTCTGGGCATCCACGTTCCACTCCGCCTGCGTCCGCATCCTGCGGCGGGACGCCGACCGCATCGGCTTTGACAAGAACTTTACCATCTACGACACCGACGACTCCAAGCGGGTTCTGCGGGATATCATCAAGGAGCTGAACCTGGACGAGAAGGCGTTCCCCCCCAAGAGCGTCCTCACCATCATCAGCAGCGCCAAGGACAAGTACGAGAGCCCGGAGGACTTCGCCGCCAAGCACAGCGGCGAGGCGGACTGGAAGCTCAGCCGGGTGGCTAAGGTCTACGACGCCTACGCCAAGCGGCTCCGCTCCGCCAACGCCATGGACTTTGACGACATCATCTACCACACCGTCACGCTGCTGCGGCAGGAGCGGGAGGTGCTGGAATACTACCAGAACAAGTTCCGCTACGTGCTGGTGGACGAGTACCAGGACACCAACCACCTCCAGTACCTCTTGACCAGCCTCCTGGCGGGGGGACGGAAAAACCTCTGCGTGGTGGGCGACGACGACCAGTCCATCTACCGCTTCCGGGGGGCTAACATCGAGAACATCCTCAGCTTTGAAAAGCAGTACAAGAACGCCCGGGTGATCCGCCTGGAGCAGAATTACCGCTCCACCCAGAACATTCTGGACGCCGCCAACGCCGTCATCCGCAACAACCAGGGCCGCAAGGGCAAGACGCTGTGGACGGACAACGGCAGCGGCGAGACCGTCTCCGTCAAGACCACCTTCAGCGAGAGCGACGAGGCCAACTTCGTGGTGGGGGACATCATGATGGCGGTGAACCGGGGGCGGAGGTTCCGGGACGCCGCGGTGCTCTACCGCATGAACGCCCAGTCCAACGCCCTGGAGTACGCCATGCGCCGCAACGGCGTGCCCTACAAGGTGGTGGGGGGCATGAAGTTCTTTGACCGGGCGGAGGTCAAGGACATGCTGGCGTACCTGTGCGTTTTGAACAACCCCCTGGACGACCTGCGGCTGCGGCGGATCGTCAACAGCCCCGCCCGGGGCATCGGCGCCACCACCATGGACAAGGTGGCGGACCTGGCGGCGGCCCAGGGGGCCTCGCTGTACGAGATCATCCGCAACGCGGACCTCTTCCCGGAGCTGAAAGCCGCTAAGGCCAAGCTCTTAAAATTCGCCGACCTCATCGACGGTCTCCGCCGCCAGGGGGCGGAGCTGGCCCTGCCGGAGTTCTACGACGCCGTGTGCGACCAAAGCGGCTATGTTAAGGCCCTGGAGGAGAAGAACGACGTGGAGAGCCGGGGCCGCATTGAGAACGTGGAGGAGCTGAAATCCAACATCCTGGGCTTTTTAGAGCGGGACCCGGAGGACGCCACCCTCTCCGGCTTTTTGAACGAGATCGCCCTGTACACGGACCTGGACTCCCTGGAGGGCGGGGACGACTGCGTCACCATGATGACGATCCACTCCGCCAAGGGACTGGAGTTCCCCCTGGTCTACGTGGTGGGCATGGAGGAGGGGATCTTCCCCGGCAGCTCCGCCCAGTACGACCAGGAGGAGCTGGAGGAGGAGCGGCGGCTCTGCTACGTGGCCATGACCCGGGCCAAGGAGCACCTGACCATGACCAACGCCCGCCAGCGGATGCTGTACGGCCGCACCAGCAGCAATCGCTCCTCCCGGTTTCTGGACGAAATCCCGGAGGAGAATATGCGCTGGGAGGGAAAGCCCGAACCCCGCTTCGGCGGCGAAGAGGAGCGGCCCTCCGGCGGCGGCTGGGACGGCGGGACGGTCTCCTACGGCGGCGCGTCCAATTACGGCGGCTACGGCGGCAGAACGGCCGGCGGCGCGGTCCGCTCCTACCGGGAGACGGCGGCCAAGGCCGCGCCCCAGCGCCCGGCGGCAACCCGGGGCGGCGTCTCCGCGCCCATGCTGGAGCTTCAGCCCGGGGATCAGGTGGAGCACACCGCCTTCGGCCAGGGGACGGTGCTGGAGGTCAAGCCCATGTCCGGCGACGCCATGGTCACCGTCCAGTTCCAGGGGGCGGAAAAGCCCAAGCGGCTGATGCTGAAGTTCGCCGGAAGCCACATGAAAAAGCTGTAAAGACAGGAAGCGCGCCCCCGACGGGGGCGCGCTTTTTTCATGGGACGATCTCAATTCCCAGGATCCGGGCCACTACGGCGGCCTGGCCGGCGTGGAGCTTCGCGCCTCTCAGCTCGGCGCAGGTCTCCGACAGGGACACCCGGTCCAGGGTGCAGGAGGAGAGGTCCATGCCCTTGAGGGGCGTGCGGAACAGCTCCGCGCCGGTGAGGTCCACGGATTGGAGAATGGTTTTGGAGAGCCTGCACTCCGACAGGGAGGACTCCGTGAGATTGCACGATGACAGAGTGCACCGCTCCCAGACGGTATTGGCGAAGTTGGCGTAGCGGAGGACGCACGCCTGAAAGGTACAGTCCTTGAACCGGCCGCGGCGGAAGTCGCCGCCGTCGGCCTTGCAGCCGGTGAGGCGGCAGGCCTTCCAGTAGCTGACGGGAAAGCGGCACGATGTGAACTGACAGCCGGAAAAGGCGCAGTCGTAGAACGCCGCGCCGCCAAGGTCGCATCCGGTGAAATGGCAGGCTTGAAAGGAGAGCTGCCGGAAAGTCAGGTCCGAGAAGTCCAGGGATTCGGCGTCCGCGTGGTCGAAAGACAGTAACTCCAGCACCTCTCCGCCCTGCCGGGCGTCCTCCAGGGCCTGCCGGAGGGAGACGGCGGCGGTCATTTCCGCCGCTCCGGCAGGAGGAGCTCCTCAAAGCTCGTGATATACACGTCGCAGAAGCCCCGCATCTCTTTTTCGTCGTGGTTGAAGAAGCTGTCGTACACGCCCACCACCCGCATTTTCGCGGCCCTGGCCCCCTTGCAGGCGGCCAGGCTGTCGTCGAACACGGTGCAGTCCTCCGGCCGGACGCCGTGGACCTTCGCCGCCGCCAGCCACACGTCCGGCAGCTTCTTGTCCATGCCTAAGTCCTGGGCGAAGTTGATCCGCTCGAAGTATTTCGAGAGGTCCAGCTTCTCCAGGGCCAGGTGGCAGTGCTCCGGCACGCTGGAGGTCACCACCGCCATCCGCCGCCCCTCGGCTTTGCACTGCTTGAGATAGGCCCGGACGCCGGGCTTCACCGGCACGTGGGCGTAGGCGTCCTTGGCCAGCACCATCCACTCCGCCATGATCTCCTCGCAGGACTCCGGCAGATGGCAGAACTCCTTGGTGAACTTGGCTGCCAGGGGAAAGATGGTGTGGGCCACGCCCTCGTAGTAGGCCCGGGTATAGGGCAGACCCCGCCGGGCCAGAAACTCCCGGTCCACGTCTTTCCAGACGCGGTTGGAGTCGATGAGGGTGCCGTCCAGGTCAAATAGCAGCATGGCCGTGTCTCCTTTTTCTCACGTGTCTCTGCCCCAGCAGGCGGGGCGGGGGGTGTCCGACCGCCCCAGGGGGATGGTGATATCCGGGCGGCCGGGGCCGTAGATGGCCCGATGGGCCGCCATCAGGGGCGCCAGGTCTCCCGGCTCCCCCAGGGTCAGGGCCTGGCAGCGGATGCCGCAGGCGCCCATCTCGTAGACCCGGCGGCAGCCGCAGCGCTCGTAGAAGCCGATGCGGCGGGTGCGCAGGCGGCTTTCCGCCTCGTCTCCGCCGGGGACGGGGCTCTCCGCCTCCACGATCACATGGACATTGTCCTGGAACCGCTCCTCCAAGAGGGAGAGGATCCGCGCTCCCAGGCCGCCGTTTCGCCGCGCGGCGGTGACGCCCAGATAGTCCAGCAGGACGTAGGCGGGGTGGTCCGGGTGGGTCTGGAGGGAGGCGTAGCCCAGCAGGTCGTCGCCGTCGTACAATCCCATAAGGGTATAGCGGCCCGCGTCCGCCAGCGCCAGAATCAGCTCCAGCGGCTTTTGCTCGTTGGGGGGGAAAGTTTTGATGAACTCCTGGGTGTACCAGTCCCGAATCTCCGGTTCGCGCAGCGCCCGAAATTCCACGGCGGCCTCCTCTCCGGCGGAAATCCTGCGCGCATGGGCTTGCCAATTTTCCGCCTTTATGATACGATACCTGAGGATTTTCCGGATGGGCCTCCGCCCGCGTTCCCCAAGGGGCGGAGGGCGGCCGTTCCGGAGTTTTCTCAACAGTATATCACAGGAAGGAAGATGAGACAAGATATATGAGGACAAATTGGATTCGGCAGAACGTGCTGCCCGTGCTGGCGGCGCTGATCTGGGGTACGGCGTTCGTGTTTCAGAGCGTGGGGGCGGACTTCGTGGGGCCTTTCACGTTCAACGCGGCCCGCTCGGCGGTGGCGTTTCTCTTTTTGCTGGTGGTGTGCGTGGTGCTGCGGGCGGCGCGGCGCAAGGCCGGCAGGGAGGAGGCGGAGAAATCCACCCCCGCCTACCGCAAAGAGCTGCTCCTGGGCGGCGCGTGCTGCGGCGTGGCGCTGACGGTGGCCGCCAACCTCCAGCAAAAGGGCATCGAGAGCACCACTCCCGGCAAGGCGGGCTTTATCACGGCGCTGTACATCGTCATTGTGCCCATTTTGGGCCTGTTCCTCAAAAAGAAAGCCCCCAGGAGCATCTGGCTGGGCATCGTGCTGGCGGTGGCGGGCCTCTACTGCCTGTGCATCACCGAGGAGTTCACCATCGCCGCCGGTGATTTCTACATCCTGCTGTGCGCGTTCTGCTTCGCGGGCCACATCCTGGTTATCGACCACTTCACCCAGAAGGTGGACGGCGTGGAGATGTCCTGCGTCCAGTTTCTGGTGGCGGCGGCGCTGTCCGCCGTGGGGATGCTGGTGACGGAGAGCCCCACCTGGGAGGCCGTCCGCCTCTGCGCCGGGCCCATTTTGTTCGTGGGCGTGTTCTCCAGCGGCGTGGCCTATACTCTGCAGATCGTGGCCCAGAAGGGCTCCAACCCCACGGTGGTGTCGCTGCTGCTGAGTCTGGAGTCGGTGTTCGCCACCATCGCGGGGGCCGTGGCGTTTGGAAACCAGATGAGCGGGAAAGAGTACCTGGGCTGTGTGCTGATGCTGGCGGCCGTGGTGCTGGCCCAGCTGCCGGAGCGAAAGAGCGCGGCGCAGCCGGAGGCGTGAGCGGCGGCGGGAGATGGAGCACTTGACATTTCGGGCCGGATATATTATACTGGCGCAAGTGTGAAACTGCGAGGATGGGAAGCAGTACCCGGCAGGCGGACGCGCAGAGAGGGAGCGGATGGTGCAAGCTCCCGGGAGGCCGCCGGAGAAGTCGTCCCGGAGCATCGCGGCTGAAAAAGCAGTAGGCCGCGGCGGTGTCCCCCGTTACCGGGAGAGGGCGTGAGAGCGCCCGTGAGGGCGCGCTTTTGAAAAGCGCGAATTCAGGTGGTACCGCGGACAGATCTGTTCGCCCTGAGCCGAAAGGCTCAGGGCGTTTTTCTTTTTTTCGGGGGGGGGGGACAGGATGGTTTTCTTAGTGCGGGAAACCCTGACGGAGGAGGACCGGGCCGCGTATCAACGGCTGAGAGACCGGCGTATGCGGGAGGCCCGCAGGAAGCGCCGGAGGGATAAGCTGGGCTGGCTTGGAGATCAACTGAGCCGTTTTATATGTACGGCGATGGGCCTGTTGGCCTTGTATGCCATTGGCAGCGGTGGGATGAGTGTGTGGTATTTGCCCTGTGCCGTAATTATGCTTGTCTGCGGCGTTGTTACCTTTTCGGTGCGGAGGCGCTCCCCCGCCAGGGAGACGGATTACCTGCCCAAGGAGGAGATTCCCCTTTCTGACCCTGTTCGGGCGGCGTTCTTTGGGGACGGATGCTTTGCATTTTGGAACGTCTCCGGGAAGGTCCGCCTGGGCTATTCGTCCATCATCAGCGTCTGGGAGGACGCGAAACGGTTTTATCTCTTTTTTGCGGACCGTCCGCCCCTGCTCCTGCCGAAGCGTGGCTTTGCCGGGGGAACGCCGGAGGACTTCCGAAGCTTCCTGGAAAGAGAAACAGGATGGATTGTAGAGAGGATAAAATAGGCGATGGGACTGTATGGGCGGACCGATGTGTTCACCCTCACCCGGCTATGATCTTCTATCGATAGACAACTTCCATAAGAATCATTGATCAAATAAAGGAGAATCAACATGAGAAAAGAACTGCCCAAGGTGTACGAGCCCCAGCAGGTGGAGGGGCGTATCTACGAGATGTGGGAGAAAGGGAACTGCTTCAAGGGCGACCCGGACCCCGAGAAGAAGCCTTTCTCCATCGTCATGCCGCCCCCCAACGTCACGGGCCAGCTCCACATGGGCCACGCCATGGACTGCACCCTCCAGGACATCCTCACCCGCTTCAAGCGGATGCAGGGCTACGCCGCCCTCTGGGTTCCCGGCGTGGACCACGCCGGCATCGCCACCCAGATCAAGGTGGAGGAGGAGCTGCGGACCAAGGAGGGCCTGACCCGCTACGACCTGGGCCGGGAGAAGTTCCTCCAGCGGGTCTGGAAATGGAAAGAGGAGTACGGCGGGCGCATCGTCCAGCAGCAAAAGAAGATGGGCGTCTCCTGCGACTGGTCCCGCTCCCGCTTCACCATGGACGAGGGCTGCTCCAAGGCCGTCCGGGAGACTTTCTGCGAGCTCTACGACAAGGGCCTCATCTACAAGGGCAGCCGCATCATCAACTGGTGCCCCCACTGCGTCACCGCCCTCTCCGACGCGGAGGTGGAGTACCAGGACAAGCCCGGCCACCTGTGGCACATCCGCTACCCCCTGGCCGACGGCTCCGGCGACCTCGTCGTGGCCACCACCCGCCCGGAGACCATGATGGGCGACACGGGCGTTGCCGTGAACCCGGCCGACGAGCGGTTCAAGCACCTGATCGGCAAGAAGTGCATCCTGCCCATCATGAACCGGGAGATTCCCATCGTGGGGGACGAGTACTGCGAGATCGGCTTCGGCACCGGCGCGGTGAAGATGACCCCCGCCCACGACCCCAACGACTTCGAGGTGGGCCAGCGCCATGGCCTTGAGATTATCCGCTGCATCGGCGACGACGGCAGAATCAACGAAAACGGCGGGCCCTATAACGGGATGGACCGCTACGAGTGCCGCAAGGCCATTGTCAAGGACCTGGAGGAGCAGGGGTACCTGGTCAAGACCGAGCCCTACAGCCACAACGTGGGCACCTGCTACCGCTGCCACAACGACGTGGAGCCCCTGATCTCCGCCCAGTGGTTTGTGAAGATGGAGCCCCTGGCCAAGGAGGCCCTCCGGGTGGTCCGGGAGGGGGAGGTCAAATTTGTCCCCGACCGCTTCTCCAAGATTTACACCAACTGGATGGAGAACGTCCACGACTGGTGCATCTCCCGCCAGCTGTGGTGGGGCCACCAGATCCCCGCCTGGTACTGCGACGAGTGCGGCCACATCAATGTCTCCCGGGAGGACCCCGCCAAGTGTGAAAAGTGCGGCAGCACGCATCTGACCCGGGATCCCGACGTGCTGGACACTTGGTTCTCCTCCGCCCTGTGGCCTTTCTCCACCCTGGGCTGGCCGGAAAAGACGGCGGACCTGGAGTACTTCTATCCCACCTCCGTCATGGTCACTGGCTACGACATCATCTTCTTCTGGGTCTCCCGGATGATCTTCTCCGGCTGTGAGCAGATGAAGAAGATCCCCTTCCACACGGTGCTGATCCACGGCCTGGTGCGGGACGACAAGGGCCGGAAGATGTCCAAGTCCCTGGGCAATGGCATCGACCCCCTGGAGGTGGCGGAGAAGTACGGCGCGGACGCCCTCCGGTTCAACCTCATCACCGGCAACAGCCCCGGCAACGACATGCGCTTCTACACCGAGAAGTGCGAGGCCATGCGGAACTTCGCCAACAAGATCTGGAACGCCAGCCGCTTCGTGATGATGAATTTGGAGCTGGAGAGCTACGCCCTGCCGGAGGCGGACAAATTGGCTCCGGAGGACAAGTGGGTTCTCTCCAAGCTGAATACCCTGGTGAGAGAGGTCACGGAGAACCTGGACAGCTACGAGATCGGCGTGGCCTCTGCCAAGGTCTACGACTTCCTGTGGGACACCTACTGCGACTGGTATATTGAGTTCACCAAGACCCGGCTGAACGGGGAGGACCGCGCTGCCAGCCTGACGGCCCAGAACGTCCTGTGCTATGTGCTGGTGGAGCTTTTGAAGCTGCTGCACCCCTTTATGCCCTTTATCACCGAGGAGATCTTCCAGGCCCTGCCCCCGCAGGCGGGCTCCGATGGCGGAGAGAAGTTCCTGATGACCTCCCGGTGGCCGGAGTACCGTGAGGAGCTGCGCTTCCCGGCGGAGGAGACCGCCATGGAGGCCGTGATGGACACTATCAAGGCCATCCGGGCCCGGCGGGCGGAGATGAACGTGCCGCCAGCCAAGAAGGCGGAGATTCTGCTGGTCACCGCCGTGCCGGAGATCTACGCCCAGGGTCTGCACTTCATCCAGCGGCTGGCTTACGCCTCCCGGGTGACCTTCGCCCAGGCGGCTCCCGCCGACACCGCCGGACAGGTGACGGTGGTCACCCATAACGCCACGGCCTACCTGCCCCTCAGCGAGCTGGTGGACACGGCCGAGGAGCTGGCGCGGATCGAGCGGGAGATCGAAAAGGCCCAAAACGGCCTGCGGATCGTGGAGCAGAAGCTCTCCAACGAGAAGTTCGTCTCCCGGGCCCCGGAGGCGGTGGTGAACGTGGAGCGGGAAAAGGCCGCCAAGTTCAAGGAGCTCATCGCCAAGCTGGAGGAGTCCGCCAAGGCCATGCGGCCGTAAAGAGCAGTGGAAGGGCCCCGCCGGAGTTTCGGCGGGGCCCTTTGCGGAACTGAGCGAAAGAGAGGGGAGCCGGACTGCCCTTCGGTTCTCACCCGGCGTTGTGCTTCGGAGGCGGAAAGATTTCTCTCATGGTGTTCTTTCCGAAAATCAGACGATTGGAGTTTATATGAAAGGCTTTACGAGATCGGATCAGCTGCTCTCCCTCTGCGGGCTGAACTGCGGCCTGTGCACCATGCGCCTGGGCGGATACTGCCCCGGCTGCGGCGGGGGAGAGGGCAACCAGAGCTGCGCCGTGGCCCGGTGCGGCCTGGATCACGGCGGTGTGGAATACTGCTTTCAGTGTGGGGAGTTCCCCTGCGCCCGCTATGAGCGTGAGGACGCGTACGACAGCTTTATCACCCACCGCAACCGCCTGCGGGACCTGGAGCGGGCCCGACGGGACGGCGTTGAGGCCTATCAGGCGGAGCAGCGGGAGCGGTGCGAGCTCCTGGGGACTTTGCTGGAGCGTTACAATGACGGCAGGCGGAAGACGCTGTTCTCCCTGGCGGCGAACCTGCTGGAGCTGGAGGACCTGCGGGAGATCCTGGTGCGGCTGGCGGAAGAGGCATCCGATCTTCCGCTCAAGGAGCGGGCCGGCCGCGCCGCGGCGCTGTGCAATGAGGCGGCGGAGCGGCGGGGTGTGGAGCTGCGGCTGCGAAAACCGCCCGGAAAGTCTGGAAAATGAGCGAACACGGAAATTTCCATAGAAATCCCAAGGGTTTCGACAGAAAGCAAACGCGGGATATGCTATCATCACCGTAAGGCGCAGCGCCTTGCGGTGTTTCTTGATACGAAAGACGAAAAGGGGCGAACGATATGGAGATTAACGCAAAGAGCGTGGATCGGAAGCTGCTTTTGGAGCTCTCCGGGGAGATCGACCACCACGGCGTGCGGGACGCGCTGCGGGAGCTGGAGCTGGCGGTGGACGCGGCCCTGCCCGCCAGACTGGTGCTGGATCTGGCCGGCGTGACGTTTATGGACAGCTCCGGCATCGCGCTGATCCTGCGGGCGCAGCAGCGGATGCAGCTGCTGGACGGCAGCGTGCTGGTGTGCAACGTGCCGCCCCAGGCCCGGCGGGTCCTGGACGCCGCCGGTATCGGCCGGCTGGTGACGATTCGATAAAGGAGGTTTACATAATGAAGACAAAAGCGGCCAATGAGGTCACGCTGGAATTTCCCAGCCGCAGCAGCAACGAGGCCTTTGCCCGCTCCGCCGTGGCCAGCTTCGCGGCTCAGATGGATCCCACCCTCAACGAGCTGGAGGACATCAAGACCGCCGTCAGCGAGGCGGTGACCAACGCCATCGTCCACGGCTATCCGGACTCCATCGGCAAGGTGGTGGTGAAAGTGCGCGTCTGCCCGGAGAACACGCTGGAGATCACGGTGCGGGACCACGGCCGGGGCATCCCGGATGTGGACAGAGCCCGGCAGCCCATGTTCACCACCGGCGGTGCGGAGCGCAGCGGCATGGGCTTTACCATCATGGAGAGCTTTATGGACAGGCTGGCGGTGCGCTCCGTGCCCGGAAAGGGCACCTCCGTCGTGATGAAAAAGCGGCTGGCGCCGCGGCTGAAAGCGGCGAAATGAGCGCCGCGCTGGAGCTTTTGCGGGCGGCGCAGGAGGGGGACCGGGAGGCCTGTGAGCAGGCGGTCATCGAGAACAACGGCCTGATCTGGAGCGTGGTGCGGCGGTACTATGGTCGGGGCGTGGACCCGGAGGACCTCTACCAGCTGGGGTGCCTGGGTTTTTTGAAAGCCGTCCAAGGCTTCGACTTCGACTACGGCACCTGCTTTTCCACCTACGCCGTCCCCAAGATCGCCGGGGAGATCCGGCGGTTTCTGCGGGACGACGGCGCGATAAAGGTGGGCCGGAGTCTGCGGGAACAGGCCCAGATGCTCTACGGCCTGCGGGAGCGGCTGCGCCACGAGCTGGGGAGGGAGCCGGTGCTCTCGGAGCTGTCGGAGGCCTCCGGCCTGACGGCGGAGGAGATCGCCCAGATCGACCTGGCCACCGACGCGCCGGAGTCCCTCCAGCAGGAGACCATCGACGGGTTGACGCTGGAGGGCGTGCTGGGCACGGAGGCCCCGGAGGAGGCCATGGTGGAGCGCATCGCCCTGCGGGAGGCCATCGACCAGCTGCCGGAGAAAGAGCGGATGACCATTCTGCTGCGGTATTTCAAGGGGCTGACCCAGGAGCGGACCGCCCGGGTGCTGGGGGTGTCCCAGGTGCAGATATCCCGGCTGGAGCGCCGGGGGCTGAAACGGCTGCGGGAGAGCTTCGGGCCTTGAAGTAGGACGCGTCCTGGAACTCGGTCATGGTGTTCCAGTAGCGCTTGGGCATATTCGTCTGCCGGCATTTGGGGTTGTACCGCTCCCGGATGGCGACGGTGTCGTAAAACCGCTTCCAGAGGAGCCGGTAGGAGGCCTCCGTCTCGTCCGGCGGGGCCATCTGGAAATCCGCCAGCGGGCGGATGACGGACTTCCCCGCGGCGTAGAAGAGGGCCTCGCGGTGGGTGCGGTCGTAGAGGAAGAACCTCTCGCCCAGATACCGGGCGCAGAAGTGGCTCCGCAGGATGGGCAGCACCCGGTTTTTCGGCTCGATCTCGCCGCCCAGTACGCCCCCCAGATCGGAGAAGCGGACGAACCCTTTCAGGAGATGGGCCTCGCCCTCCAGGTGCCGCACGGCCTTGGCAACGGGGTAGAGCACCGGGTCGGAGAGGTTGCTTAGAAAGCCGGGGCCGTCCCGCAGCAGCTTTTGAATCAGGTGGTAGAGGTGAATCTCCCGGTCCGGAAGGCAGGTGAGAAATCCCTTGCGCAGCAGCTCCGCCGCGTGGGGGGAGCACTTGACCACCTTTCGGTACACCCGGCCGGCCTGGTCCCGATCGGTCAAAATGGACCGGCTGGCAAAGAGCATTGGAACAAAGTCCTCATCGCAGCAGATAGCGGTGAGGACTTCTCTTTTGGCGTAGCTCTCGAAGACGCAGCAGAGGAAGCCCTCAAAGCTGCCGTCGTAGCAGTAGACCATTTCTGTCATTTGGGTTCTCCCGGTCACACGGCGAAAAGGGACAGCTGCTCCATGGGCGGCTGGGGCAGCAGGGGCCGCTCCGCGGCAATCAGCCCCCGCAGGAGGCTGTCCTGGGTGAAGCGGAGGCCGTCGGCCATTTTGCCGGAGGCGGTGAGAAAGTACTGGGCCCGCTTCATCACCACCCCCTGTTTCGGCAGGTTTTCAATGTGGAGGGGGCCGGTCCTGCGGGCGGACAGGATGCGCCTGGCGGAGGTGACGCCCACGCCGGGGATCCGCAGCAAAGACTCATAGTCCGCCCGGTTGACCTCCACAGGGAAGAATGCCGGGTGGGCCAGGGCCCAGCTGCACTTGGGATCCACCCGGGGATCGAAGTCCGGGTGGGCCTCGTCCAGCAGCTCCTCGGCCCGGAAGCCGTAGAACCGCAGCAGCCAGTCCGCCTGGTACAGCCGGTGCTCCCGCAAAAGGGGCGGCTTGACATCCCTGGCGGGCAACAGGGCGTGCTCCACCACTGGCACGTAGGCGGAGTAGAACACCCGCTTGAGCCGGTAGCGGTCATAGAGCCCCTGGGTGAGGCGCAGGATGTGAAAGTCGTTGTCCGCCGTGGCCCCCACGATCAGCTGGGTGCTCTGGCCGGCGGGGGCGAACTTGGGGGCGTGGCGGTATTTCACCAGCTCCTCTTTGCTCTGCCTGTTCCGGGTCTGGATCTGCCGCATGGGGGCCAGAATTGCCTGTTTGGTCTTGTCCGGCGCCAGGGCCCGCAGCCCCGCCTCCGAGGGCAGCTCAATGTTGACGCTGAGCCGGTCCGCCAGAAAACCCAGCTGCTCCACCAGCTCCGGCGCGGTGCCGGGGATGGCCTTGGCGTGGATGTAGCCGTTGAAGCGGTAGGTCTCCCGCAGAAGACGCAGGGAGCGGATCATCAGTTCCGTGGTGTAGTCCGGGCTGCGGAAGACACCGGAGGAGAGAAAGAGCCCCTCGATATAGTTCCGCCGGTAGAAATTGATGGTCAGATCCGCCAGCTCCTCCGGGGTGAAAGCGGCCCGCCTCGTCTCGTTGCTGCGGCGGTTGACGCAGTACTTGCAGTCGTATACGCAGCGGTTGGTCATCAGCACCTTCAGCAGCGTGACGCACCGCCCGTCGGCGGAGAACGAGTGGCAGCATCCGGCCAGGGAGGTGGAGGTATTTCCAATGTATCCCCGTTTGGCCGTACGGCTGCCGCCGCTGGAGGTGCAGGCGGCGTCATACTTGGCGGCGTCGGTGAGGATGGTCAGCTTTTCCAGAACATCCATGGAAACCGATCACCGGGTCCGTCTGGGGTGCTCGATGGCGTCGATCACCCGGAAGAGCTGGGCGGTGAGCACCGCCGCGCCGATCACGAGGAAAAACAGAGTCCAGCCAGTCATGAGAAGACCTCCTTTGACGCCGTCCATGGGGACGGACAATGAAGTGGAATGTTTGTTCGATTTTTATTGTATATCGAACAATCGTTCCTGTCAAGGGGAAATTCAAAAAAACATGGGAGGCCGCCTTTTTTTTTGCGAACAGGCTTGTGGTGAGGCTGCGTTCAAAACGCGGTTTTTCTTTTGGAGAAAGGATTTGAACGTTCTACATTAAAGAATAAATTCCGAAAAGTGGAGGAATCCAAAAACGGAATTTTCCAGATATATGAAAAATCTCCCAAAAAATTTGTGAATAATTTGAAAACAGGACTGCAATTTTGGCAGTCCTTACGATATTTTCGAAAGATATTGACAAATCGGCACCGGCAGACTATGATTACATTATTCTATATTGCTGTACATCAAACGAATTAAAAGAACAAAGGGGGAGCGACGAGCGTTTGACGAGAGACCGGATGCGCAGAGCCTGAATCAAAAAAGAAACGAGAAAAGGAGAAATACACCATGTCTGCAAGTATGTTCTTAGTTGTTCTGGCGGCGGCTATTCTGATTTTGATGCTGCTGATCCTGAAACTCAAAGTTCACCCCGTTATGGCGCTGTTCAGCGTGGCCCTGCTCACGGGCATCGTCCTGGGCTACGGCGTGTCCGGCACGGCCGATATGATCGGCAGCGGCTTCGGCGGCACCCTGGGCAGTGTCGGCATCACCATCATCCTGGGCGCCATCATCTCCATGGCCATCGAGGATACCGGCGCGGCCAAGTCCATCGCCAACTTCTTCATCAAGCTCTTCCGGGGCAAGAACATGGAGCTGGCGCCGTCCCTGACCGCTTTCATCATGTCCATCCCCGTGTTCGGCGACATCACCATGGTCCTCACGGCCCCCATCGCCTCCATGCTCTCCAAGCGTAAGCACATCTCCATGTCCACCATGGCCTCTTTCACAGGCCTGGGCCTGTTCCTGACCCACGGCCTGGTGCCGCCCACCCCCGGCATCCTGGCCATTGCTTTGATGTTTGAGGCGGACCTGGGCATGACCATCGTCTGGGGCATTGTGATCGCCCTGATCGGCTTCTTCGGCACCTGGCTGCTGCTGCGCAAGTGGACGGAGAAGGAGTGGATCGAGCCCAAGCCCGAGATGGTCAAGGGCCTGTCCGAGACCACCGGCGACCGCATTGACGATATTCTGATCAAGGACAACACCCTGCCCAACACGTTCCTGGCGTTCCTGCCCCTGCTGCTGCCCGTGGCGCTGATCTCCCTGTCCTCCTTTGCCGCCATGTACGCCAATCCCGAGGGCATGGTCTACAAGGTCTGCACCACCATCGGCCACAAGGTCATCGCTCTGTTCATCGGCGTTCTGTACTCCCTGTGGCTGGGCTACAAGCAGCGCAAGGCCGTCCTCAAGGCCTACGAGGAGCACTTCCCCGAGGAGGCCAAGTCCGGCCTGGGCGACATCATGCTCAACAAGTGGGTGGCCCGCGGACTCATCGTGTGCCTGTCTCCTCTGCTGATTACCGCCATGGGCGGCGCTTTCGGCACCATTCTGAAGAGCGCTCCCGCCCTGGCGCCTCTGTCCGAGGCCATCGGCAACAGCCCCATCCCCGCCATCCTGATCCCCTGGGCCATCGCCGCCATCATGATGACCGCCGTTGGCTCCATGACCACCGCCGGCATGACTGCCGCCGGCATCGTCCTGCCCATGCTGCCCGCCCTGGGTCTGTCCCCCCTGGCCGCCGTTTTGGCCATCGGCGCCGGCACCCTGATGGTGGACCACGTCAACAACTCCGGCTTCTGGGTGATGGGCCAGTTCTTCAACCTGGATACCAAGCAGTCTTTGAAGTACGTCACGTTCCCCAGCGTCGTGGCCTCTATCATCTGCATCATCGTAATCGCCCTGCTGAACATGGTTGGTGTTCTGGGCTGATCGACCTCCCCTTTCTCTCCCTTCCAGCAGGGGTGCCCCGGCTTGCCGGAGCGCCCCTGCGCTCACTATCCTGCCAAGGAGGAACCTATAAATGGACATTCGTTTTGACGGGAAGACCGTCCTGATCACCGGCGGCACGGACGGCATCGGCCTTGCCAGCGCGGAGCTCTTCGGCTCCCTGGGGGCGAAAACAGCCGTCTGCGGCACCAATCCGGAGAAGCTGAAGCGGGCGCTGGAGCGCTTGGAGCGGCAGGGCGTGACCGCGTTCGGAGAGACCTGCGACGTCTCCGACGGCCAGGCGCTGGCGGCCTTTTCCGCCCGCGCCGCCGCGGCGCTGGGTCCCGTGGACATCTGGGTGGGCAACGCGGCCGTCTGCCCCCAGTACAGCATTCTGGACACCGACGAGGCCCTGTGGGACAAGACGGTAAACACGAACCTGAAGTCCGTCTACCTCTTCTCCCGGATCGCCTTTGACGCCATGCGGGAGCGCGGCGGCGTTTTGCTGCTGGCCTCCTCCTTTGCCGCGCTGTTCCCCTCCGTGGGCAGCGGTGTGTACGCCGCCACCAAGGCGGGCGTGAGCTCCATGGTCAAGACCCTGGCGGCGGAGATGGCGCCCTACGGCATCCGGGTCAACGGGTACGTTCCCGGCGTCATCAACACGGAGATGAACCGGGAGCGCATCGCCGCCGACGCGGAGTCGCTGAAATCCGCCATTGCCCTGCAGTCTTTCGGCGAGCCGGTGGACGTGGCCTGGGCGCTGGCGTTTCTGGCCTCCGACTACGCCCGCTATATCACGGGGACCGCGCTGGAGATCAGCGGAGGGAAGATGGGCGTGCAAAATCCCGCCAGGGCATGGCGGGACCGGGAGACGCGGAGGAAGACCCAATAAACGGCGTCAAAAAAGGCAGAGGGCCAAGCCCTCTGCCTTTTCCTGTTTGCGCCGCTTACGGCTGGCCGCTCTCCACGGGATACTCGTAGTCGAACACGCTCTTGGAGATGGAGGCCGCCACCCACTTGAGCTCGTTGACCAGACCGTTGGCCCTGGCCGTCTGGATGCGGGAGGTCATGCCGGAGACACTAATGGCGCAGGCCGCGGTCTCCGGCGCGGAGAACACCGGCACCGCCACGCAGCTCAGGCCCAGGGAGATCTCCTCGTTGTCCATGGCGTAGCCCTCCTGGCGGACGCGGCGGATCTCCTCCCGCAGCCGCTCGGAGTTGGTGATGGTGTTGTAGGTCATGGTCCGCAGATTTCCGGTGTAGACCTGCTCCTGGTCCTCCGGCGGCATGTAGGCCAGCAGGCATTTGCCCACGCCGGTGCAGTGGAGGTCGTTCTGAGTCCCCACCTGGGTGCTGATGATGATGGAGCCGGTGGCCTCCACCTTGTCCACGTAGATCACGCCGCCCCGGTGGCCCACGGCGCAGTGGACCGTCTCGCCGTACTTGCGGCTGATCTGCTCCAGATAGGGGTGGACCGACTGGATGATGATGTTCTGTACCTTCACCGTGTTGGAGAGGGTCAGCAGCTTCAGCCCCAGCGCGTACTTCTGGTTCTCGCTGTTCTGACGCAGGTAGCCCAGATTCGTCAGCGTGTTGATGAGGCCGAAAGCGGTGCTCTTGTTCAGGCCCAGCTCGTCGGCGATCTCCTTGACGCTGTATTCCGAACAGCCGGTGCGCGGGTAGAGCTCCAGGATGGAAAAAGCCCGCTCGACAGATTGTACGTTTTTTGTGGTGGCCATGGCAGCTCCCTCCGGGATGTTCTGTATTACCGAACGTCGATTTTCTCCATTATAAGGGATGCGCCGAAATCTGTCAATAAGCATAAAAATGGCCCTGTAGATTTTGCGATTCCGCCGTAATATTCTGCATTGACAAATGAAGAGCGGAGAATTAAAATATAAGTGCAATGTTTGAACGGCAATATAGAACAACAATCTGAAATAGTAGAACCAAAACGCAAGGAGGATATCTCATGGAATTTCGAAGCAAGACGATCCTCGGCGAAGAGGACAGCGCTTTCGCAAGATCCCTGTTCAAATCGATGGGCTACACGGACAGCGAGCTGCGGGAGGGGAAGCCCCTGATTGGCATCGCCAACACCTGGAACACGCTGGTCCCCGGCCACTACAACCTGGACAAGGTGGCCGAGTACGTCAAAAACGGCATCTACGCCGCCGGCGGCACGCCGGTGGAGTTCGGCACCATCGCGGCCTGTGACGGCGTGGCCCAGGGCCACGAGGGAATGCACTACATCCTGCCCTCCCGAGAGATTATATGCAATTCCGTGGAGATCATGGCCCAGGCCCACCGGCTGGACGGCCTGGTGCTGCTGGCCTCCTGTGATAAGATTGTGCCCGCCATGCTGATGGCGGCCGCCCGGCTGGACATCCCCTGCATTGTGTGCGTCGGTGGCCCCATGCTGGGCGGAATCGAGTTCGACGGCCGCAAGAGCGACCTGACCTCCATCTCCGAGGCGCTGGGCATGGTGAAGGCCGGCAAGGTCACCGAGTGCGAGTACGCCGCCCTGGAGAACACGGCCTGCCCCGGCTGCGGCTCCTGCTCGTTCCTGGGAACCGCCAACACCATGTGCTGTGTGTCGGAGGCCCTGGGGATGTCCCTGCCCGGCGGCGCGCTGATCCCCGCGGCCTACGCCGCCCGCCTGCGCTGCTCTTTCGAGTCCGGCCGGGCCATCGTGGAGCTGTGCAAAAAGGGCATCACCGCCCGCCAGATCATGACTCCCGCCGCCATCCGCAACGCCATCAAGGTGACCATGGCCATCTGCGGCTCCACCAACGCGGTGCTGCACCTGTCCGCCATCGCCAACGCGGCGGAGCTGGATATGAACGTGGTGGAGGAGTTTGAAAAGCTCAGCAAAACCACGCCTCAGATCGCCAAGGTCAATCCCGCCGCAAAGCCCGAGATGGAGGCGTTCCACCGCGCCGGCGGCATCCCCAGGGTGCAGCAGCGGCTGGGCGGCGTTCTGGACACCTCCGTGCTGACCGTCACCGGCAGGACGCTGGAGGAGAACCTGGAGGGCTACGTCTACGAGTATCCCGAGGATCCCTCCATCATCAAGACGGTGGAGGAGCCTTTCTCCAGGACCGGCGGCGTGGCGGTGCTCCACGGCAACCTCTGCCCCAACACAGGCGTGACGAAGCCCGGCGCCATCGACCCCTCCATGCACCACTTTGTGGGCAGGGCCAAGTGCTACAACAGCGAGGAGGAGGCCGAGGAGGCCATCCTGGGCGGAAAGATCCAGGCCGGCGACGTGGTGGTCATCCGCTATGAGGGCCCCAAGGGCGGCCCGGGCATGCGGGAGATGTTCAAGGCCATGAAGTACCTCTACGGCGTGGGATTGAGCAAGTCCACGGCCCTGATTACCGACGGCCGCTTCTCCGGCACCAACAACGGCTGCTTCGTGGGCCACATCTCCCCGGAGGCCGCCGAGGGGGGTCCCCTGGCCATCGTGGAGGACGGCGACGAGATTTTGATCGACGTCAACGAGGGCCGTCTGGAGCTCCATGTCTCCGACGAGGAGATCGCCCGGCGGTACAGGGAGCTGAAGATGCCCGAAAAGCAGATTCCCAACGGCTACCTGCGGCTGTACGCCAAGACGGCGACTTCCGCCGACCAGGGCGCGATTATTAAGATGTAACATACGTCCCGTCCCGTGGGAACTCCCCGGGACGGGATGCAGTAATACCAATCTTCAATTAAAATGCGGCATGTCGCATTTTAATGCTGCGGCGTATGCCGTGGCCTCCAAAAGCCATATTGCTTTTGGAAGATTGGTATTGAACGGCTTCGCCGACACCGCCAGAATGACGGTGTCCCGTCAATAGAGCTGACGGAATTAAAACCATTCATGATTTTAATTGGCGAATAGTATAAGGAGGAACGACCATGTCTCGCAAAGTGACTTTGAAAACCATGGACGGCAACGAGGCCTGCGCCCACGTCGCCTACCATTTTACCGACGTCGCGGGAATTTTCCCCATCACGCCCTCCTCTCCCATGAGTGAGAAGGTGGACGAGTGGGCGGCCGCGGGCCGGAAGAATATGTTCGGGCAGAGCGTGAGCCTGGTGGAGATGCAGTCCGAGGGCGGCGCCGCCGGCGCCCTCCACGGCGCGGCGGAGGCCGGCGCCATGGCCACCACGTTCACCTCTTCCCAGGGATTGCTGCTGATGATCCCCAACATGTACATCATGGCCGGCCACCGGATGCCCGCCGTGTTCCACGTGGCGGCCCGGTCCGTGGCCCAGCACGCCAACAACATCTTCGGCGACCACCAGGACGTGATGAGCTGCCGTACCACCGGCGTGACCATGATGTCCACCTCCGGCGTCCAGGAGGTCATGGATCTGGCCGCCGTGGCCCACCTGACCACCGTCAAAACCCGGGTGCCCTTTGTCCACTTCTTCGACGGCTTCCGGACGTCCCACGAGATCCAGAAGATCGAGGTGATCGACCTGGACGCCGCGGCGGCTCTGATGGATCAGGACGCCCTGGAGGCCTATCACCGGATTGCCATGAACCCGGAGCACCCCCTGCACCGCACCACCGTACAGGGGCCCGACGTCTATTTCCAGGGCCAGGAGGCCAACAACGCCGCCTACGACGCCATCCCCGGCGTCGTGGAGGGCTGCATGCAGGGCATCAACAGGATCACCGGCCGGGACTACCACATCTTCAACTACTACGGCGCGGAGGACGCGGACCGGGTCATGGTCATGATGGGCTCCGCCTGCGAGTGTGCCAAAGAGGTGGTGGACTACCTGCGCTCCCGGGGCGAGAAGGTGGGACTGCTGCAGATCCACCTGTTCCGCCCCTTTGATATGAAGTACTTCCTGGGCGCCATGCCCAAAACGGTGAGGAAAGTCACCGCCATGGACCGCTCCAAGGAGCCCGGCGCCATCGCCGGCGCGGTGTATCTGGATGTCTGCGCCGCCTACGCCAACGACAAAGACGCCCCGGAGATCTACGGCGGCCGCTACGGCCTCGCCTCCAAGGACGTGACCCCCGCCCAGCTGAAGGCCGTGTTCGACAACATGAACGATGCCGAGCCCAGGCATCTTTTCACCATCGGCGTGGTGGACGATGTGACCCACCTGAGTCTGGACGTGAAGGAGCCCCTCATCACCGAGTCCGCCGACACCGTCTCCTGCAAGTTCTGGGGCCTGGGCTCCGACGGCACCGTGGGCGCCAACAAGAACTCCGCCAAGATCATCGGCGACCATGCCGGGATGTACACCCAGGCGTATTTCGAGTACGACTCCAAGAAGTCCTACGGCATCACCAAGAGCCACCTGCGCTTCAGCAAGGAGCCCATCCGCTCCACCTACCTCATCAAGGCCGCGGACTTCCTGGCCTGCCACGCCCAGTCCTACATCACCAAGTACGACATGATCCACGAGATCAAGGACGGCGGCACCTTCCTGCTGAACACCTCCTGGAGTGAGGCGGAGCTGGACAGCAAGCTCCCCGGCGACGTGAAGAAGTACATCGCAGACCACAACGTGCAGTTCTACATCGTGGACGCCAACAAGCTGGCCCGGGAGCTGGGCCTGGGGAACCACGCCAATATGATTCTCCAGTCCGCTTTCTTCAAGCTCTCCGGCGTGATGCCGGTGGAGGACGCCGTCCGGTACATGAAGGAGGCCGTTCAGAAGACCTACGCCAAGAAGGGCGAGAAAGTGGTCAATATGAATATGGCCGCCGTGGACGCCGGCGTCAACAGCCCCGTCAAGGTCAGCGTCCCCGCCGCCTGGTCGCAGGCCGTGGATGAGCGCACCGTGGACGAGAGCCTGCCCGATGTGGTGAAGAACATTGTCATCCCCTGCAACCGCCAGCGGGGCGACGACCTGCCGGTCTCCGCCCTGGTGCCCTATCAGGACGGCACCTACCCGCTGGGCACCTCCAAGTACGACAAGCGGGGCATTGCCTCCAGCCTGCCCGATTGGGACCACAACAAGTGCCTCCAGTGCAACCAGTGCACCTTTGTCTGCCCCCATGCCGCCATCCGCGCGTATCTGGTGAACGAGGAGGAGGCCAAGGCCGCTCCCGCCGGGTTTACCATGGCGAAGGCCAAGGGCGCCCAGGGCCTGAAGTACCGTCTCCAGGTCAGCACCCTGGACTGCACCGGCTGCGGCTCCTGCGCCGCCTCCTGCCTTGCCAAGGACAAGGCGCTGACCATGAAGCCGGTGGACGACGCCATGTACGACGAGACCAACTGGAACTATGCCCTCTCCCTCAGCGACAAGCCCGGCGTGTTCGGACGCAAGACCCTCAAGGGCAGCCAGTTCTGCCAGCCCCTGGTGGAGTTCTCCGGCGCCTGCGCCGGCTGCGGCGAGACTCCCTACGCAAAGCTCCTCACCCAGCTGTACGGCGAGCGGATGTACTGGGTCAACGGCGTGGGCTGCTCCACGGCCTGGGCCGGCGCGTTCCCCTCCCTGGCCTACACCGCGAACAAGGAGGGCTACGGCCCGTCCTGGTACGCCACCCTCTTTGAGGACGAGGCGGAAAACGGCCTGGGGCTGTGCCTGGCGGTCAAACAGCGCCGGGGCAACGTGAAGATGCGGGTGGAGCAGCTGCTGCCCCTGGTGGACGGGAGCCTGGCGGACGCCTGCAGCAAGTGGCTGGCCTCCTTTGACGACCTGGACGCCAGCTTTGACGACACCAAGGCCCTGGTGAAAGCCCTGGAGCAGGCCTCCCTCTCCGGCGAGGCGCAGGCGTTGGCGGAGGAGATCCTGCTGCACAGAGACCAGCTGAGCAAGAAGGTCGTGTGGCTCTTCGGCGGCGACGGCTGGGCCTACGACATCGGCTACGGCGGCCTGGACCATGTGATGGCCTCCGGCGAGGACATCAACGTCTTCGTGGTGGACACCGAGGTCTACTCCAACACCGGCGGACAGTCCTCCAAGGCGACCCCCGTGGGCGCCTCCGCCAAGTTTGCCGACGGCGGCAAGCGCACCGCCAAGAAAGACCTGGGCCGTCTGATGATGACCTATCCCGACGTGTACGTGGCCTCCGTGGCCATGGGCGCCAACCCCGGCCAGCTGATGAAGGCCGTCACCGAGGCGGTGGACCACAAGGGCCCCTCCATCATCATCGCCTACGCCCCCTGCATCAACCACGGGATCAAGGCCGGCATGAACAACGTGCAGGCGGAGATGAAAAAGGCGGTGGACTGCGGACTGTGGCCCCTCTACCGGTACAACCCCGACAAGGCGGAGAACCCCTTCTCCTTGGACTACAAGCAGCCCTCCGTCCCCGTCAGCGAGTTCCTGGACGGCGAGGTCCGCTACGCCGGCTTGAAGATCAAGCACCCCGAGGCCGCCGAGACGCTGTTTGCCAAGGCCCAGCAGGAGGCCGATGAGCGGTATAAGACCTACGCGCGGCTGGAGGAGAGCTATAACCACCGCGGCTGAAAAGAAGCGAGTGCCTCTTTTCAACGCCGCAGCATGAAGCGCTGCGGCAGGCCGTGAAACGGCCAGGCGGCGGACTTTGTTTGAGGCGCACAGCGCGTTTTATGTGCCGGCGCGCTCTGTCCGCCTTGAAAGCCGCCTGCCGGTTTTCAAGTGCGCTGACTCTATAACGAGTGAGCATCGAGCCGCCCCGATCCATTCATGCATCCCCGGCCCGCGTCAAGCCTTTGACGCGGGCCGGCCGATTCCAACACGACGATACAGGGAGGACCTGTGATGAGTAAAATTATTGTTCCGGTGGTCACGGTCTTCGACCACGACGGAAAGCCGGACTACGAGGACAACCGCAAGGTGGCGGAGTACCTGGTCCAAAGCGGCGTGGACGGGATTCTGGTCCTGGGGTCCACCGGCGAGTTCACCGAGCTCACTGTGGCGGAAAAGCGGGCGTTTCTGGCCTTTTATGCCGAGTGCGTCCACGGCCGCCTGCCCCTCTACGCCGGGACGGGCAGCACAAATTTCCACCAGACGCTGGAGCTGTCCAACGCCGTCTACGACATGGGCTACCGGGCCCCGCTGGTCATCGGGCCCTACTACTACGGCATGGACCAGGAGCACCTCTTTACCTACTATGACACGCTGGCAAAGCACCTGCGGGGGGATCTGTACATCTACAACTATCCCGCCCGCAGCGGACACTCCATCGCCGCCGGGACCGTGCGGGCCCTGGCGGAGCGAAACCCCAACATCGTGGGGATCAAGGACACCGTTGCGGAAGCGGGCCACACCAATCAGATCTGCCGTGCGATGGAGGGGCTGCCCTTTGAGGTGTACTCCGGATTTGACGACCAGTTCTTCTATAACCTGGTATCCGGGGGCTGCGGCTCCATCGGGGGTCTGGCCAACGTGGTGCCGGACATCTGGAGCGATCTGATCGGCTCCGTGAACAGGGGGGACCTGAGCCGGGGCGTGAAGCTGAGCGGCCTGCTGAACCGGCTGATGCCCATCTACGAGATGGGCTCCAGCTGCTCGCTGCTCTTTAAGAAGCTGCTGGTGCACCGGGGCGTGGAGATCTCCCCCAAGGCGATCTTTCCCTTTGACGAGTCCGACAGCGCCGCGTTCGAGGTCGTCCGCGAGCTGCTGGACCAGGTGCTGGAGGAATACCGGAAGATGGCGTGACGCCGCGACCGGCGGATACTGTAAAGGGCGGACGGAGCTCACCGGCGGACGCGGGTGGAATCCGTCCGCTTTTGTCCGCGTTTTTTAGGGGTTGCTATTTTGAAAAAAAGCGGTATAATGGTGCGAAACAGGCAGAGTAGGGACACGCGTGTCAACGGGCGGCGAGGGCCGTCCGCAGTGCCGGGAAGACGGGGAGTTGCTTTCCGGACGAAAGGGAAACCGCAGTGTGTGTCCCGCATCCCGCTGCCGCATGAAGGGGTCCTCCTCTGTGCGGCGTACTGCCGTATCAGAAGGAGGTATTTTTATGTCCAAATGGAGCACCCGCGCCCTGTGCCGCGTCGCCATGCTGGCGGCGCTGTACGTGCTGCTGAACAACACCGTCGCCATCAAGGCGGGGAATCTGCGCATCACTTTCGCCTCGCTGCCGGTGGTGCTCTCGGCGCTGCTGTTCGGCCCCCTGGAGTCCGCCCTGACGGCCCTGGCGGGGGAGTTCATCAACCAGCTTATCGGCGGCTACGGCATCACCGCCACCACGGCGCTGTGGCTCATTCCTCCGGCGGTGCGGGGGGTGGTCATCGGGCTTGCGGCCGGGCGGCTGCGCCGTACGGACCGCCCCCTGGAGCGCCGTCCGGCGCTGGGGTACGCCGTCTGCGTGCTGGCGGCGCTTTGCACCACCGCCGCCAACACCGCCGTCATCGCCCTGGACGCCTGGATCTGCCATTACTACTCCCGGGCCTATGTCTTCGGTGAGCTGCTCTACCGTCTGGGCTCCGGCGTGCTGATCGCCGTGATCGTGGCCACCGTGGCCATGCCCATGGCCGTGCTGCTGCGCCGCCAGGGTCTGGCCCGGGCGTAAGGGGGAGGGACGCGCCGTGACCGGACGGGAGGCCATCGAGTATATTCACTCCCACCAGTGGGAGCGCCATGCCCCGGGGCTGGACCGCATCCGGACCCTGCTCCGCGCCCTGGGGGATCCCCAGCGGGGGCAGAAATTTGTCCACGTGGCGGGCACCAACGGCAAGGGCAGCACCTGCGCCTGCATCGCCGCCGTGCTCTGCTCCGCCGGATACCGGGTGGGGCTGAACACCTCCCCCTATCTCATGACCTTCCACGAGCGGATCCAGGTGGACGGGGAGATGATCTCCGACGGGGAGCTGGCGTCGCTGGCGGAGGAGGTCCGCCCCGCGGCGGAGGCCATGGCGGAGCACCCCACGGAGTTTGAGCTGATTACCGCCATCGCCCTGCTGTACTTCCGCAGGAAGGGCTGTGACATCTCTGTGCTGGAGGTGGGCCTGGGGGGCGCGCTGGACGCCTCCAACGTCATCGACGTGCCGGAGGCCGCCGTCCTCACCGCCATGGGCATGGACCACGTGGCGCTGCTGGGCCCCACCCAGGCGGACGTGGCCGCCGCCAAGGCGGGGATTATCAAGCCCGGCGGAGACGTGGTGAGCTATGGCGGGTGCCCGGAGGCGGACGAAGTATTCCGCCGGGTCTGCCAAGAGCGGGGGGCGCGCCTCACGGAGGTGGACTTCTCCCGCCTGCGTCCCCGCTCCGCGGGGCTGGAGGGGGCCCGGTTCGACTTCGTCCCCTATGAGGACCTGTACCTCCCCCTGCCGGGGGCCTGCCAGCTGAAAAACGCCGCCGCGGCCATCACCGCCCTGGAGGTCCTCCGGGGAAAGGGCTGGCGGATCTCCGAGGAGGCCCTCCGCCGGGGGCTGGCGTCGGTACGCTGGCCGGGACGGTTCGAGGTGCTGCGGCGGGAGCCGGTGTTTTTGCTGGACGGCGCCCACAACGCCCACGGCATGGCCGCGGCGGCAGAGAGCCTGCGGGCGCTGTTCCCGGGGCGGAAGATGGTATTCCTTCTGGGACTGCTGGCGGACAAGGATGTGACCGCCATGCTGGACGCGATTGTGCCCCTGGCGGAGCGGGTCTTCACCCTGCGGCCGGAGAGCCTCCGGGCCATGGAGGCGGAGGCGCTGGCGGAACTTCTGGCGGAACGGGGCGTCCCCGCCCGGCCCTGCGCCGCGGCAGGGGAGGGGGTCCGGCTGGCGTTGGACGCCGCCGGGCAATGCGGCGTGGTCTGCGCCCTGGGGTCCTTGTACCTCTCCGGGGACATCCGCCGGGCCGTGGAGGAAATCGGATAGACGAAAAAAGAGGCGTCCGCTCTGCGGACGCCTCTTTCACAGCTTGGGGAATCAGCGCAGGCTGTTCCTGCTGCCGAAATACTTTTTGGTCTCCATGGCCACCACGCCGGAGAGGGCGAAGAGGCCGATGAAGTTGGGGATGGCCATGAGGCCGTTGAACGTGTCCGCCACATCCCACACCAGCTCCAGGGGAGACACGCAGCCGATGACCACCACCAGGATGAAGATCATCTGGAACACCCGGACGGCCCGGTGGCCCCGGACGTCCTTGTGGCCGAAGAGGTACTGGACGCAGCGGGTGCCGTACAGGGACCAGCCCAGCACGGTGGAGAACGCGAAGAGGGCCAGGGCGATGGCGATGAACAGCGCCGCGAACTTGTCGCCGAAGACGGTGGCCAGGGAGGCGGTAATCAGCTCGCTGCCGGGCTTCACGCCGAAGCTGATCTCCACGCCGCTGCAGATGATGGTCAGGGCGGTGAGAGAGCAGATGACGATGGTGTCGATGAATACCTCGAAGATGCCGTACAGACCCTGATTCACGGGGCCCTTGGTGTCCGCCGCGGCGTGGGCGATGGCCGCGGAGCCAAGGCCCGCCTCATTGGAGAACGCACTGCGCCGCAGGCCCCAGATGATGGTGTTTTTCAGGACGATGCCGGTGGTGGCGCCGAACATGGCCTGGGGCGTGAAAGCGGTGGCGAAGATCTTCTGAAAGGCGGAGGGGATGCTGCCCGCGTGAGCGGCGATGACGATCGCGGTAAAAACGATGTAGAAGATGCTCATAAAGGGGATCAGCTTCTCCGTGACGGCGCCGATGCGCTTGATGCCGCCCAGGAGAATCACCGCCACCAGCACGGCCAGCAGGATGCCCATGATCCACTTGAGGGCCATCTCCATGCTGGCGGAGACGGTGGTGAACGCGGCGAAAGCGCCGATAACGGAGCCGGTGATGCTGTTCACCTGGGACATGTTGCCGATGCCGAAGCACGCCAGGGCGGCGAGGCCGGCGTAGAGCATGGCCAGCCACTTCCAGCTTTTGCCCAGGCCCTTGGAGATGTAGTACATGGGGCCGCCCACCCAGTCGCCCTTGCTGTCCCGCTCCCGGTACTTGACGGCCAGAACGATCTCAGAGTACTTGGTCACCATGCCCACCAGCGCCGCCAGCCACAGCCAGAACACCGCGCCGTAGCCGCCCAGGGCGATGGCCTGGGACGTGCCCACGATGTTGCCGGTGCCCACGGTGGCGGACAGGGCGGTGGTCACGGCCTGCAGGGGCGTCACCGCGCCGGCGCCGGCCTTCTGCTTCTGGAACATCTTTCCCACGGTGTTCTTCATGGCGTGGCCGAAGTGGACGAACTGCACGGCGCCGCAGCGGATCGTCAGAAACAGTCCGCCCAAAATGGCGCAGGGGAGGAACGTGTACATCCAGGCAAAGTCGTTCAGGGGGCCCTTGAGAAATCCCAAAATCGCGTCAAAAATCTCCATATTTCCCTCCAAAATTGTGTCTAAACGGCAAAAAGGAGCTGCGGGCGCAGCTCCGGGAAATCTCCGCCGGTACACACAGCCGCCGGCGGAAATGTCCGCTCTGTCCTTTTACCTGAGAGATTCGGCGGTTTTCCGCCTTACACCTTCGGTACCCGGGCCGGCCGGGCTTCTCCAGAGCCACAGTGGTTCCCGGTTCCGCCAGGCCCCCTCGGGGACTGCCTCCCTGGGAATTTATATGCCGTTCTTCAATTTGGTATTACCTTACCACATGTTTCCAGGGTTGTCAATTGCGTTTTCTAACAAATGTCCGCTTGCTATGGACGTATATTCCTGTTATATGGACAAAAAAGAGGCCGCCCAAGAGCGGGCGGCCCCGTTTGCGCGATTTGACGCTCCGGCACGTCAGAGCTTCCGCACAGACAGCACGCCGGGGATGGAGCGGATCTTCCCCATCAGGTCCTCCTGGTGGGTGCCCTTGCGCAGCCGCAGGGTGAAGATGGCGCAGGCGTTGTGCCGTTCGGTGCTGTCGGAGCGGATGATGCCCATGTTCAAAATCTTCATATCCGCCTCCCGGAACAGGCGCAGTAGCTCCTCGATGCAGGATTTGTCGGTGTGTTCGATATAGAGGTTGATCTCCGGCGCGTTTTTCAGCATCCGGTACTCCAGGCGGGAGAACAGCAGCTCCGCGATGAGGATCAGCGCCGTGGCGAAGAGGCCGCCCTCGTAGAAGCCGCCGCCCAGGGTCAGGCCGATGATGGCGGCGGCCCAGAGGCCCGCCGCGGTGGTCAGGCCCTTGACCCGCTGGCGGCGGGTGACGATGATGGTGCCCGCGCCGATGAAGCCGATGCCGGCCACCACCTGGGCGCCCAGGCGGGCTATGTCGGTGTACTGCCCCAGGCAGAGGTAGAGGTACTGGCTGGTGAGGGTGGTCATGGCCGCCCCCAGGCAGATCAGGATGTGGGTGCGAAAGCCCGCGGGACGGCGCTTAAACTCCCGCTCAATGCCGATGATGCCGCCGCAGAGCACGGCCAGCAGCATCCGGACGGTGACGGACAAAAAGGTCACATCCCGCAGAGAGTCAAAAACCGGCAGCATACACTCCGCCCCCTTTCCTCAGATATCGTGGACAATGTAGACGTCCTCCATCTCGGAGATGGAGGCCAGCAGCTTGGCGTGGCCGCCCTTTTGCCGCATCCGCAGGGCGAAGACGGCGTTGGGGTGGTGGGAGACGCTCTCCTGGCCGTGGTCCACCTCCGCCTCGTAGATCTCCGCGCCCTGATTTTTGATGCGGCCGATGATCTCACCCACGTTGTCCAGAGAGCGGAACTCCACGTAGATGTTCATATTCCGGGCGTTTTCAATGATTAAGAGCTCCAGCGGGGAGAGGAAGCGGACGGAGAGGAAGATCATCAAAAAAGCCATGGCCACGCACTCGTAGAACCCGGCGCCGATGGCCAGGCCCATGCAGGCGGAGGCCCAGAGGCCCGCCGCGGTGGTCAGGCCCTTGACCTCCTGCCGGCCGGTGACGATGATGGTGCCCGCGCCCAAAAAGCCGATGCCGTTGATGACCTGGGCGCCGAAGCGGCTCACGTCCGTGCGGATGCCCACCTCCGCCGCCAGGGGGGCCCAGCCGTGGCCCAGCATATAGTACTCATATTGGCTCAGCAGCATGGTCAGCGCCGCGCCCAGACAAACCAGCATATAGGTGCGAAAGCCCGCCGGGCGGCCCTTCCGCCCCCGCTCCAGGCCGATCATGCCGCCGAAGAGCATGGCCAGCGTCAGCCGCAGCATCAGCGACGCCATGTTCAGCTGCCGCAGATAATTCACTGTCTCAATCACGAAAAAACCCTCCTCCCGGTGTCCGATAGAGTATATAAGAGAGGAGAAGAACCGGCCAAAGCCGCTTCTTCCCCACTCACGATGTCACTTTCGCGGGATACCCTGGAAACATCCATGTACCCAGGCGCTTAATTATATACATTTACCACATCGAGCGGCGGATTGTCAATTCTTTTTTGTGTAAATTGTATTAATTCGGGTTTATTCATAAAAAATGGTCGTTTTTTTGGGTATTTTTTGCGAAACGGTGCGCAAAGGGGAATAGTTTCTGTGCCGGGGGAAATATTCTCTTCCAGAACCCTCTTGACAAATACCGGGGAGGGGTATATGATGAAGATACCCCGTGGGGGTATTTGTGGATTGGGAGGCGCTGCGATGGAAGCCCAGAGCTGTGACTGTCACAAGAGGAAAGAGCGGTCCCCGGAGGAGTACAAGCGGCTGATCCACCGCCTGAACCGGATCGAGGGCCAGATCCGGGGCATCCGAGGCATGGTGGAGAAGAGCGCCTACTGTCCGGACATCCTGGCCCAGGTGGCCGCCGCCAACGCGGCGCTGAACGCCTTCAGCCGGGAGCTGCTGGCGGAGCACATCCGCACCTGCGTGGCCCGGGATGTGCGCCAGGGCCGGGAGGAGACCCTGGACGAGCTGGTGGCGACAATCCAGAAGCTGATGAAGTGAGAATTTGTATGGACCGCGCCGGTGAAGCGTGTGCGGGGGAGGAACGATGGAACAATACAATGTGACCGGGATGAGCTGCGCCGCCTGCTCCGCCCGGGTGGAAAAGGCGGTTTCCAAGGTGCCGGGGGTCACGAGCTGCTCCGTGAGCCTTTTGACCAATTCCATGGGCGTGGAGGGCAGCGCCGACGTCGGGGACATCATCCGCGCGGTGGAGGAGGCGGGCTACGGCGCCTCGGCCAAGGGCGCGAAAGGACAGGCGGCGGCCGTCTCCGCCGGGGAGGCGGAGGAGGCCCTGCGGGACCGCGAGACCCCGGCTTTAAAGCGGCGGCTGGCGTGGTCCCTGGGCTTTTTGCTGGTGCTGATGTACTTCTCCATGGGGCATATAATGTGGTCCTGGCCGGTCCCGGCTTTCTTCCGGGGCAACCACGTGGCCATGGGGCTTTTGCAGCTGCTTTTGACGGCGGCGGTCATGGTCATCAACCAGAAATTTTTTATCAGCGGCTTTAAGAGCCTGTGGCACCGCGCGCCCAACATGGACACCCTGGTGGCTCTGGGCTCCGCGGCGGCCTTTGTGTACAGCACCTACGCCCTCTTTGAAATGACCTCCGCCCAGGTCCGGGGGGACACAGGGGCCGTGATGTCCCTGATGCACGAGTTCTACTTCGAGTCCGCCGCCATGATTCTGACCCTCATCACCGTGGGCAAGATGCTGGAGGCCCGGTCCAAGGGCCGGACCACCGACGCGCTGAAGGGGCTGATGAAGCTGGCCCCCAAGACCGCCGTGGTGGAGCGGAACGGGGTGGAGACGGAGGTCCCCGTGGAGCAGGTTCGGAGGGACGACCTCTTCGTCGTCCGCCCCGGGGAGAATATCCCCGTGGACGGCGTGGTGGTGGAGGGCGCCAGCGCCGTGAATGAGTCCGCCCTGACAGGCGAGAGCATCCCCGTGGACAAGGCGCCGGGGGACGGCGTGTCCGCCGCCACGGTGAACCAATCCGGCTTCCTCAAGTGTCGGGCCACCCGGGTGGGGGAGGACACCACCCTGTCCCAGATCATCCAGATGGTCAGCGACGCGGCGGCCACCAAGGCCCCTATCGCCAAGATCGCCGACAGGGTCTCCGGCGTGTTCGTCCCGGCGGTCATCGCCGTCGCCCTGGTCACCACCGCCGCGTGGCTGCTGCTGGGGCGGGGCGTGGGCTTCGCCCTGGCCCGGGGCATCTCCGTGCTGGTGATCTCCTGCCCCTGCGCCCTGGGCCTTGCCACGCCGGTGGCCATCATGGTGGGCAGCGGCATGGGGGCGAAAAACGGCATCCTCTTCAAGACCGCCGCCTCCCTGGAGGCCGCGGGCCGGACGGAGATCGTGGCCCTGGACAAGACCGGCACCATCACCCGGGGCGAGCCCAGGGTGACGGATATTCTCCCGGCGCGTGGAGTGGAGGAGGCGGAGCTGCTGCGGCTGGCGGGCGCTCTGGAGCGGCGCAGCGAGCACCCCCTGGCGAAAGCCGTTCTGCAAAAAGCGGAGGAGGAACACATCCAGGCGGAGGAGGTCACGGACTTCCAGGCCCTGCCGGGGAACGGCCTCACCGCCCGGCTGGACGGTGCGGCCCTCAGCGGCGGGAACCTGGGCTTCATCCAAACTCAGGCCGAGATTCCCCAGGATTTCCAGACCCGGGCCGAGGCCCTGGCGGAGGAGGGGAAGACGCCGCTGTTTTTCAGCCGGGACGGGGTGCTCTTAGGCGTCATCGCCGTGGCGGACGTCATCAAGGAGGACAGTCCCCAGGCGGTGCGGGAGCTTCAGGGGATGGGCATCCGGGTGGTGATGCTCACCGGCGACAACCGGCGGACGGCGGAGGCCATCGGCCGTCAGGCCGGGGTGGACGAGGTCATCGCCGGAGTGCTGCCCGACGGCAAGGAGAGCGTGATCCGGCAGCTGAAGGAACAGGGGAAGGTGGCCATGGTGGGCGACGGCATCAACGACGCCCCGGCCCTGACCCGGGCGGACACCGGCATCGCCATCGGCGCGGGGACGGACGTGGCCATCGACGCGGCGGACGTGGTGCTGATGAAGAGCCGTCTTTCCGACGTGCCCGCCGCCATCCGGCTCAGCCGGGCCACACTGCGGAACATCCACCAGAACCTCTTCTGGGCGTTTTTCTACAACACCGTCGGCATTCCCCTGGCGGCGGGGCTCTTCATCCCCCTGGGGCTGACGCTGAACCCCATGTTCGGCGCGGCGGCCATGAGTCTCTCCAGCTTCTGCGTCGTCTCCAACGCCCTGCGGCTGAATCTCTTTGACATTCGGGACGCGGGCCGGGATAAAAAGATCAAAGTTCATCACAAGGAGGAAGCGAACACTATGGAAAAGACCATGAAGATCGAGGGCATGATGTGCGGACACTGCGAGGCCCGGGTGAAAAAGGCCCTGGAGGCCCTGCCGGAGGTCAGCGCGGCCGCCGTCAGCCACGAGAGCGGCACCGCCGTCGTCACGCTCACCGGGGACCTCTCCGACGCGGCCCTGAAAAAGGCCGTGGAGGACCAGGACTACAAGGTCACCGGGATCCAGTGATACGCCAGCGAGGCCGGATTTTCCGGCCTTGTTCATTTTCTCTTGTAAAACGGTGCATAATGTGTTAAAGTGACGAAAGAGTACGAGGAAAGTGGTGGTCCCATGGAGAACAATGTTTTCAAGAGCGTGGCGTTTGGCGGATTTGACAAGCAGGATGTCGTCAGCTATATTGAGAGGACTGCCCGGGAGGCATCGGAGGCCCAGGAGAAGCTCCAGCAGGAGAACGACGGCCTGCGCCGGGAGTCCCAGGCCCTGGGCGAGGAGGCGGCGGCCCTCCGCTCGAAGCTGGAGGCCCAGGAGGCGGAGAACGCCCGGCTGCGGGAGGCACTGGCCCGGGAGACCGCCCTGCGGCAGGAGCTGGAGGCCCTGCGGCCGGAGACGGAGCGCCTGCGGGAGCAGGTGGAGTCCATGCGGGAGGACGCGGAGTCCTACGCCCGGTTCCGGGGGCAGATCGGGGCCATTGAGTGCGAGGCCCGCCAGCGGGCCGCCGGACTGGAGGACGAGGCCGGCGCCCGGATGCGGCATCTGGCGGAGGCGTTTCAGTCCCAGTATCGGACGTTGATGAGCACCTTTGAGACCACCGCCGCCCACGTCAACAGCGAGCTGCGGAAGATCGAGGTGAACCTGACCCAGCTGCCCCGCGCCATGGACCGGTCCGGGGCGGAGCTGAAAGAGCTGGAGGCGCTGCTGGAGCGCCGGGAAAAAGAGGACTGAGCATTGCGGCGGACGAAAGTCCGCCGCGCATTTTTGGGGAGATATCCAGGGGAAAAGCGGCCCGCGCTAGGCATGAGCGGCCTCATTGCCCATTGCGGTGCGGCGGTGCGCTGCGGTATGATATAGTCAAAACACTTGAAAATCGGTAACCGATTTTCAAGGCGGGCACCGCCCGCCGGCGCATTCTATGCGCTGTGTTTTGTCTATGAAGTCTGCCGCCGGGCCGTTTCACGGCCACCAGGGGCGCATATGCGCCCCTGGATTGAAAAGAAGTGTGCTTCTTTTCAACTGCGGCGACTATAAGGCCAGTTCCCCGGGATGGCGCCGAGTCGGAATAGAATGGGAAACCGGGTCCAGAATATCCATGGAAGGACCATGGAAAGACCCGCCGGAGCCGCCGGGGAGGGAACTGTCAAAAACCGGTGGAACTGGGAAAAATCTCTTGCGTTGCCAGAGTGGTTATGGTATGATAGAGTGGCTTATGGAAAGCCGTCTGTCCACCGATGGGCGGTTTGACAGCGGCGTAAAACTGCGTTGCAGGAGAGAAGGTGAAAACGGATGTCCCTGGAAGCAATCGAGAAGATCACGCAGGTGGAGGCGGAGAACCGGGAGCGCAAGGCGGCCGCCGAGGCCGAGGCGCAGCGGATCGTCGCCGACGCGGAGCGGGAAGGACAGGCGCTTTTACAGCGGACGCGGAGCAGCGCGGCCGAGAGCGGAAAGGAGCTGCTGCGGCGGGCCGAGGAAAAGGCTGCGGAGCGCGCCGCCGAGATTGACCGCGCCGCTCAGGCGGAGGCCGCCGCCCTGCGGGAGACGGCCGGGCAGCACCTGTCGGAGGCCGCGGAGTTTATTGTCGGAAGGGTTGTGAAGCACTGATATGGCCATTGTAAAAATGAAGAAGCTCCGCGTAATCGCGATGGCCGGCCGGCGGGAGGAACTGCTGGAGGGGCTTCTGCGCCTGGGATGTGTGGAGATCAGCGAGCCGGACGGAAAGGAACAGGAGTGGTCCGCGCTGCTGCGGCGGGGCCAGTCCCGGCTTCTCTCCGCCAAGGAGGACAGCACCCAGGCGGGCATTGCCCTGGCGGCGCTGAAGAAGTACGCTCCGGCCAAGGAGGGACTGTTTATCCAGCGCCGTCCCGTCTCTGAGGAGGAGTTCCTGGGGGGCGAGACCGTGGAGCGGGCCGGAGCCGTGAGCCGGGAGATCGGCGGACAGCTCCAGGCCATGACCCGTCTCCAGGGGGAGGAGAGCCGCCTGCTGGCGCGCCAGTCGTCCCTGCTGCCCTGGAAATCCCTGGATATGCCGCTGGAGCTGGAGGGCACGGCCAGCGTGCTCTTCCGCATGGGGGTTTGCCCCGGCGGAGCCGACGTCGGCGCCATCAAGACAGAGCTGGCGGCGTCTGACGCGGCGGCGGAGCTCTACGAGGTCAGCGCGGACAAGCAGCAGAACTACTGTCTGCTGGTGTGCCACCGGGCGGACGAGCAGGCGGTGATGGAGGCCCTGCGGCCCCACGCGTTCAGCGTGGTGTCTTTCCAGGGCCTGACCGGCACGGCGGCGGAGAATCTCCAGACGCTGGAGCGGCAGCTGGAGGAGAACCGGGCCGCCCAGACAGCGGCGGCGGAGGCCATCGCCGCCCAGGGCGGCGAGAGGGAGCTGCTCCGGCTCTACACGGACCGCCTGCGGGCCGAGGAGGCCCGGGAGATGAACGCCGAGCGCCTTTTGACCGACGGCACCATCCTCTTCTTCGAGGGCTGGGCCCCGGCGGAGGCCATGGGAGACGTGCAGGCCCTGCTGGAGCGCTTGGGCTGCGCCTGGGAGGCCGGCGACCCCACCGAGGAGGAGCTTCCCCAGGTTCCGGTGAAGCTGAAGAACAACTGGCTCACAAGGCCGCTGAACATGGTGACGGAGATGTACTCCCTCCCCGCCTACAACAACGTGGACCCCAACCCCCTGATGGCGCCGTTCTTCATCCTCTTTTACGGCATCATGATGGCGGACATGGGCTATGGACTTTTGATGTTCCTGGCGGGCACCATCATTTCGAGAAAGTACCGCCCCAAGGGCACCATGGGCCACATGATGGGCCTTTTGCAGCTGTGCGGTGTCAGCACGTTTATCTGGGGCGCCGTCACCGGCGGCTTCTTCGGAGATTTCCTCACCCAGGTGGTGAAGCTGACCACCGGCGGCGACTTCGCCCTGCCGGCGCTGTTCACGCCTCTGAACGACACGCTGATGATCCTGGTGGGCGCCATGGCCTTAGGACTGGTGCAGATCGTCACCGGCATGGCCATCAGCTTCATCCGCAAGGTGAAAGCCGGACAGGTGCTGGACGCCGTCTTCGAGGAGGTCACCTGGTGGATCGTCTTCGCGGGCATCGGCCTCATGGCCGCGGGCGTGACCAGCATCGTGCTCTACGCGGGCCTGGCGCTGATTGTCATCGGCCCCCTGGTCACCGGCCAGGGCTTCGGCAAGATCATGGGCATCTTTGGCTCTCTTTACAACCATGTGACGGGCTACTTCGGCGATATCCTATCCTACGCCCGTCTCATGGCCCTGATGCTGGCGGGCAGCGTCATTGCCCAGGTGTTCAATACATTGGGCGCCATCCCCGGCAACATTATCATTTTCCTTGTGATCTCCCTGGCCGGCAACGCGCTGAACTTCGCGCTGAACCTGCTGGGCTGCTACGTCCACGACCTCCGGCTCCAGTGCCTGGAGTACTTCGGCAAATTCTACGAGGACGGCGGCAGGCCTTTCCGGCCCCTGGCTATGGAGACCAAATACGTGGACATCACGAAGTAAACTAATTTTAGGAGGAATACTACAATGAGTGGACAGGATCTTATTCTGGCAATTGAGCAAAACGCGGCGGCGTCGTCTTTCATCGGCGCTTTCGGCGGCCTGGCCCTGGCCCTGCTGGGCGCGGGCCTGGCGGCGGTGCTGCCCGGCATCGGCTCCGCCAAGGGCACCGGCATCGCCGGCGAGGCCGGCACCGGGCTTCTCTGCCAGGACCCCAGCAAGTTCGGCAAGGTCATGATTCTGCAGGTCATTCCCGGCACCCAGGGCCTGTACGGCCTGGTCGTGTGGTTCTTCGCCATCTTCTCCATGGGACTGCTGGGCGGCGAGCTGCCCCAGATGACCGTGGCCCAGGGCTGCCAGTACCTCTTCGCGTGCCTGCCCATGGCCCTCGGCGGACTGTTCTCCGCCATCGCCCAGGGCCGCGTGGCCGCCGGCTCCATCAACATCCTGGCCAAGAAGCCCGACGACTGGTCCAAGGGCATGGTGCTCTGCATCACCGTGGAGTTCTACGCCATCCTCTCCCTGCTGGCCTCCATGCTGATGATCATCAACATCTCTTAATCAGCCCCGAAGAAAGGGGATTTGACATGAACGGAATTGAAAAAATCACCGGACGCATCACCGCAGACGCCCAGGCGGAGGCGGAGCGCGTCCTGACAGCCGCCCGGGAGGAGGCCGCCAAGATCTCCGCGAGGTATCAGGCCCAGGCGGACGCCGAGTGTGCGGACCTCACGGCGAAGAACGCCAAGGCCGCCGCGGAGCGGGAGGAGCGCCTTGTGAGCGTGGCCCAGATGGAGGCCCGAAAGGTGCAGCTTGCCGCCAAGCAGGAGATGGTGGAGAAGGCCTATGCCCAGGCGCTGGAGAAGCTGTCCCGGCTGCCGGAGGAGCAGTACGTACAGGTGCTGGCGGATCTGCTGGTGCAGGCGTCCTCCACCGGACGGGAGGAGGCGATTTTCTCCCCGGAGGACCGGGAGCGCGTGGGCAAGGCCGCCGTGGCCAGGGCCAACGAGATTCTGACCAAGCAGGCCGCGCCGGGTGTGCCCCAGGGCGACTCCGCGGTGACAAACCTCCTGAGCAAGGTGGCCGCCAACGTCGCCGCCATGGCCAAGGGCACGGCGATGCTGACCCTGTCCAAGGAGACCCGGCCCCTCAAGGGCGGCTTCATCCTCAAAGACGAGAACGTGGAGGTCAACTGCACCTTCGACACCCTGGTGCGCCTGCAAAAGGCGGAGACCGCGGGGATGGTTGCCAAAAAGCTGTTCCCGGAGGCATGACAAGGAGGAAGTGTCTTGACTAAAAAAATCAAAGACACCGATTACCTGGTGATCTCCGCCCGCGTCAAGGCCATGGAGAGCACGCTGCTGACCCGGGAGCGGATGGAACAGCTTCTGGAGGCCCGCAGCGGCGAGGAGGTCCAGAAAATCCTCCAGGACTGCGGCTACCCGGAGCTGGACGCCGCGGATCCGGAGGCCATGGACGCGGCGCTGTCCGCCGCCCGGGAGGCCACCCTCGCCGACCTGCAGGGCGGCGCGCCGGACCCCAGGTATATCGACGTTTTCAAGCTGAAATACGACTATCACAACGCGAAGGCCATTCTAAAGGCGGAGGCCATGGACACCGATCCCGGTCGGATGCTGATGGACATGGGCCGCGTGAGCGCCGCGGAGCTGCGGGAGGCCATGCGCTCCGGGGAGCTGGACAGTCTGCCGCCCCTGCTGGCGTCCGCCGTGGCGGAGGCCAAAGAGGTGCTGCAGACCACCCGGGACCCCCAGCTCAGCGACATTGTGCTGGACCGCTGGTTCTACCGGGACATGGACGCCGTGGCGGAGGCCACCGGCAGCGAATTTCTCCACGGCTACGTGCAGGTGCAGATCGACGCCGCCAACCTGCGGACGTTGGTCCGCACATTGCGGATGGGCAAGAACGAGGAGTTTTTGCGGGGCGTCCTCTTTGCCGGCGGCGAGATCTCCCCGGACGCCATCCTGGCGGTCAGCGCCGCCAGAGGGAGCGGCCTTGCGGAGCTCTACGCCCCCACCCGTTTCCTGGCGGCGGCGGAGAGCGGCGCGAAAGCCCTCCAGGGCGGCCCCCTGACGGAGTTCGAGAAGCTGTGCGACGACGTGGTGGGGGAGTATCTCTCCGGCGCGCTGTTCGTGCCCTTTGGCGAGGCGCCTTTGGTCGGCTATCTGGCCGCCCGGGAGACGGAGTACACCAACCTGCGCATCCTGCTGATGGGGCGCGGCGCCGGTCTCGCTCCCGACGTGATCCGTTCCCGCCTGCGGGCGAGCTATGTGTAAGGCGGTGTGAGTTATGGCTGCTGCATATCAAATTGCCGTCATCGGCGACTGGGAGTCCGTCATGGGCTTCCGGGCCCTGGGGCTGGACACCTATCCCGTCACCTCCGTGGAGGAGGCGCGGGAGAAGGTCCGTGAGCTGGCCAAGACCAACTGCGCGGTGATCTATCTCACAGAGCAGCTGGCAAAGGACATGGACGACGTGCTGGCCCGGTACAAGGACGAGCTCCGGCCCGCCATCATCCTGATCCCCGGCCGGGAGGGCTCCCTGGGCATTGGCAGGGACAACATTCAAAGAGCGATCGAAAGAGCGGTAGGCGCTGATATCCTCTAAGGGGGACCGTGTCCCCCTTAGACGCTCCGGCGGGCGCTGCCCGCCTCCGCTGAACCCCCTCTCCAGTGACGCCGGTCACTGGAGGCGCCGCCCCAGGCGGCTGGGGTATCGGTATTTTCGCCACGTACACGCCGCGGCGAAAATGATTTCATTTTCTTTCTCCGCGGGGCGGAGAAACCAAGGGAAACCGCGGGTTTCCCCTGGACCCCTTTCCCGGGCGTGGTTTGACGGGGAGGGAGGGATCCTTCTGGCGAATTTATCCAGAAAGAAGGTTTTAAAATTTGAGCGGCAAAGTTGTTAAAGTTTCCGGACCGCTGGTGGTTGCCACAGGCCTTGCGGACGCCAATATGTCCGACGTGGTCCGCGTGGGTCCCCAGCGTCTGATCGGCGAGATTCTGACCATGAAAGGCGACACCGCCTCCATCCAGGTCTACGAGGAGACCTCCGGCCTTGGCCCCGGCGCCGATGTTATTACCACCGGCGCCCCCATGAGCGTGGAGCTTGGGCCCGGCATGATCGAGGGCATCTACGACGGCATCCAGCGCCCGCTGGAGAAGATCGTGGAGAAGGTGGGCGCCAACATCTCCCGCGGCGTGGAGGTCCCCGCCGTGGACCGGGAGAAGAAGTGGGAGTTCACCGCCACCGCCAAGGCGGGCGATAAGGTCACCGGCGGCGACATCCTGGGCACCGTGCCCGAGACCCCCGTGGTGCTCCACAAGATCATGGTGCCCCCCAATATGAAGGGCACCGTCAAGGACATCAAGAGCGGCTCTTTCAACGTGACGGAGACCATCGCCGTCCTCACCACCGAGGACGGGAAGGATGTGCCTCTGACCATGATCCAGAAGTGGCCCGTCCGCGTGGGCCGTCCCTACGAGAAGAAGTACTCCCCGGAGCGGCCCCTCTGCTCCGGCCAGCGGATCATCGACACCATGTTCCCCATCGCCAAGGGCGGTACGGCGGCCGTGCCCGGCCCCTTCGGCTCCGGCAAGACCGTGGTGCAGCACCAGCTGGCCAAGTGGTCCGATGTGGACATCGTGATCTACATCGGCTGCGGCGAGCGCGGCAACGAGATGACCGACGTTCTGCGGGAGTTCCCCGAGCTGAAGGACCCCCGCACCGGCGAGTCGCTGATGAAGCGGACGGTGCTGATCGCCAACACCTCCGATATGCCCGTGGCGGCCCGTGAGGCCAGCGTCTACACCGGCATCACCATCGCCGAGTACTTCCGCGACATGGGCTACGACGTGGCCGTCATCGCCGACTCCACCTCTCGCTGGGCCGAGGCTCTGCGTGAGATGTCCGGCCGTCTGGAGGAGATGCCCGGTGAGGAGGGCTATCCCGCGTACCTGGCCTCGCGCCTTGCCCAGTTCTACGAGCGGGCCGGCAGCGTGGAGTGCCTGGGCAGCGATGAGCGCCGGGGCAGCCTGACCGCCGTGGGCGCCGTGTCGCCTCCCGGTGGCGACCTCTCCGAGCCCGTCTCCCAGTCCACCATGCGCATCGTCAAGGTGTTCTGGGCGCTGGACTCCTCCCTGGCCTACAAGCGCCACTTCCCGGCCATCAACTGGCTGACCTCCTACTCCCTGTATCTGGACACCCTGAAGCCCTGGTTTGACGAGAACTTCGGGCCGGAGTTCATGCAGGACCGGAGCCGCGCCATGAGCATCCTTCAGAACGAGGCCAGCCTCAACGAGATCGTCCAGCTGGTGGGCAAGGACGCCCTGTCCCCCTCCGACCAGCTGACCCTGGAGGTGGCCCGTATGGTCCGGGAGGACTTCCTGCAGCAAAACGCCTTTACCGACATCGACGGCTTCTCCAGCTACGACCGGCAGCAAAAGCTCCTGGCCATGGTGCTGCACTATGAGGATCTTTGCCGCGCCGCCATTGCCAAGGGCGCGCCGGTTGCGAAGCTCTTCGACATCCCCTCCAGGGAGCAGATCGGCCGCGCCAAGAGCGTCCCGGCGGAGGAGTACGTCCAGGTCTACCAGCAGATCGAGCGGGACATGGCGTCGGAGATCGACGCCGTGGTCGCTCAGGGAGGTGAGATGGGATGATTCGTGAATACAGAACCGTAGAGGAGATTGTCAGCCCTCTGATGATGGTCCGCATGGTGGAGAACGTCACCTACAACGAGCTGGTGGAAGTGGAGCTCCACGACGGTTCCACCCGCCGCGGGCAGGTGCTGGAGGTCAACGGCGACACCGCCGTGGTGCAGCTCTTTGAGTCCGCCGCCGGCATCAACCTGGCGGACGCCAAGGTCCGCTTCCTGGGTCACCCGCTGCAGCTGGGCGTGTCCGGCGACATGCTGGGCCGCGTCTTCAACGGCATGGGCCGCCCCATCGACGGCGGCCCGGAGATCCTGGCGGAGGAGTACCGGGACATCGACGGCCTGCCCATGAACCCCGCCGCCCGGGACTACCCCAACGAGTTCATCCAGACCGGTGTCAGCACCATTGACGGGCTGAACACCCTGGTCCGCGGGCAGAAGCTGCCCATCTTCTCCGGCTCCGGCCTGCCCCACGCCAACCTGGCGGCCCAGATCGCCCGGCAGGCCAAGGTGCTGGGGGACGAGGCGGCCAACTTCGCCGTGGTGTTCGCCGCCATCGGCATCACGTTCGAGGAGTCGGAGTTCTTCGTCAACGAGTTCAAGCGCACCGGCGCCATCGACCGCACCGTGCTGTTCTCCAACCTTGCCAACGACCCCGCCGTGGAGCGTATCGCCACCCCCCGTATGGCCCTGACCGCCGCGGAGTACCTGGCCTTTGAGAAGGATATGCACGTGCTGGTCATCATGACCGACATCACCAACTACGCCGAGGCCCTCCGGGAGGTCTCCGCCGCCAAGAAAGAGGTCCCGGGCCGCCGCGGCTTCCCGGGCTACCTGTACACCAACCTGGCGACGCTGTACGAGCGGGCCGGCCGCCAGCTGGGCAAGAAAGGGTCCATCACCATGATCCCCATCCTGACCATGCCCGAGGACGACAAGACCCACCCCATCCCCGACCTGACCGGCTATATCACCGAGGGCCAGATCATCCTCTCCCGGGCGCTGTACCGCCAGGGCATCCACCCGCCGGTGGACGTGCTGCCCAGCCTCTCCCGTCTGAAAGACAAGGGCGTGGGCGAGGGCAAGACCCGGGAGGACCACGCCAGCACCATGAACCAGCTCTTCGCCGCCTACTCCACCGGTAAGGACAACAAGGAGCTGATGTCCATTCTGGGCGAGGCGGCCCTGACCCCCACGGACCTGCTGTACGCCAAGTTCGCCGACGAGTTTGAAAAGCGCTACGTGAACCAGGGCTATGAGGAAAACCGCTCCATCGAGGAGACACTGGACCTGGGCTGGGAGCTTCTGAGCATTCTGCCCAAGGGCGAACTGAAACGAATCAAACCGGAGCTGATTGAGAAGTACTGGCCGAAGAAAGACGAGCAGTAAGGAGGGGTGAGCCATGGCGAATATCACGGTAAGCCCCACCCGAATGGAGCTCACCCGCCTCAAGGGCAAGCTGCGCACCGCTCAGCGGGGCCATAAGCTGCTGAAAGACAAGCGGGACGAGCTGATGAAGCAGTTCCTGGACACGGTCCGGGAGGTCCGCGCCCTCCGGGCCGAGGTGGAGGAGGAGCTGATGACGGTGCACAAGTCGTTCACCGTCGCCTCCGCCCTCATGAGCTCCGAGGCCCTGGAGCAGGCTCTGGTCTATCCCAAGCAGAGCGTGGAACTGACCATGACATTCCAGAACATCATGTCCGTCAACGTGCCCGTCTACGACTTCCAGACCCAGACCCGGTCGGAGTCCGACATCTATCCCTACGGCTTCGCGGCCACCTCCGGCGAGCTGGACACCGCCGTGGACGCCCTGGGGAAGGTGTTCCGGAAGATGCTGAAGCTGGCGCAGATCGAGAAGTCCGCCCAGCTGATGGCGGAGGAGATCGAGAAGACCCGCCGCCGGGTCAACGCCCTGGAGTATGTGATGATTCCAAACACCCAGGAGGCCATCCGGTATATCAACATGAAGCTGGATGAGAACGACCGCGCCACCACCATCCGCCTCATGAAAGTGAAGGATATGATCCTGAAAGAGGCCATTGAGGAGCGGCAGGCGGCGGACGAGCGAGCTGTGGGGGCCTTTTCCCCTGACGGAAAGGCGCCGGGGACGGTGTAAGCGCACCCCCTGCGGAAAATAACGGAACAGAGCACTGCCCGGGAGCGATCCCGGGCAGTGCTGCTTTCCGGCGGACCGGCGCTTGTTGGGCATGATGGGTGTTTTTCCAAAAGAACCTCTTGAATTTTCAGGAAAATGCGTGTATAATAAATCTCGTTCCTGCCGGTGTGATGGAATTGGTAGACGTGACGGACTCAAAATCCGTTGGTAGCGATACCGTGTGGGTTCGAGTCCCACCACCGGCACCAGCTCAGAAATTCCCACAACCGTTCCGTTTCCGGCTTCGCCGAAAACTGCACTCTTGTGGGAATTTCTTCGCTTTCCACCGCGACTCGCTCCGCTGGACTCGCGGCGGAGAGGGGACGCGGGAAAATCGATTTTGACTGCTTATTCTATGACAAATTGACAGACTACTCCCCTGGTGTAGTCTGCCAATTTTTATGTAAACAACCAACAAACCAGTCAAAAGAGAGGACCGGAACAGAAGTTCCAATCCTCTCTTGCTGCCTTGGTTTATTCCCAGGGGACAGGGTATATAAATATTCCTGAGATCCAAGTTTATTGCCGCCCTCCGTGCGGTATTCCGGCACTCGGACCCCATTTTTGTGAGAGAGTTTCGCTGTGTGGGCGCCGCATTCCCTATTTGCAATATAAAATTCAAAACAGCGCAAGACACCTCTTATAGGTTCGCGAAAACCTCTACCTGCCGCTGAAGCTCACCTGCAATGTCCTGATTGACATCCATTCCGCCGACAATGCTGGCCAGATCATCCACCAAAACGCGGGTGCTGCCCGTGACGCCGGTGATGTCAGTGACCGCGCCGCTTACTGCGCCGGAGATGGAGGCAATGGAGTCGGCAACCTCCTCCATGGCCGTTTGCAGTCCGTCGGCCTGATGGTTAAAGGTTTCGATCGAGCGCTGGATGTAAGCGGCATCTTCCCGATACTGCCGTCCTGACTGGACAGACCGGTCCAGTTGGGCTTCGATGGCTTGGCCTAAGTAGTCGGCCAGCTCCTGGGCGCTGTTGGAGAGATATTTCACCGCGCCAGTTACACTTCCGCTGACCTCCTGAATATGGCCGGCGGCCTCCGCACAGGCGTCTGCCAGACGGCGGATCTCCTGGGCCACCACGGCAAACCCCTTTCCCCCCGCACCGGCCCGGGCCGCCTCAATCGAGGCGTTGATGGCAATCAGATCCGTAGAAGAGGAAATAGACAGAATGTCCTGGGTCAAAATATTGATTTTGTCCACGTTTTGGCTCTGCCGGATGGCCTCGTTCAAAATGGCCATGATCTCTTCCGTTCTGCTGTGGACCACCTCCATTTCCCGCAGGGCGGACTGCTCCATTTCCTCTGAGCGCTCCCGCATTTCCGTGGAATAGCCGCTGAGTGCGGCGCAGGCGTCCGCCACGCGCACAGCGTCATCCTGGGTGCCGGCGGCGCTGGCAGTGATGGCGGCAGTGTTTTGGGAGATTTTTTCCAGGGCGGCCGACAGCTGTTCCGTGAGACTCGAGAGCTGCTGGGCACTGCCGCTGGAGGTCTCGGTGCGCCCGCGGATCTCCCTGACCACATGATTAAGCCGCTCAGAGCTGCCCTGCAGGGTGCCCATCGCACTTTGGATGGGCGCGATGACATAGGTCCGGATAATCCGCAAGGCAGCCAGAACCAGCAAAACGCCCACAACCAGCGCGGCGGCGCTGGTGACCAGCGAGATTATATAGACCGCAAAAAGGTGGCTTTGAGCCGCCTCTGCCTGGGTATTGACAGAGGCGGAGAGGGTATCGATCCCACTCTCCACTGCGTTGCTCCAAGCTGCTACATCTCCGTTTGCTATGGCGTAGGCGTCCTGGGTCTTGCTGTCGGCACTGGCACAGACCAGACCGACCAATGCGTGCTTGAAAGCGTCATAGTCCTCCAGCAGACCGCGGTAAGCCTGCCCGTCGTCTGCCGAGACATAGACCTCATAAGACGACAGCTGCTCGTCCAGTACCGCCTCCTCTGCCTTGATCTCCTGGACCAGCCGGATCATGGTGCTGTGGTCCGCCGCCACAATATGGGACAGGGCCAGACGGTGCAAGTCCATTACAGAGCGGCGGATCTCCTCCAGCCTGGCCTCGCTGACCATGTATTCATCCACGATGGTCCCCGCGTTGGAGTGGACGTTGTTGATGCTGAATACTGCCAGGAGGTTGGAAAGCAGCGTAACCAGTCCCAGCAGAACAATGGGCAAAACCAGACGCTGCTGCAATGTAAGGTTTCTTTTCATATACGTGCCTCCGTATGTCTGTCATCTTGACAGCAAATCTCTGAAACAGCGTTTACCATATTTGTGATCCCCGTCGTCTCCGCCCTTCCGGAAAGCGGAAGCAGCACAGAAATTTTGAAAAATCGCTTTAAATGGACGGGTTACCTGGCTGTCACGCCCTCCACCATGCGGTCCAGCTGCGCCTGGAGGGATGCGCCGGAGGGATTTCCCTGTGCCATGCTGGCGGCAAACACCGCCACCGGATCCCAAATATTTCCTCCTACCCGCTGAATTTGAGAAAATTCTGACTGGTCCAGCAGCGCCGCGATCGCTGCGGACTGCTGAACCTCAGCGGAGGCTGCGGCAGCGCTGTTGGCGGGCCCCTGGCCCCGGCGCTCAAAACGAAGACGCTGATTTTCCTCGCTGGTGATCCATTCGGCCAGCCGGGCGGCCCATTCCGGATATCTGGAGTAGGCGTTCACACCGATAAGCTTGCAGCCGGAGAAAGAGGCCATCTGGATCTGCTGCCCGCCGCAGGTGAAAGTGGGCAGCTTAACCGCCCCGGTATGTTCACCCCAGGCCTCTTGAATAGCCACCGCGTTCCACACGCCGCTGACGCCGGCGATCACAGAGCCGTTTCGTACACCCGTCAGGAACTCCGTGTCCGTACAGTTGAAAAAGCCCGGGCTGGCGGCAATGTCCAGCATGGCCTGGGCCACATCCACTCCGGTGACTGGCCCGTCCGTGCTGTTCCAGGTGCAGTAATTGGTCAGTCCGTCGTCGTTCAGCCCGACCTTCAGGCCGGTGTTGCCAAAAAAGGCGTAGACATACCAGGCGGAGCTCCAGTCCATAGCGAACCGCTTTCCGGCACTCTCCGCCGCCGCCAGGAGCCGGTCCATGGACTGGACGTCCTCCGGCGAGAGATAGGCCGTGTTGTAGTAGAGAAAGTAGCCGTTGTCCGCCGTCAGAGGGTAGGCGTATAGGGTTCCGCCCACGCTGGCGGCCTCCACCGCCGCGGAGAGGCTCGCCTCCCGGATGGACGCGCTGTCCGCAATGGGGTCCAGTGCCCCGGCAGCGGCCAGGGCGGCAACCTGGTCGTCCGCGAAAGTGAATACATCCGCACCCGCCTCCAGATCTCCCAGGAGGACATCTTTACAGTTGGCCTCACTCTGGGGCTGGCAGGTAATCTGAAAATTGGCCTCGGCGGAGTAGTGGGCCTGGAAAGAGGCGATCATCTCCTGGAGCAGTTCCGTATCCTCCTCCGCCCCCCAGACCGTGAGCTCCACCGTCTGCCTGGCCGCCTGCGGCTCATCCGCGGGCGCAGGCTGTTTTCCGCAGGAGGTCAACCCCGGCAGCATCCCCAGGGACACAAGCAAACAAACGATTGCCTTTTTCATACTGTCATACCTTTCCAGTGAATTGACCGCTGTATACGGGCGGCCGCGGCCTCTGCAGAAGCGCCCGGGGGACGGGGCCCTCTGTGGCTGGTTAAAAAAGAGGCAGGATTTCTCCCGTCATGGAGTCATTGGAGAAATTCCGGAACGCTGAGCGGAATCCGGCTGCCGTGGCAGATGACGCCGTCCATGTCACAGATAATCCCCGGTTTCCTCTGAAAATCAATTGACTGCGCCGGTCGTCTTCCCATTTCTGCTCCGCTGCCCAGCGGTATAATATCGCTGATAGTATACCAAACATAGGAGTGTTTCGCAAGAGTGATCTTAAAGCTGTATTCAGGAGAACTGAAATTTGTTTGGAGGAAATATTTGACATTCCCTGCAGGCTCTTTTCCGGAGGAGCAAACGCAGTTCCAATGTCTGGATTTGGCATGGTACTCCATTTTGTTACTTCTCTTGTTAAAGAGAAAGCTCTTCAAAAGAGAAAAATGTCATGCACAGATTTGGCGCACATCATGGTCAATCTCCGTGCCGCTTTTCGATGCTGCGGCTCAGAGATTCCCGCCGCCGTTCCGCTTCCGGCTTTGCCGAAGACCGCACTATGGCGGGAATTGCCGGAGAAGTGAGACCAGCCGTTTTGAAATGATGAATCCCCCTTGCGGCGCCTGCGTTTTCCTGGGGAATAGAATCCGCCAAACCCTTGCGGCGCAGGGACGGCAACCGGTGGTTGACAAACTTCCACCCGCCGCGTTCTTGCGCGTCTGCCCAAAACGGTGTACCATGGGCCCATCAGACAGAGAGGGGAAGATCCGATGAATTTTTCTGAAAAGCTGGCGGCCCTGCGCCGTGAAGCGGGAATGTCCCAGGAGCAGCTGGCGGACCGGCTGGGGGTGACGCGGCAGTCTGTCAGCAAGTGGGAGAGCGGTGCGGCGGCGCCGGAGCTTGCCAAGCTGGTGGCGCTGTCGGAGCTGTTTCACGTCAGCGTGGACTATTTAGTGAAGGACTATCTGGAGGAGCCGGAGGTCCCGGCGGAACAGGGGGACGGCTCCGTGGCCAGGCTGACGGAGCAGGTGGAGGAGATCTCCCGCTTGTTCCGGGTCTGGTCCTGGGACAGCAGGACGAAAATCCGGGGTCTGCCGCTGGTGTCCATCCGGTTCAGCAGCGGTCAGATGCAGCTCAGGGACAGAGCCAGGGGGATCATCGCCATCGGCAACATCGCCGTGGGGGTGCTGGCCCTGGGGATTATGAGCGTGGGCGTTGTCAGTGTGGGGGTCATCAGCGCGGGGATCTTTGCGCTGGGATGTCTGGCCTTTGGAGCGGCGGCGCTGGGGCCGGTGGCCATCGGACTGCTGGCCTTTGGCCCGGCAGCGCTGGGGCTCTGGTACGCCGGAGGCGTGACCGCCCTGGCGGGGAGGATCGCCGTGGGCGTGGCCGCCGTGGGAGACACCGCCGTGGGGTACGACGCCGCGGGGAACCACGTCCTCCTCTGGGGAGACGGCCTGACCCGGGCGCAGGTGGAGGCGTTTTTGTTGGAGCACCACCCGGACCTGTGGCGGCCGCTGCTGCGTCTGCTGGCGGGCCTGGGGGCCAACATCAAATAGCCAGGGCCCCGGGCGGTATTGGAAAAGAGACAGGCTGTGCCTGTCTCTTTTCTCATATCGTGCCGCGATTTAGAATCTCCTCTTGCTATACGCCTCAGTTTGATTCATAATAGAGCGAGGACGGGGATGCGCGGCCATGGCGGGAGTATCGACAAAAAAGGACAGATACTAACCGGGAGGCAGCCGGCGGGCAGTACGTGCCGGGGATCGAGGATCTGTCCCGGATCGTCCTGGAGATGCCGGCCGCCGGCGTCATACCGCTGTCTTCCGCCGCAAAGGACGTGACCGTTTGTGGAGCGCGCGCTTACAGGCGCGGAGAAAAGATTCATGAAACCAACCTGTGCAGGAGGCACAGCTATAATGAAAAGGGAGGAATTTCAATGCGTTACGAGATCAAAGGCGGCAGCTTCCCGGTGGTGGTCTGTGAGCTGGAGAGCGGCGAGCAGATGATTACGGAAAAGGGCTCCATGGTGTGGATGAGCCCCAACATGCAGATGGAGACCCGGGGCGGCGGCCTGGGGAAGATGTTCTCCAAGGCCTTTTCCGGGGAGAGCATGTTCCAGAACGTCTACACCGCCAGGGGCGCGGGCATGATCGCTTTCGGCTCCAGCTTTCCCGGGAAAATTCTGCCCGTCAGCGTGGGGGCCGGGAGAGAGATGATCGTGCAGAAGAGCGCCTTTCTGGCGTCGGAGGCCGGGGTGGAGCTGTCCATCCACTTCCAGAAAAAGCTGGGCGCAGGCCTCTTCGGCGGCGAGGGGTTCATCATGCAGCGCCTCTCCGGCAGCGGCACGGCCTTTGTGGAGATCGACGGCGACCTGGTGGAGTATGAGCTGAAGCCGGGCCAGCAGCTGGTGGTGGACACGGGGAACGTGGCGGGCTTCGAGCCCGGCGTGGAGATGGAGATCCAGCAGGTGCCCGGCCTGAAAAACAAGTTCCTGGGCGGGGAGGGCCTCTTCAACACCGTGCTCACCGGCCCCGGCCGGGTGTGGCTCCAGACCATGCCTATCTGCAATGTGGCCGCCTCTATCCGTCCGTACATCCCCACGGGGAACGGCTGAGCGCCGCCGGCGCAATGACGGAATGCCCGGTGGGCCGCGCGGTGCGTTCCACAGAAAGCGCCGGGCGTATTTCATCGCCGGCGGGCTTTGCCCGCCGGCGTGATCGTTTGCAGACGCTCACCGCGTCAGCGCTGCCAGGGAGGAAGATCACTCTGCCCGCGGGGCCCTTGTCCAGCGCCGCAGGCAGGTGAGGAGCCCCGCCAGCAGGCCAAGCCGCAGGATATCCTGGAGCCAGCCGGCCAGCTGCAGGCAGGTATACAGTGAAAGCATTCCCGCCCCCGCCCGGCTGATCCACTGGCTGAAGGGCAGACACAGCAGGGCGAAGAGCGCCCAGCCGCCCCAGAAGAGCCGCCGGTTCCTCTCCGTCCGCTCCAGGGGCTCCCGGCCCAGCCTCCACACGGTCACCGTCAGCAGGGTCAGTCCGCCCAGCAGCTGGCACCAGGCGATCCCCAGACTGATGTAGTTCATCTCCGGCGTCCACCGGGGCGTCAGCCACACGGCGGCCCAGCTCACGCCCGTGACATGACGGAGAAAGCCGTCCGTCAGCAGGAACACCGCCCACAGGCACCAGAGGCCCGGGTGCCGCCTTGCCGCAAGGCAGATGACTCCGCAGACCCAGAGGGGCGAGGCCAGCCACAGCCCCAGCGGCCACGCGCCCAGCAGAGTGAGCACCAGCAGCAGCAAGAGCCCCAGGCACATCAGGACGATCCCCGCCACATGCCGCGCTTTCAAACCCCGCCGCTCCGGGATAGCGGGGGACGGCGGTTCCGGGGCCGCCGCCGGGGGCCGCTCTCCCGTCACCAGCTCATCCAGCGTCACGCCGAACAGAGCCGAGAGCTTCATCAGCTTCTCCAGCTCCGGCACGGCCCCGCCGGTCTCCCACTTGGAGATGGACTGGCGGGACACGTCCAGCGCCTCCGCCAGGTCCCCCTGGCTCATGCCCCTGGCCGTCCGCAGGCGGCAGATGTTTTCTCCTAAATTCAATGAAAGCACCTCCTTGCTCTGGGAAGAGCATATCAAATTTAGGGGCGGAAGTCCACCAAGCCCGCTTTTAAATTTAGCAACCGGCGGTTGCACAGCCCAAAAGGCCCCATCCGATTTGGATGGGGCCTTTTGGGCGTTCGATATCAAACAGAGGGGCAGGCCGCCCGGCGGGAGGGGCCAGGGTCAGAAGAGAGGGGGGAGCATACCGCGGCCCCTTATGGGGGGAGAGCGCGGCAGGGTCCGCCGGTTCACAAGGGCGGCAAATCAATTACGCGGCCGCTTAAATCCGCGCTGTTCCATCCTGGCCGGAGGTCTGGAAAAAGGGGATCGCCGCGTCATCCCGTCTCATAAACAGCAGGCCGAACGAACCCGGGCCGCAGTTGCTGGCAATGGACGAAGACGCCTTTTGCAGGTAGACCCGCTCAAAGGGGCAATACTGCTGTACCAGGCTTTGAATGTACTGGAGCCTCTTTTCATCCATTCCGGAATAGGTGATAAACAGGATGCGCTGGTCGATGTTTTTGACGTCCTGAAGCGTTTTCCTGATATATTTTTTCATCGCGTGCGGAAAGCTGCCCATCTCCATGCGGCTGACCACCATGCGGCTCTTTTTCAAAACAAGCACCGGATGCAGCAGCAGCGCGTCGCAGAGGACCTCGATGCGTTTCGGAATCCGACCGGACTGGCACATGATATTGGTGCTGTTGATGATGAAAGCGGAGGAGATGAAACGCTCCATCCGTCTTACCGACTCCAGGATATCCTCTTTCGCGGCGTGGTGCTCCGCCATGTAGGCCGCGCACAACACCGCCAGACCCATGCTGCTGGAGAGGTGTCCGGAATCGATCACCGTGACGTTTTCAAAGGATTTGGCCGCCTCCACGGCGTTTTGGTACCCCTCGCTGACGTGCCTTGCCATCGTAATGTGGACGATGTTCTGGGCCTCCGTCAGCTTTTCCGCGAAGAACCGCTCGTAATCCTCCACGTCGGGGGGCTGGGAATAGCCCCTCCGCCCTTCGGAGATGTGCGCCAGAAGTTCATCCGGATTCAGCTCCTGTCCATCCAGAAAGCGCCCCTCGTCCGTGCAGACATAGTAGGGGCACACGGGGATGCCGAACTCCTCTATAAGGGATTTCGGCAAGTCGCACACACTGTCCGTGGTGATCAGAATGGAGCGCCTCTGGGCCTGCTCGAAGATCAGGATATCCTTTTCAATGTCCGTCTGCCGGACCTCCTCGTTCAGGCGGATCAGCCCCTTGGGCAGGATGCTCAGCACGGCCGCCTCCAGCAGCGCGCCGCTGACCGGCTTGGCCAGATACCCGCTGAAGCCCTCCTTGCGGTAGAGGAGCTGGTTGTCGCTGCCCGCGTTGGCGGTCAGCGCGACAACGGGCGTGTCCTGGCACAGTCCGCCCGGCTGTATGCGCAGAGCGTGGAGGCATTGAATTCCGTCCATCTCCGGCATCAGGTGGTCCATGAGAATGCAGTCGTAATGATGATTTTGCGTCAGCGCCAGACATTGCGCCCCGTTGGAGGCCGTGTCGATCTGGATCTTTGTCGCCGAAAGCAGCTTGCGCACCACCATCAGGTTCATGTCGTTGTCGTCCACCACGAGAATGTGCGCGTCCGGCGCCTCAAAGCTCTGCCGGTACGGCTCCCCGTCATGGGCTCTTGTGTGGGTGGACAGTGAAAACGTCCCCAGCTCCTTGTCGTCAATGATATCCTGATCCAGCACGACGATGAACTTCGAGCCCTTGGTATAAACGCTGTTCACGCTGATCTCGCCGCCCATCAGGTCCACCAGCTGTTTGACGATGCTCAGCCCCAGCCCGGTTCCTTCAATATAGCGGTTCTTTTCCTCATCCACCCGGCGGAAAGCGCTGAAAATATAGGGAATGTTTTCTTTCTTCACTCCCTGCCCGGTGTCCTCCACGGAGTACCAGACGCGTACCCGGTTGACCGTCTGGCGCTCACACCGGACCGAGAGGGTGACGGAGCCCTCGCTGGTGTATTTTACCGCGTTGTTCAGCAGGTTGATCAGAATCTGCTTGATGCGGACCTCGTCTCCGCAGAGCATGCTCGGAATGGAGGAGTCTATGTGAAGTTTAAACTCCAGGCCCTTTTCCTTTGCCTTGATCCATATCATGTTGACAATCTCCGAAAAGAGGGCGCCCGTCTCGTACGAGACGTTGACGATCTCCATCTTTCCGGATTTGATCTTGGAGATGTCCAGAATGTCGTTAATCAGTGAGAGCAGCAACTTGCTGGCCCCCTGAATGTTTCTGGCGTTTTCCGCCACCTCCTCCGAAATGTTCTCCCGCAGGATGATTTCGTTGAGGCCGATGATCGTGTTGATGGGCGTGCGGATCTCGTGGCTCATGCTGGAGAAGAAATGATTTTCCGCCCGGTTTAACTCCTCAATCTCCTTTTTCTGCCGCTGGGAGAGGGCGTTTTCCTCCTCATACATCCGGCTCAAAAACAGGAGCAGCACGCTGGTGAGCAGCCCCACCATGATCATGGAGAAGGCGGAATCAAACAGGGCGTTGTGGTAGATGTTGGGTACGGCCAGCTCCGGGTGATAAAAGGCGAAGCCGTAGCACAGCATCGTCTCCGCCGTGCAGAGCCCGAAGAATACGACCCTGCGCCTTCCGATCAAGGTGATGCAGACGTAAATAAAGCAGAGGACAAACCACTCCGGCACGCCGCTGTAAAATCCGCCTGCGGAAAAAAAGGTGATGGGGAACAGGACCAGCAGCAAGATTGCGATGGCCGTGGCCCCCGCGTGAATGCGCTGCTTGCGAATGCTGAATTTCACGATCAACGCCATTGCGGGGAGGCTCACGATCAAAAGCGCGATATTCAAAGAGCTCCTGCCCATGGGCAGGGTGAACGTGATGGCGATCATGCAGATACCCGTCACAATGCGGAACATACGCTCGCGCAGGCCGATTCTGTGATCGGCGATGATCTCAAACCATTTTTTTATCACGAAGTCTTCTACCCCTTAAGAACTTGGTATTTTATAAAAATCCCGGAAAGCCCTGCTGTCCGGCGATGCGCGCGCAGAGCGATTCGTACTCGCGCATCAGCGGGGCGTGGTGCGCGCGGATATAGTCGACATCGCCTGCTTTCCCTGCCTGTTCCAGTTCCTTTGCCTGCGCTGAAAAGGCCTCCGCGCCGATGGTCAGGGAGGTGCTTTTCAGCGCGTGGATCTTCACCGCGTAGTCCGCCCAGTTGCCGCTTTCATAGAAAGAGGCGATCTCCGCCCGCTTCTCCGCGCCCTGGGTGCAGAACATCCGCAGCATTTCCCGGTAAAAGTCCATGTCTCCGGCGCAGTAGTCCAGCCCCAGCTCCACATTGAGGCCGGCCTCGGCAAGCCGGTCGTAAGGAAGCGCCGGGCTTTCGCCCTCAGGCGAGACGGCTGCGGGAGCTTCCGCGCTTTCCGCCGGTCCGGCGGATGCCGGCTCTCGCGGCGCCGGAGCGGACGCCGCGCCGACCACCGGCATGCCGCTGTGGGACTTTGTGCTGTACTGAATGCAGTCTGGGGGCAGCACCTTTCGCAGCACCCGCTCCAGGACGGTGCGCTCAATGGGCTTGGGAATGAATTCCGTGAATCCCTCGCTGCGGAACATCTCCCTGGCGCCGCTGACGGTATTGGCCGTCAGCGCCACCACCGGCAGATCCCGATACATGCCGTTCCGGAGCTCGCGGATCCGTTTCAGGGTCTCCACGCCGTCAAATCCCGGCATCATGTGGTCCAAAAAGACAATATCATAGGAGACGCTGCTGCACAGCGCGATCGCCTCCCGTCCGCTCAGACAGGTGTCCACCTGGATCCCATAGCTTCCCAGGACGCCCTTGGCAACCACCAGGTTCATCTCCTCGTCGTCCACCGCCAGGGCGCGGACGCCCGTGCAGAGGAAGGGCTTCCGGCCCGCGGCCTGGTCCTCCGCGAATCTCCGCTCTCCCGTCTCCCCGTTCAGCAGATTCGCAACGGAGAGGGCGGAAAACGGCTTGTGAATGACCAGCAGACGGCTGCCGTTGCCAAGGACGAACTCCCGGTCCGCGATTAAGACGACCCGGAGCGTGCCCGCCAGATCCTCATAGTACGCCGGGTTCTCCTCATATTCCGTCTGGGCGATGAATACATGGGTCAGCTTCTGACCGCGCTGCAATTTCAGCAGGGCCTCGAAATTATGCGCCTGATAGCCCTGGATCCCAAGCCCCTCCACCAAATTGAAGATCAGACCGTCATAGTATTCCCGAACCGCGTCGCAGCTGTATTTTTCCGGCCGGAAATAGCACGCGATGCGGAACTGGTCCGGATGGTTGAGCACGATGCACGGCTGTTCGTCCGCGACACCCTGGGGGATTACGATATGGGCGGACAACCCCTGGTCCTCGTTGACAAAATGGATGAAACCGCCCATCGCGTCCAAAAGCCCCCGCGCGATGGGAAGCCCCAGGCCGAGCCCTCCCGTAAAGCGGCTGCTTCCAGGGTCCGCCTGATAAAAGAGGTCATACATCTGCGTCAGCTGGGAATCCGTCATGCCGATGCCCGTGTCCCGGATATCCACAATCAAATTGAGCCCGTAAGTTTCCCGGCGGTAGTTGATGCGGACGTTGACGCCGCCCTCCTCCGTAAATTTGATGGAGTTTTCCACCAGGATCTTGAGCACATGGGAGATCTTTTCCGCGTCCCCGACGAGGACCGCCGGCATTTTCGGATCAATGTCAAACACCAGCTCCAGATGCTGCCGGTTGCTCTGCAGAGCGGTCATGGTAATCACGTCGTTGAGCACCGAGGTGATCATGTATTCTTTCTTGGCGGGGGTCAGCGTGCCCTCCATGATCTCCGTATAGTCCAGCATATTGCTGATCTGGTTGGAAAGACGCTTTCCCGCCATTTTGATGGATGTCATGTCGGAGCGGATATCGGGGGGGAGGTCCTTGCCAAGAGCCACCTCACTGATGCCGATCACCATGTTGATGGGCGTGCGGAGCTCATGGGACACATTCGATAAAAAGATGGCATTTTGTTTTCCGGATGTCTCCAGCTCCGTACGTATGCGCTCGTACCAATCCCGCTGCGTATTGCGCCGGTCGATCCAGTATCGCGCAAGGATCACTCCGCTGAAGATCACCACCGCGCCCAGTCCCAGGCGAAAAAGCTCCTGGGTCCCCATTCCGGGGGAAATTGTGTGGAGGATGATGCCGTGATACAGCAGGATCAGCACGTACAAGAGTGCGATCAGGTGTATCATCCACTTTTTGTTCAGCATGAACAGCGCAAGGATCAGGATGCAGGCCACGGCGGGGACATCGAAGAGATTGGCCCTATGTACGCCGAAGAAGAAGAACTCGGTCAGCATCAGCCCGGCGCACAGGTTTTCGTAAAGCGTGTCCGAGCCGAATTTCGCAATATGCAAAAGCCATACACCGAAACAGCCCGCCGCCATGAGCAGGGCCATCCAATATTCCCACGCTAGAACCACCGTGACAAAACTCAGCGCACCGCTGAATATAGTTGTGATAACGGCCAGCAGCAGATGCCTGCTTGTCTGCTCCTCCGCTCTCATAGATCCTCAAACTCCTGTGCGACCCGCTTCAAGAGCTCCTGCGGCCGGTAGGGTTTTTTCAGGTAATTGACCGCGCCCATCTTAATCGCGCTGTGGACGTCCTCCTCCAGCCCCGACGCCGTCAGGAAAATCACGGGGATATCCGCGGCAAATTCTTTCATGCGCTCAAAGGTCGTGATACCATTCATTCCGGGCATATCAATATCTAAAAGAACCATGTCCACGTTTTTGCTCTTCAGCTTCATCAGGGCATCCATTCCCGAGTCGGCCAAAAGCACTTCATAATCTTTTCCAAGGATGATTTTCGTCCTTGCCAGGTTCATGCTGTCATCATCCACGACTAAAATGCGTTTTCTCATAAAATTGCCTCCCTGTTTCGCTGAGGAAGCTCAAGAAGCTTCACAGAGTTTATTTTAAATGAAAGTCCTGGGAAAATCAAGCCCGCATTTTTGTACCGGGACCGGCGGGGAAGTCTCAAAAAGGTATTGTCAAAAGAAGCCAATTGGTATATAATTCCTGGGAGGCCAGAAGCCGGGAGAAGTGGTTATTGCAGGGGGAGCGGTTACTTTGGATGACACCAAAACGCGGATCATTCTTGCGGCGATAAAGGCCGTGCGGCAGTACGGCCTGGAGGGAGTGCGCATCCAGAACGTCAGTGAATTGGCGGGAATTTCAGCGGGAGCGATCTACCGCCACTTTGAAAGCAAGGATCAACTGCTGGTGGAGTCTTTTACTTATGTGGACAGACAGGCGGCGGAGATTTTTGAGCATCTGAAGTTCCAGCCTATGCTGATGCTCACGGATCCGATGGGAGCGGTAAAGGGACTGTGGCTCCCCTACTTTCGCTTTTGGACATCCCGCCCGGATGAAACGGTCTTCTACCACCGCTTCCGGGACAGCGCGTTTTTCCCTCAGTACGACAGGGGGCGGGACGTGGCCTATTTCGAGACGTTTATCGGAATGGTTCACGCTTTCAAAAAGGTATTTCCAAGCCTGGACAGGATCAATCAGGATCTGCTGTGGCTCCATGTCCTTACGTCTACTGTTATGTATGCAAAATATGTGGTAGAGGGAACGCTGCCGAACAATCAGGAGACTGAGGACACAGTGTTTCAGCTGCTGACCACCGGGCTGAGCGGCTATTTGAAGCCAGATCAATCCCCGGAATCGGGGAGAAAATGAAAATGTACCGCTGAAAGGCGGTTCATTTTTAGCCGTGCGATGTTGAGACTCGCCTGCCCCTCCAGCAGAGATATCCCGTTCGGGATGATTTTTTAAAACATTGTGAGAGTGAACGTTTACTTGCTTTGGAATAACCTTCTTTCTATTCGGAAAACTATCGGCATCGAATATAAAGGAGACGATTGCCATGTTCAGTCAGGAAACAGCTTTTACAATCACGGACGGCCAGATTGCCTATTATGCGGCACATCTTCGGGAGCGGGAGCGGGCCAAAAACACGGTAAAGAAATATGTTCACGATCTTCGCGATCTCATGGCGTTTTTAGATGGCCGGCCAATCACGAAGGGGGCTGTGATTGCGTGGAAAGAGCGTTTGGCGGACATGTATGCTCCCGCTACCGTCAATTCCATGCTGGCGGCGGCCAACGGCTTTTTTCTGTTCATGGACTGGCCAAAGCTGTCCGTCAGGCCGCTGAAAGTCCAGCGTCCCCTTTTCCGCGACGAAAGCCGGGAAATGACCCGTGCTGAATATGTCCGTTTGGTGGAGGCCGCCCGGCGGCAGGGAAATGAGCGGCTGGCCCTGCTTCTTCAGACGATCTGCGCCACCGGCATCCGGGTATCGGAGCTCCGGTTTATCACCGTGGAGGCGGCAGCCGCGGGCCGTGCCATTGTCAGCAGCAAAGGAAAACGGCGGACGGTCTTTCTGCCGGGGAAGCTGTGCGGACTGCTGAAAAAATATCTGAAAAAACAAAAAATCACCGACGGATCGGTGTTTGTGACGCGGACGGGAAAGCCCCTGGACCGCTCTAATATCTGGCGCGACATGAAAGCTCTTTGTGAAAGCGCCGGGGTGGAACCGGACAAGGTATTTCCCCACAACCTGCGGCATCTGTTTGCCCAGACGTATTACTCGGTGGAAAAGGATTTGTCCCGGCTGGCGGATATTTTGGGCCATTCCAATGTCAGCAC
>CANAWG010000014.1 GCA_947365245.1 uncultured Oscillibacter sp. | reverse complement strand
TGGAAAAGGATTTGTCCCGGCTGGCGGATATTTTGGGCCATTCCAATGTCAGCACCACCCGTATTTACACCGCGGAGAGCGGACTTGTTCACGCCCGGCAAATGGAGAGACTGGGGCTGATCCTTACAACTTAATTTTTGTTATGTTGTTGTTTCGGGAGAAAAGAAATTACCATACATACCTATATTATACAGGAACCCCGGCTTTTTTACAAGTCCTATTCCAAATCTGAACATGAAAGGACCGGCGGGATGATATTTATTTTATCTCGTCTGTCTTTCTGCACCGATTATTGAGTTTTTTAATCTTTTGCGATGGGGCTGAAAATCCAATTTTCAATTCAGTACAACATAACAAAAATTAAGTTGTTATAAGGGCGATTTGAGTAAATATGGTGAGGAGCTGGGTTATGGAAAAAATACTCATTGTTGACGACAGTTTCCTGCAGGCGGCACAGCTGAAATCAATTATAGATGACGAATATGACGTTGTCGTCGCGCAGACGGCGGAAGACGGGCTGCGCAGAGCGAGCGATGAAGATTTTTCCCTCATCCTGCTGGACGTGGTGATGCCGGAAATGGACGGGTTCACGCTGTTGAAAAAATTGCAGGAGGAAATCATCACCCAGAGTATTCCGGTTATTTTGATCACCAGCCTTGCGGACGCGGTAAACGAGCAGCATGGGCTTGTTTTAGGGGCCGTGGACTATATTACAAAGCCGTATATTCCCCTGATTGTCAAGGCGAGGGTGAACACCCATGTCAAGCTGTATCAATACCGCAGGCAGGTGGAGGAACAGTCCATGACCGACCAGCTGACCGGGGTGGCCAACCGCCGCCGGTATGACCGGTACAGTTTGACGAAATGGAATGAGGCGGCCCGACTGAAAGTCCCCTTTTCCATCTGCATGTTTGATATCGACCATTTCAAAGTGTATAACGACACGTTCGGCCACCCGGCCGGGGACAAGGTGATTGCCGCCATCGCAAAAACGGTGTCCTCTCAGCTGAAGCGCAGCACAGACTTTGTGGCCCGTTACGGGGGAGAGGAATTTGTGGCGTTCTCTATGGGCGAGCCCTCTGAGAAAATATTTGAGCACCTGAAAAAAATCCGGCAGGCAATAGAGGATCTGCATATTCCGCACAGTCCGACCGTATCCGAGTGGGTCACGGTCAGCGCAGGAGGCGTTACCGTGATTCCTGAAACGGGGATCTCCTATGACGTTTATTTGAAAATAGCGGATACGATGCTGTACGACGCGAAAAAGCATGGACGGAACAGGGTCGTTTGGGCAGATGAACGGCTGAAGCAGCTCATTGAAAACAAATAAGATCGGGAGAGCAGTATGAGATTATTCGATTTATTCTGGAAAAAGACGGACGTGCTGCCTGAGGGAGTGGAAGAAGAGACCGACGGGGAGGATCTGGAACTCTATTCGGGAATGCGGGTAGAGGTGACGTCCTTTCAGGGGCGCATGCTTTTTGTGGCGAAGCTCATGGGCCTGCACGGAGATCGGGCGGAATTGCATCAATATTCGGAAGCTGCGGTCTCCCACGGGGAGGAACCGCTTCCTGTGAGAATCCGGGGATACAGCGACCGGGACCGAAAAGCGGTCTATATGGAGGGCGTGATTTTGCCCCTGCCGCAGAACAAATGGTCGGTTGCGGAATTGAAACTGCGCCGGGTGGGAAATGACCGCGCCTTTTTCCGCCTTGAGACAAACCTTGACGCCACCGCCACCATGTTCAGCGGCTTGGCAATGGGAGAAAAACCCTGCAGACTGCTGAATATCAGCATAGGCGGGGCCTGCATCAGCTCGGAGTGCAGATACCATGACGGTGATAAGCTCTTGCTGAAAGTCAGGCTGCTGGCGGACAGGCCGGAATCAGCTGTGTTTACTCAGATTGTGCGCGTCATTGAAAAAGGAGACGCCGGCTTTGAGTACGGATGCCGTTTTTTGGAGTTGACCGAAGCCGATCAGGAGCAGATTACACAGAATATTTTCGCGGCACAAAGGCAGAGGAGAGGACGCGCTTAGACGCCGCTTGAAATATCGCTCATGAGGTGCAGAAAATGGTGGGGGAAACCGCCGTCCTGGCGGCGGATCGGGGCGAGACGGCGGAGCTGTCCGCCGGGGCGGCCAGCCTGAGGCGGCTGATATCCCGGTTCACTCTCACAGGAGACGGAAAAAAGACGGGCGGCGCCGTCGAGGCGAATCGAAGAGGTCCGTTTGATGAAAGAAGGAGTATTGGAAATGGGTATGTTCCATCATTATGGCCGGAACGGCAAACGCCCTCAGCGGGGATTGCGCCGCGGACTTCGACCGGGGGTACGGTTTGCCGCGCTTTTTTTGTGCCTGTCCGTACTGGCGGGCTTTTTCCCCGCGCCGGCCTCCGCGGAGGAGTCCAGGGTGATGCTCTCCAGCCTTGCCGGTTTTGAAAGCATCATCCTCTGCCAGTCTGATCCCGAGGGCAGCCGGGGCGACCCGGTTCCCAATGGGGCGCTCATTCAAACCGGGCAGCCCCTGGTGCTGCACTATACATATCATATCGAGGCGGCTCAAATCGGCGGGATCGATCCCGATACGGAGTATTATCTGGACGTCTCCCCCCATCTGGCGCTGCCGGATTTGGGAGAGGGGAAGCCCCTGACCATAAAGATAGACGATGTGGATGAACCCTTTGGAACGCTCCACGCGAATGGCCGGAGCGCCTGGGTGACGTTCCTGGGAAAAGCGGACGGCGGTACGGTCCTGTCGGAGCTTGCGGGCGATGGAGAGGGCCTTTCGGGCGGCTGGTTTGACCTGACCTGCAGCCGGGTGGAGAATGTGCCCGATAGCGCCGCCCAGGATGAAAAAGACCGGAACCTCTATGCCATGAAGTTTGAAACGACTCCAGAGACCTTTCTCTCTTTCGGCTACGCGGAGAACGAGCCGGTCACGGCAAAGGCGGTCATCAAAAAGGACGGAAAATACGAGAGCACGGACAAGACCATCACCTGGGAAATCGCCTATACCCCCTGGCAGAACCCCGATGGATCCGAGGGCGTTGCGCCGGAGACCCCCTTTGAGCTGCGGGACACCATTGACGCCAGCCTGCACAGCTATTCCGATCAGAGTGTGCGGATCAACGGCGTACAAGTTCCGGAGTATAGCTCCCGGGACGCTGTCAGCGGAACCCCGGAGCGGTATGTGATCGTGAGCCGGCCGGAGGGCGGCGGCGGTACGACCCTGACTTTCGGCGGCACGGATTTCAGCGCGGGGACGGCCACCCAGGGAAATCCGGCAAAGCCGCTGATCATCACCTATGAGACCAAAGTCAACGACGAGCTGCTGCTTCCGGGGCGCGCCGGCGGTGCAAAGGTGCAAAACACCGTCCAGCTGTTCGCCGGGCCCGAATTTGAGAGCCCGCTGGACGTCGGAGGCAGCGCCGCCGTGGCGGTCCGCCAGCCCGTATGGCTGAAGAAAGAGGGCAAAACCACCCGCCATACAGATGGAACGGGCTCCACCACCCATTGGACAGTCACCTTTTACCCCAATGGCTTTACCTTTGGGAAAGACGAAAATCTGACGCTCCACGATCAGCTTCCGGAGTACAGCGAGCTGGCGGACCCGAAGACGGTTACAATAAAGACGGGAGAGGCCGCGGAGCGGGAGGTCTCCGTGGTGCCGGGGGAGAACCGGACGTTTACCGTCCCCGGCATCGAGACGGACGGGAAAGCCGTCACCATTGCCTATGATACCCACATCGATGAAAAGACCTATGAGGACCGTAAGAACCTGGGCAGCAACGCGGCGTGGTTTACGTTTGCCCACGGCGGCGACTCCAGGCTCTATGAAACGTCTCCGGCCACAACGCCTGTCGGCAGCGGGGACGGCAGCGGGACCCCCGTCACGGATCCGCTGGTCAAGACCGGCGGCGGCTACGACGCAAGTGCCCGCTCCATTACATGGACTGTGAAGATCAATCCCCACAAGACATATCTGGCCGGGGCCGATCTTACAGATGATTTGAGCGCCGTTGGACTTCCGTGTGCCAGGGGGCACAAAAGCGGCCTGGAATTGGCGGGCGGCACGGAGGACATCGTCGTCAAAGTAGACGGCAGGGAACCCGAAAAGCCGGATAGGGACCTCATAACGCTGGAGTATGACGAGGAGACGCGGATCCTCTCTGTGAAAGTGGGGAATATCGGCCCGAAAGCCATTGAGCTGGCCTATACCACCAAGGTCTGCGATCCCTGCGTCTTTGCCAATAACAGCCGCGAGGGAGTCAAACTGCGCAATACCATTGCGGGCACGATGACCACCGGATGGACGGCCTCCTCGACGAACCCGGTCAGCGCCAGCGGCGAGGCGGCGGTCCGCGCCACGGTCCTGACAAAAAAAGCGGCGGTCTATGACTACGCCGCCGGCAGGATGAGCTGGGAGATAGAGGTGGACGCGGCGGGACTTCCGATGAGGAATGTGGTCCTGACGGATGATCTGCCCGCCGGGCTGACTTACGCGGACGGCTCATTTTCCGCCAGCCCGGAGAGCGCGGATGCCTCCGCGTCCGCGTCCGCGGACGGGAGACGGCTGACTATATGCTTGGGCACGGTGGAGAAGATCACCACCGTGGCCTTTGACACCGAGGTGAATCCGGAGGCGTTCGGCTTCAGCGGCGATGGGGATGTGACGGTGAGCAACACCGTCCGCATGAACGGCGAGGCGGACGGCGTCGTCTTCGCGGAGGTCTCCCACCGCGTGGAGCAGACCTTTGTCAACCACGGCCTGGTCAAAAGCGGCCGGGCGGACAGGCCCAATGAATTCATTCAGTATGAGGTGCTGATGAACCCGCACCGCCTTGCCCTCCCGGCCAACCCCTCCCTCGAGGACACCTTGGACCGGCGCCTCCAGCTGGATAGGGACTCGCTGAGATTTTACCGCGCGGAGGTGACGGGAACCACGGCGGACCAGAGGCCGGACTGGAAAAAACTGGAGGACACCGCTCAGCCGCTGAAGATCACCCGCTTTGATCCGGAGAGCAACTGCTTTGCCGTCCAGCTCCCCATTGCGGTCAACAGCCGGGACGCCTATGTGCTGACCTATACGGCGGATATCATGGAGCTCCAGGCGGGCTCTTACAGCAACAGCGTCCGCTTTGACGGCGGTCCCGTTTTGCTGGGCGGCGAGAAGGGCAGCGCCGTCTCCGTCAGCGGAGGAGGCGGCGGGGGCGGCGGCGCCGTGGCAGGCCGGAGGGCTGTCATCTCCGTTGAGAAGACCGACGGCGAGACGGGCGGCTCCATTTCCGGCGTGTCCTTTACGCTGTATCAGTGGGACGACGGCCAGCAGGGCCTGCCCTACGCCCAGGGGACGACGGACGGCCAGGGGAAGCTGTCCTTTAAGGTGAAGCCCAACGCGGTCTATAAGCTGGAGGAAACAGGGAGCGCCCCGGGCTACGGCAGCGAATTTGGCTGGACAGAGCTTCCCCAGGGCGTGAGGAAGACAGATGGCGGTCTCCTGATCACGGCGGGAGCGGCAAAATCAGAGATCAGGCTGAATCTGACAAATGAGGCGCACACCACCGACATTGTATTCCGGCTGGTCAACAAATCCGGCATTCCCATAGCGGGCGAGACCGTGAGGATCTTTGCCGTCGACCCCACGGAGCAGGCTGACCCGGATCCCGTCAAGGAAGCAGCGGTTTCCCCCGATGGAACAGTCAGGTTCCCGGGAATCCGCCGCGGAGCAAAATACTATATCCAGCGCCCTGACGGCGGGATTATGCGGATAGATGTTCCCGCCCAGGCGGAAAAAGCGCCAACGGTGACCGTGGACGGTTCAACGGCAATCCTCAATGCGGACTATCAGGCAATCGGCACCATGGCGGCAGAGCAGCAGTGGGAATTGACGGTTGAGAAAGCCGTCAGCGGCGGCGCCCCTCTGGCCGGGGCGGTGATCGGCCTGTATGCGGACGCGGCCTGCCAGACCCTGCTCAAAACGGGCGTCAGCGGACCGGATGGAATCGTTGCTTTTTCGGGACTGGTAAGGGGTCAGGACTACTGGCTGAAAGAGAAAACAGCGCCCGCCGGATACCATCTGAACCAGACGAGCTATAGGGGCAGCGAGACAGATTCCACGGTGACGATCGAGAATACTCCCGTACCAACGCCTGCGGATCCCGGCGGTTCCGGCAGCTCCGGCGGTTCCGGGAAACCCGGCAGGCCCGGAAGACCCGGTGATTCCCCAGCCCCCGGCACCCCCGGTGATTCCGCGGTCCCCGGTACCCCTGGTGATCCCGCAGCCCCCGGCGTGCCCGTTGATTCCGGTGCGCCGGATGTGCCCATTGCCCCCGGTGATCCCGTGGACCCCGGCGTGCCCGGCGGCACTGGCAGGTCGGACGCCGCCGGTGGAGCTGAAGGGCGCGGCGGCGGGGCCGACGATGCTTTCAAGGTGCCGCAGACGGGAGACCATACTGGGCTTTTGGCCGCGGTCACGGCACTCTCTGGGCTTACGCTGGCGGCCATGACGGGCTGCCGGCTTTGGGGGCGGAAAAAGCGTGAAGAGGAGTAAGGCTTTCTGGTATTTTTACGCCCTGGTCCTCCTTGCCTTCCTCGGCTCCAGTACGGCGCTGGGGCTGCGATCGGCGGAGCTGCGGCGGGGGAGCGCGTTTTACGCGGGGCTGGAGGAGACGAGTCCGGCGTCCGCCGCCTCCGCGGAGAGCTCCCCGCCCATGTCCGCCGCCCGGCCCGCCGCACCGGGGGAGCCGGAGCGGGAGGCAGTCCCGCTCCGGCCCGGTGAGCCGTCTCTGCGTCTGGCGCGCTTTGCCGAGGAATATCCCGACGCCGTCCTTTGGCTCCAGCTCCCGGACACGGCGCTGGACTACCCCGTCATGCTGGGCACGGACAACCAGTTCTATTTGGACCACCTGCCGGACGGAGACGAAAACGCCCTTGGCAGTCTGTTTCTGGACTGCCGCACCCATGAGGACAGCGTTCATCTGATCGTTTACGGACACAACGGAGCGGGCGGCAAGATGTTCGGCCTGTTGAAGCAGTACGAATCGCAGGATTACTTTCTGGAACACAAAACCCTGATTTTAGCCGCGCCGGACAATGCGTACGTCTGCCCGATCTTTTCCGTGCGGCGGGTTGAGGCGGGGGGCGGCGCCTATCAGCTGGAATTCGGGGACGGCGGCAGCCTGTCGGAGTATATCGATCAGGCCGCGGCGGACTCCCTCTATCCGGTGGATGTGGAGCTGGGGGCTGCGGCAAGAGTGCTGACCTTATCCACCTGTACCGGCTGGCGCGGCGAGCGTTTCATTGTGCAGGCACTTATACCGGCATGAGTCTTTTGAATTCTGTACCAGCCGATTATGGGGGGAGCCCCATTCGCGGCTTTTGCACATGGTCTGCGGATCCTCCGCGTCCCGGGCCGCCGGACCGGGCTCCCGCCCGGAGACGGGGAAGAACGCGGCCGATCCACATAGTATCCTCTCGTCCATAATTTGTAACACGCTGTACTTCGGCGGTATACTGACAAGTAGGCGGATCTGATCGGGACACGCCTTTGCTTCTAAAAACTCCGCCTCATTTTGCGGGCATAATTTCCGCAAAATTACCGGGATGTCCTGCTGGATTTGACCGCATACATCCATTCCGCGGTATTTCGGTGAAAATACGGTGCGGCATTGACATCTCCAGCGGCTTCAGCGATTCCGCACAAATACCGCAGCAATGAAGACGGCAGATAGAACCGCTGCGCCGCGACGCTATTGCCCGCTGTTTCACTATATCCTGAAACAGCGGGCAATAGTAGTCAGTGCTTTAAAACCGCGGAGGGGCAGGGCGTTCCTGTCCCTCATGCCGTGTTATGAGGACACTGCATAGCGAAAACCAGCGGAACCGTCTGAGAAACGGTTTGCCGCTGCCGGAATGCTCTCCTTCGGCTTGCAAATTTCGCCTGAGAGAATTGTTGTGTTCCCGCAAACGCCCGCCTTTTGCAGCGGCCTGCGGCGCGCGATTATCCTGCCCCTGGGGTGACTGCGGCCGAGAGGTCTCGTTATAAAAGATTTTTTGCCGCAGGTACAGCTTGCGTTAAAGTTTATGTGCTATAATTTCTGCATCCGCCCACCGAAAAAACTCTGATTCTGTGAGGAATGCGTCATGTATAACCATCAACTCGACACTTTCATCCAGGTAGCCGACGCCGGGAGCTTCTCCAGAGCGGCGGAGGTCCTCTATATTTCCTCCACCGCTGTCATGAAGCAGATCAATCTGCTGGAGGGCAGCCTGGAGGTCCGGCTCTTTCAAAGGACTCCCCGCGGCCTCACCCTGACGGACGCCGGGAAGTCCTACTATCAGGACGCAAAGTACATGATTCAATACGCCAAGGATGCACGGGTACGGGCCAGAAACGCCATGCAGAGCAATGAGAACATCATTCGAATTGGAACCTCCCCCATGACGCCGGGGCAGTTTTTGGTATCCCTTTGGCCCAGGATTCAGAGGGAGTGTCCGGATATCAAGTTCCAGATGGTGAATTTTGACAATACGCCGGAGAACTCCGTGAACATCCTGCGAAACCTGGGGCAGAATATCGACATTGTGGCCGGACTTTTTGACGAGGCGTTTTTGAAAGAGCGGAAGTGTGCCGGCCTGGAGCTTTGCCGGACGCCCATTCTCTGCGCCGTGTCCATCTACCACCCCCTGGCCGCCAGGACCCGCCTCCGGGTGGAGGACCTTCACGGAGAGGATTTCATGCTGATCAAGCGGGGCTGGAACAAGTACCTGGACGCGATGCGGGACGACCTGTGGAGGGATCACCCGCAGGTCCATATCATTGATTTTGATATGTTTAATATCGGCGTGTTCAACCGCTGCGAGAACAGCAACAGCGTGCTGATGACCATTGACGCCTGGGAAAACGTCCACCCGCTGCTCAGGACCCTGCCGGTGGAGTGGGAGTACACCATCCCATACGGGCTTCTCCACTCCCCGCGGCCCTCGCCGACGGTGGAAAAGTTCCTCCAGGCTGTCGGCCGGGTGTTTGACGGTGAGGGAGCCTCAGAGTAATTGTGAAAACCGCCTGTGCGCTTTCCGCCGGGCGGTTTTTATTATAACTTCAGGGTTGATACTCGTAAACATTTTGATTCTTCTGCTTTTACGGAAGGTGGGGTATTCTTTTCAAAAAGGATACCCCACTTTTAAATCTCAAGGAGGATCACCACATGAAGACGCAATTGACCATCAAACTGGCGGGCGGCGTGGAAATGCCCATGGCGGGCATCGGGACCTTTCTGCTGTCGCCGGACGAGGCGGAGGCATCCTGTCTGAGCGCCCTGGCGTGCGGTTACCGCCTGATTGATACCGCCAACGCCTATGTCAATGAGAAAGCTGTGGGCCGGGCCATGAGGAAGTCCGGGCTGGACCGGAGGGAGATCTTCCTGGAGACCAAGCTGTGGCCCTCGTTCTACGAACAGCCTGATGCGGTGGAAAGGACTCTTGCGCGGCTGGGTACGGACTATATCGACTTGCTGCTGATCCACCAGCCCGCCGGGAACTACGCGGCCGGCTACCGGCTGATGGAGAAAGCGTACAAGGAGGGAAAGGTCCGGGCGATCGGACTTTCCAACTTCAGTGCGGAGCAGGTCCGGGAGATTCTGGACCTCTGCCAGGTGAGGCCCGCCGTTCTTCAGACCGAGGTTCACCCCTACTTTCAGGAGAGGGAGCTGAAGAAGTTCCTGGCCTCGGAGGGCATCGCCGTTCAGGCGTGGTATCCCCTGGGCCACGGGGATAGGGCGCTGCTGGAGGAGCCTGTTTTTGCCGGGCTGGGCCGGAAGTACGGCAGGAGCAGCGCCCAGATCATCCTGCGCTGGCATATCCAGTCCGGGACCATCGTCATTCCCGGCTCCAAGAATCCGGCGCACATCAAAGACAACTTCGCCCTCTTTGACTTTGCGCTGACAGAGGAGGAGATGGCGGAGATCGCTGCGCTGGACAAGGGCGTGCGCTATTACACCAGTACGCCGGAGCTGCTGAAAAAGTACGCGGAAATGGTGCCGCCTGTGGACCAGCAGAAATAGATGGCTGGTATCTGCGCGAGAAATTGATATGGAAAAGGACGATGAACAATGAACAACTTTATCTTTTCGTATCCCACCAAGGTCTATTTCGGCAGGGGCTGCGTCAGGGAGTACCTGGCCTGCCTGACCAGGCCGTACCAAACGGTGATGCTGGCCTACGGCGGCGGGTCCGTCAGGAAAAACGGCGTCTACGACGAGGCGGCCGGCATCCTGGCCGCCGAGGGGAAGACGGTGGTGGACTTCCCCGGCATCATGCCCAACCCCACCTACCGAAAGGTACAGGAGGGTGCGAAGCTGGCCCGGGAGGCGGGCGTGGACTTCATCCTGGCGGTGGGCGGCGGCAGCACCATCGACTGCTGCAAGATCGTGGCGGCCCAGGCGGTGCAGGATGCGGATATCTGGACCATGGAGATGGAAAAGCGGGATCTGCCCGACCATTTTCTCCCTATGGGGGCCATCGTCACTGTCTCCGGCACCGGCAGCGAGATGAACAGCGGCGCGGTCATCACCCACGAGGAGAAAAAGATCAAGGGAGGGCTGATGGGCGCCCATAGTGAATTCGCCATGCTGGACCCGGCGTATACCATGTCGGTCCCGTTCCGGCAGGTGATCTCCGGCGCCTTCGACACCCTGAGCCACGCCATGGAGACCTACTTCGGCAAGCCCCAGGAGAACAACCTCTCCGATGACATCGGCGAAGCGGTTATGCGCAGCGTGATCGCCAACATGCGTGCGCTCCTGGCCGACCATGAGAGCTACAACGCCCGCAGCGAGCTGATGTGGGCCTCCGCCATGGCGGAGAACGGCATCTTGAAGATCGGCAAGGTGACGGATTTCCAGTGCCACCAGATGGAGCACCAGCTGGGGGCCTACACCGACTGCAACCACGGCGCGGGCCTTGCCGTCCTGCATCCGGCGCTTTACCGCCGCATCTACAGGGAGGGCCTTCCCAAATTCAAACGGTTTGCCATGGCCGTCTGGGGTATCGACCCGGCGGGGAAGAGCGATGAGGAGACCGCCGCCGCCGGTGTGGAGGCCCTGGCGGATTTCATCAGGGAGATGGGTCTGCCCACCAGCTTTCATGAGATGGGGATCGACGCCGGAACGGATTTCGAGGCGATTGCAAACTCCACAAATATTACCGCCGGATGCTGCAAAAAACTGACCCATGAGGAGATTCTTGCGATTTTCAATGAGTGCCGGTAAAAAAGGGGACGCGCTTAAAGGAGAGACGCTCGGGAAGCAAGCGGCCGTCCCTGCGGTATACCAAAGCCCGAAGTGATTTGCCGGACGCTCTTGGCGCTGGCATTCTGCCATTTATTAAACAAGGCCTAAAACGGAGGATCGATATGAGGAAGCATTTTGGAAGCAGCCCCTGGTTTTTCCCTCTGCCGGTACTGATTATTGGAACCTATGACAGCGAGGGGAACGCCGACGCCATGAACGCGGCGTGGGGCGGCCTGTACGACCGGGACAAGGTGGTCCTCTGCCTGAGCGCGGGGCACAAGACCACAAAGAATATCAGGGCCAGAGGCGCCTTTACGGTCAGCTTTGCCGACGCCGCCCATGTGGTGGAGGCTGACTATGTGGGGCTGGTGTCCGCCAACCAGGAGCCGGAGAAGCTGAAAAAGGCCGGGCTGCACGCCATCCGGAGCGACGTGGTGGATGCGCCGCTGATTGATGAATTCCCCTTGGCCCTGGAGTGCCGCTTTCTCAAAGTCAATGAGGACGGGAACATCATCGGTCAGATTGTGGGCGTCAGCGCGGACGAAAGGGTGTTGGGCGCGGACGGCGGGATCGACGCCGCCAAGCTGCAGGCCATTTCTTTCGACCCCTGCGGCAGCACATACGTGAAGATGGGCGAGGTCGTGGGCAAGGCGTTCCAGGACGGCGGGAAACTGAGATAGGGAGCGGGGCCGCGGACATCCAGGTCAACGCCGCAGGCTGCGGAGGGTTCGGCGCCGGGGAACCGCACGATATGATCGCCGCCCGCTGCGCGTGAGCGGACGAGCCGGGAACGGCCGCCCCGGGCTCATGCCGCTTTCTGGTGGCCTTTCTCTACCCATTCGTATGAACTTTAGACTTTATACTGATGAACGAATCGAGACTTCTGTTCTCCTGCTTGCGGCGTTAAAATCGGACCGTAAACCACACAGCGGACAATCACCGCGGAAAGGAACCACTATGGAGCAGCGAATTTTGGGAACGGATTTGAGGGTCTCCGCTCTGGGCCTGGGCTGCATGGGCTTCTCCCACGCCTACGGCGCGCCCACAAACCGAATCGAAGCCATGCGGACCCTCCTGCAGGCGGCTGATATGGGCTATACTTTCTTTGACACCGCAGAGGTCTATGGTACGCCGGAGGCTCCCCACCACAACGAGGAGTTGGTGGGAGCGGCCCTGAGCGGGCGGCAGGACGTGGTGATCGCCACCAAGTTCGGCATCCACTTCGATCAGACCTCCCCGGAGGTCAACAAGCCCCTGGTGCCGGATTCCCGGCCGGAGACCATCCGGCGGAGCGTGGAGGAGTCTCTGCGGCGATTGCAGAGGGACCACATCGACCTCTACTACCAGCACCGCCCGGACCCGAAGACCCCCATTGAGGAGGTGGCCGGAGTCATAGCCGATCTCATCCGGGAGGGCAAGATCACCCACTGGGGTCTCTCCGAGGCGGACGAGGACACCATCCGCCGGGCCCACGCCGTTTGCCCGGTGACAGCCGTTCAAAACCGCTATTCCATGATGGCCCGCTGGCATGAGGCGCTGTTCCCCGTGCTGGAGGAGCTGAAGATTGGATTCGTGGCTTTCTCGCCCCTGGCCAACGGCCTGCTCTCCGGCAGATACGATCAGAACTCCCGGTTTGACGCCGGAACCGACTACCGCAGCGTCATGCCCCAGTTCTCCGCCGCCGCTATGGAGCGAAATCAGGCCCTTTTGAACCTGCTGCACCACCTGGCGGGGGAAAAAGAGGCAGCGCCCGCCCAGATCTCCCTGGCGTGGGAGCTGAACAAAAAGTCCTGGATCGTCCCCATTCCCGGCAGCCGCAGGCTGGACCGGATGCGGGAGAACGCGGGCGCGGCGGACATTTCACTGACAGAGGCGGAGGTGCAGGCTCTGGACGCTGCCCTGGACGGCATGGAGCTGTCGGAGGTGTTCGGCGGGTCGCAGATCAAGAAATAGGAGGCAGTACAGCATGAAAACGAAAATAAGATGGAGAAGTGCGATTCTTGCGGGCGTATTGGCACTCTCCCTGCTGGCGGGCTGCGTCGGCGTCCCCGCCGATGGCGGCGCAGCCGCACCGGAGAGGCCCCTGGACGAGGTCCCGCAGGAGACCGGGATTCCCGATGGCGCTCTGGTGATCGCAGAGCAGGGCGTGTTCTCCGCCGGGGGGACCGTGATCACCTCGGACGGCACCTTTGACGTCTCCAATTACTACCTGTCCAGGGAGGGCTCCACCTCTCATGTGGACCACGCCAACGTGTTCTATCAGATTCCGGCGGAGGAGACCGGCCTCCCCATGGTGTTCCTCCACGGCTACGGCCAGTCCCGCGTGGGCTGGATGACTACCCCGGACGGACGGCCCGGCTGGTCGGACCTCTTTTTGAAGATGGGCCACAGCGTGTTCCTCGTCGACCAGCCCCGCCGGGGCGAGGCGGGCCAGACCTCCGTGGCCGGAACCATGACCACGGTGCCCTCCGACCAGACCTGGTACACCCAGTTCCGCATCGGAACCTATCTGAACAACGCATTCACCCGCAACGAGGGCTCCCAGTTCCCCGAGGGGGAGGAGGCTCTGGATCAGTTCCTGCGCCAGATGACCCCGGACACCGGCATGGACAACGCCGGGGGCGACCAGAACATCGACAGCACGGTCGTGGCCCGGGCGGTGGCGGCCGCCATTGACGAGGTGTACGCGCGCACCGGCAAAAACTCCATCCTGGTGACCCACTCCCAGGGCGGGATGCCCGGCTGGGAGACGGCCCGGTACACGGATCACATCGCCGCCGTCGTGGCCATTGAGCCCGGCATGGCCCCCCAGGTGGACAGCGAGGATTACAAGGCCCTGACGGAGAAGCGGATTCCCGTCACGTTCTACTACGGCGATTATATCGGTGAGGAGTTTACCGATGTCCCGGCGGCGGGGATGTGGGCCATGATGTCCTCCACCGCGGACACCTTTACCGCGGCCTATACCGCGGCTGGCGGGCACAGCACCATCGTCCGCCTGCCGGAGGAGGGCATCACCGGCAACTCCCACTTCATGTTTCAGGAGTTGAACAACGACGTGATTGCGGAGCACGTGGAGGCCTGGATCCAGGCCAATGTGCGCCCCGACGGTGTCAGCGGAGCCGCGTCAAATCCCGCGTCTGCCGGAGGCGAGGGAGGCAGGACCCTGGTGGCCTATTATTCCGCCACCGGCAATACCCGGGCGGTGGCGGAGACCATCGCTCAGACCCGGGGCGGCGACCTCTTCGAGATTGTCCCGGCGGAACCCTATTCCTCCGCCGACCTGGACTGGACGGACCGGGACAGCCGGGTGAGCCGGGAGCATGACGACGCGTCCCTGCGGGAGATGGAGCTGGCCGCCGCCGTGGAGGGCTGGGACGAGTATGACACCGTCTTTATCGGCTATCCCATCTGGTGGGGCGTCGCCGCCTGGCCGGTGGACGCCTTTGTAAAGGCCAACGACTTCGCCGGCAAGACCGTGATCCCCTTTGCCACCTCCTCGTCCTCCGGCCCGGGGGAGAGCGGAGAGCTGCTGGCGGAGATGGCCAACGGCGGCGATTGGCGGGAGGGCCGGCGGTTCCGCAGCGGCGCGGCCGAGGCCGACGTGGCCGCCTGGGTCAATAGCCTGGACATTTGACAGAAAGGAGCCGCTCATGAAAGTATTGCTCGTCAATGGCAGTCCCCACAAAGAGGGCTGCACCTATACGGCGCTGATGGAGGTTTCCTCCGCTCTGAACGAAAACGGCGTGGATACGGATATTTTCTGGATCGGCAATAAGCCCCTCTCCGGCTGTATTGCCTGCAAGACCTGCGTCAAAAAGCATGCCTGCGTCTTCGATGACAGGGTCAATGAATTCCTGGACCTGGCCGGGGACTACGACGGCTTCGTCTTTGGCACCCCCGTCCACTGGGGCGGGGCCACGGGAGCCATGACCTCTTTTCTGGATCGGGCCTTTTACGCCGATTTCTGCGGCGGAGGGAGCCGCTTTTTGCTGAAGCCCGCGGGCCTGGCAATCTCCGCCCGGCGGGCCGGGACCACCGCCGCCTGGGACCAAATGAACAAATACTTCGGCCTGATGCAGATGCCCATTATCACCTCTCGGTACTGGAACATGGTTCACGGCACCACGCCGGAGGAGGTGCGGAAAGACGCCGAGGGGATGCAGATCATGCGGATTCTTGGGAAGAACATGGCGTATTTCCTCAAGTGCGGGGAGGCCGGGAAAAAAGCGGGCGTTTCCCTGCCGGAACAGGAGGCCGTCACCTTTACCAACTTCATCCGGGAGTAATCCTGCAAGACACCCGCGGAAAACGGAGGCCGCAATGAAAAAAATACGGATTATGGGGATGCTGGCTGTCTGGCTCATGGCCCTGCTGTGCGGCTGCGCCGGCGCGGCGCAGGCGGAGGCCGGCAATACGCCGAAAGAATTGACGGGCGATACGGGAGCGGCAGCCATGGAACATGCCTACACAGTGGACACCAAAATCACCGATGTGGTGAACGACCCCGTCTTTGGAGACTACGGCCGGCTGATCTTTCCGGTGAACAGCCGCTGCTGCAGCGGAGACACCCTGGGGGACCTGGGGCTGACGTGGTACAGCCATATCGACCCGGCCAAGACAGTGGAGATCACCAACTACATGAGAGCCCGCGCCGGGGCGGGAGAGACGGTTTTCTACGACATCTACACAGACGAGGAGAAAGCAGCCGACCCCGCCAAGGAGGACACGGGACTGTTCTTCTTCAAGGGCAGTCCCGGCGGGCGCTTTGCCGTCTGCAGCGCCGGGGGCGGCTTTGTCTATGTGGGGGCTATGCACGACAGCTTCCCCCATGCGCTGGAGCTCAGCAAGATGGGCTACAACGCTTTCGCCCTCATCTACCGCCCGGGCGCACAGACGGCCTGCGAGGATTTGGCGCGGGCCATTGCTTTCATCTTTGAACACGCGGACGAATTAGAGGTGGACACCGCCTGCTATTCCCTGTGGGGCGGCTCCGCCGGAGGACGGATGGCGGCGTATCTGGGGAGCTGGGGTCCAGAGGGCTTCGGCGGCGGGAACCTGCCCCGGCCCGGCGCGGTCATCATGCAGTATACCGGCCACAGCGAGTACACGGAAAACGATCCGCCCACTTACGCCTGTGTGGGGAGCGGCGACGGCATCGCCAGCTGGCGGATGATGGAACGCCGGCTGGCGGTTTTGGACAAGCTGGGCATTCCCACCGAGTTTCACGTCTATGAGGGCCTGGGCCACGGCTTCGGCCTGGGGACCGGGACGGCGGCCGAGGGCTGGATTCAGGACGCGGTATCTTTCTGGGAGGACCAGTTTGTCACCCCCGGCACCGCAGCCTACCGGGGCTTCACCGTGGACAATATCCTCCACGCCGGGGAAAACGGCGATATCCACTACAGCGTCTACATCCCGGAGAGCTATGACGGCAGCAAGCCCTACGCGCTGTTTTTCACCCTGCCGGGGTATGAGGGACTGTATTTCCAGGGAGCTGCCGCCAATCTCCGGTCGGAGAATTTCGGCTTTGAGGCACAGAAGTACCATGGGGACATGATCGTCGTCGCGCCCCAGCTCAGCGACTGGGGGGAGACCTCCGCCCATCAGACCATCACGCTGGCGGAATATTTTTTGAGGCACTACAATATTGACAAAACCCGTGTCTACGCCAACGGCTACTCCGGCGGCGGGGAGACTATGTCGCGGGTGTTGGGGAAGCGCCCGGAGCTCTTTGCGGCATACCTGCACTGCGCTTCCCAGTGGGACGGTGATTTGAACGTGCTGGCGGAGAGCCGGACGCCGGTCTATCTGGTGGTTGGTCGGGAGGATGAGTATTACGGCTCCGAGCCGTCCCAAAAGGTTTATGATACGCTTCACGAGCTCTACCAGGAGCAGGGCCTTTCGGAGGAGGAAATCGGCGATCTGCTGGTTCTGGACATCAAGGACCGGTCCTACTTCACCGGCAAGGGGGTGAGCAATGAGCACGGCGGCGGCAATCTGTTCGCGGCAGACGGGGAGATCATGGGCTGGCTTTTCAGCCGAACGAGGAAGCCGGCCCTCAGCGGCACAATCCCGGCGGAGCTGGAGTTCATCCCGGAGGGCTATACCCAGCCGTCAAGCCATCCGGGGACCCTGGAAAAGCTGGAGTATCGGACCTGGGAATCTCTCTCCTATGAGGACCATGCCAAGCCTCTCACCAAGACGGCCTGGGTCTATCTCCCCTGCGGGTATTCCGAAAACGAACAGTACAACATCCTCTATCTCAGCCACGGCGGCTGGAGCAATGAGACGACCATCATGGGAACGCCGGACGACCCCCGCGCTTTCAAGCACATCGTGGACCACGCCATTGAGGACGGAAAAATCCAGCCGCTGGTGATCGTCCTGCCCACCTACAACAACACCAGCGAATCGGACAGCGGCAGTTACGCTCTCGCTCTGCGGCTCACCAGCGGCTTTCATCACGAGCTGGTAAATGATCTTATCCCCGCCGTGGAATCGAAATACAGCACCTATGCGGCCAGCACCGACGGACTGGGCCTTGCGGCTTCCCGGGATCACCGGGCTTTCGGCGGCTTCTCCATGGGGGCCATGAACACCTGGCATACCTTTGAGCACTGCCTGGACTGCTTCCGTTACTTCGCCCCCTCCAGCGGCGGCCCCATTGGGAATGGGGAGTATATGGCGGATATTGTGCGTAATTCCGGTCATTCCGCCGGGGATTTCTTTATCTTCACCGCCTCCGGTACGGAGGATTTCGCCTGCTCCGGCTTCAAGAGCGGCGTGATGGACATGGCGGAGACGGAAATGTTCACCCTGGCGGATAAAGAGGCGGACGGCAACCTGTCCTTCCGGGAGCGGGAGGGATATGCCCACGATGGGAATGCGGCCAACGAATATATGTACAACGCCCTGCGGTTCTTCTGGAACGCGGACAGTCCATGACGCAAATACCTGTGACAAAGGGAGCCCAAAGGCGCCGTCCGGGAACCGGAGGGCGGATGCCGCCGGGCGGCTGAAGCGGCTGGAACAGTAGGACCATGGGCCGGAAAACGGCTTCCAAACAGCCATGCGGCTGCCTGGAAGCCGTTTTTCCCATATCGAGGCGCTTTTGATCTGCTCAGGTTTGGGCTGAGGAAAAGTCCGCGTGGCATGACACACGAGAAAAGCAAAGGGCATGCAGCCTGACCGGACTGCCCTCAACGCCAAATAGCAGTCAAACAGTAATCAATCGACAGAGTCCCGCTCCGCATGAGGATATCTGTGAAAAAACTCTGCAAAATCTTTTGTGGAATTTTTAGAGAAACTATGGTATCCTGAAAAGCAGTCAAGGTACGTTCGAAACGGTGGTACAGAGGAGGGAGGTCCGTGCTGCGCGTATTTTTGGTAGAGGACGAGAGCATCATCCGGGAGACCCTGCGGGATACCGTTCCCTGGGCCCAATACGGCTATACGTTCGCCGGAGAGGCCGGAGACGGGGAGATGGCCCTGCCCCTGATCCGCCAGGTGAAGCCGGACGTGCTGATCACGGACGTCCGGATGCCCTTTATGGACGGCCTGGCCCTCAGCGAGCTGGTCCGGAAAGAATTTCCGGAGATGAAGATCATCATTATCTCCGGTCACGACGATTTCGAGTATGCCCGGCAGGCCATCAGCATCGGCGTGGATCAATACCTCCTGAAGCCCATTACCAAAAAGACCCTGCTTGACGTCCTGGAAGAGCTCCGGGGGAAGATCGAAGGGGAACGGGCCAACCGGAGCTACCTGGCCCAGTTCCACCGGGAGGCGGAGGAGTACGAGCAGTACACCCGCCGGGTCTTCTTCGAGCGGGTCGTGGCGGGCCAGCTCTCCGTCCAGGAGATCTACGAGTCCGCGGCCAAGCTGGACATTGACCTGCGTGCGCAGTGCTACGCCCTGGCGTTTTTCTCCGTTTTGCCGGAGCCCTCCGTCTCGGCCGAGAGCTACTCCGAACCGGGCGCCCGGCTGCGGGACGCCTTGCTGGAGCATTTTTTGAAGTACCCGGAGTACATCCTTCTGCGCTGGAATCTGACCACCTACGCCGTGCTTTTGAAAGGCGAGACCGCCCGGATGGAGGAGCTTTCCGAGCGGTGCGTGGAGACTGTGCGGAGCCAGTACGCCGCCTGCGCCCCGGAGCAGAGCTGGTATGTGGCCGTGGGCCGTCCCACCCAGCGCCTGAGCACCCTGCCCGCCTGCTTTGAAGAGGTCTCCCGCCTCTGGGCTTACCGGCACATCCTGCCCCAGCAGCATGTGCTGACGGCGGACACCGTCAGCTTCCTGACCGGCACCGGCAGCGCCAACAGCCAGTTGGACCAGCTGGACGCCAATCAGGTGGACCCGGCCATCCTCACCGGCGTGATGCAGAGCGCCAGCGCCCAGGAGATTCCCAGCTTTGTCGACGAGTACCTCCACAGCGTGGAAAAAGCCCTGTCCTCTAAGCCCTTTTGCCAGTACCTCATGCTCTCCGTCCGCTTCACGGCGGCTCGCTTTGCCGCCTCCCTGGAGATCGGACAGCAGGAGGCTTTCGCGCCCCTGGACTGCCTGAACATGGTGGGACGCAGCGTGACGGCGGCGGACCTGAAGAACTATTTCTGCGCCATTTTGCTTCGGATGGCGGCCCTGCGGGACCAGGCCTCCAGCAGCCAGTGGCGAAGCCTCCTGAAGCAGGCGGTGGCCTACATCGACGGCCACTTCACCCAGGAGTCCCTCTCCTTGAACCAGGTGGCCCGGGAGGTGAACATCTCCGCCAACTACCTCTCGGCGGTGTTCAGTCAGGAGATCGGGGCTACTTTCACCGAGTACGTCACCGGCAAGCGGATGGAGCGGGCCAAGGAGCTGCTCCGCTCCACGGACAAGCGCTCCGGAGAGGTGGCGGCGGCGGTGGGGTACAAGGATCCTCACTATTTCAGCTTTCTCTTCAAAAAGACCCAGGGCTGCACGCCCCGGGACTACCGAAGCGGGGGAAAGAACCCATGAGCCGCCCGGATTCCATCCAGAGCCGAATGCGGCGCATGGTGGTGCTTTGCTGCGGCTTTATGGCGGCGGTCCTGGTGGTGATGCTGGGGCTGGTGCTGGTTCACAACAGCCAGTATAAGCGCCTTTTGTACAACGTGACCACGGCCTCGGAGTTCAACCAGGATTTCAAGGAGACCATTGACCTGAAGATGTACTACTACGTCATTGAGAGCCGGTACTCCGAGGGCCTGCCCATTCAGGAGGTCCAGGACGCCCAGGTCCTGGCCAAGGACCTGCTGGGCAACACCAGCCAGAAGGACAGCCTCCGGGCCATCACCAGCGTATTGGACCTCTGTGAGAACCTGGAGGGCAAGATCTATCAAATCGAGAAGACCCAGAGCTACGACCAGCGGCAGGTGCAGCTGGAGAACAACATCTACGTTCTCACGTCCCTGATTCAGGAGTATATGTACAACTATCTCTACTGCGAGTCGGTGCAGCTGAACCTGCTCCAGCAGCAGATACGCCGCCAGACCGCGGCGGAGATCCTCCTGACGGCGCTGCTGCTGGCGGCGCTGATTCTGGTGCTGGTGCGCTACAGCGTCCATTTGAGCCGCTCCGTCACCCGGCCTTTGGTGGACCTGAGCCGCCGCGCCGAGGACGTCATCGGGGGCGATTTGACGGTCCGTGAGCCGGTCTGCTCGGAGACCTACGAGATCCGCACCCTCAGCGAGGGAATGGAGCAGATGATCGCCCGGATCAACACCCAGATCGAGGAGATCACCCAGAAGCAGGAGAGCCTCCGAAAGGCGGAGCTGGCGCTGCTCCAGGCCCAGATCAACCCCCATTTTCTCTACAACACCATGGATACCATCATCTGGCTCATCGAGGCGGACCGCCCCCAGGCGGCGGTGGAGATGGTCTCCAACCTGTCGGAGTTCTTCCGCCACTCCCTCAGCCGGGGGGAGGACATCATCACCCTGGGGGAGGAGGAGCAGCACGTCCGCAGCTACCTCCAGATCCAGCAGGTTCGGTATAAGGACATCCTGGATTATACCATCAACATCGACCCCGCCCTGGGGGAGGCGCGGCTGCCGAAGCTGACGCTCCAGCCCCTGGTGGAGAACGCCCTCTACCACGGCATCAAGGCCAAGCGGGGCAAGGGGTGTATCTACGTCACCGCCCGGGCGGAGGGGCGGGACATCCTCCTCCAGATCACCGATGACGGCGCGGGGATGTCCCCGGAGCGGCTGGAGGAGCTGCGGCGGGCTATGGAGATGGGCAAGCGGGTAGGCTTCGGCCTGGCGACGGTCCACGAGCGGCTCCGGCTGCTGTTCGGCGGCCCTTACGGACTGAGTATCTCCAGCAGCCCCGGCGTGGGGACGACCGTTACCGTGCGGATCCCACGGGGAGAGGAAAGGGAGGCGGAGACATGAGAAAGCTGCTCCTGGCGGCGCTGTTCCTGACCCTGACGCTCTGCTCCGCCTGCGGTGCCAGAACCGCCTCCCCGGGGGACGCGGCGGAAGAGGACCTGACGGTGATCGGGATGTGCCAGGTAGGCGCGGAGTCCGACTGGCGGGTGGCCGACTCCGAGTCCATGAAGACGGTCTTTACCGAGGAGAACGGCTACCGCCTCCTCTTTGAGGACGCCCGGCAGAAGCAGGAAAACCAGATTTCCGCCATCCGCAAGTTCATTCAGCAGCGGGTGGACTACATCGTCCTCATGCCCATCAGCGAGAGCGGCTGGGAGAGCGTACTCCAGGAGGCCAAGGAGGCGGGAATCCCCGTGATTCTGGTGGACCGCATGGTGGACGCGGCGGACGAGAGCCTCTACGCCGCCCACGTGGGCTCCGACTTCCTCCGCGAGGGCGCCATGGCCGCCCAGTGGATGGAGGGGGTCTTTCCGGACGAACGGGAGAACGTCGGGATTATCCACATCCACGGCACCTTGGGCTCCACTGCCCAGCTGGGCCGGACGGCGGCGCTGGAGGCGGCCCTGGAAAAACACGAGAACTGGGAGCTCCTGGCCCGCCTGGACGGGGACTTTACCCAGGCGAAGACTTATGAGGTCATGACAGAGTATCTCTCCTCTCTCCCCGGACGGGGGAACATTGACGTGGTCTACTGCGAGAACGACAATATCGCTTTCGGGGCCATTCAGGCGTTGGAGGAGCAGGGGTATGTCTGCGGCCGAGACGGCGCGCGCGTCATTACCTTTGACGCCACCCGGGGTGCGCTCACCCAGTGTTTGGAGGGCCGCATTGCCCTGGCGGTGGAGTGCAATCCTCTGCTGGGACCGCTGGTAGAGGAGGTTATTCAGACTATGGAGGCGGGCGGTACGCCGGAGAAGCACCGCTATGTGGAAGAACAGGTTTTCACCGCGGAGGACCTGACGGAGGCGCTGATTGAGGCCCGGGAGTATTGAAAAATTTACGGCAAAAGGGGCCGGGACGCCATCGTCCCGGCCCTTTTTTTATCCGCTGCTCCTTACGATCAGCTCCCACTCCAGGAATTTGGATCGGGCGGTTCCGCCGCGGAGCAGCTCGATAATCTGTTCCGCGGCCACCCGGCCCATGTGGCTGCGGTGGCGGAGGGAGGTGATCGGCACAGGGCCCAGCTGGCTGAGATAGCTGTTGTCAAAGCTGACCACCGCCACCTCTTCCGGTACCTGGCGGCCCGCCGCCAGGAGGGCCTGAATCAGGTGATAGGCGATCTCGTCGTTGTAGCAGATCACCGCCGTGGCGCCGCCCAGCCGCCTTTGCAGAAAATCGGCCAGCAGGCGGTTGTCCCCGTTTTCCAGAAGATGGAACCGATCCTCCGTGTCGTACCAGGCGAAGCGTCCGTCCTGGATGCACAGTCCCGCGTCCCGGATGGCGCTGACCACCCCGTGGTACCGCTGGGGACCCTGGACATCGTCGCTTTTGAAGATCCCGGCAATCTCCCGATGCCCCTGGTCTGCCAGGTACTGGGCCAGCTGGTAGCCGCCGCCGTAGTTGTCGTCCGCCACGCAGGGGACTCCGTCCAGCTCGGCGTAAGCGCCGTGGAGGAAGATAATGGGCATTCCCACCTGCCGCAGGCGCTGGTAGAGGTCGATGTTGGGCGTGGGGAGAGCGGTCTTGGATCCCTCCACCAGAAGACCGCCCACCGGTTTTTCCAGCAGCCCGAGAAGAATCTGCCGCTCTGTGCCGACCTGGTTTTCCGTGGCATAGACGGCGGTGGAGTAGCCCTGGCGGGAGAATACGTCGGAGGCGTCGTGGAGGATGGTCGGAAAGATGTAATCGTCCAGAAAAGAGGTCACCACGGCGATCTGCCGGGGCGCCTCCCCCGGAAGAAGGCCCGTGGCATAGGACCCGCTGCCCTGCCGCCGCTGGATCAGTCCCTCCTCTTCCAAAAGGGTCAGCGCGTGGCGGACGGTCTGACGGCTCAGATGATACTGCTGGGCCAGCTCCTGTTCCGTTGGCAGTTTGTACCCGGCCTGCCCGCCGTTCCGGGACAAATCCTCCCGGAGCCGGTCCGCCAAAAGCTGGTACTTCATTCCCATCTCCGTGCCCCCTTTCGATTTTGCCTTAATCATTATATCAGAGGGCTGCGGTAAATTAGCTAAAATAAAGGTTGAAGTTTTTTGGAATTTTAGAGCTTTGCGCAAGAGAAAACGTAAAATTTTTGTTTTTAAACCGCGGCGGGGCGTCGGGCAGGCAAAATTTTTGCCCTTTCACCAAAAATAAATCAACAAATTCGCGCCGGTTAGGCAATATGCCGGACCGGGAAAACTGCTGGGCCGGCGGAGGGGACCGTAAGAAAACCAACAAATCCGCCATACAAATCATAATATTTTTAACTTTTGCGCTCAGTGCTTTCATACTGACCGCTAAATTTGTATGATTATTGGACATAATAACTAAAAGTTGTACTATTTAACCATACAAAAATAGATATAATAGACAAAAATGTATTGACTTTTGGAGAGGAGACGATTTTAATGGGGGCATGGAACCCGGGGCAACGCCCGACAGCGTCCAAAAACAGAAAGTAAAGTGAGGAAGCAATCATGAAAAAAATCTTTTGTCTTCTGCTGACCCTGAGCATGGTGCTGGCCCTGGCCGCCTGCGGCGGCGGCAGCGGCACCTCTGCCCCCGCGGACAGCGGCACCTCCGCTCCCGCTGATACCCAGGCCCCCGCTGATACCGCCGGCGGCGATCTGATTACCGTGGGCGTGATCAACAACGACCCCAACGAGTCCGGCTACCGCACCGCCAACGACGCGGCCATGCGCGCCACGTTTACCGAGGCCAACGGCTACAAGGCCACGTTCTACAACAACAATGACGCCGCCCAGCAGATCGCCACGGCGCAGCAGATGGTCCAGGACGAGGTGGACTTCCTGCTCCTCTCTCCCGCCTCCACCACCGGCTGGGACACCGTGCTGCAGGACGCCCAGGCCGCCGGCACCCAGGTCATCCTGTTTGACCGTATGCTGGAAGCCGACGAGAGCATGTACGTCGCCGCCGTCGTCTCCGATATGCCCGCCGAGGGCAAGACCGCCGTTGATTGGCTGGCCGCTCAGGGCCTCAGCGAGTACAACATCATCCACATTCAGGGCCACATGGGCTCTGACGCCCAGCTGGGCCGCACCGGCGCTCTGGACGAGAGGGTCGCCGCTGAGGGCAGCTGGAACTATGTGACTCAGCAGACCGCCGACTGGGATGAGGCCACCGCCCGCACCATCGTCCAGTCCGTCATCGACTCCGGCAAGCCTTTCAATGTGATCTACGCCGAGAACAACGGCATGGCCCGGGGCGCCGTGGCCGCTCTGGATGCGGCCGGCATCACCCACGGCAAGGACGGCGACGTCATCGTCATGGGCTTCGACAGCGACAAGTGGGCCTTTGAGGCCGTGCTGGAGGGCAGCTGGAACTACATGGGCCTGTGCAACCCCCTCCAGGCCGACACCGTGGACGCCATCATCAAGGACCTGGCCGCCGGCAAGCAGCCCGCCCAGAAGATTATCTACACTCCCGAGCAGGGCTTCGACTGCAACACCCTTACGCAGGCTGACGTGGACACCTACGGCACCTGATTCGGGCAGACTAAAATACATCACGTGACCGGCACGCGGCGCGGCATGTCAGCCGCGCCGCGTGTTCCGTAGGGGCCGCGGCCGAAAGGACAGACTGCGGAACCAAATTACAATGAATGGAGGCGTATCCCTATGCAGGACGGCGCGGTATTGGAAATGCGCGGCATCTGCAAATACTTCCCGGGCGTACGCGCCCTCCAGGATGTGGACTTCACCCTGCGCAGGGGAGAGATCCACGCGCTGATGGGGGAGAACGGCGCCGGAAAGTCCACGCTGATTAAGGTTTTGACCGGCGTGTACCCCAAGGACGGGGGGGAGGTCCGCATTGAGGGCGTGGAGGGCCCCGCCGTCATCCGCTCCCCCCAGGACGCCCAGAATGCGGGCATCAGCACCGTCTATCAGGAGATCACCCTGTGCCCCAACCTGACCGTGGCGGAGAACATGTACATCGGCCGCACCAAGGGGACCGTGACCAACTGGAAGACGATGAACAGCGGCGCGGACAAGATCCTGAAGTCCCTGGGCATCCCGGCCGGCCCCAGGCAGCAGCTGGGCTCCTGTTCCATCGCGGTGCAGCAGATGGTGGCCATTGCCCGGGCGGTGGATATGGAGTGTAAAGTGCTCATCCTGGATGAGCCCACCTCCTCCCTGGACGAACAGGAGGTTCAGAAACTCTTCGGCCTCATGCGGGACCTCAGGGCCAAGGGCGTCGGCATTATCTTCGTCACCCACTTTCTGGAGCAGGTCTATGAGGTCTGCGACCGGATCACGGTTCTCCGGGACGGCCAGCTGGTGGGGGAGTACGTGATCGAGGACCTGCCCCGGGTAAAGCTCGTCAGCAAGATGCTGGGCAAGGAGCTGGACGACATGGCCGACATCAAGGGCGAGTCCGGCGGCGAGGCGGTGAGTCAGGAGGGCGACCCGGTGCTGGAGGCCCGGGAGCTGTGCAGCAGCGCGGGCATCAAGCCCTTTGATTTCACCATCCGCAAGGGAGAGGTCAACGGCTTTACCGGCCTGCTGGGCTCCGGGCGCAGCGAGTGCGTCCGCGCCATTTTCGGCGCGGATCACGTCACCGGAGGCACCGTGAGAATGGACGGCAGGGAGGTCAAGATCAAAAAGCCCATCGACGCCATGAAGTGCGGCATCGGATACCTCCCCGAGGACCGGAAGGGGGACGGCATCGTGGGCGACCTGTCTGTCCGGGAGAACATCATTCTGGCGCTTCAGGTGATGAAAGGGTTCTTCCGCCCCTTCTCCAGGGCGCAGGCGGAGGCTTTCGCCGACGAGTACATCAAGCTGCTGGAGATCAAGACCGCCTCGGCGGACACCCCCATCAAATCGCTGTCCGGCGGCAACCAGCAAAAATGCATCCTGGCCCGGTGGCTGCTCACCGACCCCAAATATCTGATTTTGGATGAGCCCACCCGGGGCATCGACATCGGAACCAAGATCGAGATCCAGAAGCTGGTTTTGAAGCTGGCGGCGGAGGGCAAGAGCGTCACGTTTATCTCCTCGGAGATTGACGAGATGCTGCGCACCTGCTCCCGGCTGATTGTCATGCGGGACCGGAAAGCCGTGGGCGAGCTGGGCGGCGAGGATCTGACCCAGACCAAGATCATGGAGACTATCGCAGGAGGTGACGAACAGTGATGACCCCCGTGAAAATCCCTGAGCCCCAGGTGAAGCAGCCAAAGGAATCCCTTTTCAAGCGCCTTACCCGGCAGCAGCTGTTTATCCCCGTGGCGGCGCTGATTCTGCTGGTGCTGTTCAATCTGATTGCCGACCCCTCTTTCTTCGCTGTATCCATCAAAGAAAACAGTCTGGGCAACCCCGTGCTCAGCGGCAACATCATCTCGGTGCTGGACAACGCCTCCGAGCTGGTCATCCTGGCCATCGGCATGACGCTGGTGACCGCATCCTCCGGCGGACAGGACATCAGCGTGGGCGCCACCATGGCCATCGCCGGCAGCGTCATTCTCCGGATGGTCTGCGGCGGACAGGTCACCGCGGACACCATGCAGATGAACCTGCTGCTGGCCGTACTCATCGGCGTTGTGGTGACCGCCCTCTTCGGCGCGTTCAACGGTATCCTTGTGGCCTACTTCAAGATCCAGCCCATGGTGGCCACGCTGATTATGTACACCGCCGGCCGGTCCATCGCCGCGTGGATCAACAACAACCAGCTGCCCATTATCAATGATATCGGCTTCAAGTACGCGGGGACGTTCCTACCCGGCATCCCGGTGCCCACCCCCATCTTTATCACGATTTTCGTGGTTCTGGTATTCTGGCTCGTGCTGAAGTTTACGAACCTGGGACTGTACACCCAGTCGGTGGGCATCAACGCCAATTCCTCCCGGCTCAACGGCCTGAATCCGCAGGTGGTCAAGCTGCTTACCTATGTGATCCTGGGCGTGTGCGTGGCGGTGGCCGGGTTCATCCGGGTCAGCCGCAGCGGCTCCATCAACTACTCCCGCATCGCGGAGAACATCGAGATGGACGCCATCCTGGCGGTGGCCCTGGGGGGCAACGCCCTGTCCGGCGGCAAGTTCAACATCTACGGCTCCATTCTGGGGGCCTACGTCATCCAGTTCCTCACCACCACCCTCTACAAGTACGACGTACCCTCCACCGCTCTGCCCGCCTACAAGGCGGTGGTGGTGATCCTGCTGGTGGTGCTCAGCGCCCCGGTGGTGCGGGAGAAGCTGGCCCGCATGAGGAAAGCGCCCGCCAAAGCTGCAAAGGAGGTGTCCTGATATGCCAAAGGGAATTGCTGTTGACAAGCAGGGGCGGCTCCATCATCGCTCCGCCATGACCGACACCAATCTGCTGCTCACCATCACCGTGGTGGTCTTCTTCCTCCTCTATCTGTTCGCCGTGTTCTCCCTGGGCGGCAGTTTCACCAAGCCCCAGAACTTCCTGAACATTTTGAACAACAACGCCTCTTTGATTGTGCTGTCCTGCGGCATGAGCGTTGTCATGATTACCGGCGGGATCGATATCAGCGTAGGCGCCGTCACCAGTCTGGTCTGCATGACCTGCGCGGTGAATCTGGAGCAGCATGGCGGCAATATGGTCACCGTCATCCTCATCGGCCTGGGCATCGGCCTGGCTTTCGGCGTGGTTCAGGGCTTCCTGGTGGCCCATCTGGGCATCCAGCCCTTTATCGTTTCCCTGGCGGGGATGTTCTTCGCCAAGGGCATGACCACCATCGTCAGCAAGGAACCCGTCCGCGTGACCAACGAGGCGTTCCTGGCGGTGAAGGACACCCGCATCACCGTACCCGGCCTGGGCGCGCCCAATAAGCTGGGCCAGTATATTCCCGCCTATGTGGAGGTGGGGGTGATCGTCGCCCTGCTGGTGGTGATCCTGCTGTTCTGCGCACTGCGCTGGACCAGGCTGGGCCGTGCCTTTTACGCCGTGGGGGGCAACAGCCAGAGCGCCAATATGCTGGGAATCAACGTCCGGCGGACCAAATTCCTGGCCCATGTGCTCTGCTCCCTGCTGGCCGGCCTGGGCGGAATCCTCTACTTCCTCCACGTGGGCAGCGGCGATGTGGCCAACGGCGCGGGAGATGAGATGAACGCCATCGCCTCCTCCATTATCGGCGGCACCCTGCTCACCGGCGGCGTGGGCAATGTGATCGGCACCTTCTTCGGCGTGCTGAGTCTGAACACCATCAAGCGCATCGTCTCCTCCCTGGGCTTTGACGAGGCCTGGTGGTCCAACATCACCGTGGCCGCCATGCTCTGCCTCTTCCTGGTCATCCAGAGCATCGTGCTGCTGCGGAAAAACACCAGCAAGCAGTGAGGGGGCGGACTATGAATACCTGTTTAGGAATCGAACTGGGCTCCACCCGGATCAAGGCCGTGGCCGTTGACGAGTCGTTCCGGCCCGTCTCCTCTGGGGACTGCACCTGGGCCTCCCGCTATGAAAACGGCATCTGGACGTATCCCCTGGAGGAGGTCTGGGCCGGTCTGAAGACGGCGCTTTCCAAGGTGGAGGACCGGGAGAGCATCGCCGCCATGGGCGTCTCCGCCATGATGCACGGCTACCTGGCCTTTGACAGGGACTGGAAGCTGCTGACCCCTTTCCGGACCTGGCAGAACACGATCACCGGCCCCGCCGCCGCCGGGCTGACGGAGCTCTTTGGCTTCAACATCCCCCAGCGCTGGTCCATCGCCCACCTCTATCAGGCGGTGCTGAACGGCGAGGAGCATGTCTCCAAAATCGCCCACATCACCACTCTGGCGGGCTACGTCCACTATATGCTCACCGGCGTCAACGCCGTGGGCGTGGGCGAGGCCTCCGGTATGTTCCCCATTGACAGCGCGGCCCTGGACTACGACGCCGGGATGCTGGCGAAGTTCAACGGCCTGCCCGGGATCAAGGCGCTTCCCTGGAAGCTGGAGGACCTGCTTCCCCGGGTGCTGACGGCGGGGGAGCGTGCCGGCGCGCTGACGGAGCGGGGCGCGGCCCTGCTGGAGGGGCTTTTGCCCGCAGGGATCCCCTTCGCCCCGCCCGAGGGCGACGCGGGCACCGGCATGACCGCCACCAATGCCGTATCGCCCCGCACGGGCAACGTCTCCGCCGGCACCTCTATCTTCTCCATGGTGGTGCTGGAGCGGCCGTTGGCGAAGGTCTACGAGGAGATCGACCTGGTGACCACCCCGGCGGGGGCGCCCGTCGCCATGGTCCACTGCAACAACTGCACCAATGACACCAACGCCTGGGTGGGCATCCTGGGGGAGGCCGCCCGCCTCTTCGGGGCCAGCCCGGATACCGGGGAGCTCTACACCAGGCTCTACGAGAAGAGCCTGGAGGGGGAGGCGGACTGCGGCGGCGTGCTGGTGTGCAACTATCTGGCGGGGGAGGGCGTCACCCACATGGACGCGGGCCGTCCCCTGGTGGCCCGGACTCCGGAGACCAGATTCACCCTGGCCAACTTCTTCAAGGCCCAGCTGTATTCCACCATGGCCACGCTGAAAATCGGCATGGACATCCTGGCGGGGGAGGGGGTCGCCATCGACTCCCTGACGGGCCACGGCGGCCTCTTCAAGACGCCGATGGTGGGCCAGCGCTACATGGCCGCCGCCTGCGGCGCACCGGTCACCTGCATGGAGACCGCCGGAGAGGGCGGACCCTACGGCATGGCTCTGCTTGCGGCCTATATGCTGCGGAAAGCGGAGAATGAGGCCTTGGGGGATTTTCTGAAAGACCGGGCCTTTGCCGGCGTCTCCGGCTCCACCGTCCAGCCTGACACGGCGCTGGCGGAGGGGTTCAACACGTACATCCGGCGGTACAAGGCCCTGCTGGAAGTGGAAAAGGCGGCGGTGGCCGTCCTGTAGGGGCGGCCCCCTGGCCGGCCGGTCACAGGACCGGCGGCGAAATACGCGGGCCGCCAAAGGCGGCGGCCTCTGCATAAGGAGGAATTTCTATGAACTATTCGTTTTGGTTCGTGGTAGGCAGTCAGTTTTTGTACGGACCGGAGGTCCTGGACACCGTGGCCGCCCGGGCGGCGGAGATGGCGGAGAAGCTCAGCGCGGCGTTGCCCTATCCCCTGATCTACAAGGTGACCGCCAAGACCAATCAGGAGATCGCCCAGGTCTGCAAGGAGGCCAACTACGATGACTCCTGCGCCGGCGTCATCACCTGGTGCCACACGTTCAGCCCCTCGAAGATGTGGATCAACGGCCTGGCCGGGCTCCAGAAGCCCTGGTGCCACTTCGCCACCCAGTACAACCGGGAGATCCCCAACGAGGAGATCGACATGGACTTCATGAACCTGAACCAGGCCGCCCACGGCGACCGGGAGCACGGCTTCATCGGAGCCCGCCTGAGGAAGCCCCGGAAAGTCATCGCCGGGTATTGGCAGGATGAAGACGTCCAGGGCCGCATCGGCAGCTGGATGAAGGCCGCCGTGGGCGCGGCCGTGTCCAGGTCCATGAAGGTCATGCGCTTCGGGGACAATATGCGGGAGGTGGCCGTCACCGAGGGCGACAAGGTGGAGGTCCAGGCGAAGCTGGGCTGGCAGGTGAACACCTGGGCCGTGGGCGATCTGGTGAGGGTGATGAACGAGGTCACCGACGGCGAGATCGATGCCCTGATGGAGACCTACAAGGCCCAGTACGAGATCGCCACCGACAGGCTCGACCACATCCGCTATCAGGCCAGAGAAGAGATCGCCATGAAGAAGATGCTGGACGCGGAGGGATGCAAAGCTTTCTCCAACACGTTCCAGGACCTGTACGGCATGGAGCAGCTGCCGGGCCTGGCCTCCCAGCACCTGATGGCGCAGGGCTACGGCTACGGCGGCGAGGGAGACTGGAAGGTCTCCGCCATGACGGCCATTATGAAAGCCATGGGCGAGGGCGGCAACGGCTGCTCCCTCTTCATGGAGGACTACACCTACAACCTGGTGGAGGGACAGGAGTACTCCCTGGGTGCCCACATGCTGGAGGTCTGCCCCTGCTGCGCCGCGGCGAAGCCCCGGATCGAGACCCACCACCTGGGAATCGGCATGAACGAGAAAGATCCCGCCCGTCTGGTCTTTGAGGGCAAGGAGGGCGACGCCATCGTGGTCAGCCTCATCGACATGGGCGGCCGCCTGCGCCTGATCTGTCAGGACATCCACTGCGTCAAGCCCATTCTGCCCATGCCCAATTTACCGGTGGCCCGGGTGATGTGGCAGGCGGAGCCCAGCCTCACCACCGGCGTGGAGTGCTGGATCACCGCCGGCGGCGCCCATCACACGGTGCTGAGCTACGACGTGACGGCGGAGCAGATGAGAGACTGGGCGAATATGCTGGACATTGAGTTTGTCCACATCACCAAGGACACCACGGTGGAGAGCCTGGAGCACGATCTGTTCCTCGCCGACCTTGCCTGGAAACTGAAATAAACGCCTGTGGGGGCCGCCCTCGGGCGGCCCCTGATTCTGTATGCTGCAAAGGAGAGAAAACCTATGCTGGAAGAACTGAAAAAACAGGTCTGTGAGGCCAACCTCCTCCTGCCGAAACACGGTATGGTCACTTTTACCTGGGGCAACGTCTCCGGCGTCGACCGGGAACAGGGGCTGATGGTCATCAAACCCTCCGGTGTGGAGTACGACGACATGAAGCCGGAGGACATGGTAGTGGTGGACCTGGAGACCGGAGCGCGGGTGGAGGGCCGGTACAAGCCCTCCAGCGACACGGACACCCACCTGGCGCTGTACAGGGCGTTCCCGGCTCTGGGCGGCATCGTTCACACCCACAGCCGCTGGGCCACCTCTTTCGCTCAGGCCGGAAAAGGCGTTCCCGCCATGGGTACCACACAAGGGGACTATTTTTACGGCGAGATCCCCTGCACCCGGAAGATGACCCCGGCGGAGATCGACGGGAGCTATGAGCTGGAGACCGGCAACGTGATTATTGAGACTTTCCGGGAACGGGACGTCGACCCTCTCCAGATTCCGGCGGTGCTGGTCCACAGCCACGGTCCTTTCGCCTGGGGCACAGACCCGTTCAACGCCGTTCACAACGCCGTGGTATTGGAGGAAGTAGCGTTCATGGACTTCCACGCCATGGCGCTGACCCCGGGTCTCGGCCCCATGCAGCAGGAGCTGCTGGATAAGCATTATCTCCGCAAGCACGGCCCCGGAGCCTACTACGGCCAGGGCTGAGGGAGAGCCCGCCCATGGAAAAGGGACCTTTCCGCGGCAGCTGGGAGAGCGGTTGATTCCCGTTTTGCCGGTTTGTTTTATGAGTTCCTCAGCCACTCCTGATACCCCTCCGGCGGGGATTGGATATGAACGCGGCGTGGGCCCGGCAGACGGTACAGCTGCCAGGGCCCGCGCTGGTCAACGAATGAAGTGTGTACGCTGAGGCGCTTCCCGCTCCGGGAGACCGTATTTCTCCTTGCCCAGTTCGATGCTCCGCATGAGGAACGTCATATTCCGGGCCAGGGTCCGCATGGTCTGCAGGCCCTCCGCGTCCTGGGCCGCCTGACCGGGCTCCCGCCCGTGGACGCTGTTCCAGTACTGGCTGGAGGCCACGGGCATTCCGGAGATGGTGAAGAACTTGTTCAGCTCATCGAACGTGGCGGACAGCCCGCCCCGCCGGGCCACTGCGACAGCGGCGCCCACTTTCATGGTTTTATCAAAGGGCGTGCTGTAAAAAAGCCGGGTGAGGAGGGCCACCAGTGTAGCATTGGCGGAGGCGAAATAGACAGGGCTGCCCACCACCAGACCGTCGCAGGCCTCAAACTTCGGAGCGATCTCGTTGACGGCGTCGTCAAAGACGCACTTGCCCGTCTCCGCACATTTGCCGCAGGCGATGCACCCCCGAATGGCTTTATTTCCGATTTGGACGGTCTCGGTTTCGATGCCCTCGACTTTGAAGATGTTTTCCATCTCCCGCAGGGCGAGGGAGGTGTTGCCGTTGGGCCGGGGGCTGCCGTTGATCATGAGGACTTTCATGTGCAAATCTCCTTTACTGAAATTAAATTGATCGCCGTTTATGTATTTTTCTCAGTCCGGGCTCTCCTCCTGGATACCGTCCGGACTTGCCAGCTTCTGGGGGGCAGCGGAAGGCTCCGTCTTGGCGGGCTCATTCAGCAGCTGCTTCAAAGAGTCGCAGACCTTGGTAAAGTACTTGGCGATGGGCTCCAGGAGGATGCCGCTCAGATACTCCGCTTTTGGGATGGCGTCCGCCGCGAAGTGAGCTGCCAGCGCGATGGCGCCGTACCCGACAAACAGCAGAAAGATCTTTTTGACACCTTTAAAAAACAGGTCGCTGTTAAAGCCGGACTTCCAGGAACCGTATCCGGTGCCGATGATTTGGTTGGCGGCCATCAGGACCACCAGAATAAAAATCAGCTGTAAGCTCATTCCTCAATTCCTCTCTTTCTTCCGCAATAGTGGTCAAGCGTCAAAATCATGCTGAACATTTCTTAAACAAAACCCGCCGAAAATAACGCATTTTCGGCGGGTTTTGGTACGCCCGACTGGATTCGAACCAGCGGCCTTCAGAGTCGGAGTCTGACGCGCTATCCAACTGCGCCACGGGCGCGTACCTGTAAACTATCCACTTGTCACCGCGCCGCAGGGAACTATCCCTCCCGCGCACTTTTAGCAGTATAGCAGAAAAGTTTCCCGGTGTAAAGAGGTTCTTTTGATTTTTTCCAAAATTTCAACATACAGCCCGTGCGGGAGGCCGCCAAGGGCGGCCTCCCGCACTGTCTACGCAATCACCCGCACCCGGATCACGTTGGCCAGACGCTTGACGTCCTCAATGACCGCCGGCTCCACCCGGGCGCCCAGGTCCACCAGGGTGTAGGCGTAATCCCCCCGGGACTTGTTGCTCATGTTCTCCACATTCACGCCGTCCTTGCTCAAAAGCGCCGTGATATTGGCCAGCATGGCCGGAACGTTGCGGTGGATGATGCACATCCGCATGACGCCGCTGCGCTCCAGGGAGACGCTGGGCAGGTTCACGGAGTTCCGGATATTGCCGTTTTCCAGGTAGTCCGTCAGCTCATCCACCGCCATGACGGCGCAGTTCTGCTCGCTCTCCGGCGTGGAGGCCCCCAGATGGGGCATGGCCACCACATGGGGGGAGAGCACCAGGCGGTTGGTGGGGAAATCGGTGACGTAGGCCGCCACCCGGCCGGTGTCCAGGGCCGCCAGCATGGCCTCGTCGTCCACAATCTCTCCGCGGGCCAGATTGATGAACCGGACGCCTCGCTTCATGGCGCCGATGGCCTTGGCGTCGATCGTATGCTTCGTCTTGTCCGTGAAGTGAATGTGGATGGTGATATAGTCCGCCCGTTTATAGAGCTCGTTGATGTCCTTTACCACGTGAATGTGGCGGTCCAGCCGCAGGGCGGAATCCACGGAGAGGAAAGGGTCGTAGCCGTAGACGTCCATCCCCAGGGACAGGGCGACGTTGGCGACCAGAGAGCCGATGGCCCCCAGGCCGATGACGCCCAGCGTCTTTTTATAGAGCTCCGGTCCGGCGTAGGCGGACTTGCCCTTTTCCACCACCGTGGTCACATCCACGCCGGAGTCCACCTGGCTCCGGACCCAGCGGATGGCCCCGTCCACGTCCCGGGAGCCCATGAGCATGGCGCACAGCACCAGCTCCTTGACGGCGTTGGCGTTGGCACCGGGGGTGGAAAACACGGCCACACCGGCCTCGGAGCAGCGGTCGATGGGGATATTATTCACGCCCACCCCCGCCCGGGCGATGGCCAGCAGACTCTCCGGAAAGGGATAGTCCAGAAGCTTGGCGGAGCGGACCAGGATGCCGTGCTCGTCGGTCTCGCTGTCGGAGACGGCGTAGCGCTCCGGGTCGAACCGGCTCAGGCCCACGGGGGAGATCTTGTTGAATGTCTTGATGCGGTACATGGCAATTGCCTCCTGGGCGGCCCCGGCGGGCCGCGGTACTTGCCGGGGAACGTGCAGCGCTGGCGCCGCTTCCCCGGCAGCACTTTTATTATAGGCGCCCGGCGGGGGAGGGGTCAATGTGCGGAGGGACGAAAAATGGCGGCGGCGGGAGGAAAATCTTGGTGAAAAGGGTATGACCTTGAGGAGGCGGCATTTTGACGGATAAAAAAAGCTGGAAACGGGAAAAGATGTGGATTTTTCCGTTGAAATGCCGGGAAAATAAGACTATAATTACAAAACGTGTGAAAATCGAAAAATCCTCGAATGGATACGCGCCAGGGCCCGGCTCTGCCGCATAAAAGGAGAACAACAGAGTATGCAGAATGAAAAATTGAGAAACGTCGCCATCATCGCCCACGTCGACCACGGCAAGACCACCCTGGTGGATGAGATGCTCAAGCAGGGCGGCGTCTACCGGGAGAACCAGGAGGTGGTGGACCGGGTGATGGATTCCGGCGACCTGGAGCGGGAGCGGGGCATCACCATCCTGGCCAAGAACACCGCCATCCAGTACAAGGACACCAAGATCAACATCGTGGACACCCCGGGCCACGCGGACTTCGGCGGCGAGGTGGAGCGCATTTTGAAGATGGTCAACGGCGTCATTTTGCTGGTGGACGCCGCCGAGGGCCCCATGCCCCAGACCCGCTTCGTCCTCTCCAAGGCCCTGGAGCTGGGCCACCGGGTGATTGTGGTGGTCAACAAGATCGACCGTCCCGACCAGCGGATCCACGAGGTCATCGACGAGGTGCTGGAGCTCCTCATGGACCTGGACGCCACGCCCGAGCAGCTGGACAGCCCCATGCTCTTCTGCTCCGGCCGCAACGGCACCGCCTCCTACTCCCCGGACGCCGCGGGCACCGATCTGACGCCCCTCTTTGAGACGATTCTGGAGTATATCCCCGCCCCGGAGGCCAATGTGGACGAGCCTTTCCAGATGCTGGTGAGCTCCATCGACTACAACGAGTTCGTGGGCCGCATCGCCATCGGCCGCATCGAGCGGGGCGCCGTCAAGCAGAACCAGGAGATCGCCGTTTGCAACTACCACGACCCGGAGGCCGTGCTCCGCAAGGCAAAGGCCACCGCCATCTACGAGTTCGAGGGCCTTGGCCGCAAGGCCGTCACAGAGTCCTCCGCCGGCAACATCATCGCCATGAGCGGCATCGGCGACATCACCATCGGCGACACCATCTGCGACCCCGCCGCCGTAGAGGCCCTGCCCTTTGTGAAGATCTCCGCCCCCACTTTGGAGATGACGTTCTCCGTCAACGACTCCCCCTTTGCCGGGAAGGAGGGCAAGTTTGTCACCTCCCGCCAGATCCGGGAGCGGCTGTACCGGGAGACCCTCAAGGACGTGTCGTTGCGGGTCACGGACACCGACCGGGAGACCGCTTTCAACGTGGCGGGCCGGGGCGAGATGTCCCTCAGCATTTTGATTGAGACCATGCGCCGGGAGGGCTACGAGTTCCAGGTCTCCCCGGCCCGGGTGCTGTACCAGGAGATCGACGGGCAGAAGTGCGAGCCCATCGAGCGGCTGGTGGTGGACGTGCCCGGCGACTGCGTGGGCCCCGTCATTGAAAAACTGGGCCAGCGGAAAGCGGACATGGTGGAGATGACCCCCGTGGGCGAGCGGATGAAGATCGAGTTTTTGATCCCCGCCCGGGGCCTCTTCGGCTACCGCAGCGATTTCCTCACCGACACCAAGGGCGAGGGGATCATGGCCTCCGTGTTCGACTCCTACGCCCCCTACAAGGGCGACATCTCCCGCCGGGGCAACGGCTCCATCATCTCCTTTGAGACCGGCGAGTCCATCACCTACGGCCTCTTCAACGCCCAGGAGCGGGGCACCCTCTTCATCGGCGCGGGCGTGCCTGTCTACGGCGGCATGGTCATCGGCGTCAGCCCCCGCAGCGAGGACATGACGGTGAACGTGTGCAAGAAGAAGCAGCTGACCAACACCCGGGCCAGCGGCTCCGACGAGGCCCTGCGGCTGGTGCCCCCCAAGCAGATGAGCCTGGAGCAGTGCCTGGAGTTCCTGGCGGACGACGAGCTGCTGGAGGTGACTCCCAAGAGCCTGCGGATGCGCAAGAGCATCCTGGACCACGAAAAGCGCATGAAAGCGCTCCACGGCAAGAAGTGAAATTCTCGAGGCCGGACAGGCGGCAACGCCTGTCCGGCCTCTTTTGCGGAGCGGTCTTTGAATGTAACCGTTTTGTCATCGACTTTTTCTTTCTGTGTGGTATCATTGTTAAAAATGATTGGGAGGGAAACTGGATGAGAGGGAAGCTGATTTTCTCCGCTGTTCTCTGCGGACTGCTTTTGACCGCCTGCGCGGACCGTCAGGCGGCGGCTCCCGCGCCTGCGCAGGAACCGGACGCCGCGTCCACGCGGGAACCGGACTCCGCCCGCGTCCTCCTGGACGTATCCGGAGTGGATGACATCTTTGCCGGATTGGATCTGTCGAACGCCGATTTGACCGCTTACGGCGAGGAGACGGGCACTTACGCCGCCGGCGCCGCCATCCGGGCTGAGGAGTACCTCGCGGCGCTGCGGGGCTATACCTGGGAGGCGTGCCGGGTCCCCGACGGGTGGGACGGGGACGAGGGGTACCGCTGCGAGCTCACCGCCCCCGGTGTGACCCTCACCGCATTCCAGAGCAGCGTCAACAGCGTCCGGCCGTTCCGTGTGCTCACGGACGACGTCGGGGGCTGGTATACGCTGACCTTTATGCTGGACGAACAGGCGGACTGGATGGTGTACAACACCTTTATGAACTGGTACAACGAGGCCCGGGCCGCCGCCCTCTACGGCGGGGAGGGGACTCCTCTGACCGCGGAGGAGCTGGACTGGTTCCAGGACTACACCGCGCCGGGTTATGACGAAACCTGGGGCGGTGTCGGCGAGGCCGCGGCCATCAGCTGCTTCTTCACCTCCCACTACAGCGACCCCAGAGACCTGGACGCCGAGGAATTTCTCGCCTACTGCCCCGATCAAGGCACCCTGGGGCCGGAGGACGAGGCGGAATTCCAGCTGGTCCAGGCCAGGACGGACTGGAGGGTTGGGGAGGATGCACACCTCGCCGCCCTCGATGAGATGCCGGTTCCCTGCCACCGCCTGCCCCGGACGTATATCGACGAGATCCTGACGCAGTACGCTGGGATCACCGTGGAGGACATGCACACGGATTGGAGAGAAGAGGCGCTCTACATTCCGGAGACGGACTGCTTTTACACGTTCACCAGCGACTTTGGGCCGGGCTCCTTTGTCCCCGTCTACGGGGAGAAGAACGGCGGTCTTGTGACGCTTTGGGATGGCGGCGGCGGTGCCGATGTCCTCACTCTCCAAAGCGCGGACGGCGGCTATCGGATCCTCTCCCATCAGGCCGCTGCGAATGGGTGAGGGAAATCTGCGTATTTGAAAAGGGCGGGGGCGCGTGACGCTCCCGCCCTTGCCGTCTCTTTCCGCTGCGGCGGTAAATTTAGAATCTTGTATTTTTGCCGCCGGTGTTGTATGATATAGCCAACGCACCCGACGGCCCGCCCGATGCGGGTCGATTACAGAGACAAGAGGAGGCCATTCCATGGAGGAGAAGAGAATGATTAGAGTCACCGTGGACGGCGCGGAGTACACCTATCCCCAGGGTACGCCCTACCGCGCCATCGCGGCGGATTTCCAGGACCGCTACCCCTGGCAGATCCTGCTGGTCAACCGGGAGGGAAAGCTCTGCGAGCTCCACAAAACCCTGGACCGGGACTGCTCTTTGAAGATGGTGACCGCCCAGGATCGGCCCGGCATTCAGACCTATGAGCGCAGCGCCGTCTTTCTGATGCTCAAGGCCTTTTACGACGTGGCGGGCCGGGAGAATGTGGAGCGCATCTCCGTGGAGTACTCCCTCAGCAGCGCCCTCTTCATCCGGGCCAGGGGCAAGTTCACCCTGGACCAGGCGCTGCTGGATCGGGTGGAGGCGCGGATGCGGGAGCTGTCCCAGCAGGCATTGCCCATCGAGAAGCGCTCCATCAGCACCGACGACGCCATCGAGCTCTTCCGGGAGGCCGGGCTGATCCACAAGGCCCAGCTCCTGAGCTTCCGAATCAACTCCCGGGTCAATGTCTACTCCCTGGACGGCTTTGTGGACTACTTCTACGGCTACATGGTGCCGGACACCAGCTATATCAAGTGCTTCGGCCTGGAGACCTTTGAAAACGGCTTTGTTCTGCGTCTGCCCGCCCAGAGCAATCCCGGGGAGCTGGGGGAGTTCCGTCCCTCCATGAAAGTCTTCCGGGAGCTCTACGGCTCCACCCTGCGCTCCGAGGCGTTGAACGTCACCAATGTGGCGGAGCTGAACACCGCCATCTCCCAGGGCGGCGCCATGCCGCTGATCCTGGCCCACGAGGCCATGATGGAGAAGAAGATCGGCGACATCGCCGAGGAGATCGCGGGGCGCAAGGACGTGCGCTTCGTGATGATCGCGGGCCCGTCCTCCTCCGGCAAGACCACGTTCTCCCACCGCCTCTCCACCCAGCTCCGGGCCTGCGGCCTGCGGCCCTATCCCATCGCCACCGACAACTACTTCAAAAACCGGGAGGACACCCCCCGGGACGAGAACGGCAACTACGACTTCGAGGGCCTGGGGGCCATGGACGTGGAGCAGTTCAACACCGACTGCGTGCGCCTTTTGAACGGCGAGACGGTAGAGGTGCCCAGCTACAACTTCAAAAAGGGCCGGCGGGAGTACAACGGCAGCTTCCTCAAGCTGGGGGAGGGGGACGTGCTGGTGATCGAGGGCATCCACTGCCTCAACGACCAGTTCACCCACGCGCTGCCCAAGGAGAGCAAGTATAAGATCTACATCAGCTGTCTCACCACGCTGAACATCGACGACCACAACCGCATCCCCACCACCGACGCCCGGCTCCTGCGGCGCATTGAGCGGGACGCCCGGACCCGGGGCTACAGCGCCCAGGCCACCATCAAGATGTGGCCCTCCGTCCGGCGGGGGGAGGAGAACAACATCTTCCCCTTCCAGGACAGCGCGGACATGGTGTTCAACTCCGCCCTGCTCTACGAGACGTCCCTGCTGAAGCCCTATGTCCAGCCGCTGCTCTTCGGCGTCCCCCGGGACAGCGAAGAGTATATCGAGGCCAAGCGGCTGCTGAAATTCCTGAACTACTTCCTGCCCATCCCCGCGGACAACATCCCCAAGACCTCCCTCATGCGGGAGTTCATCGGCGGAGGCTGCTACCACGTGTGACGGCATGACCAGCAAGGAGACCCGCCGGCTGTGCCGGCGGGTCTCCTTTTTTGAGTGCCGCGCCGGGGGGGAAACGGCGGCGGACGGGGGCCGCACCGTGATGCTCAAAATAGATCTCGCTATTTGCGTTTAAGTATGTTATACTTTCAAAAGAACAACGAGACGGGAGGAGGCGGTGGATCATGCGGCAGCGGCAGCCGCGGCTGGTAGTGGCGTTTCACACCACCTCCGCCGCCATGGCCACGGAGGCCCTGTGCCGGCGGCTGAACCTGGCGGGAAAGCTGATCTCCGTCCCCCGGCAGGTGACCTCGGACTGCGGCATTGCCTGGTCCGCGCCGCCGGAGCTGCGGGAGACGCTGGAGCTCCGTCTGGCGGAGGCTGGCGTGGAGACGGCGGGCCTTTATGAGCTGATGCTCTGACTCCCGGCGCGTTGTTTTTTACCCTCCAATATTTTTTAAAAAGAATAGCGGAGGAGAGAAAAAAATGAGGAGAAATGCGTATGAGAGAGAACAAATGGGTGCGGGATTACGGTCCCATTGTACTGGCGGGCCTGATTACCGGCGTCGCGGCGCTGGTTCTGACGGCCCTGGGCAACCCCAAAAACATGGGCTTTTGCATCGCCTGCTTCGAGCGGGACATCGCCGGGGCCCTGGGGTTCCACAGCGCCGCCAAGGTTCAGTACCTGCGGCCGGAGATCGTGGGCATCGTGCTGGGGGCCATGCTGGCGGCCCTGGCGGCCAAGGAGTTCCGGGCCAAGGCCGGGTCCTCTCCCGCCAGCCGGTTTTTGATCGGCCTTGTGGTGATGGTCGGCGCGCTGGTGTTTCTGGGCTGTCCGCTGCGGATGGTGATCCGCCTGGGCGGCGGAGACCTCACCGCCGTGGCGGGCCTGCTGGGCTTTCTGGCGGGGATCCTGGTGGGCATTGTGTTTTTGAAAAAGGGCTTTTCCCTGGGGCGGGCCTACCCCGTCCCCGCCGCCGAGGGGGCGGTGCTTCCCGGGGTGATGGCGGTGCTGCTGGTTCTGCTGCTGGCGGCGCCGGGCCTGCTCCGCTTCTCTGAGGAGGGCCCCGGCTCCCAGCGGGCTTTCTGGCTGGTGTCCCTGATCGCCGGCGCCCTGGTGGGCGCGGCGGCCCAGCGGAGCCGCCTGTGCATGGCCGGTGGCCTGCGGGACGCCTTTTTGCTGCGGGACTTCCGCCTGCTGTCCGGCTTTCTGGCCATCTGGGTCACCGTCACCGTGGGCAATCTGATCCTGGGGAGCTACAACCTCTCCGCCCTCAGCCAGCCCGTGGCCCACTCCCAGTATCTCTGGTCGTTTCTGGGAATGGCTCTGGCGGGCTGGGGCTCCATCCTGCTGGGCGGCTGCCCCCTGCGGCAGCTGATCCTGGCGGGGGAGGGCAACGGGGACTCCGCCGTGGCCGTGCTGGGCATGGTGGTGGGCGCCGCCGTGGCCCACAACTTCGGCCTGGCCGGCAATCCGGACTCCGTGGTGGACGGAACCTATCAGGTGGGCGGCATCGGCGCCGCCGGTATGGCCGCGGTGATCCTGGGGTTCGCGGTGCTGCTGGCGGTGACGCTGACCCATCTGCCGAAAAAGGAGGGAGCAAGATGATCGACACCCGCGGATTTGGATGCCCCACCCCGGTGCTTATGGTCCGCCAGGCGCTGCAAAAGGACGCGCCTGCGTCCCTGGAGGTTCTGGCGGACGCCCGGGTGGCTGTGGAGAACGTCACTCGCCTGGCCGACTCCATGGGCTACCAAGTGGCGGAGACGCCGGAGGGGCCGGATTTCAAGCTGACGCTGACGAAGATTTGAAAATGCGCAAGACCCGGGGAGGCGATCTCCCCGGGTCTTGTTTGGTTCTATTGGGAAAACGGCGGGACGCTGCGCTGCCGCCTTGCGGTTATGGGGCGCTTTTTGCCGCGCTTTGCACGGAGGGGCCTGCAGGGGCTTTGCCCCTGCACCCCACAAGCTTTTTAAAAAAAGCTTGAGCAAAAACTTTATTTTTGCCGCGTTATTCCCAGAACAGCTCGTCCAGCGTCTTGCCCAATCGCCGGCAGATCGCGATACAGAGCTTGATGGTGGGGTTGTAGTCCCCTTTCTCTATGGCGTTGATGGTCTGGCGGGACACGCCCACATCGTCCGCCAGCTGCTGCTGGCTCATGTCCATGGCGGCCCGGGCGGATTTCAGGCGGAGGTTCTTCATTCCGCCTCCTCTCCCCGGTCCCGGAGGAGATGGTTGACGATGTACACCGCCAGTACCACCGTAATCATAATTCCCACAGCCAGGTTTGTGCAGCGGAAGGTGAGGATGCCGTTTTCCACCATGTCGCCGTCCAGGATGTGGACGACGCCCAAAGAAATATTGACGACGGATATGACGACGAACAGCGTCATGATGGTCCGGGGATTCTCTTTCAGGCTGAGATAGGCGTCCTTGACGATACAGGTGACGGCGAACACCGTGACCCCCGCGCACAGGCACAAGACGGCCCCCGTCATGGCGTCGCACCAGGGACCCAGAACCATGTCCAGCATTCCGTAGAGGAAAAGCGCGAACATCAAAGAGAAGAAGCCGTATTTGAACGCCACGCCCCGGGCCCGCTCCTGCCGCTCGTCAAAGGTGCAGCTCAGAATCCGCTTTTTGAACAGCAGCACCACCACCAAAACGCCCGCGCCAATGCCCGCCGCCAGGCCCAGCGCCACACCGAGTTGATATTCCATGAGAGAGACCTCCTTGTTTGAACTGAGATCAGGATAGCACTGACCTGACTATTTGTCAAGTATATTTTACTTATTGTCGTAAAAAATATATAGGCCGATCGGGCCCAGCCGACAGGATTCGCCGCCGTCACCCAAGAGAAGAGGGGGAGCGCCCCTCTTCTCTCAGGCCTTTTTTTCCCGCTGCTCCTTGATCTGCCGGTACAGGTACTGGAGGCCGTCGGAGAGGCCCCCCACCTGGTCGATGAGGCCCAGGCTCACCGCCTCCTCGCCGTAGATCACGCTGCCCACGTCCGCGGCCATGTCGTCCTTTCGCAGCATCAGGTCCTGGAAGTCCGCCGCCGTGATCTGGCTGTGGCCGGCCACAAAGGCCACGATCCGCTCCTGGAGCCGCTCAAAGTAGTGGTAGGTCTGGGGGGCGGCGATAACGGTGCCGCTCATGCGGACGGGGTGGATGGTCATGGCGGCGCTGGGCACGGCGAAGCTTCGCCGTGCCGCCACTGCCAGGGGCACGCCGATGGAGTGGCTGCCCCCCAGGACGATGGAGACCGTGGGCTTGGTCATGCCGGCGATCAGCTCCGCGATGGCGAGGCCCGCCTCCACGTCGCCGCCCACGGTGTTCAGCAAAAACAGCACCCCGTCCACCTCGTCGCTCTCCTCCAGCTTGGCAAGCAGGGGCAGGACGTGTTCGTACTTGGTGGTTTTGGCGTTGCCTCCGGCGGCGGTGTGGCCCTCGATCTGGCCGATGATGGTCAGGCAGTAGACGGCGCCGTGGGGGGTGCGGGTCAGGGCGGAGCCGAAGTCCAGGATGGACTGGGTGGTCTCCGGCTGGTTTTCCTTTTCGGTGTCGGTGGTCTTTGTGGGTTCGGTCATAACGGAACATCCCTCGCTTTCCCCGGTATTTTCCGCAGGTTTTCGGAAAATACACCTCCGGCTGCAAAATCTTACGGATTTGTAAGGCGCGGCGGCGGAGTGTAAGGCAGATGAATGGCTTCTCCGGTTCCCCGCCGTTTTCCCGATCTTTGGCGGCGCTGGCTCTTTTCTTTTGCAGGCATCCGTGCTATACTGGGAAAAATCACACCCAAGGGGCGGGAGGAAGAGAAGATGGAAGAGAGAAAACTGCGCATCGTGGTGAAAGTGGGCACCTCCACCCTCACCCACGACTCCGGCAGCCTGGACTTTCGGAGCATGGAGCGGCTGGCCCGCACCCTGGCGGACCTCCACGGCCAGGGCCGCGAGGTCATTCTGGTGTCCTCCGGCGCCATCGCCGTGGGCACGGAGAAGCTGGGCCTCGCGGAGCGGCCGAAGGAGCTGCGGATGAAGCAGGCCGCGGCGGCGGTGGGCCAGTGCCGGATGATGCACATCTACGACAAGCTCTTCGGGGAGTACAACCAGTCCGTGGCCCAGATTCTGCTGACCGGGGACGACGTGGAGGACTCCGCCCGGGCGGAGCACCTGCGGGGCACGTTCTCCGCGCTGCTGGCCATGGGGGTCATTCCGGTGGTGAATGAGAACGACTCCGTCTCCTCCGCCGAGATCGAGACGGGCCACCACAAGGTCCTGGGGGACAACGACACCCTCTCCGCCATCGTGGCGGGGCTGTGCGAGGCGGACCTGCTGGTCCTCCTCAGCGACATCGACGGCCTCTACGACGCGGACCCCAAGACCCACCCGGATGCGAAGCTCCTCCACCGGGTGACGGAGCTGACGCCGGAGATCCTGGAGATGGCCGGCGGCGCGGGCACCTGGCGGGGCACCGGCGGCATGGCCACCAAGCTCTCCGCCGCCCGGGTGGCCATGGCCGCCGGGTTTGACATGGTCATCACCAACGGGGCCCGGATGGAGGACCTCTACGGCATCGTGGAGGGACAAAACATCGGGACGCGGTTTGTGGCGGCTGGAAAGGGAGACTCCTGATGACGGAGCGGGAGAAGATGCTGTCGGGACAGCTTTACGACTGCGCCGACCCGGAGCTGCTGGACCGGTGGCACAGGGCCAAGGACCTGGTCCGGGACTACAACCGGCTGGACTCCGGGGACCTGGCGGAAAAGGAGCGCATTCTGGACGCTCTGCTGGGCGGCCGGGGGCAGAACCTGTGGATTACGCCGCCGTTCTTTGTGGATTATGGCTGCAATATTTATCTGGGGGACAACTGCGAAATCAACATGAACTGTGTCTTTCTGGACGACAACCGGATCGTGATCGGGAAAAACGCCTTAATAGCCCCCTGTGTTCAGATCTACACCGCTTTCCATCCCGCCAATCCAACGGACCGCTTCGGTGAACCGAAGGAGGACGGCTCTTTCGGCTTCTGCAAGACCCTGACGGCCCCGGTGACCATCGGGGATAACGTGTGGATCGGCGGGGGCGCTGTCATCATGCCCGGCGTGACCATCGGGGACAACGTGGTAATCGGCGCGGGCAGCGTTGTCACCAAAGACATCCCGGGCGATACGGTCGCTTTTGGAAATCCCTGCCGGGTGGTGCGGGAGAACCGCCCGGGCAAGTCGTAAAAAGGAGGCATTGCCATGACCGCATTACAGCAGCAGGGGGCGGCGGCTAAGGCCGCGTCCTATACCCTGGCCACCGCCGGAACGGCGCGGAAGAACGCCGCCCTGGGGGCCATCGCGGATATTCTGACAAAACGCCAGGCGGAGTGGCTGGCCGCCAACGCCGCAGACATAGCCGCTGCCCGGGAGGCGGGGATGCGCCCGGCCATGCTGGACCGGCTGACGCTGACGGAAGAGCGCGTCGCCGGCGTTGTGGAGGGCGTGCGGCAGGTGATCGCCCTGCCGGACCCCATCGGGAAAGCAGATAAGACGGAGACCCGGCCCAACGGCCTCATCCTCAGCCGGCGGCGGGTGCCCCTGGGGGTCATCGCCATCATCTTTGAGGCCCGGCCCAACGTCACCGTGGACGCGGCGGCGCTGTGTCTCAAATCCGGCAACGTCTGCATCCTCCGGGGCGGCAAGGAGGCCATCCGCTCCAACCGCTGTGCGGCGTCGCTGATGCGGGAGGCGCTGGCCGCGGCCGGTCTTCCCGCCGATTGCATCTCACTGGTGCAGGACACCAGCCGGGAGACGGCAAACGAGCTGATGCACCTGGACGGATACGTGGACGTGCTGATTCCCCGGGGCGGCGCGGGGCTGATCCGCACCGTGGCGCGGGAGGCCAGCGTGCCGGTGATCCGCACCGGGGAGGGGGTCTGCCACGTCTACATCGACAGCGAGGCGGACCTGGACATGGGGGCGGAGATTTTGTACAACGCCAAGTGCTCCCGCCCCTCCGTGTGCAACGCGGCGGAGTGCGTGCTGATTCACGAGGACGTGCTGGAGCCGTTCCTCCGAAAGGCCGTGCCCCTGCTGGAGCGGAACCGTGTGGAGCTGCGGTGTGATGAGAGGGCCCTGACGGCCCTGGGGGACCGGGGCGTCCCGGCGTCGGAGAGCGACTGGGACGCGGAGTACGACGACTACATCCTGGCCGTCCGCACCGTGGGGGACATGGAGGAGGCCATCTCTTTCATCAACGCCCATGGCACCCATCACTCCGAGAGCATCGTCACCACCAACTACTTCAAGGCCCAGCGGTTTCTGGACGCGGTGGACGCGGCGGCGGTGTACGTCAACGCCTCCACCCGCTTCACCGACGGCGGCGAGTTCGGTCTGGGGGCGGAGATCGGCATCTCCACCCAGAAGATGCACGCCCGGGGGCCCATGGGCCTGGAGGAGCTGACCAGCTGCAAATATGTGATCTACGGCACGGGACAGGTCCGGTGAGAACGTCTGGCGGACCGTGCCGGAGGGAGGTTTCGAGGATGGAAAGTATTGGAAATTCCTGGGCGAGGCTGGGCTTCATCGGCGTGGGAAACATGGGCGGTGCCCTGGCGAGAGCGGCCCGGCGGCGGCTGGAGGGGGCTCAGCTCCTGCTGGCCAACCGGACGGCCGCCAAGGCGGCGGCCCTGGCAAAGGAGCTGGGGGCCGTCCCCTCCGACAACCGGACAGTTGCCGGAAATGCGGACTATATCCTCCTGGGGGTCAAGCCCCAGATGATGGAGGCCCTGCTGGCGGAGATCGGCCCGGACTTAAAAGCGCGGAAGAGCCGCTTCGTGCTGGTGACCATGGCGGCGGGGCTCACCATCGCCCGGATCCAGGCCCTGGCGGGCGGGGCGTACCCCGTCATCCGCATCATGCCCAACACCCCCGCCTCCGTGGGGGAGGGAATGATTCTCTACGCCTGCGGGGAGGGCGTCACTGAAGAGGAGGAGCGGATTTTCCTGGAGGCCATGGCCGGCGCGGGGCGGTTCTCCGCCCTGCCGGAGGGACTGATGGACGCCGGCAGCGCCGTGTCCGGCTGCGGACCCGCCTTTGCGGACCTCTTTTTGGAGGCGCTGGCGGACGGCGGCGTGGCCTGCGGCCTTCCCCGGGCCCAGGCCCTGGAGCTGGCGGCCCAGATGCTGCTGGGCTCCGCCAGGCTGGCTCTGGAGTCCGGACAGCACCCCGGCGCGCTGAAGGACGCCGTCTGCTCCCCCGGCGGCACCACCATCCAGGGGGTGCGGGCGCTGGAGGCCGCGGGCTTTCGCGGCGCCGTGATGGAGGCGGTCATCGCCGCATACGAAAAGACGCTGGCGCTGCGGTAAAACTCCCTCCGCGCCCCGGTGTGCAACCGCCGGTTGCGGTTTTGCCAGCCTTGCATGGTGGCGCGCAACCGGCGAAGACGGTACACTGGAGGCACCACAACAAGGAGGGATGGACCATGACATTAGGGGAACGCATCCGCTGGTACCGAAGTCGGAGGGGCCTCTCCCAGGAGGCCTTGGCGGAACAGGTGGGGGTGAGCCGGCAGGCCGTCAGCAAATGGGAGACGGACGCTGCCGCGCCGGAGCTCGAGAAGCTGGTGGCCCTGGCCCGGGCTTTCGGCGTCACCACCGATCAGCTCCTCTCGGAGGAAATTCCTGAGAAAGAGCTTCCGCCGGTGCAGGAGGGACCGCCCGAGGAGGGCCGGCACGCCGCCGGCTGGCTGGGCCGGCAGATCCGGCGTTGGGGCTGGCTGTCCGGCGTATATCTGGCGCTTTGGGGGTTGGCGACCGCCCTGATCGGGACGCTGGCCTATGCGGATTTCAAAAGTGCTCTGTTTCCCATGGGCCTCTTTGAGGACGACGCCTATATACTGAGCATGGGGGCGTCTTATACATTTCCTTTAACTCTGAGTAAAATTGCCATCGGTATTGGCGCCGCGGCGGTCATTGCCGGAGCGGGGCTGACCGTGTATCTGCGCCGGAAACGATAGAGACCCGCCGCCCCAACCGGGGGCTTTGCGGAGACCTCTGACTGAACCGGAAAAGAGACCGGCTGCGGAACGTTTCGCAGCCGGTCTCTTTCGGTTTTCAGAACCTGTATTTATAACCGGGGAATGTTGGTTAGACGAGGATTTTTCCCGTCAGACAAGGAGATTTCCCGCGGGAATCCTGGCCACACATCACACCGTGTGGTCTGCCGAGGCCCGTTCCTTTGGGCCGAGGCTGACGGATTTCAAGGGAAAACGACGCGGTATGGTGGGAAAAAGATCGGCCAGACAGCGTTCAGCGGTTGTGAATACAGGTTCTCAGATCAGGTCGCCCTCCGAGTGGTCCCGCAGGGGCAGGTCCCGGAAGATCTCCGCCTCGATGCGCTCGTACTCCGCCGCGCCCCGGGAGCGGCGCATCCTGCCGCCGTACCGCTCCCCGCCCTGGAAGAGGTGGATCAGGTAGAACCAGACCTCTTTCATCCGCTGGGAGGCGGGGCCCGCCTGGCCGTAAAAGGCCTGGTATTCCCGGTACAGAGCGGCGGTGAAATCCTGCAGCTCCTCCCGGGCGGCGGCGGCGCCGCCCCGGAGCTTCCGCAGCAGCGCCGGGTCCGCCACGGCCCCCCGGCCGATCATCACATGCTCCGCCTGAGGGAAAGCCGTCTCAAACTCCCGGCACTCCGCCGCGGTCCGGAGATCGCCGTTGCAGCACACCGGGTTCCGGCTCTCCGCCAGGGCCATGGCGAGCACGTCCCGGTGGATTTTTCCCCGGTACTTCTCTTTCTGCACCCGGGGGTGGATGATGAGACAGGCGATGGGATAGCGGTTGTAGATCTCCAGCAGCGGCCCGAACTCCTCCGGGGACTGGATGCCCAGCCTTGTCTTCACGGAAACGGGGAGGGTGGCCCGGGAGAACACCGTGTCAAAAAAGCGGTCCAGCTCTTGGGGCTTTGCCAGAAAGCCGGAGCCCTTGCCCTTGGCGGTGACGGTGCCGGAGGGGCAGCCCAGGTTCAGATTCACCTCGTCATAGCCCAGCTCCTTGACCGTCTCCGCCGCCCAGAGGAAGTCCTCCGCCCGGCAGGTCATCACCTGGGGCACCTGACGGAGGCCGGGGAGGAGCTCCAGCTCCCGGCGGTCCCGGGGAGTGAGAATGTGCTGGGGCGTGGGGGAGAAGAAGGGGATGAATATCCGGTCCGCGCCGCCGAAGCGCTGGGCCCACACCCGGCGGAACACCGACTTGGTGATGCCGTCCAGGGGGGCCAGGTCGAAGCGGCGGATCACGGGAGCTTCTCCTCCCACTCCGCCGGACGGAAGCCCGTGAGGACGAAGCCGTCACCCACCAGAATGGGGCGCTTGACCAGCATCCCGTCGGTGGAGAGCAGCTGGAGCTGCTCCTCCTCGCCCATGGCGGGGAGCTTGTCCTTGAGGCCCAGGGCCTTGTACTGGAGGCCGCTGGTGTTGAAGAACTTTTTCAGCGGATACCCGCTGGCTTTCCACCAGGTCCGCAGCTCCTCCGCGGTGGGGTTTTCCAGCTTGATGTCCCGGGCCTCGTAAGAGACCCCGCGCTCGTCCAGCCAGGCCCTGGCCTTTTGGCAGGTGGTGCATTTGGGATAGTGTACGAACAACATGGCGATTCTCCTTTGTCAATCAATGGTATGAAAACAGATCCAGCTGCTGCCCGGCCCGGGGGTCCTCAAACTCCATGAGCCACCCCATGGCGGCCTCCGGCTCCCAGAGGACGCCGCGCTTTCGGCACTCCTCCCGGAGGATCCGCTCCAGCCGCGGGGCGTTGGGGCTGGGGCACTCGTAGCGGTTTCCGAAAGTGCGGATGTACCGCTCCTTCATGCCGGGGAAGTGCCGGTCCAGCTGGGCGTAGAAGTACTCCCGGTCCCCCTCCCGCAGCGTGACGCCCATGCCGAAGTTGACGATGGCCTCCACGCCGGCGGCGAAGCAGTACTCCAGCAGGCCCCGCAGGTTCTCCTCCGTGTCGTTGAGGAAAGGGAGGATGGGGCACAGCCAAACGCCGGTACGGAGGCCCGCCTCATGGAAGGTGCGCAGCATCTCGAACCGGCGGCGGGTGGTGCAGACATGGGGCTCCAGGATGCGGCACAGGTCCTCGTCGAAAGTGGTGAAGGTGGTGCAGACCACGGCCTTGGCGCTTTGATTGATGCGCTTTAGGAGGTCCAGGTCCCGCAGGACCAGGTCGGACTTGGTGAGGACGGATACGCCGAAGCCTTGGCGCTGGATGACCTCCAGGCAGCGCCGGGTCAGGCGGGTCTCCCGTTCCAGGGGCAGGTAGGGGTCGCACATGGCGCCGGTGCCGATCATGCAGCGGCGGCGCTTGCGGCGGAGGGCGTCCTCCAGCAGCTCCGGGGCGTTGACCTTCACCGCCACGTCCTCAAAGGCGTGGTCCATCCGGTAACAGGCGCTGCGGGAGTCGCAGTAGACGCACCCGTGGGTGCAGCCCCGGTAGACGTTGATGCCGTTCCGGGGAGAGAGGATGGACTTGGCGTGAATCTCGTGCATGGCGTTTCCTCCTCCCGAACAGGGCCAGTATAGCAAAAAACGGGCTCCGGGGCAAGGGTAAAAAAGACGGTGGCCGTTTTCGGCCGCCCGCTGTGTTATTGCGGAGGAGCGCTCGTCTCCGGAAGCTCGTCCGTCTCCCACACCTCGTCCTCCGGGCTGGGCTGGGAGATGATCAGCATCTCCGCGTGCGCCTGGGCCGCCGCCAGCGTATCACAGGCCAAGGGGACGCGGCCGTCGGCCAGGAATGCGAGGGCGTCTGTCGCCGCGTTGAATAGGACGAGATAGGCTTTTTTGTAATCCATAGTATCACCTCAGGAATATTATACGCAGAATATGCGTAAAAATCAATACGCAGTTTCTGTGTATACTATCATTTTTACGGGTGAGAGCTATGTTTTTACGCCTCCGGGACATACGGGAGGATTCCGACAAGACGCAGACGGAGATGGCGGAGCTGCTGGGATGTGCCCAGCAGACCTACTCCCGCTATGAGAACGAGAAGACACAGATGTCCTACCAGACCCTTTGCCGCTTGGCGGATTACTTCGGCACCAGCGTGGACTATCTCCTGGGCCATACGGATGAAAGAACACCTTATCCGCCAAGCAGGCGCAAATAGACCGCCATTTGGATGCATGTCCGGACGGCGGTTTTCCCTTTTCAAGAGGCGTGCTTTGAAAGCCACATATTCCATTATAAAAGATTTTCACGTTGTACTGGTAATTCCACAGGAAACATGGTATGATACACCAAATCAACTATGAAATGGAGGAACGCCTGAATGCGCACTCTGCTAAAAGGCGGCAGCGTGGTCTCCGGCGCCGGCGTGAAACGCGCTGATGTCCTGATGGACGGCGAGAAGATCGTAAAGGTGGGCCGGGGTATCCGGGAGGACGCGGACACGGTGGTGGACGTGGAGCACTGCCTGCTGTTCCCCGGCTTCATCGACGCCCACACCCACTTTGACCTGGACGTGTGCGGCACCACCACGGCGGACGATTTCTACACCGGCAGCCGGGCGGCCCTCCGGGGCGGCACCACCACGGTCATCGACTTCGCCTGCCCCAACAAGGGGGAGAGCCTCCACCACGGGCTGGAATTGTGGCACCAAAAGGCCGACGGCCGCACGTTCTGCGACTACGGCTTCCACATGACCATCGACGACTGGAACGAGTCCGTCCGGGCGGAGATTCCGGATATGTTCGCCAGGGGCGTCTCCTCTTTCAAAATGTATATGACCTATCCCGCCATGATGCTGGGGGACCGGGACCTCTACTGGGCGCTGAAGGAGCTGAAGCACCTGGGGGGCATCTGCGGCGTCCACTGCGAGAACGCCGGCGTCATCGACGGCATGATCGCCGAGCGGAAGGCCGCCGGGGAGCTGTCCCCCGCCAGCCACCCCCTGACCCGCCCGCCCCTGGCGGAGGCGGAGGCGGTGGGCCGGCTGCTGCGCATCGCCCAGGCGGCGGACTGCCCGGTGATCATCGTCCACCTCACCTGCAAGGAGGCGCTGGAGGAGGTGGAGCGGGCCCGGCGGCGGGGACAGAAGGTCTATGTGGAGACCTGTCCCCAGTACCTGCTGCTGGACAGCAGCCTGTATTTCAACGGCGACTATTCCGCCGCCGCCCGGTATGTCTGCGCCCCGCCCCTGCGGGAGAAGTGGGAGCAGCACGAGCTGTGGCGGGCTCTGCGCCACGGGGAAATCCAGACCGTCTCCACGGACCACTGCTCCTTCACCCTGGCTCAGAAGGACGCCGGCCGGGAGGACTTTACGAAGATTCCCGGCGGGCTTCCCGGCGTGGAGACCCGGGGGGAGCTGATCTACTCCTACGGCGTGGCCACCAAGCGCATCACAGAGGCCCAGATGTGCCGGGCGCTGTGTGAAAACCCCGCCCGGCTTTACGGCCTCTTCCCCCGCAAGGGCGTGCTCCAGGCTGGCAGCGACGCGGACATCGTGGTCTACGACCCCGGGGACAGCCATGTCATCCGGGTGGAGGACTGCGCGGCCAACGTGGACTACAACCCCTACGAGGGCTTCGTCACCTCCGGCGGCATCCGGCAGGTGTGGCTGCGGGGCGGCCTTGCCGTGGAGAAGGGCAGGGTGCTGGACCAGGCTCCCCGGGGGCTGTATATGGCCCGGGGAAAGTGCGCGCTTTAAGAACGTCAAAAACGGCGGGAGCGTAAGCTCCCGCCGTTTTTTCCTATCCGGAGATCTCCGCCAGGTACTCCTCCAGGCAGATGCCCCGCTCCATGATCTCCGCCGCGGCCTCCGTGCCCACGTAGCGGTAGTGCCAGGGCTCGTAGTTCACGCCGGTGAGGGCGGACTTGCCCGTGGGATAGCGGAGGATATAGCCGTACTGGGCGCAGTGGGCCATCAGCCACTTCTGGACCGCCGTCTCCTCCTGCCTCTGGTCCAGCAGCTGGTAGGACTTGTCCACAATGTCCACCGCCAGGCCCGCCTGGTGCTCGCTGGTGTCGGGACGGGCCACCCACGCGGCGGCCCGCTCCTCCGCCTCGGTCCGGCCGTACCCCTCCGCCAGCATAGACTGGACCTTGTTCTCAAACAGCTCCTCCTGCTTGTCCCGGGTGCGGTAGGACGAGCAGATGGTGGGCTGGAGGCCCGCCGCCCGGGCGTCGTCCATCATGCGCTGGAGGTCGGGGTAGGCCCGGCTGTCGATGGCGTGGCCGTTTACCAGCCGGGTCAGCCGGGGGATAGAGAAGTCCTCCGGCAGGGGGGTCTCCCAGTTCACCAGGAGAAGCTTCCAGTCCTCCGGGGAGGCGGCGGGATCGGGCTCCTGGGCCAGGGACACCCAGTCCGGCTCCTCCGCTCCGACGGGGAGCTCCGGCATCACGCCGTCCCTCCGCCCGCCGTCCGCCGGGTCCAGGATGGAGACGGGGGTGCCGCAGGCTTGGGACGAGGGCTCCCGGGCCAGGGCGGCCCGGCCCAGTAGAAAGCCGCCGGCGAAGAGGGCCAGCCCCAGCAGCGCCAGGGGCAGGAGGGAGCGGCGGCGCCTTTTGGGCCGCCGGGGCGGGGCGCAGCCGGCTTTTACGCCCGCGTCCCAGCACCGGGCTGGGGCCACGCGGTACTCCCGCTCCGGGAGGGGAAATTCTTTCACAACGCAGGGACGATTGGACGACATGAGAACAGCTCCTTATCTTTTGGATTCTGTTCCCATGGTACTGGCTGTCCCCGTCAAAACCCCTGCGTTTTTCCATCAAAGAGGACAGCTTTTCCCATCAAATCGGCATCATGGCCCGCTGCTGCTGACGGCGGCGTCGGTGGGGAAGCCCAGGGCGGCGTCCCAGGCTCCGGAGCGGTCCAGCGCCTCCCAGTCCAGCCAGGGGCCGATGCGCAGGGTGGAGCGGCCGATGGCGGCGTAGTACAGCACCGGGGCCTCCTGGAGGCGGAAGCAGGCCCAGAGAGAATTGCTGTCCACAAGCTGATACGCCGCTCCCAGCCGGTCCAGAAAGGCCGCCCCGGCCTCCGCGGCGTCCGGCGGGTCTTTCAGAATCCAAACGGAGTCCAGCTCCAGGTCCACCAGGAGTCCCGTCTCCGCGTCCAGCACCAGGGAGCGGTACTCCCCGGACGTCATGTCATAGCCCCCCAGATTCACAAAGCCGGCGCTGGACAGGTCCGTCTGGTCCCGCAGGTAGAGCTTGCTGCCAAACAGATTGGTGTTGCCAGCGTCGATCTCCGCCGGCAGGACCCCGGCTTCAATCAGCTCCGCCAGCTCTTTCCGGGCCAGCTCCGTGTTCTCGGTGAGGGCGCGGCCCTCCAGCACCTGGTCGATGATGGTGAGACTGTCTGCCAGCTCCCGCTGCTGGGCCAGCAGCTGGAGCCGCCGGGGAAGCTCCGGGGGCTTTGCGGGGAAGTTGCTGTCCTCCGCCAGCAGCTCCGTGTGGACGGCCCCGATGAGCTCTCCGTCCCGGAGGATGGACAGCCGCAGGGGCACCAGCGCCAGGGCCGCCACCGTCAGGCAGGTGAGAATGGGGGCCAGCCAGTTTTTCCAGTTTCGCATCGCAGCAAACGCCCTTTCTGAGTTGGAAGTGAGGAGAAAGCGGGGCCATCCTCTTTGGGGGCCGTGGGCCTCCAATCTGTACGTCTTGGCCGGCAAAGAGGGCCGCAGGGGAAAAGAAAATTGTAATTCTCCGCCGGTCTGATAGAATAGCCGCGAAAGGAGGAGGCTATGAAAATTACCATTCATCAAGATCCGAATTATCCTGAGACAGAGGTCATCATCAATTGCCCCCAGGCGGACGAAGACATTTTGAGATTGGTCGCCATGCTCCGCGTATACCAGAAAAAGCTGGTGGGGATTCTGGACGGAGAGCGGCACCTGCTGGACGTGAAGGACATTTTGTACATCGACACCGTGGACAAGAAGACCTTTCTCTACACCGAAAAGCAGGTCTTCCAAAGCGCCCTGCGGCTGTATGAGCTGGAGGACGCCTTAAAGGAGCTGGACTTTTTTCGGGCCGGACGGTCCACCATCCTCAACTTCCGCCGGATGCGGTCTGTCCGTCCGGAGCTGGGGCGGCGGTGGCTGGTGACCATGGACAACGGCGAGCAGATCTGGGTGTCCCGCCAGTACGCCGGGGAGCTGAAAGAAAAATTAGAGCAAGCGGAAAGGAGCATTTTCAAATGAAACAGTTTTTCAAGGGCCTGATCGAATGCAAGCTGTCGGCCTGCGCCATGTTCACCGCCGCCGTCTTCCTCTACCTGTGCGGTTGCCTTGTCTACGGCAATCGGGTGGTGTCCACCGCGCTGCTGTGGGGGCTGTTTTGGGTGAGTGCCGCCGGAGCCGTGATCCAGGCGCTGTGCTTCTCGGACTGGATCATCAAGAAGCTGCGCTACACCTGGCGCAGTCTCCTGTTCGTGCTCCTCTTTCTCCCGGTGCTGTCCCTTGCCGCCTGGAAGACCAAGTGGCTCCCAGCGGATCAGGCGGGGGCGTGGGTCCTGTTCATCGTCATCTTTTTCCTCATCTTCCTGGTCATGACCGTTGGCTTCGACCTCTACTTCCGGGTCACCGGCAGAAAATACGACGGTCTCCTCGGGCAGTACCGAAAGGAAAAAGAGGACGCGGAAGACGGCGATTGACCGCCGGCTCTCTCTTGACAAACACGCTCACGAAAGCGTCCCGCTCAACTCCTATCTTCGAACTCCCTCAGCCGCACAGTGACCCGGGTGCCCTGGCCGGGGGCGCTCTCCAGCTCCAGCGCGCCGCCGTGAAGGTCCACGATCCGGCGGCACAGGGCCAGCCCCAGACCCGCGCCCCCCTGGGCTCGCGCCCGGGACTTGTCCACCATGTAAAAGGCCTCCGTCACCCGCTCAAGCTCCTCCGCCGGGATGCCCCTGCCGCTGTCTGTCACCCGGATGACGGGGCGGCCTTCCTCCAGGACTCCCTCCAGCAGGAGGTCCCCGCCGTTTTCCATGGCCTTGCGGGCGTTGTCCAGCAGGTTGAGGCACACGGTCTCCATCAAATCCGGCTCCATCAGCGCCGGTACCGGCTGGGCCCGGAGGGTGAGGCGGACGTCCGCCTGCTCCAGCGCCGGAGCCATGGCCCCGGCCACCCGGCTCAAAAAGATATCCAGGGGCACGGGCCGCAGGGGGAAGTCCTGCCGGTCCAGCACCACCAGGTCTAGGAGCTTGCGGCTCAGGGCCTCCAGCCGCCGCCCCTCGCTGAAGATGTACCCGGCGCTCTGGCGCACCTGCTCCGGCCTGGCGGGCCGGGACCGGAGGAGGTCCGCGTAGCCAATGATAGAGGTCAGGGGCGTTTTGATCTCGTGGGCGAAGCTGGCGATGAAGTCCTCCTGCCGCCGCTTGGCGTCCTGGAGCTCCCGGACCTGCCGCCGGATGCGGTGGGACATGACGTTGAAGTCCGCCGAGAGCTGGGCGATCTCGTCGTCCCCCCGCACCTCCACCCGCTGGTCCAGCTCCCCCTCGGCCATGCGCCGGGTGGCGGCGGAGAGGCGGCTGAGCGGCCGCAGCAGCATGGCGCTGACGGCCAGGGACAGCGCCCCCACCGCCCCAGTAAGGGCCAGCACCAGGGTGAAAAAGCTCTGGTACTGCTCCGACCGGTCCTGAAAGAGCCCGCTGACCTCCCGGCAGTTCTCCAGGTACAAAACGCCGTCCTCCAGAGCCAGGGGGCTGGCGGCGTGGAGGTAGAGGCGCCCGTCAGCCAAGGCGTCCATCACCCAGCCCCGCCGGCCCTGGGACAGGGAGGCGGTGAGGGCCCCGGCCTCCACCGGCAGCTGCCCGCTTCCCCCCAGGGTCTCGCCGCCCTCGCCGCTGAGGCGGAAAGCCACGGTTCCCCGGCTGGTGGAGATGCTGATGCCCTCGGCCGCGGCGGCCAGCTCCCGGCGGCTGTACAGGGGGTGGAAGGCCAGCTCCTGGGCCAGGGCGTAGCGCAGCAGGTCGTTCTCCTCGTACAGGGCCGACACCTCCCGCTCCAGGGAGGAGCGGAACTGGGTGTCGATCAGCACATACCCGCCCACATCGCAGGCCAGAGCGGTGATGAGGACCATGCTACAAAAGAGCTTCCAGAAGAGCTTCATTCTCTCGCCGCCTTTCCCTAGGCCTCCAGCCGGTAGCCCACCTTGTAGACCGCCACCAGCCGGTTTTCCAATCCCAGCTTCTTCCGCATCCGCTGGATGTGGAGGTCCACCGTGCGGCTGTCCCCCAGGAACTCCTCGCCCCACACCCGCTCATAGATCCGGTCCCGGTACAGGGCGATGTTCTTGTTCTGCATGAAGAGGAGCAGCAGCTCGTACTCCTTGGCGGTGAGGGGCACCGGCTGTCCGCCCCGCCGCACCACCCGGCTGGCGGTGTCGATCTCAATGTCCGGCGGCAGGGAGAGGACCCGCCCCGTCTTGCCGCACCGGCGCAGCACCGTCTCCACCCGGGCCAGCAGCTCCATCAGCTCAAAGGGCTTGACGATGTAGTCCTCCGCCCCCAGCCGCAGCCCCTTTACCCGGTCCTCCAGCTGCCCCTTGGCGGTGAGGAAGATCACCGGCACCTCCAGCTGCTTGCAGTAGTCCAAAAGCTCGTAGCCGTCGGCCTTGGGCAGCATGATGTCCAGCAGGGCCAGGTCGAAAGGATGAGCTTCCAGCTCGTCCGCGGCGGCGGCGCCGTCCGCCGCCCAGACGCAGCGGTAGTCCGCGCCCTCCAGGGCGGTCTTGATGAGATTGGCGATGGGGGCCTCGTCCTCCGCGATCAGGATCTTGTTCACAGCGTCCACCTCGTTTGCTTGGCGTTTTCTTTAGTTTACCTCGTTGTTCCATCGTTTTTGTATCATACTCTATTTGCAGCCCGGGCGCAACCGCCGGCGTTCTTGCATCCGGGAGAGACCTGTGGTAAAATAATGACAGATTTGAGACGGGGAGGGGGATGGACCATGAAAAAGGGCTTGCCCCGCAGTATGCTGGCGGTGGTTCCGTTGATGCTGCTTGTCAATTGCGGATTCTTTCCCATCATCAATTTCAATCCCGACAACCCCGTGGACCTGGGGCCTCTCATGAGAGGGATTCTCTTTGCCTTTGCGGTTAAGGCGCACTGGGACTTGGGCAGGCTGGAGGCCCGCGTCTTTCCGGGGCGGTCCCCGCTGTTCATCGGGCTCTTCAACGCCGCGGTGATTTGCGGCGGGCTGCTGGGGCGGTACCTGCTGGAGTTTGGCGAGGTATCCAACACATACAATTTCACCCCTGCCAACACGGCGTTTCACATTCTGTTTCTGGCGTCCGCCGCCACCGCCGCCTGGAGGTGGAGAGCGGGCCGGTCCGGCAGCCGCGGGACGCGGCCGGCCTAGCGGGTTCCCCGCTCTCTCTTTCGATTTGAGCCAAAGCCGTCCCGGCGCTCTTGCGCCAGGACGGCTTTGGCTTGCCGGTCTTCCAAAATCGTTGCTTTTTGTGTATTTTCTGTGTGACAAACTGCAAAAGATGTGGTAGAATGTCATACAGGATAAAAAATACATCATACAGGAGGACCGCGCGTGAACCAGAAACTGACCATCCGCCAGCTGACGCTGATCGGCTCCATGCTCTTCGGCCTGTTCTTCGGAGCGGGCAATCTCATCTTCCCCATGATCCTTGGCGCCCGGGCCGGGACGGCCCTCCCGGCGGCCCTGATTGGGCTGCTGGTCACCGCCGTGGGCATCCCGCTGCTGGGTATCGTCTCCATGGGCATCTCCCGGAGCGAGGGGCTGATCCACCTCTCCGGGCGGGTTTCCCGGCGCTTTTGCTACCTCTTTACCTGCGCCCTCTATCTCACCATCGGGCCCCTGTTCGCCATCCCCCGGTGCGCCGCCACCAGCTTTACCATCGGCGTACAGCCCCTGGTGGGGGAGAGCGTGACGGTGCCCCAGCTGATCTTCACCGTGCTGTTTTTCGCGGCGGTGCTGTACTTCGCCCTGAAGCCCTCCAAGATCCTGGACTCCGTGGGGAAGTTCCTGAACCCCGCCTTTCTGGCCTTTTTGGGCGTGATGCTGGTGACGGCCCTCGTCAAGCCGGTGAACGCCCTGTCGGCGGTGTCCCCCAGCGGGGGCTATGAGACCGGCGCGTTTTTCACCGGCTTCCTCCAGGGCTACGACACGCTGGACGCCTTGGCCAGCCTCGCCTTTGGCATCATCGTGATCCGCACCATCCGGCAGCTGGGGGTGACGGAGCCGGGGGCCGTGGCGGGCAGCACTGTCAAGGCCGGCATCGTCAGCATGACGCTGATGGGCCTGATCTACGCCGCCACCGCCCTGGTGGGGGCTCAGAGCTATTCGCTGTACGCGGACCAGCTGGCGGCGCCCGGCTTCAACGGCGGCGACGCTTTCGCCATCATCTCCCACCACTACTTTGGCCGGGGCGGCAGCTTGATTCTGGCGGCCACGGTGACGCTGTGCTGCATGAAGACCGCCATCGGTCTGGTGACGGCCTGCAGCGAGACGTTTTTGGAGCTCTTCCCCGGCAAGCTGGACTACCCCAAGTGGGCGGTGATCTTCACCGCCGGCTCGCTGCTGATCTCCAACATCGGCCTGTCCCAGATTATCGCCCTCTCCGCGCCGGTGCTGTACTTCCTGTGCCCCCTGGCCGTGGTGCTGATCCTGCTGGGGCTGGTGGGGAACTGGTTCGGCCACGCCAAGGTGGTGTACGTCTGCACCATGGCCGCCGCCCTGGCGGCGGCGGTGCTGGAGCTGGCCCGGGTGGTGGGCGGCCCCGTGCAGCCCCTGGTGGACTGGACGGCCGCGTGGCTGCCCCTGTACAGCTATGGTCTGGGCTGGGTGGTGCCGTCGGCGCTGGGCTTTGCCCTGGGACTGCTGCTGAGAGCCAGGGGAGACAGGCGCGCATAAAAAATCAAGGCGCGGCCGCTTCGCCGCGAAAAGCGCCCGGGGGCGGATGCCCCCGGGCGCTTCATGTTTCCCATTTTTACAGCGGCATCCAGCTGCCGCCGGCAATAGCCAGGAGCTTTCCCGTGTCCGCGTCCACCAGCTCTCCCCGCTGGCGGATCAAGCTGCGCCCGGCCTTGACGATGTAGACGGTCAGCTCCAGATTCATGCCGTATTCCACGCCCCGGATAAAGGAGACGGCCATGTCGGTGGTGGTGGCCTCGTTGGGGCCGGCGGTGAAGTTGGCCACCACGCCAAAGGCGCTGTCAAACATCCCCAGGATGGCGCCGCCGTGGATGCCGCCCTTTTCGTTGATCTGCCATTTCTGGGTCTCAAAGGCGTAGGTGACGCTCTGGGCCTCGTAGTCGCACCGTACCAAGTGGACGCGCATCTTCTCGTCAAAGCCGCCGTCCCCCAGGTTCAGGTAGTGGGCGGACTTCTCCTCCACCAGTTTGATCCAGGCCTCTCTTTTTTCCATGGTGTTGTCTCCTCTCTCTTTTGTCAAGTGGGCGGGGGGATTTTGCTGTAGCAAAGGTCAAAATTCCTGACAGACGGGTTGGTCGGGGAACCAGTCCCTGCAGATCTTTCGCAGGCCGCCGTCCTTGGCGGGCTGTTATCAGAATAGTGTATACTATTATAATAGTATACACAGAGAACGCCATTGCCGGCGGGCATTCCGAATGGGAACTCTAAGCGGCCCGTCTGCGGTGCTTATGCCGGAAAAACCGGAGGATTCCGTATACTATTGCAATAGTAACAAAAAAGACCGCCAGAAGTGCCGCCAGGGTAATCCAGTTGGGGTTTTTCAGCAGCTCCGCGGGGTTCCAGCTGCGGCTTACCAGCTTGCGGCCGTCCGGAGAGGCGTAGCGGCCGGGAATCGTGTCCAGAGCCTGAAGGTACATGGCCAGGGCGTACCACTCCTTGATCTCGTTTCCGTCCTCGTCCCGGAGGATGCAGTCGTTGAAGTCCGTCACCGGGGTCCTGTCAGCCGTCTTGGGCTCCAGGGAGAGGAGGCCCATGGACTTATCTTTCACCGTCCCCAGCATCTGAGCGGAGTACATGCCGGTGACCACCCGGTAGAGCTGGTGGTCATCGATCTCCAGGCCGGTCCGGTCCCACTGGAGAGTCGTGTAGCCGCTGCTGTCCTGATTGCCGCCGGCGGCCGGTCCTATGCGGAGCGTCTCCTCGTAGAGCGACGCGCCCGTCACCCGGTTGAAGAACATCCGGTGGGTGTTGAAGCTGTACTGTGCCCCGGCGCAGTACAGCTGGGCCGCGGGCATGATGGGCGTGATGGAGGCGTCCACCTCCAGCGCGTCCCGCAGCTCCGCCCCGGTGAGATAGACGGCCACCAGGGGGAAGCCGGAGGTGTCGTCGCCGCCCACGCCCATGGACAGCACGTCAAAGGCCTGGGAGACGGTGATGTCTCCGGCGGCCAGAGGCGCTCGCAGGACACCGTCCGCCGTCACCGCCACCGTAGGCGGGGACGTAAGACCCGCGGTCTGGTCCGCGGCGTTGGCGGCGTACAAAAACGCGTCCGCCACAAGCTCTCCCAGGGCGTTGCCCTCCTGTACGCCGGAGCGGGGGAGAGGGAGGCCGAAGTCCGACCGGGCCAGCGTCTGGTCGTAGGTGAGGCCGTACCGCTTCAAATACGTATCGCCCACCTGGGCCTTCCAGCCCTCCACCAGGGCGGCGAGACCTGGGTCGTCGGGGAGGGTCTCGTCAATGGGGGTCAGGTGGTAGTCCACCAGGCGGTAGATGCCGGAGCCGGATGCGTCCCACTCCACCGTGATGGAGCCCAGGTTCTGGCAGTAGGGTCCGGCGGAGACAATATAGGTGTTGTTCACCACAATGGGCTCCGCCAGGGTGGTATGGGTGTGGCCGGAGACGATGACGTCGATGCCGTCCACAGCCTTGGCGAGCTCGTAGTCCTCCCCCTTGCCGTCCTCGGTGCCGGAGTGGGACAGGCAGAGAATGAAGTCGGCCCCCTGGGCCTCCAGCGCGTCCACGCACCGCCGCGCCGCCTGGGCCATGTCCTCCAGCGAGAAGCCGGAGGTGGGGGCGCAGTCGTGGGAGTCCACCCCCATGAGGCCGAAGATGCCGTAGGTGACGCCGCCCCGCTCCAGGAGCAGGGTCTCCTGTACGCCGTAATGGTCCATGGCGGAGAGAATGGCATCCCGGTCCGGGTTGTCCGCTGCGGGGGCGTAGTTGGCCTCCACCAGGGCGGGGAGCGTGTCTCCGCTGTCCGCCGCGGCGTTCAGCATCTTTGCAAGGCCCGCGCCGGTGTGGTCGAACTCGTGGTTTCCCAGGGTGGCGGCGTCGTAGCCCAGGGCCCCCATGGTCCGCAGCTCGGCGGCCTGGGTGGTGTAGAGGGTCTGAATCAGCGAGCCGATGGAGAAGTCGCCGCCGTCCACCACCAGCGCGTCCGGGTGCAGGGCACGCTCCCGTTGGATGGCGGTTTTCAGCCGGGCATAGCCGCCGGACTCGCCGCCGTCCTCCGTGCTCTGGGGCAGGAAGTGGGAGTGGAGATCGTGGGTGAAGAGGATGGTGGTTTCGTAGGATGGATAGGGGGACAGCGCCTCCGCCCTGGGGATACAGAGGACCGTCAGCAGCAGGGCCAGGAGGAGGGAGGGGAGTTTCTTCACAGGCAGGGCCTCCTTTGGGATCTGTGCGTTTTCCTTATTATAGCGCATCCGGCGGAATTTTACAACCTGGCGGAGCGTGACGCAGGCCGCCGGAGCCGCCCCGCGGACGGCCCCGGCGGTCTGGAATATGTTTGGGTCATTATGCCGGCAGACGGACGAGCCCCGCCTCCACCAGCTTCTGGAGACTCATGAGGATGCCCAGCTTCGCGTGATACCACGTCAGCCCGCCCTGGAAGTACACGGCGTAGGGAGGGCGGATGGGGCCGTCGGCGGAGAGCTCGATGGAGCTGCCCTGGACGAACGCCCCCGCCGCCATAATGACGTCGCTGTCATACCCCGGCATGGCCCAGGGCTCCGGAGTGACGTAGCTGTCCACCGGGGCGGCGGCCTGGATGCCGCGGCAAAAGGCCACCATGGCCTCCCGGCTGCCCAGGGTCACCGCCTGGATGATGTCGTGGCGGTCCTCCGCGGCGTTGGGGACGCAGGAAAAGCCCAGCTTTTCATAGATGTTGGCGGCGAAGACGGCGCCCTTCAGCGCCCCGGCCACCACGGTGGGGGCGAGGAACAGGCCCTGGTAGAAGGCGGGCATCAGCCCCAGGTTGGCTCCCACCTCCTGCCCCAGACCCGGGGCGGAGAGGCGGTAGGCGCACCGCTCCACGCACTCCCTCGTGCCGCAGATGTAGCCGCCGATGGGGGCCAGGCCGCCGCCGGGGTTTTTGATGAGGCTGCCCACCACCATGTCCGCCCCCAGGTCCGAGGGCTCCAGCCGCTCCACAAACTCGCCGTAGCAGTTGTCCACCATCACTTTCACATCCGGCTTCACAGACTTGCAGAAGGCGATCAGCTCCCCAATCTGAGAGACGGAGAAAGAGGGCCGGGTGGCGTAGCCCTTGGAGCGCTGGATGGTGATGAGCTTCGTGCGGCCGTTGATGGCAGATCGGATGGCGTCGTAGTCAAAGGAGCCGTCGGCTTTCAGGTCGGCCTGGGCGTAGGTGACGCCGTACTCCTTCAAAGAGCACTTGCTCTCCCGGATGCCGATGACCTCCTCCAGCGTGTCGTAGGGGGCCCCCACGGGGGAGAGGAGCTCGTCCCCCGGCAGGAGGTTGGCGGACAATGCCACCGTCAGGGCGTGGGTGCCGCAGGTGATCTGAGGCCGCACCAGGGCGGCCTCCGTGTGGAAGACGGCGGCGTAGACCCGCTCCAGGTTGTCCCGGCCCTCGTCGTCATAGCCGTAGCCGGTGGTGGCGGCGAAGTGGGTGGCGTTGACCCGGTTTTCCTGCATGGCGGAGAGAACCTTGCACTGGTTGTACTCCGCGGTCCGGTCGATCTCGTCGAACCGGGAGCGCAGGGCGGCCAGCGCCTCCTCGCCGTATTCGTATACCGCCCGGCTGACGCCCAGCTTTTCGTAGATCTGTTCCATCTTTCTCATTCCTTATTCTCAAATTTTCTGCAACTCTGTCGACTATAGCAGAGTTCCGAAAAAATAGCAAGAGAAACCCGGCACGCAAGCCCGTGCCGGGTTTCAGATGGTTCAAACTCAGAGGCGGAGACCGCCGACAAAGTATGTATTGTAGTAGCCGCTGGTCAGATCGCTGATAATCACGCCGCCGCTGCGGGAGGAGGAGGCGTGGATGTGCTGTCCGCCGCCCACATAGATGCCGGCGTGGGAGCAGGCCTTGCCGTTGGAGCGGCTGGGGTCACAGAAGAACACCAGGTCGCCGGGCTGCAGTTCGCTGATATTGTAGATGCGGGTGCCGTAGCCGCTCTTCCACTGGCCGGTGGCGGTGTGGGGCAGGGAGTAGCCGAAGTTCTTGTAGACGTACATGGTGAAGCCGGAGCAGTCAAAGCCGCTGGGGGTGGAGCCGCCGTAGACATAGCGGGTTCCCAGGTACTGCTTGGCGAAGCTCACCACATCGCTGGCGGACTCGCCCAGAGAGCCGGCGCCGGAGGAGCCGCTGCCGGAGCTACTGGCAACGGGGTCGAAGTTGGAGCTGGAGCCGCACATGGTCAGGTAGTCGCTGCGGATATAGCCCTCGACGCCGTTGGCCTTGATCTTGTACCAGCCGTCGGCAAAGCCGCTGACCGTGGCGATGCTGTTGCGGTTCATCACCGTGAGCACCTGGCCGTCCGTGGAGGGGGTGGAGCGGACGTTGACGCCGCTGCCCTCCACCCGGCCGAAAGCGTCGAAGATGTTGTCCCGGTCGATGAGCATATAGTCGGCGGAGACGAAGCCGGTGTTGCCGTTGTAGTTGATCTTGTACCAGCCGTCCAGCGTGTTGTCCAGCACGGCCACGGGGACGTCCTCATCCAGCATGGTGATGATGGAGGCGGAGGTGGAGGGCTCGGACCGCAGGCGCAGGGCGGAACCGGTGGTGGCGCCGATGGCCACGGCGATGCCGTCCTCGGCGGCCATGGCGGAAGCGCCCATCAGCAAAACGGCAATCACGGAGAGCACGGCGATCCTGCCCGCCTTTCCAACGAGGTGTGTCATAGGTGTATGCATCCTTTCGTCCTTGTCTTTTGTGGGGGCGGGATCACTTCCCGGCCAGAGCCCGGTCCAGCCAGACGGAGGCGATGTCCATGGCGGCGTAAAGGCTGTCCTTTTCGCTCTTTTTGACAACCCGGCTGCGGGAGTTCTCCGGCTCCGTCAGCTGGAGCTGGATGGAGACCTTGGAGGCCAGCTTGATGTCCTGTTCCGGCTTGCTGTCCAAAACCTGCATCATAATGATATATTTGTCAGCCATCGAGCCGTAGTAGATGAGGTTATCCACCCGGCGCAGAGGATGGCCCTTGTAGATGAGACCGTTAGCTTTTTCCGTTTTCTTCTCTGCCATCAAAACACTCCTTTGAAATTTTGTAACCGGATTGTAACATATTTTCTCCGCCTTGTCAACGAAGCGCCGGCGGACTTTTGACAGAAATCCCCCCGCAAACACAAAAAATGCGGCGAAAATGTGCAAAAAAATCTGCGGAATTTTCCAAATCGCAGGATTTGCGACGAAAAAAATTCCGCAGAAAAAATTTTACGAGATTGTAATTTTTGTTACTTTTGTTACTGTTGCAGGTACCTGCGCACCAATACCTGCAGCAATTCATCCCGGTCAATTTTTCGGATCAAGGTCCGGGCGCCCATGTGGTTGGTGATATAAGTGGGGTCCTCGGACAGGATATATCCCACGATCTGATTGATGGGGTTATAGCCTTTCTCCTCCAGGGCCCGGTAGACCGTGGAGAGGATCTGATGGATCTCCTCATCTTTGTCTATCGCGATGCTGAATTTCCGGGTATAGTCGTCCATACAGACACCACCTTTCTCCCTCCGGGCTGCCCGCGGCAGCGGACGGTATGTTCGCCATTGGACCTAGTATACACTTTTTTTGAAAAACTGTAAAGAGTTTCTGCCGGAAATTCAGAAAAGATTTTTACTGCCGCCCCGCCGGAAACGCATTTCCGGCGGGGCGGCGGCGGTTTTCAGCGCAGAACGGCGCCCAGCTCGCTTTTCAGCAGGTCCAGAATGCTCCTCACATCCGCGTCGGCCTCCTCGGCGGTGAGGCTGCGGTCATCGGAGCGGAGCTCCAGGCTGAAGGCCACGCTCTTCTTGCCCTCGGGGACGCCGGGGCCGGTGTAGATGTCGAAGAGGGACTCGCTCTTCAAAAGTCCCTTGGCGCCCCGGCGGATGCAGTCCTCCAGCGCGGCCACGGGCACGTCGCAGCCGCACAGCACGGAGATGTCCCGGGTGACGGCGGGGAACCTGGGCAGGGGGCAGTACAGCGGCTTGCAGCCGGCGCAGCGGCATATAGCGTCCAGCCGCAGCTCCGCGGCGTACAGCTCGCAGTCCACGCCGTAGTTGTCCGCCACCTGGGGGTGGATCTGTCCCAGAACGCCCAGGACCGCGCCGTCCCGGACGATTCTGGCGCAGCGGCCGGGGTGGTAGGAGGGATTCTCCCGCTCCGCCTCAAATTGCACGCCGGTGATTCGGAGGCCCTCCAGCACGGTCTCCACCGCGCCTTTCAGGTCGAAGAAGTCCATGCCGCCGCCGTAGGCCCCCAGGGAGAGGACCTTGGGCTCGTCGGCCATGCCGGAGCCGTCGTTTTTGGCGAAGTAGGTGCGGCCCAGCTCATAGAGCCGCACGGACTTGTTGCGGTAGTTGTAGTTCCTGGCCAGGATCTCCAGCATGGAGGGCAGGGTGGTGGTGCGCATGATGGAGGTGTCCTCCCCCAGGGGGTTGAGGATCCTCATGGAATTGCGCAGGGGGGAGTCCGCCGGCAGACAGATCTTGTCGTAGCAGGCGGGGGAGATGAAAGAGTAGGTGATGATCTCGCTGTACCCGGCGGCGCGGCACAGCGCGCCCATGGTGTTTTCCGCCTGCTGGGCCTGGGTCCAGCCCCGGCGCTCATTCAGGCCGGAGGAGAGGGTGTCGGGGATCTTGTTGTAGCCGTAGAACCGGGCCGCCTCCTCGGCGATGTCGGACCAGTGCTCCACGTCGGAGCGCCAGGAGGGCACGGTGATGGCGTCCCCCTCCAGGCCGAAGCCCAGGTCCAGCAGGGTCTGGCGCTGGAACGCCTCGGGGATGTCCACCCCCAGGAAGCGGCTGATCTTGGCGGGCTCGAATTTCACGGTGACGGGCTGGGGGACGTAGTTCAGGATGTCGATGACCCCGTCCACCACCTCGCCGGCGCCCAGCAGCTCCACCAGCTCGCAGGCCCGGTTGACGGCGGGGAGGGTGTTGAGGATGTCCAGCCCCTTTTCAAACTTGGCGGACGCCTCCGTCCGCTTGCCCAGGGCCAGGGCGGTCTTGCGGATGCACGCCCCGTCGAAGTTGGCGGACTCGAAGACCACGTCCACGGTGTCGCCCACGATCTCGCTGTTCAGCCCGCCCATGATGCCCGCCAGACCCACGGCGCGGGTCCGGTCGGCGATGACCAGCATGTCCCGGTTCAGCTCATAAACATTGCCGTCCAGGGTGGTCAGTTTTTCTCCGTCCCTGGCCCGGCGCACCACGATGCTGCCGTCTTTGATATAGCGGTAGTCAAAGGCGTGCATGGGCTGGCCGTACTCCAGCATCACATAGTTGGTGATGTCCACGATGTTGTTGATGGGCCGGACGCCGCTGGAGCGGAGCCGCTCCCGCATCCACTTGGGAGAGGGGGCGATCTTCACGTTCCGCACCATCCGGGCGGTGTACCGGGGGCAGAGGTCCGGATCCGGGGTCTCCACGTCCAAAAGCTCCGGCAGGGCCCCCGGGGCTCCTCCCTTTACCACAGGGTCGTGGAGGGCCAGGGGCTTGTGGAACGTGACCGCCGCCTCCCGGGCCAGGCCGATGACGCTGAGGCAGTCGGGCCGGTTGGGCGTGATCTCAAACTCCACCACGTGGTCGTCCGCGCCGATGACGGGCTTGATGTCGTCGCCGGGCTTTACGCCGTCCTCTTGGAGGATGAAGATGCCGTCGGGAATGCAGTGGGGGAACTCCCTCTGCTCCGCGCGGAGGTCCGCCAGGGTGCAGATGGTCTCGGTATCCGTGTTGTAGGCCACCAGATCGCCCTGGTGGATGTTGGAACAGGTTGAGGTGATGCCCTCGGTCTTTCCCGCGCCCAGATCCAGCGTCACGGTGAAAACGCCGTAGAGGGTCTTTTCCTCCCGGCAGCTCTCATCGCCCAGGAGATAGACCGGCGAGCAGTATTCGACACGGGCGGCCACCACCGGCCCGAAGATCCTGTGCCCGGGCTGGACGTCCGCCGGAATGGAGGGCTTTTCCGGGTCGATGGGGTGGTAGTCGTTCAAAAGGGCCGCGGCGGTGATGACGGCGTAGGGGAAGTCCCGCTCGTCCAGCCCCAGCTCGCTGAGGCCGCACATCATGCCGTTGGACACCACGCCCCGCAGCTTGCCCTTTTCGATCTTTTTGCCGCCGGGGAGGGTGGACTTGTGCAGGGCGACGGGCACCAGGTCCCCCACGTGGACGTTCCACGCGCCGGTGACGATCTGAACCGGCTCCGGCGTGCCCGCGTCCACCTGGCAGACCCACATGTGGTCGCTGTCGGGGTGGCGCTCCATGGAGAGGACGCGGCCCGCGACGACGTTGGAGATCTCGGCCCCCAGGTCCTCGGTGACCTCCACCTTGGACCCGGAGAGGGTCATGGCCTCGGCGAAGTCCCGGTCATTCACCGGGCCCACATCTACAAATTCCTGTAACCATTTACGGGAGAGTTTCATCTATGGATTCCTCCTGATTCAATAAGGATAGAAGCGGTATCAGACAGCGCAGTCCCTGGGGTCCAGGGGCCGCGGCCCCTGGTCTCTCCGCCGCAGGCGGAGAAAGAAATTGAAATCATTTTCGCCGGGGCGTGTACCTGGCGAAAATACCCCGACCCGTGCGCCCTTGGGGCGCACACACCGGTGACCGATGTCACTGGTGGTGGGGGAGGTCGAGGGGGAGCCCGCTCCCCCTTGAGGCCTAGAATTGCTCCAGGAAGCGCATGTCGTTTTCAAAGATCAGCCGCATATCGCTGATCTTGTACTGGCCCAGGGCCAGCCGCTCCAGCCCCATGCCAAAGGCGAAGCCGGAGTACTCCTCCGGGTCGATGCCGCAGTTGCGCAGCACCTTGGGGTGGACCATGCCCGCGCCCAGGATCTCGATCCAGCCCTCGCCCTTGCAGGTGGGGCAGCCCCTGCCGCCGCATTTGTAGCACTGGATGTCCACCTCGCAGCTGGGCTCGGTGAAGGGGAAGTGGTGGGGCCGGAAGCGGGTGACGGTGCCGGGGCCGTAGATCTCCCGGATGACGGCGTTCAGCGTGCCCTTGAGGTCCGCCATGGTGATGCCCTTGTCCACCACCAACCCCTCGATCTGGTGGAACATGGGGGAGTGGGTGGCGTCCACCTCGTCCTTGCGGTACACCCGCCCGGCGGAGATCATGCGGATGGGCACGCCGTAGGTCTCCATGGCCCGGATCTGCATGGGGGAGGTCTGGGACCGCAGCAGGACGGAGGAGTCCTCTTTCAGATAGAATGTGTCGGTCCAGTCCCGGGAGGGGTGGTTCTCCGGGGCGTTGAGCTTGGTGAAGTTGTAGTCCGCCTGCTCGATCTCCGGGCCGTCCATGATCTCAAAGCCCATGTTCAAGAAGATCTCCTTCATCTCGTCCAGCACGGAGTACATAGGGTGCTTGTGGCCCTGAATGGGCTTTTTGCCGGGGATGGTGACGTCCAGGGTCTCCAGGCGCAGCTGCGCCTCCAGGGCTTTTTTGGAGAGGGCCGCGGACTGGGCCTCGATGGCCTCCTCCAGCCGGGCGCGGACGTCGTTTGCCATCTGGCCCATGGCGGGGCGCTCCTCGGCGGAGAGCCTGCCCATCTGCTTGAGGACGGCGGTGAGCTCGCCCTTCTTGCCCAGGTACTTCACCCGCAGGGCCTCCAGGTCCGCCATGGCCTGGGTGGCGGCGATGGCCTCCAGGGCGCCGGTGCGAATGGCTTCCAGTTGTGCTTTCATAAGCGTTTAACTCCTTTACTATAGGAACCTCTGAATCAATCCCCGCATGCATCTTCGCACCATAAATTCCCGCTGGACGGCGTCAGAAAATCTTGACATCCGTCAGCCTCGGCCCAAAGGAACAGGCCTCGCAGACCTCACGGTGCGATGTGAGGCCAGGATGCCCGCGCTTTTCTTCCTTGCCAGCGACTGCGCCCACAGGCGCGTCCAGCGAGCAGCCGCCGCTTGCGGCGGCTCTTGGCGAGTCGGAAAATTTCTGGCGCAAATCTGTGCACGTTGATTGAATCAGAGCTTCCTTGGATGTGGTTGGCAGGGGGGAGGGGACTACATCCCCAGAAGGTCCTTGATCTTTGCCTTGACCACCGTCTTCAGCGGCGGGTTGAGGATGCTGTCCAGGCTCTTGCTCATGGTGACGGTGTACCGGGGCAGGTCATAGAGGCCGTCCGTGAGGTCCGCCGTTCTGGGCAGGGTCACCGCCGTGACGGGGAAGAGCTCCTGAATCAGCTCGTCGGCGTCCGGCTCCGTCAGGCCGAAAGGATAGGCGAAGAACGTGGGCGCCGCCTCCAGCTTCTCCTCGATCAGGTCATAGCTCTTCTGGATGTCGTCCAGCACCCGGGCCTGGAAGTCCTCGTCGGTCTCCTCCGGCTCTCGCTGTACGCCGTTGACGCCCTCCGGGTCAAAGGCGCCGCCCCGGTCGCCCAGGTTGTGCAGGAAGTAGGTGTGGGAGCCGATCTCGACGAGGCCGGAGTCCATCATCTCCCGGCACATGGGCCAGGTGATGAAGTCACTGGCGGCGTTGTCCTGCATATAGACCATAATGGAGATGACCACTTTCGCCTCAAACTCCTGGAAGATGGGAAAAGCCAGGTTGTAGTTGCTGCGGTAGCCATCGTCGAAAGTGATGAGGATGGGCTTTTCCGGCAGGGGCTCCCCCGCCGCCAGCTCCCGGGGGAGAACGGTGGTGTAGCCGTTGTCCCGGAGCCACTGTAGGTCCCCCCGCAGGCGGGAGACGGTGACGGTCATGTCGTTGCACGCCTGGCCGTCCTCCACCACGTGGTGGTACATCAGCACCGGCAGCTTTTGGCCCCGGTAGGGATTCTCCGGATCGCCGGAGGACTGGCAGGCCGCCAGGGAGAGAACAAGCGTGAGGGCCAGGAGGATGGAGAGGGCCCTCTTCCGTGGGGAACGCAAAACAGTCCCTTCTTTCCAACATTGTGAAGTGGCACGGGAGGATTTCAAATACAAAAAAGCCCTCCGCCCCAGACCTTGGGACGAAAGGCAACCCTTCCGCGGTACCACCCGGATTCGCGCCCGACGGCGCGCACTCTGACCCCTGTAACGGTGGGCCTCCGGCCGTGTCTCCACGGCGGCTCCCGGGCGAACCAAACGGCGCGGCGCGGACCGGCTTGCAGCCGACGGCCAGTCCTCTCTGAGCGCTGCGGGACCCGTTATTTTCCCGTTCATCGCTGATTTCAAATACCATTTATATCATAAACAAAAGGGAAATGCAAGAGGGAAAATCCCCATTCCGCCGGGAAATGGCGAAATGGGGATCGGCGTTCAGTCCTCGCCCTTGTAGGGGTCCAGCACTACGGCCACCACGCCGCAGAGGATGCCGCCCACGGCGAAGACCCACCAGGCGGTGCCCCAGAGATCCATGGCCAGGCCCAGCCCCACATAGACGGCCGTGGCCAGCAGCATCATGGCCGCCTGGATGGTGCCGATGAGGTTCAGCCGCTGTTTGGCCTCCGGGGTGGGGTTGTTGTCCCGGTTGTACTTGGCGATGTTGTACTTGTCGTCGCTGATGCCCGCGTAGATGAAAGAGGCCGCCGCGCCGGCGATGATCAGCAGGAACACCGCCGCGGCCAGGGACTCGTAGGGCTCCCGCTCCGGAAAGACGAAGAAGAACAGCATCAGCAGCGCCACGCCGAAGAGGATGGCCCCCACGCCCCCGGCGATGAACCAGACGAACTTCTGATGGAAGGCGTCCCGGTCCTCCTGGGTGTAGAAGTCCGCGATCACCGGGTAGCGCTTTTTGAAGTTCTCCAGTTGGATACCGCTGGCCACGATGACCACCACGCAGACCGCGATGATCAGCATGAACAGCGCGCCGGACAGCATCTCCACGGGGTCGGAGGGGTCGTAGGCCCGGAGGATGAGCATCAGCGCGATCCCGGCGATGATGGCAGAGACGGAGGCGGCGAGGCGCCGGGCGAAGCGGGTCATAAACGCGTCGTACTTCGCCGTGTCCCCCACCCGGCTCTCCTCCACGCTGCCCCGCAGCAGCGTGTCCAAGTTCACGTCGTACAATTCGCAGATGCGAAGCAAAGTGTCCATCTCCGGAAAGCTCTGGCCGCTCTCCCACTTGCTGACGGACTGCCGGGAGACCTCCAGCTGCTCCGCCAGCTGCTCCTGGGTGACGCCGGCCTGGGCGCGGATGAATTGGAGATTTTCAGAAAATGCCATGGTGTTGTCCTCCTTGTGTTTTGGTGTCCCCAGCTTACCGGAGCAGAGGACGCAACGCCAGCGATTTGATGTTGCGTTTGAGGAAATTCATGTAAACTTTGGGTTGCATCCCCTGAAAACAGGCGCTTTTCCGCCTGACGGGGCCGCGGGGAAGGGCCGATTGCTCTCTTGGCCGCCTTGCGCCGCTCCCATTATAAAGCGGGCAGGGCCAAAAAGCAAATTTCACGCCCCGCCCATGCGGGAAAGCCTTGTAATCCGGCGTCGTTTATGGTTAACTGGTCAATGAGAGCCGGCGCGCGGGCCGCGGCGGGGCCCGGGACAGACCCGCCTCCGCCGCCGCGCCGCCCGGACACACACCGTAGAGAAAGGATACAGAGTCATGCGATATGATTTTGACCAGGTGATCGACCGCGGCGGGAACCTCTCCGCCAAGTACGACGAGCGCAAAAAGAAATTCGGCACCGAGGACGTGATCCCCCTGTGGGTGGCGGACATGGATTTCAGGACCGCTCAGCCCATCATTGACGCCCTGAAGGCCAGGGCCGAGGAGGGCGTTTGGGGCTATACCACCCGGCCGGACAGCTATTTTGAGGCCATCCGGGACTGGCAGAGCCGCCGCAACGGCTGGACCCCGGACATCGCCTGCATGAGCTTCAGCCTGGGGGTGGTGCAGACCCTCTCCGCCTGCGTGCGGCTGTACACCCCCCAGGGGGGCAATGTGCTGATTCAGACGCCGGTGTACGGCGAGTTCTACGACATGGTGGAGCTGGCCGGCCGCAGGGTCATTGAGAGCCCGCTTAAGGAGCGGGACGGCAGGTGGACCGTCGACTGGGAGGACTTCGAGGACAAGCTCCGGGAGGCGGATCTCTTCCTGCTGTGCAATCCCCACAACCCCCTGGGAATCGTCTGGCGGTCGGAGGATCTCCGGCGGATGATGGAGCTGTGCCTGAAGTACCACGTTCTGGCGGTCAGCGACGAGATCCACTCCGACCTGATTTTCCACGGCAAAAAGCACATCCCCGCCGCGTCTCTCTCTCCGGAGATCGCCGCCAACGTGGTCACCGGCATCTCCGGCACCAAGACGTTCAACCTGGCGGGCCTCCAGGCCAGCACGGCGGTGTTCCCCGACCGGCATACAAAGGAGGTCTTCGACCGCTTCTGGATGGACATGGACATCCAGCGCAACAACGCCTTTTCCGTGGTCGCCATGGAGACGGCGTTCCGGGAGGGGGAGGAGTGGCTGGAGCAGCTGCTGTCCTATATCAGCGGCAACTTCGACTTCGTGGTGGACTACTGCCGCCGCCGCATCCCCGGGATCAAAACGTACGCCCCAGACGCCACCTACCTCATGTGGCTGGACTGCCGCGGTTTGGGGCTGAGCGATCAGGAGCTCCACGACTTCATGATCCAAAAGGCCGGCCTGGGCCTCAACGACGGCAGCGCCTACAGCCGCGGCCTCAGCGGTTATATGCGGCTCAACGCCGCCTGCCCCAGGAGCGTGCTGGAGCGGGCGATGCGCCAGCTGGAGGAGGCCGTCAGCGGCCTCTGAGACGGCCCGCCGGCGGCAATTTTGCTGGAAATATTACTTCCGAACTTTCCGTTCGGAAGTAATACCGCCCGAAAGGAGGAGAAGCGCCATGTGGACGGAGGGCAGAGTGCGGATCGTCGACATCGCGGAGGAGCTGGGCGTCAGCACGGCGACGGTGTCCAACGTGATTCACGGAAAGACCAAAAGGGTCTCCGCCCGGACGGTGAAGCGGGTGCAGGAGAAGCTGGAGGAGCGGGGCTACATCCCCAACATGGCCGCCGCGCTCCTGGCCCAGAACGACTCCCGCATTATCGGCGTGGTCATCAAGGACCACGAGAAGTATGAAGGGCAGCTGCTGACGGACCCCTTTGTGGCCGCCTCCCTCAACTGCCTGGCGGACGAGATCGAGCGCTCCGGCCACTTCATGATGGTCAAAAAAGCCAAAAACATCCTGGACGCGGCCCGGTTTGCCTCCATGTGGAACATGGTGGGCATGGTGATCCTCAGCTTCTGCGCCGACGAGTACCAGACGCTGCGCGGCCAGATCCACATCCCCTTTGTGGTCTACGACGGCTGCTTTGAAAACCAGGGCCGCATCTGCAACATCCGGATTGACGACCGCGGCGGCGGCCGCCGGGTGGGGGAGCACCTGCGGAAGCTGGGCCACCGGCGGGTGCTGTGCGTCGCGGACAACCGGGAACACGTGGACTTCCAGCGGTATCAGGGCCTGGAGGAGGGCCTGGGCGCCCCGGCGGACTTTTGGCAGATCCCCATGCACAGACGGGAACGGGAGGACTTCTACCGGGAGCGGCTGGAGGACCTGCGGCGCTATACCGCCGTCTTCGCGGCGTCGGATTTCTACGCCGCGGAGCTCATGCGGTTTTTGCAGGGCGCAGGGGTCCGGGTGCCGGGGGAGATCTCCGTGGCCGGCTTTGACGACAGCCCCCTCTGTGAGCAGGTGGTCCCGGCCCTCACCTCCGTACGGCAGGACGGGGCCCGCCGCGCCCAAATGGCCATAGACATGCTGGAGCGCATGGGGCGGGAGGCGGATTTCTCCGGGGATTTCCGGGTTGCCGTCCGTCTGATCCCCCGGGCCAGCACCGGGCCGTGCCCTTAGAGCCTGTTCAGCAGCTCCCCGCACCCGTCTTGACGGCGGATTTTCCGCCGCTCTGTGTTGTTCAGCCTTGGAATACACAAAGTATTCCTGCGGCTTCTCGCCTTGATCGGCGAAAAATCCGCTCGTCAATCCGGGCACCGTACCATTGATTGGCAAGGGGAAACACGCCTACCAGCGGCCAAAATAGGCGCTGGACTGCGTTCTCGGATTTGGCGGGCGTCAGCCCGCCTGCATCCTGCGGCCTTGCCAGCCCCCATTTTTGCTCGCTGGCAGGTCCTCCGGAGTTTTTCGGGAGCGAAAACGGACTCTGGCAAGGCAGACGAGGCAGCCGGGCTGGCGCCCGGCAACGAGACTAACGCCGCCAGCGTCCGTTTTAGCCCCGAAAAACCGTATTTCCCTTTGTCAATCAATGGTAAGATACTAAACAGACTCTGGATAGGTTATGCGATTAACCTATTGACATTTCTCACCTGTCCCCTCATAATCCGGGGCAGGTGATATTTGTGAGTAAGACGTCTTTTTTCCGCACGGTGGCCGCCATCGCGGTGCCGGTGGGGCTGCAGTCCATGCTGCAGTCCTCCTTTTCCATGGTCGACCAGCTGATGGTAGGCCAGCTGGGCAGCACGGCGGTGGCCGCCATCGAGGTGGCCGGCCGGCCCGCTTTTATCTGCACAGTGGCCTCGGGGGCCATGGCCGCCGCCGCCGGCATCATGATCTCCCAGTACCTGGGCATGGGGGATCGGGAGATGGCGGACAAGAGCCTCTCCGTCAACCTGGCGGCAGCGGCGGCGCTGGCCGGCGTGTTCATGGCGGTGTGCCTGCTGTTTCCGGAGCAGATCGTCCGCGTCTTCATCAAGGATGACCCGGCGGTCCTGGTCCCCGGCCGGGACTATCTGGTCCGAATCTCCTGGACCTATCTTCCCATGGGGCTGGCGTCCATCCTGTCGGTGATGATCCGGTGCATGGACCGGGCGGTCTGGCCCCTGGCCGCCGGGGTGACGTCGGCGGCGGTGAACACGGCGCTGAACTATGTGCTGATCTTCGGCCGCCTGGGCTTTCCGGCCATGGGGGTGGCCGGCGCGGCCCTGGCCAGCGTGATCTCCCAGCTGGTGAACCTGCTGCTGATCCTCCTTTTGTTCCGCCGCGTCCGGGAGGGGAGGGCGTTCCGACTCTCCCTGTCCCTGGGGCCGGCGGTCCGGCGGCAGTACCTCCGGATGCTCCTGCCCATTTTGGCCAACGAGTTTCTCTGGGGCGTGAGCCAGAACGTGAACACGTTTATCTACGGCCACATCGGCACGGGGGACCTGGCGGCCATGTCCATGACCGGCCCGGTCCAGGGCCTCTTCATCGGGGCCATGAGCGGCGTGTCCCAGGCGGCTGGGATTCTGGTGGGAAAGCGCCTGGGCGCGGGGGACCGCCGGGAGGCCTATCAGATCTCCAAGAAGCTGATGGGATACGGCTTCGCGGGGTCCCTGATATTGTCCCTGGCGCTGACCGCTCTGCGGGGGCCTTATGTGCGGCTCTACAATGTGGAGCCGGAGACCCGGGCGGCGGCAAGTCTTCTGCTGTTCATCTTCGCCGTACTGGCCCCTGTGAAGGTGGCCAACATGATCCTGGCCGGCGGGATCCTCCGGAGCGGGGGACGCACCGGGTGCATCCTCTCCATCGAGATGAGCGTCACCTGGCTGGTGGGGGTGCCCCTGGGATTGGTGACGGCGTTCGTGCTCCGTATGCCCATCCAGTGGGTGTACTTTCTCCTCTCCCAGGAGGAGCTGGTGCGGCTGATCATCGCGGGCCTCTGGTTCCGGAGCCGGCGGTGGATGGCCAGCTTTTCCGGACAGGAGGGGGAGCGCGGCTGCGAAAGGTCCGCCGCCCGGTAGGGCGGCGGGCCCTTGTTTTTTTAGGCTGAGAATACTATAATGGAAAGTATGAGGCGGGCGGCGGCGGCGCGGCCCGCGCAAAATGAACCCATCCGGAGGTGGACAACATGGCAGACCGTCCAACGCTCAAGACCATCGGACAGATCGCGGGACTGTCCCACGTAGCCGTGTCCAAGGCGCTGCGGGACGCCCCGGACATCTCCGCCGCCACCAAGGAGCGCGTGCGGAAGATCGCCGACGAGCTGGGCTACACGCCCAACCTGGCCGCCCGGAATCTCTATCTCCGGCGCAGCAGCGCCATCGGCATGGTGGTCCCCGCCATGGGGGACAGCACGGCCTATGACCTGGTCTTCAACGAGGTCAGCGCCGCGGCGGCGGCGATGGATTTCTGCGTTATGCTGGGCAGCAGCCACCGGGACACCCAGCTGGAGGCGCGCCATTGCGCCATGATGGTGGGCAATCAGGTGGGGGCGATTATCGTGGCGCCCTGCACCAGCGACATATCCCGCATCAAGGCGGCCTGCGCCTCCACGCCGGTCATCTTCATCGGCGGCAAGACGGACCCGGAGGAGCAATACGCCCTTTTGTGCGACTACCGCCGCAGCGGCGTACTGGCGGTGGAGCACCTGGCGGGCCTGGGCCACCGGGACATCGCCCTGCTCACTTATGGGCCCTCCAACCGCACCGTCTCCCAAAAGGAGGAGGGCTTCGCCGAGGCCATGGAGCGGCGGCAGCTCACGCCCCGGATCCTCCGGTCGGGAGACGCGGCCGACGCCCTGCAGGCCGGTGTGGACGCGGTGGAGACGCTGCTGGAGAGCGGCCCGCCGCCCACCGCGCTGTGGTGCGCCAGCGACTACATGGCCATCGGCGTTATGGACGCGCTGAGGCGCCGGGGGCTGTCCGTCCCCGGGGACGTGTCGGTGATGGGCCACGACGACCTGTTTTTCGGCCGCTACCCGGACGTGGGACTGACCACCCTCCACACGCCCATGGCGGAGATCGGCAGGGCGGCGGCGGAGCTGGCCATCGCCCTGATCGAAGGCGGCGGCCGGGAGGTCTGCCCCCGGCAGATATTCCGGCCCTCCCTGGTGGTCCGGGGCAGCACCGGGCCGGTCCGTCTCTGAGTTTTCGAGGATTAGAGGAAAGGAATCGACTGTATGGAGCAGCGCAGACAGCGTCCCGCGCCCCACGTCTTTTTGATCCTGACCGCGCTTTTGCTGCTGGCCGCGGCGCTGACGCGGGTGATCCCCGCCGGGCGCTTTGAGCGGATATTCCACGAGTCCGCCGGCCAAACGGTGGTGGTGCCGGGCAGCTTCGCCTGGACGGCGCCCTCTCCCGTGGCCCTCTGGCAGCTGCCCGGGCTGCTCTTCGAGGCCCTCACCACCGGTTCCGCCCCCCAGCTGATCTTCTTTGTCCTGCTGCTGGGCGGGGCCTTTGAGATGATCCTGGAGAGCGGAGCCTTGGCGGCCCTGTGCGCCTGGGTGATCCGGCGGTTCCGGCGGCGGCGGACGTGGCTGGTCCCGGCTTTTGTGGCGGTATTTTCTGTGTTTGGCTTCACCATGGGGCTGACCACCGCCTCCATCGTCTTTCTCCCCCTGGGAATGGCGGCGGCAAAGTCCCTGGGCTATGACGAAAAGACCGGCATGGCCATGGTGATGCTGGGCACCAACGCGGGCTTCGCGGCGGGGGCCTACAACCCCTTTTCCGTGGGCGTGGCCCAGACCCTCGCGGAGCTGCCGCTGTACTCCGGCGCGTGGCTGCGGTGGCTGCTGCTGGCGGCGCTGGTGCCCGTCACCGCCGCCTACATCCTCCGAAGAGCCGGGGAGCCGGCCCTCCCGGCGGCGGAGGAGGACCCGCCGGAGCAGCCCCTCACGCCCCGGCAGGGAGCAGTGCTGGCGCTGCTGGCCGGCGGGTTGGTCCTGGTGGTCTGGGGCGTGGGCAGGCGGGGCTGGAAGGTGCCGGAGATCGCCGCCGTCTTTCTGGTGCTGGGCGTCGCCTGCGGCGGGGCCGCCGGATTCTCCCCCAACCGGATCTGCGCCCTGGAGGCGGAGGGGTGCAAAAAGATGGTCTCCGGCGCGCTGACCATCGGCCTGGCCGCCGCTCTGCGGCTGGTTTTGATCCGGGGCGGGATTCTGGACAGCGTGGTCTACGGGCTCCTCCGGGCGGTGGAGCGCCTGCCCGCCTGGAGCCAGCTTCTGGGGATGTTCTACGCCAACGCCCTTTTGGACCTGCTGATCACCTCCGGCTCCGGCCACGCGGCGGTGGCCATGCCCCTGATGGTCCCCCTGGCGGACGTGCTGGGCCTCTCCCGGCAGTCGGCGGTGCTGGCGTTCCAGCTGGGGGACGGGCTGGTGAACCTGGTCTCGCCCATCTCCAACACCCTGGTGAGCTGCCTGGCGCTGTCGGGAATCAGCTATCAAAAGTGGCTTCGCTACCTCCTGCCCCTGGTGGGGATGTATCTTGTCATCGGCACGGGATTCATGCTCCTGGCCGGGGCCGTGGGATATTGAGGATGAATATGAGAGAAAGACCGCAGGCGTGCCTGCGGCCTTTTTTCGCCCCGGCGCTCCTTTGATATTGACACCCCCGGGGCTTTGTGGGATAATAGCTGTGAACTTTCACGAGAAAGAATCGGAGGAGGAACGCGGGATGAGAAGACGACTGCCGGCGGCGCTTCTGGCGCTGTGTCTGACGCTGACTCTGCTGCCGGGAGACGCCTGGGCGGCGGACAGCGGCAGCTGCGGCGACGGTTTGACCTTTCAGATCAACTATTCCGGAACTTTGACGATCTCCGGCAAGGGAGCGATGAGCGATTACACATCCGGCACATATCCCCCCTGGGGCCGTTCGAGTAAGATCAAGCGGGTGGTCATAAACCAGGGCGCAACCCGTATTGGAGACTACGCTTTCTATAACTGCCCCAATCTGGAGGAGATCTCGATTCCCTCCAGCGTCACCGCCATCGGGCAAGGCGCGTTCGAAGACTGCACCGGCTTGACCTCCGTTACTCTGCCGGACAGCATCACACGGATGGGGGAGTCTGCATTCAGAGGCTGTGTCATGCTGGCGTCCGTCAAGCTCTCCAGCGGCCTGAAATACATTGCGTCCTCAGCGTTCTCGGGCTGTACCGGACTTACCTCCATCACCGTTCCGGACGGCGTAACCGAGCTTGAAGGCGCCGCGTTTTTCGAATGCAGCGCTCTGACCTCCGTCACTCTGCCCGACAGCCTGGAGGCCATCAGGGGAAGTGCGTTTTTAGGGTGTACTTCTCTGGCCTCCATCGCCGTTCCCGCGTGTGTGGGCGAGATCGGCACCAGGACTTTCTGGGGCTGCACTTCTCTGACCTCCATAATTCTCCCGGCCCACATGTACCGCGTTGTGGATGATACGTTCAAGGACTGCGTCAGTCTGGAATCTGTGGAACTGCCCCACTTTGTAGACGGGGACAGCATTTCGTCAAGCGCTTTCGCGGGCTGCTCCGCTCTGAGAAAGGTCCAATACCGCGGTACGGAGGAGGAGTTTCAAGAACGGAAGATCGCCGGGAAGTTTGACTCCGCGGTCACGTTTGAATGCCTCCCGGAGAACCATTTCCACACCGTCACTTTCAGCGGCCGCTTTGCCAGCGGGGTGGAAAATCTTCCCCAGCCGATCACGGTTCTCTATCAACGCTCGATATCGAAGCCCGCCCAGGATCCCACCATTACCGGATACCGCTTCACCGGCTGGTACATAAGTCCGGAGGATGCCATGATGGGCGCAAACAAATACAGCTTTACCACCCCTGTGCGGAAGGATATCACCCTATACGCCGGATGGGATCCGATTATATGCACGGTCAAATTTTACTGCAACAACGGTGATTACTGGTATAACATCCAGGAAGGCACGCCGAATCCCTATTCCAAAAAAGTTCAACACGGAGCGGCGGTGCGGGAACCCGGCATCCTTCCCGCAATGGCCAGCCATACCCTCACCGGCTGGTACACGGAGCCGGAATGCCAAAACAAATGGGATTTAAACAATGACCGCGTAACCGGTCCGCTCAACCTCTACGCCGGGTGGAAGAGCAACACACCGCCGCCGACCTACACCGTCACGTTCGATTCCCAGGGCGGCAGCGCGGTGGCCAGCCAGACCATCCAGGAAAACGGCGTCGTAACGAAGCCCGCCAACCCCACTTACACCGGCCACACGTTCGAGGGCTGGTACCAGGACGAGGACTGCCGGCAGCCCTGGGATTTTGAAAATAACACCGTGACCGGTAATCTCACCCTCTACGCCGGCTGGACGTACATACCGCCGACCTACACCGTCACGTTCGATTCCCAGGGCGGCAG
>CANAWG010000013.1 GCA_947365245.1 uncultured Oscillibacter sp. | reverse complement strand
AAGCGGCATTACTCTGCTCAAAACCATGGTTCATTTTGCATGGACTGCAACCCACGCTTTATTGTCCAAATCTATTCTCTGCACCACCGCTGGAAGGTCCCGTGGGCCACCCCCAGCTCCCTTGCCGCCGCTCTGCCGCTGATTTCCCCTCTGTGCCATGCGGCCATGACAGCCTCGTAGTTCTCGCCTCGGTCCTTGAATTTCCGTCCAAAGTGGACCCCCCTGGCCTTGGCTGCTGCAATCCCCTCGGCCTGCCGCTGGCGGTTGAACTCCCGCTCCGTCTGGGCCACATAGCTCAGAAGCTGAAGTACAATGTCGGCAATCAGAACCCCGGTGAGATCCCGGCCCTGGCGGGTATCCAGCAGCGGCATATCCAATACCACGATGGCCACTTGTTTTTCCTTTGTGAGCAGCCGCCATTGCTCCAGAATTTCATCGTAGTTTCTTCCCAGCCGGTCGATGCTCTTGATGACAAGGGTGTCTCCGGCTTTCAGTTTGCGCATCAACCGCCGATAGCCGGGACGGTCAAAGTCCTTGCCGCTCTGTTTGTCCAGAATAATCTGCTTGTCTGTCACACCGAACGCCCGCATGGCAATCATCTGCCTGTCCTCATTTTGCTCTTTGGTAGAGACCCGAACATATCCGTATTCCATAATGCTCCTCCTTTTTCTGTTACTTTCATTTTAGAGTAGCCATGGGTTTGCGCAATTTGAAGTTGTCTCAGAGGAAGCAAAGGCGGCTGTCTCCCCCAGTGGGAAACAGCCGCCTTGTGTATTTTGGATTAGACTTCCTCTGTTGGATCATATTTTCACCCCTTTCCGGCAACACAACATACCAGAGTTGCGGGCAAAAGGCCAAAGGACCATGGGGGAAAATTCGATGTGCCGGAATCATCCATTTTTCACAATTCTTTAAACCGATCAAAATTCGTTTCGCAGTTCGCAAACATTGTTCCACACTGCCCTGATACGGCGCTTTACTCCTGAGGTGGACTTGTGGGAGGCGTACCTCCCTCATAAAGCCGTACACAACGGCTCACGAGCCAGAGCACGGGTCGATTGCCGCATTGCCGGTTTTTCTCCTCTCTGCATTTTGTACTCCTCTCCTCTTCAGGTGCAAAGGACTTCCGGGACGCTGTCCCGACGTATGGCTGGATGCTACGCTTTGATTTTGTCAATATCAGTTGACACAAAAAACTTTCGGTCCTGGAAATTATGCGATTTCCTTTAAGTATTCCACCCCTTCCAGCGAATACAATCCGTCCAGGGCTTCCCCATGGTTCATTTTTTGTGTAAGCTCAATCGAGAAAACAAAGGTTCCCATCTCGCCGCTGAGCGTTTTTATTTTTCCCCGCTGCATATCAAAAAGCACAAAAGATTGTTCCTGCGCATACTCCGACAATTTCCGCAGGGAACAGGCAGCGTTATATTCCAGGTAGACCTCCATACTTTTTGCGTGCTGCTTAATGTAAACATCAATCTTCTTTAGAATAATAAGGGCAAAGATGGAAAACAAGAAGCCTATCACTGCGCCGGAATAAAATCCGATTCCGATTGCCAAACCCAAGCCAGCCGCCAGCCAAAGGCCGGCCGCCGTGGTCAATCCGCGAACCTCGTCATTTCTTGTGACAATGATGGTGCCGGCGCCCAGAAATCCGATCCCGCTGACAACCTGCGCCGCCATGCGGGTTGGGTCGGTCTGCGTATACGCAGTGAATATATATTGGTTCGTCAGCATAATCATGGAGGCCCCCATACATACCAGCACATAGGTCATAAATCCGGCGGGGCGGTTCCTCAGCCCGCGCTCCGCGCCAAGAATCCCTCCCATCAGCAGGGCCACGCTGATTCGAATGACAATGGAGAGAAGATTGACCTCATGCAGCGAGGAACACCAGGTTCCCATATCTGTAAACATATTCACGGTTCTTACCCCCTGCTTTCTCCAATATTCAATTTGCATTTCTTTACTTTATGGTGCCTGCCATCGTCGCACCCTTGACCTGCTGCGCCGCCTGAACGGTAATGACTACATTCGGATCTGAAAAAAACAGCATTTCCTTGATAACCGTAATATCCCGCCTTCTTGCAGTCGTAATTATAGCGGTCCGCTCTGCCCCAAGAAGTCCCTCTGCCGGAATCAGCGTAAGCGCCTGCCCCTGTTCACGAAGCCGGGCGGCAGCGGACAGAGCCGCCGCCTTGTCCATGAATATCGCGGTGAGGGAGCAAAAGCCCAGCGCCATCCTCTCCTCAATATACGATCCAACCAGATTTCCCTGTGCGAAAGCGAATATAAGGACAACACTTTTCAGCGGATCATCGGCAAAACCAGTCAGCACAGAAGCGGTAATGCAAAGCCAGAAAGTATATTCAAAAAGCGCAATAAAGGCCCCCGGCAGACGTTGGCCTTTCACAATCAACTGCTGCCGCAGAGAAGCGAATGCCACTTCAACCAGCTTTCCGAGAAATATGAAGAAATAGACCCACGGCGATGAACCGGACAGAAACTCAGCAATCACCTGCAAGCAGACACTCCTCCTTTTGTTTCGGCTGCAGACGGTTCCGTTTGCAATAATACTGATAAAAATTCTCCGCGCATTCCTGGGATTCATCACAATGCAATTGCTCTTTTATGTCGAAAAGGATCCGTTCTCCCGTTTTGTTCGTCATGTATTTCAACGCTATACCGCCCCACCGCTGTTTTTCCGGCTCCTGAACGACATAAGGCCAAAAGGGAATCTGGTCCTCTGTCCGCAATTGCAGGCGATACACGGGATGCGCGCGGATGACTCCATCCCGGCAATGGCTGCCCAGAAAATCCTCCTTCACCATAAACGCGCCAATGATCCGCCGTTCTTTTTCCGGCCGCCCGGCGGCACATCCGGTAAGCAGGCACATGGAGTTCGGCTTCAGGCGTTCCGGGACGCGCGGTTTGCCCTTGGAATAGCCGCTGACGTAGCAGCCTGTCGAAACGGACCATGTAGAGAACAGCTCCTCGTATTGGTCGGGCTTGATGTCGAACACAGCCTGTGACTGCGGTGAGATTTTAAGATTCTGCAAAAGCTGATTTCGCTCACGTAATTTTTGAAACGCCTGGCGTTCAGCTTCTTTCGCCGCCTCGCGTTTATTAAGAAGTTCTTGAACCTCTCTTTGCATGGCGGCATTTTTCAAATACAAAAACTCGGAGAAGGCGTCCGGGTAAATAAACTTCTTTTCACCGACAGAAAAACAGATGGTAATCGTGGTATCATTCCATTCTGTCACAATGCCCTTTCCAAATGTACCATGTTTAATTGGCTGGCCAATCAGCTGCATACCGTTCTCCTTTCTAAATAAAGAGCCTTTACGCCATACACGCACTGGTATGGCAATAAAGGCTCTTAAAGCGGCAGATCAAGTTCCTGTGTAATTATTCGGCGTTCGAGACGAGCGCGCGTTTTTTGTCATTAATGCGCAGGACTACGCTGTCTCTTTTGATTTGCAGTTCAATTCGCTCATTCCGAAACTCCGGGATGTCGTTTACGGTTAAGATCGTTCCCGCGGGCAGCCCGTCAAGATCAATCGTAACTGTGTCGATCATATCGGCAGGGAGAGAGGAAAAGGGAACTTCAAAAATCATTTGCTCCAGAACGCCGGGGACAACATCCGCGTTTTTCAGGAAAATATGCGTAATGCTGTTGACTTTTTGATCTGCTGCCAGAGCCTGGAAGCTGAAATGCTCCACCTCATTGTTCAGCGTATCTCTCTTTTTCTCTTTGATTTGCGTGGGAATCACGCGGCCATTCAGGTCAAGGCCGACTTTGCTTCCCTCGCGCTTTGTGCGAAACAGCTGGTTTGCGGTCTGCTGATCCATTTGAATGGAAATGGGCTCCGCCAGACCGCCGCCATAGACACAGCAGGGCACAAGGCCACTCCGCCGCAGCTGCTTTGCTTTTGCCTTTTCGTTCCGCTTCTCCACTTTGATAACGTCCATTGTGATCCTCCTTATGGTATGGTTTTATGTTCTATACCGCGCAAAGCGTTGATATAGCATGAAAATGAGAAAGGCTTTCGCATTCATACAGCAAAAGCCTTTCTTTTACAGACGGTTCTTTTCTTCCATTTTTAAATGAAGCCAAATATATAAAAAAAGAAAGGCCTTCCATACAGCACCGTTCGGTGCAATACCAAAAGCCCTTCTTTAATAGACGGTTCTTTTTTGATTTTACTCATTATAACATAAAAAAACCATAAAAGCAACCCCTATTTGATTTTTGAGTATAACCAATGATAATACAGAGAATTTTAACACAAAACTTTATCACTCTAAAGTGAAAAGGTTGATTTTACTATCCAAGTCAACTAAAAGTATTATAGCGGTTGAAGCAAACTGCAAATCAAGTGCTCCGGCAAAAATTCTCCGCCGGAATGGGGCCGGATGCGCAGACACGGGATTACTCTTTATACCGGATCTCGTAATCGCTCAGCTTCTTATAGAGATTTTTACGCGCAATCCCCAGCTCCTCGGCGGTCTTGGTAATATTGCCATGGTGGTCAATCAATACCCGCTCGATGAACTTTTTCTCGAAGTCTCTCATGGCCTCTTTCAGAACGCCGGTATCCGTTTTCGTCTCCTCCCGCGTGAAAGCCTCCTTGATCTCCTCCGGCAGGTCACTGGGGGTGATGTCGCCGTCGGCGGACAGTACGATGAGCCGCTCGATGATGTTCCTCAGCTCCCGCACGTTGCCGGGCCAATCATAGTCCCAAAAGGCCCTCAGTATTTCACTGCTCAAGGGCCGCATTTTCCGGTTCATCTCCTTGGCATATCGCTCGAAGAAGTACAGGGACAAATCCTTGATATCCACTTTCCGCTCTCTCAGCGGCGGCACCTCTATTGGGATAATGTTCAATCTGTAATAGAGGTCCATGCGGAATCGTCCGGCGCTTACCTCTTCCCGCAAATTCCGGTTGGTCGCCGCAATCAGCCTGAAATCGCTGTAGACAGGCACCGATCCCCCCACCCGCTCAAAGGTTTTTTCCTGCAGGACCCTGAGGAGGGAGACCTGCATAGACAGGCTCAATTCACCGATTTCATCGAAAAAAATGGTTCCACCGTTGGCGGCCTCAAACCTGCCCTTCCTCTGTTTTTCGGCCCCGGTATAGGCCCCCTTTTCGCTGCCGAACAGCTCCGCCTCAATCAGGTTTTCATTGAGGGCGCCGCAGTTTACACAGATAAAGGGCTCCCGCGCCCGTTTGCTGCTGGCGTGTATCAGATTGGCGATGACCTCCTTCCCCGTGCCGGTCTCACCTGTAATCAGAACGGTTGAGTCGGTTTGACCGATCATCTCCGCTTTTTTCCGCAGCTGCTCGGCCATGTCCGACGTGCCGATAAAGGTCTCCTTCCACGACGCCTCGGCGATTCGCTCTCTCAGGATGGAGTTCTCCCCTTTGGCGTTCGCCAGCTCCTGGGCTTTCTTCACGCTGGAGATCATTTCATCGATGTCGGCCGGCTTGACAAAATAAGAAAACGCCCCTTGCTTCATGGCCTGCACCGCCTCCGCAATGGACCCCTCCGCCGTCAGCATAATGACCTCACAGCAGGGCCAGGCCGCGTTGATTTTTTTCAGCAGTTCCATCCCGCTCATCCGCGGCATGATGATATCCGTGATGACCACGGAGATCGGGGCGGCCGCCAGCCGCTCCAGCGCGGCCTCCCCGCTGGAGCAGGCCACGATGTCAAACCCGTGAAGCTTGAAAATTTTGCTGTATACCCGCAGCAATTCCTGGTCGTCGTCAACCAGCAGAACCTTCGTCTTCTGCATTGTCCTTTTCCCTCATTGGTATTGTAATGACAAATTCCGTCTCGTCCTCGCCGCTGTCGGCGATCTCAATATTGCCGGACAGCCTATGCACCAGCCGCTTGGTAATCCAAAGACCAATCCCGTTCCCGTCCTCCTTTGTGGACAGGAACGGCTCAAAGATCCGCTCCTTTGGCGTCACCTGAATTCCGCCGCCATTGTCTTTGACCCGGATCTCCACGCTGCTCTTCTGCCTGCGGCAGGTGATTTCAATTCGTCCGTCGTAGTCCACAGCCTGGATAGCATTCATAATGGTGTTCTGCAAAATCACCTTCAGCGCCTCTTTCCCGCCGGCCTGAATGTAACAGCGGTCATCCAAGTGCACTTTTACGTCCACATTCTTGGTAATCAGCTCCTTTTTGGACAGAAGCAATATCTGATTGATCACGGTGCTGACACTGGCCACATCGCCCTCGCCGCCGCTCTTTCTGGAAAAGTCAAGGAGTGTAGTGATGACATTCTGCGCCTCTTCCATGGCCCGGCCAATAATCTCGAGCTCTTCCCGGTTTTCCTCATTCTGATTAACCATGGAGAGGATATAGACAGCGCCTTTGATTCTAGCCAGAATGTTTTTCAGCTCATGGACGATGGCCGCCGAGAGCTGTCCCACTCCGGCCATCTTCTCCAACTGCTGCACCTCTTTTTCCATCAAGGTGCTGTCGGTGACGCACTTGCTGCAAATGACCACCTTTTTTACCTCGTTGTTCTCCAAAAGAATTGGGTAGTACTCGTTTTTGTAGACCTCTCCGCCCTGTACGAACTGCTCTTCAAAGAACGCTCTGTCCTCCCGTATTCGTTTCAGCGCACGCTTTACCCGCTCCTCAGACACACCGCCGCTGTTCTGTGACCTGGCTCCGATGTTTCCCTCCATGTCGACGATCATCAGCGCCGTATCAATGCTCTCCAAAATGGTGCTCAATTCCTGGTTTTTGTCCAGCAGCGTCTCCGTATAGGTTTCGATACTCTGATTCATCGCGTTGAACGCGCTGTTCAGCTGCGTGATCTCATAATAGGCGCCGGTCTCCTCCTCGATCATCCCGTAGTCCCCCTGCGAAATGCGCTCCGCCTGCTTTACCATCTTTCGCATGGGCCTTGAAAAGCTCCAATAGAGGATACACGCGAAGCTGGCCGCCAGCAAAATATCCACCGCGATCAACAGCATCAGCTTTTTCAGGTCGAAGTGCTCCGCAGATGCAAACTCGTTCATATCCATCTGGATAATCAGGGAGGAGTTCAAATCCTCGATCTTTGCGTGTACCAGAATCTGCTGGCTATGCGGCCCGCCGAATATAATCGTGCCGTTTTGATTGTTAATCGCTCTTTCGACGGCGGCCCGCTCCTCCTGGGACATGGGGAGGTCAAAGATATTTTTGTCATACAGCTCTCCCTGTACGTTGGAGAGATTGTCGTAATCGCTGTGGTAGAACAGGTTCCCCTCCTGATCAAGCCAGAGGATCTTTCCCGTCTCACCCAGGGAGAAGCCGTCGAAAAACTCCTCCCGCAGCTTCTTCATGGATACGTCCAGGCAGACAACGCCGAACATTTCGTCCTGGCCGTCATAAACCGGCTTGGAGCAGGTGATGGTCCAGCCCTCTCCCAGGTAGTCATTATACGGTTTGGTGATAATGGCAGCACCCTCGGGGTTGTGCTCTCTGTCGGCCATCGTGTAGAAGACATCCTCGTTCTGCATGTGATTGTCGTCAAAGTACATATCCAGGCTCACATAGGGGCTGACACGGAGCAGGTTGTTCCTAGTGACGATATAGCCCCAAATAAGCTTCTCGTTGCGCAGAATAATACTCATCGGCTCGTCGATCATCTCAGTCAGGAGGATTTCCCTGGCCAGCACTTCCCGATTTTTCTCATCCCAGACAGCCAGAATATTGCTCTGCGCGTCAGCCGGCTTCGCGCTGTCTCTTTTCCGTCTCACAGAGCCGTCCTCGTTAAAGCTGTACGCGCTGTCCGGTGCGCCGCCGATATCCGTGTGCTGCTGGATGTCCGCCTCCAGCAGCATGGTCAAAAGATCCACGCTGGCTTTCAGCCGTTCAAAACGGATGGCAATCAGCTCCCCCTTTTCGTTGACGATCTCCTGCATGCTCTGCTTGGCATAATCCAGCGCGCTGTTTTCCCCCTCGGCCTTTGTGTAGTATGTAAAAAGCAGAATGGAGAGCACGTTGAACACAAGGAAGATGGCGATGATCGTCGTGGCCAGGGATTTTCTTATTTTCATATCCTGTCTTCACCTCACTGCCCGATCATCTCCGCCTATAGCGGCGCAGAAGCGGATTTCGCGCCGTCGTCCGCCGCTCTTCAGCAGCCGCTTCAAGGGGCGGGGAAGGTGCGGCGGTCAAATATAACAGCCGCCCTGCGGCTATTATAGCATTAGCCCAGGAATTTGTCCTGGGCTAATGCGTTTTTCCACTATTTTTTTGCCCTATTCTTCAAGGGAGTAGTCCCGATCCACTGTATCCGGAGAAATAACCAGCGGTGCCCAATGCTCCGGGTCGCTCTTTTGCCTGTACTTGGCGTAGCCCCAAAAGGCAACGCCCAACACTGCGTAAATGGCCAGTACCACCCACGCGCCCAAATCCATGACAATGGCGTTGGTATAGATAACCCACAGACAGAAGCAAACGCCGAAAACTCCCCAGAACATGCCGCCTTTCAGCTTATAGGGCCGCTCCCATTCCGGGTGGGTTTTCCGCAGCCTGAGGAACGACACAGTCACCAGAAGATATACCAGTCCCGCGGTGACGCCATAGATCGTATAGATGTAGTTGACCCACGCGTCCGGGGCGAAAACGGTGAAGTAGATGGAGAGGATGCCCACGATCAGGTTGCCGAAGGCGGGCTGACCGTGCTTGTTCAGCTCCATGAATTTGGGGGTCATCTGATGCTGTTTTGCCGCACCCAGCAAAATGCGGGAGGCAGACAGCCAGAAAGAGGACAACGTGGTGATACAGGTCAAAGCGCCCATGATGACGATGACCAGCCCCAGCCAGTGCATGCCCAAAAGGTCCGCGACTCTCGGGTCCACAATGTCCGTCTCGTCGATCCACTGGTTTCCCACTACGCCGCCGACCGCCACAATTGCCAGACCGTAGATCAGCACCGTGCAGCCGATGGAGCCCACAAATGCTTTCCACAGATCTTTCTTCGGAAAATTGGCCTCCTCAGAGAGCTGGGGAATCAGGTCGAAGCCGACAAACTTCATGATCAACAGCCCGATGCCGGCGGTGTAGCCCGCAGTTCCGTACCGAAACCAGGGAGTGATGTTGCTGTATGTCCATCTGCCGCTTAAGATAAAAATGATATCAGCGCCGACCGCCACGACCAGCGTACTCCAAAAGAGAATGTTCTGCATTCTGGCCAGAATTTTCAGCTCCGAGTTGGTCAGGAAATACCAGACCACCAAAATGACGGTGGCGATAATCTTTGTCTGCAGAGAGGTGATGGGATACAGGTAGCCGAGCATACTGGCAATTCCGTATGCCACGGTCGGCATGGCCATGACATAGAGGAGCATAATCAGCCAGCAGGCGCCAAAGCCGGTGTTCCACCCCAGCGCATTGGAGACCCAGAGATTCTGTCCGCCGGCATAGGGCATCATGCTGGTCATCTCCGAATAGATGAAGCACAGCGGCAGCACCAGAACGGCGCAGGTGATCAGCGACCAGACGGAGCCCGCTCCGCCGATTTCAAACCAGTACTTAATCTCTACCATCCATGCGGCGACCATGCCGCCCGCGGCCATGGCGATCATACCCGGCAGCGTTATGGTTTTCCGCAATCCGTTATTTTCCATATAAACCTCCGTTCCGTCTTCAAGCTCCGGCAGAAACATTATTTCATATTCTTATCAATCAGGGCAATGGTCTCGTCCGTGGACAAGACGTCGCAATAGATGACGCTCATAATCTTCAGTTCCGCGTCATGCAGTTCCATGGAGCCCGCGGCGCAGGCGTCCTCCACGCAGATTACCTTATAGCCGGCATCCGCCAGGCCGCGGACAGAACACGCCACACATTGGTCCGTCACAATTCCGGTCACAACAACCGTCTCAATACCCATGAAATTAAGCAGGGTCAGATAATTGGTTCCCGTGGTCACGCTGTCTGTGGTCTTGCTCACAACAATCTCGTTCCTCTGCGGCGCCAGCTCGTCGATAATCTGGGTCTCCGGATTGTTGATAGGCAGAAAGATCCCATTCCAGCCATCGGATTTTTGAACGGGAGAGCGGTCCTCCCCATCCTCCCGCAGGCAGGCGATCTGAGCGTAGGTAACCGTCATGCCGTGCTTTCTGAAATACTCCAGCAGCTTTACATTGTTGGGAATGACGGTCTCATCCAGCCTGTCGTGGAAAGGAAGCCACCGCTCCCACTCTCCGGCGGCCTTGAAAGCCTCCGCCTCCGGAGAGTCCCGCCGCACAAATTGGTTCTGCATGTCGACAATCAGCAGGGCGGTCTTTTGGGGATCAATAACCGGATCCGGCACATCGCCAATGGTCTCATAGTAGAAATTGAGATACTTCTCCTTTACTTTCATAATAATTTCTCCCCCTTGTATTGAATCTCAGCTTGTGTGTGCGGGAAAATATGATCTGAAGCTCCCGTACATTCAATATAGCAAGCAAATTTTGTGCCAATTTTTGCACGCCGGCCGCGCGCCCCGCCGCTCCAACAAAAACGGCGCGGCAATACCGCGGACCGCGGTACCGCCACGCCGGCATCTGTTACGCTGCAGCCACGGTTTGGCATAAATACTGTCACCAAAAAGTAACACATACCAACCCTGAATGTTTTCGAGGCGCTCTCCGCCACCACCATCCTGCACTATTGGGGCTGTCTACATGGCTGCTAACACCCTACATGAATTTACGATGTCTATATTTCGGACATGCGGACCTCTCTTCCGGTCCGCATGTCCGCGTTCACACTCGGCAGCGGCTGACAGGTCGATTACAGCATACTCCCGCGGCCTCCGCGAAACTCTTACCGGGAAATTTTCCCCATACCGGAGCTCCCTTACGAGGCACTCCGCTGATATTCGAAGTACAGCACGACGCCGTCCACGGAGACGTTCCCCTCCGCGCTCTGCCCCACGGAGATGCTCACGCTGTCCAGCAGGCAGCGGTAAGCGCTGCTGCACAACTGCCCCAGGATTTCCCGGGCCGATTCGTAGCTGCGGCTGGTGAAGCTCAGAGAGATGCTCCGGCGGACGATGGACTGCGACGTATCCACCGTGCCGAAAGACAGGCTGTAATCCTCAGCGCCGGAGAGGATGGTATTCAGCTCGAACATCACCGGCTGGAGGTTGTCGTAATCGGCGATGGCCACCGGCTCCGCGCCGTCCGCAAAGAGGTCCTCCAGCTCCCGCTCCATGCGGCGCTTCTCCTCCGCCCTGATCTGGGCGGCCTCAATCTCCACCCGGCAGAGCTCCGTCTCGGACAGCGCCGTGTCCCGCCGGGCCGTCATGGGCATGTGGAACAGCATCACATAGCCGCTGACAAGGGCGATTACCGCCAGAAGGCCCAGCAGAATCCACTCCCGGGCCGTCAGTTTCCTGTTCACTCCTCGCTCCCCTCCTTCTGCAGCTGGATAAACACGCTGGCCTGCACCTGCGCGCCGTCTCCCTCCGTGGTGGAGGCCGTGTTGACCCGGGTGGACGCCACAATGGGCGAGGCCTCCAGCGCCCGCACAATCTGAGCGGTCTGGGCCAGGGTGACGCCGGAGAACTGGAGCTGCACCGCGTCGCCGCTGACGGAGACGGCATTCAGCCGCGCCTGCGTTCCCAGCGCGTCGTCCAGCAGGTCCAGCACCTCCATGCGGTCGATCAGGGCCTGCTCCTCCTCCGTGGCGGAGTACAGGCTGTACCGCTCCCGCACCTGGCTGTAGTCCTCCAGCTCCGCCATCACGCCCTTCAGCCGGGCCTGCTCCAGGGCCAGAGTCTGCTCGGCGTCCCGGGTCTCCGCCCAGAGGTCATACACCATCACCTTGCCAAGGCCCAGCAGGCAGGTCAGCGCGAAGAGGATGTACAGCGCGGCGGTGGCGGGCTTTGTGGTGCGGTCCGGCTTATAGTAGAGGTTCATGGACCGCTTGGACGGATACTCCGTTTTTCGTCTGCTCATCTCGTCCCTCCCATGGCCGCTCCCGCGGCGAATACGCCGGCCGCCGCGTCGCCCTCCGCGCCGGGCAGCAGGGCTCCCGCGTCCAGCAGGGGCAGTCCCACGGTGGCCTCAATGGCCTGCCGCAGCGGAGCCAGCGCCGTGCCGCCCCCCACCAGATAGATCCCCTCCAGGCTGCTGGAGCGGTATGTAAACTGGTAGAAATTCACTACTTTTAAGATCTCCACCGCGATGCGCTCGCACAGGTCCGCCACGGCGGGCAGGGCCAGCACATTCTGAAAGTTTGTGGTTTTGTAGGTGTTGGAGAGGAACGCGTCCACTCCCAGCTCATCCGCTACCGCCAGGTCCAGATTCCGGCCTCCCAGGGCGATCTGACGGGTGGCCTGGACCCGGTCCCGCCAGACCACCGTGATTCGGGTGTTCTGGTGCCCCAGGTCCACGAAGCAGAACTCTCGCGGCTCCCCGCCGCTGCCCTGAACCAGCCGGATCAGCGCCATCTCCTGGGGCAGGACCGTCCGGAGCCGGAGACCCGCCTGGGAGAAGATCCGGGCGTACTCCGCCAGGGTCTGCTTCGCCGCGGCGGCGGCCATCATGGTCAGTCCCTCCTCTTCCTCCTCCCCGGTGGGTTCGCACAGGGCGTAGTCACAGTAATATTGGTCCGCCACGCCCTGGATAAAATCGGTGAACTCATAGGGCAGGTTCATCAAAAGCTGCTCCGTGGTCATCCGGGGCATGGTCACCATCCGGCAGATCACCTGATTGGACGGCAGCACCAATGCCGCCGCGCCCCGGGGCAGCTTCAAATCCTTTTTCATCTGCCGCAGAAACTGCACAAAGGCGTGGGGCAGGGCAATGCCGCCGCTGTCCACCAGGTTCTCCGGCAGGGGAACCTCCTCCAGCCGGACGACGCCGCCCTGCCAGACCGCCACTTTCATGCTGCTGCTTCCAATATCGAAGCCCAGACGCGTCTTCGCCATCATTTCCTCTCCTTTTCTCTCCTCAGAACCTGTATTCATAACCGGGAAAAGACCCGACCAGGCGGGGTTCAACGGCTGCGAATGCAGGTTCTCAAAACAGGCCGAGATACCACTGGATCACCGGCCCGCCAAAACACACCGTGCAAACCGCCCCCGCCGTGAGAAACGGCCCAAAGGGCACCGCCGCACCCCGCCGGCGGCCCGCCAGGGCCGCCCACAGCAGGCCCAGCAGACAGGCCGCCAGCAGCGCCAGCAGCAGCTCCGCCCAGCCCAGGTACAGGGCCAGGGCAAACAGCAGCTTGCAGTCGCCGCCGCCCATCACCTCCCGGCCCAGGAGCTTTTCCGCCGCCAGCACCAGGGCCAGCAGCAGCGCCGGGACGGCGCAGGACGTGAGAATTCCCAGGGCCGTCTCCGCCGGATTCTCCCGCAGGAGGACCAGCCACAGCAGGCGGTTGACGGCCAGGGCCAGCAGCAGGGCGTCGGGGATGACCCGCCTGGCCGCGTCCGTCAGGCTGAGAGCCAGCAGCGCCCCGGCCCAGACCAGCCACTGTCCCAGCACCGGCCGTGGGCCGAAGCGCAGCCCCAGACAGAGGAACATCCCCGCCCCCGCCAGCTCCGCCAGCAGGCACTCCGCCGGGATCTTTCCGCCGCAGAAGCGGCACCGCCCCCTCCGAAAGAGGAAGCTGAACACCGGCACCAGGTCCCGGGCCCCCAGGGGATGGCCGCAGGACGCGCACCGGGACCGGCCCCTGTGCCACGGCTCCCCGGCGGCCCAGCGGGAGACGGCGCAGTCCAGAAAGCTCCCCAGCACCGCGCCCAGGACCGCCAGCCACAGGCAGGCGTACGCCGTTATCACCATATCCTCATTCCACGGCACGTCTGTCAACCTCTTTTCCGGAATCAGATTTTTGATTTTTACATACAATGTATTGAAGTTGTGCAGATTATGTGGTACATTGTCCCCGAAAGGAGTGATTGCAATGGCACAGACCACCATCAGCATTCGGATGGACAGCGAGCTGAAGCAGAGCTTCGAGCGCCTCTGCCGGGACATCGGCATGAATGTCAGCACCGCGTTTACAATTTTCGCGAAGCAGTCCGTCCGGGAGAATCGGCTTCCCGTCTCACTGTCCGTAGATCCCTTTTACTCAGAGGAGAACTTGTCTTTCCTGCGGGAGGGCGCCGCCGCGCTGGACGCCGGAATGGGCGTAGAGCATGAGCTGATTGAGGCGGAGCCTTGAAAAAGATATGGTTTGACAGAGCCTGGGAGGACTGCCTCAAGTGGCAGTCGGAGGACAAAAGGATTCTGAAAAAGATCAACGACCTTGTCAAAGAGGCGGAGCGCACGCCGTTTGGCGGCAAGGGCAAGCCGGAGCCGCTGAAAGGAGAGCTGAGCGGCTTCTGGAGCCGCCGCATCACGGACGAGGACCGGCTGGTCTACCGTCTCAAGGACGGCGTGCTTGAAATTCTCTCCTGCAAAGGCCACTATGACGCGTGACCGCCGGCCCCCGCTGGGGGCCGGTTTTTGCTGGGCGGGACCGGGGCACATGAGATCCCAGGGGGCAGACGCCCTCCGGAGGCCGCGGTCCCCGCGGCCTCCGGAGGACGCCCGCACTGCGGGCGTCCTGAGGTTCTTTGCTATTCAATGACCTGGATATAGTTGAGAGATAAAGATAAACATTAAGGAGTAGAGGGATACAGCTTTGCATCAAAGCTTGTTGAATAATACTCTCCATCAGTAGCATCTGGATCGTAAGTCACATACAAATTAACACCAGTAAGGTCGTTGCATTGACCGGCTACGCCATCTGTAGGTGCATGATCCGTCGTGCTTCCTGTTCCTAGATAACCCGTCCGACCATCGGAAACTTTATAAGACCAAGTCGTCTTCTCATTAATTCCATCAACCATCACCTCAACAGAGGCCAATGTAATCGAATCACGAGCATTGGCCTCGTCAACAGCTCTTTTTGCTTTATCAAGTGATTTATTTACCATAGGAATAGATACCGCCACCAGAATAGCGATGATCGCCACGACGATCAGCATCTCAACCAAGGTGAAGCCGCCGTTTTTGCTGAGCTTTGCGCTCAGCTTTTCTTTCAGTTTTTTCATCTCTTACATCCTTTCTTTACTTAAAAACTATATACGCCAGGGGAGCCGCTCGTCTTCCCTCCTTTCCTACATAAGCAATGGGTATATATTCAGAGCCAAGGCCGTGCAAGGCTCGGAATAGCCATAACACAAAATTGCTCAGATCGCGCCGTACATGCTGAACATGGGCAGGTACACCGCCATGAGGATGAACACCACGAAGATGGCCAGCACCACAATGATGGCCGGCTCCAGCAGGCTCAGGGCGCGCTTTACCCGCACGTCCACCTCGCTGTCGTAGTACTCCGCCAGCACCTGGAGGGTGGACTCCATGGCGCCGGTGGCCTCGCCCACGGCGGTCATCTGCACCAGCATGGGGGGCAGTTCCCGGGCGTAGCCCATGCACTCCCCCAGGGGGCGGCCCCCCTCCACGCCGGGCAGCGTCTCCAGCACCTCGCCGGACATGCACAGGTTCGTCATGGTCCGTCCGGAGACCTCAATGGCCTGCAAAATGGGCATTCCCGCGGTGAGCAGGGTGCTCATGGTATGGGCAAACTGGCTGGCGCAGGACATCCGGACAATCTCCCCCACAATGGGGATTTTCAGCTGCGCCCGGGCCAGGGCGGGGCCTCCTTTCTCCGTCAGCCCGTACAGCCGCAGGAGGAAGACCGCCAGGGCGATCACGCCCAGCAGCACCAGTCCCCACTTCTTCCAGAAATGGGACATCCCAATCAGAGCCCTGGTCACCCAGGGAAGCTCGATGTCCAGGCTCTCGAACATGCTGGTAAAGGTGGGGACGGCGTAGCCCATGATAATCATCACCACCACCGCCGCCACCACCAGCACAAAGGCGGGGTAGGTCAGGGCGCTGACCACGCTCTCCCGGGTCTTGTTCATCCGCTCGAAGTAGTCCGCCATCCGCCGGAAGGAGGACAGCAGGTCGCCGGACTCCTCTCCGGCCCGCACCGTCTCGCGGAAAGTGACGGGCAGGGTCTTCTCCCCCCGCTGGGAAAAGCTGTAGCTCAGAGACCAGCCGTTGGACACGTCCTCGGACACCTGCCGCAGCAGCTGGGCCAGGGCCTTGTCGGCGCACTGCTCCGCCACCAGGTCCACGGTCTGTACCAGGGGCAGTCCCGCCTTGAGAATGATGGAGAACTGCCGGCAGGTCAGGGCCAGGCTCTTGGCGGTGATTCGGCGGAAACGGGCCAGAGGGTCCCGGGAGGCCGCCCGCGGAATCTCTTTCAGGCTGAGAACCACCTCGCAGCTCTGGCGGACCTGGGCCACGGCGTCGGTGCGGCTCACAGCCTCCACCACGCCGGAGACCTGCTCGCCGCCGGCGTAAACCGCCTCGTATTTATACGTGGGCATAGGCCGCCTCCCTTATATCCGCCGGAAACCCGGGGCCGGTCCCGCCGCCGGACCCGGCTGGGCCGGACCGTTCCGGCCCGCCTGGGAGGGGTCCCGCAGAGCGCCCTCAAAGATCTCCCTGCTGATGGTCCCGGCGTTCAGCAGGTTCTGAAGCGCCCGGTCCATCAGGATGTTGCCCATGCTCCCGGTGGTCTGAATGGCGTTGACAATCTGGGGGGTCTTGCCCTCCCGGATCAGGTTGCGGATGGCTCCGTCCACCTTCATCACCTCGCAGCACACCACCCGGCCCCCACCCACCTTGGGCAGAAGCTGCTGGCTGAGCACGGCTTTCAGGGTCATGGACAATTGCAGGCGGATCTGCTGCTGCCGCTCCGCCGGGAACACGTCCACGATGCGGTCGATGGAGTCGGCGGCGGAGTTGGTGTGGACGGTGCCGAACACCAGGTGCCCCGTCTCGGCGGCGGTGAGCGCCGTCTCGATGGTCTCCAGGTCCCGCATCTCACCCACCAGAATGACGTCCGGGTCCTCCCGCAGGGCGGCCCGCAGTCCGGCGGCGAAGCTGGCGGTGTCCCGCCCGATCTCCCGCTGGTTGATGACGCATTTATCCGGGGTGTAGACGTACTCGATGGGGTCCTCCAGGGTGAGGATGTGCTTGCGCTCGCCGCGGTTGATCTGGTTCAGCACCGCCGCCAGAGTGGTGGATTTTCCGGAGCCCGTCTCGCCGGTGATGAGCACCAGTCCCTGGCCGTAAGAGGGAAACTCCGCCGCCGCCTTGGGCAGGCCCAGCTCGTTAAGATCCGGGATGTGGTCGTTCAAAAGCCGGATGGCGGCGGACCAGGCCCCCTGCTGGCGGAAGAGGTTGATCCGGCACCGCACGCCGGCGATGGTCTGCGCCAGGTCGGCCTCCCCCACCGCCTCCGCCTTTCGGAAGTCCCCTCCGGCCAGCTCCATGGCAATGGTGGTGCAGCTCTTCTCCGTCAGGGGCTGGTCGTCCATCTCCCGAATCTCCCCGTCCACGCGGTACCGGGGCGTCAGCCCCTGAACCAGGTGGATATCCGAGGCCCTGTCCCGCAGGGCCTTCTCTACAAACTGTTCTACAATCATGCGTTACCTCCTCAGCCGCCCAGCACCCGGTGGATCTCCTCGGCGGTGGTCACGCCGCTCAGCACCAGGCGGCGGCAGTCTTCCATCATCGGCCGGAACCCGGAGGAGGCGATAGCCGCCTCCAGCTTCTCCAGGGACCGCTGGTGAATCGCCCGGCGGATATCCGGCGTCACCGGCAGAATCTCAAAGACACCGGTGCGGCCGCGGTAGCCGGTGCCGAAGCACTCCCCGCAGCCCGCGCCCCTGTAAAAGCGGGCGTCCTCGGCGGGCAGTCCCAGGGCGGCCTGTTCCTCCGGCGTGGGGGTGTAGGACCGGCGGCAGTAGGGGCAAACCCGGCGCACCAGCCGCTGGGACACGATGCCCCGCACCGCCCCCGCGATGAGGTACGGCTCCACGCCGATGTCCAGGAGCCGGTCCACGGAGCTGACGGCGTTGTTGGTGTGGACGGTGGAGAGCACCAGATGCCCCGTCATGGCGGCCCGCATGGCGATCTCCGCCGTCTCGCCGTCCCGGATCTCGCCCACGGCGATGATGTCCGGGTCCTGCCGCAGCACGGACCGCAGCACGTTGGCAAAGGTCAGCCCGGTTTTCTCGTTGATCTGCACCTGGCACACGCCGTCGATGTGGTACTCCACCGGGTCCTCCAGGGAGACCAGGTTCACCTCGTCGCTCTTGAGCCGGTCGATCATGGCGTAGAGGGTGGAGGTCTTGCCGGAGCCCGTGGGGCCCACCATCAGAATCATCCCCTCGGTGGTGCGGTCCACCATCCGGCAGAACTGCTCCAGATTCTCCCCCGCCAGGCCGATGCCCTCCAGCGTGGCCAGCTCCGGCGTCTTGCGCAGGAGGCGGATGACCACCTTCTCCCCGTGGATGGTGGGCAGGGTGGAGATCCGCAGGTCCAGGGTCTCCTGGCGCACCGTGACGTTGGCCCGGCCGTCCTGGGGGATGTTTTTCTGGGCGATGTCCATGCGGGCCATGATCTTCATCCGGGAGATTACGGAGCTCTGGAGCTCCCGGGGTACCGGAATGATGGGGCGCAGCGCCCCGTCGATGCGCATCCGGATGGTCATGCCGTCCTCCCCGGGCTCCACGTGGATGTCGCTGGCCCCCTCGGTACAGGCCCGGTCAATAATGGAGTTCACCAGCCGGATGGCCGGGGCGGCGTCCGCCTCGTCCTCGTCCACCGTCACACTCTGCTGGACGGCCCCGGCGGAGGCGCCGTACTGGCTGCCCAGCAGGTCCCGCTGCATGTCCTCAATGGCCTGCATGGCCCCCTGGTTGCTGTACAGGTTCTGCACCGCCCGCTCTGTGGCGGCGGCGGTGGCAATCAGCGGGATGACCCGCCGCCGGGTCACCGCCCGGACCTCCTCGATGGCCACGAAGTTCAGCGGGTCCGCCATGGCCAGCTGGATATCCGACCGGGTGGCTCTCACCGGCACCACCGTATGCTTTTTCGCGATGCTCTTGGGAAGAATCTGGGCCATCTCCGGCGGAATGGCAAATGTATTCAGATCGATAAACTCCACGCCCAGCTGGTTCATCAGCGTGTCGATCAGCTGCTTTTCGGTGATAAAGCCGCGGTCCTGCAAAATCGAGCCCAGCCGCTGTCCGGTTTCCGCCTGCAGCGACAGTGCCTCGTCCAGCTGCTCCTGGGTAATAGCGCCGCTCTTGACCAGCAGGTCGCCCAGCTTCACATACTTCATGGCGTCGTCTCTCCCTCCTCCGGCGTCCCCTCGTACGGGTTCAGGCACCGGACCGTCAATGTCATCTCCCCGGAGATCTCCCCCGTCTTTTGGCCCACCTCCAGCGCCACGGTGAAACAGTCATCCGCAAAGCTGATGTCCATAGTCCTGACCACATAGGCCCCTCTGCCGTAGGCCCCCGGGGGCAGGACGCGCTTATCACCGGTGTAGACCTGGCCGTCCGGGCCGATCACAAGGCTGACCGTGTCGCCCGAGGCGTCCTGATAGGCCGTCAGCTTTCCGGCCGCGTCGGTCTCCACCTCCTGGGCGTAGCGCAGGTCGTCCCCCAGCGCGTCCGCCAGGGTGGACAGCAGCAGCTGCACCTCGGAGCGGGCGATCATGGCCCGGTAGCTCCGCACGGCCATCTGCATCCCCGTGTTCAGCATCAGCCCCAGCAGAATCAAAACTGCCACGGCGGCCAGCATCTCCACCAGCGTCAGTCCAGCCGTCTCTTTCAGCTTCCGTCTCATGGGCCGCCCCCTCCGACGGAGAGGGCGTAGGACACCGCGCCGCTGCCGCCGTAGAGCGTAACCGGCAGGGGCGGCATCTCCACGCCGTCCGCAGCGTAGTTTAATTTCGCGGTCCCAGGGTCTTCCGGCATGGGCGCCGCCTGCGCCTCCGCGGCGGACAGGGCCTTGTAATACGTCCCGTCCATCTTCCGGGCGCTCTCGTCGATCCGGGCGGAGGCCATGATGGCGCCGAACAGCAGCGCCACGGACAGCGTTCCGATGACGATGGAGGCCATGACCTCCACCAGGGTCTCCCCCCGGCTGCCGCGCAGTTTTTGCTTCATCCGTTCACCGCCCCCCCTTTCTCATTTCTTCTCGATCCACTCCAGCTCCCACTTGACGGCCTCGGTGAAAACCGGCGTCCCCGAGGAAGCGCTGGCGAATATCGCGCCGGTGAGCGGCGTGTACTGCACCTCCTGGGGAACACCGGCGGACGCCAGCTCCGCCTCCAGGGTGTAGACATAGCCCTTCGCATCCGCGCTCCCCAGGGCGGCGGTCAGATGGATGAGCTTTCCCCGGTTCTCCAGCCAAAGCGTGACGGTGACCGGCTCCTCCAGTCCCGGCAGGCCGCTGCCGTCCACCGTCAAAACCAGCTCGTGCTCCGCGGGGGTCCGGGCGGGCTGCGCCTGGAAGCCCCTGGCTGTGAAAGCCTCCCCGTACATGCCGTCCAGTTCTTTCAGGAAGAAGTCCCGCAGCGTGTCCGCCAGACTGCCGCCCGTCAGGGTCCCCTCTTTCTGGCCGCACCAGTAATAAAAAATGCTATTACCTGTGTCGTTCCCCTCGTCGTCCTTGATGGGAACCGACCACTCAGTGTGCTGATACTGGCCCGTGTACTCCAGCTTTTCCAGCTCGCCGCACACCAGCCGGAGGGCGGAGGACAAGGTCAGATACTTCTGCTGCTCCGTCCGGTCGCTCTGGATCTTGCCCGCGTTGGACACCGCCGCCATCAGAATGGACGACGCCACCATCATGCACACCAGCATAAACAGCAGCGCCATCAGGATGGACGCCCCCCGGCTGCTCTTCAGTTTTTCACTCAGACGCTCCAGGGGACGCCCTCCTCTCTGCATCTAATTTCCGGCCGTAGGCGGCCTGACCGGGGTCATGACCACCGTGTGGTCCAGCCCATCCATGGTCAGGGCAACCGTCAGCTCCGGCGCGTTCTGGCCCGCCGGCACACCCTCCAGGGTGATGACGTTATCCTTTACATTGGCGGTGACGCCGGTTCCCTCCGGAAGGTCCGCCGACCGCACCGTGACGCTGTGTCCGCCGAAGCCGCCGCTGAAATCAATGGTGCAGGTGCCGTTCTGCCAGACGGCCTCCGGCAGCACAAGCACGGTGACCGCCAGCGCATGGGGCTGCTCCGTGTCCTTATAAGTATAGGTATAGCCGATACTCACGATGGACGGAACCTCCGACGCGGGCGCGTCGGCCTCCGCCGTGAGCAGGACATGGGATTCGTTCTCCCCCGGCACCGCCGCGCGGATCAGGTCGCTGCTGCTGCCGACGCTGGTCAGGCGCAGGTCCTGCGGGGACTGCTCCCGGTATTCGCCGCCTCCGGCGGCGGTGACCGGGGTCCGCCCCCAGGGCGTCATCGCCAGCTCCACCCGGCCGCCGGGGAACACCGCCGCCGTGCTGGGTCGCAGCTCCAAATAGGCGGTCACGTTGACCGTGATGGCAAGGGGATAGGTGACGCCCCCATACACGTATTTGACTGTCAGCTTCGTGGTGCCCTCGCCCACGGCGGTCACCTCCAGGCGGCCGGCCTGGGTAACCGTACCGGAGGCGATGTTCCCATCTCTGCTCTCCACGCTCCACTGTCCGCCGGCGGGCACGCCCTCCAGCGCCAGGGTCTCATCGTGCGTCTGCTTCGTATACAGGTCCAGAGCGATGGGAGCCCCTCCGCTGTCCCGCTTGATGCCGTTGAGCGGCCACGCGCCGTAGTGAACGCAGTTGGCCCCGCTGTCCCGCGTGAGAATTGTGGGGAAGGGATAATCCAGGCCCTCCAGCTCCGGACGGCCGCCGGGCGGATAGCTGTACTTACCCGCCACATCGTACCCGTCGATCTGGGAGGTGACGGGGCGGAAGGGTCCATTCTCCCGGGCCGCCTCGTCGCTGCCGGCAAAGTTATTCAGGCGCTGATAGATCGTCCGCCCGTCGATAAAAGTGTCCTGCCCCGCCAGCTGCCTGTGGGTCACGCTGACGGCCTGGACGTTGTTCAGGTCCGTCTTAATGCCGCTGATGCCGCTCTGGTTATGTTTCAGCGTCTCGCTCTCCAGGTAGTAGCAGTTTGTAATGGTGCAGACGCCGTGGTTGGCCTTGTTGTCCCAGCTCGCCGACGCCGACGCTGCGGAGTTGATCTCACCGGTGCCGCCCAGGGCGTAAAGGGACTGGATCTTGTTATACCCGTCCGCTTTTGCCTCCGGCAGGACCACATAGCTGTAACAGTTCGTCAGGGCGTTGTTTGTGGTGTCGTTCAAATTGCCCTGTGAGTCGGAGGCCTCCGTTCCAATCATGTTCCCGCCGCTGGGCTGCAGGGGCTTAAAATAGCTGCCGCCCACCAGACCGCCGATGTAGATGCTGCCGCCGAGATTGGACTGGTTCTCCAGCTTCCCGACCTGGATCTCTCCTCCGGCGTAGCTGTTGCTGATGGTCCTCTGGGAGGCTCCCGCCAGCCCGCCCATGCGGATGTTGTCCACGCTTTCAATGCTTCCAGGCAGGACGATCGTGGTCTCCGCGGCGCACTTCTCCATATCCATGAAAGAGATTCCCACCAGACCGCCGATCTCGGCGCCGCCCCAGTTCTCTCCGCCGCTCTTTTGCATTCTGACGTCCGCGTCGATCCGGTAACCCGCCACAGAGCAGTTTTGAATCGCGCTCTTTCCGTCGGCGGCGGCCAGACCCGCCAGGCCTCCTATCGCATACCAGCAGCTGCCCGTCTGTCCGTTTTCGTTTTTGTAGCTGACCACCTCGCCGGAGAACAGAACGATATTTTTCAGCGTGCCGTTGTACACGATGCCAAACAGCCCCGCGCAGGAGGACTTCTGTCCCTTGATGTTGACGTTCTCGATCACGTAGTCGTCCCCGTCGTAAGTGCCGCGGAACCATCCGTTGAGATTCCCCCTCTTGCCGGTGCTCACGTCATAATACTCGGCAATGGGCGTGTAATACCGCTTGGTCCCGTCGGCATTCTCCCGGCCCCTGATATCGTGGCTTTGCGTCCAGTAATATTTTCCGGTGGCATCGGAGTTGGACAGATAGGGAAACCGGCTGACATTTGTGCCGCTTTCAATCACCGTGCTGGTGTTCCGCTCATCGCTGTTCCAGTTGATGAACTGAAGCTGCTCGACGGACCGCACGCCGTAGACGTTGTTCTCACTGCCCGGCGCCGCCCCGGCGGTAACCGACGCGCCGTTCTCCGTGCTCCAGCTGTTGTCGGGCAGCGTCACCGACATGGCGTCGGCGAAGAGGGGATTCAGGGTAAACCGGATTTGAAACATACTCGCGCCGCTGCCCTGGGTCAGCTGCAGCGTGGCGTTGGGGCTGTTGGCGGAGGCTCCATGGGGATACAGTCCCCCCTCCTGCTCCAGGCCGAAGCTCCGGTAGGAGTGGAACACAAACTTCTCGTTCTGGCCCTCCACGCCCTTGCTCTGCTCTGCCAGCACCTCGTTTACGCCCTTTTCGTATTCCGTGGGCTCCCGGTCCATGGCGAGCTGCGACCCCTCCCCGCCGTCCGGGGAATAGTAGATCGTCGTGTTCAGAGCGGTAAGGGAAGCGCCCTCTTTGGTGTAATACCCGTATCCGTAATTTGTCACCACGCCGCCGTCGTCATGGGCGTTGGAGAGGCTGCTCCGTTTGGCGATGGTCTTCTCATCGGGCTTCACCGCCAGCACGCTGATATTGAACTTGGACTTGCCGTTGATCTCCAGCTCCTCCCAGTAGTAGAGGCCCATTTCGCCCAGGTCCATGAGCGCGGGCCACTGGCCGTAATGCACAGGTTCGTTGTCGGCGTTCCTCACGCCGGTGGGATAGGGGAAGAGGTCCTCGACGGGTTCGTCCTCGTCCCTCGCCTCCGCCTTTTTCATCTCCGAACCCGAGCCGGAGAAAGGATTGTCGGCCAGGGCGGCGTACTTGATCCCCGCGGCCCTGTCGTCATCCCGGTGGTAATCGGCGGCATAGGAGGCCTCCCGGTAGGTGAAGTTTCCCTCGTTGAGATAATAGGTCCCTGACTGGCTGCCGCTGCGCACGCCGCAGAAGCCGTAAGTCTCCACCTGCTGCCCGGTGGACTCCAGGTCCGCCGCCGCATAGGAGTCCCGGATGACGCCGGCGTTGTAGCCCACAAAGCCGCAGATGCGGGCGCTGGAGTTTTTGTCCACCACGGCCGTGATCTTTCCCACCGCGTAGGACACGGTGATCTCCCGGGCGGCGTCGTTCCGGCCCGCCAGACCGCCCACATAGGCGCTGGCGTAGCTGGAGCAGTCGGCGGACAGGGAGGCGGACTCGGCGGCGCTGTTCCGGATCACGCCGCTGTTCTGTCCCACCAGGCCCCCCACATAGATGGTGGACCCGAAAGAATAGCCCGTGAGGCTGATGCCGGACACGGCGCAGTTCTGTATGGTGCCCGCGTTTCCTCCCGCCAGCGCGCCCACGTACAGCGACTGGGAGCCGTTGTCCATGGCCACGGTCACCGCCTGTTCGGGATCCATCTTGTACACAATATCCCGCAGAGTTCCCGTGGAATAGCCAAAGAGCCCCGCGTAGAACCGCTCGCTGTTCTCCGGAACAGAGAAAGTCACGCCGCGGATTCTGCGGCAGCCGCCGTCATACACGCCGTGGAAAGGCTCGTTCCAGCTGCCGATGGGGGCCTGCCGGAAAGCCGCGGAAAACAGGCCGTATCCCGTATACGTGCCGTAGTCCAGATGGAGCTCCTGCCGGAAGGTATAGCGGTGCTCCCGATTGCTGCAGTACTCCTGATAGACGCTCAGATTATAAAGGTGCCGGGGCGTGCGGACGCTGGCCGTGTTTCTCCGGCCTTTCTCCACCAGCTCCTCGCCGGCGTATATGTCGGCGGCCGCGGAGTCCCAGACGAGGGCGGCTCCGCCCTCCTCCGTCTCCTCCGGCACATAGGGGATCACCGTCTCCGCGAAATGGGGATTGTAGAAATACTCTCCGCTCACGGGCACAATCCCTTCGGCGTTGAGTTCAAACCTGAGGTACTGGAAAAAGTGCTTGCTGGCCACGCCGGCAACGACCATCTTCTCCGGCAGGGGAATCAGGTAGTAGTCCGCCTTGCTGCCCTCCTCGTTCTCCCAGACAGCCGCGGTGAGGTCGCTCTTGCGGTAGACCGCGGACGCCGCGCCTCCGCCGGAGGCCCAGCCGTCTGCGGCGCCGTCCCAATACTTGCCGTCGGCGTTCCAGTAGGTGACCTGGACGTAGCCGCTCTCCGGCAGGTCCTTCAGATCCGACTGCAGCAGCGCCACGGCGTACCCGTCCGAGAGGATGGTCCGCTCGTTGTCCAGCTTGCCGATTCCGGTCAGATACCGGGCGTTGCCGCCGGAGAAGCCGTAACGCTCCTCCCCGGGGTTTTTGACCTCATACTCCTCAAAGTAGACCAGGCTGGGCTCCTGGAACTGGGCGCCCCAGTCGCCGTAGTGGGGCAGGGCCGCCAGCCCCGGGAAGCTGTAATTCACCAGGTTCAGGTGCTCCCGGAGGTTGTAGGGCCGGGTGTCCCGGGCGGTCTTCCAGTCAAACGCGCCGCCCAGGTCGTCCCGGAACGTCCCGGTCCGGTCCGTCATATCGGCGTAGTCCCGGCCCCACGCCTCGCTCCCGGCTATCTGGCCGGAGGTTTTCAAATAGAAAGTGTTCTCAAAATAGTCGTTGTTGTCCCCCTGCATCTCCGTCAAGCCGTAGACCACGGCCCCGCCGCCTCCCGCGGCGGGATAGCATATAGCGGAATAGACGTTTTCCGTGTTGGTCTTTCCCCCCGTTCCCAGGCACAGCCCGGCGGCCTTCTCCTCCGCATAGATGAAACCGGCGGCATAGCAGTTGGTCAGGTAAACGCTCGCGTTCAGACTGCCGACCAGCCCCGCGGCGTTTTTGCCGGCCAGGTAGCAGTCGGCGTAGGAATTAACAATATCCAGATTCCCATCGGCCGTGCCAACTAGGCCCCCGGTTGTGTCCCGCCCCTCCGCCAGCGTTGCCACAAAGCAATTAGTAATCGTATTTTCGATATAGCTGTCGTTCAGCTGTCCCACCAGGCCCCCGGCCACGGCTCCCTTAATCTGATACACATAGCCGCCGTCCTCCGCGTCGCTGCCCAGCAGCTCCCGCAGGTCGGAGTGGTCCTCGGTGGCTTCCCAGTAGACCCGGCAATTCTCAAAAGAGGCGTACTCCGCCGTGCCGGCCAGCGCGCCGACCACACCCGCCGCGCCGGCGTCCACCGCGGCGTTGACCAGGCGGATGTTCTGGAAAGAAAACGCGCTTTTACCGCCAAAATAGTTTTCCTTGTTCCCCGCGCCGGAAAACAGCCCCGCGGGCTTCCCGCCGGCGCTCTCCGGCGTCACCAGCAGGCCGTAGATCTCCATTTCACCGCCGTTGTAGGCGTTCAGCTCTGAATTTTCAATGGGGCGGAACGCATACCCGGGGTAGGTCTCATTCTCCGCGCAGTAGATCCGGTCGTTCTGCTCCGCGACGGTCTTCCCCTCCACGCCGGAAAAGCCGCTGTCCAGGTTCTGGAGGTGGCGCAGCAGCCGGATACCGGCCGTGCTCCCGCCGCTGTCCTCGGCGAACAGGCTGTTATCCGTGTCGCTGTCCGACGCCTGACTGGGCCGGTACCCGGCGGCGGACAGCCTGAGGCTGGCGGAAACCGTAAAGTTCCCGCCGTATGTACCCGTCCCGCCGAACAGATCCTTGAACTGCCCCTCGCCCCTCTCCAGCGAGTCCAGCACCCAGATGCAGGTGGTGACGGTTTTTCCATCCCGGAAAGTCGTCTCTTGGGAGGACAGGCGTCCGCTCTCCAGAAGAGACACCGAGCTGCCGCCGTACTTCAGCTCCACTTCCCGCTTCGTGTTCAGGCCCGGGACGGCCGACGCGGACGTCGGGACGCTGAAAGTGACCTCCACCGTCAGCTTCTCCTCGTTGCGGATCAGCACGGTGACATCCGGGGTGGGCAGGCGGCTGGACTCGTCCCCCTCCGCCATGCCGCCGCCGTAGTAGCCCAGCATGGGTCTGGCCCGCATTCGCTCCATTCTGGACGCCGCCGTCCACTCGTCGTAAAACGTCTGGAAATCGGCGTCTATCAGCGTCTCGATGGGCTCCTCCGCGTAAAACACGTCGGTCACGCTGCCGCTGACCGGCTCATAGACGATGTAAAAGTGTCCGTCCCACAGCGCCGGATCAATGCTCCCGGTGTCCAGCAGCGCCGCGGACAGATTCTCAGAGGATATGTAGTACGCCTCGTCGGCGCCGTCCTCCGCCACGGCGGCGGATAACAGCACCGTCCCTCCGTCCTCTACCAAGCCCCCCAGGCGCCGGCTGCCCGACAGCAGCACCGCCCGGTGCTCCGCCGCCATGTAGATCTCCCGGGCGGCGTTGTCCAGCTCCGTGATCCGCAGGTAGTCCCGGTAATAGGCCACCGCCACGGAGCCCAGGCCCAGCAGGATCACAAGAACCGCCACGGCCGCCAGCGTCTCCACAAGGGTAAAGCCTCTATTCCACTTTCTCTGGTCGCGTCTTCTCATCAGGTATCCCTCAATTGGCTCTCTATTTGCCAAAATATTAACCCATATCCTTTTGGGATATGCAGACCATTTTAACATATCCTAATCGGATATACAATAACTTTAAGCTCAAAAAGCGCCGCAAATTTTTCCCTGCGTCCTGTTGATATCGTCAAACAACCTGAAAATGGCAGCGCTGTTTTCAGGCGGGCAAAACACGCGGGATTTGGCGATGAAAACCAAACCAAGGGCGCTTGATGATAAAGCCGGAATCCCCGCGGGCATACGGCTGGGCGCCCCGGCACGGCGCCGCCCGAACAGAGCCCGGAGCCTGGAAGGAGGTAGGTATATGGAACTGGATTATCAGGCCATCGGTCTGCGAATCCGCCGGCTGCGGAAAGCCCAGGGGCTGACGCAGCAGTCCTTGGCGGAGATCTCCAATCAAGAGCCGTCCAATATCTCCCATATTGAGCGGGGCGCCACAAAGCTCAGTCTCCCCACTCTGGTGAACATCGCCAACGCCCTGCACGTGACGGCGGACGAGCTGCTGTGCGACAGTCTGCCGGCGGCGGACGCCGTATATCACCGGGAGGCGGCCCGCATCCTGTCGGACTGTACCCACTCCGAGCTGAAAATCATCACAGAGACCATGCGGGCGCTGCGGGAGAGCCTGCGGGACGCCGGCCAGACCGAATAAGCCCGTCAGGCGTTACTCAGCCTGCTCCCTGGGCCAGCAGCACACGCCGACCTCCAGCGCCACGGGCTCCCGCAGGTGGAAGTTGGCGTATCTGCAAAACCAGCAGCAGCCGCTCTCGCCCAGCCGCACGACCCGCCGGGTGAAAGCCGGGCAGCTCTGTCCCGGCCAGACGCTGCAGCCCGTTCTGGGCTTGGAGAAGACCCGCCTCTCCGCGTCCATCCTTGCTGTCAGGTCGCTTTTCATAGGGTTCTCCTCCCATCCGCAGCCGTTCTTGTTTCCGGGAGTACTCCCGGAAACAGCTTGGGGACGTCCCCAAGCCATGCGCGCCGCGGCCTCCTCCAGGGAATGGCTTGACAAGTCCGCGGCCAGCATGCTATGTTCATTATAACAAAACCGGCTGAATTTTGGGTCGCTGCGCAAATTGTGTACTTTTTTGCGCATAATTTGCACACAGAGTAGGAGGTGCTTCTCATGATCAAACTCGCCCTCTGCGACGATGATGAGGCTCAATGTGCCGCCGCGGGCAAACTGCTCCGGGAATATGCGGCGGCCCGGCCCGCCCTGGCCGTCAAAACATCCATATTCTCCTCCGGACAGGAGCTTTTGGCCGCCGACGAGGAGTCCGGCGGCTTCGATGTGTATGTGCTGGACATCGTAATGCCGGAGCTCTCCGGCATCGACCTGGGAATCCGCCTGCGGGAGCTGGGCAGGGATGGGGCGATCATCTATCTCACCATCTCCCCGGAGTACGCGGTGGAGTCCTACGCGGCCAGGGCTTTCTACTACCTCATCAAGCCCGTGGATCCCGCGCAGCTCTTCCAGGTGCTGGATCAGGCCGTGGAGGCCCTGGGGAAGCGGCGCTCCGCCTGTGTTGCGGTTCACACCCGGGAGGGCCAGCGGCTGGTCCGGCTGGACGAGATTCTCTACGCGGAGCTGCTGGGCCGGACGGTGCGCTATCACCTAGTCGGCCAGACCCATCTGGACAGCGTGACGCTGCGGGGGCCCTTCCTGAAAGAGACCGCCCCCCTGCTGGAGGACGCCCGCTTCTTCCAGTGCGGAGCCAGCTTCCTGGCGAACCTGTTCTACGTCACGGCCGTGGAAAAGGGCTTTCTCCGCATGGACGGCGGCGCCCGGGTTCCCCTGGCCAGAGGCCTGACCGCCCAGGCCAGGCAGCGCTGGCAAGACTACTGGCTCAACGGGCCGAAGGAGGCTGGACTATGACGCTTCTGCGGGACATCTCTTTCCTCTGGTCCATGCTCCATATCGCCGCGCTGTACCTGCTGCTCTTCACGCCCCGCTGTTCCTGGCGGACGACGCTGATCTGCAGCTGCGCCGGTATTGGAACCCTGACGGTCATTAATATGCTGCTCATGGCGCGGCAGGGACCTGCGAGCATCATGCATCTGGCCTTTTTCACCTGCACCCTCCCCTCCTTTCTGCTCTTCTTCCTGCTCTCCAAGCACCGGGACGGGCGCTTTTTCTTCCTCTTCTGCCTGATGGACACCATGAGCTTCTGGCTGATGCAGGTCACAAACTTCATGGACCGTATGGCCGGCGGCACCTATGTGGTGCTGTTTCTCAGCCGTCTGGTGCTGTTCCCGGTGGTTGAGTTCCTGCTTTGGCGGTATCTGCGCCGGCCCTATCTGGAATTGCAGGAGAAGCTGAAAAAGGGCTGGTGGCTGTTTACCGGCGTGGGAGGCACCTACTATCTGCTTCTCATTGTCACCGCCGTGCCGGTGGACGACCCTCTGCCGGACGCCGCCGGGCTGCTCCAGATCGCCCTGGTCATGCTTTTGATGCCCCTGACCTACCTCACCATCTTTCACTCCCTCTGGCGGCAAATGCGGATGTACGAGAATAGCCGCCAGATGGAGCTCCAGCAGCGGGACTACAACGCCGTATGCCAGAAGATGGAGCTGACCCAGATTTACCGGCACGATATGCGCCATCACCTGGCCGCTCTGGACGAACTGCTCCAACAGGGCAACAGCGACGGGGCGCTCCAGTATGTCCGCACGCTGAACGGCGGGCTGGAATCCCTCGTCCATCCCGCCGAGTGCGCCAACAGCGCGGTCAACGCCATCCTGACGGCTTATATCGCACAAGCCGCCGACGCAGGCTGCTCCGTGGACACCAAAATCAACCTTCCGGAGAAGCTGCCTTTCGAGGAGACGGACCTGTGCGTCATTCTGGCCAACTCCCTGGAAAACGCCATCCACGCCTGCCGGGACCTGCCCGAAGAGCAGCGGCGGATCCGCCTGGAGATGGAGCTGACGGAAAACGGACGGCTGATCGTCTCCGTGGAAAATCCCTGCCCCCGCCAGGTGTTCTTTGATTCCAACGGCCTGCCGGTGGTCTCCAAGCGGGAAAACCACGGTCTGGGCCTGCCCAGCATCCGGACCATAGCGGACAAGTACGGCGGCCTGTTCCGCTGCCAATGGGACACCGGCTGGTTTGTCCTGCGGGTCGTGCTGATTCCGCCGGAGCCCGCCAGAGCCGCCGTCCGCCGGACAGGCCCTTTGACCTACGGCATCCTGGCCCTGCTCCTCTGCCTGATCCTCCTCAACTGCTTTCCGCCTCTGACCAACGCCCTGGAGGAGATTCCCGTCCTGGGGGCGGTAGTCCGCGTTGCGGATCTCCGGACCTACACCCTGGCCTGGAGAGACGACGCGGGCGGGGCTGGAGAAGACCGCGAACAGTATCGCGGGACCGACGGCCCCCATGCCGGAATATCATCTGGGCTGGACGCCGAAACCAGGCGGGACATCTCCACGCGCCGCGATGCCGGGGTATAGGGCGGAAAGAACTATGCGTCAGTGTGAAAAGCCGTTGTTGGTGATCCTCAGCGGGGCTGAGGGCAAAGCCCCCTGCTCTCCAATCTACGGCTCGTGTCGGCGCGGCTGGATTTCCAGCGCCGTTTTCAAGGGAGGCCGCTTAAAATATGCGCGAGGAAAGCCGTGTTTTGGAGCCAACCCACAGCCCGACCCAGGACGGGAAATTCTCTGCGGAAACAGTGGAGCAGGCGGCGCCAAATGGACCGAAAGCCGGGGATTTCTCTGGACGCACCACGATAAGCCGACAGACTACACCAAGGGGGGCAGGCCGACATCTGCGCTTTCCGGGCGGCAAGATGCCGCAAGGAGAGAGCTTTGGCAAAGCCGGAACCCTTTGCGCCGCATTGCAATCATAATCTCCGCGCGCGGCGGCCGCCGCAAACAGGCAAGAGAACGCCTCCGGCTGTGCCGGAGGCGTTCTCTTTCAATCTCTGCCGCGCTTTGTGATATAGGTGTCCTCCAGCGCAAGAACTTCTCTGGCCGTTTGGTCGTCTGTGATTAAGACATCCAGATAAGAGCCGTGCAGTGCGCCCAGAAGCGATTTGACCTTTCGGGAGCCGCCGCCCATGCCGATCACCATCTTATGCCTGAGAAGCTCCTGGATGTCGATAGACAAAATGCGATCCCGCAAAATCGTGTCGCAGGGTTTGCCCGTGATATCAAAAAAATTGCCGCATATATCTCCGACAGCCCCGTTTCGAATCAGATCCTGGATGATCGTATCGTCAAAGGGATAGTCACTCAGGGTCTTTTCATCCGCCATCGGCTCCTCACCGATGCCGACCAGGGTGATGTCCAAATCTTTCGTCTCCTGAAGGATTGTGGCTATCTGGGGATCATGCTTAATATCACTGCACAGCTTTGCAGAGTAGCACAGAAACGGCGCTGTGAGGATTTTCAAGGATCCATTATACTTGCTCAGCAGATTCTGCGCCAAGATATTAGGTTGGAACGCCGCGTCGTTGGGGGCGTTTCCCACCAGCGTGTAAATTGTCAGACCGCCAATCCTCCGATCGCCGGAGAGCTCATTCACCATGGCGTTCAGCGTTCTTCCCCAGGTGAGCCCCACCTTCATATCGCTGTGGATCAGCTGTTCAAAATAGGAGGCCGCGTTGATAGCAATCTTCCACATGACGCCGCTGTCATCCAGATCCACGCTGCTGATGAGGCGAACCTCTTTCAGATGGAACCGCTCCTTCATCTCATCTTCCAGATGGAAAAGCGACAGCTCATTCTTTATATCGACAATCTCAAATTTAATCATACCCTCTTCGCGGGCCTCATCCAGCCACTTTCCAAGCGTCACTCTGGAAATATTTAAAATCTTGGCTATCTCGGTCTGGGTATAGTTTTTTTCATACAGATAGTAGAGTGCCTTCAATTTCATGGAGTAGCGGACATCTTCACGAATCGCCATACAGTCAATCCCCTTGTCATCTTTCAGGATTTATTTCGTTCACACCAATATACCGCAAGTACAATTCCCGCACCGGATTGGTGTCCCACCGGAAAAATCAGGCTCAGATGCCCCAAATGTATAAATAAACATTGATCCGCCTTGATTTTAACAGACGGTCAACATATAAGTCAAGTGCCGGAGGACAATTCACGCAAATAATATACGACATTCAGCAAATATGCCCACAATAGCCCCAAACCATTGAAAATACGGAATCTTTCCATTATCAAGCGCCGCAAAACAGCAGCAGGCAACGCGATTGCCTGCTGCTGTTTATGCGAGCGGCGCCTAAGTCTGCAAAGACGCCAGAAGCCGCCGGAGATTTTCAGAAATATCCTCCCCATTAAAAACCGAGGAGCCGCATATAAGGATATCCGCGCCTGCATCCCGCAGCTTCGCCGCATTTTCCGCGCAGACGCCGCCGTCAATGCCGACGGGAATCCGGCGGCCCGCATTCTCCATCAGCCGCCGCAGCTCCCGCAGCTTTTCATAGACGGAAGCCTCAAAGTCCTGGCCGGCGTAACCCGGCTCGACACTCATCAGGATAATTTCATCCACATGGCGCAGGATATAGCGAAGCGCCTCCGGCGCATAGGCCGGACCAATGGCGGCTCCGGCCCGCTTCCCGCCCTGTCGGATTTTCTCCAGCAGGTGGATGGGATTGCGGCACGCGTCCGTCTGAAACACAATGGAGTCACAGGGCGTGTCCAGGAACAGGGGGACAATCCGCTCCGGATTCTCCACCTCAAGATGCACACAGACTGGGACCTGCGCAATGCGGCGTATATCCCAAATCAGCCGGGGCCCAAAGGTCATATTCTCAACGTAATATCCATCCATCACATCCACATGGATCGAACCGGCCCCCGCCGCGAGGGCTTTTCTTATCCCATCGCCGATATAGGCGTGATCGCAGCTGAGGATCGACGCGGAGATCACAGCCATAAAATTACCTGCCTCTCCCGGCTCCGCGGCCCGTCACCGCGTGCATCCAGTCCCGCAGCAGGCCATAGAGCTCCTGGTATTTTTCAAAGTAGAACATATACGCCTCGTGCCGGGCCTGATCCGGCGTCACAACGCGCTCCGGGCGGACCATGGCGCCCGCCGCCTCTGCAACGCTGCCAAAGGCCCCGGCGGCCACGGCGCCCAGAATCGCAGAGCCAAGGCAAGGCGCCTCCGGCTCTCGCGGAACCGTCAGCGGGACATTGGACACGTCGGCATGGGCCTGCAGCCAGAAAGGACTCTTCACAATTCCGCCGGAGACGACAATCTCCTGAAAATCCATCCCGCTGTCTGAGAACACATCCATGATGGCCTTTGTGCCAAAGCAGACGCTCTCCACAGAAGCGCGGTATATATGAGCGGGCGTGTGTCCCAGTGACAATCCGTAGTACAGTCCGCGGACATCCGGATCCACATGGGGCGTGCGGTTTCCCTGGAAGAAATCCAGCGCCACAAGCCCGTCCGCGCCAATCGGCAGCTTTTCCGCCTCCCGGTTTAGGATGTCATAGACACTGCAGCCCTCGGCCTGTGCCTGAATGAGATAGTTTCCGCAGAGCTGATTTTTGACCCAGTTGATGATCGAACCGGTGGAGGTCTGCCCGCCCTCCATCATGAACAGGCCGGGAACAATTGCGTCCGGGTACCCGCCCCACATACCCTGTCCGTGGATTTCGCGCTCAGTCTGAACCACGTGGAGGTGGGAGGAGCCGGTGATCATCGCCATCTTTCCCGGCAGGAGCGCGTTGAGGCCGATGACGCCTACGAAAGCGTCCGCGCCCCCCTCTCCTACGGGAATCCCCGCGCGGAGCCCCAGATGAGCCGCGGCCTCCCGCGTAAGCGGTCCAATCGGCGTTCCCATGGGCAGGACCCTTTCCGGGAGTTTTTCCCGGAGGTCTCCCAATCCAATGGTCTCATAAAACCCCGTGGGATAACCGCCCTCCCTAGTGTTATAGTACCAGCGGCAGGAGGCGTGGTTCAGGCTGGCCGTATATGCCCCTGTCAGCTGATAGGCAATCCAGTCCGTGCATTCGTAAATTCTAGATGCGGCGTGATAGATTTCCGGTTCATTCTCTTTCAGCCAGAGCACCTTGGAGGGAAACCACTCCGCAGAAACAGGACCGTATCCGTTGTATTTCAGCATCGGATGCCCGGATGCTGCGATGCGCTTTGCCTGCGCGGATGCCCGCATGTCCATCCACATGATGGCGGGCCGGAGAGGAACCATGTCCTCCCCCGACACAACCACAGTGCAGCTGGTGCTGTCAAAGCTGATTCCAGCAATATCGCCGGGCGAAAACCCTCCCTCCGCGACAACCGTGCGAACGGCTTTGCCGAGAGCCGCCCACCAGTCGTCGGGAGACTGCTCCGCCCATCCCGAGCGGGGCGTGTACAGCGGAAAGGGCTCCTCGTGAAAGCGCAGAGACGCTCCGCCGCGGTCAAAAATCCCCGCCCGGGCGCCGCCGGTGCCAATATCAATTCCCAAAAACAAGTCCATTATAATCCTCCTATCATTTCCGCATCCCCCATGGCGGCTTCGCAAATATCCGCCGTCTATACAGCTTTATCCATTGACCAGCCGGGCCTGCCGGGCAAAGGCGGACCTCAAATCCCGGTACAATGCCCGATAGCTGGAAAAGTACGCGTCATAGACCGCCGCATGTTTGAGGTCAGGCTCGATTCTTTGGACAACCCGCAGCCAGGCGCCGCAGCCCTCCGCTGCATTCCGGAAGCAGCCCGCGGCCACAGCCGCCATAATCGCGGCGCCGGCAGCAGGTCCCTCCTCCATGTTCATGGTCACAATCTCCGCTTTATAAATGTCAGCCTGCATCTGAAGCCACAGGCGGCTCCTGGCGCCGCCTCCGTTGGCGCGGACCTCCGTAACAGCCTGTCCCATCTCCCGACAGATTTCAATGGTCTCCCGCAGGCCGAACGTGACGCCCTCCATGACGCTGCGGCAGATTTCCTGTATACCGTGCCGGTAAGAAAGCCCGAAAAAGACACCGCGGGCATTCTCATCCGATATGGGCGTTTTTTCCCCGTTGAGATAGGGCAGGAATATCAGCCCCTCACAGCCGGGAGCCGCCTTTTGGGCATAGCCTGTCATCAGATCGTACACGTCTGCTCCCCGGGCGCTGTACTCAAGCCGTTCACGGGCGAAAAACGTATCCCGCAGCCATTTGAACGCACCGCCGGCGCTGAGCTCCAGTCCGAGGAAGCACCACTTATTATTGACAGCGTGGGCCATCGTCATGAGCGCCCGGCTCTGCGGATCCAGCAGAGGCCGGTCCGTACAGCCGAAAATCACACCGCTGGTTCCAATCGTAGAGCCCAGGATGCCATTTTCCACAATACCGGTGCCGACGCCGCCCGCAGGCTGGTCCCCGGCGCCTGCCGCCACGGGAATATTCGCCGGAACACCCCAGTCTTCCGCCACCTCGCCTCTGAGGTATCCGGCGATGTCCGACGACTCCAAAAGCCGCTCCGGCGCCAGAGTGATGTCGATGTCCAGTTTATCGAACATCGACCGGGACCAGCAGCGGTTGGGGACGTCCATCAAAAAAGAGAGCGAGGCGTCGCTCACCTCCGCCGCGACCTCACCGGTCATCCGATACCGGAGATAGTCCTTGGCAAACAAGACCTTGGCGGCGCGCTCGTAGGCCTCCGGACGATTTTTTCGGATCCAGAGCAGCTTGGGCGCCCAAAAGCTGTTCAGGCAGTGATTTGCCGTGTGAGAGAGGGCCTCTCGGTCGGAAACCAGCTCCCCGATGTCCTCCACCTCTCTGCCGGCGCGCTGATCCAGCCAGATGATGCAGTTTCCAATAGGCTCCATCCGCCGGTCCAGCAGAAGGCAGCCCTGCATCTGACCGGACAGACCGATCCCGGCCACAGCATCCCCGCAGCCGCTGGCGGATACGGCTCTCCGGACAGCCTGGCAGCAGGCGCTCCACCAAGCCTCCGGCGCCTGCTCCACCCAGCCGGGCCGTGGAGTGATCAGGTCGCACTCGTGGTAGCCGCTTCCACGGACAGCGCCGTGCTCGTCGATGATTACCGCCTTGATCCCGCTGGTCCCGGCATCGATTCCCATGAAGCATCTCATAGACAATTCACCTCTCTAATATTTTTAACGATTGTTACAGCGCCTTTCCCGATCCCAATTCCGGTGTTTCGGCTTATGCCTCCCGTCCACGCGCACAGTCTTTCTCTTTTAGAGCGTGCAATTGTGCTTATGTATAGTAAATTATCAATTGATAATTTAATTATGACCAATTATACATAAGAATCGAAGTTTGTCAATATTTTTTATGGACTGTGACAAATATCTATTTTTTTCAAATACAGGCCGCAAAGTCGGCAGTTTCCAAAATAATCATTTTTTAACCTGGATAGTAATTGTACATTTGCACACAATAAGCCTATTTATTTTTGTTAATTTAAGAGAATATAGACAAGTGGTCTTGCAATGTGCAATCGCTTGTGCTAACATAAGTTTACATTTGTAATTTTAAATTATAAATGTAAATAAAAATGCTTGTAAAACAAGCAACAGTAAGGAGAAAAGAACATGAAAAGTCGTAAGTTTTTTGCACTGCTCTTAACGCTGCTCATGGTGCTGAGCCTGGCGGCCTGCGGCGGAACCAACGCGCCCAGCACACCCTCTGACGGCGGCTCGGCCAACGATCCGGCAGCCCCCGCCGCCACAGATGAAGTCATCGCCTATACGATCTCCACGGATGCGCAAAATCGCGTTCAATACTGCCAGGCTCTGGTCGACGAGGTGTATGAGGCCTCTAATGGCCGTCTGAAAGGTGAGGTTCTGGCTGCCAACTCCCTGGGCAACTGCAACGACATGTGCCAGATGCTGCAGCTGGGAACGCTCAGCATCATGCTGAGCGACGATATGTCTGTCGACGCCAACCTGAACGGCGCCCTGGGTTTTGCCTGGCTTCCCGGCCTGGTGGCGGACCGCGAGGAGGCAACGCAGTATTATGACCACGGCTGGATCGCCGACAAGTGCGGGGAGATCATGCTGGACGCCGGCCTGGTGCGCTTTGGCTCTTTCACCAACGGCTTCCGCCAGGTAGGCAATGTCACCCGCCCCATCACCGAGATGAGCGACCTGGCCGGCCTGAAGATCCGCACGCCGTCCGTCACCTCCATCGTGTCCTTCTATGAGGACTGCGGCGCCCTGCCGGTCATGATCGCCGGCTCCGAGGTGCTGTCCGCCATTCAGACCGGCACTGTGGACGGTCTGGACAACTCTATCTACAACTATATCAACCAGGGCGTCACCGACGTTGTGAAGTATATCTGCGAGCTGAACTACTGCTACTCCGGCGGCAGCTTCATCGCCGGCACGCCTTTCTGGGATACCCTGAGCGACGAGGACAAGGCCATCTTTGAGCAGGTGGGTGACGAGGTCGGCGCCAAGTTTACGGACGATTTCTACGCCGAGACCGAGCGGATCATCCAGGAGGGCATCGACAACGGCCAGTGGGAAGTGACCCAGCCCTCCGCGGAAATGCAGGCCGCTCTGGAGGAGATCTACCGCGGCATTTGGGACGAGTCCCGGGAGCTCTACGGCGACGAGATCATCGACATCCTCCTGAGCGGAGAGTACAAGACGCTGTCCTAAAAAAAGAAGCACTGCTCTATATGGAGATTTGCGCCTGATTTGCAAAGATACGCAGAGGGGCATTCCCCCTCTGCGTGTCTTTCAAATGAGCAATTGATTTGTGATGGAGGGAATCCATGAACGACAAAAACAATGGCTTTTTTGACTTTCTGAAGAAGATCAACGGTTTTATTCTGACTCTGGAAGAAATTCTTCTCGTGATTATCACCGTCGGCCTGTGCGCTGTGATCTTTATTGAGGTCCTCTGCCGGTATATCCTCTTTACACCCACCGCCTGGTCTGAGGAGCTGGCCCGTTATCTCTTTATCATCCTGACGTTCATCGGCGCGGCCTACGCCTGCGGGCATCACGATCACATCGAGATCGATATTATCAATCAGGTCCTGGAGAAGATCCCCGCCATCAAGGACACAGCCCGCGCCAAGAGGATGGTGGACGTGGTCGCCAATATCACGACCATCATCTTCCTGGTTGTGTTCAACTCCATCTTCTGGGGATACATGGCACAGATCAGGAAGCTGAATCTGCTCTCGCCCACCATGCATCTGCCCATGTTCTGGATCTATTTCACAGTCTATCTGGGCGGCGTCCTGTCCATTGTGCATCTGATCTATCTGGTGCTTTGCGATTTGTTCCAGGCAGATGCCGCATGAGGCAAGTTTTCAGTAAGGAGAATTTTTTATGAGTGCAGGAGTCGCTTTATTCGTATTCATAGGCTCGTTCTTCATCCTCTCCATGGTCTGCCGGATGCCCGTGGCCCATGGTTTGGGCGGCGCGTCGCTGCTGGTCTTTATCTGCTGCAATCTCAACACCGTCACAGTGGGACAGGCCGCTTTCAACTCTCTGGACAGCTTCACGTTCCTGGCAATCCCCTTTTTCATCTACGCCGGAACTCTCATGGAGCACAGCGGAATCTCCAAGGCGCTGATCGATTGGATCAGGGGAATCATCGGCCGCGTCCGCGGATCTCTGGGCATCATCTGCACCCTGGCCTCCATGGCTTTCGGCGTGCTGACCGGCTCCGCCATGGCCACCATCAGCGCCATTGGCAAGATCATGGCCCCCGAGATGGAGAAAAACCATTATCCGCCGGAGTACACCAGCGCCATGCTGGCGGCCACCAGCTTCCTTGGGATTCTAATTCCCCCCAGCGTCCCCGGAATCATGTACGCTCTGTCCGCGGGGCAGAAAATCTCGGACGTCTGGATGGTCACCATCGGCCCGGCCATCATCTTCGGCGTCGGTTACATTGTCTGGAACTATATCCGGATCGGCCGCCGGGAGGACCCCGCCTCTCTTCCCCCCAAGCAGAGCGGCGGAGAGTATCTCACAAACCTGGGCCGGAGCACTGTGAACGCCATCCCCGCCCTGCTGATGCCCATCATCATCTACGGCTGCATCTACGGCGGTATCTGCACGCCCACGGAGGCCGGCGCGCTCAGCGCGGTATACGGCATTGTCTACTGGTTCGTCGCGCGGGTCTTCCTGAAGAAAAAGATGTCCGCCACTTTCTGGAAAGTGGCCGCCATCTCCGGAGCCTCCACCGCCGCCATCGGTCTTTTGAACGCCTATGCCGGCGTCGCCGGCAAGGCGCTGACTCTGGCGGGAGTCTCCTCTTTCCTGTCGAATCTCGTCATCAACAACATCTCCTCAAAATTTGGATTCCTGCTTCTGGTCAACATCCTCTTTTTGTTCATGGGCACTTTCATGGACATCAACGCCACGATTCTGATCATGACGCCCCTGCTGCTGCCCATCGCCCAGAGCTATGGGATCACCCCGATCCATTTCGGCGCAATCACGCTGGTCAATCTGTGCGTCGGATTCATGACGCCTCCCTTTGCGGCCGGCATCTTTGTCTCCACCAAGATCACAGGCGCCACTTTCGGGGCGACGGTCAAGGAGATCTGGCCGTTTATTATCGTGGGCCTAATCGCCATCATTATCACCACGGCCTGTCCCGCTTACCTGATGTTCTTTGTAAACCTGTTTGGCTGATATAAAATGTAAAGGAGAAAACACCATGACCATCAACGAAAAAAGAGCTTCTTTCAAGAAAAAAGCCCTCGAGGGCAGCGAGATGCTGACCCTGGTGGGCGCCTTTGACGGAATCACCGCCCGCCTTGTTCAGGAGGTCGGCTTCGACGGCGCCTACATGGGCGGACAGGCCGCCGCCTCCAGTATGCTGGGTGTGCCGGATATTGGCCTCGTCACCGCCACCGAGCAGGTCAAGCACGCCCACGACATGGCCTCCTGCATCGATCTGCCCTTCCTGATGGACGCCGATACGGGATACGGCAATGAGCTGAACGCCCGCCGGACTCTCCACGATCTGGAGGACGCCGGCATCTACGGCGCCCACTTTGAGGACCAGGTGACTCCAAAGCGCTGCGGCGGTATGCACGGCGTTCAGGTTGTTCCCCTGGAGGAATACCTGCGCAAGCTGGACATGCTGATTAAGTACCGAAGAGATCCCAACTTCATGATCATCGGCCGCACAGACGCGGGCTCCTGCCTGGGGCTGGACGAGGCGATCCGCCGCGGCAACGCCATGGCCGACCACGGCGCCGATATGATCTTCTACGGGCACGTCCTGCAGAACCTGGACGAGGTCAAACGCGTCTGTGCCGAGACAAAAGTGCCTGTGATGTACTGCCTGATGGAGTTCCGCCGCGACCTCTGCTTCACCCTGGACGAACTGCGCAGCGCCGGCGTACGGATCGTGATCTGGCCCAACGGACTGTGGATGCGCTGGTGGAAAGCCGCCCGGGACCTGATGGTCCAGTTTAAGGAGACCGGCGACGCCAAGACCTTCTTCGACGATCTCTATCTGCCCGAGGAGTGCAACAACTTCCTTGGCATCAAGGATTGGAATCCTCCCGGGATGTTTTGAGAGGCCGCGCCATGAAAGAGTTGAACTGCCGGCAGGTAAGGGAAATGCTGCTCTACGTGGCGGACCAGGTGATTAAAAGCAAGGATCTCCTAACCGAGATCGACAGCCAGATCGGCGACGGTGACCATGGGATCGGCATGGAGCGGGGAATGAAGAAAGCCCGCGAGAAGCTCCTTGATATGGAGGCGGGCACAGACGCCTATTCTCTGTTTTTCGAGATGGGCCGGACTATGCTGATGAGCATGGGCGGCGCCTCCGGCGTGATCTTCGGCACCATGTTCTCCGGCGGCGCCAAGGGCAAGCCGGCCCGAGAGACTCTGGACTGCCCGCATCTTGCGGAACTGATGCGGGACAGCCTGACAAAGATCAAAGAGCGCGGTCAGGCGCAGCCGGGAGACAAGACCATGGTGGACGCGATGCAGCCCGCCGCAGAGGCCATGTGCTCCTATGAGGGGTCTGATCTGGCGGAGATGCTTGCGCTGGCCGCGGCGGCCGCCAAAGCCGGCATGGAGTCCACGCGGGATCTCCAAGCGAAATTCGGGCGGGCCAAATCGCTGATGGGCCGGGAGCTTGGCCACCAGGACGCCGGCGCCACTTCCGCGTGGATCATTTTCCGCTCTATGGAAGAATATGTAAAATCACTGTGACAAGGCAGGTGGATTATGCCCAAAAAAATCATGAACCGCCCGGAGGATTTCGTCCATGAGGCCACGGCAGGATTTCTGGCGGCACACGGAGACCGGTACACACAGGTGGAGGACGTCTCCGGCCTCCGGGTCATAGACGTAAAGGAAAAGACAGCCGTCGTCGTTGGCGGCGGCAGCGGGCACGAGCCGATCTTTGGCTACTTCATCGGTGAAAATCTGGCGGACGCCGCCGCCGCGGGAAACGTGTTCACATCTCCGGACCCCGGTACAATTCTCAAAGTCGCCGCATCGGTCGAACGGGGAAAAGGTGTTCTCTTTGTCTATGGAAACTATGCCGGAGACAATATGAACTTCGATATAGCGGCGGAGATGCTGGACGAGATGGGCATTGAGACAAAGACCGTGCGTGTCTGCGACGATGTCGCCTCGGCGCCAAAGGAGCGGTACACAGACCGCCGTGGCATTGCGGGCAATGTGTTTGTCATCAAGATCGCGGGAGCCGCCACCGCCTCCGGCCTCAGTTTGGAGGAGGCATATCGGGTCACGGCCAAGGCGAGAGATCATGTGTACAGTATGGGCATCGCCCTCTCCAGCTCCGCCATCCCCGGCGAAAAGCATCCGATTTTTGACCTGGCGGACGATGAGATGGAATACGGCGTCGGCATCCATGGAGAGGCCGGCATCAGGCGCACAAAACTGATGCCGGCGGACCAGATTGTCGAGAACCTGACAGACAGGATCCTGGAGGACTCCGGAATCCAGTCGGGCGACACCGTCTGCTCCCTGGTCAACGGCCTGGGCGCGACCCCTCTGACGGAGCTGTACATCATGAATCGCCGCCTCAGCCAGCTTCTGAGGGAAAAGGGGATTCATGTCCACCGCATGGAGGTCGGCACCCTGATTACCTCCATGGAGATGGCGGGAGCGTCCATTACGCTGATGAAGCTGGACGATGAGCTGCAAAAATACTACGATATGCCCTGCAACTCCCCGTACTACAAGAAATAGAGCCGCCGCCGCACAGATGCGGTCACCGAGGAGGATATCACATGACAATTGTGGCCGGCTGCGACAACGCAGCGGTAGACCTGAAAAACACGCTGGTCGCCAGTTTGCGGGAGAGCGGCGTCACGGTGGAAGATGCGGGCTGCACAGACAGCCAGGACCCCACACCCTACCCAAAGATCGCGGAGCGGGTCTGCAGGCATATCATCGACAGCGGATACGTTAAACGCGGGCTCCTGGTCTGCGGGACCGGCGTGGGAATGTGTATCTGCGCCAACAAGTTTCCCGGAATTCGGGCCGCCGTTGGGCACGACGCTTTCTCCGCTGAACGCTCCATCCTGTCCAATGACGGCAACGTGATCTGTTTCGGCGCCAGAGTCATTGGTCCGGAACTTGCGAAAAAAATTCTGCGCGAGTGGGTCAGCCTGGAATTCAAAGACGGTCCCTCCACGCCCAAGGTACAAGCTATCGCGGAGCTGGAGCGGCAGACGATGAAATGAGGGAGGGAGACCGTTGACAAAACGACGGGTCTATTTGGGCACAAACACAAAAATGTACAAAAGCATCGCGCAGACATGTTCTTTCCTCAAAGAGCTGTCAGAGCTGACCGCCGGCCTCAGCCGGGAGCACTTGGAACTGTTCGTCATCCCCTCCTACACCGCCTTGGAGGCGGCGCGAAAAGCCGCGCCGCCCTCCATCATAAAACTGGGCGCGCAGAATATGGCCTGGCTGGACGAGGGCCCGCTGACTGGGGAGATCTCCCCCCTGATGCTGAGAGAGGTGGGCGTAGAGATCGTGGAAATCGGCCACTCCGAGCGGCGGCACATCTTTCGGGAGGACCTGGAAACCATCCGGAAAAAGGTTCTATGTGCAGCGAGACACGGCTTCACCGTGCTGCTGTGCGTCGGAGAGACAACAGAGGAAAAAGAAGCCGGCTGCATGGACGACGCGCTCAGGATACAGCTGAAATCCGCCCTGCACGGCCTCTCTCCGGAGTACCTGAGCCGCCTCTGGGTCGCCTATGAGCCGGTTTGGGCCATCGGTGAAAACGGCACGCCCGCTTCAAGGGAATATGCCGAGGCCCGCCACAAAGCTCTGAGAGAGACGCTCTGTCAGCTGTTCGGCCAAGGAGCCGCCGAGGTCGTTCCCCTGCTGTACGGCGGAAGCGTCAATTCCGAAAATGCCGTTGGACTGATTGGAATGGATCACATCGACGGGCTCTTTATCGGGCGGAGCGCCTGGGATGCGAGGCGGTTTTCCGCCATCATCCGGGACGTTCTGGACAGCGTTTACCGCTGATCTGCTGCCGCCGCGAAAACCAAAAGCGCCCCTCCGCCGACAGGGCGGAGGGGTGCTTGCCGTATTGGCCAATTGACAGATTTTCAAATCATGCGCAGGATCTGGGCAATGTCTCTCTCTGAAAGCACAGCGACGCAGTTCGCCACATCGGGCAGCGCGGCGGCCTCAACCGCCCATCGTTCAATCTCCGCCGCGGAAAACACTTCTTTATTGGAGAGAAGGAGCGCGGCCTTTTTGCTGAAATCGTCCAAATTCTGAAATCCCATGGAGTGAAGGATCATGTCGATCAGATGCGGCTTCTGCCGCCAGATAAAGCGCAGATACGGCACCAGAAGCAGACCCTCCGCTTTTCCCTGGGGCATCCCCCGGTCGCGGGTGAGAAGCCGGCTGATGCCCCGCAGGCCGGAGGCCTGGGTCTGGCCGATGGCGATCCCCGCCAGCACACTGTCATACATCATCATCCGCCGGCTTCCGACGTCCACCAGGTCCTCCTCCAACGCCAGCAGTACCGCGCTGGTGTTCGACAGGCTCTCCCACGCAATCGCGCGGATAAATCTCGAGCTCTTTGCGGAGAGGACCGCCTCAATGGCGCACGCGATTGTGGAAAAGGCGCCGTGGACCGCGGCCTCCCAGGGGATTGCCGCCGTATACCGATAGTCCAGCAGAGCCAGTCTGGCGAAAAGGGCGGGATCGCTGAAAAGGCACAGCTCCCCGGAGTCGCCGCGGAAAGTCAACAGAGGTGTGACCTCGTTTCCCGCCCTGGCCGTCGTGGGAACAACGATGTGGGGAATCGACAAAGATGAAAGCGCTCCAGGCGCAAACTCGGCGGCCCGGCCATCCTGGGCCAGCAGCATCGACAGCGCCTTTCCCGCGTTGACGGCGAATTCCCCGCCGGCTGAAATCACCAGTTCCGCGCCGAACCGCCTGTTCTTCCGGGCAAAATCACTCAGTTCCGCCGACGTCATATAGCGATCCACAGTGACTATGGAACCCGTGATATTCTCTTTACGCAGTACCGCAGTGACATCTCTCAGCGCGCCGCTCTCCGCCCCGTGGGCGTCCGCAACGACAACCGCACGGCCGCCGCAGGCGGAGACCGCAGCTCCGTTCTCCTCCACACAGTTCTCCTGCATCACAACGGAAACAGGCATTTTGAATTGAATATCCATGTGAACCTCCATTTTTGATTTGGGTGAGCACCTGCGGAATATCACGGCAAGTATGGAGTCTCATATTCTGATTTGTCACCGGCTGCAAAGCGGCGGCCGTGCCGGGTCCCGTCCCGCGCCTACTTTCTCTTGGGGGGAAGATGGATACACGCCCCCAGGGCATCGCCGCAGGCCTCGGAAAAAGCCTCGGAGTAACTGGGGTGCGGATGAATCAGTCTGGAGACAATCTCCTGGGCCGTGACCTCCGCGGACATTAGGGCGGCCGCCTCCGCAATCATCTCCGAAGCAAGCCCGCCGATAATATGAACCCCCAGGAGCTCCCCGTAGTCTTTTTCCACGATGACTTTCACGAATCCGTCCCGCTCGCCGGAGGCCACCGCCCGGCTGTTGGCGGACATTGGGAATTTTCCGACCTGAATACCCTCTGGGTGCAGCCTGCGGGCCTGTTCCTCCGTAAGCCCCACACAGGCGGCCTCCGGCGCGGTATAGAGGACGCTGGGCACATACTTCAGCAAACACCGCTCCTGTCGGTCTCCCACACAGTTTTCCGCAGCCACTTCTCCCATCCGGAAAGCAGCATGGGCCAGCATGGCACGGCCGTTAATATCCCCGCAGGCATAGACGCCCTCAACCGAAGTCCTCATGGTCTCGTCCACAGCCACTTTCCCGTTTTCGGTCCTGACTTCCCCCGCCATATCTCCCAGGCAGTCCAGATCGGATACTCTGCCGATCGACAGCAGGACTTTATCGCATTCGATCTGAAAGTGATCTGTCACCACGGTCAGCCCGTCCGGCTGCTCAAGAACTTCCTTTACGCTTTCACATAAGTGTACCACCACCCCGTCTCTTTTCATACATTTTTCAAGCTCTTCGGACACATCCGCGTCCATCGTCTCCATTAAGCGGTCCATCTTCTCGACAATGGTGACCTGGACGCCAAAGGCCTGAAAAATGCTGGCAAACTCACAGCCGATCACGCCTCCTCCGATGATGCACAGCCGCGCGGGCAGCTCTTTCAGCTCCAGAATATCCGTGCTTGTGAGCACATGGCGGCTCTGTGTCCCCGGTATGGGAAGCCTGACCGGCTTGGAGCCGCCGCACAGGATGATCCGTTCCGCCGTATATTCTCTCCCGCCGCAGACAATCCGACGGGCTGTCCGCAGTCGGGCCTCACCCCTGATGACAGTGACGTGATTGGCACGCAGCAGCGCCTCCACCCCATCTGTCAGCGTCTTGACGACCTGGTCCTTTTTCTCGACGGCGGCCGGCATATCCACCCGCACGGAGCCGCCGTCCAGCCGGATGCCCCGGGCAGACGCCTCTTTGATATATCGGAGATATTCCGCCGTCTTCAGAAGCGTTTTTGTGGGGATGCATCCCCGGTTCAGACAAGTTCCGCCCAATTTGTCCTTTTCAAAGAGCACCACGCGGGCACCCAGCTGCGCCGCCCGAATCGCGGCCACATAGCCTGCCGGCCCGCCGCCTACCACCGCGACCTGGTATTCCGCCGCGTTTTGCGCAGGCGTCTCCGGGGACTGGCCGCCGGACGTTTTCCGCTCCGGCGCGGGAGGCTCCGGCAGAGATTCGCCGCGGCTTCCAATATACCCAAGTGTGGTCAGAACCGGGACCACATCCCCGTTTTGAAAAAGTTTTTTCAAAAGGACGCCGGAGGCCGGGGATTCGGCCTCCATCGTGACCTTGTCCGTCTCGATCTCCATGACAGGCTCTCCCTTTTCCACGGGATCTCCCTCTTCCTTCAGCCAGCGGACAATCGTCCCCTCTGTCATATCCATGCCGTTTTTGGGCATGTACAGTTCAGCAGCCATACTCCCCTCCTGCAAGCAAAATATCGGTTGGACGCTCCAGCAGAGCTTTCAGGTCGGCCTGAAAGCCGCTGGCCTCCGCGCCATTGATGATACGGTGATCATAGGTGGTACAGAGGATGGTCTTTTTACGTACGCTGATCTGCCCATCCGCCAGAGTCAGCTCATCTTCGATACTGCACACGCCGATGATGGACGCCTCCGGCTGATTGATAATCGGCGTAAAGTAATAGGTCCCGTACATCCCCAGGTTGGAAATCGTGATGCAGGCGTTCCCGGTGTCCCGGGCCGTAAGCGCCCCTCTCCTGGCCGTCGCCGCCAGCTCCTTGGCCTCATGGGATATCTGGAAGAGATTCTTCTGGTCCACGTTCCGGACCACCGGAACCAGCAGCCCGTCTTCTACGCTTACGGCTACCCCAATATCGATCTGATCCCTGAGGATATATCGCTCCTTGTCAATGGACATGCGGAAGCGCTCATTTTTCAACAGAGCAATCCCCGCGGCCTTTATGATGAAGTCGTTGATGGAGACCCGTTCCGCCTTATCCCTGGAGGCGTTCACCTCCTCCCGGAGCGCCAGCAGCCTTGTCACATCGACCTTCACACAGGCGGTGACCGGAGGTATCTCCAGGTGGCTGGACAGCATCCGGCGGGAGATGACCCGGCGCATGGTGTTCAGCGGAATCTCCCTCTGCGGACGGCTCCCCGCCGGGGCCGCCGGACAGCCGGCGTCCTCCGCGGCAGCCTGTACCCGCAGAATATCCTCCTTTGTGATCTTCCCCCGAAAACCGGTGCCGTCGACCTGGGACAGCTCAATTCCCAGCTTTCGGGACATCGCAGCCGCCAGCGGCGTCGCCCCTTTGCGGCTCCTGTAAATGCGCTCCACGTCGGCGCCGCGGATTTCCCCCCGGCTTCCGCCGGGTGTAACGGAGCGCAGGTCAATCTGATACTGCTTTGAAATGGTCTTTGCAAGGGGTGTCGCAGGAATCTCGTCATCTCGCCTTTTCAGGGGCGCCTCGGCCGCCGCCCGCTCCTCACGGCGGATCTCCGCCGCCGCGGCAGGAGCGGAATCTTCACCTTTCTCGGGAATCCTGTCCCCCTTTTCGCCGATGTATCCCACCGTCGTCAAAACCGGGACGACGGATCCCTCAGCATAGAGCTGCTCCAGCAGGAATCCCGACGCAGGAGCCTCCGCCTCCATGGTGACCTTATCCGTCTCAATCTCCATGATCCCTTCTCCGGCCTCAACAAATTCTCCCACCTGCTTCAGCCATCGAACCAGGGTCCCCTCTGTCATATCCATGCCATTTTTAGGCATATACACTTTCGTCAGCATAGCATCCTCCCGCGGCACTTCACAGCATACTCCGAACCGCCGCCTCGATCTTCTCCGGGGTGGGAAATACGCTCTCCTCCAGCTGGGGATTGAAAGGGACCGGGCAGCAGAGTCCGCCGACGCGCTTAATGGGAGCGTCCAAATAGTAAAACGCCTCACTGTCGGCGATGGTACTGACGATCTCTCCGCCAAAGCCCGCAAACTGCACAGACTCATGGACCACCACGACCCGCTTCGTCTTTCTGGCCGTCTCGATAACCGCCCCGGTGTCCAGGGGGCTCAGCGTGCGCAGATCCAGAACCTCCGCCTCAATGCCGTCCTTTGCCAGGCGTTCCGCGGCCAAGAGACTCATCTGCACTGTACGGCCGTAAGTGATGATAGAGACGTCGCTGCCCCGGCGCTTGATGTCGGCTTTCCCCAGGGGGATGGTATACTCCTCCTCCGGGACAAGCCCCTTTTCCTTATAAAGGCGCTTTTGCTCCAGGAAGATCACGGTATTGTTGTCGCGGATGGCGGATTTCAGCAAGCCCTTGGCGTCGTACGGGGTGGAGGGAACCACGACCTTCAGCCCGGGGACATGGCAGTACATCTGCTCCAGAGACTGCGAGTGCTGCGCCGCCGCACCGGTGCCGCCGCCCGCGGGCGTGCGGATGACCATGGGCACCCGCACTTTTCCCGCGAACATAAAATGCATTTTAGCGGCCTGGTTGATAATCTGATCATAGCACACCGCCATAAAATCAGAGAACATCAACTCCACGATGGGCCGCATCCCTGTGACGGCAGCGCCGATTCCGGCGCCTACAAAGGCCGTCTCAGAGATCGGCGTCTCTCGCACGCGCTCTTCGCCGAACTCCTGGATCATGCCCTTGGAAACCCCGAATGCCCCGCAGTATACACCGATGTCCTCCCCCATGAAAAAGACGTTTTCGTCCCGGCGCATCTCCTCACACATCGCCTCCCGGACGGCGTCACGATATGTAATCTCACGCATCTCACCCATTGACGCATCTCCTCCTTCAAACCGCATAGACGTCCGCTTCCAGATTCTCCGCCTTCGGCTGCGGCTGGGCCTTGGCATATTCCACTGCGCCGTCGACGATCTGGTCGGCCTGCTGCTGTATCTCGTCAATCTCCGTCTCTGTAAAGATCCCGTTTTCAACAAGCAGCCTGCGGAAGCGGATAATGGGACTCCGGTCCTTCCAATACTGAATCTCTTCCTTTGTCCGGTACTGATTGCCGTCCGACTTGCTGTGTCCGGACGTCCGATACGTATGCTCAACGATCAGAGCGGGGCCGTTTTCCAGCGCATACTCCCTGGCTCTTTTCACGGTCTCATAGACCTCCAGGACATCGTTTCCGTCACACTCAAAGGATTCCATGCCATAGGGGATGGCCCGCTTTGTCAGATCCATGTCATTGACGACCTTGCGCAGGGGCGTGGACATGCCGTAGGTGTTGTTGACCAGGACAAAGAGCACCGGCAACTTCCACGCGGCGGCCAGGTTCATGGATTCGTGAATGGCGCCCTCGTTGGACGCCCCGTCTCCCAGAAAACAGGCCACTACCCGATTGGGGATCTTCTTCATTTGGATGGTTAGAGCCGCACCGCAGGCGATTGGCCCATTGGCCCCCAGAATCCCATTGGCCCCCAGAATCCCGTTGTCATAGTCGCAGATGTGCATGGAACCGCCCTTGCCCCGGTTGGTCCCCGTCTCCCGGGCCAAAATCTCCGCCATCATGGCGTTAATATCCACGCCCTTTCCGATAGCCTGTCCATGTCCGCGATGGGTCGCCAAAACATAATCTCCCTTTTCAAGGGCCGCTGTCGTGCCGATGCCAGTCCCCTCCTCTCCGATGCCCAGGTGCATCGTGCCGTGGACCAGTCCCTGACCAAACAGCCAGAAAGCGGTTTCCTCAAATTTGTTCACCGTCATCATCCGCAGCATTAAAGTCCGGCAAAGATCCCGGTTCTCCTCCAAGTACTCCTTACTACACTCCATACGCTACCTTCCTTTGCAGAAATTAAAACTGATCGCTTTTTGCTGTGATAAAAATAGCACATTATTTTACAATTGTCAATATAATTATCTAATGTAAAAAGTAATTTTGTCGGCGAATCCGCCTCTCTTTCCAGTCTCTCACAGGCGCACTGCTCATCCTCTCCCTCGAAAGAGTGGGACGGCCGCTTGCGGCGGGCGTTATTAGGAGCCGCACAATGGTTTCCCGAAGCATTTGGCCGTCCTCCGCGGAGAGGCGTCCCAGGGGAGGAGCCTCGTTTACGGGTATCCCGCTGTGCTTTCGACCAACGCGTTTCCGGTGCGGTTGGGCGATTTGCTGACGCCGTTTTACCCGGCGCGCACGGCCCCGGAGGTCCGAGGACCGGAACACGGCTTCCGCGGACAGCCAGAGTGCGGCGGTTCCACGCCGCCGCTGGTCCCTCCCGCTTTGCGCTCCGCCCGATAAAGGGGGACACGAGAGGCCCGCGCCGCCGGTATGTCAGAAGTGCGATTTTGATCGAAACCCAATGCAGCTTCCCTGAAACCCATTGACGAAGCCGGACAAATATATTACAATTTAGTAACAAAACAAGGCTTCTGTTCTGCCAACGGAGGGGACCCATCCCATGTCTGATTTCAAACACGTTCTATCTTCCGCCCTTGCCGCGCTGATTCTTATCACGGCCTGTTCCGGGCAGGCCCGCGCGCTGAGCTATGGGGCGGGCACCGTCACCGGGGACGGCCTCCGTCTTCGGGAAGAGCCCAATACCTCCTCCGAGATCCTGACGACGCTCCATACCGGCACCTGCGTGGCGGTGCTGGAGGATGCCCGGGACGGCTGGTATAAGGTCTCCTATCAGGACCAGACAGGCTACCTCTCCGCCGACTATGTGGAGGTCTCCACCCGGCTGGACGCCGACCTGGGCAACGGCAGGGTGACCACCGGGGGCAGCAGTCTCAACGTGCGCTCCGGCCCCGGCACGGAGCACAGCAAGGTCATGTCCCTCTCCAACAATACCGTGGTCAAAATCATCGGCATCGAAAACGGCTGGTATCAGATTGAGCACAACGGGCGGACAGGCTACGTGTCCAGCGATTACCTGGCAACCTGCTCCGCCCCGCAGGCCTCCGGCGGCGGCTGCCGTCCCGCCGCCGATCCCACAGGAGCCATTGGCAGCGGGCTTTCCACCGCGGCCGGCTTGGAGGTGGCGGCCTACGCGGAGACGTTTCTGGGCACGCCCTACGTGTACGGCGGCAACGGGCCGGACAGCTTTGACTGCTCCGGTTTTGTGAAGTACGTTTTCGCCCACTTTGGCTACAGCATCAACCGCACCGCCAGCACCCAGCTGAGCAATGGCACCGCTGTCTCCAAGGATCAGCTCCAGCCCGGAGACATCGTCTTCTTTAAAAACGCGGGTGACACCCACGCGGCCTCCCATGTGGGCATCTATATTGGCGGCGAGACCTTTATCCACGCCTCCAGCGACACCCGCCAGGTGGAGTACAGCAGCCTGGTCACCAGCAACAACGCCAAAAAGTACATAGCCGCCCGCCGCATTGTGGGCGGCGAGTAGTACAAAAAAATTATCCCCCGGATCCATCCGATCCGGGGGAGTTTTTTGCCCCTGTTCCCTATACCGTCAGCCCATAGGTCTCGCACAGCATCGTCACCGTCATGACGATCAGCAGATAGTCGATCTCATAGGCTCCCATCAGCTTGAAATCGCTCTGGCTGTAAATTCTCAGCATCTCGTGCACATAGTCCACGTCAAAGACGCCGTACTTTTTCAAAAGCCCGTCGCTGAGGAACTCCAGCCTGCCGTTGGCGCGCTTCACCATGGCGGACATACCGGGCGCCTGGAAGGGGAATTTTTTGCGCTTGAGGATCTCGTCGGGCACGATTCCCCGGGCGGCCTTTTTCAGGATATATTTCTCGTTGGTGCCGTTGAGCTTGTACTGATCCGGAATCGTCTGCACAAACTCCAGCAGCTCCATGTCCAAAAAGGGGTGCCGCCCCTCCACGGAGTGGGAGAAGAACATCCGGTCCCCGTGCTCCCCCAGCAGATGATCCGCAAGGCGCAGCTTGCTGTCAATATAGGACCGGCGCTTCTGCGTGCTGAGGCCCCGCAGCCGGTCCACGTTCACCGGGCTCTCCGCCAGGGCGGAGAAACGGTCGATCTGTCCCCAGGCGTCTTTGCTGTAGACCTTTTGATGGATCTTTCGCAGCTCCGGGTGATTCCGCTCGAACCGGAAACAGGGATCGCCCCACAGCTTTTCATTCAGCGCCAGCTCCTCCGGGGCCATCTTGTCCTTCTGCATCCCCCGGAACAGATCCACCATATAGCCCACATAGCCGCAGAAGAACTCGTCGGAGCCCTGCCCCGTCAGAACCGCCCTGGCGGGAGAGGTGCTGACCAGCCCGGAGAGCAGATAGGCCGCCACGTCGTAGCTCTCCTTCACCCCGGACTCCGCGTGGTAGATCACCTTTGCGAGGTTGGCCCACAGCTCGTCCTCGGTGATGACCGTTTTGTAGTGGGTGGACCGCACATAGTCGCAGACGATCTGCTGGAACCGGCTCTCGTCCAGCTCCCCCGCGACCTCCGCGGAAAAGGAGTAGCAGCTGTTGAGCAGGTATTTCCCGATGCAGCAGGCCACCACGGAGCTGTCCAGCCCGCCGGAGATATAGAACCCGATGGGCACATCCGCCACCAGCCGCCGCGAAATGGAGGCTTTCAGCAGCTCCCGCAGGCGCTCCACGTAGTAGGCCTCGCCCCGGTCCTCCTCCGCCTCGGCGCTGTAGCAAAGATCCCAGTATTCCAGATCCCGGATCTCCTCTCCCGGCCGGATCCGGAGGATATGTCCGCCCCGCAGGGAGTAGACGCCGTCAAAAAAGGTGGTGGGAGAGACGACGCCGGGAAAATTCATCAGCTGGTCCACGGCTTTCAGATTCAGCCGCCGCTCCACGCCGGGATACTCCAGGATCCCCTTGATCTCCGAGGCGAAGACCACCTGCCCGCCAACGACCGTATAGAACAGCGGGCAGATCCCCACCTGATCCCGCACCAGCAGCAGCTGCTCTTTTTTCTCGTCATACAGCGCGATGGCGAACTGGCCGTTCAGCCGTTTGGGGAAGTCCAGCCCCTCCTCCTCGTAGAGGTGCAGGATGACCTCCACGTCCGTCCTCGTGCGGAAGCGGTGCCCCTTGGCCTCCAGCTCCCGCCGCAGCTCCGGGAAGTTGAAGATCTCTCCGTTGCAGACCATGGAGATGCTTCCGTCCTCGTTCTGGAGCGGCTGCATGCCGCCCTCCAGGTCCAGAAAACTCAGCCGGTCAAACCCCAGCGCGGCCCCTTTCAGCATCAGCATGTCGCTGCCGTCCGGCCCCCGATGCCGAAGAGCCGCCTGCATCCGCAGGATATTCTTTTGCTCAATTCCCCTCCGGCACTTCCAGTCCAGCACTCCGCAAATGGCGCACATGGTCAGTCCTCCTCCGTCATACCATAAAGTTCATACTGGGCCCGCTTCTCCGCCTCATACACGGCCAGCTTCTCCGCCCAGCGTCCGGCCAGCTCCGTCTCGCCTCTTCGGTCCGGGATGCCGGCCTCATCGGCCAGATACCGTCCCATGTACCGGGACAGCTTCTCCGCGCCGGAGAGGTTCATGTGCAGGCCGCCGTCATAGGTATCGGCGGCGTAGTCGATCCCGGTCTCCTCCTGAATCTCCAGGAAGTTGATATAGGGGAGATTTTTTTCCGCCGCGTACGCCTCCACCTGCTCCTCCCACTGGGGATACCAGTAGGGGTAGAGGCTGGGCGCCTTGATGAGGATCAGCTGGATGCCCTTTTCCCCGCACAGCTCCACCATCCTGTCCAGGTACTTCCACGCGGTTTCCCCGAAGCTGTAGTCCGCCAGCGGCTTTCCCTCCGGCACGTTCTCCGCTGCCCGGACATCCACCCGCATATAGTAGCCGTTGAAGGAGACGGGCTTCGTTTTGAACAGGTACTCCACGTCCGAGCCCGTCAGCTCGCTCCAGCGGGAGTGGTAGCGCAGGATGGGGAACACATAGTCCAGGAAATGCTCCTCCGGCCGCATGGAGGCCAGGATCGCCCGCACCTTCACCGGCGACCACTCCATACCCTCCAGGCTCATGCGGTTGTAGGCCTCCCGCTGGGACTCGCTGAACTGGAGGGACTGGATGTTGAAGACCACGGCCTTGGGGGTCTCATAGCGCAGGGTGTCCTCCAGCAGATAATAGGACTGCCAGATATACTGTTCCGCGCTGCCCCGGATGTAGCTGTTGATCCCGTACTCCTCCCAGAGAACGGCGGGGGAGAAGTTCTCATACACCTCGCAGTCCCCCACGAAGATCACGTCGTGATCCGGTACGTCCCGGTAGTATTCCGCCACGAAAGCCCCCTCCACCACACCGTCCACATACTTGGGAGTCAGCAGCCTCTGGAGAAAGAACAGGCTGCCCAAAACGATCAGAGCCGACAAAACGATTTTCAAAGCCCGTCTCATGGGTACACTCCTCCCCAGGAAACCGCTGATAAAATCCCCATGCGCATCTCCACGCCATAAATCTGCACACGTTGATTTCATCAGCGCTTCCCTAAAACTGATTGTAAATAAACTGGCTGGCGTCATAGCCCACGCCGTAGATCCCCATCAGCAGCACGATCAGAAACAGGCCGTACCACACCGCGAACCGAACCGCGTAAGGTCTCCGGGCGATTTTTTCACGGACGCTGCCGCCGCGCTGGGAGAGACTCACCAGCAGCATCAGCGCCGTGCCGCAGGCGAGGATGCCGTAGTCCAGCGCCGACAGCCCCAGCGCCAGCAGGGAGCCGTCCCAAAGAATCTCCCAGTTCCCCGCGGTAAAAATGGACGCGAACGCTCCGAACGTCAGGGACAGGGAAGGGTAACAGTCAAACAGGTTCAGAATACAGACCAGCAGAAAAAGCCGCCCCACCTGAAACAGCCTGTACCAGAGCTTCCGCCTCACCGCGTACCTCTGATGGAATTTTCCGTACAGCGGCTCCAGCTCCTCCGAGGCCATCAGCACCGCCCAGTTGGCAAGGCCCCAGACGATAAAATTCCAGCTCGCCCCGTGCCACACGCCGGTGGCCAGCCAGACCACAAACGTGGACAGGTACACCGGCAGCCGCCTGCCCGGCTTTTCCCCCAGACGGGCCTTGACAAAGCGGGTAAACCTCTGCATCCACCTGGAGGTGGAGACCGGATAGAACAGGTAATCCCGGAACCAGCTGCTCATGGAGACATGCCAGCGCCGCCAGTACTCTTTCAGGGATTTGGAAAAATAGGGCCGGATAAAGTTCTCCTGCACCTGGATCCCCAGCGCCTCCGCGACGCCGATGGTGATGTCGATGCCGCCGGTAAAGTCCGCGTAGAGCTGGAGGGTGTAGAACACCATCCCCGCCAGAATGTACGCGCCCCGGTACACCTCCGGCCCGCCCACGATGGTCATGACGGCGGCCAGCACCCGGTCGGCCACCACCATTTTCTTGAAGTACCCCCACAGCATCCGCTGGAGGCCGAAAGCGACCTGCCTCCCGTCAAACTCGTGCTCCTGATACAGCGTCCGGGACAGGTCGCCCCAGCGGCTGATGGGCCCCTGGATCAGCTGAGGGAAAAAGGAAATGAACAAGGCAAAACGGGGGAGGTTCCGCTCTGCCGGCACCGTCCCCCGGTAAACGTCGATCAGATAGCCCACCGCCTGAAACGTATAGAAAGAGATGCCCAGCGGCAGGACCAGGCTCACCGGGGACAGCCCTGTTCCGCCGAACAGAGAGAGAACGCCGTTGATGTTGGAGATCACAAAGTTGGTATACTTGACCACCGCCAAGACGCCCAGATTCAACAGCAGGCAGGCGGCCAGCCACCTCCGGCGGATCCGCTCCTCCCCCTTTTTGTACGCCTTTTTCGCGCCGCGGTCCATCTGCTCCGCGTGCTCCTTCAAATACGCACGCTGCCGGGTCAGGTTGTCCCCGATCCGGCGTGCGGCAAACCACGTTGTGACGGTGGCGGCCAGAATGTAGAGCAGAAAAGACGGCCCGGCCGCAAAATAGAACACATAGCTGCCGGCCAGCAGCAAAATCCACTGGAAGCGCTTCGGCAGGATGTAGTAGAGCAGAAGCAGCGCCGCCAGAAACCCCAGAAATCTGTATGATGTAAAGAGCATAAACGGTTACGTCTCGTCTTCCAGCCTCTGGATGAGCGCATACAGCGCTTTGGCGGAGTTGAAGTTGTCTGGCACGATGTCCGCGGCGGTGATGGTCACGTCGAACTCCTCCCCGATCTCGGTGATGAGGGTGACGATGTCCATGGAGTCCAGGACCGCGCTGTCGATCAGGTGCTCCTCTTTCTCAAAATCCACGTCCGGGTGCATCTCCCGCAGGATATTCAGCAGTTCTTCCATGATATGTCTCCTCCATTTATCTGTCTTTGCTCTTGTGCGCGGACGCCAGATACCGGTCCTTCAGGCCCGCGCGGTCGATCTTTCCGTTTGCCGTCTGCGGCAGCCGCTCCAGCCGGTTCACCCGGTTGGGCAGCATATACCGGGGCAGCTTCCGCTTCAGCGCCGTCATCAGCTCCGCCTCCGCCAGATCGCCCACGTAGTACAAAACGATTTTTCCGCGGTTTTCATCGTAAACGCAGGCCGCCATCCGCACGCCGGGCAGCATGGATACGTTGACCTCCACCTCCCCCAGCTCCACACGGTGGCCCATGTGCTTGATCTGATCGTCCCGCCGGGAGACGAACAGCAGCTCCCCCGCCTCGTTGTATTTTCCGATGTCGCCGGTCCGATAGATCAGCTCCGGGAAAGCGCTCTGGAGCGGATTCTGGACAAAGGCGGCGGCCGTGCGCTCCGGATCGTTGTAGTATCCCAGCGTCAGGGAGGTTCCGCGGATGCAGATCTCCCCCTCCTCCCCTTTGCCCGCCGGACGGCCGTCCTCTGTCAGCAGCAGGATCTCCCGGTTGGGGAAAGGCTTTCCAATGGGGATGGACTCGCCCTCCTGAAACGCCCGGTCCACATGGTAGCAGCAGCACATGCCGGTTCCCTCGGTGGGTCCGTAGAGATTGGTAAAGGACGCGTCCGGCAGCGCTTTCCGCCACAGCGCCAGCTGCCTGGCGGGAAAGACCTCGCTGCCGAAGGCGACGGTCTTCAGATACTTTGGCTTCACCACGTCGAATGTTCCGAACGCGCTGATCATGGTCAGCGCGGACACCACCCAGCAGATGGTATTGATCCGATGCTCGTTGAGATACTCCACCAGCGCCACTGGGATGGAGAACAGGCTCTTGGGGATCAGATATGTGGTCGCGCCGTACCGAATGGTGGAATAGACCTCCTTCAGGCAGGCGTCAAAGTACAGAGGCGTCTGACTGCCGAACACCGTGTCTTCATTGAAGCCCAGGGTCTCAGACAGCTGCTCCACATAGTCCAGCACCGAGCGGTGGCAGGCCGCCACGCCCTTGGGGACCCCCGTGGAGCCGGAGGTAAAGACGATATAGATGGGATCTGTGTCGATGGCCCTTTCATAGATCTCCAACAGGGCGGCGTCATCCGGCTCCGTTTGGGCGATGTCGCCGTAGAGGACCGTCTGCGCGCCGTCCAGCCGAAAGCCCTCTGCGGTCTCCAGGGTGTGGGCGTCGCAGATCACCAGCGGGGATTTCACGTTGTCCAGGATCATCTGGATCCGTCCGGCGGGCATCTCCGCGTCGATGGGCACATAGAAGCACCCGCCGGCGACCGTGCCGAAAAACGCGGCCACCTCCTGGGGGGACTTCTCCATAAAGATCACCACGGGCTGGCGGTAGATTCCGCGCCGGTGCAGAAAGGTTCCCACGCCGCGGCTCGCACGGTGGAGCTCCCGAAAGGTCAGGCCGGTTACGCCGTCGGAAAAGGCCAGCTTATCCGGCTTTTCCCCCGCGGTTCGGTTCAGATCGTTGAGAATGTTATGGTGCATACACCCTCCTCACCCCAGCAGGTCGTTGAGGGCCGTATACTCCACGGAGATGGCCGCGCCGTCCTCAAACAGAATGCTGAGCCGGGCGTCTCCGTCCTCATAGACATACTGCGTTCCCAGGTCCTCGAAATCCTCACCGTATGCGGCGGCCACGTCTTCCGGGGTGGAGCCGATGGTGATTCCCTCCGGCGTGGAGACGCCGCCGTCCAGAATACGGACGCTGGAGATATAGTCCCGCTCCCCGTCGGGGTAGGTAATGATCTCCACGCCGGCGTAGGTGTAGGTCTTGTCCAGCCCGTCAAAGGCGCAGCTGGCCGCTTCGAAATAGCTGTCCGGCTCCCCCAAAAAGTCCAGCAGGGGCGCGAACTCCGCATTCATGGGCAGCGGGCAGTCCCGGTAGGTGGGGACATATTTGCTGCCGGCCTCCGGCGCGGGAGCGGCGGGGGCATCGGAGTTCTCTGTGGGCGCGGCGGCGTCCGGGGACTGGGGGACCGGCTTTTCCCCGCCGCCGCAGGCTGTCAGGGTAAAAAGCAGTGCCGGAAGCAGCACGGAAATCAATGCACGTTTCATAGATCAGACATTCCTTTCATCTGCACGGGCTTTTATTCTGCCTCCGCGGCGGGGGGAAGCTCCACAACGTCAACGGGAGGCTCCTCCGCGGGCGGGGTCTCGGGCGCCGGCTCCTCCGCGGGCGGAGCCTCGGGGTCCGGCTCCTCCGCGGGCGGAGCCTCGGGGTCCGGCTCCTCCGCGGGCGGGGCCTCGGGCACCGGATCCTCCGCGGGCGGGGCCTCGGGCACCGGATCCTCCGCGGGCGGGGCCTCGGGCGCCGGATCCTCCACAGGCGGGGTCTCGGGCGCCGGATCGGCCGGCTTTGCCGGCTCCTCTTTCGCGCCGCCCGCCCGCTCCGGGTAGAGGGAGCCGTCGAAGTTGTAGTAGTTCCGCCCGGCCCGGGCGGTATAATCCGCCGCCTCCTGGTCCGTGAACATGAAGCTGACGAAATAGGGCATCTTGCTGCTGCGGGGGGTCGCGTCGAAGTGATACCAGCCGTCCCCGCAGTTGACCAGATTCCAATAGTGGGACGTGGGGCCGCCCACCCGCTGGACCTCCAGATTGTCAATGCCCAGGGCGGTCAGCAGGGCCCGGGAGACGGCATAGTATGTAAAGCAGTCGCCCCGCCGGGTTCTCAGCCCCTCATAGGCGCCGCTCCGCCAGTCGGACTTGTCGGATTTTCCCGTATAGCTGATGCCGTTCTTGGCAAATTTCCACACCGCCTTGGCCTGCTCCAGCCGTGTCATGCCCGGGGTAATGATGTTGTCAATGGCTTGCTGTACCAGCTCGTCCAGTCCCTCCTGCGTGAAAGAGGCGGAAAGGGCTTTTGTGCCTGCGGAATTTCCCGGGGGCGCCTCCCCCGCCTTGGGCGCTTCCTCCGTACTTGGCGTTTCCTCTGGAGCGGGCGTTTCTTCCGCGTCGGGCGTCTCCTCCCCGGCGTCCTCCGGCGTTTGGGCCTCCTCCGGGGGGAGGGGTTCCTCCGCGGGTTCCTCCATCTCAGGGGATGCGGGCGGTTCCGCCTCCTCTATGGGATTCGGCTCCGGGGACGGCGTTTCCTCCGCGTTTCCCGCTTTCGCGCTGTAACCAACCGTTACCAACACCGCGCAGATCATCAAGAGTACCGGCCATACGCGGGACGTCCCCTCCCGTCCCGTAAAAAATCCGCGTACGGTTTCTTTCATGTGGATCACTCCTCAGTCGATAGATTCATGGACAGCGCCATAAAATAAGCCATTTCATCCCGTTCCCCTTTTGCAGATACCGCTGAAAATTGGGAACCACTCGCCGCCCATCGGCCGCACCTTCCTCTTTGGCGTTCTCTTTCCAGCCGCTGGACCCTTTCGCCGCGGCCCAACGCCTCGCGAGTATAAGTGCGGACAGGGAGCCGTCCGGTTTTATCTCCGGGGAAAATTTTTGAAAAAATTTGGAAAGTTCTGTCGAATTTCCCGGCTCTGAAAAAAATTTCTAAAATTTTGAAAAAAAATAAAACCTGCGGTAAATCTGCGCGCACTTATATGAATGCGGGTAACCGCATTCTCCATTTTACCAGCAGGAACCAGGGGGAGGAATTTCCATGAGAGAATAGAGGTGGCGGACATCCCGCGCCCCGGCGCGGGGACGGGAGAGGTGATTGTGTTTTTCAGACAGGCGTGATATTCTAAGGACGGCTTAACCATGAAACGATGTGGGTTTTATCGTCAGACAGGGCGTGCTCTGCATGACGGCGGACAGAGCCCGCCTGTAGAGCGCCTCTCCCCTTTTCAACTATTTGACGACATAAGGAGCTGACAACGATGGCACTGCAAGCAAACCGGGCCGGGGAGCTGGCCGCCCAATACCAAGCGGGCGACCGTCAGGCCATGGAGACGCTGATTCAGGAGATCCAGGACGGGGTCTACTATCACTGTGTCAAGATTCTGCGGAATGAGAGCGACGCCCAGGACGCCGCGCAGGAGGTCCTGATGGCGGTCCTCCAGGGCCTGGACGACCTGAAGAGCCCCGCCGCTTTCTATTCCTGGCTCAACCGGATCACTGCCCGGACCTGCATGAAGGTCTATACCAGGGAGCACCGGGAGATCGCCGCAAGCGAGAGCGCCGAGGAGCTCTTCTCTGAGGATCTGGACGACCAGCGGATTCCGGAAAAGATCCTCGATACCGAGGAGACCCGCCGGATGATCCGGGAGCTGGTGGACGAGCTCCCCCCGGCCCAAAGGCTGTGCGTCCTGATGTATTACTATGACGAGCTGCCGGTGAAAGACATCGCCGAGGCACTGGACACTCCGGAGAACACGGTGAAAAGCCGCCTCAGCTATGCCCGAAAGGCCATCAAGGCGGGCGTGGACCGCTGGATTGCCCAGGGACTCACCCTCTTCAGCTTTACACCGCTGCCCTACCTGCGCTATTTCCTGCAAAAGGAATCGGAGGACAGCCATCTGCCGCCGGCCATTGCGCTGCGGATTCGGGAGGCGCTTCTGGCCGCGGGCGCGGCCGGAACGGCGGCTGCGGGCAGCGGAGCCCTGACCGGCACGGCGGCGGGAGGCGCGGCGGCAGGGAGCCTCGCCCACAAGGGAGCGCTGCTGGCTCTGACAGGCCTGCTGCTGGCCGGAGGCGTGGGCAGTCTGCTGCTGCATCCCGCGCAGCAGCCTGATGACGTCCGGGAGCCGGACATGCCGCGGCTCATAGAGACGGTCCCCGCGCCGACGGAGCCGGAGGCGTCGGCGGAGCCGGAGGCGCTGGAGCATCCTTCGGAGGCAGATCCTCCCCCCGGCGCGCCGGCGCCCCAACCGGAGGAGCTGGCGTGGATCCCTGTTCTGCCGCCCGCGGAGGAGACGCCGGAGGAGGCGGGCGGCGAATCCGCACCTCCGCCGGAGGAGAGCCCGGAGCCGGAACCGGAACCCGAGCCGGTGTTCAGGCCGGATTCCAGTTCTGATCCTGATCCTGACTCTGATTCCGACTATGATCCAGAGCCCATTCCGCCGGACCCGATTTCGCCCACCCTCGATCTCTATCAGCCCAATTACGCTTTCGGCCACTATCTGGGACAGAACGAGGCGGGCGTCCATGAGTTCAATGTGTCCATTCCCGCAAACAGAGAGACCTGCCCGTACCCCCTTGAGGACGGCCATTACTATGTCCGAACAGAGATTTCCGACGAGAGCCGGGTGGGCATCTACGCACAGAGCTACATCTATGGAATCGCGCCCGGGAAAAGCGAAGTGCGCTACTACGTCAGCAGAAATCCGGACGGCCCCTTTACCCTGGCGGTCATCGCCCATGTGACGGTGGAGCCCCAGGAGTCGGTTACGCCGGACTATGAATGGGGCGTCTATGAGAGGACGCTTGCCGGCATCGCCTATTTCAACCACACCCTGGTCAAGGGCGGCACGGAGGATACACGCCCCCTCCGGCCGGGAAGCTTCTATGTCAAGGCCGAGAGCAGCGCCCCGGATACGGTGGAGGTGTATGGGGGCGCACGGCTGCGGGCCGTTAAGGCCGGCGCCGCGACGGTCCGGTATTACACCCGCTGGACAGAGAATGATCCCTGGGTCGAAGCCGTCTCGGCTCAGGTGACGGTTCTGGAGGAGGCGCCGCCCGAGGCTGAGGTTGCGGAGCGGCAGACGCTGTGTGTTGACTATGGCAGCAATCTGAACTTCTTCGAGATGTGGCAGGGGGAACTGCCCCGGGCTCTGCGGTTTACCTCCTCCAAGCCCTCTGTTGTGTACATCCAGCCTGAGAGCGGGAGCTTCAGCGCCCTGGCCCCCGGAACCGCCGAGCTGACAGCTTTTGAGCCGCTGAAGCCGGAGATCCTGTATATTCTGGAGGTTCAGGTGGACGACGCGTTTGCGTGGGAATACACCGTGGAGGACATGGTCCTCTCCGTGGGGGAGAGGCAGGAGCAGGAGGTCGAATACACGGTCCAGACATCCAATACGGCCCGTCTGAGCTCCGTCTCCATCAACAGCGCGGACCGGAATATCGCCGACGTCTACCGCAATCCGAACGACATGCCGGAGGAGGCGATCCGCTTTGAAATTCTCGGCCGCTCCCAAGGCACGGTGGAGGTTACGGGCAAAATCGCTTTCGAGGTGCTTACCTATGACGGTTACAAGCGCATGGAGACCGCTTTCTCGTTCCAGGTCCAGGTAAACGAGCCGCCGGAGGACGATATCCCCACCGTCCGCAAGGAGCTGGAGCAGTTCGGCATTCGCTCCGGCTATGGCTATACGGGTTTCTTCTCAAGCCGTTGGGACGAGGAACTGCCGGAGGATCTGACCTATGCCTCCTCAGACCCCGCCGTGGCGTACATCAACGAGTGGGGAATGTTCAGCACCCTCTCGGCGGGAACGGTTGAACTGACGGCCACCCGCACAGAGGAACCGGCGTGCCGGTATGCCCTGACGCTCCATGTGGAGGACCGATTTGACTGCGCGTGGACCGAGAAAGAGGTGATCGCCAATCTGGAGTTCAGCAACAGCGCTCAGACACCCAACTGCGAGCTGCCCGCCAACACCCGGCTGACGGATGTCCAGTGGACCAGCAGCGACCCGGACATCCTCACCGTGGCCATAGGGTCTCCGGGTGTCTGTTCGTTCAAGGTGCACCGGGCGGGAAAAGCCGCTCTGAACGGAGTTGCCACCTTTCAGGTCAACACCGCCGCCGGGATCCGGCTGATGCAGGACACGTTCTCCCTGCCCGTCACGGTGGAATACTACATGGAGACGGAGGCCGTGGAAGCGGGGCAATTCGGCTTCTGTTCCGGCTACGGGTATACCGGCTTCTTCCAGGACTACTTCCCGGATCTCCCGGAGGGACTGACTTTCGACAGCAGTGATTCCAACGTTGCCACCATCCATCGTGACGGGCGTTTCACGACGCTGAAAGCCGGCCGGGTGCTCTTGACCGCCTATACGGAGTTCAGCCCCTCCGGCCATCAGTACGCTGTCTGGCTGGATGTGCAGGACGCCATGGACTGGACCTGCTCCCTGGAGGGGGCGGATCTGGACGCGGGCGGCAGCGCCCTGTGCGGGGTGAGGAATCTGCGGCTGAACGACGGCGTTCAGGTGACCTCCTCGTATTGGTATGCCGCCGATTCCAGCATCGTCTCCGCGGCGAAGGACGCGGACGATCCGCTGCTCTGCCGGGTGGAGGCAAAACAGCCCGGAGCCACGACCGTCAACGGCTGGCTGTTTCTCAAGGTTCCCTCCTATCTCTACGGGAACGTCTCCACCACCAGCCTGTCCGTGACCGTGTCCTTCCCGGTGACGGTCCGGGGGCCGGCGGAGGCGGATCCCGATACGACGCCGGGCATTCTATCATCAAACGGGGGCTTGGGCAAGACAGCCTGAGTGAAACGCGGCAGCCGCCCAAAGGGCCGGCAGGCAGGGATGCCGAGAGCGCCCGGCCCTAAAGCTGACCCGGAACAGGAGCGGTTGGGACCGGAGCGTGCCGGAGGGAAAACTCACCGCTGGGCATTCCGCCATTTTTCAAACAGGGCCTCATATAAGCCTCCAACGCGGTGCACGCGAATCTGGCGTTTTTTCGACCTGCTTGACGGGGCAGTTCCGATCACCCTCCCTTTTTAAAGCGGAAAAAGACACGATTGACTTTGCTGGTCAAATCGTGTCTTTTTCCGCCTATTTGATTTGTCACAAGGGTTCCCTCTTGGGCGGCCAGTACAGCGAGGCATTATTTTTTTTCAGGCTCTCCAAAAACTCCATGTATTTCTCTTTAAATTCCGGTCGAGGCGTACCAAAGATATCCATCTGGAAGCAGGGGATGTCCGTGTCGTGCACGTCGACATAGTGCTCAACGCCGCCGGGGACAGTGACAAAGCCTCCCGGCGTCAGATGGCAGGGCTTTCCGTCTACCCAATAATCGCACTCTCCCTGGATACAAAGCGCAATCTGTTCCTCAGGGTGGGAATGCGGCCTTTTCTCATGTCCGGCCTCCACAATACCCAGCGTCACAGTGCACTCGTCCGCTCCCATGGCCAATGTCACCTGCTTCATTCCCCTGCGCAGCGGCCGCGGAAAAATCCCAAATCGTTCATGCATGTGACAAATTGAAATCCCCGCCGGATACGGCGGGCCGCATCCTCGGCACTGGCCGTCACGATTCCGGCAATTACGCCGTTCTCCTCACAGGCCCGCAGCACCTTGTCAATCGCCTCTGCAAGGCGGGAATCGCTGGTCTTGTGATCGGCCGCAGCGTTGGCCGTCCACTCAACCCCCAGCTCCAAGGACAAATCTCCCGTTCCGATAAAGATCATATCAAGACCGGGCGTTTTGCAGATTTGATCAATATTCTTCAGTCCCTCGATCGATTCACACTGCATAATTGTCAGGCACTCTTCATTACCAAACATGGTTGAACATCTCTCCGGAGTACCAGCGTTCATCCCGTTCAAACATGCCGTTAATGCCGCGGCAGTAGTTGGCGTGCACATTGTCAAAAAGGCAGGCGCTGGTCCAGCTGTACTGTACGGCGTGGCTGACGATGACGCAGGGCGGCAGATGCCTGTTGTGAATGCGTACCCTGGGAATGGCCTCCAATTCCTCCCGTGTGCGAATCCACTTCATTCCCGCCGCCGGCGCCGCCGAGATAATTTTGGGTCCTGCAATTCCGGGCGCGGGGAGATGGAGGCGGCGCGGATTCAGCCGGCAGTCCGTTCAGCACCCGGACCGTCCGCTTGCGCGGGCCGGGTGAATCCCGGCAAAAAGCAAGGACATGTGTTGAGATTTTCCTTGTTGAAATAGACAGGAGCATGGCACGCCGCAGTTGAAAACGGCGCTGCCCTGCTCAAAACCGCAGCTCATTTTACACGGACCGCAGTCCGCGCTTTACTGTCCGAATTTACTCTCTGCACCACCGCTGGAAAGTCCCATGGGCCACCCCCAGTTCCCTGGCCGCCGCCCTGCCGCTGATTTCACCCCTGCGCCACGCGGCCATGACGGTCCCGTAGTTCTTGCCCCGATTCTTGCACTTCCGCCCAAAGTGGACTCCCCTGGCCTTGGCCGCCGCGATCCCCTCGGCCTGCCGCTGGCGGTTGAACTCCCGCTCCGTCTGGGCCACATAGCTCAGCAGCTGGAGGACGATGTCGGAGATCAGGACCCCGGTGAGATCCCGGCCCTGGCCGGTATTCAGCAGAGGCATGTCCAGCACCACGATGGCAACCTGCTTATCCTTGGTCAATAACCGCCACTGCTCCAGAATTTCATCGTAGTTCCGTCCCAGCCGGTCGATGCTCTTGATAACAAGGGTGTCGCCGGCTTTCAGTTCGCGCATCAGCCGCCGGTAGCCGGGGCGGTTGAAGTCCTTTCCGCTCTGCTTGTCCAGTACAACACAGTCGTCCTCCACGCCGAATTCCCGCATAGCGGCCAGCTGCCTGTCCTCGTTTTGCTCCTTGGTAGAGACCCGAACATATCCGTATTCCATAGTGTTCCTCCTTTTCCTGATAATCTCATTTTAGAGGAACCGCAGGTCTATGCAATTTCAAATTATCGCGGACAAAGACGCGGCCGGCATAAGCCCGCCGCGCCGCTTGCCTCACCCGCGGGTGGGAAAACACGCTTTCACGGCCGTCTTCACAAGCGGACCCCGCTGAAAACAACCGGTTGCCCCCTTGGCCGTTGTATGGTAAAACGGTACTGTGCGGAAAATCCGAAAAATTTGTCTGAATCTGTAATACTTTTCCCTCCCCCGCCGTTTACTGATTGAATCGGCGCCAATTCCACACAAAGGAGGAGAGCTTTCATGCTTGCAATCTGCCTCGCCATGCTGGAGACCGAACGGGACCAGCAGCGGTTCACGCGGCTTTTTGAGGCTCACGAGAAAAAAATCTACGCGGTGGTCCTGCGGATCCTGGGAGACCGGGACCGGGCGGAGGACGCCGCCCAGCAGACCTGGCTCAAGCTGGTGCAGAACTGGGAACGGGTCTCCGCCCTGCCCTGGGAGGAGACGGAGGGCTACACCGTCACCGTGGCCAAAAACTGTGCCCTGGACATCCTCCGGGCGGAACGGAAAACGACCGTCTTCCCGGAGGACTGGGACCCGCCCGCTCAGGACACACATCAGGAGGAGTACGATTATCTTGTCTCCCTGATCCGTTCCCTGCCGGAGAACTACCGGCGGATTCTGGAACTCAAGCTGGTGGAGGAGCAGACCAACCGGGAAATCGCCCGGCGGCTGGGGATCAAGGAGTCCACCGTGGCCGGCCGCGTCATGCGGGGCAGGGCCATGCTGAAAGAGCGTCTGGAAAAGGAGGGGTACATCTATGACGCAGTTTGACATTCTCCTGCGCCGGGCGCTGATGGACGCCAACCTGGCGCAGTATCAACGGGCCCTTCAAAGCGTGGATGCCTCTGAGCCGGAGTTCTCTTCCGGTTATCTCCGGGAGCGGATGCGTCTGCTGGCGGACCCCTGGGGCTGGGGGGCGCGGCGGACCCTGAGCGGCCCCCGGAAACGGCTGAACTGGCGGCTGATCGCCATCGTGGCGGCGCTGCTGCTCCTCTCCGCCTGCGCCTACGTTGTGGCCACCGGGCAGTTCTCCCAGTGGTTCCCCGGTCGAGGGGTGGACCCGCGGGCTCCGGAGACGTCGGAGGCGGTTCTGAGCGGCACGGGCACCGTCATCGGGCAGAGCCTGACCGTGGGAGACGAGACGCTCACGCTGAACGCCGCCGTGTGGGATGGAAGCAGCGTGTGGCTGTCCCTGGCGCTTAGAAGCCCCCGCATTCCGGAGAAGGTCCGCCAATACACCCCGCTCTACACCGGCGGCTGCCGCCTCACCCTGCGGCAGGACCAGTGGGAGGCGTATACAAAAGGCCGGTGGGAGGAGTTTTACACCGACGCGGAGCCGGATCTGTCCCCGGAGCAGATGGAGGCGGCCATTCAGGCCAGGCTGGACGAAGAGGACCGGGACCAGAGCGCGCAGTTCGACGTGCTGGGCCGGGAGGGGGACGCCCTCACTCTGGAGATAACCACTCCCCTCTCCGCCGGTCTGTTCCCGGAGACGGAGGAGCCGGAGGTGACGCTGCACCTGGAGGACATCGCCGCCTATACGGACGAAGACGGCTCTCCCCGGGAGACCGTGCCGGGCGAGATCATCTTGAAAGGGCCTTTTGACTTCACATTTACGCTGGAGCGACCCGTCCTCTCCCTGTCCATCCGTTATGACGCAACCAACGCGGAGATGCCCCCGCTGGAGATCCCCTACCGGTTCACCGGGTTTGAGCTTTCCACAACGGGCCTGACCGCCTTTTATGCGGCCCGGGATCCGAAAGAACTGCCTGGGCCCGGGGAGGTCCTTGCGTTGATCGACAGTCTGCGGGGCCTGTGGACGGAGGACGGGACCTATGCGGACCTCACGAGTATGGGGGGCAGCGCAGCGGATACCTCCGTGAGCCACGACTATCCCTATCCCATCGACCCCGCCACGGTGACGGCGTTGGATATCGCCGGGACCCGGGTGGAGCTGGGCAAACTGGAGCGCGTGGACGAGTAAAAAATATTTTTTCAAAATTTTTCTAAATTGTGTAATACAATGCCCTCCCCCTCCGTTTACCAATCAGAACGGAGCGGGAGGGCTTCCCCCTTTCCCGCCGGAAAAGAAAGGAAGGTATCCTCATGAAAAACCGAATCGTGTCCTTTTTAGCCGGAGCCGGCGCCGCCCTGGCGCTGAGCGCCTGCCTGACCACCGCCCTGGCGGCGGCGGGGAAGGTGAGCTACAACTTCGTCAACGTCTCGATGGACGGAACCCAGAAAATCACGGCGGGCCAGGACATCACCGCCGCCAACGGGCAGAAGGTCCCCGGCTCCATCCTCTTCACCGACGCCGCGGGCGGCAAGACCAACTACCTGCCCATCCGCACCGTCAGCGAGCTGCTGGGGGTGGAGATCGGCTACGACTCCGCCGCCAGGACCGTACTGCTGGGAAAACAGCCGGCGGCCCCGGCATCATCCGCCTTTACCGCCGATGAAATGGCCGGAGCCCTCCGGGGGGATACGGCCCTGATCCAAAGCCGGGGCGGCACACTGCTGCCGGACGACGACCCCAATTCCTATACCGGGATCAACGAGAAAGTCTATAAGGGATTCCTGGATCGAAACGGCCGGAAGAGAGTCGAGTATTTCGTTGGAAACCTGGAGGCAAATCCTCACATCGTCAAATACCCCAACCTTTTGAAGGACCTGACACAGGATGGCGACTTCCCTAAAAACAGCAGGGGGGAGAGTTACGGCTCCGCGCTGCTGGCGGACTATGTGGGCTATGCGCCGGACCTGCAGCACATGGCCGCCTATCCTCACGAGGGCCGCCCCGAGGGGTATATCCGGGATTCCGAGCTGCAAAAGGGCGGGGAGGCCCTGCGGGGCCTTTCCAGGGAGGCGTGCCCCCACGAGTATAGCATTCCCCTGTATGACAGGGAGGGGAACGTCATCGGGGAGTACAAGGGCGCGTGTCAGGGGCACCTGGATACCACCGGCATGACCGTCGAGGAGGCCAAGGCCGCCTTGGAGCTAAAACGGAATTGAGGAGGCGCTGAATGCGGGTACGATATTTTAGGCGTATTCTTGTCCCTCTGATCCTTGCCGCGGCCTTGACGGGCTGCGGCGGGGCCGGGGACGTTCCGCAGCCCGTCAGACCCAGAGAGACCGTTTCACTTGGCGGCAGCGGCATCCAGACTCAGATCACCGGCGAACCGATCCGGGAGGAAACCGCGGAGGCCCCGCCGGCGGCGCTTCCGGCGGACCCTGCCCTGGCGGAGGTCCCGGAGGCCGGGGCGGCGGCCTGGACGCTGGAGGACGGGGTCCTGACCATCAGCGGCGGCGGCGTGCTGTCGAAAGCCTCCTGGGAAGAGGAGTACCACGACGAGACCGTGCGGTCTATCACAAAGGTCTTGATTGGGAACGGGATCGTCGATCTTCCCTATTCCGCTTTCGGGGATCATGATTCATTGGTCTCCGCCGCCATTGGAGACGGACTTACATACATTCCTTCGGAGACGTTTATCGGCTGTACAAGCTTGAAGGAGGTCCGCTTCGGCGCAAATGCGGCTTTCATCGACGGCGGCGCCTTTGAGCGGTGCGGCCTGGAGGAGATCGCCATTCCGGACACCGTCACTTTCATCAACATCGGCGCGTTCGCCAAGTGCGAAGAGCTGGAGAAGATCTGGATCCCCGCCAGCGTCACCGAGATCGGGGAGGACGCCTTCGAGGACTGCGGCAGACTGACGATTTTCGCGCCCGGCGGAAGCCGCGCGGAGGCATACGCCAGGGAAAACGGCATTCCGTTTTCAGCCGTTGACCCGTAGCCGGCCCCAGAACAGGAGCCCTCCCTGCGGAAGCATCGGAATCGAAGAGACCGCGGGGTATTGAAACCCGGGGGCTTCGCCCCCGGGGCGTACCCAAAAAAGAGACAGGCGCCGAAAAATCCCCCGGGGACATCAGACAGTTTTCTTCCGACAGCAGACGGCGCCGAGCCGTATTCCGCCCTTTTTCAACAGCTTGCTATTGACACAGAAACAATAGTATGCTATTATGTTTTTAAGGGGGTGGAAGGCTATGGAGGAGAGAGTGACCTATGGGCGGCTTTTTAAGCAGATACACGACGGCCTGGAGAAACAGGCCAATCATTCTCTGCGCTCTCAAGACCTGACAATGGCTCAGGTGAGCGCGCTGCTTGAACTGCGTTTTTCGCCGGAAAAGCAGATGCCGCTGAAAGAATTGGAGCGTCGGCTCCACGTAGCACAGTCTACCGCCGCCGGGATTGTGACCCGGCTGGAGCAAAAGGGCTTCGTAGAGGGGTTCGGAGATCCCAGGGACCGCCGAATAAAAATGCTCCGTATCACTCCCGCCGGGGAAAGCTGCTGTCAGGTCGCGGACCGGCACATGGCGGAGTCCGAGGCGGCCCTGCTCTCCGGCCTGACGGAAGCGGAGCGCTCCGCTCTTTTTTTCCTGCTGAAGCGCGTGGCAGATAATCTAAAATAAATGTTCGCCGGAGCGCGGGCATTTATTTTAGATATATAAATAGCATACTATCAATAGCTTGCTAATGTTTTTGGGAGGATATTTTCATGAGGGAATCAAACGCTATGGAGCTCTTTGAAAGCGCCCCGGTGTCCCAGGCTGTATGGAAAAGCGCCCTGCCCGCCATGGCCGCGATGCTGATGACGCTGATCTACAATCTGGCAGACACGTTTTTTATCGGCCAGACCCACGACGCGCTCCAGGTAGCGGCGGTATCACTGGTCATGCCCGTGTTCCTGATGTTCATGGCAGTCGGTACGGTGTTCGGCATAGGCGGCACCTCGGTGATCTCCCGCGCGCTGGGACAGGGCCGGACAGAGTACGCGAAAAAGGTCTGCGCGTTTTGTATGTGGGGCTGCGTTGCGGCCGGCGTTGCCGCGTCGGCACTGTTTCTGATTTTCATGGACGAAATTCTGTCCCTGGCGGGGGCCAGCCCCGACACCTGGGACCATGCCAGGTCATATCTTACAATCGTGAGCCTGGGCGGTCCGTTCGTGCTGATCTCCAGCTGCTATTCCAATGTGGTCCGCGCCGAGGGCCGGCCAGCTCAGGCTATGATGGGGCAGATTTTGGGCAACCTGCTGAATGTCGTTCTTGACCCGATTATGATCCTCGGTTTTCGCTGGAATATCTCCGGCGCAGCGATTGCGACCGTCATCGGAAACGCAGCCGGCGCAATTTATTACATTCTCTATTTTGTGCGGGGAAAATCAGCCCTGAGCGTCAGCATTAAGGACTTTACCCTGAGAGAGCAGGTATGCCGCGGCGTCCTCGCCATTGGTGTGCCGGCGGCCCTGGGCTCCTTGCTCATGAGCGTTTCCCAGATCATTCTCAACAGCCAAATGACCCGATACGACGATATGGCCGTGGCTGGAATGGGCGTCGCCATGAAAGCCGCAACCATTACCGGCATGGTCTGCATGGGGTTGGGACAGGGCGTCCAGCCGCTGCTGGGCTACTGCGCAGGAGCCGGGCTGTGGAAGCGCTTCAAAAAGGCCCTGCGGTTTTCTCTCGCGTTCTCTCTGGCCTTGGGCGCGGCCATGACGGCGCTTTGTTATCTGTTCGTCCATCAGATTGTGGGGGCGTTTCTGACAGACGCAAGCGCCTATTCCTACGCGGTACAGTTCTCCCGCATTCTTTTGACCACAAGTTTCCTGTTCGGCGTTTTCTATGTGCTGATCAGCGCGCTGCAGGCGATGGGGGCCGCCACCCCCGCCCTGATCATCAATTTGAGCCGTCAGGGAATTATCTTTATCCCCACCCTGTTCATTTTGCAGAGCATCATCGGCATTACCGGCCTTGTGTGGGCCCAGCCGGCGGCGGATCTTCTCTCGACCGGGCTGGCGCTGCTGCTCTATGGCCGCGTTTGCCGCAGGATGGCGCAGAGCAGCGGACACGCGGGCTCCGTCTAGCCGGGGCGCGGACAAGGCCCCGGTGGATTTTCGCTCCCGCGGGAGAACAGAATCCTAATGCGCCCGGCTGAACCGGAGGCTTTGACCGGCGTTCCGAAGCCATAATTTCATCATCACAGGTTTGGTCAAAAGCGGTATCTGCCGCCCAGACACAGCCGGTCGATCTCATCTTGAAGGGCCGCCATCTCCTTTTGGATGTCTTTCTGCGCCTGTTCGTCGTGATTTTTCATTGCCAGCAGCAGACGCATACTCAATGAGTACATCTGGTCCCGCAAGCTGTTCAGCGTGACGCCCCGTCCGGCGGGCAGCGCCTTGGAATACTCGTCGCTCATGGATGTCCCTCCAATCAAGGCGGCGCCGCAGGCCGCCGTCTTGCCCCGCGGGGCCCTCTCTTCTCTTGGGGCCGGCGCGGTCTCTTGAACCCGCGCCGGCCCCATTCTCTGATTTAATCCAGCACGATGGCGTGGACCGCCTCGATCAGACTCACCACGGCGGCGCGCTCCACCAGGGACACGCTCTCGCCGTCCACCTCGGCAAGACACCGCTCCCCGTCGTACCGGTACAGCACAATTTTCACCTCCGGGAAATTCTCATTGTCCAGGTGGACCGTCAGTCGGATCTCCTCCTTTTGGACGGGCCGCCCGGCGGTAAACTCGACGGCGGTCAGGGCCTCCAGAGCGTTTCGCAGGTCGTCGGTTTCAATCTCCGCATCCTGATAGAACCAGACGCGTCCGCCGCCGTCCTCCTCGGAGGTCAGCGTACAGCACTCCCCCTCCAATGTGACGTCGATCCGCTCTATGTCGGCGAAGTCCGCCCACAGCACCTCCGAATGCCGGAGATCGTCGTAGGACGCGGCGGCCAGCCGCTCATAATCGCCGGAGGAGATCCGGTAGACAATCGGGGATTCCCCCACTCTGACATAAGCCGAAATCTCCGTCTCCCCGTTCTCCCCGGCGGCCGCCTCCGCGGCCCCGACCTCCTCCGGGTCCGGGCTGACATGGAGGACAAAGGTCTTCGCGGTCTCCGCTCCGTCCTCCTCTTCCGTGTACTCCACGGTGACGGTCCGTTCCGGGGCGTCCAGGCCGCAGGAGCGCAGCTCCTCCTCCGTCGCGTGGTACGTCACATAATCGGAGAGGCCCAGATAGCTGACGCTCCGCAGGTAGCTCTCCACCTTGGACGTGTCCAGCGGCAGATTCCTCCCGTTCCGCCGGACAAAGTAGACGTCATCCGCGCTGTAGGTATCGGCGCTGTTCTCCGCATAGGTGATGCTGCTGCTGGCCTCCGCTCCGGAAAAGCGGATGGCCGTCACATGGTTGAAAGACGGAATTTCATCGTGGGCGATCATATCGCTGAGAACGGCGTCAAACTCCTCCAGCGGGTCATGCTTCATCAGATACACGTTCCCGTCCCCAATGGAGACGTACCGCTGGGCGTCCATCTTGCTGTAATCCCCCAGCTTCACCTCATAGGCCTCCTCCGCCGTGGACAGCCGGATGGTGCAGATGGGGTCCTCCAGTCCGTACTGCCCGAAGTCCTCCGCATCTTCAATGACAAACGCGGCGGCAAAGTCCTCAAAGGGCTCCAGCAGGCCGTTGATCCTCTCCTCGCTCACCGGGAAGGTCTCGTCCCCGTCATAGAGCCAGGTTCCATCCCTGTGGAACGCCAGGGAGGTGTTCTCATAGTCCCAGGAGAGGAACTGCACCTCTTGGCCGGCCAGCGCCAGAATGGTCTCCCCGCTGTTTTTGATCTGCTCTCTGCGCTCCTCGGCGTGCATCACCGCAAAGGTTGCGACGCAGGCCGCGGCCAGAATTCCCAGAAGAACGCAGAGCTTCTTAGGCCGGTTCATTCTGCTCACCTCTTCTCCTCAGCACCACCGCAGCGCCAACGGCCAGATACGCCAGCGGGAACACGCCCACCATGGTCGTCTTCAGCAAAGAGGCGGCGGCGCCGCCGATGGTCAGGTAGTTGTAATTCAGGGATTTGCTGCGGATGGCCATGGCCTCTGTCTCGCCGATCAGCGAGCTGAGGGCGTTGATCCCCAGATTCACATTGGCCCCGGAGGAGACGGCGTTGTACATGTCCTCCAGGAAGTAGGAGGATGTAAACCAGACGATCTTTCCCTCCCCGGCGGTCTCGACGGCGACGGCCAGAGCAAAGGGCCCGTCGATGTCGCCCTCCTCCCGCTCGTAGTCCGCCATGGCGTATCCCGCCAGCTTGCTGTAGGCGTCGTACGAGGTGGTCAGCAGCTCCGTCACCGCCGCGCCGCCGGTGTACCGGGCAGTGGTCAGCCCCAAAGAGAGGGGCATCACGGGGTGGTAGTTCTCCTCCGCCAGCGATTCGGTAATGGGGTCGCTGTTCATGTCCGGCAGCAGCACCGCGGGGCCCTGAAACGCGGAGTAGTGCTCCCGGTCCCCCTCCACCACAATGCCCTCGTTGGCCTCCACGCCGTAGTCCTCCAACAGGCTGTAGAGGTTTTCCAGGACGCCGTCCTGTACCGGCCCGGCGATGACCAGCAGTCTGCCGCCCTCCGCCGCGTAGTCCGCCAGCAGCGCTCTCTCCTCCTGGGAGATGTCGCTCTGGGGGGCGTAGATCATCACGCAGTCCGCGTCCTCGGGGATTCCGTCCACGGTCAGCAGAGACAGGGCGTCCGTCTCCATGTTCTCCTTTTCCATCTGTTCCTGAAAGGAGGCCGGAAGCGCCTGCTCTCCGTGGCCCTCCAGGAGGTAGACCTTGGGCAGCTCCTCGCTGACCACATAGTCGATGGCGGAGGTGACGGCCCCCTCCCCGTCAAAGGAATAGGAGGCGCTGTAGTAGGAGGAGAGGTCCACGTCCTGCACGTAGATGTCCCCGTATCCGATGAAGCGGCTCTTGTCCCCGCACTCCACGATGAGGCTGTTGTTCTCCACGGTCTCGTCCGTGTACTGCTCTGCAAAGGCGGGGTAGACGTCCGGGTTTTTCTTCACCACCCGAATATGGCCGGAGAGGCTGTCGTACTTGTCCAGCAGGTTCTCGATGACCTCGTCCTCCTGACCGGACTGCACCACCCAGTAGATGGTCACATCCTCCTCCAGGGCGTTCACCACCACCTTGGTGTTGCTGGTGATGGAGTAGAGCCGGGAGGCGCTGATGTCATACCTGGTCAGCGCCTCGGGCAGGGCGGAGACCAGGATGTTGACCACCACCAAAATCGCCAGCACCACCGCGGAGACGGCCAGGGAGTAGGCCCCGCCCCGGAGGGCGTTTTGGCCGGCCCCTCCGCCGGCAGTTGGGAAGTTGATATTTTTCATCAGTTGTACCTCCGCTTCTCCAGCGACTGGACGGACAGGAACAGGAAGAACACGATCACGCTGACATAGAAGACGATGGAGGTCAGATCAAACACCCCGTTGACAAAGCCGTTGAAGCGGTCAAACAGGGAGAGCCGCGTCATGACGCCGGGCAGCAGCCCCTCGAGAAGAGCGCTGTCCGCAAAGCTGACGGCCGCGATCCCGGCCATGCAGACAAGGCAGACGCCGCAGGCCAGAAGTTCGCTCCGGGTCAGGTGCCAGATCACCGCCCCCAGGATCAAAACCAGGACGCACAGGGCCGCCGCGGAGCCGAAGGCGGTCCGGGAGACATACTCTGAGAGGCTCACGCTGAAGTAGTTCAGCAGAATCACCGCGATGCCGACTCCCGCGGCAAAGCCCTGGTTGTCCGTCAGGGAGGAGATGAACACCCCCAGGGCGATCAGCGCCGCCCCCATGAGAAAAAACGCCAGCATGGAGCCGTAGGAGGTGGGCAGGTACACGTCCCCGAACCGGGCGAAGATCAGCGGATAGACCGCCACGACGCACATGGGGATGAGATACACCGTCAGCAGTGCCAGGTACTTCCCCACGATGACCTGGGCGGCGGAGATGGGCAGGGAGTAGAGCAGCTGGTCGGTCCTCTGCCGGCGCTCCTCCGCAATAACCCGCATGGTCAAAATGGGGACGATCACCGCCAGGATGATGCTGAAATAGCTGAGGGCGTACTCGAAATTGCTCACCGCCGCCTGGATGTTGTAGAGCATGGCCCCCAGCCCCACGGCCAGCAGCAGCCCCGCGCCGAACACATAGGCGGTCAATGTGTGGAAACAGCTCTTCAGCTCGTGCTTCAATACCGCGGTCACAGTCCATCCCCCTCCCTTTTCGGGCTCTCCGCCTCACTCCCGGAGGGAGCCGAAAGCGTGTCGTCCCCCTCCGCCAGCTCCAGGAAAATGTCCTCCAGGTTCGCCTTTTTCACCGTCAGCCCCAGCAGAACCTTGCCGCTGCCGGCAAAGGTCTCAAACACCGCCCGGGAGAGGTCGAAGACGTCGGGGAGGTCGGTCCCCAGACAGGCGGTGACCAGACCGGTCTCAGTCTCCTCCACCGCCATGGACGTGACATGCTCCACATCCCTCAGCAGCGCCCGCACCTCGTCCGGGCCGGCGTCGGTGGTCAGCGTGACCTCATTGGGGGCCAGCAGGTGCTTTTCCAGGTTCTCCGGGGTGTCAAAGGCCACCAGCTTCCCGTGGGCAATCATGATGATCCGGTCGCAGATGGTCTGTACCTCGGAGAGGATGTGGGAGCTGAAGATCACCGTGTGGGTCCGGCCCAGCTCCCGGATCAGGTCCCGGATCTCGATGATTTGAATGGGGTCCAGGCCCACGGTGGGCTCGTCCAGAATGATGACCCTGGGATTCCCCAGCAGCGCCTGGGCAATGCCCAAGCGCTGCTTATACCCCTTGGACAGCGCAAAGATGCGCCGGCGGGCCACCTCCCGGGTCCCGGTCTGCTGAAGGACCTCCTCCACCTGCCGCTCCAGCTCCGCGCCCCGCAGGCCCTTGGCCTCGCCCACAAACCGCAGGTACTCCTCCGGCGTCTCATTCAGATAGAGCGGGGGCTGTTCCGGGAGATAGCCGATGAGCCGCTTGGCCCTGTCCGGCTCCCGGAAGATGTCGCAGCCGTCAATGCGGACGGCGCCCTCCGTGGCGGACAGGCAGCCGGTCATTATGTTCATGGTGGTGGATTTCCCCGCGCCGTTGGGCCCCAGAAAGCCGTAGATCTGCCCGCTGTCCACGGTGAGGCTCAGATCCGACACCGCCGTGTGATTCCCGTAGCGCTTGGTCAGGTGGGAAAGTTCGATCAAGGGTGTCCCCTCCTTTTGTCAGGATAGGGCCATTATAGCGGGCGTACTTAAAAGCTAGTTAAAAAGTCAGGCCGCGGGAGCCGGCGGAAAACCCGGTCCGCCGCCGGTTTCTTTAAAGTTATTTTTGGGTTCGGCGTCTATACTTGCGGCAAGGCCTCCGAGAGGTTGGCCGGAAAGGAGGCGGCTGTAATGAATGGGAGAGCGGTGGGAGCCGCGCTGCTGTCGCTTCTGCTCCTCTCCGGCTGCTCCGCCGCGCCGCCCCGGGAGCAGCCGGACAGTCTCTGCGTGTCCGCGCGGTTCCAGGCGGAGAGCGGGGACGCTCTGCAGGGCGGCGCCGCCCAATTCTCCGGAGAGGAGAGCAGTCATCCGCTGGACAGCGGCGGCGAAATCCGCGCCTCCGGCCTGCCCAGAAGCGGCGAGCTGCTGATGACCCTGTTCGACCAGCGGCAGGAGGTGCGGGGCGTCATGACCCTCTTCTTCGACCAGGGGGCTGTCATCGACGCCACCACCGACGAGGACGGCGTGGGACATATCACCGTCAGAGACGACACGGAGGAGGTGGCCCTGCTCTTTACCCTGACGGAGGACGGCGGACTGACGTGCGCCCTCCGGCTGCCCAGGGCCGATTCGCCGGAGGAAGCCGCGCCGCGGAGAGGAGCTTGATATGGAATATGTTCCTTTGGAGATCACCGGCGCGGAGCGCGCTTTTTACGGAGAGTCCCTGATCCTGCTGGAGGGGGCCGTCGAGGAGTTTCTCTCCTGCGTCCGGATGATCCGCCGCTACCAGGTGAGCCTGGGGCGGCGGGATCCCGTCGCCTCTTTCCAGGCCAGGATCAAGAGCGCGGAGAGCATGAAGGCCAAGCTGAGGCGAAAAGGCCTTCCCGTCACGGCCGCCAGCGCCCTGGAGGAGGTGCGGGACGCCGCCGGAGTGCGGCTGATCTGTCCCTTTGCCCGAAACATCGACCAGATGACCGCCCTGATCCGGCAGATCCCGGGGATCCGAATCCTGCGGGAAAAGGACTACATCCGCAGCCCCAAGCCCAACGGCTACCGCAGCTACCATATAATTCTCTCCCTGCCCCTGCGGTTTCTGCCCCGGCCGCCGGAGGAGCCGGTCTGGCTGGAGGTGCAGCTGCGCACCCTCGCCATGGACTGCTGGGCCAGCATTGAGCACCAGCTGAAGTACAAACAGGATATCGAAAACCAGGCCCTGATCGTCCAGGAGCTGAAACGGTGCGCGGACGAGATCGCCTCCACGGATCTTTCCCTGCAGACCATCCGGGAGCTGATCGAGACGCCGGCAAGACAGGAGGAATTTCATGCGGATCTTAGTGGCTGACGACGAGGCGGAGATGACCATGGTGTTGGAGGCCCTTTTAAAGCGGGCCCATTACTCTGTGGATGTGGTCCACAACGGGCAGGACGCGGTGGACTACGGCCTGGCGGAGAACTACGACTGCATTGTGCTGGACATCATGATGCCCAAGCTGGACGGCATTCAGGCGCTCCGGGCCCTGCGGGCGAAGAACGTCTCCACGCCGGTTTTGCTGCTGACGGCGAAAGGGCAGGTGGAGGACCGGGTGGCGGGTCTGGACAGCGGGGCCGACGACTACCTGCCAAAGCCCTTTGACAACCGGGAGCTGATCGCCAGGGTCCAGGCCCTGACCCGCCGGGGCGGCGAATACACCCCCAGGGTGCTCTCCGCCGGAAATACCACGCTGGACTGCGCCACCTTTGAGCTCCAGTGCGGCTCCGCCTGTATCCGGCTGGGGAACAAGGAGTTTCAGATGCTGGAGCTGCTTATGCGGCAGACCGGGCGGCTGATCTCCACGGAGCAGTTCATGGAGCGTGTGTGGGGCTATGACAGCGACGCGGAGATCAACGTGGTCTGGGCCTACATCTCCTACCTCCGGCGAAAGCTGGAGGCCGTGGGGGCCAACGTCCGCATCACCGCCCGCCGGGGGCAGGGATACCTGCTGGAGGAGGACCTATGATCTCCTCTCTGCGCCGGAAATTTCTTCTGATCGCCCTTGCCTCGCTGATCGGCACCATGACCGTTCTCTGCGCCGCCATCGGCGTCGGCATTCACTGTACCACGACGAACCGGATCGACCGGGCCATCTCCATCCTCCAGCAAAACGGCGGGAGCTTCCTCCCGCCCGAGTCCCACTTCGATCCCTCCGACTCCCAGTTCCAGGTCACACCGGAGACTCCCTTTGAGACGCGGTACTTCCTGGTGGAGCTGACGGCCCAGAGGGAGATTGCGCTGGTGGATCTGGAACACATCGCCGCCCTGGACCGCCAGACGGTAGTGGACACCATCAGCCGCATCGTGGCCGCCGGAACAGACCGGGGCTATGTGGGCCACTACCGCTTCGGCATCTTCCCCCGGGAGGACGGAGGCAGCACCGTGATCGTGCTGGACTGCTTTCTCCAGCTCCAGTCGGCCAGCAATATGCTGCGCATCACGGTCTCCATGTTCCTGGCCTGCTTTCTGATTGTATCCGTGCTGCTGCTGTTTTTGTCCAAGCGGGCCATCCGCCCCTTTGCGGACAATTTGGAGCGGCAGCGGCAGTTCGTCACCGACGCCTCCCACGAGCTGAAGACCCCTCTGGCCATTTTGTCGGCGGACATGGGGCTCCTGGAGGACGCCTACGGGAAAGACAAGTGGCTGGAGAGCGCCCGGGCGCAGATCGCCCGGCTGGACCAGCTCATCAAAAATCTGGTGGAGCTGGCCCGGACGGAGGAGGCCGTCCGGGAGGGCGCCGCGGCCGCATTGGACCTCAGCGAGATCGCCTGGGCCAGCGCGGAGGCTTTCCAGCCCCTAGCGGAGGCGGCGGGAAAAACGCTGAGCGCGGACATCGCGGAGGGACTCACCCTGAGAGGGACCCAGGACCAGTTCTTCCGCCTGCTGTCCATCCTGCTGGACAACGCGGTGAAATACTGCGACCCGGGCGGGACCATCCGCCTGCGCGTATTCCAGCGGGGCCGGCACATCTCCATCTCCGTCTCCAACCCCTGCGCCAGGGTCGACCCGGCCCAGCTCCCCCGCTACTTCGACCGCTTCTACCGGGCGGACCCCTCCCGGGACCGGGCCACCGGCGGCTACGGCATCGGCCTGTCCACCGCCAAGGCCATCGTCCTCCGGCACCGGGGCCGCATCGCGGGGCGCTACGGGGACGGGGTCATCACCTTTACCGCCACCATTCCGCAGACGGCTTGATCCGCCTGCGTTGAGATATTCCCCGCCGGATGGTACCGGAACCAACGCAGCCCGGAAGCGGACGCGCCGCAATGGCGGGAGCGCGCGCCGGACGTGTGGGGAAAACGAAAGCGGAAGCATGGAACAGATCGGACTGTTTCATGCTTCCGCTTTTCCCTATCCCAAGCGGCCCGTGCCGCCGGGCTTCTCCCATGTCTCCCCCAGGCGTCCCCTGTACTCTTTCGGGAGGAAATCAACACGTGCTCATTGTTCCGCGTACAGCTCCATCAGCCGCGCCGCCACGGAAACCGGTATAAAAGCGTCGATCTTGTACTCGGAGATCTCCACTTCCGGCTGTTTGGCCGCAATGGCCGCCGCGTATTTCATGCCCGCCGCGGCCAGTCGTGATCGCGAAGCTTTCGCCTCTGGCGGCGCGCTGGGCATGGGTCAGCCGATGGATGCCCTCGGGCTTGCCGAACCGGGCCGTATAATCCGCGCAGTATGCTGTGCGCGGGACGCCCGCACCAGCCCTGGGGCCGGTCTACAGCGCCCGTACCAGGTTGGTACAGCCGTTGAGGTACGCGTCCACCTCCGCGGCGGCGCTGCGGCCCTCGGCGATGGCCCACACCACCAGGGACTGGCCGCGGCGCATATCCCCGGCGGCAAAGACTTTCTCCACACCGGCGGCGAAGCTCCCCTCCGCCGTCCGGACCGTCCGGTCATACTCCACGCCAAAGGCCTCGCACACGCCGCCCGCGCACCCGGCAAAACCTGTGGCGGCAATCAGCAGCGAGCAGGGCAGCGTATCGCCGTCCGTGGTGGTCACGGCCGTCAGCGCGCCGCCCTCCGCCGTCAGCTCCTTGAGCTGCACGCCAAAGCGCCTGGGGTCCGCGCCCAGGACGGCGGCGGCCTCCTGGTGGGCGTAGTCCCGGGGAAGCGCGCCATTTTGCAGGTAGTCCTCCTCCGGGCGGCGCACCAGCTGCACCACGGACCGGCAGCCCTGCCGCAGGGCCGTGGCCACACAGTCCGAGGCGGTGTCGCCGGTACCCACGATCACCACGTCCCGGCCCTCCGCTGTGGGGAGATCCGGCGTCAAACCGAAGTGCTGCCGCTCCACAGCGGCTTTCAAAAACTCCGTGCCGAAGCAGACGCCGGCAATGCCCTCCGTCTCCAAGCCCAGGGGACGGGGGCGCTCCGCCCCGCAGCAGAGAATGACCGCGTCATAGTCCCGCAGCAGCCGCGCCGCCACCTGACGGTCCGCCGCGTCCACGCCGGTGACGAAGCTGACACCCTCGTCAATCATCAGGTCGATCCGGCGCTTTACGATCTCCTTGGGCAGCTTCATGTTGGGGATGCCGTAGGTCAGAAGTCCCCCGGGCCGCTGCTCCCGCTCGATGACGGTGACGGAGTGGCCCCGGTGATTCAGCTGGTCCGCCGCCGCCAGGCCCGCGGGGCCGGAGCCCACCACCGCCACTTTCTTCCCGGACCACTGGGGCGGGCGGCGGCGCCTCACCGTCCCGGCGGCAAAGGCCCCCTCGATGACGCTGAGCTCGTTGTCCCGGATGGTCACGGCGTCGCCCCAGACGCCGCAGATACAGGCCCGCTCGCAGGGGGCGGGGCAGACCCGCCCGGTAAACTCCGGGAAATTGTTGGTTTTCAGCAGGCGGCTCAGGGCATGGGAGGGATTCCCCGCGTAGATCATATCGTTCCACTCGGGGATCAGATTGTGCAGAGGACAGCCAAAGGCGCTCCCCTCCCACTGGATGCCGGACTGGCAGAAAGGAACGCCGCAGTCCATACAGCGCCCCCCCTGCTCCCGGCGGAGGGACTCCGGCAGGGCACTGTGGAAGGGAAGCCAGTCCTTCACCCGCTCCAGGGGCGGCCGGTCCGCCGCTTCCTGCCGGGCATAGTCCAAAAATCCGGTGATCTTACCCATGTTCTCCTCCCTCCTCAGACTCTCGCGGTGGCGTAAAACGCCTCGATCTCCGCCTGCTCCCGGCTCATGCCTTTCTCCTCCTGCTGGGCGATGGCCCGCAGCATCCGGTCATAGTCCCGGGGCGTGACCTTTTTGAAGCAGGGCAGATAGGTCTGGAACGACGCCAGAATCTTCTCCCCCCGGGGGGAGCCGGTGGCGGCCACATGGGCCTCGATCAGGCCCCGCAGCTCCGATGCGTCATGGCTCTCCGTCACCTCGGAGAACTGCACCTGCCCCTTGTTCAGCCGCAGATACAGGTCGTGCCGCTCATCCAGCACGTAGGCCACGCCGCCGGACATCCCCGCGGCGAAGTTCTTTCCCGTGGGCCCCAGGATCACCACCCGGCCGCCGGTCATGTACTCGCAGCCGTGGTCCCCCACGCCCTCCACCACCGCGGCGGCGCCGGAGTTGCGCACACAGAACCGCTCCCCCGCGCAGCCGGAGATAAAGGCCTTGCCGGCGGTGGCTCCGTAGAGGGCCACATTGCCCACGATGATGTTCTCCCCGGGCTTGAAAGCGCTGCCCCGGGGCGGGTAGAGAATCAGCTTGCCGCCGGAGAGGCCCTTGCCGAAGCCGTCGTTGCAGTCGCCCTCCAGCTCCAGCGTCAGCCCGCTGGGGATAAACGCGCCGAAAGACTGTCCCCCGCCGCCCCGGCAGGAGATGACATAGCTGTCCTCCGGCAGTCCGCCCCCGCAGACGCGGGTGATCTCCGAGCCGAAAAGGGCGCCGAAAGCCCGGTCCGTGGAGGACACCGCAAGCTCCAGCCGGCCGCTCTTTCTCCCTTTCAGGCTCTTGCCCAGCTTCTCCAACAGCACGCGCATATCCGCCGTCCTCTCCAGGTGGAAGTCGTAGGCGGCGGCGGGGTCAAAGTGGGGAACGTGGTCCCCGTAGGGGTTTTGCAGCAGGGCGCCAAGGTCCAGCGTCTCCGCCCGACGGGTCACCAGCTTGTCCCGAACCTGTAAAAGATCGCAGCGGCCCACCAGCTCATCCACGGTGCGCACACCCAACCTGGCCATATACTCCCGCAGCTCCCGGGCCACGAAAGTCATGAAATTCACCACGTACTCCGGCTTTCCGGCAAAGCGCCTGCGAAGCTCCGGATCCTGGGTGGCGATGCCGGCGGGGCAGGTGTCCAGATTGCACACCCGCATCATGCAGCAGCCCATGGCCACCAGCGGCGCCGTGGCAAAGCCGAACTCCTCCGCCCCCAGCATGCAGGCGATGGCCACATCCCGGCCCGTCATCAGCTTTCCGTCGGCCTCGATGGCCACCTGGCTCCGCAGGCCGTTTTGGATCAGGGTCTGATGGGCCTCGGCCACACCCAGCTCCCAGGGCAGGCCCGCCCCCTGGATGGAGCTGCGGGGGGCCGCGCCGGTGCCGCCGTCGTGGCCGGAGATCAGCACCACCTGGGCCCCGGCCTTGGCGACGCCGGCGGCGATGGTGCCCACCCCCGCCTCGCTGACCAGCTTGACGCTGATGCGGGCGAAGCGGTTGGCGTTTTTCAGGTCGTAGATCAGCTGGGCCAGATCCTCGATGGAGTAGATGTCGTGATGGGGCGGCGGGGAAATCAGCGTGACACCGGGGGTGGAGCAGCGGGTCTTGGCGATCCAGGGGTACACCTTTTTCCCCGGCAGGTGGCCGCCCTCGCCGGGCTTGGCCCCCTGGGCCATCTTGATCTGGATCTCGTCGGCGCTGACCAGATACTCGCTGGTGACGCCGAAGCGGCCGGAGGCCACCTGCTTGATGGCGGAGCGGCGGTCGCTGTTCAGCCGCTCCCGGCTCTCGCCGCCCTCGCCGGAATTGGACTTTCCGCCGATGCGGTTCATGGCGGCGGCCATGCACTCGTGGGCCTCCTGGGAGATGGAGCCGTAGCTCATGGCCCCGGTCTTAAAGCGCCTGACGATGCTCTCCACCGGCTCCACCTCCTCCAGGGGAACGCCGCCGTCCGGGTCAAACCGGAAGTCCAGCAGTCCCCGCAGGGTGTGGGGCTTGTCGGCGAAGTCCACCAGGGCGCTGTAGGCCTTGAAGTCGTCGTAGCTGCCCTCCCGGGCGGCCTTTTGCAGCAGGAGGATCGTGCGGGGGTTGTACATGTGATCCTCTTTGTCCGGCCCGGAGCGGAGCTTGTGGATGCCCATGGAGTCCAGCGTGGGGTCGAAGCCCAGCCCCAGCGGATCAAAGGCCCTGTTGTGGTTCCACTCCACACCCTCGCCGATCTCCTCCAGCCCCACGCCCTCCACGCGGCTGACGGTGTTGGTGAAATACCGGTCCACGGTGGAGCGGTTGATGCCCACGCACTCGAAGATCTGGGCGGACTGGTAGGACTGGATGGTGGAGATGCCCATCTTGGAGGCGATCTTCACGATCCCGTGGAGGATGGCCTCGTTGTAGTCCCGGACGGCGACGGAGGCCTCCTTGTCCAGCAGCCCCCGCTCCACCAGCTCCTCCACGCACTCCTGGGCGAGATAGGGGTTGATGGCCTGGGCGCCGTAGCCCAGGAGAGTGGCGAAGTGGTGGACATCCCGGGGCTCCGCGCTCTCCAGAACCAGGGAGACGGCGGTGCGCTTTTTGGTGCGGACCAGGTACTGCTCCAGGGCGCTCACCGCCAAAAGCGAGGGGATGGCCACGTGGTTTTCATCCACGCCCCGGTCGGAGAGGATGACGATGTTGGCCCCTTTCTTATAGGCCCGGTCCACATTCACCAAAAGGCGGTCCAGCGCGTTTTCCAGGGGGGAGCCCTTGTAGTAGAGCAGGGAGACGTTCTCCACGTGGAAGCCCGGGCGGTCCATGTGGCGAATCTTCATCAGGTCCACGGAGGTGAGAATGGGGTTTTGAATCTGCAATACGGTGCAGTTGGAGGCTTTCTCCTCCAGCAGATTGCCGCTGGGCCCCACGTAGACGGTGGTGTCGGTGACGATCTCCTCTCGGATGGCGTCAATGGGGGGATTCGTCACCTGGGCGAAGAGCTGCTTGAAGTAGTTGAACAGCGGCTGGTGGCGCTCGCTGAGCACCGCCAGCGGCGTGTCCACCCCCATGGCGGAGGTGGGCTCCACGGCGTCCCGGGCCATGGGGAGGATGGCGTCCTTCACCTCCTCATAAGTGTAGCCAAAGGCCTTGTACAGCCGGTCCCGCAGCTCCTGGGAGTGAGTCTCCACCCGCTTGTTGGGGATGGGGAGGTCCCGGAGGCGGATCAGGTTGGCGTCCAGCCACTCGCCGTAGGGCTGGCAGCGGGCGCAGCGCTCTTTCAGCTCGCTGTCGTCCACCAGCCGGCCCTGGCGCAGGTCCGCCAGCAGCATCCGCCCCGGCTGGAGGCGGGACTTTTTCACAATGTGCTCCGGGGCGACGTCCAGCACGCCCACCTCCGAGGAGAGGATCAGCTGGTTCTCGTCGGTGAGATACCACCGGCAGGGCCGCAGGCCGTTGCGGTCCAGCACCGCGCCCACGGTGTCGCCGTCGGAGAAGACGATGGCGGCGGGGCCGTCCCAGGGCTCCATCATGGTGGCGTAATAGTGGTAAAAATCCCGCTTTTCCCGGGACATCTGCCCGTCCCGCGCCCAGGGCTCCGGGATGCAGAGCATCACCGCCTTGGGAAGCTCCACGCCGTTCATCATCAAAAACTCCAGCGTGTTATCCAGCATGGAGGAGTCGGACCCGCTCTGATCCACCACAGGCAGGATCTTGTCCATGTCCTCGTCCATGACGGGAGAGAACATGGTCTCCTCCCGGGCCAGCATCCGGTCCACATTGCCCCGGATGGTGTTGATCTCCCCGTTGTGGAGGATGTAGCGGTTAGGGTGGGCCCGCTCCCAGGAGGGAGTGGTGTTGGTGGAGAAACGGGAGTGGACCAGGGCGATGGCGCTCTCGCAGTCCGGATCCGTCAGATCGGCGTAGAACTGGCGCAGCTGCCCCACCAGGAACATCCCCTTGTAGACAATGGTCCTGCTGGAGAAAGAGGGGATGTAGGTGTTGACGTTGGACTGCTCAAACACCCGCCGGACCACATACAGCCGCCGGTCAAAGTCCAGCCCCCGGGGACAGTCCTCCGGGCGCGCCACAAAGCACTGGCAGATATGGGGCATGCAGCTTCTCGCCCGCTCCCCCAGCACCTCGGGGTGCACCGGCACGTCCCGCCAGCCCAGGAAAGTCAGTCCCTCCTTGTTCGCGATGATCTCCAGCATCTTCTTGGCCTGGGCCCGCTTGAGCGGGTCCAGAGGGAAGAAGAACATCCCCACGCCGTAGTCCCGGGCCTCCCCCAGGGAGATCTCCGCCTGGGCCGCCGCCCGCTTCATCAGCCTGTGGGGAATCTGCATCAAAAGACCCACGCCGTCGCCGGTCTCCCCGGCGGCGTCCTTTCCGGCGCGGTGCTCCAGCTTCTCCACAATCTGCAGGGCCTTGTCCACGGTCTCGTGGGACCGCCGCCCTCCGATGTCCACCACCGCGCCGATGCCGCAGGCGTCGTGCTCGAATTGAGGGCTGTACAGCGGCGAAACAAATGACATAAAACCACTCCGTTCGCTGAAAAAATGAAAAAACGAGCGGAGAGCCCTCCGGGAGGGCCCGCCGCTCTCTCACAGCTCGTATTATACGGCCGAAAAGATTCCCCTGTCAACGTTTTTCACCAGGAAAACCGGCCCCTCTTCCCGATTTTAGTAACTGTTCCAAAAGATCGCCGGTTCCGCGCGCAACCTTTGTGTATTTCTATATGGCGGACAATTGTGCGCCGCAGGCGTGTTTTTTACCGGAGCCGGCGGCCCCGAAAAAGAGGCGCCCGGACAGGGCGCCTCTTTCACCTGTATTTACCGCTTTCCCTTGTCGTAGGCCTCGCCGGCCGCGGCGGGAGGATGGTTCTTCTTGGAGAAGAACGCCAGCAGCAGCAGCGTGAGGATGTAGGGCAGCATCATAAAGAGATCGGAGTAGTTGCTGGGCAGCCCCATGCGCAGGCACAGCTGGTATCCGCCGGACTTGGCCAGGCCGAAGAAGAGGCAGACCGCCGCCGTGGGCAGGATGTTCCAGTTGCCGAAGATCATGGCGGCGATGGCCAGGTAGCCGTAGCCCATGTAGATGTTGGGGGAGAAGTTGGCGGAGATGGAGTAGGCAAAGCACATGCCGCCCACACCGGAGAGGGCTCCGGAGAGCATCACCGCCACAAAGCGCGTCCGGGCCACGTCGCCGCCGGCGGCGTCCACCGCCTGGGGGTTCTCCCCGCAGGCCCGCAGGTGCATGCCGAACCGGGTCTTGTACATCAGATACCAGGCCGCCACGCTGATGGCCAGGATGATCCACTCAAAGGGATACATGTTCCGGAACAGCGCCCCCAGCACCGGGATTTTGCACAGGACCGGGAAGTCGAACCGGCTGGAGATGCCCAGGATAAACTTGTTGGAGGACTGGCCGCCGGTGAGGGCCTTGTTCATGGCGGTGGTGAGGAACGTGGTCAGGGACATGGCCAGGATGTTCACCACCACGCCGCTGATGACCTGGTTGGCCCGGAACTTGACGCACAGCAGCGCGTGGACGCAGGCGTACAGCCCGCCGCCGACAAAGGCCGCCGCCATGGCGATGTAGATGATAGCCTGGTTCCCCTCGCCCATGAGGGGGGCCAGGATCACGGCCGCCAGGGCGCCCACGAACGCGCCGAAGCCCTGGAGTCCGTCGATGGCCAGGTTGGTGACGCCGCTCTTTTCCGAGTAGATGGCGCCGATGGCCATGATGAACAGCGGAGCCGCAAAGGACAGCCCGTCGATAAAGACCTTATCCAGCATGGGGCGCACCCTCCTTTCCCGATTCGGAGGCAGGCGGCGCCGCCTCGTCCGCCGCCCGGTCCAGACGGCGGCGGGCCATCAGGCGGAAGAATCCGCCGCAGGCGGAGAACAGCAGCAATATGCCGGTGATCAAAGACGCGATCTCCTTGGCGACACCCATGGAGGAGCTCATGTAGTTGCTGCCTGTCTGGAAGATGCTGATGAGGATGGCCGCGAAGATGGCGCCGATGGGGCTGGAGTTGCCCAGCAGCGCCACGGCGATGGCGTCATAGCCCAGGTCCGGCAGGACCTTGGGGACGATGGTGTTGTAGCAGCCGCAGTAATAGGTGACACCGGCCAGGCCCGCCAGCATCCCGGAGAGCATCATGGAGGCCATGATGCGGCTGCCCACCCTGATGCCGGTGTACCGGGCGCAGGTGGGATTCTGACCCACGGCCCGCAGCTCGAAGCCGAAGACCGTCTTGTCGAAGATGAACTTCACCGCGAAAGCCGCCAGCAGCGCCAGCGCCAGCCCCAGGGGGACATTGCACTTCACCCCCGCCAACTGCACGTTGGTCCAGGTGAGGCGGGCGTGGCTGCCGCAGATCTTCATAGTCCGGGTCAGGGGGTCGGCGTAGTACGTGTTGATGAAGAAGCCTGTGAGATAGTTGATGATGTGGTTTACCATAATGGTGGAGACCACCTCATGGATATTGAATTTGTACTTCAAAAAACCGATGAACACGCCCAAAAGGCCGCCGGCCGCCACGCCGATCAAAATCACCAGGGGCTTGGCCAGAACCGCGTTCAGCTGGCTGTATCCCACGATGGAGATGGCCAGATACCCGGAGGCCAGCATCTGCCCGGAGATGCCGATGTTGAAAAGGCCCGCCTTGAAGCCCACGATGAAGCTGAGGGACGCCAGAATCATGGGGGCCAGAATGTTCAGGAAAGAGAACAGGTCCGTCAGCATTCCCGTGCCGCCGCCGTAGCTGGCCTTGGGCCAGAAGCCGGCCCCCTGGAGGAAGCTCTGAAAGGCCGCCAGGGGATTTTTGCCCATAACCAGCAAAATGATGCTGGCGCAGACGAGGCTGAGGAAGATGCTCAAAAGGGAGACCCACAGGGAGCCCCAGCGGTGGTCGTCCAGGGCCCGGGCCAGTTTGTCGATGGCTTTCTTCATGCCTCTTTCACCCCCATCATATATTTGCCCACGTCGTGGGAGGTCATGGTGGAGGCCTCGGCGATCTTCAAGAGCTGTCCGTTGTAGATGACGCCGATGGTGTCAGCCAGCTCCATGATCTCGTCCAGCTCCAGGGAGATCAGCAGCACCGCCGCGCCCTTGTCCCGCTCGGCGATGATCTGGCGGTGGATGTTCTCAATGGCGCCGATGTCCAATCCCCGGGTGGGCTGGACGAAGATGATGAGGCTGGCGTGCTGTTCGATCTCCCGGGCGATGATGGCCTTTTGCTGGTTGCCGCCGCTCATGGAGCGCAGAGAAGTCCTGCCCCCCTGCCCGCTGCGGATGTCGTACTCCTCGATGAGGCGCTGGGCGTAGCCGTCGAACTGATCGAAATCCAAAATACCCTTTTTGGCAAAGGGCGGGCGGTAGTACCGCCGCAGGGCCAGGTTCTGAGAGAGGTCGAAGTCCATAAACACGCCCACGCCGTGGCGGTCCTCCGGGATGTAGCTGACGCCGGCCTCCACCCGCTGGCGGATGGAGCTGTCGGTGATGTCCGCCCCGTTCAGGCGGATGGTGCCGCCGGAGGCCCTGAGCATGCCGGCGATGGCGTCGGCCAGCTCGCCCTGGCCGTTTCCGGAGACGCCGGCGATGGCGAAGATCTCGCCGCCCCGGATCCGGAAAGACACGTCCTTGACCACCTCAAATTTATTGGCGTCCCGGACGGTGAGGTGCTCCACCTCCAGCACGGTGTCCCGGTAGTGGGGGGCGGACTTGCTGGAGGAGAACTCCACCTGGCGGCCCACCATCATGTTGGCCATGACCTGGGAGGAGGTGGAGGCCACGTCCAGCACGTCCACCAGCTTCCCCCGGTGGAGGATGGCGCAGCGGTCGGCGATCTTCTTGATCTCCTCGATCTTGTGGGTGATGAGGATGATGGTCTTGCCGCCCCGGCGGAGCTCGCCGATGATCTTCAAGAGAAAGTCGATCTCCTGGGGCGTCAGCACCGCGGTAGGCTCGTCGAAGATGAGGATGTCCGCCTCCCGGTAGAGCATCTTTAAGATCTCCACCCGCTGGCGGACGGAGACCGGCAGATCCTCGATCCTGTCCGTGGGGTTCACCTCCAGGCCGAAGCGTTTGGACAGCTCCGCGATCTGGCGGTTGGCCCCTTTCATGTCCACGCAGGGCAGAAAGCCCAGCATCTTCCCCATGGGCTCCCGGCCCAGCACGATGTTCTCCGCCACAGTGTAGTTGTCCACCAGCTTGAAGTGCTGGTGCACCATGCCGATGCCCAGGGCGGAGGCGTCGTTGGAGGAGCGGAACGTGACCTTCTCCCCCCGGATGCGGATCTCCCCCCGGTCCGGCTCGTACATCCCGAAGAGCATGCTCATCAGGGTGGATTTCCCGGCGCCGTTCTCTCCCAGCAGGGCATAGACCTCCCCCCGCCGGATCTGGACGGTCACGTCGTCGTTGGCGACGATGCCGGGGAAGCGCTTGGTGATGTGGCGCATCTCCACAATATAGTCTTCCATGGACCTACCCCCTTTTGCCGTGGTCCCACGGTCTTCTAACGACGCCGCCCCTTCCGCCCGGACGGCGGGAGGGGCGGCTCAGGGGCGCGCGGCTGACCGCGCGTCCCTGCGGTTTATTCAATGCACCGCCACGCGGTCTCCAGGGCCACTTCCATCATCTCGTGGAAGGACTCCTGCCGGTCCTCCGCGGAGAGGGCCTCGCCGGTGAAGAGATGGTCGGAGACGGTGAGGATGCTCAGCGCCCGCTTATGGCAGGCGGCGGCGGTCCAGTAGAGGCCGGCGGTCTCCATCTCCACCGCCAGCATCCCCAGGTCCCGGGCCTGCTTGTTGACCTCGGGAGAGGGATGGTAGAAGTGGTCGCTGGAGAAGACGCTGCCCACGATGGTCTGGACGCCCAGGCTCCTGGCGGAGTCCACGGCGTTCGAGAGCATGCCGTAGTCCGCCACCGGGGCGAAGAGCCCGGGGAACGGGAACGCGGCGCCGTAGTTGGAGTTGGTGGAGGCGGCCATGGCGATGATGACGTCCCGCATCTTCACCTGGGGAGCCAGGCCCCCGGTGGAGCCGATGCGGATGATGGCGTCCACGTCAAACTGGTTGTAGAGCTCCGTGGCGTAGAGGCACATGGAGGGAATGCCCATGCCGCTGCCCATGACGGAGATCTGCTTGCCCTTGTAGGTGCCGGTGTAGCCCAGCATGTTCCGGACAGTGTTGAAGCAGACGGGATTTTCCAGGTAGTTCTCCGCCACGTGCTTGGCCCGCAGGGGGTCGCCGGGCATGAGGACGACCTTGGCGATCTCAGCGTCGGTGACGCTGATGCTGGCGGAAATCGAACTCTTCGTCATACGCTCTTCCTTTCTTGGCTCACAGGCCGGGGAAGTTGTCGGGCGTGCTGCCGTTGAAGTTGGAGGCGGGAACGATGGCGCCGCTCTTGACCTGCTCGTAGCACTCGGCCAGGGCGGAGAGGGCCTCGTCGGACAGCTGCTGGCGGCCCTCGGCGGAGACGTAGCCGGTGGAGTCGGTGTCGGCGGCCAGGAAGGCGTCCTGGCCCTGGAACGTACCGTCGTAGATAGCCTCCAGCTGGCGCTGGACGTTGATGTCCATGACCTTCAGGGCAGAGGTGAGCATGATGTTGCCGCTGCCCTTGGCGCCGTCGTTGTACTGGTCCACATCGCAGCCGATCAGCCACACGCCGTCGGCCTCCTTGGCGGCGGTAAAGGTGCCGTTGCCCGCGTTGCCGGCGGCCACAAACAGCACGTCGCAGCCCTCGGCGATCAGGGCCTCGCCCACCACCTTGCCGGTGGCCTCGTCGCCGAAGTCGCCAATGTAGTTGCCGCCCACGTCGGCGCCGGTGACGTCAACGCCGGCGTAGGAGGGCAGCTCCACGCACTGGGCGCTGGTGCCGTAGTGCTTGTTGGCGTAGTTGACGCCGGACATGAAGCCGAACTGGTAGTTGACGTTGGAGGGATAGGCCATGCCGTTGACCACGGCCACCTTGCCGGTCTCCGTGGTGAACGCGGCGGCCACGCCGGCGAAGAAGCCGCTCTCCTGCTCGGAGAACGTCATGGTATACACGTTGTCCAGGGTCACGGCGTTGCCCTCGGCGTCGGTGATGGTGGAGTCCACCACCAGGAAGCGGGTGTCGGGGTTGGCGGCGGCCACGTCGCCGCAGGCGGCGAAGTTGAACCCGGGCAGGACGAACACGTCGTAGTCGCCCACCATGCGCTCCACGGTGGGGATCAGCTCGGCGTAGTCCGGCTCCTTGACGTCGGTGACGGTGCAGTCGGAGTGGTCCGCCAGGAAAGCCTGAATGCCCTCGTAGCAGTTCTGGTTGAAAGAGCCGTCGTCGATGCCGGTGCTGGAGATAATGCAGATCTTCAGTCCGGCAGC
>CANAWG010000012.1 GCA_947365245.1 uncultured Oscillibacter sp. | reverse complement strand
CGGTGACGCCGGGGTTCTCCGGGTCCGTCACCGCCGGGGGAACCGCCAGGACGCCCTCCATGACCTCCCCGGTCTCCGGATCGATGAGGAAGCCGGTCTCCGGGTCGTAGGGGTTTCCGTTGGCGTCCAGGGCCCAGTCGCTTACCGGCTCGTCGGAGGGGATGTCCGGCGGCTGGGCCGCGATCTTATCCTCCACATGGCCGGTGGAGGAGCTGAGACTGCCGTCGGCGTTGACGGACATGATGTCCAGGTCGCTGCGGGTGAAGACTTCCGCATAGGGGCTGAGCTTGTTGTTCACGATGTCCAGCAGCTGCCCGGCGATGGGCACCACGTAGGCCAGCTCCGTATACTTCCCCTCTGACTTGGTATAGGTGCGGCTGTAAACGTTAGCCCCCCGCCAGGGCATGGTGATAAACTCCACGTTCTCCACCTTCAAGCCCCCCAGAATGGCCTTCTGGGCGAACCAGAAGATCTCCTGGAACGAGAGGTCCGTCTCCACACATTCATCAAAGACTTTCGTAATCTTGTTGATGTTGCCCACGTTTTTGATGGTCAGCATCTGCTTGATGACGGCTTTCAGGAAGTTTTGCTGGAGCTCCATGCGGCCGCTGTCGCCGATGCCGTTCCGGTAGCCGTAGGGGCTGTCCTTGTCGTTCTTCCGCCAGCGGATGACCTGCATGGCGTCGTCGCCGGTCAGGTGCCGCAGACCCGGGGCCTGCTCGATCACCAGGTCCTGGTAGGGGTCGTGGTAGTCCATGGGGTAGGGGTTGTCGAAGTCCACGCCGCCGATGGCGTCCACCAGCTTGCCCACGGCCTCCCACTCCACCACCACCTGGTAGTCCGGCTCAAAGCCCACCAGCTGGGAGATCTCCTTGTAGAGGGCCTGAATGCCCTTGTCCCCGCCGCCGTTGAAGTTATAGACGGAGTTGATCTTCTTCACGTCCCAGGAGACGTTGACCATGGTGTCCCGGGGGATGGACATGACCGTGGCCTTCTGGTTGGTGACGTCGTAGCTTGCCAGGAGCATGGTGTCCGTGTTGCCGCCGCCGCCGGTGTCCCGGCCCAGGATCAGCACGGTGTAGAAGTCCGCGCTCTTGCGCTCGCCGCCGGCCCGGGGGCGGACCCCCTCGCCGTAGTCGATCTCCTCCACCTCCGTCTGGCCGTTGTCTCCCTTGGTGAAGATGGCGCCGCCCCGGCGGTTTGCAAGGTCCGGCCGGACGAACACCGCCCGCCAGGCCAGCACCCCCGCCAGAATGACCGCCAGCACCGCCGCCAGGGCGATGAGAATTTTCTGCTGCTTGGTGAACCGGCTGGGCTTTTTCGCCTTTTGGGGCTTCTTCTCCAGACGGCTCCCACCCGTTTGTCTCTGTTCTTTTTCCACTGCCTCGTTATCCTTTCAATGCGTCCCGCGCCTCTAAGGTGGCGTGGTGCACCGGGTTTCCCATTTCCCGCATTTCCTCGATGGTCATCTCCAGGCCCGTCAAAAGGCCCCGGTCCAGGTCCTCGTAACACACGCTCCGCAGTCTGTCCACCCCTGGGAAGTCCCGGCTGGGCTCGATATAGTCCGCAAGATAGAGGATTTTCTCCAAAAGGGTCATGTTCGCGTGCCCGGTGGTGTGCCATCGGATGGCGCTGTAGATCTCGTCGTCCACGCCGAACACGTCCCGGGCGACGGCCGCGCCGGTCTTGGCGTGGAGGAGCTTCAGCGCCTTTTGCTCCAGCTCGTCCAGTTCAATGCCGTACCGGCGGCAAAGGGCCAGCTGCTCGTCCATCTCCAGCTTCTTGGTGCAGTCGTGGAGGAGGGCGGCCCTGCGGGCCTTTTCCACGTCGGCGCCGTAGCGCTCCGCCAGGCGGATGGCCTCCTGCTCCGTACCCAGCACGTGGGGGATGCGGCGGCGCTTCAGATAGCTCAGCGCCACGGGCCGCAGCTCCGACAGGGGCAGGCGCCTCAGGTCCGCCGCCGTGCCGTACAGATGCTCTCGCAAAATCGTGCCGTACACCGCCGGGGCCAGGTAATTCGCCCCCTCTCCCCGGGAGAGCATCTCCCGCAGCGCCGTGGAGGAGATGTCCACCACGCCGGGGATGGTCAACGTGAACAGCCGCGCCTGGGGGTAGGTTTTGTAGAGGTAGTCCCGCTGAGCGGCGAACAGCTCCTCCGAGTCCGCCTCCGTGCGGCCGAAAGCGGCGATGCCCGCCAGGGACAAGATCCGCTCCGGCTCCCGCCAGCGGTGGAGGGTCAAAAACATATCCGCCCCCATCAGCAGCCACAGCTCGTCCTCCGGGTACAGGGCGCGGAGGCGGGCCAGGGTGTCGGCGGTGTAGCTCCGCCCCCCCCGGCGCAGCTCCAGGTCCAGCACCTCCGCCCGGTCTCCCAGGCCGATGTCCTCCGCCGCCAGGCGGGTGAGGAGCAGGCGCTGCTCCGGCGCGGGTGTGTTTGGCGGAAAGTCCTTGTGGGGCGGCTGCCCGTCGGGGACGATCAGCAGTTTGTCCAGCTTCAGCACCTCAAACACCGCCCGGGCCGCGGTGATATGGCCCAGGTGGGGCGGGTTGAACGTGCCGCCGTAGATCCCGATTCTCAAAGAGGAACCCCCCTTTTTATCCTTTCAGGAATGTCTCTCAATTCTTTCCCCGTCTGCCCGCTGCCAGCTGGATGCGCTTCTCTTTCGGCTTGGAGCGGCTCTCCCGGTACAGCACGAATTTGCTGCCGATGACCTGCACCACCTGGCTGCGGGTGGCCCTGGCCAGCTCCGCCGCGGCGGTGCGGGCGTCGTATTCGATATTGTTCTCCAAAACCCGGCCTTTGATGAGTTCCCGGGCCTCCAGGGCGTCGTCGGCCTGCTTGACGAGATTCTCGCCGATGCCGTCCTTGCCCACCTGGAGGATGGTGTCGAGGGTGTTGGCCAGGCCCCGCAGCTGGGCCCGCTGTTTGCTTGTCAGTTCCATGGATCTGCCTCTCTGTTTTTAAGTTTCGTTTTCTTGGCGTTCATGCGCGTATCCTATGTTCCGAAATAGGGCAGACACAATGCGGGCTTCGCCCTGCGCGCCCTGGCTCCGATTCCGGCTTGGGCTTCTCCCTGCGCCGGGACCGCAGGGGCTCCGCCCCCGCACCCCCGCAGACCTTTGAAAAGGTTTGATCCAAACTTTTTTCGGCTTCGCCCTTTTCTCCTTTAGACTCTACTTTTTCAAATAAGTTCCCAATTTTTCCGCAAATTCCGCCAGGGCCCTGCCCCGGTGGGAGATCTCCGCTTTCTCCTCCGCCGTCAGTTGGGCGAAGGTCTTCGCTTTCTCCGGCACGAAGAACACCGGGTCGTAGCCAAAACCGTTCTCCCCCATGGGGGCAAAGGCGATGGTGCCGCCGCAGGTCCCCTCCGCCGTCAGCGTGTCCCCGTTGGGGAACGCGCAGCAGATGGCACAGGCGAAGTGGGCCGCCCGGGTGGTCTGGCCCCGCATACTGCGCAGCAGCAGCGTGTACCGGCCCTTATCGTCCAGCTCCTCCCCGCCGTAGCGGGCAGAGTAGACCCCGGGGCCGCCGTTCAGGGCGTCCACACAGAGGCCGGAGTCGTCGGCGATGGCCGGCAGACCCGCTGCATCGCAGATGGCCCTGGCCTTGAGCATGGCGTTTTCGGCGAACGTGGTCCCGGTCTCCTCCACGTCCACGGTGATCCCCACCTCCCCGGGGGAGACCACCTGGACGCCGTATTGGGACAATATAGCGGACATCTCTTTCAGTTTGTTGGCGTTATGGGTGGCCAGTACAAATTTCTCCATCATCACAGCTTCCCTCCCAAGGCTTCCTTTTGAATGGCCAGCAGCTCCCGGCAGCCCTTGGCGCACAGCCGCACCAGCTCCTGCTGCTCCGCGGGGGTAAAGGCCCGGCCCTCGCCGGTGCCCTGGAGCTCGATGAGCTCCCCGCTCTCGTTCATCACGCAGTTTAAGTCCACCTGGGCGCGGCTGTCCTCGCTGTACTGGAGGTCCAGCAGCGCCGTGTCCTCCACAATGCCGGCGGAGACGCCGGTGACAAAGTGCCGGATGGGGCTGGATCCCAGCACGCCCTCTTTCCTCAGCTTCCGACAGGCCAGGGCCAGGGCCACGAAGCCCCCGGTGACGGAGGCTGTGCGGGTGCCGCCGTCCCCCTGGAGCACGTCGCAGTCGATGGTGATGGTTCGCTCCCCCAGCTTTTTCATATCCACGGCGGAGCGGAGGGACCGGCCCACCAGCCGCTGGATCTCGGCGCTGCGGGGGGAGAGCTTCAATTTGGCAACATCCCGTTTGCTGCGCTCCCGGTTGGCCCGGGGGAGCATGGAGTACTCGGCGGTGACCCAGCCCTCCCCGCAGGGGACGTGGGGCGGGGTCTTGTCCTCCACGCTGGCGCAGCAGAGAACCTTCGTGTCGCCGCACTCGATGAGGCAGCTGCCCTCGGCGAATTTGATAAAGCCCGTGGTGATCTTCACCGGGCGCAGTTCATCAAAGGCCCGGCCGTCGGCTCGATTCATCCGATTTCCTCTCTTTCTCTCAGCGGCCGCGCCGGAGACCATCCAGCAGATGCGCGGCCCTGTCATAGTCATTTTTGTGGACGTAAACCGTATAGAACACGTCCCGTTCCGCGGCTCCGCCCAGCCGGGCCCGCCGCTCCATGGCGCGGGCCGTGCTCCCGGCGCCGGCGGAGCTGGCGATCCCCTGGGCGGCCAGCGCCTCCTGAATGTGCACCTGCTCTTGCAGGGAATTTACCTGGGTGAGCTTCCGGCGGTTGAACAGTGTCATCATGGCGTTCCCCTCCCGGGCTAAATGATGGCCTCCGCGTACGCCTCCGCGTCAAAGGGCTTGAGGTCGTCGATCCCCTCGCCCACGCCCGCCAGCTTCACCGGCACCCCCAGCTCCCGGGCGATGGCCACGGCGATGCCGCCCTTGGCGGTGCCGTCCAGCTTGGTGAGGACAATGCCGGTGAGGCCCGCCGTCTCCTTGAATGTCCGGGCCTGGACGAGGCCGTTTTGGCCCGTGGTGGCGTCCAGCACCAAAAGCGTCTCCCGGGCGGCCCCGGGGCACTCCCGGTCGATGATCTTGCTGAGCTTGGCAAGCTCCGCCATGAGGTTCTGCTTGTTGTGGAGCCGTCCGGCGGTGTCGCACAGCACCACGTCCACCCCCCGGGCCCTGGCGGCCTGGAGGGCATCGAAGAGCACCGCGCCGGGGTCCGCCCCCTCGTGCTGGCGGACAATTTCACACCCGGCACGCTCCGCCCAGATCTCCAGCTGGTCGGCGGCGGCGGCCCGGAAAGTGTCCGCGGCGCACAGCAGCACCCGCTTGCCCCCCTGCTTCAAAAGGCGGGCCACCTTGCCGATGGAGGTGGTCTTGCCCACGCCGTTGACGCCGATGAACAGCATCACGCTGGGGGTGGTGGAGACGTTCAGCTCCGTGGTGCCCGCGTCCAGCAGCTCCACCAGCACCCGCCGCAGGGCGGCCCGGACGGCCTCCTGGTCCTGGAGCTTCTCTCTCCGCACGGTCTCCCGCAGCCGCTCCACGGCCTCCGTGGCGGTCTCCACCCCCATATCCGCCAGGATCAGCGTCTCCTCCAGCTCCTCGAAAAAGGCCTCGTCCGCCTCGGTAAAGGTGGAGAAGAGATTGGTGGTGATCTTTTTCAGCTTGTCAAAAAAACCCATGGCTTCCTCCCGGGATCAGGCCTCGTCCTGATCCTGCTTCTTATTTTTCGCGGCGCGGTCCACCACCTTGCCGCAGTACCGGCAGTGGAGCTCGTGCTTGCGGCCTAGGAACTTGCCGCAGTGGGGGCATCGCCACCATATATTGTAGAGGGCCAGGGCCGCCAGCAGCATGACGGCCCCGATACTGCCCTTGAAGGGGGCCACGAACAGCCCCCCGATGGCCAGGGCGGCGATGATATAGTCCTTTTGCCGAAGAGTCATAATTTTATTCCTTTCCGGGGCTTTCCGTCCCAGTCGATTGGTTTGCCGCAGTGGGGACAGCGCTTTTTCTTCCCGAAAGGCGGGTCGATCCGCCTGCCGCACACCGGGCACCGCCACCAGGAGATGGCCAGCATAATCCCCACCCAGTAGATGATGGCCCCTGGTCCGGCGAGCCTGATGGCAGTCACTGTCTCTTCCGTCAGAAACAGGCCGGCGATAATCAGGACGGCGGCCACGGCGAAAACCGCCAGAGAGAGCCATATCCTGTGCCGCAGCTTCATGGGGGACCCTCCCTTTCTGTTCGGAATTACCACATGGAACCCCTGATGCCGGATTTACTCGATGTCCAGCTCTTTCGCCATGTCGTTGAGATTGATGGTCAAAATCTTGCTGACGCCCTGCTCCTGCATGGTGACGCCGTAGAGGACGTCCGCCTCCTCCATGGTGCCCCGGCGGTGGGTGATGACGATGAACTGGGTCCGTCCCACCAGGGTGCGCATATAGCGGGCCACCCGGATCACATTGGGTTCGTCCAGCGCCGCCTCGATCTCGTCCATGACGCAGAAAGGGGTGGGATGTACTTTCAAAATGGAGAAGTACAGCGCGATGGCCACGAAGGCTTTCTCGCCGCCGGAGAGGAGGGAGATGGTCTTGAGAGTCTTCCCCGGGGGCTGGGCCTTGATCTCGATGCCGCAGCCCAGGATGTCCGTCTCGTCCTCCAGCTCCAGCCGGGCCTGTCCGCCGCCGAAGAGGTCGGTGAAAGTGGTCTGGAAGCTCTCGTTGATGAGCTTGAACTGCTGGGCGAAGATGCGGGTCATCTCCTCCGTGATCTCCCCGATGATCTTCTCCAAATCCGCCTTGGCGCTCTCCACGTCGTCCCGCTGGCCGGTGAGGTAGGTGTAGCGGGTGTTCACCCGGTCGTACTCCTCGATGGCGCCGATGTTGGGGGTGCCCAGGGCGGAGATGTCCCGCTTCAGCTCGCCGATGCGGCGGCTGGCCTTGGGCACGCTCTCCAGCTCGATCCTCTGTGCCTGGGCGTCGGAGTGGTTCAGCTCGTAGTGTTCCCAGAGGCGGTCCAGGATCTGCTTTTCCTCCAGGGCGGAGGTGGCGATCTTCTGCTCCAGCTTAGACGCGGAGCGCTCCAGGTTCAAAAGGTTCTCGTTCATCTCCTGGCTGGCCCGGTTCTGGGCGGTGCGCTGGGCCTCCAGGGCCAGCTTCTCCTCGTTCAGGGTCTGGATCCGGGCCTGGAACGCGGCGCTCTTTTCCGTCAGGGCGGCGATGGCCTCTTTCCGGCGGGCGATGTCGGCGGCGGCCTCGTCGATGTGGGCCTGATAGGCCGCCACCGCCTCCTCCTTTTGCAGCCGGTCTCCGCCAAGGTCCCGGGAGAGGCGGCGCAGGTCCTCCGCCCGGAGCGCGGCGGCCTCCCGCTGGGCGGTGAGGGCCGCCAGCTCCTCTTTCCTCCCGGCGATCTCCTCCGCCAGGGCGTTGGACCGGGCCAGCAGCTCCGACTGCCGGTCCAGCCCCTCCTCCGCCTGGGCGCGGAAAGACGCGGCCTGGGCCTCCTGGGCGGCGATCTCCGCCTCCGCGGCCTGGGCCCTCCGGGCGTTGTCCGAAAGACGCCCCTCCAGGCTCTCCAGCTCGCCGGCCAGATTCTCCCGGCTCTCCCGCAGGGAGGTCAGGAGGATGTCGAAGTGGTTCTTCGCGCCCTCCAGCCGCAGCACCTCGTCCTCGGCCTGACGGCGCTGACTCTCCGCCGTCTCCAGCTCGTACTGGGCGGCGGCCAGCTCCCGGCTGGCGGCCTCCTCGGCCTGCCGGGCATCCTCCAGGGCCTTGTGCATGGCCCCGGCCCGGCCATTCAGCTTTTCAAGCTCCGCCGCCCGGCTCAGCACGCCCGCGGAGCGGGAGGTGGAGCCGCCGGTCATGGAGCCGCCCCGGTTGATGACCTGCCCGTCCAGCGTGACGATGCGGAAGGCGCTGCGGTACTTCCGGGCCATGGCGATGCCGCAGTCCATGTCCTCGGCGATCACCGTGCGGCCCAGGAGGCTCTCAAAGATGCTGCGGTACTTTTCGTCGAAAGTGACGAGGCGGGAGGCGATCCCCACAAAGCCGAACTCCCCCTCCACGCCCCGCTGCCGCAGCTCCTCGCCCCGGATGGCGGTGAGGGGCAGGAACGTGGCCCGGCCGGCGTCCCGCTGCTTGAGGTAGTTGATGGCGCTCTTGGCGTCCTCCTCCCGGTCCACCACGATGTTCTGGAGGCCCGCTCCCAGGGCGATCTCGATGGCCAGGCTGTATTTCCCGTCGGTCCTCATCAGGTTTGCCACCGGGCCGTGGATGCCCCGCAGGCTGTTTCTGGCCTGCATTACGGTCTTGACGGCCTTGGAGAAGCCCTCGTACTCTTTCTCCATCTCCGTCAGCAGCCGGATGCGGTTGTCCAGCGCCCCGGCGTCCATGGTCAGCTTGACTTTCTGCTCCGCGGCGGCGGCGGCCTTTTTCTTCCGCTCCTCCATCCGCAGGCTGTGGCCGGCGATGATGTTGGCCACGGCGGTGGCCTCGTCCCGGGCGTCCTCCAGGGCACGGCGGTTGGCCCGGGCCTCTTTTTCCGTCTCCTCCAGCTGGGATGCGGAGGCGGACAGCTCGCTCTCCACCGCGGCTTTCCGCTCCGTGATCTGCCCCGTTTCCGCCGTCAGGGCGGCGAGGCGGGCCCGGTGGTCGGCGGCGGCGGCCACGGCAATGGCCTCCTTGCCCCGCAGGGCCTCCGCCTCCTCCTGGGCGCCGCCGGCCCGGTCGGCGGCGGCCTGGGCCTGGGCCAGCAGCTCCTCCAGCGCCTGGTCCAGGGCCGACAGGGAGGCGTCGATCTCCGCCGCGCGCTCCTCCTGCTCCTCCGCCTGCTTCTGGAGACTGCCGGCGCGGCTGTCGGTCTCCTCCAGCTCCTGGCGGGCGCGGAGGATGTTCTCGTTCTGGTGGGCGATGGTGCTCTCCAGCACCGCCACGGCGGACTCCTGCTCCGTCACCTGGGCGCCGATGGCGGCGGCCTCGCCCCGGATGGACTCGGCCTCCACGTCCTTTTCCCGCATCCTCTCGCCAAACTGCTCGCCTTCGGCGTAGAGGGCGTCCAGGGCGGAGCGGGCCTCGTCCCGGGCGGCCTGGGCGGCACGGAAGTCCGCCTCCGTCTTCCGGGCCTGGATCTTTAAGTTGTCCAGGTTTTCCAGCCACACGGAGATCTCCAGCAGCCGCAGCTCGTCCCGCAGGACCAGGTATTTTTTGGCCTTCTCCGCCTGGTCCCGCAGGGGCTCCACCTGGAGCTCCAGCTCCGCGATCTTGTCGTTGATGCGCACCAGGTTCTCCTCCGTGCGCTCCAGCTTCCGCTCGGAGTCCTCTTTCCGGTGGCGGAATTTGGAGATGCCGGCGGCCTCCTCGAAGATCTCCCGCCGGTCGCCGCTGCGGGTGGACAAAATCTCGTCGATCTTGCCCTGGCCGATGATGGAGTAGCCCTCCTTGCCCATGCCGGTGTCCATGAAGAGCTCCGCCACGTCCTTGAGCCGGACGGACTGGCGGTTGATGTAGTACTCGCTCTCGCCGCTGCGGTAGTAGCGGCGGGTCACCGCCACCTCCGACTCCTCCATGGAGGGGAAGATGCCCTCGGTGTTGTCCAGCACCAGCGTCACCTGGGCGAAGCCCACCTGGGCCCGCTTCTCCGTGCCGCCGAAGATGACGTCCTCCATCTTGGCGCCCCGGAGACCCTTGGCGCTCTGCTCGCCCATGACCCAGCGGATGGCGTCGGAGATGTTGCTCTTGCCGGAGCCGTTGGGCCCCACGATGGCGGTGATGTCCTCGCCGAAGTTCAGAACGGTCTTGTCGGGAAAGGATTTGAAGCCTTGAATTTCCAATGCTTTCAGGTACACAGTTTCACCTCGTCGGTTTTTCAGATACTATATCCAAAATACTATATCAGAGAACCGGAGGATTTTCAAGAGGGAGGTTGTCCCCGGGCGTGTCTTAAACGCGCATTTTATGATTTGGGTTTTTGAATGAAAGCTCTGTAGGGGAGATCATCAATCGCCCGTATCCCAGGAGCTTCGGCTCTCCTGTGGACGGGCCGCTCACCGGCCGCATCGCTTCAAAAACGCCGCAAACAGCCGCCGGCCCAGCCCGCCCGGCAGCCGCTCCGGGTGCCACTGGACGCCCCACACCGGCAGCGTCCGGTGCTCCAGCGCCTCCACCACGCCGTCTGCCGCCCACTGGACGGCCTCCAGTCCGCTCCCCAGCCGGTCCGCCGCCTGGTGGTGGGCGCTGTTGACCTGTGGTTCCTCCCCGCAGAGCCGCCCCAGGGCCGACGGCGCCGAGCGGACGGGGTGGAGGCGGTCTCGTCCGTCCACGGCGCTGTGGCCCGGCAGGTCCTGCACCAGTGTGCCGCCGAAGAAGACGTTGACGGTCTGGAGTCCCCGGCAGATCCCAAGAACCGGCTTTCCCAGGGCGGTAAACCGCTCCAGCAGACGAAGCTCCAGCGCGTCCCGCCGGGGCTCCAGGTTCCGGGAGGCGGTGTTGGCCTGACCGTACCGCCACGGCTCCAGGTCGCCGCCGCCGGGCAGCAGCAGCCCCTCGCAGTTCTCTGCCGCCGCCGGATCATCCGAAAAGACCGCCCGCCCCCCGGCGGCCTCCACCGCGGCGCGGTAGTTGGCGTACCGGTCCGCGCCGCCGGGGATGAGAATTTGACACGCCATGTCCGTTCCTCCTTGATTTGTCTTTCATAGGATCCTATGCGGAGGTGATCCGGGGGTTGCATTCCGAAAAAATCTGTGGCATAATAGTGCTGGAAAGCCCTGTGGAGATGTACCCAAGTGGTTGAAGGGTACGCACTCGAAATCCGCCCGGTTCAGCGCACCTCCAAATTTCGCGGCCCATAGCGCCGCAAGGTATTCCGGGGGCATGGACGGCAAATGATTTTTCAAAATGCTCACGGTTTGCTAACAGTTTTCCAAAAGCAGTTTTCCGCCTGTGCGGTGAAACGATATAGGCAGCGGTATCGAAGTGGTCATAACGGGGCTGACTCGAAATCAGTTTGGGAGCAATCCCACGAGGGTTCGAATCCCTCCCGCTGCGCCAAAAAGATCAGTCTACAAGCGGGTTTGCGCCGTTTGTAGGCTTTTCTTTTTTGCCTGACCTTCCGCAATTTGACCGCCAGTTCTCTCCTAAAATGGCGTAGCTCTCTCCAAAAATACCTATGAAAGCTGTGATTCGAACTCACTATGTAGCGGCGTATCGGCTCCGTGGTTCACAATACGCCGATGAGACTATTTGATGGCCTGCAAAGCGCCGTTCAATCCATTTACCATGGCATCAGCGGAGGACAACTTGGAATTGTAGTCCAGATGTGCATAGACATTGGCAGTGGTCGAAAAATCACTATGCCCCAGCCATTCCTGAATCTGCTTCATCGGAACGCCGTTCGCCAGCAGGAGTGAGGCACAGCTATGGCGGAGATCATGAAATCTGATACGCCGCAATCCGTTCTTTTCGAGCAGCTTGGGAAAGGCGGATGTCAGGTAGTGGGGAGAAATCAGTTTTCCCATTTCATCTACGCAGATGTATTCCTGGTATTGTTTGTTATAGCACTTCCCGCATAGACGCTTGCACTCTTTCTGATAATCCCTCAACTCTAAAAGCTTTTCTCGGAGGGCGGGAACCAGCGGCAATACTCGTAAGCTGGATTTTGTTTTCGTGGTATCCTGTGCCACCTGGATATGCTTGCCGTCGAGATTGCAGGATGTGACTGTGTGCTTGACGGTGATCGTGTTACTTTGAAAGTCGATTGCGTTCCATTTCAGCCCTAACACCTCGCTCCGGCGCAAGCCATAAAAGGCACCGAGGAATACTGGAATTTCAAGCAGAGTCCCCTTGGCGGCTTCAAAGAGTTTTTCCACCTCATCGCTGTCATAAAAACTTCCCATAAAGGGATTCTTTTTCGGGCGTTCAACCTTATCTGCGGGGTTGCTGTCCAGTAAGTCGATTTTCACCGCATACTTCAATGCCTTATGAATGTTGGCGTGATAATGGATTACTGCGTTAGCCTTTACACGCTTGAGCTGTTCCATATAAAAGGCTTGAATATCAGTAGGCCGGAGTTGCTTCAGCATGATACCGCGTTCCTTGAAGTATGGGACGATAATGCCTTTGACCATGTTGGAATACGAGGAATAGGTTGTAATGGCGATTGTCGGCTTTACGATCTCAAGCCATTGAAGCATGAAGTCAGAGAACAGTACATCGTCTTGGATTGGCCTGCACTCCGGCTCAAATTCCCGCCGCGCTTCCATTAACAGCTTTTCCGCCTTTTTCTTCTTGCCCTTTACGGGCAGGCTTGTGGGTATCCACTTTGTCTTTCTTTTCCCGGATACATCCGGGTAATTCAAGACAATATAAAAATAGCCTTTCTTCTTTTGCAGATGTCCTGCTACCATACGAATTTAACCTCCTTTGTGTAGCACCATCTGACTTCTGCTGTTGACCATCCATATTGTACTGATGTAAAACAGTTAAGTCCAATGTGCAAAATCAAGGGTGAAACGTCATTTTCGTATCTAACCGCAGATAGGCCAATAAATGGGCTTTTGGTATACGATAAGACCAGCCTACTTTAAGATGCTCAATTCTATTTTCTCGGAGCAGATGATACCCGGTCTTGGTACTAATACCCAAAGCGTGGCTCATTTCCTCAACTGTCAGAATGTCGGGGTACTCCTTTAGTACCCGATCATATACCTCTCCAAAACTCATACTGTCCTCCGCCCTGTTAGGGGCAGCACATCATAATATGCTCCTGCTTGTTTTCTACAATAGGCACAGACCTCCTTTTCAGCCTGTCCCGGCGCGGCCTCCCGCAAAGCAAAAGCGCCTGTGCCGCGAAAAGCGTCAGCACAAGCGCCGCATAAGCAGAGCGTCAGTTTCGGGGGTATGGGTTCGATCAGGCCGATGCTGACCGCCAGGGCGTGGTTGATGCCCCGGATATGTTTCTCGTCCAGTCTGCCGATGTAGCCGGACAACCGCCGCTTGTCGATGGTGCGAATTTGCTCCAACAAAACAAGGGACGGCTGGGCCAGCCCGTTCCCGGCGTCCAGGTAGTAGTGGGTGGGCAGCTTGGCCTTGATATGGGCCTTGCTGGTGACGGCGGCGATAATGACGGTGGGGCTGTGCTTGTTGCCCACGTTGTTCTGGATGATAACGACGGGCCGGGTGCCCTTCTGCTCCGAGCCGATCCCGTGGCCCAGGTCGGCGTAATATAGGTCGCCGCGCAAATATGTCCTGCTCATGGTGTTTGACCTCCCCATAAAAATTAGACGGCCTGCGCCGCCTATGTAGGGGCCGGACAGCATGACATATCAAGGTTGGCGGAGCATAAACGCTCCCGTTTCCATAAACCTGTCCCGCTGTCCGGCTTATATGAAAGCAAGCCTATTTGTCCGCGACACCCCGGCCCGCTGTGGGAAGTCATCAAACGGCTGGCGGCGCGCCTAAAGGCATTTCTTTCGGGCACCAGCTCCACGGGAATTTCACCCCCGGCAGGTTCTCTGTCGGCTATTCTCATTGCCTGCGACGGCTTCACGCTGGAAAACGCTATCACGCTCGGACTGTGACTGAACAGGAGTCTCATTGTCCCCATCGCCGGTCGTGGCCGTACCGGGAGCCGCCCGGTATTTCATGGCCGCTGGTTTTCGCTCCATGCCAGACGGCAGACCGTGGACGAAATGATAGTGTGGCATCCCGCTGTCGGCGTCCGGCACATCCTGGCGCAGAGTCAAAAGAGGCTTGCGGCGATGGGATCGTGCTTGATGAATGGGTATGAAGTTTTCAAAGGTCAAACCCATTTACCGCATAAACGAGGAACAGGTGAAGGGCTTTCCATCGTCCTTCACCTGCTACTCACTTCAAACGCTTAATGTGTAGTTTCGGTTAGAGATTTTCTTTGAGATTTTTGAGGGCTATATCTACGCTGAACTTCACTGCCCGCTTTGTGCATCCCTCCATTTCCGCAATCTGCTCGTATGTAAACTCCCCAAAGTAGTACGGCACCAGACGGCGGCGCTGCTTTTCAGGCAGTTGGGCGATTGCCTGATGGAGCCTATCTACTTCCATCTGCTGAGAAACGATTTCCTCCACGCTTTCCTGGGGCTTCAAGGCCCGCTTATTCAACGACGCCTCCGTCTGCTCCGTCCGCTCATAGTGCTTGTCCACTTTGTGCATGAAAGAAATATCCTCCAACTCAAAGCGATCAAAGGCGTCGAACAAGGGCTTGTCGATCTCAACGCACCGTTCCATATTGTTGCTATCTACAAAAGACAGATAATAGTGCGGGCGGCGGTATTGATGCCTGTTGTGAAGATCGTGTAGGGGTTGTCCTTATCCCTCCGACGCTTGGGCCGAGGGTCAATGCTTTTAGGATGGCTGTCTGCCATTTTCCTTTACCTCCAGTCTGAATTTTTGGAAATTCAGACTGGAGGGCGGGCCACGGCAGCGGGGGGCCGAGGAAGAGCTACATTGTAGAGATGTAGCTTCTACTTGCTGAATAGAAAAGCCCCATGCAAAAACGAGGATTTTTTTAGACGATTATCCTCGCTTTTGTATGGGACCTCATAGATAGTCGCTGTTTTTAATAAGCAGCGGGCTGGTCATATCAGACCAACACAAAGTGATCCCTCCAAACTCAAAACGGGTCTGGAGGGCATGAGCCGATTTTAGGCGCAGCAAAACAGCCCACCCCAAAGCACCGTTTTTTATTAGGTGGGCTTGCTTGTTTACTTTTCAGCTAAGTCAAATAAGATATGTTATCTCTTGTATCAGGATATTACACCTCGTTTAACTGGCGCTCACATATCTGTAAAATAGTGATGATACTTCCAACTTGCAGAGGTGAATAATCGAAATGACAGGTTCAAACTTGACTTCATGCCCATTGGTCAGGACATCAAACGAGGCCGCGGGGCCAAGGACGTGACGCGAGAACAGCTTTCAGAAGTAACTGGCTATGCTCCCCGGCACATCCAGGCTATCGAAAACGAGGGGCAAACACCCAGCGTGGATTTTCTGTTTCAGCTTGCCGAAATGTTCGACGTTTCCCTTGACCGGCACATATTCAAAGACAGAGATACCGTCAAAAGTTCCATGCGGCGGCGTGTGGATACGCTGCTGGATGGGCTGGCCGACAAAGACCTTGTTATCGTTGAAGCGGTCGTAAAGGGGATACATCAGGCAAGTGAAATGCCAGAGGAATAGTATAAGCTCAATAAAAGCAGAGCCGATGATCTGGTGGTTTGCTCACAAGTTCATCGGCTCTGCGTTCATGCGTCTGGCTCTTTACTAATGGCTATGTCCAATTCCTTGTGGGTGGAGTTGTTCGCATACGGAAACACTTGGGATTGTAATTCAAATTGGTATTACGGCAGTTCGGGTTTTTCTTCCGTATGGTCGAAATGGACTTGCTCTGCGCCTATAGTAATCACAATGTCGTTGGTGCTATATTCAGCAGCCAAAGAATTAAGGCGGGAAATCACATCATCTTTCGTCATAGTGAGCAGATCATCAAGCATTGTGTCATTCCAAAACTTCTCTACGGCGGTAATCATACCGCCGATACAACGATCTCGCTCTCCAACCGTCAGTATTTCCTGATTTGCTATATGGTACGAAAAACAATAGCTAAAGTCGCACCACACGGGGAATCTATTGTTGGACGTATCCGTTTTCTGTGGCAGGCTTGCCTGATATATGGGGTCAGCCACAGAGGTGCCAGTATAAATACTTCGCATAAGCGCACCGTTTTCCCGTCCCGACAGAAGCACCGTAAGCCGAATAAAGCGGAGTTCTTCTTCGCTTAGACTCACAGAAAAGTCATTCCACGTCGTATCAGCATCAACCCGTTCCATTCGGTCAGAATCATTGTCCGCCCAAACTACCAGCTTTTCATTAAAATCTGCGACACTCATATTTGCATAGTCCGGTGTTTTCAAAGCTAACAGAGATTGATAGTCCTCCTTTGTTCCATATTCAGTTTGGCAGATTTCCGTATCTGAATCTAAGACTGGCATGCTTTCGCTGTTGGGATCATTATTCTGCAAAGGATTTTCACAGTAAAACGCATATTCAAGTGCGACATCTATTTTCTCATTTGAATATAATTTTGTGATTGCCGCAATCTTATTGTCGATTGCCATCTTCATTGCCGCTTCGTTTTGCAGCTCAGAAGCAGTTTTGCCATCAAAAAATTTTTGTAACCCGTTTGCAATTCCATTTTGTGCCGTATTATATTCTCTGACAGTGAGAGCGGCTTCATCTGTAATCGTGAGGACATAATTGTATTCAAAAACTGCATTAGAATCTATGCCTATTGCTGCTGCGCCATTGAACCCTTTTGTCTGCCAGTTATCATCAGTGAGGGGCATCAATGTATAAAAAAGGAAAGTGGCGGTTTCCTCATCGTCATTTAGGTCTTGCAGTAACGGAGCTTCTGAGGAAATTCGTTCAAAGAGGTCGCGGTATTCTTCGGTATCAGTCAAGGCCATAACCTTATCTCGAAACTCGGCTACGGTCATTTCCCCGTAGCCGTCAAATCGGAGGGCCAGCAGTTTTTCGTATTCCTCGCTGGTAAAGGAATCGTCAGCCGGGAGCGTGGCCTGTGCGCGAATCGGTGTGCTGGAATCGGCGGGGGGCGGGGTGTTTCCCTGTTCTCCACAGCCTGCCAACGCGCCCATGATAAGCAGAGCGGCGAGAACGAGTGATAGGTATTTTTTCATTGTCAAATACTCCTTTCTGTTACCCTTTCCGGGTACAGCTTTATCATACCGGCCCAGCTTGAATTGAGTTCGTATTGAATATGTTTTTTATGTGGAGATGGAAAAAGGGCGGCAAGCCTTTCGCTCACTGCCCTTTGAGGTCTGATATTTCTAAAATTGTACTGATACCTTTACGCCCTGGGTTGTGTTTTCGATTTTGATTGCCGCTCCATGCAGATCAAGGATTGTTTTGACAATATATAGGCCCAAACCTGTGCCGCCCGTCTGTCGGTTTCTTGACTGATCTACACGATAAAACGCTTCAAACAGTTTCGGAATATCCTTGTCAGGGATATGTACCCCTGTATTCTCAATCGTCAAATGTGCTTTTTCATCAGCCTGCCATACTTTAACCGTTATGCGTTCCCCCGCTGGGGAGTATGCGGCGGCGTTCCCCAAAAGATTGTCCACCACCTTTTGAAGAAGTTGCAAATCGCCTGAAATGCAGACTTCCGGGGATATATCTTTTTCAACCGACAATTCACGCTGCATAAATAAATCTTCATGCACCGTTAAACGGTCATAGATCAGCTTATCCAAATGAATGTGTGACGGATTGAACGCATAACCCGTTGTGTCCAGACGGGATATTGTCAAAAGCTCCTGTACCATTTTCTCCAAGTTATCCGTAACTTCCAGAGATTGCGCGAGATAGGGTTCCCTGTCCTTATAGCGTCCCACTTGATAGAGCATACCTTGAAGCTGTCCTTTGATAATGGTAATAGGGGTTTTCAATTCATGGGAAGCCGCCGAGAAAAACTCCACACGCTGCCGTTCAAGTTGCCGCTCCATATCAATATCTGATTGCAGTTTTTGGTTTGCTTTCTGCAAATCCGAGAGCGCGGCGCCGAGCTTTTGGGAAAGTGTATTTAGGCTGACTGACAAAACACCTATTTCATCAGTACGGGTCGTACTGCATAGGCCGTTGAAATCCATGTCGGCCATTTGCTTTGATAGCCTACTGACTTTCTTGATCGGTGCCGTCATATACCGGGAATAGAAAAAGGCGGCGATTACCGATACCACCAAAACAACAATTCCCAGTATGGGAAGTGACTTTTGGAGTGCTTCTGCTATCTGGCTTTCTTTGCCTGTATTCTTAGTCAGAAATAAGATATACTCCTCTGTGCTGTCTGCAAACAATACCTTATATGCCTTTGTTGTCTCTATATTTTGATAGTCTCCGATTTGTGCGCCAGTAAAAGAATCTAAGTCAGGTAAAGATATTTCCTCGCCAGAGCTTAAAAACATGTGGACAATAAATTCATCATCATATTCTCTTGAAATTTTATCACAATAAGTTTTTTGAGATTTTTCGCGAAGATTACAGCCTTCCGTGATCATGATATCGAGTCCGCGGAGCCGGCCCATCCCCGCGGCAAGTAATGCGGGTCAAAAGGAGGTTGGGCGCAGGCCTGGAGGAAAAAAGCAGGGCCACCACTTGGTGTAAATAAAGCGGCTCAAAAAAGAGCGCCCGGGACAGTTGTTTCAGACTGGCAGAACCGCATTCACCGGCATAATCTGGATAAACGGCATGAAAGGACACCTGAATATGATGCTGATTCATGAAATTCCATTCCCTGTGGATATCGGCTCCTGCTGCGCGCTCTCCTGCCTGATCGAGCAGGACGGGGAATTCATTGGGGTGGACGCTTCAACCGGGAAACTCCATGTCTGGTCTGAAGCCGGAAACACCGCCGAACTGGAATTGCCTCGAAGATATGAAAAACTGGCCTGTTCTCCCAATGACCAAAAGTACTTTGCCACCTCCCTGTATGCGCCGGGCAATATTTTCATTCTGGATCCCCGCTTTCGTGAGCTGGACCGGATCAGAACACGGACGGAGGGCTTTGGCGCCTGTGCCGAGGACATTTGGTTTGAGAAAGAATCCGGGCTGCTCTGGCTTGTTTTTTCCGGTGCGGTCTGCCGTTTCAGCACGGCCGGCGACTGCCTCGGCGCTTTTATGACCGCTCCGCAGGGGACGCGGTATCAGGCGCTGTGCGTCCACGGCGATCGTCTCTATCTGGCGTATCAAAAGGGCGGCTGCGCTTATGCTTCCGCTTACAGCCGGCAGGGTGCTCATCTGGAAAGAATCAGCCTGGGCGGGGAGTACGTGGTGCGCAATTGGCTGTCCGTCGAAAAAAGCGGCGAAACCGGCCCGCGCGCATTCGCCGTCAAGGGCCTCGGGTTCCCCTGCATGCTGGAGCTTCAACCGGGTACACCCCCTCCGTCCCGCTTCCTTTCCGTGGAATGCTTCAGCGAGACCTCCCAACTGAGGGCGACCTGCCATGTTGACAGTCCCACCGGCCAGTGACCGCCGGTGGGACTTCCGCATAGGATGGGGAGGCCCGAAAGGAGGGCTGATATGAAGCAAGACTATGACCGCCCCCATGGCGGGGATGACTGTTCCACGATTCTTCCCGGCGGCGTTGACCTGTGTGTAGACCGTAATGCCTGCAAGGTCCGCGCGGATATAACCGTGGATCGGGTTCGAACCCTTACCATCTGGGGCTGCGTGACGGATTGTGACGGCGTGCCGGTGAGCGGCGCGCTGGTTGTTCTTTTGAAATATAGAGGCTGCGGCCTGCACGAGGCGGCCCGCACCCATACGGACTGCGCGGGCCGTTATCAGTTTGAGCTGAGAGACGGCGGCGAGGGCCGCTACCGTGTGGAGGTCCGTCAGGGAGTCTGTCCGGATGCTTGTCCGGACGGCTGTGAGCCTCCCTGCCCGTCCTGCCGCCCGGAGCCGGCCGGCTCCAACGGCTGCCTGTGTCAGGGCAGTTCGTCCGGGGGATGCAGAAGCGTCTCCAGAAGCAATGTCCAATATTACTGAACCCGGCGTCCTGCCGGGTTCCCATCGCGAAGTTAGGAGTTTGATTATGAATTGTAATTCCAGGTCCTGCGGCTGCGAAAACGGTCTCGTCGACGTGATCGGTTTGTGTGCTCCGGCCAACACCACCCAGGTGATCCGGAGCACGCCCTATTGGAAACAGATGCACGTCACCGAGACCTTGCAGCTTCCTGAGCAGAAGCCAGATATCGAAGTCATCAACTCTGTGGAGGTCTGGGTGGACATCCTGCGCAAGCAGGTAATCAAGACCCCCCGTTCCTATACCGCCGGCGGGGAGCCCCTCCCCAACCTGGAGGGAAAGCTCCTCAGCGGGCGGAAGCTGATCATCGAGGGCCAGCTGTGCCAGAAGGTGGTCTATACCGCCCTGGAGCCCAGCCAGAGCGTCCACTCCGCCCACTTCTACGTGCCCTTCTCCTCCTTCATCGTGGTCCCGGAGGAGGTCACCTTCCCCATCGCCGGCGGCGAATCCGTCACGGAGGACAGCTATAACGTGGGCTTCGACGTGAACTGCTGCGTGGAGGATGTGGCCGTCTGCGCTCTGGATCAGCGGAGCGTTCTCAAACAGGTGACGCTGATGCTCTACGCCGTGCCCACCCGGACGGCGTGCTGACAGGAGGGAGAGGAAATGATGAACTGTGATTATACCAACAGCACCGTCCACGCCTTCCACAGCGAAGTTTGCGAGCAGTGCGACAATATCAACTATGTGGGCGTCTCCCAGCCGTCCGCCCTGGAGCGGGCCTTGCGCTGCGGCCCCGTCTCGGAGCAATGGGTGCAGTTTTTTGTCCCCAAGATCCTGGATATCCCGGAGCAGAAGCCGGATATGGAGGGCATTGTCTCGGTGAACTCCAGCGTCAAGATCATCTCCCAGCGGGTAATCAATACCCCTGTGGTCAGCGGCTATACCCGGCCGGACGGCACCGTGGTGCCCGGAGAGGATATCCCCAACGGCGAGTGCACCCACCTCACCGGCAAGAAGCTGATCATCGAGGGCGTGATCTTGCAGAAGATTATTTACACCGCCGCCGTCCCCGACCAGGCGCTGCACTCTGCCGCCTACACGATCCCCTTCTCCGCCTTTATCATTGCCGATAAGGACGTGCCGCTGACTCAGGACTATGCGCTGCACCCCTATCTGGAGGATGTCTATGTGTGCAGGCTGTCCGAGAGAAGTGTGTTCAGCAACAATACCCTGTTTATCAAAGCCGTTCCGGTATGCTGAGGAAGGAGAGAAGCTATGTCCTGTAACCATAATTCCCAGGGGTGCGGCCTGAAGAGCTTTGGCACCTATGATCTGTCCCGCGTTGTCCTGAACGGCCGGGACCGCACCCAGCTCAACTGGAGCGAGATCTCCATCCCGGAGATCCTGCCCATCCCGGCCCAGAAGCCCGATATCGAGCAGCTGGACCAGGTGTATGTGGACGCCAAGATCAACTGCGCCAAGCTGATCGAGACGCCCTACGCCTACAAGACCTATGAGCGGCAGGCCACCACCCTGGAGCTCACCGCCGCCACCAGCGCCATCAACCTGGCGGGGGCCGTGGATATCACCCCCATCGTGGACGCGGTCAACGCCATTCTGGCCATTCCGCTGCTGCCCGCCATTCCCCAGGTTACCGCCCTTCAGGCGGCCCTCACCGGCATCACCACCGCCGCGGCCAATCTGACCACCGCCGTGGCCGACGCCCTGCTGACCCTGGGCGCGCCCTGCGCGGCCGCCTACCTGGTGGTGGAGGCGCTGAACGCCGTCCGCGCCGCAGTGGCCCTGCTCCAGGCGGCTTTGAACGCTCTGGTCGCCGCCGCCAACGCCCTGAGCGCCGCGGTGGCCGCCATCCCGGTGGTGGGTCCCGCCGTAGCCGCCGCTGTGAACGCCCTGATCGCTCTGGTGGACACCGCTGCCCAGGCCCTGCTGGACGCGGTGACCGCCATCCTGGACGTCATCACCCTCATCGGCGCCACCACCTATTTCACCCTGATCCCCAACGAGGAGGGCACCTGCCTCAGCGGGCGGAAGCTGATCATCGAGGGGACGCTGAAGCAAAAGGTGGTCTACACCGGTCTGGTGCCCAGCCAGTCGGTCCACTCCGTCCACAACGAGGTGCCCTTCACCGCCTATATCATCCCCTACGCCAAGTTCGAGGGACTGGACTATCAGGAGAATATCACGGTGATCGCCGACCCGGAGGGCGACCCCTGCGACACCATCGAGATCAACGGCTGGGCTTACGACCCCGCCAATCCTCCGGTGGTGGACCTGTGCGAGGAGTTCTGCGTGAACGCCTATGTGGAGGACATCTTCGCCCACGCCACCGACTGCCGGACCGTCTTTAAGAACGTTACCCTGTTTTTGCTGGCAAAACCCGGCGCCATCTGCGGGTAACCGAGACAAAAGGGGATGGACGCGGAAACGCGTCCATCCCCTGTATGAACCAGCCTTAATTTTTGAACTGTTTTATCGAGAGTCAAGGTTGGTTTTCCACAAAAAGCCCTGTAGATGAAAGACTTTGAAAAACTGGTTATTGGGGTCAAAATCAAAAGACGCTCAAAACGTGAAAATAAAAAAATTTTAGACTGCGGGATTTTCAACACGGAAAACGAGAAATCTCAATTTTGCCAGTACCTTACCCTACACGGGTAACTCCATTATTAGCTATGACGTACATCTTGAAGATTTTCTTCCAGCTGTTGACTTAGCAATTTATAATATGCAATCAAACAGAGTCTTAATTTGTGAACTTAAGTAGTTAATAGCGGCAGATTCGGTCAATGAGGTGTATGCAAGAGAAAGTGATAATAATCACGGATGCAAGCAAATTGATCGAACAAAAACTGCCGCTCCAACAGATCAACATTATTCGAATAGTAATTTCATGCCTTGGCACAGCCCAATTGAAAAATATCATGTATCAGGAGATTTTCTTTCTGCCGAAGAAATTGTCAAAAAATTTTAGAAGTGAAGCCAACAGATCAGAGAGCTGACCAACAGTATGATGAGTTGCAAATATTACATCGTTTGAATCTATTCAACTATGTTTTTCAACTTCGGATGCTATATGTCACTAGCCAAGGGCAAACGGTTCAAAATCCGATTTATTTTCGAATGTCCGCGATCTTTGCTTCAACGGGTTAATGATGTTCTTCGTGAGTGCAGTAGAATTGGCCGGACTTATGCAGAGAATCCATTGGCAGACCAGCTTTTCAGGGCCTATAATGGATGTAAGCTCCCATAAGGAGAAAAACGGCTTCGGCACAATTATGTTGAGGTGAAAAGAGATGAAAAGCATTCGTAAAAAAATTACAGTATGCTTGATGGCAACCGTCCTGACCGCGTTGATTGCGGTGGGGGTGGCCAGCAGCGCCCTGAGCTACCGGAGTGCGGTCGCCACCGTAGAGCAGATGATGAGTGAAACGGCGGTGTTAGCGGCTCAGCGCATTGAGCAGGAACTGAGCGCCTACAAGAACGTGGCTATGGACACCGGCTGTATCCCGCAGCTGTCCGACGATGATGTGCCGCAGACGGAAAAGCGCGCCATCATTGACGAGCGCGTGGCCATGCACGGTTTCCAGCGCGGCAATATCATCGGCGCCGACGGCATCAGTGTTTTCGACGGCAAGGACTACTCGGACCGGGAATACGTAAGGCAGGCCATGCAGGGCAATGTCTATGTCTCCGAGCCGCTGGTCAGTAAAATCACAGGGGAGCTGTCCATCATGGTGGCCGCGCCCCTCTACGCGGACGGGAGCCGTGGGGCCGATATTGTGGGCGTAGTCTATTTTGTGCCCCCGGAGACTTTCCTGAATGATATCGTCTCCTCCATCCAAATCGGGGACAACTGCCGGGCTTACATGATCAACAAGTCCGGCGATACCATCGCCGATATCACACTGGACACCATCACCACCCAGAACATTGAGCGGGAGGCCCAGAGTGACTCCTCCCTGAAAAGCCGGGCCGCGCTCCACGCGGCCATGCGTCAGGGAAAGAACGGCTTCGGTTCCATCCATGCCGATGACGGCCCCCGCTTCCTGGCCTACGCCCCCGTGGGCGGCACCGACGGCTGGAGTCTGGCCGTGGCCGCGCCCAAATCCAACTATCTGGCGGATACATACTTTGGCATCCTCATCAGCGTGTTGGTGATCGTGGTGTCCATTCTGGCCTCCATCGCGGTGGCACTGAAGCTGTCCAGCAGCATCAGTGTGCCTATGCGGGCCTGTGCCGAGCGGATGAAGCTGCTGGTGGAGGGCGACCTGAAGTCCCCCGTTCCCCAGGCCGCCGGCCAGGATGAAACAGCGGAGCTGACCCACTCCACCGCGGCTATGGTGACGGGCTTGAACACGATCATTGACGATATCGGTTATCTGCTCAGTGAGATGGCCCAAAAGAATTTTGACATCCAATCTCCCCATCGGGACGCCTATGTGGGGGGATTCCAGAGCATCCTCCTGTCCATGCGCACGCTGAAGCAGGAGCTGAGCGGCACTATGCGGCAGATCGACTCCTCCGCCAGTCAGGTCTCCTCGGCCAGCGGCCAGGTGTCCACCGGCGCCCAGACATTGAGCCAGGGCTCCATGGAGCAGGCCAGTTCCATAGAGGAGCTGGCGGCTACCATCAACGACATCTCCGCCAGCGCCCGAAAAACTTCCGCGGCCGCGGAGGAGGCGGGCCGGTTCGTGGGTCTGGCCGGCGCTCAGCTCGGCACCAGCGTGGAGCACGTCACGGAGCTGAACGCCGCTATGGAGCGCATATCCAGCTCCTCCCAGGAGATTTCCAAGATCATCGCCGTCATCGAGAACGTCGCATTCCAGACCAATATTTTGGCCCTGAACGCCGCGGTGGAGGCCGCCCGTGCGGGCTCCGCCGGAAAGGGCTTCGCGGTGGTGGCCGACGAGGTGCGCAATCTGGCCTCCAGATCCGATGAGGCCGCCAAGGCCACTAAGGAACTGATCGAGAGCTCCATCGCCTCCGTCCTCGAGGGCAATCAGGCGGTGAGCCTGGTCACCGCGTCCCTGGAGCGAACCAGCCAGCTGGCGGGCAGCGTGTCCACCCAGATGGAGGTGGTGGTGGAGGCTGTGGAGAACCAGACCGCCGCCCTGGCCCAGGTCACAGAGGGCATTGACCAGATCTCCTCCGTAGTGCAGACCAACAGCGCCACCGCCGAAGAGAGCGCCGCGGCCAGTGAGGAGTTGTCAGCCGAGGCAGCCACCTTGAAACAATTGGTGGACAGATTTACTCTGGCCTCTGATTGACGGCCGCCTGCATCTCCTTTATCAACACAAGACATGAAAAGTTGACAAACTCTTGGGCTGAAATGTTGTAAAGTCCAGGAGTTTGTCAACTTTTAACCATCTTTTAGCGCAGTCCAGGCGTCAGAGCGTATTTCAGGCGACTTGCCCCTCACTCATCAGAGTATCTCATAAATCTGACGCGGCCTTCGGCCGCGTCTTTTGCTGAATGTGATGCCGGTCAGAACCGAGGTATGCTGCAATGGAAGCAAAAACAAGCAAGCTTATCAAAGGCGGCGGCTTCGAGAAAATTTTGACGCGTGTGTACACACTTCCCAGGATACGTCCGCCGCCGGCCATATTCTGTGCCTGTCATGACAATCCTCGCTCCACTCTGCGCTCTTCTCTAAATTCATGCTGATGCATGAGTGCGGTGTACTGCTTGAGAGTACACCGCACTGCATGAAATGCTCTGTTGCGTCTTTCCAGTACGCTTGAAGTCCAGCGGGGCGGGAGAATTTGACAGCCGCTTAAATTGTGCGGTCACACAGATTTTTGGACGCTCCCGCACAGGGTATCAGACCGGCCGGACTTATCCCAACACGTCAGCGTGCCAGGATTGCCTTGAAAGATCGCTCTTCAGCTTAAACCTTCCCACCAGATTCTTCATAAGCTGTGACTGACTGGACAGCTCTTCGCTTGCCGCCGCGCTTTCCTCCGCGGTTGCCGAGTTTGTCTGTACAACACTGGAGATCTGGTCAATTCCCACCGTGAGCTGAGCGATGGAATCCGCCTGATTGCCGCTGGCCTCCGAAATCTGCTGGATAATGCCAGCCATTTCGTTCACGTCATTGACCGCCTGGATCAAAGACTGCGCCGTATCGTCCGCAATCTGCGTCCCGTTTTCGACTGCCTTTAAGGAGTTCTCAATCAAAGCGGAGATGTTTTCAGAAGCCTCTGTGCTTTTGTTTGCCAGATTGCGGACTTCATCGGCTACCACGGCAAACCCCTTTCCGGCGGAGCCCGCACGGGCGGCTTCCACGGCGGCGTTCAGGGCGAGAATATTGGTTTGGAACGCAATGTCCTCAATGATCTTCATGATTTTGCCGATCTCACTGGAGCAGCTGCTGATATCCCCCATCGCATGTGTCATCTGCTGCATTTTTTCTTTGCTCACATTCATCTTCACGCTGACACAGTCTGCCGCCTTACTGGCCTGCCGCGCACTGTCTGCGTTCTGATTTACCTTGTTGGAGATTTCATCAATGGTGGCGGCCAGTTCCTGCACAGAGCTGGCCTGCTCAGTCGCCCCCTGGGCAAGCGCCTGGGCGCCATTCGATACCTGGTCCGCTCCGCCCGCGACCTGGGAGGAACTTTGACTGATTTGCAGCATTGTGTCATTGAGCCTGTCCGCAATGCCTCGGAACGAGACGAGCAGAGGATAAAAGCCGCCTGTGTACGCTTCCTCGCAGGTCGAATCCACCGTAAAATCTCCCTCGGCCATTTTCGCGAGGAATTGATTCTCATCCTCGATAATGACCTGAAGCTTATGGATCAATCGGCCTACCTGAGCGGCGAGAACGCCCAGTTCGTCTTTCGAGGTATAGGAGATCTTTACGTCCAAATCCCCCTCCGCCATTTTGATGGCGGCGTTCTCAATTTCGGAGATGGGAGTTTTAATCAGGCGTATAATCACAAATGAGAAGAAGACGCCCACGAGGATGATGGCGATGACAACTGCCGCCATGGTCAAGGTGGCGGATCTGTAAAGGGAGGCGCTTTCCGCCGCCGCATCGTCACTTCCCTCCGTATTGTAGGCGATAATATCATCAAAAGCGCTGTTCAAGGATTCGAAAAGCGCCTCACATTCACCGTCCAGAATCGCACGGGCACTCTCCGTGCGGCCCTGCTTGGCAAGAGCCATCATTTCTTCATCCGCTGCCTGGTACTGCGTCCAGAGATTGCTTGCGCTGTCATAGAAATTTCTTTCTTCCTCATCGATCATGTCCCCATACTCGGCTAAGAGGGCATCCATAGTTTCGATTCCATCCTGGAGATACTGAAGGCTGACCTCCTCGCTGCCATCAGAGCCTGCGGTAAGGTATTCCAGCTCATTCAGCCGGATATTGGAAATGGTAGCGCTCAACTCCCTTGCTACATCGATACTGGGAAGCCAGCTTGTTGCAATGTCGTTTGTCATGTCGTTCATCCGGCCCATGAGAAAAAACGACATCCCGCTGATAATAAGCATTCCGAGCAGCGCAACTCCTATAAGGATATAAAGTTTCAGCCTGATTTTTAAATTTTTTATGTAGTGAATCATATTTGCGATCTCCCCTTGTATCTCCTATATTCATTGTCCGCGGTTGACGGTTACAAAAATATATCGGAAGATTTTCTTTGTTTGATAAGTGAATTGGTGAGAATATTATAGATGCGTTTTCTCATACAGACTGTAAGGCTGCATCTTTTTTATCATCACAGGAGACGATAAGCCGACAGGGCGCCAGGATGGCGGCCATAGCCGGTGCACCCCGGCGCGGCAGAGCGAAGAGAGACACGCCAGCGGGCGTGTCTCTTCGTCTTGATTTGATTACCGGCGTCCGCCGCCCCGGCCTCCGCCGCCTCCAAAGGAGCCGCCGCCAAAGCCGCCCCGGCCTCCGCCGCCCCCAAAGGAGCCGCCGCCGAAGCCGCTCCGGCCTCCGCCGCCCCCAAAGGAGCCGCCGCCGAAGCCGCCCCGGCCTCCGCCGCCTCCAAAGGAGCCGCCGCCGAAGCCGCTCCGACCTCCGCCGCCCCCAAAGGAGCCGCCCCCAAAGGAGCCGCCTCCTCCGGGCCGCCGGGGAGGCCGGCCTCCGCCGCTGGGCGGCGGGGAGGGGGGCCTGCGAGGCGGTTTCGGGGGCGGTCTGCGCCGCCGGGGTCTGCCCCAGAACACCGGGTAGTAGGGCACCGTGGGAACGCCCATGCCGGGCACCAGATACCGCCGGCGGTAGCGCCGGTAGCGCACGGCGTCCAGGATCACCCACAGCAGGAGCAGCAGAATCACCACCCCCATCGCCCGGCCCACCAGGGTCAGGGGGGCGGCGGGGACGTAGCCGGTGGTCTGGGAACTGTAGCCGCCCGCCAGGGAGGTGTACTCCTCCCGCACGGCGGGGATGTAACTCTCTTTCACCGTCACGCCGTAGAGCTCCTCCAGGTAGTCAACCAACGCGTCAAAGGTCCGCCGCACCGCCGTGTCGTAGTCCTTTTCGGCAAAGGGCGCCTCCATGGTGTCCAGGACAATGGCGTACAGGCTGTCCTGCTCCCGGCCGCTGAAGCCGCTGCCCCAGGCGACGTAGTAGTCGCCGTCCGGCGCGCCGTCGTAGAGGTTCTCCAGGGCCAGCACCAGCAAAACGCCGTTGTTGGTCTCCCGGGCCCCCACGCCCAGGCGCTCGAACTCCTGCCGGGCGTAATCGCCGATGTCCGTATCGCCGGTGGTGTCCACCACGATGACGGCGATCTGGGCTCCCGTCTGGGCGAAGAGGGAGGGGCTCAGGCTTTCGATATGGGACATGGTTCTGCTGGAGATGACGTTTTCGCTGTCCGAGACATAGCGGTAGGTCCCCGTGATGGAGGTGGAGGCCTCGCCGGCGCCGTCGGGCCTGCGGAGGTTCCCCAGCAGGATGCCCGTCAGGATGGCCGCGATCATCACGGCGATGGCCACGGGCCGCTTTTGGAAAATTTTCATCGTCTACTCCTCCGCGTCTCCCCGATTGACGCCCGGCACGTCCGTCCGGCCCACGAGGTAATCAATGGATACCTGAAAATAATCGGCTATGGCGATCAGGGTTTTAATATTCGGCTCACTGCGGCCACTTTCGTAAAATTGATAGGCTCGCGTGGTGACACCAAGGGTTTCGGCAATTTCCCGCTGATAGATCCGACGGCTTTCCCGCAATTTTTTCATTCTTGTTGGAAGAGATTCCATGCCAGCCCCCTTGACAGTTAAAATTGTTCGTGTTATTATGAACTAAATTAAGATTGGAGGGATCCCCATGACCGAGCTCATGTCGCTGCTGTACGAATACGCCCAGAACCACCGCGTCGCGGGCTTCATAGACGCCCGGGCCTGCCAGGAGGCGGAGCGTCTGGAGGAGAGGAATCTTGCGGCGCTGAAGGGGGACCTCTCCGCCCGGGGCTTGGCGGCGCTGGAGCGTTACCAGGACGCCAGCCTGGAGCGGGAGGCCATGGAGCGGGCGGCCGTCTTCCTGGCCGGGTTCTCCCTTGCCCGGGAGCTCCTCTGAGCCCCCCGCCACAGGCGGGGACGGGGGAGTGTCTCCCTGCGGGAGACCCGCCTGCGGGCGGGACGAACGACACGCCGTTCCGGCGTGTCTGGGGATGCACCCCCCGTTTCTCTTTTCTCTCTCTTGCGAGAGAAAAGAGAAACGGGCCGTGCACGGTCCAAAGAGAAAAGAGAACGCCGGGGCGAGAATTTGACGTTCGTCAAATTTCGCCCAAAAATACGGGGGCTGTCCTGAATCGGTGCCAATGTAAACCGCCAGACTTCTACCGGGTGCGTCTGACTTTTTATCTCGCGGAGGTGCGTCCCCGCATTTGCAGGTTCCTGCGAGGCTGTTTTGCTGCTTTGACGCAAGGCCCCTGGCTCCTCTGCCCGCGCTTCGCGCCTACCCGGGCACGGGCGGGTAAGTCTGCCCGTCTACCGGCGGCAGACGAACTCTTTTCCCCGGACGGGGCCAGCCATGCGCGAAGCGCGGGCAGAGGAGTAAGTCCCTGCGTCCACGCAGCGTCAACCGCCGTACTGCCGATGAATGGAGTGCACTCCGGAGGGCACCCCAAGCGTTCTCTTTTCTCTTCCACCGTGCACGGCGCATTCTCTTTTCTCTGGCAAGACAGAGAAAAGAGAATGGGGGGTGCGTTCCCCAGCACGGGCAAAGCCCGTGCGTCGTCCCGCGCCCGAGGCGCGAAAAACTCTCGTCCCGGCCCGTGGCCGAAATCTCCCGTGCCCGAGGACGACCAGTCCTATTTTCTGAGCTCCATGAGCTTCGCCCGAAGCTCGCCCTCAATCCTCCCCAGCTCCGCCTCGGCGGCCTTGCGCTTCTCCGCGCCCTCCCGCTGGATGTTCAGCACCTCGTCCAGCGTGGAGATCAGCTGCTCGTTGGTGTGCTGGAGGGTCTCGATGTCCACGATGCTCCGCTCCGCCTCCCGGGCGGTCTGGACGGTGCCCATTTTCAGCATGTCGGCGTTCTTCTTCAAAAGGTCGTTGGTCATCTCCGTCACGGCGCTCTGGGCGGCGGTGGCCTGGCGGCCGTGCTCCATGCCCAGCGCCAGCACCATTTGGCTCTTCCACAGGGGGATGGTGTTCACAAGAGACGACTGGATCTTCTCCACCATCAGCGTGTCGTTGTTCTGGAGCAGGCGGGTCTGGGGCCCCATCTGGATGGAGATCATGCGGGTGAGCTCCAGGTCGTGGAGCTTCTTTTCAAACCGCTCGCACATCTGCACCTTGTCGTTATAGGCCTGGGCGTCCTCCTGGGCGCCGGTCTGCTCCGCCTTGGCCCGCAGGGCGGGCAGCTCGTTCTCCCGCACGTCCGCCAGTTTTTTCTTCCCGGCCAGAATGTACATGGTCAGCTCCTTGTAGTACTTGAGGTTCAGCTCGTACATCTGGTCGAACATGGCCACGTCCTTCAGCAGCGCCACCTGGTGCTGCTCCAGCTCCCGGGCGATCTTGTCCACGTTGGCCTCCACCTTGGCGTGCTGGGCCTTCATGGTCTCCAGCTTGTTCCCGGCCTTTTTGAACTTGCCGAAGAGGCCCTTTTTCTCCTCCTCCTCGCCAAAGCCCTTCAGCTCCACCACCAGCTCCGAGAGGGACTTGCCGATCTCCCCCAGGTCCTTGGTGCGGACGGACTTCAGCGCGCTCTCGGAAAAGCCCGCCACGTTCTTCTGGGCGGCGGCGCCGTACTGGAGGATCATGTTGGAGTCCATCACGTCGATCTTTTTGGAGAACTCCTCCACGGCCTTTTTCTCCGCCTCGGTGAGCATGGAGTCGTCAATCTCCACCGGCTTCACCTCCGGTTTCTCCGGCTCCGGGGCCGGAACGGCGGGGGCGGCGGGGTCCAGGGTCAGCTCCGGCACGGCCTCCGCGGCCGCGGGAGCGTCGGGGGTCAGGGTCAGCTCAAAGTCATTTGTGTCAGTCATGGATGGTTCCTCCGTCTATCATATTGTCATCTTCGGTCATTTTCTTGTCAGATCCCTGCTGGCGAAAGGCGCGTACCGCCCGGACGGCAAAGACCACGGCGTCCACCAGGAACACCAGAACCAGCAGGACGCTCATTCCATCCGCCCGCCCCTGGCGAACCATGCTCCCGACGCGGATCAGCGCGGACAGCATCCAGAGGACCGCTGTCAGCGCGTATGTCCACCAGGACGCGTTCTTCTTTTCGCCTCTCTTTTTCATGACGGCCTCCCTGTGTTCACTCATTGAGTGTCACTTTCGCCCGTTATATTGTCATCTGTGGCTGCTTCCTTGTCAGCTCCCCGCCTGCGAAAGGCCTGCACCGCCCGGACCAGCCAGGCCGCCGCCAGGATCAGCCAGAGAGTGCCCAGAAGCTGCTGGAAAGCATCTCTTTCGGCCAGGCCCTGGTACAGTCCCGCCGCGCCGAACATTCCACAGGCGCAGGTCCAGAGGAGGGGATAGAAATTCCGCCCGCTTCGCCCCGCGGCACGGGCCATCAGGACGGCCCCCGCCGCCAGGACCAGCCAGCAGATCCCCCAGACTGTCATGGGGATGGTGTAGTCATAGACTCGGTCGAGGGAGAGGCAGGCAGCGCCGCCTGCCGCAAAGAGTGCGGCATAGACGTAATACCAGAGAGGGCTGCTCCATTTCCGCTTCTCCACGGCGCGCCCCCTCTCACAGCTCCAGCTGGATGTCCGTGCCGCCGTCCTCCGGCGCTGCGGTCTCCGCTTTCAGCGGCTGGCCCGTCAGGCCCTCCCGGGCCATCATCTGCTCCAGCACGGTGATGTCCGTGGAGATGTCCAGGGCGTCGGAGCCGTACAGGGCGTCCAGCTGCTTTTCAAAGGCGGAGACGATGTTTCGCATCATGCCCTCCACCTTGTTCAGGGTGCCGTCGATGTTCTCCCCGGAGACGCCGGCGGCGCTCATGCGGTCGTAGGCGTTCAGGAGCTTCAAGGTGGTGGGCAGGTAGTAGTCCATGAACTTGTGGATCTGGGGGAGCTTCTCCGGCTGGTCGCGCACCGCCTCGAAGATCTTCTCCGACACCTGCTCCAGCCGCACGATGTCGGCGGAGACGCCGGGGTCGGCGATGTTGTCGTCCAGCCGCTTCATCTCCGCGATGGCAAGGCGCCCGTCTTTGAGCATCTTGTCCAGCTCCGCATTGCCGGTGGAGGGCTCCTCCTGTTTCTTCGCCGCCTTGGGGGCGGCCGGCTTCGCTCCCACCACGCCGCCGCTGACGCACAGGGCGTTGACCAGCAGGTACACCGCCGCCGAGGCGGCCACCAGCAGGGCGTAGTGGGTGGGGGTGTACAGCGGGAACAGCAGGGCATAGACGATCCACAGCGCTCCCACCGCGTAAAAGGGCGCCACGGGCCTGCGTACCTCCGTCTTCATCCGCGCCCCTCCTTCCGTCTGATTTTTGAATGGCAACATTATACAGCGGAATCTCCGCCGGGTCAAGGCGGGCTTCCGGTTCAGCCGTAAATTCCCTGTAAACATCAAGAGGGGAGGCGTCCCGTCTGGGACGCCTCCCCGTCACGCCTCCGCCTGGATGCCGTACTGCCCCGTCACCGGGTCCCGCCACAGGGCGATATGGGGCGGGCGGAAGGTGCAGAGGACGAAGACGAACATCAGCCCCCACAGCACCGCCAGCCCCGCCAGCTGCCGCCAGAGGCCCTGCCGCCGCCCCCGGCGCAGCAGAAAGCAGTCCAGGGCGAACAGCCCCGCGTCCGCCAGGTAGAAAACCGCGATGTCCGCCCAGGTGACGTGGAAGCCCAGCACGCCGGTGTAGGTGTAGAACAGCACCGGGATCAGGGCCAGCCCCGCCAGGGTGGAGAGGGCCCGGCTCCACAGCAGGTGGGGGCAGTCCCGCCCCATGACGCACACCTGCACCACGGAGAACAAAAACACCGGCACAAACAGCAGCTTCATATGCTCCCAGGTGGATTCGTTGACGGCGGAGAAAGCCGCCGCCGCGGGATTTCGCCCGCTCCAGTCATAGACGAAGTGGAGCGCCGCCCCCAGCGCCCCGGTGAATAAAAAGCCCCCCAGCTCCCAGAAAAACAGCCGTCTCCCCATAGCCGCCTCCCATACTCTAAATGAAAAAGAATCCGCAGTTCCAGTCTCTCCGCTTTTTCCAGGATTATGCGGGGAAGGGGCGGCGCAGAACCGGCGGTTCGTACCGTGTTCCCTTGCTTTGGGGCGCCGCCCCGGGTATCATAAAAACCGCGGTCCCGGGCGCCTCCCGGAAAAATTTCCGGCCGGCCGAAAAATATCCCGGTCACCGCCCGTGTTATGGGTGAAAGGAGTTGAGCGCGTGGTTTCATTTGGTACCGATGAAATCATCTCCCGCATCGTGGAGCGGTACAGCTCCATGCTGCTGCACCTGGCTGCCAGCCGGCTGGACTCCCCCGCCGACGCGGAGGACGCCGTGCAGGAGGTGTTCTTAAAGCTGCTGACCGCCCGCCCCGTGTTCCGGGACGCTGAGCACGAGAAAGCATGGCTCATCCGGGCCACCCTCCACCGTGCCAGCGACATCCGCCGCGGCGCGGAGCGCCGGAACCTCCCCCTGGAGGAGCTGGCGGAGCCGGCAGCCCGGGAGGACGCCCTCGACCTCCTCTCCGCCGTCCGGGCGCTGCCGGACAAGTACAGCGCTGTCATCCACCTCTATTACTATGAGGGGTATTCCATCAAAGAGATCGCAAAGACGCTGGGCCTGCCCGCCGCCACGGTGGGCACCCGCCTGGCCCGCGGCCGGGAGCGGCTGCGGCAGATGCTGAAGGAGGATGTGTGATGGATCATAAGACCTATCGGGAAGCCTTTGACCAGATCCCCTTTTCCGCCGATTTTCAGGAGCGCACGGCGGACCTGCTGCGCCGGTGCGCCCGTGAATCGGAAAAGGAGAACAAGATCGTGAAATTCAGCAAGACAAAGAAGCTGGCGGTGACAATTGCCGCCGCCGTGGCCCTGCTGGTGGTGTCCGTGTCCGCCGCCCTGGTGTGGCTGACGCCCTCCCAGGTGGCGGAGCTCCACGGCCAGGACCTGCTGGCGGAGGCCTTTGAGGGCCCGGACGCCATTGTCATCGACGAGACCGTGGAGACCGGGGACTTCGCCGTGACCCTCATGGGGCTGGTCTCCGGGAAGGACCTGGACACCATGAATCCGGACCCGGGCAATGCCCGCACCTACGCCGTGCTGTCCGTCCGCCGCCTGGACGGGAAGCCTTTGGACAACGAGACTTTCGACTTCTTCCACTATACCATGACCCCCCTGGCGGCGGGCTGCAATCCCAACGCGGTGAACAACTGGACCCTGGGTGCCTTCGCCAGCGGCTCCGCGGAGAACGGTGTCTACTACTACCTGCTGGACACCGAGAGCATCGAGAAGTTCGCGGACCGCACGGTGTACATGGCCTTCTATGAGGGCGGCGCGCCCAACAACACCATCTTCACCGTGAACGACGACGGCACCATTGATTTCTGCGACGACTTCACCGGCGTCCACGCCCTGTTCACCCTGCCCCTGGACAGTGCCAAGGCGGACCCGGCGGCGGTGGAGGCCTTCCTGGAGGAGCACACCACGGGCTGGACCAATGAGCGCACGCCCGTGGAGGACGGAGACTACGTGATCGAAGAGCAAAAGACGGAGGACGGCGTGAACGTCACCATCCGGCCCGCCGGCGGAGAGGAGCCGGAGGACGCCCCCTACACCGTCACCCCGGAGGAGATCGCGGCGGGTACGCCCTATGCGCCGGAGGAGGCCGCGGAACGCCTGATCGCGCAAAATGAACGCATGGAGCAGCACTATGCCGAGGGCACCATGTCCCCGGAGGACTACGCGCGGTGGAAAGAGGAGTACGGCCCGTGGCTGGAGGGACTCCGGAACGGCACCATCGCAATGGTCCTGCTGGAAAACGGCACGGACTACTCCTACAATGTCTCCGGTGAGGATGTGAACTGAACAGCGCTTATCCCAACGGGGAGGCCCCATACTCCGGGCCTCCCCGTTGACTTTTCCCCCGGGCGGTGGTATGCTCCAAAGCAAGTTTATTTCGGGAGGCGGAGGACCATGTACCGGATCTTCATCGTGGAGGACGACCCCGTCATCGCCGGGGCCATGCAGCATCACCTGGAGGGCTGGGGCTACCAGGTGGCCCGGGCGGAGCGGTTCGACAGCGTGCTCTCGGAGTTCGCCGCCTTTGACCCCCAGCTGGTGCTGCTGGACATCTCCCTGCCCTTTTTCAACGGCTACCACTGGTGCGCGGAGATCCGCCGGGTCTCCAGGGTGCCCATCATCTTCGTCTCCTCCGCCTCGGACAATGTGAGCGTGGTCACCGCCATGCAGATGGGCGGGGATGACCTGCTGCCCAAGCCCTTTGACCTCCAGGTCCTCTCCGCCAAGGTCCAGGCGGCCCTGCGGCGGGCCTACGACTTCGGCCCCCCGGCCCGGCTCCTCTCCTGTGGCGGCGCGGTGCTGAATCTGGACCAGGGCACGCTGACGGCGGCGGGGCGGCGGGTGGAGCTGACCCGAAACGAGCACAGGATCCTCCAGCTCCTGCTGGAGCACAAGGGGGAGATCGTCGGCCGGGAGGCCATCATGACGGCGCTGTGGGAGTCCGACAGCTTCGTGGACGAGAACACCCTCTCCGTCAACGTGAACCGCCTGCGCAAAAAGCTGGAGGCCGCGGGCCTCCGGGACTTCATCCGCACCTGCCGGGGGGTGGGCTACCTGGTGGAGGAGCGCCTATGAGCCTGCTGAGAGCGTACCTGCGGCGGCAGTACAAGCTGCTGCTTTTGCTGCTGGGCTTCTTCGCCGTCTTCGCGGCGGTGTTCTTCCTGTACGGCCTGCCGCCGGAGGCGCTGGCCTACGCCGCCGCGCTGTGCCTGGCCCTGGGGCTGGCCCTCTTCGCCCTGGGGTACGGCCGCTTCCGCGCCCGCCACCGGGAGCTGCGGCTGCTGCTGCACCGGGCCCGGGAGAAGGCGCTGCCCCTGCCGACGCCCCGGGGCCTCCTGGAGGAGGACTACCAGGCCCTGGTCCGGGCCCTGTGCAGCCACCGGGCGCAGCTGTCGGCGGAGAGTGAAAACCGCCTGCGGGACATGACGGACTACTACACCTTCTGGGCCCATCAGATCAAGACCCCCATCGCCGCCCTGGGCCTGCTGCTCCAGGAGAGGCCGGACAGCGCCCCGCTGGAGGTGGAGCTTTTGAAGATCGAACAGTATGTGGAGATGGTCCTGTCCTACCTGCGGCTGGACAGCGCTTCCACGGACTACGTTCTCCAGGACTGCGGCCTGGACAATGTTCTCCGGGGGGCCGTGCGGAAGCTGGCCAAGATGTTCATCCTGAAAAAGATCAGCCTGGATTTTCAGGAGACCGGAAAGACCGTGCTGACGGACGGCAAGTGGCTGGGCTTCGTGGTGGAGCAGGTGCTCTCCAACGCGCTGAAGTACACGCCGGAGGGCGGCGCCATCCGCGTCTACGGCGACGGGGACACGGTGGTCATCGCCGACAGCGGCATCGGCATCCGCCCCGAGGACCTGCCCCGGGTCTTTGAAAAGGGCTTCACCGGCTACAACGGCCGGACGGAGCGGAAGTCCACCGGCATCGGGCTGTACCTGAGCAGGCAGGTGTGCGAGCGGCTGGGCCACGGCATCGCCGTCACCTCCCGCCCCGGCCAGGGGACATTGGTGCGGCTGGATCTGAGCCGGGGCCAGCGGGTGGTGGAGTGAGGGGCCCGCCGGCCGTCGGAGACGGCTTGCGCCTGTGGCGGCGGGACGGGAGTTGCCCGCCTCGGGGCCGGACACCCCCCAACCTTACAAAACTGTAAGAAACCGCGCCGGACTGTAAGCCAAATCGATGGCTGCCAGCCCGGCGCCGCTGGTATACTGGGGACAGAATCCAACCCAAGGAGGTCGTTTCCGTGCCATTACTGGAAGTACAGCATTTGCAAAAGGTCTACACCACCCGCTTCGGCGGCAGCCAGGTGGAGGCGCTGCGCAGCGTCAGCTTCTCCGTGGAAGCGGGGGAGTATGTGGCCATCATGGGCGAGTCCGGCTCCGGCAAGACCACCCTCTTAAACATCCTGGCGGCCCTGGACCGCCCCACCGCCGGGGAGGTGTACCTGAACGGCAAGGCCCTCTCCCACATCCGGGAGCGGGACCTGGCGGCATTCCGCCGGTCTAACCTGGGCTTTGTGTTTCAGGACTTCAACCTGCTGGACACGTTCTCCCTGCGGGACAACATCTTCCTCCCCCTGGTGCTGGCGGGGAGGGACTACGCCTCCATGGACCGCAAGCTCCAGCCCCTGGCAAAAAAACTCGGCATCTCGGACATCCTGGAGAAGTACCCCTACGAGGTCTCCGGCGGGCAGAAGCAGCGCTGCGCCGCGGCCCGGGCCCTCATCACCGATCCCCAGATCGTGCTGGCGGACGAGCCCACCGGCGCGCTGGACTCCCGGTCCTCCGACAGCCTGCTGGAGCTCTTCGGGGAGATCAACCGGGAGGGCCAGACCATCCTGATGGTGACCCACTCCGTCAAGGCCGCCAGCCACGCCGGACGGGTGCTCTTCCTGCGGGACGGCCAGGTCTACCACCAGCTCTACCGGGGAGGGGAGACCCGGGAGACCCAGTTCCGCCGCATCTCCGACACGCTGACGGTGCTCTCGCAAGGCGGTGAGCCCCATGCGTAGATCCGGTTTCTTCCCCCGGCTGGCCCTGGTGAACCTGGCGCGGAACGGGCGGTACTACGGCCCCTACCTCCTCTCCTGCGGGGGCGTGGCGGCCATGTACTACATCCTCCGCTTCCTCTCCGGCCACGAGACGCTGAAGACCGTCCGGGGGGCCATGTACCTCCAGGCCCTCAGCGACGTGGGCTGCGTGGTGGTGGCCCTCTTCGCCGCCGTGATATTGCTGTACGCCAACAGCTTCGTCATGAAGCGGCGGCAGAGGGAGCTGGGGCTCTACAATATCTTAGGGCTTGAGAAGCGGCACATCGCCCTGGTGATGTGCTGGGAGACGGCGCTCTGCGCCGCCGCGGTCATCGCCGGAGGACTTCTGGCGGGCGTCCTCCTGTCCAAGCTGATGCTGCTGGTGGTCCTCAGGATGTCCCGTCTGCCGGTGCTGTTCGGCTTTTCCGTCAGCCTGCCGGGGCTTTGCCAGACCGCCGTGCTCTTCACCGCGCTGATGGCCCTGACGCTGGTGCGAAACCTCTTTCAGCTGTACCGCTCCAGGCCGGTGGAGCTGCTCCACAGTGAGCACGCCGGGGAGCGGGAGCCCCGGACCAAGTGGCTGCTGGTGCTCGCCGGCCTTGTGACGCTGCTGGGGGGCTACGGCCTCTCCTTCACGGTGAAAGACCCGGTGGAGGCCATGGTCTTCTTCATCCTGGCGGCGGCGCTGGTGATGATCGGCACCTACTGCCTGTTCACCGCCGGGTCCATCGCGGCGCTGAAGCGGCTGCGGGCCAACAAGAGCTTTTACTATCAGACGCGCCACTTCACCGCCGTCTCCGGCCTGCTCTACCGCATGAAACAGAACGCCGTGGGTCTGGCCAACATCTGCATCCTCTCCACCATGGTGCTGGTGACGGTGTCCACCACCATCTGCCTGTACATCGGCCTGGACCGGGCGCTGGACGAGATGTTCCCCTACGACATCGAGTTTGTTCAGGACCTGGACCGCCAGAGCGGGGATTCCATGGCCTGCCTGGAGGAGGTGCGGCAGGCGGCCTCCGCCGCGGCGGAGATAACGGACCTCCGGTACTACAACCGCTACTGGGTGTACTGCGGCTGGCGCAACGGGGTGCTTTCCATGAACCTGAGCCCCAACAGCCGGCGGACGCTGGTGGAGATTGTGACGGCGGAGGACTACGCCCGATTGACGGGCCGGGCCGTCAGCCTGGCGCCGGAGGAGGTGCTGGTCCACGCTGTGGGTCTGGGGGACTTCCCCGGGGATTTCCGCATCGCCCGCTTTAACGACGAGTACTCGGACGACTTTGTGGAGACCCCCCTTGACCGGGAGGGATACGCCCTTCGTGTCCAGGATGAGATCACGGAGACCATCCGCCACGCCGCCACGAATTTGCTGGGCAGCGAGGAGGCGGAGCTGTTTTTGGTGGTGGACAGCCGGGAGACGGCGGAGAGGCTCATGGCCCTGGATCCGGACCGCTCCGCCCGCCAGTTCCGCATACAGATGAACCTGTTCGGGGAGGACGACGCGGAAAAGCTGGCGCGGACCGAGGACCTGGTGTACCGCCTGAGCCAGCGGGAGGGCGGCATCGGCTGGATCAGCAAACAGGACCAGGCCGTGGAGTACTACGCCATGTACGGCGGCTTCCTCTTCCTGGGGGTGTTCCTGGGCATCCTCTTTTTGATGACCACCGTCCTCATCATCTACTATAAGCAGATCTCGGAGGGCTACGAGGACCGGCGGCGCTATCAGATATGCCGCCAGGTGGGCATGACGGAGGGGGAGGTCCGCGCCTCCATCCACAGCCAGATCCTGCTGGTGTTCTTCCTGCCCCTGGGGACGGCGGCGGTCCACGTGGCGGCGGCCTTTCCCATGCTCTCGAGGATGCTGGAGCTCTTCAACCTCTACAACGTGCGCCTGTTCGCCCTCTGCGCGGTGGGAACGATGCTGGCTTTCTGCGCCATCTACGCTTTGGTCTACGGCCTTACCGCCGCCGCCTATGACCGGATTGTGGGCGGCGGGACGGAGCCCTGATCTCCGCGGCCCCGACGGTTTACGGACCGCCGGGGCCGCGTTTTCCCCCTCTGCCTCAGGGAAAATTTCCGCAGCCCCTTGACAAGCTGTACTAACTGTATTATTATATCTAATACACTAGTACAGTAATACAAGGGCGACATAAAATCTTCTCCATTTGAAGAAAATCGTCCCGCTGTTTCGTATGGTGGGATAGCACGACATGAAAAGAGGAAACCTGCATGAAAATTCTCATCACCTCCGACTGGTACGCCCCCGCTGTCAACGGGGTGGTCACGTCGGTGAAAAATCTCCGCCGGGAGCTGGAGCGGCGGGGCCACGAGGTCCGGGTGCTGACGCTGTCCCAGAGCCGCCGTTCCTGGGAAAAGGACGACGTGACGTACCTGGGCTCCATCGCCGCGGGGCTGGTGTACCCCGGGGCCCGGCTGCGGACGGCCCTGGCGGGGAAGTGGGTGCGCCGGCTGGTGGACTGGGGACCGGACGTGGTCCACTCCCAGTGCGAGTTCTCCACTTTCTTCCTGGCCCGGCGCATCGCGGAGGAGCGGAACATCCCCCTGGTCCACACCTACCACACGGTGTACGAGGACTACACCCACTATTTCTCCCCCAGCGTCCGGTTTGGGCGGCAGGCGGCGGCGGTGTTCTCCCGGTGGGTGGCGGCCCGGACGGACTGCATGATCGCCCCCACCGGCAAGGTGCGGCTGCTGCTGCAAAACTACGGCGTCAGCTGCCCGGTGTTTGTGGTGCCCTCCGGCATCGACCTGGCTCCATTCCGCCGCGAGGCGGACCCCTGGCGCTCCGCGGTGCTGCGGGCCAGTCTGGACATTCCGGCGGAGCGGACCATTCTGGTCTTTGTGGGGCGTCTTGCGGAGGAGAAGAACATCGACGAGTTGCTGTGCTGCCGGGCCGCCCTGGGGGACGCCGCCGTCACGCTTTTGATCGTGGGGGACGGCCCCGACCGGCCCCGGCTTACGCGCCAGGCCGCCGCCCTGGGTTTAACGGCGCCGGACGTGGTCTTCGCCGGGATGGTTCCCCCGGAGCAGGTGGCGGACTGGTATCAGCTGGGGGATTTGTTCGTCAGCGCTTCCACCAGCGAGACCCAGGGGCTGACCTACATCGAGGCCCTGGCCGCCGGCGTCCCCGCCCTGTGCCGGGCGGACCCCTGCCTCACCGGCATTCTTCGAAACGGGGAGAACGGCTGGCAGTACCGGGACGAGGCGGACTTCCAATCGAAGCTGGCGGATTTCCTGGCCCAGCCCCACCGCCGGGAGCGTCTGGCCCGCTCTGCCCGGGCCTCGGCGGAGGAGTTCTCCGCCCAGCGCTTCGCGGAGCGGATGGAGGCCGTCTACGAAGAGCAGATCGCCCACCGCGGCGGGACAGAGGCCTGCCGGGAGGTCCCCGCGTGAGCCGGGGCGCGGAGCGGACGGTGCTCCAGGCGGCGTCCGCCGTTGGGTTTCTTCTGTGCGCGGCGGTGGCCGTCTGGGGCTGGCAGACCGGCGTGCTGACCTCCCAGGAGCGGCTGGAGGCCCTGGTTTCCAGCCTGGGGCTGGCCGGGGCGCTGCTGTTCACCGTCTTTCAGGCGGTGCAGGTGGTGGTGCCGGTGCTGCCGGGAGGACTGGGGTGCCTGGTGGGGGTGATCCTCTTCGGCCCCGTGTGGGGCTTCGTCTACAACTACGTGGGCATCTGCGCCGGGTCCCTCATGGCCTTCGCCGTGGCCCGGAACTGCGGAAAGCCCCTGTTGTCCCTGCTGTTTTCGGAGAAGACCATCCGGAAGTACAGCCGCTGGGCGGAGGAGGGAGACCGCTTTGCCCGGCTCTTCGCCCTGGCCATCTTCCTGCCGGTGGCGCCGGACGACTTCCTCTGCTATCTGGCGGGAACGACGGATATGACCTGGCGGCGCTACACCGCCATCATCCTCCTGGGCAAGCCCTTTGCCATCGCGCTGTACAGCTTGGGACTGACGGCAGTTTGGCGGATGCTGGTGGGCTGAGAGAAGAGCGGCTGATATAGTCAACGCACTTGAAAACCGGTAAACGGTTTTCAAGGCGGGCAAAGCCCGCCGGCGCAAAAATGCGCCGTGCGGTGGCTATAAAGGTTTCGATCAAACCTTTTCAAAGGTTTGTGGGGTCCAGGGGCAAAGCCCTTGGGCGTGCCCCGCAGGGCGCGAAATCTCTCTGCGACGCAAGAGAACACCGTCAACTGAGAGCGCCTTTGCCGCCTCCGGCGGCAAACAGCGTCCTGCGTCAGCTGAAGAATTTCCCGTCATAATTTGACGGTGCACGCAAAAACTGAAACAGAAGAAAAAGCGGGAATCAACGCCCGCTTGGGTTTCTGCGCCCAAAATCCGCCGCAAACCGGAAAAAACACGGCGGAGAGCCGAAAACTTGGGGAAATTCCACGAAACGAGGAGAACACCATGAAAATCTACATCTACAGCGGCGGAGAGAAGCTGGTGGGCCGCAGCGGCGTGGGACAGGCCATCCGCCACCAGCGGGAGTGTCTGCGCCGGGCGGACATCGAGACCACCTCCCGCTGGACGCCGGACGCCGCCGCCGTCCACGTGAACACCGTCCTGACGGACTCCGTTCTGGCGGCGCTGGGGGCCCGGCTGCGGGGGAGGAAGGTGGTATGGTACGGCCACTCCACCATGGAGGATTTCCGGGGCTCCTTCAAGGGCTCCGACGCCCTGGCTCCCTTGTTCCGGCGGTGGATCAAATTCTGCTACGGCCTGGGGGACGTGGTGCTGACCCCCACGGAGTACTCTCGGCGCCTGCTGGAGAGCTACGGCCTCCGCCGCCCGGTGTACAGCATCTCCAACGGCGTGGACACGGACTACTTTCGCCCCGACCCCGCCGCCCGGGCCGCTTTCCGCCGGCGGTACGGCCTGGAGGGGGAGACCCCGGTGGTGATCTCCGTGGGCCACACCATCGCCCGGAAGGGACTGCCGGAGTTTCTGGACCTGGCCCGCCGCGTCCCCGCGGCCCAGTTCCTCTGGTTCGGCTGGACGGACCCCCGGCTTGTCCCCCGGGAGATCACCCGGGCCATGGACAGCGCCCCCGCCAACGTCCGCTTCCCCGGCTTCGTGGACCGGGAGCGCCTGAGGGAGGCCTACCGCGGCGCGGACGTGTTTGCCTTTTTGAGCCATGAGGAGACCGAGGGCATCGTGGTGCTGGAGGCCCTGGCCTGCGGTGTCCCCACGGTGGTGCGGGACATCCCCGTCTACGGCGGCTGGCTGGAGCACGGCCAAAATATATACAAAGCGGAAAATACCGATGACTTTCAACGGATCGTAGAGGGAATTCTCTCCGGCGCCCTGCCGGATCTCACCGCCGCGGGCCGGGCCGCGGCGGAGGGCCGCAGTTTGGAGGCCGTGGGGGCGAAGCTGCGGGAGATCTACCGCCGGGAGCGGATCCTGCCGCCCCTGCCGGCCTCCGTGGCCCAGCGCCGCGCCCGGGCGTAGGGGAGGGGGAGAATCCCTTTCGGCTCTTGTGCGGCGGGGAGAATTGTGGTAAGATGGTGCCGGCAGAGGCGAGGCGGCCCCGCGTTCTGCGGGGCCGTCTTACCTTTTATATGATTTTTTGCCCCTTGTCCGGAGAACAGGAGACGCTATGTACTGGTACGCCATCGATCGAAAACTGGCTGCCTCATGGGAGGCGGATCTTTCCCTGCCGCCGGCGCCGGAGGGGACGCCGGAGCTGTTTCTGCTCCGGCGGGACCCGGCGGACTTTCCCGCCGCCTGGCGGGTGACGGACCCCCGCCAGCTGACGGCGGAGACCACCGGCGTCAGCTGGCTGGACCCCCGGCGGATGGGGGAGGCCCCGGCGCTGCCGGAGTGTGTCGCCGGGGCCATCGCGGCGGGCCGCCTCACCGCCGTCAACGTCCGGCATCCCAGCTGGCGGCGGGCGCTGGACTTCGCCGCCCTCAAGCCCCAGAAGCGGCGGGTCAACCTGCTGGCGGTGGGGGACGTGGGCGGCACGCTGCTGACGGCCCTGAAGCTGCTGGGCGGGGATGTGATCGCCTCCATCGGCATCTGCGACCTGAACGAAAACGCCGTGGCCCGGTGGGTCACGGAGATGGGCCAGACCGCCTGGCCCTGGGATTACCATGCCCTGCCGGAGGTGGAGGCGGTGCCGCCGGAGCGCCTCTTTGACTGCGACGTGTTCCTCTTCGCCGCCGCCCGGGCCGTCCCGCCGGTGGGCAGCGGGGTGGGGGATGTGCGCATGGCCCAGCTGGAGGCAAACCGCCCCCTGGCGGAGCGGTTTGCCCGGCAGGCCCGGGCGGCGGACTTCCGGGGTCTCTTCGTGGTCCTCAGCGACCCGGTGGACCCCCTGTGCCGGGCGGTGTGGGACGCCTCCAACCGGGACGAGGCGGGCCGCTGGGACGGCCTGGGCCTCCTGCCGGAGCAGGTCCAGGGCTTCGGCCTGGGGGTGATGAACGCCCGGGCGGCCTACTTTGCCAAGCGGGAGCCGCAGTTTGCCCTCTTTCTCACGGAGGGCCGCAGCTTCGGCCCCCACGGCAGGGGCCTGGTGATCGCCGATTCCATCCAGCACTACAACGACGAACGCTCCCGGGAGCTGACCCGGCTGGCACTGGAGGCCAACCTCTACATCCGGGAGCTGGGCTACAAGCCCTACACGGCTCCCGCCGTGTCCTCCGGGGCCATGCAGCTGCTGCTGGCCCTCCGGGGGGCGTGGCACTGCGGCTCCGTGCCCATGGGGGGCGTGTGGTTCGGCTGCAAGAACCGCTTCACAACCCGGGGGGTGGAGATTGAGACGCTGGAGCTGCCGGACGCCCTCTTCGGCCGTCTGCGGGAGACGGAGGCGGCCCTGCGGGAGATCGGATAGGAGGGGGCCATGTCACAGGACTTGACCGTTATATGCCCCGGGGAGACCGCCTCGGAGCGGTTTGTCCGGACGCTGGAGGCCGCCCTCCGGGGCCGCCGGTCCCAGGTGCGCCCCCGGCTGGAGGGCCCCCTGGAAAACCGCCGGGTCCTCTTCGCCGTGTCCCTGGATGAAAGCGGCGTGAACCATGAGTTTTACAGCCTGCTGGCGCACCTCCGCGCCCACCCCGGGTGCCTCCGGGGGTGCGTGGGGGGCGTGCTGGTGGACGGGAGAGGGGACCTCTACACCAAGTCCGCCGGGCGGGAGCTGGTGCTGGCGGCGAATCTCGCGGGGTGCGCCTTTCCCGGTCGGCCCCTGGTGGAGGCCTCCGGGGACCTGCAAAACTTCACCGTCCAGGCCAAAAACGCCGCCTGCTCTCTGGAGGAGGCCTACCAGCGGGCGGCGGAGGACCTTGTGCGGCGGGTGCTGGACTTCGCCCCGCCCCGGCACGGACGGCCCAATCTCCTGGTGCTCCACGCCTCCAGCCATCCCGCCTCCAACACCCTGGCCCTGTGGAGCCGGTGCCGGCAGGGGCTGGAGGCGCGCTGTGACGTCACGGAGATCGGCCTGCGCAACGGCACCCTGGCGGACTGCGCCGGGTGTCCCTACACCGCCTGCCTCCACTTCGGGGAGCGGGGGGACTGCTTCTACGGCGGCGTCATGGTGGAGGAGGTGTACCCCGCCATCCGGGCGGCCGACGGCGTGGTGCTGCTGTGCCCCAACTACAACGACGCCCTGCCCGCCAACCTCACCGCCGCCGTCAACCGCCTGACGGCCCTCTACCGGGCCGCGCCCTTTGAGAACACGGCGGTGTTCGCCATCGTGGTCTCCGGGTACTCCGGGGGGGACATCGTGGCCAGCCAGGTGGTCTCGGCCATGAACATGAACAAGGGCTTCTGGCTGCCGCCGGGCTTCTGCATGCTGGAGACCGCCAACGATGCCGGCACGGCGGTGCGCCTGCCGGGGATCCAGGGGCGGCTGGAGCGGTTCAGCGGGAATATTCTGGAGCAGCTGCTGGAGAAAACCTGAGAGAAGCCCCCGCGCCAGCTTGAGCGCGGGGGCTTCTTTTTCGCTATGTACTCCCGCCGGCCTCCGCCCCTCTGGGCGCGCGGCGGGCGATGCTCCTGCCGGTCACCGGGATCTGGAACGACGTGACGCCGTTCCCGGCGGCATTTCTTCCCACAATGCGGTCCGCCCTCGCCGCGCTCTGGAAAGACGTCCGGTGATCCAGGAGAAAATACCGGCGGCCCTCCTTTTCAAAGATGGGAGCGTTGAGCAGGAGATAATACCCCACGTCGACGGTCTCCCCCTCCGCCGCCTTGTAGTCGGGGGGGACCTGGAGACGGATCTCCACGGTCTCAATGGCGGGGTCGTCCACCCGCCCGTAGAAAAAGAGGTGGGTGCCGTAGTAGCGGTTTTCGGCGTCCTCTCCGGCGTCCAGCATGACGATTTCCTCTCCGGCGTGGAGAGGCTTGTCCTCGGCGCAGTCCAGCAGGCCCGTGTGGGTGGGCCACCAGCCCCGGGCGGTGAGAGACACGCCGGTGAGAGACACGGCCCGGCCGCCGGCCGTCAGATAGAACAGGGAGCTCCAGCCGTAGACCTCCGGCTCCCACTGCCGCCGGACGACCTGGCTTCCCTGGAGGCCCTGCTTCTCCTCCATCAGCCGGACGGCCTGGATGGGCAGCAGGTACGCCGTGTGCAGAAAGTTCTGCGCCAGAATGAGGAGCACCAGGGCGGCCGCGGCGCAGCGCGCCGCCCGCCGCCGGCGGGTGGGCAGTCTCTTCTTCCTCCTCATGGCATACCCTCCTTTGGCAGAGGAACGTCAACGGTGACGGTCTCCCTCAGCCACTCATAGCGCAGCGTGATGTGGTCGTCCCCCGGCTGGACGGGGGCCCGCAGAAAGACCTGCCACATCATCGGATTGAACACTGCCCCCCGGCGAAAGGGCACCTGCTGGTCTCCCCGCTGGCTCTCCGCCGTGAGTTCGTTGAACGACGGCATCGCCACCAGCCCGCCGGGGATTTTGTGGTAGATGCAGACCGCCGCCTCTGCCGTCAGCTGGCCGTCCTCCGGGCGGGCTGCCGCTTCCGCCGCCAGCGCGCCGTCCTGATAACCGCCCTCGTAGATCCGCGTCATCTCCGCCGTCCGGCTGCCTTGGGTCCCCACGGTGATCCGGTAGACCCGCAGCACGTTGTCTCCGATGGTCCGCCGGATGTCCACCGCCTCCGCGACGCCGGAGACGGGCTCAATCCCCGGCGGGGAGACGGTGCCCGCGACCACCGTCTCCGGCCCCGGCGGAGAGATGCGGTAGACAATGCTGTCCCAGGCGTATCCGATCATCTTTCTGTTGGAGCTGCTGGAGAGGGCCGAGAACAGCACGAAGACGCACAACGCCAGCGACACGCCGGCGACCACATTCCAGCCCCGGGGATACTGCTTCGCCATCTCCCGGGCCACCTCCGCCGGATCCCCCATGGCGGCCATGGTCCGCTCCTCCGCCAGCTTCTCGTCGTACCCCAGGTCCAAAAGGGCCCGGGCGTGGTCTTCGATATGGTCCTCCAGCTCCCTCCGGACCGCCTCCCGCTCCCGCCGGGACAGCCCCCGGAGCCCGGCGAGCACCCGGGCGCAGTACTCCGAGCGGTCCATCACGCCGTCCCCAGGGCGGAGGACCGGAGCACCGCGTCCACCGCGCCGGAGTACCGCCGCCAGCTCTCCGCCTCCGCCCGCAGCGCCTCGCCGCCCTTTCTCGTCAGGTGGTAGTACTTCCGCTCCCGGCCCGTGGGGGCCTCCTGCCGGTAGGCCTCCACATAGCCCTGCTGCTCCAGGCCGTGGAGCACCGGGTACAGCGTACCCTCTTTCATGTCAAAGGTGTGGTTGGACCGCCGGGCCAGCTCCAGAATCATCTGGTAGCCGTACATATCCTCCCCGGCCAGTAGGGAAAGCACCAGTAACGGGGTGTGCTCGATCTGCTGTTTTTTCCGCATCGCGCTCGCTCCTCTCTAAAATAATACCTTGTGTCTCTATGCTTATTATACATAGCGATGCAAGGTATGTCAAGCGAAAAAACAGCGGGCGCCCACCCGCTGTTTTTTGTCATTCTTCCGCCAAATCCAGCAGGGCGCGGCCCTCGTCGCTGAGAAAGGGCTCCAGAAAGTCGTAGTCCATCTGAAAGATCTGGGACCCGGCGGCGTAGGCCGCCAGCTCATAAGGGGAGAACGCCACGGTCATGCCAGATTCGTCAAAGCTGACGGCGTAGCTGCTCCAGTCGGCGGCGATCTCCCGGTAGTTGTCCCAGAACAGCGCCTCCGCCTCCATGCCGTTTTCCTCCGCCCAACAGTCGATCTGGCGGAGGATCTCCTCACACACCGCCTGGGAAAATGCCTCGCTGTCCTCCGCCAGCTGCTCCGGCGTCAGAAAGCTCCCGCTCTCCAGATCGAAGTTACAGGCCATCAGCACGGTGTTGGGGTGGGCCCCGCCGGTGTAGCTGTAATAGTTTGCCGCCACGCTGACCAGCCGCTCCGTCTGGTACACCTGGCACTCCATCTCCTCGGTGAAAGCGGTTTCCCAGGGGATGCCCTCCTGCCGCCGCCACTCCCACTCCGCCCGGGCGGTCTCCGCCAGCTCCCGGAGGGGCTCTTCGTTGGTCCAGTCCGCAAACTGGCCGTTGAAGGTCTCCGCCGCCGCCAGGGCCCGGGTCTCGGCCTCGGTCTCCGCCGTCTCAATGACGGTGCCGTCGCCGCGGCGGGTGGTCAGCTGGGGCAGGGAGAAGCGGTATTGGGCCAGCTCCGTGCCGTCTTCGCTCTGGACGCTGTCCTCCCACTCCACCATGTCCAGGGTCAGCGAGCAGGGCGGCTCCTCCTGGACCTCCACCGCCGCCGGGGGCGGGGAGGACGGAGGCGGGGATTGGGCGGGCTCCAGCTCCGCCGGGGCGGAGGCGCAGCCTGTCAAGAGGCAGAGGCTCAGCAGGACGCTCCATTTTTTCATGAGGTAGTCCCTCCTTTGGGTGTCAGAACCTGTATTCATAACCGGGGAATGCTGGATGGACGAGGATTTTTCTTGTCAGACAAGGGGATTTTACGCAGTGATCCTGACGGATTGCAAGGGAAATCGACGCAGTATGGCAAGAAAAAGACCGTCCAGACGGTGTTCAGTGGTTGTGAATGCAGGTCCCTAGATCATCGCCGGCCCCTCCCGCCAGAGTCTGCCGCCCGCGGCGGCGGAGAGCTCCGGGTAAGCCAGGGCGTACAGATCCGCCCCCCGGGCCTCCAGGTCCAGCAGGGCCCGGGCCTCCGGCCCCAGCCGGTCCACGGCGGCGGGCTTCGTTAGAACGGGGAGGGAGGCGGTTTCCCGCATCCGGGCCAGCAGGGCCCGTCCCCGCCCGTTGGCCGCCAGCACCCGCAGATAGGGCACGGTCTCCGGCAGCTCTCCGGGCCGCAGGCCCAGGTAGGCCCACAAGACCATCCGCCGCAGCCGGGCGTAGGGGTAGCGCTTCGTCTTGGCCTCCGCCAGCAGCGCCTCCACCGACACGGCGGCGCGGCTGGCCCGGTACAGCCGGCGGTACAGTCCCTCCCGGCCTGGGTCCAACGCGGCGAAGTCCGCCTCCTCCAGGCACCGCAGCCGGGCCAGCACCGCCCGCTCACAGTTTTCCAAAAATACTGGGGCCCGGCCCGCGGCCTCCTCGGCCCGGTACGCCTCCGCCATGGCGGGAGCCATGGCCGCGAGCGCCTCCTCCCGCTGCTTTTTCCGCAGGAGCGAGCGGATGGCGGCGGCGGAGGCGGCCTCCCCCGGCGGCGCGCCTGCGGCGTCGTGGGCGGCCCCCCGCCGGGGGACGGTCACCACCTCCACCGGCGCGCCCCGGGTCAGGAGGGCCTTGCAGTACTCCACCCCCAGGGTGTTGTTGGGCGATGAGAGCAGCGACGCGTCCTCCGGGCCCGTCAGACGGCCCACGGCCCGCTGTCGGGCGGCGGCAAAGGTGTCCCCCCGCCCCAGCTCCTGCTTCAAAAGGGGCGGAAATTCCTCCGACAGCAGCGCCGCGGCCACGCGGCCCAGGGCCGCGGCGTCGCCGCACTCGCTGCCAAAGGCCAGGGCGTCCACCACGCCGGTGCCCAGCAGCACCTGGACGCCGCCGTCGGCGAACCGCTCCGCCGGGGCCGCCGCCCAGGGCAGGGGCAGCTCCAGCACCAGGTCGGCCCCGCTGCGGACGGCTGCGGTGGCCCGGGCCTGCCGCCGGAGGAGGGCGAAATCCCCCCGCTGGACGAAGTCCCCGCCCATGGCGCACACCACCGCGGCGTTCCCTCCCAGCAGGCGGCGCGCCTCCCCCAGCAGGTGCAGGTGGCCCGTATGCAGGGGATTGTACTCAGCTATGATACCAGCGGCCCGCAGAAAAATCACCTCAAAACGATTACAAAAAAATGACAGTCCGGTAAAAATAGAGGTTGTAACTGGGAAAAAATCTGCTATAATGAAGTCGTATATATGGGTATTATACCAAATGTGGAAAATCCTGCAAGTATTTTCAAAAAAGAACAAAAGGGAGTCGAGGAACAATGAACATTCTGGTTATCAACGCCGGCAGCTCTTCTCTGAAGTACCAGCTGCTGAATCCCCAGACCGGCAGCCTGCTGGCCAAGGGCCTGTGCGAGCGCATCGGCATCGACGGCAAGTTCACCTACAAGGCCGACGGCAAGGAGACCCTGGACGCGGTGGACGTGGCCATGCCCACCCACTCCGAGGCCATCCAGGCCGTGCTGGACGCCCTGGTGGATCCCAAAAACGGCGTCATCGGCTCCATGAAAGAGATTGACGCGGTGGGCCACCGGGTGGTCCACGGCGGCGAGAAGTTCGCCAAGTCCGTGCTGATTACCGATGAGGTCATGGCCGCCATCGAGGAGTGCAACCCCCTGGCCCCCCTCCACAATCCCGCCAACATCATCGGCATCAAGGCCTGCCAGGCCCTCATGCCCGGCACCCCCATGGTGGCCGTGTTCGACACCGCGTTCCACCAGACCATGCCCCCCAAGGCCTACATGTACGCCCTGCCCTATGAGTACTACGCCGAGGACAAGGTCCGCCGCTACGGCTTCCACGGCACTTCCCACAAGTACGTGGCCTCCCGGGCCGCCGCCATGCTGGGCCGTCCCATTGAAGAGCTCAAGCTGATCTCCTGCCACCTGGGCAACGGCTCCTCCGTCACCGCGGTGGACGGCGGCAAATCCGTGGACACCTCCATGGGCTTCACCCCCCTGGCCGGCGTGCCCATGGGCACCCGCTCCGGCGATCTGGACGCGGGCATCCTCCAGTATCTCATGAACAAGCACGGGCTGAACATCGACGAGATGCTGAACGTCCTCAACAAGAAGTCCGGCGTCCAGGGCGTCTCCGGCGTCAGCTCCGACTTCCGGGACCTGGAGACCGCGTTCAAGGGCGGAAACGACCGGGCGGGTCTCGCGGTGGACATGTTCAACTACGGCGTGAAGAAGCTCATCGGCGCGTACGCTGCGGCCATGGGCGGCGTGGACGCCGTCATCTTCACCGCCGGCGTGGGCGAGAACTCCGCCTCTCAGCGTCTGGCCATCGCCGGCGGCCTGGAGTTCATGGGCGTCAAGATGGACGAGACCGCCAACAATGTCCGGGGGAAAGAGACGGTGATCTCCGCCGCGGACTCCAAGGTGAAGGTCCTTCTGATCCCCACCAACGAGGAGCTGATGATCGCCATGGACACCGCCTCCATCGTGTCCGGCAAATAAGGGGATTTCGCACAGTATATTGATCGATTTGTCGCGGATCGTGTTCAGCGGCGGCAGGGAAACTCCCTGCCGCCGCTGTTTGGCTTTTATCGTAAATTATTGAGCGGGCATATCCCAGCCGGGGAACAAATCGGAGAAATGGGGTATAGGGACACGATTGCCGTTTTCATCAATCATGACGGCGTCGTAGCCGTCGGCCGCCCAGCTGGTATTGTTGATGATGAGCTTGCGAGCCTCCAAAATTTTGGCCCGCATCTCCTCCGAGGCTCCCTCCAGGTCCTGGTAGGCGATTTTCCTTGCCTCTTCAAGCTGGGCTTTCAGCTGCTCTTCATAATTGGAGGAGGAACCCTGGCTGCTTCCCGGCTGTTCTCCCAGCAGTACGGTCTTCGTGGCGGAGTCGTACCCAATCTCCACCCCCAGCAGCTCGCTGACGGCCCGGATGGGCAGGTAGTTGGTCTTGCCGCCCGCCGCGTCGGTGAAGAGGATGGAGCCGGGGACCTTCTGCCCGTTGGCGGCGGCGATGTCTGCCCCGGCGGTGATCTTTGTCTCTCCGTTTAGGGCCACATTGGCAAAGTTGTAGCTCACCTTGCCGGAGGCCGCCAGGGCCGTGGTGCACAGGGCCAGCAGCAGCACCGCCGTGAGAAAGCCTGTGGTAAAGGACGTGATTCGCTTTTTCATAATGCTCTTCCTTTCTTTTCCGGCGGGAGAGGGAAGCCCTCCCGCTCCGTTCTGACAGGTAAACGGAGGGGGAGGGCAAAGTATTTCGTGATTTTCAATTTTTTTTGCGGCGGCTTCGCTTTCTATTCCACGCCCTGTTCCGGCTGTTCCAGAGGGATCACCACGTCCTCCCACAGCACGGCCTCCGCCTGACTGAGGTCCACGGGCTTTTCAAAGCTGACCGCCGCCGCGTGGCCGGAACCGAAGTCCCCCATGATCAGCTGTCCGGGGTCCGTCCGGATCTCGCTGCCGTCCTTCATCCGCAGAGAGATCCGCGCCTCGGGCCACGGCTCCTCTTTCCCCTCCAGCTTGTAATTCCACCAGATGCCAAGGGGGGAGACGCTCATGGACAGCAGGGTCATGGTCCTCTCTCCTTTCCGCATGACCATGCCCTCCACCTGGGGCTCCAGCACCTGGTCCTGGTTCAGAGCCTCCGGGATGGGGATGTCCCAGGTTCCGTCTTCGTAGTTCTCCGCCTGGAACACCGTCTCGCGTTCCCCGTCCTCCGTACGCCGGTAGAGCTCCCGAACCTTGTAGGTAGCGCCGCCCACATCATAGGATACCATCTCCTCCACGACGCCCACCAGTACGTTGGGCTCTGTGGTCCCGGCCTCCAGCACGGTGAAGGAGCCGGTTGCCCCGGCCATTTCCCCCGGATGCTCCGCCCGCCATTGGTCGGAGGGACGGAGACCGCCGAAGAGCTGCAGGTCATCCTCCGGATGGAACACCGTCCCCTCCGGCGCGCGGATCTCCAGCACCAGATAGAGCTGGCTCCTGGCCCCCAGGATGCGCAGGGGCGTGATGGTGACACCGTCGTGCTCCACGGGAGGCGGAAGAAGACGCTCTGGCGCAGTCCCCTCCGAAGCGGCTTTCTCCGTCTCTTCGCCGCCGATCTCCATATTGCCCACGATCTCCTGCTGCCGCTGGTCCAGCCCGCCGAAAAAGGCGTTCCACAGCGGAACCGCCACGGCAACCGCCGCCGTGACTAACAGAAGAATGGCAATGGCCACGGCGATGCCCCGGGTAATTCCCCGGCGAACCACGGGCCGCTCCCGCCGCCGCACCCACCCCCAGGGGTCCGCCAGAAGCCGCATCCGCTCCCGGCGGTACGCGGGCGAGAAGTCGATCTCCCACTCCGGCAGCCGCTCCAGCACCGTCTCGTACTGGGCCAGGTTGGCCTCCATCAGCCCCCGGCGCAGCATCTCGTCAAACTGCCGCATAGTGGTATCCCTCCTCCTCCAGCCGCTCTTTCAGCATGGTCCGCCCCCGCAGCACCCGGCTGGCCACGGTGGACTCGTTCATCCCCAGCCGCCGGGCGATCTCCCGGTTGGTCTGCTCCTCCACCAGCTTCAGCTCCAGAATCCGCCGGTAGCCCTCCGGCAGGGACCGGATCAGGGAGACGAGATACGCGTACTCGTCCTCCTGCTCCTCCCGGGCCGGAGGGTCCCAGTCCTCGGGAAAGGGCACGGTCTTCCGCTCCGTCCGCAGAATGTCCAGCGCGCAGTTCTTGGCGGCGGTGACCACGTAGCCCTCCGTCTCCCCCCAGGGCAGGGCGGACACCCGCTCCCAGCGCCGCAGCAGCTGAAACCAGGTCTGCTGGGCGGCGTCCTCCGCCCGGGGCCGGTCACCCAGCACCCGCAGGGCCACGGCGTAGACCGTCTTCTCGTACGCCTCGTAGAGCCGGGTGAACCGCCGTTGGTCCGCCTCCGTCTCCAGCATGGCAAGGTACATCACAAGCATGGAAGCTCTCCTCCTCTGTGCCGGCGTCTCCGCCGTTTCTACCAGGTAAACGCCGGAGCGGGCGGAAGTGTCCCGCCCGCTGAAAAAATTTTTCGCCGATTTTCATCGCGGCGGACGGCGGCCCCTCTCCCGCAGTGGGAGAGGGGCCGCTTTTTCCGTGCCGCGGGGGGCCTCAGCCCTCCAGCCTCTTCTCCAGGCACACCAGCCCCACGCCGGGGATGTCGTTGAACTCACAGGCCACGATCCCCGCCTCCCGGTAGCCCAGGCGGGCGTACAGCGCCCGGGCGGCGGCGTTTTTCTCGTTGGTGTCCATCCGCAGGTACGGGCACCGGCGCTCCAGGGCGTACCGCTCGTAAAAGGCCACAAACGCGGTGCCATGGCCCCGGCCCCTGCAAAGCGGGTCCACCACCAGGGTGTGCAGCACCATGACCCGCTCCGCCGGGGCCTGCCACAGCCAGGGGACCTGGCTGTACGCCGGCGCCTGGGTCTGATTGATCCTGGCGGCGGCGGTGAGAAGCCCGTCCTCCGTCATGACGAACAGCTCCCCCGCCGCCAGCGCCTCCCGGGCGGTGGATTCCGTGGGGTACACCCCCCGGACCCAGCCCACGCTGGACCGGCCCGCCTCCTCCTCTTTCAAAATGCGGTCATAGACGGCCGCCACGGCGGGGATGTCCCCCCGCGCTCCCTTTCGGATCTCTCTCATGGTCCGTGCCTCCCGATGATGATTTTCCCCGTGGCCCCGTCAGGGGAGCTTCTCCATCACATAGTTTGTGAGGAGGACGCCCCGCCGCTCCACCTGCTGCTCCCGGAGGACCCTGTACCCCCGCTTTTCAAAAAACGGCCGCGCCGTGATGGAGGCGTGGGTGACCACCCGTCCCCCCGCCGCCCGCTCCAGCAGGCCGCAGAGGACAGAGCCCACGCCCTGCCCCTGGCGGTCCGCCCGGACGTACAGCCGGTCCAGATAACCGCCGCCGTCCATGTCGCCAAAGCCCAGGACCGTCTCTCCCTCCACCGCCACCAGGGTGTGGTGCTGCAGGAGGGAGCGGTCCCATCCGTCCGGCTCCGCCGTACCCGGAGCCCAGGCCGCCAGCTGCTCGGGCGTGTAGTCCGCGGCGTTCACCGTGTGGACCGTGTGATAAAACAGCTCCGCCAGCGCCGGGCCGTCCCCGGGCCGGTATATCCGAATCTCCATGCTCCGCCCCCCCGATGTCAGACAGTTTCCCCCATTTTACCACCGGCCTCCTCCCGGCGCAAGCGCCTCCTGCACAGCCGCCGGCCCCACCGCATAAAATGGCTCAGCACCATGTGAAAGGAGGAGACCGGAACCATCGTTCCGGTTTGCGATACTATGGATCGAAACGGATATATTCCCTATGCCGCCCAGATGCGGCAGACGGCCCGCGGCATGGCCGACGTGCCCGTCACCCCCCTGCCCAACCCCGGCGAGGGCGGCCCTGTCTATCCCGGCGACGGCGGCGTCACCGACCCCGGCCAGATCCCCGTTGTCCCCCTGCCCAACCCCGGTGAGGGCGGTCCCGTCTACCCCGGCGACGGCGACGGCGGCGCCGTCGTGGAGCCCATCATTCCCCTGCCCAACCCCGGCGAGGGCGGCCCTGTCTACCCCGGCAACGGCGGCTCTTCCACGTTCCCCTATCTGCCCGGCGCCGGCAGCGGCGGCAATACCAACTGGGGCTGCTCCGGCGGCATCTGCGGCGGAATCACCATTCTGCCCGGCATCATCGGCACCGTGTGGCCCGGCGCCTCCAAGGTCCGCTTCCTCAACGCCGCCTACGGCTACCAGGCCTTCCGAATCTTCGTGGGCAACACCCGGGCCGTGAATCTCCTGAACTACGCCTCGGCCACCAATTACGGCCGGGTGGGCGCCGGCTTCCAGACCGTGACCGTCACCGGTATGGACGGCTACATCTACATTCAGAAGACCATGCCCTTCAATGCGGGCGGCATTACCACCATCGCCATCATCAACACCGCCAGCGGCCTGGACCTGCTCCAGATCACCGACAGCTGCTGCCCGCCCACCAACGGCTTTTCCAGCTTCCGGGTGGGGAACCTCGCCATCAACACCGGCCCCCTGGACGTGATTATGAGCGACGGGCGGGTGGTGTACGGCGACCTGCGGTACAAGGAGGTGGGCGCCTTCAAGCGGATCATGCCCGGCGTCTACCAGTTCTTCTACGCGGACACGGACCTGGTGCCCATGCCCGCCTCCGCGGACATCGAGACGCTGGACTCCGCGTGGCTGGGCGTCTACCCGCCCCACGAGACCTTCGGCTCTTTGTACCTGAATGTGGTCAGCAACGCCATCTACACCGTCTACCTGCTCCAGAGCGGCACCGGACGGAACAATATCCAGAACCTGATTTTGATGGACCGGTGATCCGGTCCGCCGAAAGTCCGGGGAAAGAGGCGGCCGCCTCTTTCCCCGGACTTTCACAAACCCCTTTACAAATAAAAACAAATGTTCTATACTGTGGAGAAGAACTGACAGAGAGGAGGCGGCTTCATGCGGGCAAGACAGCGCTGCTGCTGCTTCACCGGCCACCGCCCGGCCAAGCTCCCCTGGGGTTATGACGAATCGGACGCGCGCTGCATCGCCCTGAAGCGGCGCATCGCGGACGCGGTGGAAGCCGCCTATCAGGAGGGCTGCCGCCACTTCCTCTGCGGCATGGCCCAGGGGTGCGACCTCTACTTCTGCGAGTGCGTCCTGCGGCTGCGGGACGAGCATCCGGAGGTGACGCTGGAGGCCGCCGTCCCCTGTCCCACCCAGGCCGACGCCTGGCCCCGGGACCAGCGGGAGCGGTACGCCCGGCTGGTGGAGGCCTGCGACTATGAGACGGTGGTCTCCGCCCGGTATACCTCCGGCTGTATGCACCGGCGGGACCGGTACATGGTGGACCGTTCCTCTCTGGTGATCGCCGCCTTTGACGGCACCCCCGGCGGCACCCGGTACACGGTGGCCTATGCCATGAGCCGGGGCGTCCCCGTGGTGGACCTGCCCATCTCGCCGGAGGGGCGGGGGGAGTGACGCGGCGTCTCCTCCGGGCCAACGCTTCATGCTTGACCTTCCGGCCGGGATGGGGTAAAATATCCCTGTGACCGCCCGGTCCGCCGACGGGGGGACAGGCCCCGCTAAGAACCTGCATTCACAACCGTTGAACGCCGCCTGGCCGGGCCCTTTCCCGCCATACCGCGTCAATTTCCCTTGAAATCCGTCAGGATTCCCGCGGAAAATCTCCTTGTCCGGTGAGAAAATCCCCCGCCCATCCGGCATCCGCGGTTATGGATACAGGGTCTGAGAGCGTTTTGAAGGAGGAGTGGCATGCCCGGTATTTCCGTGATCGTCCCCGTCTATCAGGCGGAGAACTTCCTGACCGCGTGTGCGGAGAGCGTGAAGCGGCAGACCTTTTCCGACTGGGAGCTGCTGCTGGTGGACGACGGCTGCACCGACGGCTCCCCGGCCATCTGCGACGCGCTGGCCGCGGAGGACAGCCGGGTGCGGGCCCTCCACCAGCCCCAAAACGCCGGCGTCAGCGAGGCCCGGAACCGAGGGCTCCGGGAGGCCCGGGGGGAGTATATCGCCTTTCTGGACGCCGACGACGCCCTGGAGCCCCAGGCCTTGGAGATCCTGTGGAACCTGCGCTCCCAGGCCGGGGCGGACTCCGCCGCCTGCGCCCACCGGAACCTGTACCCCGATGGGGGGACCTCTGTGGAGCTGGTGCTGCCGGCGGGGGTCTATGACCGCCAGGGCATCCTGGAGGGGATCGTCTACCCCCTGCTGGGGGACCGGCTGGCCCAGCCCGTCTTCAACGGCTTTATCTGGCGCTACCTCTTCTCCGCCAAAATCCTCCGGGAGGCGGGGATCACCTTCGAGGGGGCCTATCTGGAGGACGAGATCTTTCTGATGGAGTACTTCTGCAACGCCCAAAAATTGGCCGTGACGGAAGAGCCCCTGTACCGCTACCTGCTGAATCCCGCCTCCGCCACCCATAAATACATGGCGGACTTCCGGCAGGTCTTCGCCCGCTTCATGGAGCGCAAGGCGGCCCTGGCGGAGAGGTACGGCCTGGAGGCCGCCCGCCCCCAGTGGCGGGAGTGCTCCAACTGGGCGGGCCTTTTGATCGCCGTGGGCAACGAGTACGCCAAAGGCAGCCCCAAGACCTGGGCCCAGAAGCGGCGGGCGGTGGAGGCGCTGTGCGCCGAGCCGGAGATGGCGGAGGCCATCCGCACCGTGACTCCCGCGGGCATGAGCCGCAACAAGCAGCTGGCGGCGAGGCTGGTGCGGGGCGGGCACTTCACCCTGCTGACCTGGCTGTACCGGCTGAAAAACCGTTGATAGTTGATAAAAGTGAGGACATTTTCATGACCCTGATTCGCGAGAGCTCCGTATACCGCCTGTGCCTGGCCCTGGCGTCCGTCTACGAGGACAGCGGCCTCCACCGTCTGCTGGCGGCCCTGGGCCGCTGGTGCAGCGGCCAGATCGACGGCAGCGCCGTGCTGCGCCCGCTGTGCCGGGAGGGCGTTGTGGCCCGGGCCTGGGGGGAGAGCGCGCTGTGCCGTGTGCTGTCGTTTCTGGTGAACCTGCCCGGCTGGCTGCTGCGCAGGCTCTATGAGGCATTGCCGCTGACCTTTGAGGACAGCTTTTTCGCCCGGCTGGCATTCCGCCTGGGGGAGGAGACCGCCGTGGCCCAGTCCTGGCTCATCATGCTGCTTTGGATCATCCCCTTTACCCACTGGAACAACGCCTACAGCCTCATGGCGTTTTCGCTGCTGCTGGCGCTCTTTTACGCCGGGTCCATGGGCCGTGCGGACTTCCGGCTGGACATGGCGTCGGTGGGCTTTTACCCGGTGGTGCTCTTCGGCGCGGCTTTCTTGGGCGCGGCAATGTCCTACGCGCCCTCCCAGTCCCTGCGCTATCTCTTCTACCACATCTCCGCCGCTCTGTGCGTGCTGGTGACGGTCAGCGCCGTCCGCCGCGTGGAGGATCTGAAGCGCCTCCTGGCCGGCGGCGCGGTGTGCGTGCTGGTGTCCTCGGCCTACGGCGTGTTCCAGCGCATCCAGGGCGTGGAGGTCAACCGCTCCTACGTGGATTTAAAAGTCAACGCCGGAATGCCCGGTCGGGTGGAGTCTTTCTTCGACAACGCCAATACGTTCTGCGAGGTGCTGCTGCTGCTGCTGCCCCTGGTGGCCGCGCTGATTCTCTGCTCCAAACACCTGTACAGCAGGCTGATGGCCGGCGGCATTCTGGTCCTGGGTGTGGCCGCCGCGGGCATGACCTACTCCCGGGCCAGCTGGGTGGGGCTGGCCTGCGCCATGGCGGTGTTTGTGTTTTTGTGGCGGCCCAGGCTGATTCCCCTGTGCGCGGCGCTGTGCGTACTGTGCATTCCGCTGCTGCCCGCCACTATATGGAACCGCATTCTGACCATTGGCAATTTTTCGGACTCCTCCACCCTCAACCGGATTCCCACGCTCCTGGCGGCGCTGGAGATGATCCGCAGCCGCCCCGTCCGGGGCATCGGTCTGGGGGCCGCGGTGCCCAAGCTCTACGCCGCCGACTGGAACCTCTACCACGCAAACTTCCCCTACGTCCACTCCCACAACTTCTACCTGGAGGTCTGGCTCCAGACGGGGCTTCTGGGCGTGGTGAGCTTCCTGGGGGCCATGCTGTGGAACATCAAGCAGGCGGCCCGCACGGTGCGTCACTGCGGGCCCTCCGCCGCCCGCACGATTACCTGCGCCGCCGCCTCGGCCCTGTGCGGCTGCATGGTCTGCGGTCTGGCGGATTACCTGTGGCACTATCCGAGGGTGATGGTGATCTTCTGGTTCGTCTTCGCCGTGGCCCTGGCGGGGGTGAAGCTCTGCCGCCGGGAGGCCGCCGAATCCGGGCATATCCTGCCATAAAATATCCCGATATACTGTCCGGCCGCGGAAAAGGGATGGATGTTATCATAAAGTCACGGGGCCTGTCCTGAGAAAGCTGTCGAATATTTCTTGGAATTTATTTACAGAGACGCTTGAAAAAACTGTAAATTTATGCTAAATTATAGAAAAGGCGATTCCAAGGGATGAGAACACGTCGCAATTCCTAAAATTTGGAAAAGGACAAGGGGAAATCATGGACATCAGAAGAAACGTATTGCTGGCGGACGCCAACGAGGAATTTCGCACGATGCTGCGGGAAGAGATCGAGAAAAGCGAGAGCTTTACGGTGGTGGGATCTACGGGAAGCGGAGCGGAGGCTCTGGAGCTGGCGTTTGAGCGCCGGCCGGATCTTCTGGTGATGGACGTGGTGCTGCCGGGTCAGGACGGGCTGTCCGTCCTGCGGCAGCTGAAGGACAGCGGCGCCATGCCCAAGGTCATCCTGCTCTCGGCTTTCTGCGCCGACCAGGTGGTATCGGAGGCCGGCGACCTGGGCGTCAGCTATTTCCTGCCCAAGCCCTGCGAGATCGGCGCCCTGCTGGACCGGATGCGCTCGGTGTTCGCCCAGTCCGCCCCGGCGGAGGACCACGCCTCCTCTTTGAAGAACATGGTGACCTCCGTGATCCACGAGATCGGCGTCCCCGCCCACATCAAGGGCTACCAGTACCTGCGGGAGGCTATTATGATCACTGTGGAGGACATGGACGTGATCAACGCCGTGACCAAGGTTTTGTACCCGGCGGTGGCCAAGCGGTTTGCCACGACGCCCTCCCGGGTGGAACGGGCCATCCGCCACGCCATCGAGGTAGCCTGGGACCGGGGCGACCTGGAGACGCTGCAGAAGTACTTCGGCTACACCGTCTCCAACGCCAAGGGCAAGCCCACCAACAGCGAGTTCATCGCCATGATCGCGGACAGGCTGGTGCTGGAGCTGCGAAGCAGCGGCGGCCGGCTGTCCTGCTGAGCGGAGAGTGAAAAAAGGAGAGGCGAGAGCCTCTCCTTTTTGATTTTCCCGCGGCGCAGAAGCGGTCAGAGCGTTTTCAGCTTCTCCAGGCGGTTCAGGGCGTCCAGCAGCGTCTCGTCCTTTTTGGCGAAGTGGAGGCGGATCAGGTGGTTCACCGGCTCTCGGAAGAAGCTGGAGCCGGGCACGGCTCCCACGCCCACGTCCCGGGCCAGCATCTCGCAGAAGTCCAGGTCGCTGTCATAGCCGTACCGGGAGATGTCCAGCAGGACGTAGTAGGCCCCCTCCGGATTGGTGTGGGCGAGTCCCAGGTCGTCCAGCCCCCGGAGGAACAGCTCCCGCTTGTGGGTGTACTTGGCCAGCAGCTCGTCGTAGTAGTCCTGGCCGAACCGCAGCCCGGGGATCACCGCCTCCTGAAGTGGGGCCGCCGCCCCCACGGTGAGGAAGTCGTGGACTTTCTTGATCCGCTCCGAGATCTCCGCCGGGGCGATGGTGTAGCCCAGCCGCCAGCCGGTGATGGAGTAGGTCTTGGAGAGGGAGGAGCAGGAGATGGTCCGCTGCCACATGCCCGGGAGGGTGGCGAAATAGACGTGCCGGTGGGGGGCGTAGACGATGTGCTCGTACACCTCGTCGGTGATGACGTAGGCGTCGTACTTCTCCGCGAGGGCGGCGATGACCTCCAGCTCTTCCCGGGTAAACACCCGCCCGCAGGGGTTGGAGGGGTTGCACAGCACCAGCGCCTTGGGATGCTGGCGGAAGGCGTCCTCCAGCGCCTCCGGGTCGAAGCGGAACTCCGGCGGCGTCAGGGGCACGTAGATGGGCTCCGCCCCGGAGAGGATGGTGTCCGCGCCGTAGTTCTCATAGAACGGGGAGAAGACGATCACCTTGTCGCCGGGATTGGCCACGGTCATCATGGCGGCCATCATGGCCTCCGTGCTGCCGCAGGTGACGGTGATCTCGCTGTTCGGGTCGAGGCGGCGGCCCATGCAGCGGGTCTGCTTCTCCGCCAGGGCCTCCCGGAAGTTCTGGGCGCCCCAGGTGATGGAGTACTGGTGGACGTTCTCCCCGGCGGTCTGGGCCAGCCGGTCCAGGATGGCCTGGGGCGGGTCGAAGTCCGGAAAGCCCTGGGAGAGGTTGACGGCGCCGTATTGATTGGAGATCCGGGTCATGCGCCGGATTACCGAGTCGGTGAAGTGGGCCGTGCGGGTGGACAGCGCTTGCATTTCGGTTCCCTCCTTGTGGTTCAGGATCAATTTGACCAGCATATTTTACAATTCCTGTCCGGTTTCGTCAAGCCCCGAAAGGGACCAAGGCGTGCCCAAACGCGCATTTTATGATTTTGTTTTTTTCGGATGAACCCTGTAGGGGCCATTATCAGCCGCCCGTCCCCCGAGGGGGGTGTCCTCTCCCGCGGGCAGCGGCTGGCGGCCGCCCCCTGCAAAATAAAAATGGGACGCCTCCAAGGGGCCGGCGGGGGGGGGGAGACCGCCGCCGGAAATCGACCGGCAATATTGACGCGGGGCGGGAAAGGGTGTAAAATTTTCCGAAAGACGCACAGGGCCGGGGAGCCCTGCGCTGGCATTTTCAGCAGAGGGGAGGGGCGCGGATGAAGCCCGACGTGACAGCGGAGGCCCTGCGGTATCTGGGGGCGGCGGACGCGCCGGAGCCCCTGCGGCGGCAGACGGAGGAGGAGATGGAGGCTCTGCGGTCCCAGCTCCGCCCCCGGTATATCTACCGGGTGTGGGACCTGGAGCGCCGCCCCTGCGGCGTCCATTTGGCGGGCACGGACCTCACCCTGGAGGGGGAGACCGCCGCCCGGATGCTGGAGAGCTGTGACCGGGCGGCCCTGCTGGCCTGCACCTTGGGGACGCGGTTCGACCAATTGCTCACCGCCGCCCAGGCGCGGAGTATGGCCCGGGCCGTGATTTTGGACGCCTGCGGCAGCGCGCTGGTGGAGCAGGGCTGCGACGAGGCGGAGGAGGCGCTCTCCGCTTATTTTCCGGGGCGGTATCTCACGGACCGGTTCAGCCCCGGCTACGGGGATTTGTCCCTGGAGCTCCAGCGGGGGCTCTGCGCCGCCCTGGACAGCCAGAGGCGGCTGGGGCTCCATGTGACGGAGAGCCTGCTTTTGAACCCCGTGAAGTCCGTCACCGCCGTCATCGGGATCTCCGACCGGCCCCAGATGGCCCGGATCCGCGGGTGCGCCTATTGTCAGATGCGGGACCGCTGCGTCCTGCGCAGGGGAGGGAAACACTGTGGGAGCTGATCTCTTTCAGGATAGGATTCTGCTGCTGGACGGGGCCATGGGCACCGTCCTCCAGCAGCGGGGCCTGCCCCCCGGGGGGGTGCCGGAGCTGCTGAATCTGACGGACCCGGCGCTGCTGGCCTCCGTGTACCGGGAGTACGCGGAGGCGGGCAGCCAGGTGGTCTACGCCAACACTTTCGGGGCCAACGCCCGGAAGCTGGCCCCCACTGGCCGCACCGTTTCGGAGGTCGTCGCCGCCGCCGTCCAAACGGCCAGGGAGGCCGTGGCGGGCCGGGCGCTGGTGGCCCTGGACGTGGGCCCCCTGGGGGAGCTGCTGGAGCCCATGGGGCGGCTGACCTTTGAGGAGGCCTACGAGCTCTTCCGGGAGATGATGGCCGCCGGCGCGGCGGCGGGGGCGGATCTCATCGCCATTGAGACCATGACGGATCTCTACGAGGCCCGGGCGGCGCTGCTGGCGGCCAAGGAGCACACGGATCTGCCGGTGCTGGTCACCATGTCCTTTGAGGAGGGCGGCCGCACTTTCACCGGCTGCACCGCCGCCGCCATGGCCCGGACGCTGGAGGGCCTGGGGGCCGACGCCATCGGCGTAAACTGCTCCCTGGGGCCGGATCAGCTGGCGCCGCTGCTCCGCGAGATCTGCGAGAACACCCGCCTGCCGGTGGCGGCCAAGCCCAACGCGGGACTGCCGGATCCGGTGGACGGGCACTACAGTATGGGACCGGAGGCGTTCGCCGCCGCCCTGGCCCCCTGCCTGGAGCTGGGGGTCACGATTTTCGGCGGCTGCTGCGGGACCTCTCCGGCGTATATCCGGCGCCTGAAAGCGGCGCTGGAGGGGGCCCGCCCCGCCCAACGGCGGTACCGGGGCGGCGGCTTTGTCTGTACCCCGTCTGTCTCTGTGAATCTGGAGGGCGTGCGGGTCATCGGCGAGCGGGTGAACCCCACCGGGAAGAAGCGCTTCCAGCAGGCGCTGCTGGAGGACGATCTGGACTACGTGCTGGACGTGGCCGCGGCGCAGGAGGAGGCCGGGGCGGACATTCTGGATGTGAACGTGGGCTGTCCCGGGGTGGACGAGGCGGCGCTGCTCCCCCGGGTGGTGAAAAAGCTCCAGAGCGCCGTGTCCCTCCCCCTGCAGTTGGACTCCTCCAACCCCGCGGCGCTGGAGGCGGCGCTGCGGGTGTACAACGGCAAGGCGGCGGTGAACTCCGTCAACGGCGAGCCGGCGGTTCTTGGCCGGATTCTGCCCGTCGTGAAGAAGTACGGGGCCGCCGTGGTGGGCCTCACCATGGATCAAGAGGGCATTCCCCGGACGGCGGAGCGGCGGGTGGAGATCGCCCGGCGCATCCTGGAGGCGGCGCTGGCCTGCGGCATCCCGAAGGAGGACGTGTGGATCGACTGCCTGGCCCTCACGGTCTCCGCCCAGCAGAGCCAGGCGGCGGAGACGCTGAAGGCGGTTCGGACCGTCCGGCGGGAGCTGGGGCTCTACACGGTGCTGGGGGTGTCCAACATCTCTTTCGGCCTGCCCAACCGCCCCCTGGTGACGGAGAACTTCCTGATCCAGGCCCTGGCGGCGGGGCTGACCATGCCCATCCTCAACCCCAACCAGCGGGAGATGATGGACGCCGTGGCGGCGTTCCGGGTGCTCTCGGGGGAGGACGCCCAGTGCCGGGACTACGTCGCCCGGTTCTCCGGCGCCCCCGCCGCCGGCGCTTCCTCCGCCGGGACGCTGACGCTGGAGGAGGCCGTCGCCCGGGGCCTGCGGGCCGACGCCGCAAGGCTTGCCCGGGAGGCACTGGAGACAGAGGACGGGCTGGCCCTGGTGGAGCGCCGGCTGATCCCCGCCCTGGACGCGGTGGGAGACGGCTACGAAAGGGGCACGGTGTTCCTGCCCCAGCTGCTGGGGGCGGCCCAGGCGGCCCAGGCGGTGTTTGAGACCGTCCGGGAGGCCCTGGCGGCCCGGGGCGGCGGGACGGTGAAAAAGGGAAAGCTGATCCTGGCCACCGTCCGGGGGGACATCCACGACATCGGCAAGAACATCGTCAGGACCCTGCTGGAGAACTACGGCTACCAGGTGATCGACCTGGGCCGGGACGTGCCGCCGGAGACGGTGGCCCGGACCGCGGCGGAGCAGAACGTGGGGCTGGTGGGCCTCTCCGCGCTGATGACCACCACCCTGCCCGCCATGGAGGAGACCGTCCGCTGTCTCCGGGCGCTGGACGTGCCGCCGGCGGTGTTCGTGGGCGGCGCGGTGGTGACGCCCGAGTACGCGGCGAAGATCGGGGCGGACGGCTACGCCAAGGACGCCCGGGCGTCGGTGGAGATCGCCAGGAGGGTGCTGGGATGAGGGATATACGGACGTATTTGAAGGAGAGCGGCCCGCTGCTGTTCGACGGGGCCATGGGCACGTACTTCGCCGCTCTGCCCGGCCGGGCGGGGGAGCGGTGCGAGCTGGGGAGCCTCCACCACCCGGAGGAGGTGGCAAAGATCCACCGGGCGTATCTGGAGGCCGGCTGCCGCGCCATTAAGACCAACACGTTCACCGTGGGCGCGGACCTGGCCCAGGGGGATGAGGAGACGGCCCGGCGGATCATCGAGGCCTCCTGCCGGCTGGCCCGGGAGGCCGCGGAACCTTACGGGGCATACGTCTTTGCTGACATAGGCCCCGCCCCGGAGAGCCCGGGGCTCCGGCGGGCGGAGAACTACTGCCGCCAGGCGGATCTCTTTCTGGAGCAGGGCGTCCGCTGCTTTTTGCTGGAGACGCTGCCCGGCGGCCGGGGCCTGCGCCAGCTGGCCCGGCACCTGAAGGACCGCTGCCCGGAATCGTACCTCATCGCCTCCTTCGCCGTGTCCTTTGACGGCGCCACCCGGGAGGGGGACTTCGGCCAGACGCTGCTGCGCCGCGCCGCCGCCCTGGAGGAGGTGGACGCCGTGGGCTTCAACTGTGTCTCCGGCCCCCAGCACCTGCTGACGTACATCCAGGGGCTGGACGCCGCCGGCGTGACTCTCTCCGTCATGCCCAACGCCGGCTACCCCGCCGTCCAGGGCCGCAGAACAGTGTTCCAGGGCACGCCGGAGTACTTCGGCCGGAAGCTGGCGGAGATCTGCCAGGCGGGGGCGTCCATTGTGGGGGGCTGCTGCGGCACCACCCCGGAGCACATCGCCCAGGCTGCCAGGGCCCTGGCGGCGCCCCGGCGGATCACGGTGTCCGCCCGTGCTCCGGAGACGCCGGAGCCCCGGCCTGTGAGAGCCGTCAACACCCTGGCGGAGAAGCTGGACCAGGGCCGGCGGGTGATCGCCGTGGAGCTGGACCCGCCGGTGGACGATGACATCGGCTTTTTCCTGGAGGGCGTCAGGACCCTGGCGGACGCCGGAGCCGACGCGGTGACCATCGCCGACTGCCCCATCGGCCGCCCCCGGGCGGACAGCTGCCTTCTGGCCTGCAAGATCCGGCGGGAGCTGGGGGTGGAGCCCCTGCCCCACATGACCTGCCGGGACCGGAACCTCAACGCCGCCAAGGCGCTGCTGCTGGGCCTCTCCATTGAAAACGTCCACAATGTGCTGCTGGTCACCGGAGACCCCATTCCCTCGGAGAACCGGGATGAGGTGAAGAGCGTCTTCAACTTCAACTCCCGGCGGCTGGCGGCCTACGTCTCCGGCCTCAACGAGACGGTGCTGCGGACGCCCTTCCGCATCTTCGGGGCCCTGAATGTCAACGCCAAAAACTTTGACGCCCAGCTGGAGGCCGCCCGGGAGAAAGAGCAAAACGGCGTCACCGGATTTCTGACCCAGCCGGTGCTGTCCCGGGAGGCCCTGGAGAACCTGAAGACCGCCCGGGGGGCGCTGCGGGGCAAAATCCTGGGGGGCGTCTATCCGGTGGTGAGCTACAAAAACGCCTGCTTTCTCAACAATGAGATCGCCGGCATGAATATTTCAGAGGAGATTACCGCCCTGTACCGGGACAAGAGCCGGGAGGAGGCGGAGGATGTGGCGGCGGCCGTCTCTGTGCGAATCGCCCGGGAGGCGGCGCCCTATACCGACGGGCTCTATCTGATGACCCCTTTCAAGCGGGTGGCGCTGATGGCGCGCATCCTCCGGGAGCTCCGGGATATGACGTAAAGACGAGAGCGCGCCCCCTGAGGGGTGCGCTTTTCCCTTGCGCCCGCCGGATTTTTCTGATATAATCGGCGAAAAAAGCGAGGATGGGAGCGCGCCATGTTTACCGGATTTACAGACGAGACCGTGGACTTCATGTGGGGGATCCGCTTCAACAACGAGCGGACGTGGTTTGAGGCCCACAAGGAGACCTATCTGACATCTTTCTACCGTCCCATGTGCGACCTGGCGGAGGAGCTGTACGGCTTCATGCTGGACCAGCGGCCAAACAGCGGCCTGATCCGCAAGGTGACGAGGATCTACCGGGACGCCCGGCGGCTCCACGGCCGGGGGCCCTACAAGGAGAGCCTGTGGCTCTCGGTGGAGCAGGCGGGGGAGCAGTGGACGGCCCGGCCCACGTTCTGGTTCGAGCTGATGCCGGAGGGGTGGACCTACGGCATGGGCTACTGGATGCCAAAGCCCGCCACCATGGCCAAGCTCCGCGCCCGCATCACCCGGGACCCCGCCGCCATGGAGAAGCTGACGAAGAAGCTGGCGGGGCAGACGGAGTTCGCCCTGGAGACCCAGGACTACAAGCGCCCCAGGGCCGCCGTGCCGACGCCGGCGCTGGAGCCCTGGTTCCGGGCCAGGTCCTTTACCCTCATCCACCAGGACAAGCTGACGGAGGAGCTCTTCGGCCGGGAGGTTGTGGAGCGCGTCAAGACGGGCTGGAGATTCCTGCTGCCCTATTACGATTACTTTGTCACGCTGGACGGGGACCCGGATCCCGACGGAATATGAGAGAGCGGTCCCCTTATGGGGGACCGCTTCGCGCTATCTGCGCCCCAGAAACCACAAAATCGCCTTCAGTATTCCAACGGTGCCGAAGAGCGCGCAGAGCATGATTACAGGCACAGACAGCACCTGCCCGACCCATGAGAGAAGCGTGTGCATCCTGGTCCTCCTTTCGCGATATATGTTGATTTTTGCGACAGGTGTATTATAATCTCAGGAGGAGCTGCCGGCAATCAGCAATTGGGGCGGAAGTGTCCGTTCTGCGGCACGGCGGCGGAAACTGTTGAAAAGAGGTGCGGCCGATGGCCCAGGATGCGCGGGTGCGGTATACCCGGCGGGTGATCCAGGAGACCTTTGTGGAGCTTTTGCGGGAGATGCCGCTGAACAAGGTGACCGTAAAGGAGATCTGCCGGCGGGGAGAGATCAACCGGGCGACATTTTACCGGCACTATGCGGACCCGTACGACCTTATGGAGAAGATCGAGAAGGGACTTCTGGAGCAGCTGGAAGAATATGTGGAGCAGTCCGTCGCGGACGGCTTTCAAAAGACGATGGAGGGTATGCTGAGGCAGGTGGTGAAAAACAGCGGCATGTATCGGGTCATCGTCTCCGGCAACGGGGACCCCCGTTTTTCCCAGAGGCTGTCGGAGCTGTGCTGGCGGCGGCTGTCCGGCCAGCTGGCCGCCAGATTCCCCGGGCTCTCTGCCGCCCGGCGGAGATGGCTGTATGAGTTTTTGGCGCAGGGGTGCAGCGGGATTCTCCAAAGCTGGATGGCCGGCGGCATGGCCGAGCCGCCGGAGGAGACGGCGGCCTTCATGGCCCGTTTGAAAGAGCAGGTGGAGTTCGCCGCGGAGCGGTTGCAAACGGACGGAAAATGAGGTATACTGTTGCCGCTGAAATTTGGTGAAGAGGAGAGATGACTATGAAAACCTGTCCCGACCGCGCGGCGGCCATGGCGCTGCTGCGCAAGTACAACACCGAGCCTTTCCACATCCAGCACGCGCTGACGGTGGAGGGCGTCATGCGCTGGTACGCAAACGAACTGGGCCACGGCGAGGACGCGGACTTCTGGGCCGCCGTGGGCCTCCTCCACGACGTGGACTTTGAGAAGTGGCCGGAGGAGCATTGCAAAAAGGCCCCGGAGCTTCTGGCGGAGATCGGCTGCGGCGAGGACTTCATCCACGCCGTGTGCAGCCACGGCTACGGCCTGTGCTCCGACGTGGAGCCCGCGGACGAGATGGAGAAGGTCCTCTTCGCGGCGGACGAGCTGACGGGCCTCATCGGCGCGGCGGCCCGGATGCGCCCCAGCAGGAGCTGCCAGGACATGGAGGTCAGCTCCCTGAAGAAGAAGTTCAAGGACAAGAAGTTCGCCGCCGGCTGCTCCCGGGATGTCATCAAAGAGGGCGCGGAGCGCCTGGGCTGGACGCTGGAGGAGCTGATGGAGAAGACCATCCTGGCAATGCGCACCTGCGAGGCGGCGGTCAACGAGGCCGTGGCCGCCCTGTAAAGGACATAGGGAAAGACGCCCGGACGGCTGTCCGGGCGTCTGGTTTGTTTTGGCTCACTCCATGGAGATGATATAGTAGTACACGGGCTGTCCGCCGGAGAGAACGGCCACCTCGGCGTCGGGGCAGGCCTCCCCGAAGAGCTTTCCGGCGGCCTCCGCATCCTCCTGGGATACGTCCTCGCCGAAGTACAGCGAGATGAACGAGGCGCCCCTTTCGCTGGCGGAGGCGGCCAGCCGCTCCAGCAGGACGGAGAGGGATCCGTCGGTGCCGAAGAGCTTTCCCTCCTCCAGGGCCAGGTAATCCCCCTCCCTGATGTCGAAGCCGTCGAAGTCGGAGTTCCGGGCGGCGTAGGTGATCTGGGCGGTGGTGACGGTGGGCAGGCTCTCGGTCATGGCGGCGGTGATGTCCTCCGCCGTTGGCGCCTCGAAGTCCACGTTCATCATGGCGGTGATGCCCTGGGGCACCGTCTTGGTGGGGATGACCACCACGTTCTTCTCCGTCAGGGCGGCGCACTGCTGGGCGGCCATGATGATGTTGCCGTTGTTGGGCAGAACGAACACCGTCTCGGCGGGGACGGCGTCTACGCCCTCCAGAATGGCCTCGGTGGAGGGGTTCATGGTCTGGCCGCCGGACACCACGCCGTCGGCCCCCAGGTCCTTGAAGACCGCCTCCAGGCCCGCTCCGGCGCACACCGCCAAAAAGCCGTACTTCTTCTCCGGCGGGGCCACCATGTGGCCGCCGGCGGGGGCGGACTCCAGCTCCTTTTCAAGGGCGTCCAGGTCGTCGGTGCTCTGGGCGTGCCGTCCGGCGGCCAGGTCCTCCGCCTGGGTGCGCATGTTCTCAATCTTGGCAAGCTCCAGCGTGCCGTACTTCTGGGCCTCCGTCAGGGCGGCGCCGGGGGTGTCGGTATGGACGTGGACCTTGAAGGCCTCGTCATCCTCGCCGATGACCAGGCTGTCGCCGATGCCGCTGAGATATGTCCGCAGGGGGTCCAGGGACCGCTCCACCGTCTTGCGGACGATGAAGACGGTGTCAAACGTAAACGTGATGTCCTCGTCGGAGAGGGCGGCGAAGTCCGCTTTCTCCTGGGGGGCGGTATCCTCGGATGCCTCCGGCATGGGCTCGCCCCGCATCTCCGCCAGCATTCCCTCTAAGATCAGGAGGTATCCCTTGCCGCCGGCGTCCACCACGCCGGCCTTTTTCAGCACCGGGTTCATGTCCGTGGTCTGGGCCAGGGTCTCATACCCCTCCCGGATAGCCTCCTCCAGGACCTTTTCGATGTCCCGCTCCTCCGCAGCGCACTCCACCGCCCGCTTGGCGGCAAGGCGGGAGACGGTGAGCACCGTGCCCTCGGCGGGCTTCATCACCGCCTTGTAGGCGGACTGGACGCCCTGCTGCATGGCGGCGGCAAAGGCGGCGGCGTCGGCGGTCTCCAGGCCCTTGAGGCCCTTGCTCATCCCCCGGAACAGCAGGGAGAGGATGACGCCGGAGTTGCCCCGGGCGCCCCGCAGCAGCGCGGAGGCGGTGAGGTCGGCGGCCTGGGTCAGCGTGGCGGGGGCGGACTTCTTGAGCTCCGTCACAGCGGTGCCGATGGTCATGGACATGTTGGTGCCGGTGTCCCCGTCGGGCACCGGGAAGACGTTCAGGTCGTTGATGGCCTGTTTCTGGGCGGTGATGGCGGCGGCGCCGTGGAGCACCATCTGCTTGAAGAGGGCCCCTGTAATCTGTTCGTTCATCTCGACTTGCTCCTCCCTCACAGGGTCATGGAATCCACGCACACGTCCACAGCCTTGACGGGCACGCCGGTATTTTTCGTCACCACATAGCGCACCTCGTTCATAATGGAGCGGCACACCGCGGGCAGGTTGACGCCGTTTTCCACGATGATGTGGAGCTCGATGGAGATGGATTGATCCTCGTGATAGGTGATGCTGACGCCCTTGCTCATGGCCTCCCGCCGCAGCAGGTGGACCAGGCCGTCGGTCATGGAGCGGAACGCCATGCCCTTGACGCCGAAGCAGTTGGTGGCGGCCATGCCGGTGATGTTGGAGAACACGGCGCTGCTGATGGAGATCTCACCCTGATCGGATTTGAATTGAATCATGAGAACATCCTTTCTTTCCTGAGATTGACAGAGGAGGGAGAGACCCCCTCTGTGACAGCCATATTAAGAGAATTCTATTATATACGATTCTCTCCCAAAGTACAAGTCCCAAAAAACCGGGCGGCGTCCGCAAAAATCTATTGAAAACCGAGGGGATTTGCCGTAGAATGGGGAAAAGCTGATTCAATCGCCGCGGGGGGATCGATTCAGCGCTTCCGCAAAAGCCGCCGGAGCTCGGCGGGAGACAAGAGGAGGGAGCGCCGTGCGCGTCATCACCGGCTCCGCCAGGGGCCGCCGTCTGAAAGAGCTGGAGGGGATGGAGACCCGCCCCACCACCGACCGGGTGAAGGAGGGGCTTTTCAGCGCCCTCCAGGGCGACATCGAGGGGCGGCGGGTGCTGGACCTCTTCGCCGGCACGGGGCAGCTGGGCATCGAGTGCCTCAGCCGGGGGGCGGCGTTCGCCGTCTTTGTGGACCGGCGGGAGGACGCGGCGCGCCTTGTGGGGGAGAATCTGGACCTCACCGGCCTCCGGGACCGGGCCAGGGTGGTGCGGGGGGACTCCCTGGAGTACCTGCGGACCTGCGGGGAGAAGTTCGACCTGGTGTTTCTGGACCCGCCCTACCAGGCGGGGCTGCTGGAGCCCGCGCTGTCGCTTCTGGCGGGATTTGACATTTTGAATCCCCATGGTATAATTGTGGCGGAGCACCCGGCGGACCGGGTGCTGCCGCCCTTGGCGCCCCCCTGCCGGGTGCATCGGACCTACCGCTACGGGAAGATCGGGCTGACCCTCTTCCGCCGGGGCGGAAATGAAGAGAACGAGGAATAACTCCTATGAGAACAGCCGTTTGCTCAGGCAGCTTTGACCCCATCACGCTGGGCCATCTGGACGTGATCCGGCGGGCGGCCGCCTGCTTTGACCGGGTGGTGGTCTGCGTCAGCCCCAACGCGGAAAAGCGCAGCCAGATGTTCACCCCGGAGCAAAAGCTCCAGCTGGTGCGTACCGCCGTGGCGGAGCTGCCCAATGTGGAGGCGGAGCTGTGGCCGGGGCTGCTGGCGGATTTCGCCGCGTCCCACGGGGCCGGAGTGATCGTCCGGGGCGTGCGGAACGTGACGGACTTTGACGCGGAGTACCAGATGGCCCTGATCAACGAGGGAATCCGCCCCGGCCTGGAGACGCTGCTGCTGCCCGCGGGGCGGGAGTATCAGCACTTCAGCTCCTCCATGGCCCGGGAGATGATCCGCTACCGTCAGCCGCTGGAGAAATACCTGCCCGCGTCCATCGTGCCCATGGTGCTGGAGATGGTGGGGAGTCAGAAAGGATAGGGAGCTATGGCCAATGACATCAACCGTCTGATCGATATTCTGTACGAGCGGATCGAGGACGCCAAGTCCCCGGCGCTGAAGCCCGATATGAGCCTGGTGAACCGGGACGAGATCCTGGATCTGCTGGAGGAGCTGCGGGCCCAGGTGCCGGTGGAGATCAAGCGCGCCCAGGAGCTGCTGGCCGCCCGGGAGAAGTTCGTGGAGGAGGCCAAGCGGGACGTGGACCGCATGATGCGCCAGGCGGAGCTGGACGCCAAGACCAAGGTCTCCGAGAGCGAGATCATCTACGCCGCCAAGGAGAGAGCCCGCCAGATCGTGGGCCGGGCGGAGGAACGCTCCCGCCAGCTCTACCAGGTGGCCAACGAGTACGCCGAGGACGCCCTGGCCCGTACGGAGGAGGCCGTCCAAGCCGCGCTGGACGAGGTAAAGCAGTCCCGGGTCCGGTTCCGCAGCGCCTCCGCCGCCGCCATGCAGGAGCAGCGGGACAAGCTGGCGGGCAAGATGGACCCGGACGGCGCCGGCGGCGAGAGCGGACGCAGTTGACCATAATTCCCGGGGCCTCTGGAGAACTGTGAAAATTTTGTTAATTTTGACGGAAAAATTCCGGGAACAATTTCAAAAAATCCACATATAGGACGGAAAACGCCGTTTGGCACCCGCGGACACAAAATCTTGTGTCCGCGGGTGCTTTCTTGTTTTACGTCAACCGCGCGCCGGCAGTCGAACGAATGTTTGAAAAACGGGGTTTTGAACCTAAAATGGTGGAATTTGCCCGTTTTTTGCGAATTTCCGGCGGAAAATAATCCTTGCAATTTCAATCGCTTTTGCGTATACTAAAAACACCGGTGGGGAAAAGTGGGTAATTAGGGGTATCAAGTGCCATGAAAGCCCACAAAATCCCAAAAAGAGGGGAGAAGGGGGGCGGCCTGCCATGGCGAGACTGCTGGGAAAATCCAACAACAGCATCGACGCCAAGGGCCGCCTGGTTATTCCCTCCGCCATGCGGGAGGCCCTGGGGGATACGTTCTACATCACCATCGGCGCGGAGCACTGCCTGACCATCTATCCCCAGGCCAAGTGGGAGCAGATGTCCGAGGAGATGGACGATCTCAGCTACAGCGAGATGCGGGCGCTGACGCTGCTGTACGCCAACGCCGTCCAGTGCGAGCCGGACGGGCAGGGGCGGGTGCTGATTCCCGCCGCGCTACGCGCCCACGCGGGGCTGAAGAAGACCGCCACCATCGTGGGACTGAACTCCTTTGCCGAGATCTGGGACGAGCAGACCTGGGCCGAGCGGGAGCGCAGGATGCTGGAGAGCGACGACATGGCCAGCGCCATGGACGCCCTGGCCCGTGCCCGCCGCAGCCGCGGGTAAGGCGAGATGGAGTACACCCACAAGCCCGTCCTGCTGGACGAGTGCATTGAGATGCTGAATATCCGCCCCGACGGCGTGTATGTGGACGGGACCCTGGGCCGGGCGGGGCACTCCGCGGAGATTGCCCGGCGGCTCACCACCGGCCGCCTGATCTGCATTGACCGGGACATGGCCGCCATCCGGGCGGCGGAGGAGCGTCTGGCCCCCTGGCGGGACCGGGTGCGGCTGGTCCACGGAAACTTCTCGGACCTGGCGGTGATCCTGCGGGAGGCGGAGGTCTCCGGTGTGGACGGGGCGCTCTTTGACCTGGGCGTGTCCTCGCCCCAGCTGGACGACGCCGCCCGGGGCTTTTCCTACATGCACGACGCCCCGCTGGATATGCGGATGGACGATACCGCGCCCCTGACGGCCCGGGAGGTGGTCAACACCTGGGGCCAGGAGGAGCTGCGGCGCATTTTATACGAGTACGGCGAGGAGCGGTACGCCCCCGCCGTCGCCCGGGCCATTGTCCGCTCCCGGGCGGAAAAACCCATCGAGACCACGCTGGAACTGGCGGAGATCGTCCGGGGCGCCATGCCCCCGGCGGCGCTGCGGGAGAAGCAGCACCCCGCCAAGCGGACGTTCCAGGCCGTCCGCATCGCCGTCAACGGCGAGCTGGACGCCCTGCCGCCCATGCTGCGGTCGGCGGTGGAGAGTTTGAACCCCGGCGGGCGGCTGGCGGTGATCACGTTCCACTCCCTGGAGGACCGCATCGTCAAGCAGGCCCTGCGGGACATGGCCCGGGGCTGCACCTGTCCGCCGGAGTTCCCGGTGTGCGTGTGCGGCAAGAAGCCGAAGATCCGCCTGCTGACCCGGAAGCCCGTCGTGCCCGGGGAGGCGGAGGTCACGAAAAATCCCCGGGCCAGGAGCGCCAAGCTCCGGGCGGCGGAGAAGTGCGATTTGTTTGATATCTGATGTCTGACGGGACAGGCTGTCCCGCGTATTCCGGAGAGAGGGGGGATCTTCATTGGCTTCGGCGGCAAAGGATCTGCGGTATCGAAGCGGACGCGCCTCGTCCGTGGACGGGAATCTTGCCCGCAGCCTGGACTTTGAGGTCCGGGAACGGGAGCTGCGCCATGCCGGGGAGGCCCCCCGGCACCGGGAGACGGTCCGGGAGAAGCCCCAGGTGCGCAGTCTCCCCAAGGTCCGCCTGCGGGAGGCGCAGCACGTGGCGCCCCTGGCGGTGCTGGGGGCGGCGGCCGCGGCGGCGCTGGCGGTGCTGCTGCTTTTGAGCTACATCCAATTGACGGTGCTCTCCAACGAGACGGTGGAGCTGCGCAGCGAGCTGAAGGCGCTGGAGAAAGAGAACGTGGTGCTCACCACCCAGTACGAGCAGATCTACGATCTGGCCAGCGTGAAGGCGGCGGCGGAGAGCGCGGGCATGACCAAGCCCGGCGCCAGCCAGGTCTACTACGTGGACGGCTCCGGAGGGGACGCCGCCGTGGTCTACCGGCAGGAGGAGCCCGATTTTTGGGACAGGCTGCGATCGTCCCTGCACCACGGCGTCTACGCGGTGGTGGAATATTTTGACTGATTGGCGCACTATAATGCTTTGAAGAACGCGTGGGCCGACAGAGGGCGCCCCGCCCGCCGCGGGCGGGGCGCGGACCGCCCTTTGCCGGCCGATGGCTTTGCAGGGAGTGAGAAGGAGGCTTCTTGCTCCCTGAATTCGATTGAGAGACGTTTTCCGCCGCCCCGGACCGCCGGGGCTGTCCGCCGGAGCGCGAGAAAGTGAGGATCCATGGCAGGCAAATCTCCGAGAAAAAGCGACGCGGCCCGCAGGGCCAACCAGATCGTCCGCAGCAGGACCGTGGTGGTCATGCTGCTGCTGGGCGTGGTCACCTTTGTGCTTTTGTTCTGGAAGCTGTACGACTTACAGATCCGGCGGCATGAGGAGCTGCAAAACGAGGCCGCCGGCCAGCAGACCCGGGAGAGCACGCTGTCCGCCTCCCGGGGGACCATCTACGACCGGAACCACCACCCGCTGGCCACCTCCGCCACGGCGGAGAACGTGTGCATCTCCCCCCTGGAGCTGGAGGCGTTCATCAAAAAGCAGGAGGACGCCAACGAGGAGGCCCGGAAGGCGGCGGAGAAAGCGGGCAGGACCTACGTCTCCGCCCAGGTCCTGGATGAGGCCTATGTGGCCCGGGGCCTCAGCCGGATCCTGGGGGTGGAGGAGGAGAAGATCCTCCGTCTGGCGGCCAAGACCGAGACCAGCTACCAGCGGATTACCATGCGGGTGGAGCAGGACGTGGCCGACGAGGTCCGCCGCTTCATCAACGGCGAGATCGACGACGAGGGCCGGGAGCTCACCTTTGTCAACGAGGAGGGAAAGACCCGACTGCTGGCCAACCCCACCAAGGCGCCCACGGCCCTCCAGGGGATCTTCCTGGAGCTGGACTCCCGGCGTTACTACCCCTACGGCACCCTGGCGTCCAACGTGGTGGGCTTTGTCAACAGCGAGAACCAGGGGGCCTACGGCCTGGAGTCCAAGTTCAACGACGTGCTGGAGGGCACCACCGGCTACACCGTGGTTGCCAAGAACGCCCGCAACACGGACCTGCCTTTCCACTATGAGAAGATCATCGACCCGGAGAGCGGGTATGACATGGTGCTGACCCTGGACACCCGGGTTCAGGCCTCCCTGGAGAAGAACATGGAGAGTATGCTGGAGAAGTTTGACGCCAAAAACGGCGGCACCGGCATCGTCATGGAGGTCAACACCGGCGCCATCATCGCCATGGCCTCCTACCCCAACTTCGACCCCGCCGACCACAGCGCCGTGGTGGACGAGAAGCTCCGGGCCTCCGTGGACGCGAAGATCGAGGACCTGGAGAAGAAGAAGGACACCTTCGAGACGGAGAAGGAATACAGCGACGCCATCGACCAGGTTTGGAAGGACGCCCAGGGCCTCCAGTGGCGCAACCGCTGCGTCTCCGACACCTACGAGCCCGGCTCCACTTTCAAGCCCATCACCCTGGCGGCGGCCCTGGAGGAGGGCGTGGTGAACATGAACTCCTCTTTCAGCTGCTCCGGCTCGGTCATGGTCCAGGGCTGGGATAAGCCCTTCTACTGCTCCAAAAAGTCCGGCCACGGCACCCAGACACTGAAGGTGGCCACCGGCAACTCCTGCAACCCCGCGTTCATCTCCATCGGCCTGAAGATGGGCACCCAGAAGTACTACCAGTACCTCCGCTCTTTCGGCCTCATGGATCCCACGGGGTTCGACATGGCGGTGGGCGAGGGCAAGGGCATCTTCGCCGACGAGAAGAGCTTCAACTCCAACGTGGTCTCCCTGGCGTCCTACGCCTTTGGCCAGACCTTCAACGTCACCCCCCTGGAGCTGATCCGGGCCCAGGCCGCCTGCATCAACGGCGGCTATCTGTACACCCCCTACGTGGTGGATCAGATTCTGGACGGCGACGGCAATATCATTGAACAGCACGGGGAATCCACGCCGGTGCGGCAGGTGGTCAGCGAGGAGACCTCCGCCCTGGTGCGGGAGTGTTTGGAGTACGTGGTGGCCTCCGGCACCGGCAAGAACGGCCAGGTCACCGGCTACCGCATCGGCGGCAAGACCGGCACCGCAGACAAGACCGGCACCAAGACCCCTGACAACCCCAAGGGTGACGTGGTGGTCTCCTTTATGTGCTTCGCCCCGGCGGACGATCCCCAGTATATCATGCTGATTACGATGGATACCCCCAGCCGGAACACCGGCGTCTACGTCTCCGGCGGCAACATGGTGGCCCCCACGGCCAGCCGTATCATGGGCGAGATTCTGCCGGACCTTGGCATCGAGCCGGACTACTCCTCCTCGGAGCTGCTGGTGGCCGACGTGCCGGTACCCAACGTGATGGGGCAGACCCTGGCGGACGCCAAGGAAAAACTTACCAGCGCGGGCTTTGCCTGCCGCACGGTGGGAGACGGCGAGACCGTCACCGCCCAGACCCCGGCGGGGGGCGCCATCGTCCCCAACGACGCCTCCATCATCCTTTACCTGGGCCAGGAGAAGCCGGGCACCCCCTGCACGGTGCCAAACGTCACCGGCAGGACCGCGGCGGAGGCCAACCGGATCCTGACCAACGCGGGGCTCATCATGAAGATGGCCGGCACCACGGTCACCGGCTCCGGCAACGTCCACGCCCTGTCCCAGAACGTGGCGGAGGGCACGGAGCTGCCCGCCGGCAGCGTGGTGACGGTGTGGTTCGGCGACAGCTCGGTGCTGGACTGACCCGGAGGACAGCTTATGCCTGTTTTTTGGCACATAATCCCGTATACTTTGCAATCTCTGCCGCCTATAATGGAAACCGGCGGAGTTTCCCGCCGATTCACAGAGGAAAGGGCGCGATTTGATGCGGTTAAAAGAACTTCTGGAGGGACTCTCCGTCCTCTCCGCCACGGCGGATCTGGAGCTGGAGATCCCAAGCGTCAGCTATGACTCCCGGACAGTAACGCCCGGCGGGCTCTTTGTGGCCATGACGGGCTTCGCCGCGGACGGCCACGACTTCATCGGAAAGGCCGTGGAGGCCGGCGCGGCGGCGGTGCTGTGCCAGAGGGCGCCGGAGGGGGATGTCCCATACGTCCGGGTGGCGGACTCCCGCCGGGCCCTGGCGGTGGTGGGGGCCAACTTCTTCGGCCATCCCGCGGACGCGATGACCATGGTGGGCGTCACCGGCACCAACGGCAAGACCTCCTCCACCTATCTCCTCAAGGCCATTTTGGAGCAGGCGGCGGGGGCCAAGGTGGGCCTCATCGGCACCAACCAGAACATGATCGGCACGGAGGCGCTCCCCACGGAGCGCACCACGCCGGAGTCCTTTGAGGTCCAGCGGCTCTTCGCCGGGATGCGGGACGCGGGCTGCACCCACGTGGTGATGGAGGTCTCCTCCCACGCGCTCAGCCTGGACCGGGTGTACGGCGTCCGCTACAAGGTGGGCGTCTTCACCAACCTCACCCAGGACCACCTGGACTTCCACGGCACCATGGAGGCTTACTGCGACGCCAAGGCGCTGCTGTTCCAAAACTGCGGCACCGGCGTGGTCAACGCCGACGACCCCTGGACGCCCCGCCTGACGGCAAAGGCGGCTTGTGATCTCTTCACCTACGCCGAGACGGCGGAGGCGGACCTGCGGGCGGAGGACGTCGCCCTGGGAGCGGACCACGTGGCCTTTACGGCGGTCACAGGGGAGAAGCGCGTCCCCGTCCGGGTGAACATCCCCGGCGCTTTCATGGTCTACAACACCCTGGACGTGCTGGGGGCGGCTTTGGCCCTGGGCGTCTCCCTGGAAAAGAGCGCCGCCGTTTTGGCGAAGGTCCCCCACGTGAAGGGCCGGGTGGAGGTGGTCCCCACCCCGGGGAGAGACTACACCATTTTGATCGACTACGCCCACAGCCCCGACGGTCTGAAGAACGTGCTGTCCTCCGTGCGGGGCTTTGCCAAGGGCCGCACCGTGGCCCTCTTTGGCTGCGGCGGCGACCGGGACCGCACCAAGCGCCCCAAGATGGGCGCTGCCGCCGCCGAGAACGCGGACTTCCTGGTGGTCACCACCGACAACCCCCGAACCGAGGACCCGGAGGCCATCATCGCCGATATCCTGCCGGGGCTGGAGGGCAGCGATACGCCCTACGTGGTGGTGACGGACCGGGTGGAGGCCATCCACTGGGCGCTGGACCACGCCGAGCCGGGGGACGTGATCGTCCTGTGCGGCAAGGGCCACGAGACGTACCAGGAGGTCAACCACCAGAAATTCCACATGGACGAGCGGGAAATCGTGGCGGAGTACCTGGAGAGCGGAAAATAAATTTCGCCGGGAGTCCGGCGTCAAGCGTTTTGCGGAGCAAAACCTTGAAATCGGCCGAATTCACTTCGGACGATTTGAGTCAAATGAGGGGTCCCCGCAAAAGCGGAGCTTTTGTGGGGCGAGAGGGAGAGAGCAATGGTATCGATTTGGACTGAGTGGATGGAAGCGCTGATCGCCGCGGGGCTCAGCTTTTTGCTGACGCTGGTGATCGGGCGGTTTTTGATCCCGGAGCTGCGGAAGCTGAAGGCCGGTCAGGAGATCCGGGCCGACGGCCCCGCCTGGCACGCCTCCAAGGCGGGCACCCCCACCATGGGGGGCATCATGTTCATCATCGGCGTGGGTGTCACGGTGCTCGCTCTGGGCTGGCCCCGGATGCTGCAGGGGGACTTCGCCCACCTGTATGTCTACCTCTTCGCCCTGTGCTTCGGCCTCATCGGCTTTGTGGATGACTACCGCAAGGTCCGCCAGCACCAGAACGAGGGCCTCACCGCCAGGCAGAAGTTTGTCCTGCAGCTGCTGGCCGCCATCGTGTTTCTGAGCCTGATGCGCTACGAGGGCCTTTTGACCAATCATCTGTATATCCCGGGACTCCAGGTGAATATTACCGTCAACTGGATTATATACCTGATGTTCGCCGCCTTTGTCATTGTGGGGGCGGTGAACGCCGTGAACCTCACCGACGGCATCGACGGCCTCGCGTGCAGCGTCACCCTTGTGGTGATGGTGTTCTTCACCGCCGCGGCGGCGCTGTGGAGCCTCTCGGCCCTGGCCCTGTTCCCCTCCGCCCTGGCGGGGGGCCTGGCGGCGTTTTTCGTCTACAACCACCACCCCGCCAAGACCTTCATGGGGGACACCGGCAGCCTCTTTCTGGGGGGCGCGGTGGCGGCGCTGGCCTTTGCCATGGATATGCCGCTGATTTTGATCCCGGTGGGCGTCATCTATATCATCGAGACGCTGTCCGACATCATCCAGGTGGCCTACTTCAAGGCCACCCACGGCAAGCGGTTTTTCAAAATGGCCCCCTTCCACCACCACCTGGAGCGGTGCGGCTGGAGCGAGGCGAAGATCGTCGCCGTATTCAGCGCCGTGACGGCGGTGTGCTGCGTACTGGCGTATCTTTCCATCCTGGGACGCCGCTGAGGGCGCCGGGAAATTTTTCGCGAGAGGAGGGACTTTATGGTGCAGACACAGCGGCGCAGGCGGCCCATCAGCCGGGAGGAGGCGTTGGCTCGGCAGGAGAAAAAGCGGCGCCGGAAAGAGCGGGAGGAGCTGAACCGGGAGCTGGCCAAGGGCCCCATCGACCTGCCTTTCTGCCTGCTGGTGCTGCTGCTGATGGGCATCGGCCTGGTCATGCTGCTCTCCGCCAGCTTTCCCTCCGCCTATTACGACGACAACGACCCCATCAAGTACTTCCGCCAGCAGGGCGTCTTCGCCATCGCCGGCGTTGCGGCCATGTTCTTCATCGGCAAGATCAACTACCAGCGCTTCCGGGGAGCGGCAAAGCCGCTTTTGTACCTCTCCATCGTGCTGCTGGTGCTGGTCATCATCCCCGGCAACCCCATCGCTCTGACCCGCAACCACGCCACCCGCTGGCTGGGCATCCGGAACACCAGCTTCCAGTTCCAGCCCTCGGAGGTGGCCAAGATAGCGGTGGTGCTGTATTTCTCCGACACCATCTCCAAGAAGAAGGACAAGATGAACACCCTCCGCTACGGCATCGCCCCCTACGCGCTGATTTTGGGCGTGCTCTCCATCCTGATGATGCTGGAGCCCCATCTGTCCGGCACGGTGCTGCTGCTGGGCGCCGGCGCGGTGCTGATGCTGGTGGGCGGCATCAACCTGGCCTGGGTGGCGGGGGCCATCGCCGCCGCCGCCGGCGTGGCCTTTTTGATGTTCTCCGGCATCATCAAGTACGGCCAGTCCCGCCTTGCCATGTGGCAGAATCCCTGGCTGGACGCCCGGGGCGACGGCTACCAGCTGGTGCAGAGCCTGCTGTCCATCGGCTCCGGGGGCCTCTGGGGCGTGGGCCTGGGCAGGAGCCGGCAGAAGTTCTTGTTTCTCCCCGAGGAGCACAACGACTTCATCTTCGCCATCGTCTGCGAGGAGCTGGGGCTCATCGGGGCCACCATCATCATGCTGCTGTTCGCGGCGCTGATCCTCCGGGGCTACTGGATCGCCCTCCACGCCCGGGACCGCTTCGGCAGTCTCCTGGTGGTGGGCGTGACCACCCTCATCGCCATGCAGACCTTTTTGAACATCGGCGTGGTGACGGGCCTCCTGCCCACCACGGGCATCTCGCTGCCCTTTTTCAGCTACGGCGGCACGGCGCTGATGATCCAGCTGGCGGAGATGGGCGTCGTGCTGTCGGTCTCGCGGCAGATGAAGCCTACCCGGGCTGGCTAAAGCCAGCCTTTCGAGGGGGAGCCTGCTCCCCCTCGACCTCCCCTACCACCAGCCTGCGGACTGGTGACGCCGCCCAGGGCGGCTGGGGCGGGGTGTACCAGTCAGGCTTTCGGCCCGACTGGTACGGATCAAGATTCTTTCTCCGCCTGTGGCGGAGAAACCAGGGGGCTCCGGCCCCCTGGACCCCAGGACACCAGTGAGGTCCGCTCACTGGTGTGTGCGCCCCAAGGGCGCACGGGTCAAGGTATTTTCGGCAGGCGCATGTCCCGCCGAAAATGATTTCAATTCTTTGATTTGCCTCCGGCAAATCAACCGGGAACCTGCGGTTCCCTGGCCCCTCCCTTGGCGTCTGCGCCTGAGCTGCCGAAAGCGCCGGAGGAGCGGCAGCGGGGGGGAGAAAAACAGACCTTGCGTTGACTGCCAAAACCCCCGCCCGCACTGTGACGCGGGCGGAAGACCTGCGTAATCAAACCGCCGGCAGTGCCTGCGCGACGCGTCTTTCTCTCTTTTGGACCGTCCACGGCCCGTTTTCTCTCTTTCTTCGCTAAGAAAGAGAGAAAATGGGGGGTGGAATGGCACCAGCCATCTTCATGGCTGATCGCTGCCCCGCGCGTCAGCGCGAAGACCGGCCATCTTCATGGCTGTATCAAAGGGGGTGTCCGCCTTGCCTGAAAACCTGAAACGGGTCGTCTTTACCTGCGGCGGGACGGCGGGGCATATCAATCCCGCCATCGCCCTGGCGCAGCTGATGCGTGAAAAGGACCCGGAGACGGCGTTTCTCTTCGTGGGGGCGGAGCGGGGACTGGAGAAGGAGCTGATCCCCAAGGCGGGGTACGACTTCCGCACCGTCCACATCTCCAGCTTTCACCGCTCCTTTAAGCCCAAAGAAATCCGGCACAACCTGGTCTCCGTCTGCAACCTCCTCCGGGCCCCTCGGGAGGCCCGGGCCATCCTGCGGGATTTCCGGCCGGACGCGGTGATCGGCACCGGCGGCTACGCCAGCTACCCCATGGTGAAGGCCGCCGCCAGGGCCGGCGTTCCCACGGTGGTCCACGAGTCCAACATGGTCCCGGGACTGACCACGGAGATGCTGGAGCCTTTCGCGGACCGGATCCTGGTGGGCTTCGAGTCCTGCCGCCGGCACTATAAGCACCCGGAGAAGGTAATGGTCACCGGCACGCCGGTGCGGGGGGATTTCTTCGACCTGACAAAAGAGGAGGCCAAGCGAAAGCTGGGCCTGGACGACGGCCGGCCGCTGATCGTCTCCTTCTGGGGCTCCCTGGGGGCCTCCGGCATGAACCGCCAGATGGCGGACTTTCTGGCCCTGGAGGCGAAAAAGGAGCCTTTCCACCACATCCACGGCGCGGGGGAGACGGGGTATCCGCTGCTGCTGTCGCTGCTGAAAGAGCGGGGCGTGGAGCTGAAGGACCACCCGGCCCTGGACGTCCGGGAGTACATCTACGACATGGCGCCGGTGATGCGGGCGGCGGACCTGGTCATCTGCCGGGCCGGGGCCTCCACCATCAGCGAGCTGACGGCCCTGGGCGTCCCGGCGCTGATGGTGCCCTCCCCCTATGTCACCAACAACCACCAGGAGAAGAACGCCCGGGCCCTGGAGGAGGCCGGAGGCGCGGCGGTGCTGCTGGAAAGGGACAGCACCGGTCAGGCGCTGTTCCAGGCCGCCTGCGGCATCCTCCACGACGAGGAGCGCCGGACCGGCATGGAAAGGGCCATGGCGGCCCTGGGCATCCGGGACGCGGCGGAGCGGATCTATCAGACGGTTCTGGAGGTGTGCGCCCGCCCGCCCGCCTGATTGGCGGCGCGGCGCACAGTCACCAGTTTTTCCCCGAGCCCATAGGATGGTCTGTATGAGACCATTTTGGGTACGGGGGGAATATGTATGAGCCAGCTATTGGTGCGGGGCGGCAGGAGCCTTTCGGGGGAAGTGGCCGTCCAGGGAGCGAAGAACAGCGTGCTGCCCATTCTGGCGGCGACGCTTCTGACAGGCGGACAGGTGGAGCTGCGGGGCTGTCCCCGTCTGCGGGACGTGGACGCCTCCATCCGGATTCTCAAGACTCTGGGCTGCGGCGCCCGCTGGGAGGGGGACAGCCTCCTGGCAGATACTGCCGGGTTGAACTGCTGCGCCGTCTCTGATATACTGATGCGGGAAATGCGCTCCTCCGCCATCTTCCTGGGGGCCATTCTGGCCCGGTGCGGAGAGGCGGAGATGAGCTACCCCGGCGGCTGTGAGCTGGGCCCCAGGCCCATCGACCTGCATCTGGCGGGCCTGCGGGAGCTGGGGGCGGAGATACAGGACAGCGGCGGGATGCTGCGGTGCAGGGCCCCCCGCCTGCGGGGACGGGACCTGGTTTTGAGCCTGCCCTCCGTGGGGGCCACGGAGAATCTGATGCTGGCCGCCTGCGGGGCGGAGGGCGTCACCACCATCGTGGGCGCCGCCCAGGAGCCGGAGATCGTGGATCTCCAGGGCTTCCTGAACGCCTGCGGCGCCGACGTCTCCGGCGCGGGGACCTCCACCGTCAAAGTGGCGGGCGGACGGGCGCTCCACGGCTGTACTTACGAGATCATGCCGGACCGCATCGCGGCGGCCACCTATCTCTGCGCCGTCGGCTCCGCCGGCGGGGAGATTTACCTGCGAAACGCCCGGGAGGAGCACCTCTCCACCGTCGCCGCCGTGCTGCGGGAGGCTGGGTGCGCCGTCCGGGCGGACCGGGGCGGCGTGGGCTGCGTCTGCCGGGGACGGCTGAAAAGTGTCCGCCCCGTGCGGACGGCCCCCTATCCCGGCTTCCCCACGGACGCCCAGGCGGTTTTGATGGCCGCGCTGCTGCGCGGCCGGGGGGCCACGGTCTTCGAGGAGACCATCTTTGAAAACCGGTACCGCCATGTGGACGAACTCATCCGCATGGGGGCGGACATCCGGGTGGCGGGCCGGGTGGCGGTGGTCACCGGCGTGGAGACCCTCCGGGGCGCGCCGGTGCGCTGCACGGATCTGCGGGGCGGGGCGGCGCTGTGCGTGGCGGCCCTGGCGGCGGAGGGGGAGACCTCCATCTCCGAGATCGCCCACATTGACCGGGGCTACGAGTGCATTGAGAGAGATTTGCGGACTCTGGGGGCGGACATCGTCCGCGCGGAGCTGGACATATAGGAGTTTAAAGAGAGATATGGCAAGACGCAGAAAAACCAATCGGCGGAGGAGAGGAAGATCCGGCTTCCTCTATAAGCTGCTGTCCGTTTTGGCGATATGCGTGTGCCTTGTCACGGCGCTGACGCTGTTTTTCCGGGTGGACGCCATCGTGATCACCGGCGGAGTGCGCTACACGGAGCAGGAGCTGCGGGACGCCACCGGCGTCCGGACCGGGGCCAATCTGCTGCTTTTAAACAAGGGCCGCGTGGCGGCCAGCATGACGGAGAAGCTGCCCTATCTCAAGGAGATCAGCGGCATCAGCAAAAAGCTGCCGGACACCCTGGAGATCCGGGTGGAGGAGTGCGGAAAGCCCCTGGCGGTGATCCAGGACGGCGCCGCCTGGCTCATCAGCCCCACCAGCTCCGGCCGGGGCAAGATCGTAGAGCAGCTGCCTGCGGCGGCCGCCGCCGGATACGGCGTCATCGACGGCTGCCAGCTGCTGGCGCCCTCGGTTGGCACCGGCCCCGCTTTCGCAACGGAGTACGCCGTGCAGCAGAGCAGCCTCCTCAGCCTCCTGGGCGCCCTGGAGGCGGCGGAGATGCTGGAGCAGGTGGAGGCCATCCACCTGGGGGACTCCTCGGAGATCACCATGGAGTACGCCGGACGCTTCACCGTGCGGTTGAGCTACAGCGCGGACTACGCCCGCAAGCTCAAAAAGCTCCAGTGGAGCATGGACGAGGGCGTCATTCAGGACAACATGACCGGCACGTTTGATATGCGCGGGGAGAGCAAGGATTACTTCCGGCCGGACGCCCAGTGAGGAATTGGATGTTTTTTCCGGTTTCTTTTGGAAAAAACCACGAAAAGGGTCAGAGGGGTCTTGACCGGAGCACAAAAGTATCATACAATAGATTTCATATACTGGGATACTGGATATTGTGGAAAGCGCCGGGCGATTTCGCCCTTTTCTACAAATGATAGCAGGAGGCAGCACATATGGCATTTGGACTGGAAACGACTTCCGATACCGTTGTCAACATCAAGGTAATCGGTGTTGGCGGCGGCGGGAACAACGTGGTCAACCGCATGGTTCGCTCCGGGACCAAGGGCGTGGAGTTTGTGGCGGTGAATACGGATAAGCAGGCGCTGAACGTCTCCAGTGCCTCCGATAAGATTCAGATCGGCGAGAAGCTGACCCACGGCAAGGGCGCCGGTGCGGACCCGGAGATCGGCCGCAAGGCCGCCGAGGAGAGCCGCAACCAGATCGCCAAGGCCCTGGAGGACACGGACATGGTGTTCATCGCCGCCGGCATGGGCGGCGGCACCGGCACCGGCGGCGCGCCCATCGTGGCGGAGATCGCCAAGGAGATGGACATTCTCACCGTGGGCGTGGTCACCAAGCCCTTTGGCTTTGAGGGCCCCCGCCGGATGCGGGCCGCCGAGGCGGGCATCGCCGAGCTGGAGGGGAAAGTGGACTCCCTGGTCATCATCCCCAACGAGCGGCTGAAGTACGCCACCGACCAGAAGGTGACCTTTGCCAACGCCTTTGAGATCGCCGACGACGTGCTGCGCCAGGCGGTGCAGTCCATCTCCGACCTGATCCGGGACACCGGCTTCATCAACCTGGACTTCGCCGACGTCACCGCCATTATGAAAAACGCCGGCATGGCCCACATGGGCGTGGGCCGGGCCGCCGGGAAGGGCAAGGCCGAGGAGGCCGCCAAGATGGCCATCTCCAGCCCGCTGCTGGAGACCTCCATCGAGGGGGCCAAGGGCGTGCTGATCAATATCACCGGCTCCATGGACATCGGCCTGGAGGAGGTGGAGCAGGCGGCAAGCCTCGTGCGGGACGCCGTCCACCCGGACGCGCTGACCATTTTCGGCGCCACCTTTGACGAGACTATGGACGACGAGATCCGGGTCACCGTCATCGCCACCGGCTTTGACAAGGACGCAAAGCACCTGCCCAAGACGGCCCAGGAGGGCCAGACGGCCGGCGCTCCGGCCCCCGTGCCTCTGGGGGAGGAGGACGTGCCCAAGCCGGAGCCGGAGGACGACCCCTTTGACGATATCTTCAAGATCTTCAACAAGCACGAATAAGATAACAGTTTTTGGAAAAACCCGCGGGCTTTTGCCTGCGGGTTTTCTCTCTGCCCTGCAAAACCGGACAAGGCAGTTCATCCCTTGGGCGCGCTGCCTCTTTTTGCAAGGTGTGTTTTGGCGGCGGGAGCAAATCATAAGAGAGCCGCCGGTGAGAAGTTGCCGGCGGATTGATTTGATTGAAAGGGGTGATCGTATTGTATGAAGCACAAGGACACGCGAAAGGGCTGCTGCGGGGCGGCGCGGCGCTTCTTTTGGCCCTGTTTCTCTGCGCCGGAGCGCCGGCGAAAGCGGCGGAGGTGACGGGCGCTTTTGAAAATGAGACCGCCCGGATGCTGGTGCCCGTGGGGCACACGGTGGGCATCAAGCTCTTCTCCCGGGGCGTGGTGGTGGTGAAGCTCACCGGCGGCGGAACGCCCGCCAGAACCTGCGGCCTGCGCACCGGGGATGTGATCGAGACCTGCGGCGGCGCGGCGGTGACCTCCACGGAGCAGTTTCAGTCCCTCCTCCAACGCAGCGGCGGCTCGGAGACGGACCTCCAGGTCCGCCGGGACGGCGGCAGCATGACCCTCTCCGTAGAGCCCGCGCAAAATGACCAGGGCGTCTACTGCATCGGCGCCTGGGTCCGAGACAGCATGGCCGGCATCGGCACCATGACCTTCTATGACCCGGCCACCGGCGTCTTCGGCGCCCTGGGCCACGGCATCACCGACACGGACACGGCGCTGCTGATGCCGTTTTCCGACGGCTCCATCCTGCCCTCCACGGTAAAGGCCGTGAAGCGGGGGGAGTCCGGCGCCGCCGGAGAGCTGCGGGGGAATTTTGACCTCACCCGGGATTTGGGCCGGCTGTACGCCAACACCAGCAGCGGCGTCTTCGGCACGCTGGAGACCGACGGGCTGCGGAGCGACGGGGCCATGCCCGCGGGGCGGCCCCAGACCGGGCCCGCGGTGATCCGCGCCAACGTCCAGGGGGATGAGGTGGCGGAGTATGCCATCGAGATCGTCAAGGTGATCCCCGGCGCCGGCGACGGCCGGGACATGGTGATTTCCGTCACGGATCCGGACCTCATCGCCCTCACCGGCGGTATCGTCCAGGGGATGAGCGGCAGCCCCATTCTCCAGAACGGAAAAATCGTGGGGGCCGTGACCCACGTGCTCTTGAATGAACCTACCAAAGGTTATGGAATTTCCATTGAAAATATGCTGAGGGCGGCGGAGTAAATCCATTATAGTAGAGTAATTTAGCAAAAAAGCGGCAGTTTCCCAGCGCTTTCCGGGAAGCTGCCGCTTTTTTTCAGGGAAGCCCGCCATCGTCCGGCGGGTGCGGTCCGGCGCCTCGCCACGCCGGGACGCCGAGGGCGGCGTGACTGTCTGGCCGCTCAGCAGCGCTGCCGTTCCCCCTGGATGGACCGCTCCAGCAGGGCCATCAGCTCCCGGGCGTGGCGGTACTCGTCCTCGCTGAGCTCGTTTAAGAGCTTGGCGAGGCACGGGTCTGTGGTGCCGTCGGCGGCCCGGGCGTAGTTGAAGCCGTTGCAGGCCTCTACGTGGTACTGCTCCCGCAGGGCGGGGCACCAGCGCCCCACGCTCACCGGTCCGCCGGCGATGGCCGGCCGGTAGCACTGGCCGGTGATGAGGTAGTGGACCGCCATCAGCCGCCGGGCGTGGGTCTCCTCCTCGGCGGCCATGTCCCGCAGCGGCTGCCGGGCCCAGGCGGGCGCCCGGCGGCTCAGGGCCAGAAGGGACCGCCGGTCCGACAGCGACTCCTCAATGAATCCCGTCAGCACCTCCAGCATCTCCGCCGCCGCGCTGCCCATACAGCAGGGATTCTGAGAGGCCCCGGGCAGCTGGCTCTCCTGCCGGGCCAGGGCCCCGGCGGGCGCCGGCCGTCCCTGCGCCGCCCCCATCCCGCTCTGTGCCGGGGGACGGGACGCCGCCGCCGGCTGGACCGTGGCTGTGGTCTGCACGCCGGGGTAGGGCTCCAGATCCGGTGCCACCCGCTGCCAGACCCGGTCGTACTTCCGAAAGTCGTAAACCTCAGGACATTGGATGTTCTCTGCCATAAACGCCACTCCTTTGCTCTTCATCTGCGCCCCATTCTATGCTCTGGGGGATTTTTTTGTTACTGTTGTATATGCCACAGGTAAATTCCTGCCAAATGGGGTAGACTACCGCTGAAAAGGCTGGCGTTCTTCATATAAACCTATCAGATTGATATGTTGTCTTTTCCTGCCGGATCTGGTAAAATAGACGCGCTTATGAAATCCACACTCTGAGGAGGTTCCAAACCATGCTGGAACTCAAGTCCATCAGCTACTCCGTCCGGGAGGGGGACGGGGAGCTGGGCATTTTGAACGACATCTCCCTCACGATTCCCGACCACCGCCTGGTGGTGTTCACCGGCCCCAACGGCGGCGGCAAGACCACCCTGGCCAAGATCATCATGGGGCTGGTGACGCCCACCGCCGGCCAGATCCTCTGGAACGGGCAGGACATCACGTCCCTTGGCATCACGGAGCGGGCCCGCCTGGGCATCAGCTACGGCTTCCAGCAGCCCCCCCGCTTCAAGGGGCTGACGGTGCGGGATCTGCTGACATTGGCCTCCGGGGACGAAAAGCTCTCCAAGGACAAGTGCTGCCAGTACCTCACCCGGGTGGGCCTGTGCGCCAACGACTATCTGGACCGGGAGGTGGACGTCAGCCTCTCCGGCGGCGAGGTCAAGCGCATCGAGATCGCCTCGATTCTGGCCCGGAACGCCCAGCTGATGATCTTCGATGAGCCGGAGGCGGGCATCGACCTGTGGAGCTTCGCCCGGCTGACGGAGACTTTCGAGCAGATTCACGCCGCCGGCAGCGGCACCATGATTATCATCTCCCACCAGGAGCGCATCATCTCCCTGGCGGACGAGGTCATCGTGGTGGGCGACGGACGGCTGCGCCACCGGGGCTCGGCCGCTGAGATCCTGCCCCGGATTCTGGCGGACACCCTGGGCGGCTGTCCGGTACTGACAAAGGAGGCGAACGCGCAATGATGGAAAACGAGATCGACCGGGAGCTGCTGGAGAAGATCGCGGACCTGGTGGGCAAGCCCGTGGGGGCGTTCAATATCCGCAAGGACAGCGGCTGCGACGGCCGCCAGTCCACGGAGCACATCGAGATCACCTCCAGGACCGACGGCAAGAGCGGCATCGACATCCGCGTCAAGGACGGCACCGTGGGAGAGACCTGCCACATCCCCGTCATCATCACCAAGTCCGGCGTGGAGGAGATGGTCTACAACGACTTCTATATCGGCGAGGACTGCGATGTGAACATCGTGGCCGGGTGCGGCATCCACAACTGCGGCGCTGAGACCAGCCGCCACGACGGCGTCCACACGTTCCACGTGGGCAAGCACTCCAAAGTGAAGTACACGGAGAAGCACTACGGCGAGGGGGACGGCAAGGGCGGCCGCGTTATGAACCCGGAGACGGTGGTCTACCTGGAGGAGGGGGCCTCCATCCAGATGGAGACCGTCCAGATCCGGGGCATCGACTCCACCAAGCGCAACACCAAGATCGTCTGCGGCAAGGACGCCGAGGCCATCGTCACCGAGCGGCTATTGACCCACGGAGACCAGGTGGCGGAGAGCGACATGGAGATCGTCCTGGACGGAGAGAACGCGAAAGGCCGGGTGATCTCCCGGTCCGTGGCCCAGGACCGCTCCAGCCAGGTGTTCTACCCCCGGATGGTGGGCAACGCCCAGTGCTTCGGCCACGTCCAGTGCGACTCCATCATCATGGGAGAGGCGAAGATCAAGTCCATTCCCGCCATCACCGCCAACTGCACCGAGGCCCAGCTGGTCCACGAGGCCGCCATCGGCAAGATCGCCGGCGACCAGCTCTTGAAGCTGGAGACCCTGGGCCTCACCGAGGAGGAGGCGGAGGACTGCATCCTCAAGGGCTTCCTGGCCTGAGAGAACCAAAGCGGGACAATACGGAGGCAGAGCATGGAGACACTGGAATACCCAAGATTTACCCCGGAGATGAAAGCGACCCATAAGATTTTGATTCCCAACATGGCCCCGGTGCAGTTCCGCATCCTGGCGGCGGTGATGGAGCAGGCGGGCTACACCTGCGAGCTGCTGGAAAACTGCGGCAGCCAGGTCTGCGAGCTGGGACTCAAATACGTCCACAACGACACCTGCTACCCGGCGCTGCTGGTCATCGGCCAGTTTCTGGACGCGTTGGGCTCCGGGAAGTACGACCTGGACCACACCGCCCTCATCATCACCCAGACCGGCGGCGGCTGCCGGGCCTCCAACTACATCCACCTGCTGCGCAAGGCCCTGGTAAAGGCGGGCTACCCCCAGGTGCCGGTGGTGAGCCTGAACTTCTCGGGCCTTGAGAAGGACTCCGGCTTCCCCATGACGGTGACGCTGATGCGCAAGCTCCTGGCGGTGATCTACTACGGCGACCTGCTGGTGGCCCTGCGGGCCCAGACAGAGCCCTACGAGGTGGAAAAGGGCGCGGCGGAGCGGTGCCAGGAGAAGTGGCTGGACACCATCTGCGGCTGGGTCCGGGCGGATCAGGGCTGGTCCAACGGCGAGGTGAAGGAGGCCATGCCGAAGATGGCCCGGGACTTCGCCGCAATCGAGGTCCGGCGGACGCCCAAGGTGAAGGTGGGCGTGGTGGGGGAGATCTACGTGAAGTACTCCCCCTTGGGCAACAACGATTTGGAGAAGTTTCTCCGCTCCCAGGACTGCGAGGTGAACCTGCCGGGGCTCATGGGCTTCGTGCAGTACTGCGCCTACAACCCCTCGGAGACCGCCAGGCTCTACGGCGGCACATTTTTCGAAAAGCACGTCTCCGACCTGGTCCTCAAGTATATCGAGGGTATGGAGTCCGTGATGATCCGTGTCCTGAAGGACAACAGCTTCCACGCTCCCCTGCCCTTCCGGGAGCTCATCAAGCTCACCGACGGGGTCATCGGCATGGGGGACAAGATGGGCGAGGGCTGGCTCCTCACCGCGGAGATGATCGAGTTGGTGCGGGCGGGATATGAGAACATCGTCTGCGCCCAGCCCTTTGGGTGCCTGCCCAACCATATATGCGGCAAGGGCATGATTAACAAGATCCGGGAGCTGTATCCCCAGGCCAACATCACCCCCATCGACTACGACCCCAGCGCCACCCGGGTGAACCAGGAAAACCGCATCAAGCTGATGCTGGCGGTGGCCCGGGAGCGCCTGGCGGAGCGGCAGGCCGGGGACGCCCGGCCGGTATGAGAGCCTGTGTTTTGATGGGCAGCCCCTGAAAGAAGAGCGCTCCTTTTGTCCGGGAGCTGGTACAGAGTGTATAAAAAGAGCCGTCCGGCGCCGCCGGACGGCTCTTTTGTATTTGCCTCAGTCCTCTGCGTCCACGGCCGCGGCGGTGATCTCTCCGCCGCGGGCTTTCAGGTCAAACTGTCGGTCTTTATCGTCTTGACTGTGAACTTACCCATGGCAATCGCCCCTTTATTCGTTTCGGGGGCCTGCGCTCCCAGTATGGCAGCGAGGCGCGCCCTGTCAACGAACCGTGTCAATTTGTGTGGATTTTCCCCGGCAAGAGACCGTATTTCGCCTGAAGCGCCGCCGAAAGATGCCAGCTTGCGGGGGCGTCACCGCTCCAGAAAGTCCCGGATCTCCCGCAGGAAGGACTCGCCGTAGCGGCCGGCCTTGGCCTCGCCGATGCCGCTGACGAGCCGCAGCTCCGCCATGGTCCGGGGCTGGACGAACGCCAGCTCCCGCAGCGTCTTGTCGGAGAACACCACGTAGGCCGGCACGCCCTGGCGCCGGGCGGTCCGCGCCCGCAGGGCCCGGAGGCGCTGGAAGAGCTCCGCCTGGCTGCCCTCCAGCTCCGGGGGGATCTGGCGGCGGACAGCGGCGGGCCGCTCCTCCTCCATGGTCCGCATATAGAGCGCCGGGGCGTTTTGGGCGACGTCCTCCGCCCGCTCCCCCAGCTGAAGCACCGGATACGGCCCCGGCGAGAGGGTGAGAATCCCCTCGTCCAGCAAAAAGCGGATGCGCTCCCGCACAGCCCGCTGGGAGAGCTCCGCCAGTGCGCCGTACTGGGCCTCCCGGTCCATGTGGTACTTCCGCACCTTGTCGGTGTCCGCCCCGCAGAGGGTCTCCGCGATGACCCCCACGCCGAAGTGCTGACCCGTCTCCGCGATGCACCGCACGATGGCCTGGGCCTCCCGGCCCACCTCCACCTCCCTGAAGTTGTGGAGACAGTTGCAGCAGGCGCCGCAGTCGTCCGGGGCGTCCTGGCCGAAGTAGCGCAGAATGTACTGGCGGAGGCAGTGCCTGGTGCGGCAGTAGCCGGTCATCTGCCGCAGCCGCTGGAGGTCCCGTTCCCGCAGGCGCTCCGCCGCGGCCTCGTCCAGCCCCTCCCGGGCCTCGCCGTGGGTGATGAGGTACTCGCCTGTCCGCACGTCCTGGCCGCTGTACAGCAGCACGCAGGAGGCGGGCAGTCCGTCCCGGCCCGCCCGGCCGGCCTCCTGGTAGTAGCTCTCCATGTCCTTGGGCATGTTGTAGTGGACCACATACCGCACGTCGGACTTGTCGATGCCCATGCCAAAGGCGTTGGTGGCCACCATCACCGGCGAGCGGTCATAGAGGAAGTCCTCCTGGTTTCGGCGGCGCTCCTCCGCCTCCAGCCCCGCGTGGTAGCGGGCTGCCGGGACGCCCCGGTCCCGCAGGAACTGGCAGACCTCCTCCACGGTCTTGCGGGTGGCGCAGTAGACGATGCCGCACTTGCCGGGGCGGCCCCGCACCGCCTCCAGCAGGGCGGCTTTCTTGTCCGCGGGCTGGCGGACCTCGAAAAAGAGGTTCTCCCGGTCAAAGCCGGTGGCCATCCGCAGAGGGCTCCGCAGCTCCAGCAGACGCTGGATGTCCTCTTTCACCTCCGGCGTGGCGGTGGCGGTAAAGGCCCCCATCACGGGCCGTCGGGGCAGTGAGGCCGCGAAGGCCGGGATGCCCAGATAGGAGGGGCGGAAGTCCTGGCCCCACTGGGAGATGCAGTGGGCCTCGTCCACCGCCAGCAGGGAGATGTCCGCCGTCCGGGCAAAGGACTGGAACCCCTCGGTCTCCAGCCGCTCCGGGGCCACGTAGATGATCTTGTACCGCCCCGCTCTGGCCCGGTCCAGCGCCAGCAGGTACTGGCGGAAGGTGAGGCTGCTGTTTAAAAACGCCGCCGGAACGCCCATCTGCACCAGGGCCGTCACCTGGTCCCGCATCAGGGAGACCAGAGGCGAGATCACCAGGGTGATTCCCGGCAGCAGCAGCGCCGGGATCTGGTAGCACAGGGACTTTCCCGCCCCGGTGGGCATGATGGCCAGGGCGTCCCGTCCGGCAAGAAGGGCGTCGATCACCGCCTCCTGGCCGCCCCGGAAGGCGTCGTATCCGAAATAGGTTTTCAGGGCTTCTTCCTTGGTCATGGCTCGGTCCTCTCTTTCTCTTCGGCCCATTGTACCATATTCCGCCGTTGACTGCACGGGTTTTGGAGCATCGGGATCCGATTGAGAGCAAATTTTAAATTTCCCGGCAAACGGCCCAATCAGAGGACCGGCTCCCGCAGAGCAGGGGCCGCCGCCGATTTTGCAGAGGGTCTCAATATTTTTTGATATCCCCTTGACATTACTACAAGCGTGTAGTAACATGATATTGTACTACACCGGTGTAGTTTATCGCCGGCGGCCGGAGGGGGCCCTCTCCGGCCGCCGGCAGGGAGGTAACGAACATGAGAAACTTTCAGAGCCTGTCCGACTCCGAGATGGAGATCATGCGGTACGTGTGGGACTCCGGCGAGGCCGTGACCACATCCCGCCTGCTGGAGGTCTTCGCCCACAAGGGCTGGAAGGTCCAGACGGTCTCCACCTTTTTAACGCGCCTTGCGGACAAGGGCGCGCTGCGGGTGGAGAAGCGGGGCAAGGCCAACGTCTATTTTCCCGCCGTGACGGAGGCGGAGTACCACGAATTGGAGGCCCGGCACCTGGTGGACGCCAAGTACCACGGGTCCGTGCTGGACTTTCTGGCGGCGTTTTACGGCGGCCGGGGCGTCAGCGCCCAGGAGGCCGACGAGCTGAAGCGCTGGTTTGACGAGGAGGCAAAGAAATGATGAATACGCTGGCCGGCATGGGGCTGGCGGGCAGCGCCGTGCTGGCGCTGTGGCTGCTGGCCTCCAAGGTCTTGAAAGACCGGATGCCCGCCCGGTGGCACTACCGCGTGCTGAAAATCAGCCTGTTTTTCTTTCTGATCCCCGTGGGGCAGCTGCTGGCTCTGGCGGGGCGGACCCTGTGCGCCCTGCGGCCGTCTCCCGGGACCGTCTCCGCGCCGGCGGCGGTTCCGGCGGCGCCCCGAATCCCCGTGGAGGCGCTGCCCCGAATCCCCGCGGCGGGAGCCGCCGCGGCAGCAAGTCCCGTCCCGGTTCCCGCGCGGACGCCCTTTGTCCTGCAGGAGGAGACCTTGAAAGTTCTGGCATTGGTCTGGGCCGCGGGAGCGGCGGCCATGCTGGCGTACAAGATCTGCGTCTACTGCCGGCTCCGCTGGCGGCTGTTCCGGCAGAACCGGCCCGTGTCCTCCCAGGAGGCCCGGCTGGTCTTCTGGGCCTGCAGACGGCAGACGGGGATCCGGGGCCCCGTGGAGCTGCGGGAGAATCCCGCGGTCCGGTCGCCTTTCGCGGCGGGACTGCTGCGGCCCACGGTGGTGATCCCCGCGGCGGACCTGGAGCGGGAGGAGCTGCGCTACCTCTTCCTCCATGAGTTGACCCATATCCGGTGCGGCGACCTGTGGGTGCGCTTTTGGGCCATGCTGGCCCAGGTGCTCCACTGGTACAACCCCCTGGCCTGGCTGCTGTGCCGGAGCATCCACACCGTCAGCGAGCAGAGCTGCGACGAGCGGGTGGCCTGCCCCCTGCCGCCGGAGGAGCGGTATCTGTACGGAAACGTCATTTTGAAATTAGCTGCCAATGCGGCGGCGGGGAGCGGCGATTGGGCCGCCACGCTGTCCGCCCGGGAATCTATGGAAAGGAGACTGACCCGCGTGCTGAAAACTGAGAAATTGAGGGGATATCAGCGGCTGCTGGCTCTGGTATTGGCGCTGGCCATCCTGGCCTGCGGCGGCGGGGCCGCTCTGGCGGCCCGGAACCCCCTGCCGGTGAGCAGGGAGGAAATGGAGCCCGCCCATACGGTAATGGCCCTCCCGAAAGAGGAGGGGACAGGGGGCGGTGGAGAGAACGCCCCAGCGCCCGGGCCCATAACGGCGCCCGCTGCGGCGGCAGTTCCGGCCCCCACGGAGGCGGAAAAGCCGGAGGAGCCCGAGGAGCCAGAGGCGGACAGGCCCGTCACCACCAACGGTACCCCCAGCGAGGCCTTTTTGAAAGAGCTGAGAGCCCATTTTATTGAACGTGGATATCCCGTGACGGAGGACACCCCGGTGGTCTTTGGCGACCATGAGCTGATTCTCAAGCGGGGCGGCACATTACTGCCGGATGAGGATTTTGAATCCTACGGCTATAAATATCCCTTTGCTGAGGGAAGAGGATTCGGCAGGATCTCGAAATGCTTTGTCAGCAAGCGGCCATCCGATCTGGGGGACTCCTATCTCTTTGAGGAATACGCCGTAGGGAATGAGGAACTCTTTCGCCAGCACCACTATGCGGCCTTTGTCGACAAGCAGATGGCGACACTGGTAGACGGCGATTACCCCAAAAACAGCCGGGGTGAGACCTACGGGGAAGATGTGATCGCCGACTATGTCGGTTATTATCCCGACCTCTGTGAAACAATTGGCGACCATAACAAAGAGGGATATGTCACCTATGAGGATTTCCATGTCAAGGCCGCCAGCAGACATCTGCTGGAAGCTGAGTGCCCTCACGAGTTTTCCATTCCTCTCTACGACAAGGAGCATAACCAGATCGGAACCCGCACGGACCCGTGCAACGGTCATTACGCCGAGACCGGCATGAGTATTGACGCGGCCAAGGCCGCCCTGGCGGCGGGGGAGACGATCGATTCCGCCCCCACCTACGACGACCCCAGTGAGGAGACCCTGGCGAAAATCCGCAAAGAGGCCGCCTCCCGGTGGACCCAGGCCGCCATCACCGACAGCACCCCCATCCTCTTCGGTGACAGGGACCTGATTCTCCGCTGCGGCGGCACCCTCCTGCCGGACAACGACCTGAGCAGCTACACCTGCGTGGACAACGTTATCTACAAGCGTTTCCTGGATAAGAACGGCGGCCGGCGGGACGAGTACAAAGTGGGGAACAAGGAGCTTGTGGGCTACCCCGGCCAGCTGAAAAACCTGACCGCCGACGGGGACTATCCCAAGAACAGCAAGGGCGAGAGCTACGGCAGCGAGACGCTGGCCGGGTACGTGGGTTACGCCCCGGACCTCCGGTATCGGGCCGAGTATCCCCCTGAGCGCCGTCCCGCCGGGTACATCCGGGAGGCCGAACTCCATGTCCCTGACCATACCGCCGCGGAGTGCAAAAAGGAGTACGCCATCCCTCTCTACAACCCCGAGGGCGAGGTCATCGGCCAATATCTGCTGGACTGCGGCGGCCAGCACATCGACACCACCGGTATGAGCATTGAGGACGTCAAGGCCGCCCTGGCCGCCGGGGCCTCCACCACTGAGGAGGCGAAAGCGGCGGCCGCCGAGGCCGCCAGGACCCGCGTCCCGAACCAGGAGCCGCCGGCCAATCCCTACACGGGCTATCGGGACGCCGCCGGAAACTGGCACCAGCTGGAGGAGGTCCGGGGCGACCTGGACCTGATCCGCAGCCGGGGCGGCACCATCCTGCCGGACGACGAGGCCAGCTCCTATATCAGCTATACCGGCGACAGCCGGCACGTCTACCGGCGCTACCGGGACAAGGACGGCGTTTTGCGGCGGGAGGACCGTGTGGGGAACAAAGACCTCCTGCCGGAGGAATCCCGCGCCCTGCTGAACACCCTGGTGAAAGGAGAGTATCCCAAGAACGCCAGCGGCGAGAGCTGCGGCTATGAGTGCCTGGCCGACTACGTGGGCTGCGCCCCGGATCTGGCGGTTTGGGTGGAGGGTCCGGAGCAGGGCTATTGGCGGCAGAAAGAGATGGAGAATCAGGCGGACGCCCTGCACTTCGCGTGCAAGTGCCCCGGAGAGTTCCGGATTCCCCTCTACGCTTTCGACGGAAAGACCGTCAAGACCCATGTGACGTATATCTGCCCCTACTCCGTCCATCTGGAATAAGCGAAGACCGACAGGAAACAGGGGCCCTTGTTTTTATGGATTCAAGGCTGCGGCCGCTCTCGCCCGAATCCCGGTAAAAAAAGGACGGTCACCTGAAAAGGTGACCGTCCTTTTAGTGGTGGAGATAAGCGGGATCGAACCGCTGACCTCTTGAATGCCATTCAAGCGCTC
>CANAWG010000011.1 GCA_947365245.1 uncultured Oscillibacter sp. | reverse complement strand
TGGGGGGGGGGGGCTCCGCAAAGGAAAAAAAACGGGAGGGGGCTTGGGCTGCTATTGTATTCTCTCTTATATCTCTTAAATTGAGAGGCGGCGGTGAGCGGTTTTCGCTCACCGCCGCCTGCGTTACGAACAATTGAAAGGTTTAGGCGGGAATGATTACTCGGACAGCAGATTGGCGCGCATCTGGTCGCTGGCGGCCTTGATGTTCTCCACCCACTGGTCCGCGGTCAAAGAGCCGTTCACCAGGTTGTTGAAGGGGTCGAAGAAGACCTCGCGCACGCTGCCCAGGCCGGGGACGGAGGCGTAGGCGGCGAAGCCGCCCATGACGGCGGAGGCGCCGTTGTCATAGATGGAGTAGAAGATCTTGTTGTCGCCCTCCATGCTGTCGGTAATGCCGGTGATGGGCTGGGCGGCGCCGCCCTTGGCGAAGATGCCGGCGGCCTTGTCGCTGTACAGGAAAGCGACGAACTGTTTGGCGGCGTCCAGGTTGGGGGCCTGAGCGGGGATCCAGGCCTGCTCCATCCAGCAGTAGCTGGCGCTGGTGCCGCTTCCGCCGCCGGGCAGGGCGCACATGCCCCACTGGAAGCCGTCGGCCCGGGGCGCCTCGGCCATCTCGGGTACCAGCCAGGTGCCGTTGGGGATGAACAGGGCCTTGTTGTCCAGAATCAGCTGCTGGTTCTGGGTGAAGTCCTGGTCGTTGGCCTGGGCGACGGTCACCTTGGCGGTGTAGCCGGCCAGCTTGGTCATCACGTCGAAGCACTCCTTGGCCTCGGGGGTGTCCCACACGCCCTCGGCGTAGTTCATGGCCTTATTGAAGAAGTCAGGGCCGCCCGCGGAGTAGAGCAGGGTGGGGAAGAAGGTGTCGAAGTAGCCGGTGGTGGGATAGGTAAACAGGGCGATGCCCTCAGCGGCGGCCTTGTCGCCCAGGGCCCACATCTCGTCCCAGGTGGTGGGGACGGTCCAGCCTTTCTCCGCGAAGAGGCCGGCGTTGTAGAACAGGCCGCAGGGGGAGTAGAACATGGGAGCCAGATAGGTCTTGCCGTCGCCGTAGGGGTTGGTGATGGAGGTGTCGGTAAAGCCGGGGACAATCTTGTCGGAGACCTTGGCGCTCTCGCCGGGCACGGTCATGGACAGCACGTCGGTAATCTCGGCAATGTTCTTGTCCTTGATAAACTGCTCGGTGAGCTTTTTGTCGCGGCCGGTGGCCAGGTGAATCACGTCGGGGAAGTCGCCGCCCTGCATGGAGGGGCCGATGACGTCCTCCAGGGCCTTGTCCACGATGAGCTCCACCTCAATGCCGGTCTCGGCGGTGAAAGCGTCGCAGACCTCTTTCCACATGCCGGGGTAGGCCTCCTCATAGGCGGAGGCCAGAGCCGCCACCTTGATAGGGCCCGCGGGGGTCTCGGGGGTGTTGGTCTCGTCCTGGCTGGAGCTGCTGGCGGGCGGGGTGTCGGGCTGGCTGGGCTGCTGGGGCGCGCCGCCGCAGCCGGCCAGCAGGGACAGAGCCATGACTGACACAAGAAGCAGGCTGAGCATCTTTTTCATCGTTTTAAACCTCCTAAAAAATATAGACAAATGCGGTTTAGCCGGATCAACGGCCTTATGTGCATAGTATATATGCCCCCTGGCGGAGGGAACAGCCCTGTTCTTGCGCTTGTCTTTAGAGATATTGCTTTTTTGACATTTTTGTTTATATAAACAGAATAATTAACTTGATTTTGTAAATAATGGACAGCTTTCTGCCGGCAGAGTCCAGATCGGATTTGTCACAGCCCACAAAAGTGTGGGAAAGAAGAGAGAAAATATTTAGAAGTTGCACAAATATGCGGCGGGGTTTATAATAGCAGCAAGACGCACCGCAGATCGATTTTTACAAAATTGCGCAGCGAAGAGGGCGATTTGATGAGCAGCTATCAGCACAGCTTTTCCCGGACGGCGGAGCCGCCGTCCGATCGCGGCGGCCCGCGGCTGAGCTACATCTCCAAAACACAGTATTCTGAGGAGTGGAACTCCAATCTCCACACCCACGGCTGCGCCGAGATGTTCTTTATCACCGACGGCCACGGCAGATTCCGCACCCGGCATGAGGAATTCCCCGTGTCCATCCATGACCTGGTGGTGGTCAACGCCCATGTGCTCCACACCGAGCTGAGTCAGATGGACAGCCCGCTGGAATATATCGTTCTGGGGGTAGAGGGACTGGAGGCCATGGGCGGAGCCAAGGGCTATACCATGCTCCACCTGCACAGCGGCTGGCGGGAGCTGATGGGCTGTCTGGAGCTGATGCTTCAGGAGGCCCGGGAGGGGCCGTCCGGCTATGAGGAGGTGTGCCGCCATCTGCTGGAGGTGGTGCTGGTCCGCCTGGGCCGGCAGGAGGAGCTGTCCCTGGAGCTGGAGCCCTCTGACTCCAGAACCAGCCGGGAGTGCGGCCTGGTGCGGCGGTACATCGACAACCACTTCAAGGAAAACCTGAGTCTGGACCAGCTTGCCCAGCTGGCCCATGTGAACAAGTATTACCTGGCCCACGCTTTCCGCCGGGAGTTTGGCACCTCGCCCATTAACTACCTCATCTCCCGTCGGGTGGAGGAGAGCCGTTTCCTTTTGCGGGAGACCGACCACCCCATGTCCATCATCGCCCAGATGCTGGGATTTTCCTCCCCCAGCTACTTTTCCCAGTGCTTCCGCCGGGTGGAGGGGGTCAGCCCCTTGGAGTACCGCAGAGCGCATTTGAAATAGGGCGGGAGAGCGCCGGACAGAATTTTTCCGGCTTTGCCGTTTTACGGCGGCGGGCCGGCCCTGGCTGGTGTCCGCTTTCCAAACAGGGTGTCCACTTCGCAAAACGGCGGGCCGCGGTGTTTTTCCCTCGCCCCGAGGAAGAGCCATCCTGGGGACTTTCTGTCTCGCCCACGTACTTTTTCATGATTATAGCAATCCAATAAATTACCCCACATAGCTGCATGAACGGAACCAGCCGAAACGATCTGAGACGACGACTGCTGAAAAGACCTCTTCGTCTGCTTTTGGCAGCCTCGGCAGCACACGGACTTTCATTTTTCGCAGATACGCCTTAAGCGTTGACCACATTTTTCGATCGGGTTGAGATCCGGGCTGTAAGGCGGCAGATAAGGGTATCTGATCTTGGATGCATCCAAGATCTGTTTTACTGCTTTTGCGCGGTGGGACCGCATGTTGTCCATGACGGTGATGTCACCATTGGACAGGGTTGGTAATATAGCAATTCTCGGAACTATCATACCAATTTGACATGGGTCCTAAAATGGGGTCAAGGGGTAAGCGTGTGCTGCAGAATGAGGCGCGTAAATTACGGATTGAGGCTTGGAATAAAGCGCATAACGCAAAGGAAACAACCGAATGTTTGGATACATTTACAACAAGAAGTCTCTCCACGTTTCAGGACAGGAATGTCTCCGGTGTCAGAAGCGGCCGGTAAGAGCGAAAAACATATGTCAGGGAGCGGCGCGGATAACCTGGTATTCCCGGATGAAAGCGGCATCAACATTCATAATGTTAAGATTTTTTGCTGAAACAGACAAGAGCAAGGCACGCCGCCACTAAAAACAGCATTACCTTGCTCAAAAATTTTCCGAATCTCAGACGGATATTCGTATGGTCGCCGCATCTGATCGAAATGGGATAATCTTTTCGCTGTCTGCCGGAAACTGTGGAGATGGTCCCGAGGGTTGTGCTCTTTTGCGGCAGCTCGGTCCAGCGGATCATCCGGTTTACCTTTTGATGGATCGGGCCTGCGAAGGGGATGAGACGAGAGCTGTGGCAGTGGAACTTGGATATATCTATTGTTCCGCCAAAAAGCAATCGCAAAGATCCTTGGGACTGTGATAAAGAGCTGTACAAACAGCGTAATCAGGTTGAGAGGCTTTTCGCCGTATCAAGCGTTTTCGTCGTATTTTCACCGCTATGACAAACTGGATTTGATCTTGTCTATTTTGCTCTCATTATTGATGCCCTTATGTGAACGCTGCTTAATCCCAGGCAATATGGAGGCTGTGACTGGGTTCGACCGAGCTGCTCGCCAGGGTGTGGCTGCGGCACGGTATGGGTTAGGTGTGCTGCTTCTCCCCGATGATCCGGAGATTCATGATCCGGGATTGGGTGTGCAGCGGCTGGAGTACGCTGCCCGCAACAGAAATGACTGTGCGGCCTATCGGTTGGGCAAGGAACACCTCTACCCACGCCGCAACGCGGATGGAGCAGGAGGCGGCAGACACCATCGGAGCGGTGATCGGCAGTTAAATGTGAAAGGGCAAGAAAGCTCTAAATTACAGCATTGGGCAGGATTTTCCTGCCCGGTACTCTTTCGCCCTTTCCGGACGTTTCCCCGTGTGGGTCAACTTGTGGGTCCGGCTGAAGAGACAAAAATAAATCCCACGAAAAAGTTGCATAAACAAGAGAAAACCGTCGGAATCAAACGATTCCGACGGCCTCATGTCTTTCGTTGACAAAAAAGATGCAGGCTCGCAGCCGTTATGTCGCAACAGCTTCTAAAAATTTCACGGCATTCGGAGATACCACCGCCAATTTAGGTTACTGCTTGATCTCAATCGAAAGGTTTGCTAACAACGCTACAAAATTTTCTACATAAGTATTGTTAAGAATTTTACTTGGAGTATGAGCCTGATAATTTATATGATTCACATCAGTCAGCGTATCATATTTCCTATCTCTTCGCGTTTCAGTGTCGTCGTCAATATTACTTGATTACCAGTAGACTTTGATATTTCAAGTACAGTGTTTTCTTTATCGGTGGACAGGTCCTCCGCACGGAAAGAATCAATTATTATTGGGAAATTATGTCGTAAAACAAATTGCAAGGCGAACAATTTTACCAAGTGGAAAATTGTTGCTTCGCTTCCAGAATATACCTCATTCCGCTGAGTAAATAGGCTTGTATATACAATATTTCCGTTTGGATCAATTTGCCGGTAGAATTCATTCATTTTATCTCATCAATCTTTTCCTGCGGAAGTTGTTCCCTTTCCAAACCAGCGTATGCATAAAGCATTTAATGCAAATCTTGCTTATTATAAAAACCGTGATTGAAAAACCGTGATTGGCAATGTTTGATGTATCCTTCTTGTCTTGACCAACAAAGAAAAGCTGAACATTTAGCGCCGGATAGCGCCGGATCTGCAATTCGTGAAAGCTGATTTTTAACTATGGAGGGGAGTGGAGAAATATTCTTATTCCAATATCTTTTAAGTTGCGAAACGTTGTCAAAAATTGATACGGAGGACGCTTGCCTTAGTATAAATCCATCGCCCGACCGACAAATCTGGCCTTTTTCAATTTTTAAGTCTATGCCGCTGTCCGCTGTGGCGTTGCCTTTGGAATAGGAGCCGAATACCGAAACGCTTTCCACGCCATGAGCACTGGCAATTGGCGCAATAATGCGGCGCAGTTCATCGATGCTGTAATAAGACATGCGATCATCTCTTTCTTTGATCTATGCTTTTAGCAAAGTATATCACAAATAGAAGAAAATGGAAAGTTGGAAGATCATAATTGTCGCTCAAAATTGCGCCGCTATAAACAAGGAACGGCGAAAAAGGGGCTCAGAAAGTATATTATGCCAATAATTTTCTGGACTTATGCTCTTCCTGCTGATCCGGTGCTTGGAAGAAAGTGGTGACATGACGCGCCAAGGGAAATCCGATAGAGTATATACAGAGCGGCTGTTCCTTTATCAAAGGAACAGCCGCTTTTATCTCCTCTGTGATAATTTCAAATTGCGGAGGCTCATGGCTCCTTTAAAATGAGGCTATCAGGAAAAGGAGGAGCGCTTATGGAATACGGATATGTTCGAGTCTCTACCAAGGAGCAGAATGAGGACCGGCAAATGATTGCTATGCGGGAATTCGGCGTAAAAGACAGCAACACCGTAGTGGATAAGCAAAGCGGCAAGGATTTTGAGCGTCCTGGGTACCGGAAGCTGGTCCGCAAACTCAAAGCCGGGGACACCCTCGTAATCAAGAGCATCGACCGGCTGGGGCGAAACTACGATGAAATATTGAAGCAGTGGCGGCTGCTAACGAAAGAAAAGCGAATCGATATCGTAGTGCTGGATATGCCGCTGTTGGATACCCGACAAGGCCGGGACCTCACCGGGGTGCTGGTTGCCGACATCGTTCTCCAGCTTCTCAGCTACGTCGCGCAGACCGAGCGGGAGAACATCCGCCGGCGGCAGATGGAGGGCATTGCTGCGGCAAAGGCCAGGGGCGTCCATTTTGGGCCGGAGGCCCAGGCTCCGCCGAAAGATTTTGAAGCATTGCACCAGGCGTGGAGGGCGAAACAAATGACGCTGCGGGAAGCCGCGGATGCCTGTGGAATGCCCAAGTCCACCTTTTATGACGCCTCTCTGCGGGCGGAAGCGGCCGTCCGGTGCATATAAAAAGCCTGGACGGAGTTGTGTACAACTCCGGACAGAAAAATTTTTTTATTCAGGCTATTATTTTCGGTGAAATGCCGCCGATAAGTAGTAATGAAAACAGTTGAGAAAACTGGAAGCGCCTGGACGGAGTTGTACGCAACTTCGGACAGATTGTTTCTCCTCAACCGGAAATTTCAGCGCAGGGGAGGGGCGGATATGGCGGACATCAAACGGTTCACCACCCTCAAGGCCCGCCTCTATCCAAACGAGGCCCAGGCGGAGCTGTTTGAAAAGACTTTCGGCTGCTGCCGCTACATCTGGAACCGGATGCTGGTCGATCAGCAGAGGTTTTATATCGAAACCGACGCCCACTTCATCCCTACCCCGGCCAAGTACAAGAAAGAGGCCCCGTTCCTCACCGAGGTAGACAACCAGGCGTTGATCCAGGAGCACAACAAGCTCTCCCAGGCGTTCCGCGTGTTCTTCAAAAATCCGGAGTGCTTCGGCTATCCCAATTTCAAGCGCAAAAAGGACGACCGGGATTCTTTCACCGCCAGCAACCACGAGTTTACGTCCGGTCCGACCATCTACATCACCAGAGACGGCCTCCGCATGACCAAGGCCGGAATCGTCCGGGCGAAGTTCCCCCGCCGCCCCCGCAGCGGCTGGAAGCTGAAACGGGTGACGGTGGACCGGACCAGGACCGGCAAATACTACGCCTACATTTTATATGAGTACACCGTGAAAGAGCCGGAACCTGTCGTTCCCACGCCGGAGACCACACTGGGGCTGAAATACTCCATGCGGCATTTCTACGCGGCGGACAACGGCGCACTGGCAGACCCGCCCCAATGGCTCAGACAGTCCCAGGAGAAGCTGGCTAAAATTCAGCGGCAGCTCTGCCGGATGCAGCCCGGCTCCAGGAATTATGAGAAAACAGTTCAGAAGTACCGCCTGCTTCACGAGCACACCGTCAACCAGCGGCGCGACTTCATTCACCAGGAATCCCGGCGGATAGCCAACGCCTGGGACGCCGTGTGCGTGAGGAACGACGACCTGGCGGACCTGTCTCAGAAGTTCAACTTTGGAAACGGCATGAGGGAGGGCTACGGAGCTTTCCGGAAGTGCCTCCGCTACAAACTGGCGCGGCAGGGCAAGGCGCTGATCGAAGTGGACCGCTATACCCCCACCAGCCGGACCTGTTCCGCCTGCGGGATGGTTCTGGACGCCGCCGTCAGCTGCAAAAATCATCGCTGGACCTGCCCCAAGTGCGGCGCGGTCCATGACCGGGAGGTCAACGCCGCGAAAAACATCAAGACCGAGGGATTGGCCCAATATCAAAGGATGCAAAAGCGGGAAGCCGCTTAAAGCATAAGCCCAGCTATACCGGTGAGGACGCCGGGGAAAGCCTATGATTCCGGTTATGGGAAGCGTTGAGCAAAGCAGAATAGAGGATGTTCCGTTTTGCTCAGCGTTTTCCAGACCGTCGAGTAGGAAACGAGAGGCCGCCTCCCTCTGGGGCCGCGGCCGAAGCCCTCCGGGGCGTCCAAAATATTATGACGATGAGCAAGTGGCGAAAGGAGTTGCCATGCTGTCCCTACAGCTGAAAACAGGAGATTACATGACCATCGGCGAGAATGTGGTGGTACAGCTGGACAACGTCTCCGGCGACCGCTGCAAGCTGATGATCCAGGCCCCCAGGGAGGTTCCCATTGTACGGGGAAAGGTTCTGGAGCGGACCGGCGGGGAACGCCCCGACTGTGTGCTTGACGCCCCCCGCCGCCACCGGCAGGAGATCAGCTGGAACCGGGGGAAGACCCAGACGGTATCCGCCATGCGGTCTCTGCTCAGTCAGATGGACGGCGAGAGCGATGAGGTCCGCACCCTGCGCAGGCAGTTGGACAGCCTGTTTCCGCCGGGGTTTTTGCCCACCGTGGCCGAGGGGCCCCAAAACAGAGAGATTTCAACCGGCTGACGAGCCGGGAGAAATATTGTACCGTGCCGGAAAGGCTGTCCGTTACGCGCGAATGGCGGCCTGAAAGGCACTCTGCACAAGCTGAGGGACAGGATGCCCAAAGCGCCGGATTTTCCCTGGCAATCATTTTATTTATAGGAGGACTATAAAATGAGGATTCAGCATAACATCATGGCTATGAACGCCTACCGGAACTACAACACCAACACCAGCGCTCTGGCGAAGAACCTGGAGAAGCTGAGCTCCGGCTACAAGATCAACCGCGCCGGCGACGACGCCGCCGGTCTGGCCATTTCCGAGAAGATGCGCGCCCAGATCACCGGTCTGAACGCCGCCCAGAAGAACGTCAAGGACGGCATCTCCCTGGTGAAGACCGCCGAGGGCGCCATGCAGGAGATCCAGGACATGCTCAACCGCATGGACTACCTGGCCACCCAGTCCGCCAACGGCACCTACGACAACGAGGTCGACCGCGCCAACCTTCAGAAAGAGGTCGACGCCCTGAAGACCGAAATTGACCGTATCGCCGACAGCTCCAACTTCAACGGCATCAAGCTGCTGGACGGCTCCCTGTCCAAGGTGGGCGGCTCCACCGCCTCCTCCGTGGGCAAGATCGACGGCATCAACACCTTTGAGATCGACGCCACCAAGGGCACCTATACGAGCAACGCCGCCATTGATGCTTTCAACACTTTGACTGCTGGGCAGAAGGCTTCGTTCACCGTCAGCCTGACCGACGCCGATGGCAAGGCCACCAAGGAGATTACCGTTGAGCTGACCAAGACCGCCAACACCAACGAGTTTGCGGATGCCGACGGCAACACCTACACGGTTTCTGATCAGGCTACCGGTGTTCAGGCGATTGCGGACGCGCTGAAGAAGAACAAGGATGTTGCTAACAACTTTGACGTGACCGTTGATACCAACAAGCTGGTGTTCACCGCAAAAGAGGCCGGCGCTGGCACCATGCAGGTCAAGGCCATCAATCTCGATATCAATGGCACCGTTAAAAACAACGGTATTGTTGCCGCTGTCGGCTCGGACGCCTATCAGGCTCTTGACATCACCAGCCTGAAGATTTACGAGGGCTCCGATGCCACCCCCGCGAACGACGGCACCAACAAGCTGGACCGGGCCACGTTCACGCTCAACGGCAAGAAGTTCGCCGTCGTGGACCGCACCAAGCTGGACGATGACATGAAGGCCGAGCTGAAGGCCGCCGGCGTGGAGCATTTCCTGGATGTGACCAGCAACGCCTGGAATGGCGCCACCGCTGATGATCTGCTGGACGCCGCCCACAAGATCGGCATGGAGACCGGTCTGGAAGCCACCCTCGGCGTTACCACCGAGGGCGCGACGAACACCTTTGCCGAAGACGCTACCGCGACCGGCGGTACCACCGGCGTCAGCATCGCCCTGAAGGCCGGCACCTCCAAGATCGCCGGCGGCGGCCTGCAGCTGCAGATCGGCGACACCGCCGATCCTTTCAACCAGATGAAGGTCTACGTGGGCGACATGCACACCAAGGCCCTGGGCATTGCCGGTCTGGACATCAGCAATCCCGAGAGCGCCTCCGGCGCCATCGAGACCATCCGCAACGCCATCAACAACGTGTCCTCCGTCCGCGGTGACCTGGGCGCCTACCAGAACCGTCTGGAGCACACCCAGAAGAACCTGAGCGTCATGGCGGAGAACATCCAGGACGCCGAGTCCACCATCCGCGACACCGACGTCGCCGAGGAGATGATGGCCTACACCAAGAACAACATCCTGATCCAGTCCGCCCAGGCCATGCTGGCCCAGGCCAACGCTGTTCCTCAGGGCGTGCTGCAGCTGCTGGGCTAATTCGTCGCAAAGTCCGCTTTGCTTCGTTTCCGCCTGACGGCGAAAACTGCGCACACTCCCTTGCTCCTCATTTTCCTCCGCAAACACTTCGTTGGTTTGCGTCGGAGAGGGACGGGGACGCGGTTCTTGGAACAAACCGCATAGACCCAATCAAAACGGGGGCGGGCAAAAGCCCGCTCCCGTTTCCGTGTCCCATGGAAAGCCGCCGGAGCGGCGGCGGTTTTCCAAAGGGCGCGGAGGAAAGAGAGCGTGCATGATGGAAAAGAGACCTCTGCTGTCCGTGGCCATGATCTTTCGGGATGATATCCGCTGTCTGGAGCGGTGCCTGCGGTCCCTGGAGCCCCTGCGTCAGGCGGTCCCCTGCCAGGTGGTGATGGCGGACACCGGTTCCGCGGACGGCAGCCGCGCGGTGGCGGAAAAATACGCGGATATCGTGTTTGACTTCCCCTGGATCGACGACTTCGCCGCCGCCCGGAACGCGGTTCTGGACCGCTGCGCCGGGGACTGGTGCCTGACGCTGGATTCGGACGAGTGGCTGGACGAGGACGTATCCCAGCTGGCGGGCTTCCTGCGCGATTGGAACGGAGACCCCTATACCATGGGCGTGGTGGTGATCCGGAACTACGGTACCTACGATCCGAAAGGGCCGTATCAGGACTCTTTCACGACCCGTCTGGCCTGCATGGCCAAGCGCCCCCGCTACGAGGGGAGCATTCACGAGCAGTGGCGGTGGCCCGACAGAGGGGGGGCGCGCACGCTTTTGCGGCAGACGGTTCTGCACCACGACGGCTATGTGGTGATGAACCTGGATGGAGAGGCGGGCCGGAAAAAAGAGGCCCGGAACATGGCGATGCTGCGCAAGGAGCTGGAGGAGGCCCCGGACAATTTGCAGGTGTATCTCCAGATGCTGGAGAGCGGCCGGGAGGAGCCGGACTACCCGGACATCCTCCGCCGGGCGGTGGAGCTGGTGGAGAAGCGGGCGCCCCATTGGGAGACGCTGGGCCCGCCCATTCTCCGCTACGCCGTGACCAACGCCGCGGTGGGAACCCTGCCGGAGCTGGAGGAGTGGATCCAAAAGGCGGAGGCCTGGTTCCCAGACTCCGCCTTCACCCGCATCGACGTGGCGTTCCAGGCGTTCCTCCATTTCCGGAGGCGGAATGAGCCGGAGGAGGCCGTCCGCCGGGGCGAGGGCTATTTGGAGGCCCTGGCGGAGGACCGGGCGGGACGGCTGGACCCTCTGGCCCGGCTGCGCAGCGTGCTCCAGATGGACTCTCCCCGGAGCGAGCAGATCGTGCGGATTACCCTGGCGGATGTGTACCGCAACCTGGAGCGGCCGGAGGAGGCCCGGGCGCTGCTGGAGGGGCTGGACTTCTCCGCTCTGGATTCGGGCATGACAGAGGCGCTGGCCCAGGCGCTGATGAACCTGCGGACGAGCGCCAACCTGGAGACGGACGCCCTGGTCACCGCCGTTTGGGCGGGGCTCTCCGCCCCGGTCCCGGACGAGCGGGCGGCCGGGGAGCGGAAGCGGGCCTTCTGCGAGGCCGTGTTCCCGGCCTTTTCCGACGCCAAGCGCGCGGCGGAGCGGGAGACGGGCCTTTCCCGGCACGCCTATACGCTGCTGCTGCCCCTGTGCGGAACATGCGAGCCCGGCGCCGCCGCGGCCATGCTGGAGACGGAGGACGCCGCCCGGCTGGAGGCGCTTCTTGCCGCGGTGGAGGACTGGACGCTCCTCCCGCCGGAGGCGCTGGACCACGCCCTGCGGCAGGGCGTGCGCTTTCCCCTGCCCGGAAAGCGAATGGATGTGGAGACCATGGACCTGCTGGCCGCGCGGCTGGCCGCCTGCGGCGACTGCGCCGGCCTGCTCCCCGAGGACGTGGAGGACCCGCGGACCCTCTGCTGGGCCCGGGGACTGGCGCTGGCGGCGGCGCGGGAATGCAAGTGGAAAGATGCGGAACAGGGCATGGAGCTGGCCCGCCGGTTTGCGGAGGTGGAGCGGGCGTTTCTGCCCCTGTGCTATGCGCCGGGTGCGCTGACGGAGGAGGGGCTCTTCCTCCTGCCGCCCATGCACCGCTTCGGGTGGCACTGCGCCCGAGCGTTCGCCGCCCTGGACGCGGGCGACGCGGCGGGCTATGTCCGGCTGCTGCGCGCCGGGCTGGAGACGGCCCCGGAGATGAGGTCCATGGTGGAGTTTTTGACGGAGCACACGCCGGAGCTCCAGGCCCCGCCGCCGAGTCCCGAGCTGCTGGCCCTGGCGGAGCAGGTGCGGACCATGCTGGCGGCCTATGACCCAAAGGACCCGGCGGTGGCGGCGATCAAACAGAGCCCGGCTTACCGGCGGGTAGCGTATCTCATTGAAGGGGATTACACATGAAAGTCGTGATTTTGGCCGGGGGCCTTGGCACCCGCATCAGCGAGGAGAGCCATCTCAAGCCCAAGCCCATGATTGAGATCGGCGGGCAGCCGATTTTATGGCATATCATGAAATACTACTCCAGCTTCGATTTCCACGACTTCGTCATCTGCTGCGGCTACAAGGGGCACCTGATCAAGGAGTACTTCGCTGACTACTACCTCCACCGCTCCGACGTGACTTTCGACTTTTCCGCGGAGAACCGTATGACCGTTCACACGAATGTGGCGGAGCCCTGGCGGGTGACGCTGGTGGACACCGGCCTCAAGACCCAGACCGGCGGGCGAATCAAGCGGGTCCAGTGCTACATCGGGGACGAGCCCTTTATGCTGACCTACGGCGACGGGGTGAGCGATGTGGACCTGAACGCGCTTTTGGCCCAGCACCGAGCGTCGGGCAAGACCGTAACGCTGACGGGAATCCAGCCGGGAGGCCGGTTCGGCGTGCTGGACCTGGACGAGGCGGGGACCACCGTCTCGGGCTTTCGGGAGAAAGCGAAAGAGGACGGCGGCTGGATCAACGGCGGCTTCATGGTGATGGAGCCGGAGGTGTTTGATTATCTCAGCCCGGAGGAGGGCTGTATTCTGGAGCGGAAGCCTTTGGAGACATTGGCGGGAGAAGGAAAGCTGGGCATCTACAAGCACCCCGGCTTCTGGCAGTGCATGGACACCCAGAGAGACCGGGGCTTGTTGGAGAGCCTTTGGAGCGGCGGACGTGCGCCCTGGAAACTGTGGGAGGAATTCTGAGGGATATTCGCCGGGGAGTAAAGGGGTGAGGAGAGATATGGACGATCAGGTTGTTCTTCATATTTTGGAACTTCTGAAAACCATGCAGGAGGCCTGTCAGGAATTATATACCAGTGCGGAACTAGAAAATACGCAGGAGTTCGGCCAGCTTTGTGCGGATATGTCCCTTGGATTGAGGCAGGTTCTATGGTCGGTGGAAATGGCGGAAACAGACGGAAATAAAAAGTTACATCCTGTCTGTGAGTCGGTTTTGGATTCTATCCGGCGAATAAAGACACTCTATGAGGCTGATCGGATGTCCTGTCTGAGTAAAATTGAGTTTGAGTTATTGCCCCTGTTGCAGCAGGGCTATGCGATGTACTATTTCTTCCAGTATCTGGTGAATCACCCGGAACATCTGTCGGAGTATTATACTAAGGAAAAAAATCTGCTGTTTAAAAATGAATACATTGACGAAGCCCTGGAGCGAGGGAGCTTTAAATATGAGGTTTCCATTTTTGTTCAGGCATATAATAAACTTGACTATACAAAGATTTGTGTAGAGAGTTTGCTTGCCAACCTTCCGGCGGGTCTGAGCTATGAATTGATTTTAGTAAATCACGGCTCCAGTGACGGGACAAAAGAATATTTTGAGAGTGTCCATCCGGACAAGCAGTTGGATATAGCGGTCAATGGCGGAGGGGCGGGAGCGGTCTATCGAATCGTAGAGGGCGAATTTATGCTGATGATTAGCAATGACGTTGTGGTGACCCCTCACGCGATAGAAAATATGCTGGCTTGTATGCGGTCTAATCCTAAGATTGCGGCGGTTGTGCCCACAACGCCAAACATCAGTAATCTACAGACAATTCCGGCAGAGTATTCCTCTTTGGGAGAATTGGCGGAATTCGCTTTTAAAAATAACCATTCGGATCCATTCCGCTGGGAGCAAAGAGTTCGTTTATGCAATCCTATCCAAATGATGAGGAACAGCTTGTTTTGTTCCTCTAAGGGGCTTTGCATCAGCGGCGCGTTTCATACCAGTCACCCGGTATATGCCATGTCTTTTCCAGATGACCGGATTTCCCTTTTATGGCGCCGGCAGGGTTATAAGCTGATGCTGGCCAAAGATGCTTACTGCCATCACTATGGCTCCGTAACACTGAAAAATGAAGTTCGGCAGCACAATGAGCAAATATATTACACAGAAGGCCGTGAAGAATTCCGGAAAGCGTTTGGGGTAGATCCCTGGGGAACCGGGTCCTGCTATGATCCGGTATTTATGGAGCGTATGGTTGGGGATCACCAAGGGCATGTCGAAGTGCTGGGAATTAACTGCGGGTTGGGAAGTAATGCGTTAAAAATCAAAGAGCAAATCAAGGAATATTGCCATAACACAGACTGTCGGTTGAGTTTTCTCATAGACGACGGAAGATATCTTGCCGATTTGCAGGGAGTAGGGGATCAGACGGAAAAAATATCGTCTATTAAAGATTTTAAACAGGTTTTACATACGCGCACGTTTCAGTATGTTGTATGGGAAGATCCCTTTCTGCCTCAATATAAATTTAGTATGCTGCTGAATTGCTGCCGCAAAAGCCTTACCCCTGATGGAAAGCTGCTCATAAAGCAAACAAAGCAGACCCAGAAGCTGATCCGGGGAACGTCCGGAGGGAAACTGCTGGGGAACGGCTGGTTTTTGTTCAGTCAAGAAGATTTTGAGGGAAAAGTATAACTATGAGTATGCATTTATCGCTGCCTTATAATGAACTGCAATGCTATGTAGCAAAACAGTTAGAGCATTATTATCCCGACCAGTATGCGATGCGGGGGGATGATGTGGATCAGGCGTTTAGCGCTGCGCTGGAACGTCTGGAGTACAGTTTTTCCCGCACAACGCTCAGAGGCTATTCCAATGGTCGCGGCACAGCATCTTTTTCCCATCTGCATTCGGATCAATATAGCCAGTTTTTATACTATTTTGCAAATTCACTATGGACCCTGTCACAGAACAAACCAATCTGTGATAAATTAATTGGTTTAAATAAAGCCTTGAATGGATGCTTCTTTTCTTACAAATGCAAATTGCCAGATGTATTTCTTCTTGCCCATCCAGTTGGGAGTATCATCGGAAATGCCGGATATAGCGATTTTCTGGTAATTTCACAGAATGTGACCATCAACACGGGAACGGAGCAAGGACCCGACTGTCTTCCCAAATTAGGGAAAGGGCTGTTTTTGGGTGCGGGCGCGAAAATTATTGGTCAGGAACCAATAGGGGACCGGGTATCGATTGGTGTAGACGCTGTGGTTTACAACCAAGCAATACCGGATGATAAAGTTGTAGAACGTACGCCCAGCGGAGAAATCGTCGTACGCAACAGAAAAGCGGAGCGTTGTAAAGCACAAATATATTTCAATGTGGAAATAGAGTAGCGTTATAACTTCAAAATTACGTTTCCGCTGTGCACAAGAGGTTTTATATGGAAACTAGATGGATTCCGCTATCAACTCCAAACTTCCGGGGAAACGAAAAAAAGTATGTCAACGAGGCCGTTGACACGGAGTGGGTTTCCACCGCCGGAGCGTTTATCAGCCGCTTTGAGGAACAAATGGCATCCCGGCTGTCTGTCCCCCAGGCCTGTGCCTGCCAGTCCGGCACGGCGGGGCTCCATCTCTGCCTGCGGCACTTCGGCGTCACGGCGGGGGATCTGGTGCTGGTGCCCACGCTGACGTTCATCGCCACCGTCAACGCCGTGCTGTACCAGTCCGCGGAGCCGGTGTTCTTCGACTGCGACGACCATATGTGCATCGACGCAGAGCAGGTGGCGGCGTACCTGGAACACGAATGCCGCCCGGAAAACGGCAGAACGGTGGAAATCGCCTCTGGTAAAACCGTGAAAGCCATGATTCCGGTCCACGTCTTCGGCGACCACTGCGATATGGACCGCCTGATGGACCTGGCAGAGCAATACCATCTGGCTGTGATCGAGGACGCCACCGAATCCCTGGGCGGCGTGTTCAGCCGGGGCCGGTACAAGGGCCTGTCCACCGGCACTGCGGGCCACGCCGGGGTTCTCTCCTTCAACGGCAACAAAATCATCACCACCGGCGGAGGGGGCATGGTGGTCTCCTCCGACGCGGCGGCGGTGGAGCATATACGCTACCTCTCCCAGCAGGCCAAGGACGACGCCGTGTACTTCGTCCACGAGGAGTGGGGATACAACTACCGCATGACCAACCTGCAGGCGGCCCTGGGCCTTGCCCAGCTGGAGGAGCTGGACGGCTTTCTGGAGATCAAGCGCCGGAATTACGCCCTCTATCAGGAGAAGCTGGCAGGCTGCGGCTATGGGGCGCTGCTGCCCTTTGGAAGCGGAGAGGGCTCCAACCACTGGTTTTACTCTTTCGCCCTCCGGGAGGCGGACGGCGCGAAGCGGGACCGTCTGTTGCGATATTTGAATAACCGTCAAATCCAGGCCAGGCCGATCTGGAAGCTGAATCACACCCAGACGCCCTTTCGGAAATACAGAGCCATGGATTGCAAAAATGCGGAGGAGTTTTATGGCCGTGTGATCAACATTCCCTGTGGCACGAATCTGACAGGGGCACAGCTGGACCGGGTTTGTGAGGCGCTGCTGGAGTTTGCGCCTGATTCCTGAGCCGGTCTCAGGAACGTCCATAAATCTTTGGTTTCAAGGAGAAATTCATGGTGTTATCAGACAAGATTCTGCAATTCGTTCAGCAAGAGAAAAATATCAGCATGGAGTTTGCAAAATGGGCTCAAACCCGGGCAAAGCTATCTATTTGTACGGCGCAGGCGTACAGAAGCTGCACACGGTTCGGTTCCTGCGAAAGCATGGAGTTAAAATCCTGGCAATTTTAAATACCTTTCGGCAGAGAAGCTGCGAGGGAATTCCCATCCTCCGGTTTGGGGACTTCCTTCTCACGAACCTGGACCCGGAGAGCTGGTTTGTGATCTCCTCTCCCTCGGTGGAAAAGGAGATCCGCGAGATGCTGGAGCGGCACTTTCCGGCGGAAAATATCTTCCTTTTTAAAACGACTCCCTATGTGGAATGGATTCCGGACGTGGAAGAATACCGCGCCTACCTTGTAGAGCATTGGAGCGGGCTCTCCCGAATGTATGATGAGCTGGCGGATGAACAATCGAAAAAGGCTTTTATAAATATAATAAAGGGACGGATATCCGGAGAGTATGACTATTTTCGTGAAATCTATGCGCCAGATAAATATTATCCGGAGGATATCAGCCATCTTTCAAGTGGCGAGGTTTTAGCAGAGGTGGGTTCTTATGACGGTAAAACGCTTCTGGATTTTTTGGGACATTGCCCGGGTTATAAAGCCGCCTACTGCTTTGAACCGGATCCGAACAACTTGCGGGTTTTGAGTGAGGCCGTGGAAAAAGCTCAGCAGGATGGACGGGTCAAAATTATTCCAAAGGGCGCCTGGGATTGCGAGACAACGCTTTGCTTTAGCGACAGCGATGGGGCCGCAAATCTCTCCCATGTAGCCGAAGAGAAATTGTTGAATAGCGGCCGTATTGAGGCTGTGACCATTGACGATACGATTTGTGAACCGATTACGTATATGACAATGAGCATCAACGCCTCTGAATTAAAAGCGATTCATGGAGCGAAGCAGCAGATCATAAACAACTGTCTGAAGCTGGCAGTGTGCGTCTCATATAGCGGAGAAGCGCTGCTGGACGTATGGAATTATCTGCGGGAATTGGTTCCAGCGTACCGGTTTTATCTGCGCCATCATCTTGAATACGGTGGGATTGAGAGCTTTTTTTACGCGGTCTGATGTTCCGTGCGATTCAGCAGATTACAACCATATAGATAGGGGGGCCGCACATGGCCTTTCACCAATACTTGATTCAGGACACGGTGTCTGTCTCCGCCGCAGTGAAAGCGATTGATGAGGGCGGGAAAAAAGTGGTGTTCTGCCTCCGGGAGGACCGCCTCTCCGGCTGCTTTACCGACGGTGATATGCGCCGCTACATCCTGCGGGACGGGGACATGCGCAAGCCGGTGGCCCAGGCCATGAACCCGGAGCCCATCAGCTTTCCCCTCTCCCGGGAGGAGGAGGCCCGGCAGTTTATCCGGAGCAGCGGGGCGGTAGCGGTTCCCGTTGTGAACGAGCAAAATGAGGTCATCAAAATACTGTTCCGCGGTGACGACGCCTCCATTGTCCGCCTGCTTCCGGAGCCGGTTCCGCTGGTGGTCATGGCTGGGGGAAAGGGAACACGGCTGTATCCTTTCACAAAGATTCTTCCCAAGCCTCTGATTCCCATCGGTGAGACGCCGATTCTGGACCGGATCCTGGACCGTTTCGGGCAGTATGGCGTTCGGGATGTATACCTGGTCCTCAATCACAGGCGGAATATGATCAAGGCTTATTACAATGAGACGTGTCCCCCATACAACATCCGCTTTGTGGATGAGGAGCGGCCATTAGGCACCGGAGGCGGCCTGTCGCTTTTGAAAGGAGAGCTCAACGGCACGTTTTTCCTCTCCAACTGCGACTGCCTGCTGGACACGGATTACCTGTGCATGTACGAGTACCACAAGTCCCATGGAAACGCCATGACCATGGTGGTGGCGGCCAAGAATATGGGCGTTCCCTATGGCGTCGTTGACTTGGACGCGCGGGGAAACCTCCGGGCGATTCGGGAAAAGCCGGAATATAGCTTCCTGGTCAATACAGGTATCTATTTAATGGAACCCGAAGTGATCGGCTTCATCAAAAGGAATGAGCGTGTCGACATCCCTGAGCTGGCAAAACGCCTGATGGCGGCTGGGCGTAAAGTGGGCGGCTATCCCATTACGGAAAAGAGCTGGCTGGACATGGGCCAGTTCAGCGAGATGAAAACCATGATGAAAGAGTTAGGGATTTAAGGAGGCGGATACACAGTATGGAAAAGCCGGGAGAGAAGGGGAAACGAGCCAGCTTGGATGAAGCTGTCTCCTGCGTTCGGCCCCATTTGTAGTCTGCCTCAACCCTTGCGGCGCGTGCTGATCGGATTGGAAATCTGCCACACAGTACAGTGACAGCAGAAAAGAACATCTGTGTGATATTTGGAATGGGCGTCATCATGGGGAGTTCTTGTGCGGCTTTCTGGAAAGGCGTCCCATCCCTTTCTGTGCCGCCTGTTTGTTGCAAGTCTGTTGACGCCATTCAATACCCGGAGGTTCTAGCTGACCAAATCCGAAAAACGATGAAGCAGATAAGACGGAGTTGCATGCGGCACATGGAACAGAGACTATCTGAAAGTGGTTATGATTATGAAAGAAGTTGCTCTGACAAGAGATCTGCTGAATTCCAATAAAATTTTGTTTCACTATGGGAGAATGCTGGAGGAGATTGCCAGGGGGCGCATAGATTTCAATCCTGTGGCAGTGGAGATCCATCCAACAGCGGCGTGCAATCACCGATGTATCCACTGCTCATACAAAGAGCGGAATGAAAATCGGTGCTCTTTATCCAGGGAAATCATGGACCGCTTATTGGATTCCATTATTCGGATGAATATTCAAGCGGTATATTTTTCCGGCGGCGGGGAACCCACGCTCTATCCCGGACTGGCTGATTATGTTCAAAGACTTACCGGCAATGGCGTGGAGTGCTCGATTCTTACCAATGGCTCCTGTTTTGAAGAGATGGGCCTGATTCCCATTGCGGACAAGCTGAATTACATTGCAGTCTCTGTACCGGGGGTTGATGAAGCTGTTTTTGAGGCCATTACAGGCACAAAAAACCTGGAAAAGGTTTTATCGCTGCCGGGCAAAATCAAGGCGGCGCATGGGGACCGCAGTCCGGTTATTGGTTCCCGCATTGTGCTGACCAATAAAAATTATAAGCAGGTTGGTGATTTTCTGCGAATCATCAAAAGAAGCCGGTTCGATTACGCTTTGTTCAAGGTCGTCCGGGATTACGAGGATAACGGCCAGGGACTCAGTGGTGGGGAAGAGGCGTATCTGAGGGAAGAAGTCCGGGCTTACGGGGATCTGGATGATCGTTTCACGAACATCAGGAGCATCTTTGGCTACAAAACCCTGCCGGAGTTCAAAAACGCCTGCTGGGTAAACCGGTACGGCATGTTGGCGAACGTCAGCACCGATGGGAAGGTCTACCCCAACATTGTGGAGATTGACCGGCCGGAGTTCTGCATAGGCGACCTTCATAGGGAGACGCTGGAGGAGATGTGGAACGGCCCGCGCCACAAAGAGGTCAAAAAGCGCTCCGATGATAAGTGGATCGCCGGGGCCTGCCGGAACTGCCGGGCCATGGCGTACAACGCCATTATCAACGACTGGATGGACCGGCTGCCCGCGCATTACGATCCCTTTATCTGAGAGAGCCATGGAGGAAATGTATGAAAGTATCCGACTATATTATCCGCCGCCTGGAGGAGCACGGCGTCAAGGACGTCTTCCTCCTCGGCGGCGGCGGCATGATGCACCTGCTGGACTCGGTTTTTCGCAGCCAGGTGATCCACCCCTGGTGCAACCTGCACGAGCAGGCCTCCGCTATATGCGCCGGGGCTTATGCCCGGACCACCAACGGCCTGGGCGTGTGCATGGTGACCTCCGGCCCCGGGGCCACCAACGCCGTCACCGGCGTGGTGGACGCGTGGATTGACTCCGAGCCGGTGCTGGTGATCTCCGGACAGGCCAAGACCTCCGATCTGGTGGGGGACCGGGGCGTCCGGCAGTGCGGCTCCCAGGAGGTCAACATCGTCGCCATGATGCAGCCGGTGACTAAGTACGCCGTGAGCGTCACGGACAAGACCACGGTGAAATACCACCTGGACAAGGCCGTGTACCTGGCCACCCACGGACGGAAGGGCTCCGTGTGGGTGGAGGTGCCGCTGGACATCCAGGGCGCGCAGGTGGAGGAGAGCGAACTGGTGGAGTTCGACCCCGCCGCGGAGGGGCTTGTTTCCGGCGGCTCCGTCTCAGAGGCGGATCTGGACGAGATTTTGGAGATGCTGAAATCTGCCAAACGCCCGGCGCTCCTGGCGGGCAAGGGCGTGATCTTCGGCGGGGCCGGTGAACAGGTGCGGCAGCTCTGCCACGACTTGCAGCTCCCCGCCCTGACCACCTGGCGGGCCGGGATGGTGTTTCCCGACGACGATGAGCTGTACTTCGGCCATCCCGGCAGCCCCGGACCCCGGTATGCCAACTGGATTTTGCAGACCTGCGATTTCCTGCTGGTGATGGGGACCCGCCTGAATCCGACGCTGACCGCCTTTGACGAGGGGCACTTCGCCTGCCGGGCCCGAAAGGTCATGGTGGATATCGACGCCTGCGAGATCGCCAAGCTCCATATGGACTTTGCCAAGACCGTCGTCTGTGACGCGGGAGAGTTCGTCCCCGCCCTGCGCCGGCGGGCCGCCGGCATGGGGGCGCTGCCGGTGGAGGCCTGGCGGGAGTTCTGCCGCCGGGCAAAGGCGGCCTGGCCTGTGTGGAAAGAGGCGCAGCCCACGCCCCAGACGAAAACGGATATGTACCGGTTTGCCCGGGCGCTGTCCCGGCACACCAGGGCGGAGGACGTGATCGTCCAAAGCCCCACCGGCCGCTCCTGTACGGCCGTCGGCCTGGCCTATGAGCGAAAGGAGGGGCAGGTGGAGATCGGCGCCATGGCCCTGGGCAGCATGGGGTTTGCCATACCCGGGGCAATTGGAGCCTGCATCGCCAGCGGGAAGCGGCGAACCATCACGCTGGATGGAGACGGCAGCCTGCAGCACAACCTCCAGGAGCTGGCGCTGATCCGGGGTTACGGCCTGCCGGTGAAGCTGTTTATCATGAACAACAACGGCTACTCCTCCATCTCCGTCATGCAGGACAACCACTTTCAAAGCCGGTACGCCGGCAGCACGCCGGAGAGCGGCGTGTTTCTCTGCAATGTGGAAAAGCTGGCGGCGCTGTATGATTTGAATTACTGCGCCATCCACGGCGACGACGAGATCGAGCCGGTGCTGGCCCGGGTCATGGCGGACGACGAGCCGGTGCTGTGCGAGGTCTTCGCGGACCGCACCTTTGAGGAGATCCCCAGGACCGCCTCCCGGGTGAACCCGGACGGGACCATGTCCTCCTCGGCCCTGGAGGACCTGTACCCGTTTCTGCCGGAGGAGGAGACGGAAAAATGGCTCCGCATGGCGCTGGGGGAGGAGAGCTGATATGCGGCGGATCTTGCTGACCGGGGCGGGTCCCCGCGGCTTTGTGGGGCGGAACCTGGCCCCGGCTCTGAGAGAGCGGTATGAGGTGTTCACCCCCTCCAGCGGGGAGTTGAATCTCTGCGACTACGACCGTGTGGCCCGGTATCTGGACGAGCGCCGGATCGACGCCGTTATCCACTGCGCCCTTCAGAGCCTTCTGCACACCGGGCCGGAGGACGTCATGCTCCACGACTTGCAGATGTTCTACAACCTGGACAAGCTCAGCGGGCAGCTGGAGAAAGTGCTGTACTTCGGCTCCGGCGCGGAGTTCGACAAGCGCTTTCCCATGGAGAACATCCGGGAGGAATCGCTGGGCCGCTCCGTTCCGGCGGACTACTACGGGCTGGAGAAGTACATCATGGCCCTCCGCGCCCGGGAGAGCCGGAACATCTACAACCTGCGGCTGTTCGGCATCTTTGGGAAGTACGAGTACTGGCAGAGCAAGTTCATCTCCAACCTCTGCTGCAAGGCCATGTACGATCTGCCCCTGAGCATCCGCCAAAACTGCATGTTTGACTATCTGTACGTGGAGGACCTGGCCCCGGTCGTCATCTGGTTTTTGGAGCACACGCCGAAGTTCCGCGATTATAACGTCTGCACCGGCCGCCCGGTCTCCCTCCGGGAGATCGCGGACGTGGTGCTGGAGATCTCCGGTAAGACGCTGCCCGTTCCAGTGGCCAGGACGGGCTGGAACCTGGCCTACACCGCCAGCTGCGGCCGTCTGGAGGCGGAGATGGGGCCCATCGGGCTGCACAGCCTGCAAGACGCGGTGGCGGAGCTGTACGAGTACTATCGGACGCGGAGAGCGGAAATTCCCCTTGACGAGCTGCGGCTGACCCAATAAAAGCGGGCCGGACCGCGTCCGGATCTCCATCGAGGAGATCAGCGAAGAGGGCTGCCGCGGGATGGCGGGCGTGGACATTGATTTTGACCAGCTGCTTTTCAACATCAAGGACCTCTACACGCGGAGCGTCCGCGGAGGGGGCTACTTGAAGTTTATATAAAGACAGTCGACGCCGCGGTGGGTACGAGAGAAAAAGAGGAGACCTTTTACCGGCTGTTTGGGGACATCTGCCCAAAATCTGGATCGATCACATCGTTCCCGTCTGGGCCGGATGGGGGGACCTGGAAAGCCGCTTTGCGATGCAGAAAGCCGGGATACATGGACAGGCCTCCCGGAAAACAGTCGTCTGCCCGTTTCCCTTTTACAGTCTGACGGCCGCCCCGGATGGGATCGTGAGTGTGTGCTGCTCGGACTGGCAGCGCAAGCTGGTGATCGGGGATTTGACGCGGCAGAGCCTGATGGAGGTATGGAACGGGGAGACGCTGCGGACATTCTAGGTCGATATGCTGTCCGGAAACAGGGAACGGTATGAGATGTGCGCGCGGTGCCGGTATCCCGAGTACAATTCCACAGACAATATCGACGCCTACGCGGCGGAGATCCTAAAGCGGATGTGACGGGGAAAACACTGGCTCGCTGCCAAGAGTGGATATCCTGATGGAGATCTGGGGTGATTGCATGAAGTGTTCAGAGCAAATTGACATCCTGATTTTTGGCGCGGGAGGCCACGCCAAGGTGGCCAGCGACTGCGCCAGGGCGCAATATCCCCGGCAGAGGATGCTTGGTGTCGACGCCGGCGAAACCGTGGGAGAATGGCGCGGAATACCAATTGTCCACCAGGATACGAAAACCCTGGAGGCGTGGAGGGCACTGTGCTCCAGCGCCTTTGTGGCGATCGGCGACGGGGATATCCGGGAGAGAGTCACCCAGTCTCTGGAGACGGCCGGGTTTGCGCTGGCCACGTTGATCCACCCCTCGGCGGTCGTCAGTCCCAGCGCGCAGCTGGGGCCGGGTGTGCTGGTTTGCCCGGGAGCCGCCATAAACGCGGATGCGCGGATCGGCAGAGGCTGCATTGTCAACACGGGGGCCATTGTGGAACACGATTGCAGCGTTGGAGATTTTTCACACATATCGCCGAGGGCGGTTCTCTGTGGCGGCGTGGTGCTGGGCGAACATTGCCGGGTGTGTGCGGGGGCGACAGTTTCCGACCATATCACAGTGGGCCGCCGCACCACCATTGGAGCCGGCGCAGCGGTGCTGTCCTCTGTTCCTGCATGTGTTTTGGCTGTGGGTGTTCCCGCCGAGATTCGCAGACAGTATCCCATGGAACATGATTAGAGGAGGAATCTATGCCGATTCAGATCATCGCGGAGGCCGGGGTCAATCACAACGGAAGCCTGGCCCTGGCCCTGAAAATGGCGGACGCGGCCAAGGCCGCAGGGGCGGACATCGTAAAATACCAGACGTTCCAGCCGGCGGAGCTGGCCTCCCGGTACGCGGAGAAAGCCAGCTATCAGAAAGAGACGGCGGCCGCAGGGGAGAGCCAGCTGGAGATGCTGCGGCGGCTGACGCTGCCGCCGGAGGGCTACCGGCAGCTGAAGCGCCGCTGCGACGAGATCGGCATCGGCTTTGTCTCCACCCCCTTTGACCTTGCCAGCATCGCGCTTCTGGAGCCGCTGGAGATGCCTTTTTGGAAGATCCCCTCCGGGGAGGTGACGAACCTGCCCTACCTGCTGGCCATCGCCAGGACGAAAAGACCGGTGGTCATGTCCACCGGCATGTGCGAGCTGGAGGAGGTCCAGTCCGCGGTGGACGTTTTGAAGGCCAACGGGACGCCCAAGATCACCCTGCTGCACTGCAACACGGAGTACCCTACGCCCTACGGGGACGTCAACCTCCGGGCCATGGTGTCCATGGGGCGGCGGCTTGGGCTGGAGGTGGGCTATTCCGACCACACGCCGGGCATTGAGGTGCCCATCGCGGCGGCGGCCCTGGGGGCGGTCATCGTGGAAAAGCACTTCACCCTGGACCGCGGTCTGGAGGGACCCGACCACAAGGCCAGCCTGGAGCCGGAGGAGCTCACCGCCATGGCGGCGGCCATCCGGCACGTTGAGGCGGCCCTGGGCGGCGATGAGAAGACCGTCAGTCCCTCCGAGGCCGGGAATCGGAACATCGCCCGAAAGAGCATCGTGGCCCGCCGGGCCATCCGGCGGGGCGAGGCGTTTACAGAGGAGAATCTCGCCGTCAAGCGCCCCGGCGGCGGCGTCAGCCCCATGCGCTGGTTCGAGGTGCTGGGCACTCCCGCCCCGCGGGATTTCGCGGAGGACGAGCTGATCCGGCTCTGACGGAAAGGAGAGCCCGGATGGAGACTTTAGGAAGAGAGCAGCCCTTTTCCGTCTGCGTGCTGACCACCACCAGGGCGGATTACGGCATTTTGCGGCCGCTGCTGCTGGCGCTGCAGGAGGATCCGGCGTTTGACATGACCCTTGCGGTCACGGGGACGCACCTCTCGCGGCCTTTCGGCATGACGGTCCGGGAGATTGAGGCGGACGGCCTCCCGATCGGCGTCAGAATCCCCATTTTGGAGGAGGGCGATGCCGCCCCGGCGGCCGTATCCCGCGCGATGGCCCGGGCCGTGGAGAGGTTTGGCGCCTGCTTTCAGGCCCGCCGGCCCGATCTGCTGGTGGCCCTGGGGGACCGCTACGAGACGTTTGCGGTCTGCGCCGCGGCGGTCAGTGCCCGCATCCCCATCGCCCACCTCCACGGGGGCGAGACGACGGAGGGTGCGCTGGACGAGTGCTTCCGCCACTGCATTACAAAGATGAGCTATCTGCACTTCACCGCCGCGGAGGTCTACCGGAAGCGGGTGATTCAGCTGGGGGAGGATCCCGCCCGGGTGTTCAACGTGGGGGGGCTGGGCGTGGAGAACGCGCTGCATACAGACTTCCTCTCCCCGGAGCAGCTGGAGCGGGATTTGGACTTTCCCCTCTTTGAAAAGCCCTGCGTGGTGACCACGTTCCACCCCGTGACGCTGGAGCCGGGCTCCGCCGGACGTCAGGTGGAGGAGCTTCTGGCCGCCATTGCGGAGCGGACGGATCTGCATTTCCTGCTGACAAAGGCCAACGCCGACGACGGCGGAGCGGAGATCAACGCTAGGCTGGACGCTTTCGCGCGGCAGGCTCCCAACTGCCGCGTCGCGGCCTCCCTGGGAATGCGCCGGTATCTGAGCGCTCTGAAATACGCCCACTGCGTGCTGGGGAACTCCTCCAGCGGGCTGCTGGAGGCCCCGTCTTTCGGGATCCCCACCGTCAATATCGGAGACCGGCAGCGGGGACGGCTCCAGGCGGAGAGCGTCATCAGCTGCCGCCCGGAGAGGGAGGACATCCTCCGGGCGCTGGAAACCGCCTGCTCCCCGGACTTCCGGGCGCGGGCGGCCAGGGCGGTCAATCCCTACGGGGACGGGAACACCTCGGAGAGGATCTGCGGCATCCTCAGGCAGACGCTGCGGTCCGGCGGGATCGATTTGAAAAAAAAGTTCTACGATATTCCCTTTTAAGAAATCTGTCAGGATTCTGCAGGCTTAAAACGAAGCTGCACAGATGAAAAACGCAAAGGACCTATTCGATTTTTTTCGGGACAAACGCGTATTTTTAACCGGTCATACCGGCTTTAAGGGCGCTTGGCTCAGTGAATAGCTCCTATACGCAGGCGCGAAGTGACCGGCTTTGCCTTTCCGGCGGGATCTTTTCGGCGCTGTGCCTGGAAAACCGGATGACTTCCATTATCGGGGGCATTTGTGATCTGGGGCACCTGCAACAGGCTTTTCAGGCGTGCGGGCCGGAGATTGTGTTTCACTTGGCGGCACAGCCCCTGGTGCGGGAATCCTACCGGGACCCGGCGGGAACTTACTCCACAAACGTGCTGGGAACAGTCAACGCTGGTATATGTCCGCTCTTTTCCCAGGGAACGGGGCATTGCCGTCTCCACCGCCCGCGCTGGGAACGTGATCGGCGGCGGGGCGAGGCCATCTATGTGCGCAGCCCGTATTCCGTCCGGCCCTACCAGCATGTGCTGGAGCCGTTAGGCGCTTACTTATTGATTGTGAAGGCGCAGTATGACGCGCCGGCCCTGGCGGACCTGTTCTGCCGGTGCTGGGGAGACGGTTCCAGGTGGACAGCCGCGCCGGACGGCGGGCCCGGTGAGGCGGCGCGCCTGACGCTGGACTGCACCAGGATTGCGGAAATGCTTGGATGGACACCGCGCTGGAGAGCTGAGGCGGCGGTGGAAAAGGCGGTGGAGTGGATGAAAGCGATTCTCTCCGGACAGCGGGCGGACGGGGTGACCCGCGGTCAGACCGAAGACTATTTTGGCGCGACTTCAGCGCCGCGGGAGCAGCACGCGGCGGAGGGGAGGACGACACCTGCGGGCGCCGTTTTACCGGCCGGTTTGGAACGCTGCCAGTGGGCTATGATCATAAATATGCGTGCTCCCATTTAGGCTATAGCCTGAAGACCGCGGATTTACAGGCAGCCGTTGGAGCGGCACAGATGGAAAAGCCGCCGGAGTTCGTTGCCCGGCGGCGGGAGAACTGGGCGTTTCTCCGCCGTGCGCTGGAATCCCTGCAGGGAAGACCACTGTTTCCGGAGCCCAATCCGGAGAGGAAACCCAGCTGGTTTGGCTTTTTTATGACGGTCCGCCCGGAGCGTCCTGTTTCCCGGGATGAACTGGTGTCTCATTTGGAAGCGCATAATGTCCAGACCCGGCCTATCTTCGCCGGAACGCTGGCGGTCACGGACCGGGTGATGAACAGCAGATTCTGGGCCGGGGTTTATCCGGGAATGGAGCGGGGGATGCTGGAGGAGATTGCCGGAAGGATCACAGAAAAAGCCGGTTCATGAATACTGGTTGGAGAAAGGACGAATAGTATGGATGAAATTCTTGCACTGTATCAGGAGCTTCATGATTCTTTGGGAACAAATGAAATTTGTGCGGAATTCTGTTCGGAAATGCTTGGAATTATTCAAAGTGAAGTGGACGCCATCCCTTCTGGCGCTAGGATAGGAATTCGATGTGCAGATCCATGTGCGAAGTATCTCTTAGAAGCCATCGATTTCAGTAGGACAAAGGTAGTTGGCGTATTTGATCTCCAGCGAACAGGCAGTTTTTGCGGGTACCCGATTCTTCCTGCGGAAACCTTGTCAGATGCAGCCTGTGATTATGTCATATTCGCAACCTACCTTTTCAGAGACGATATTTTGCAGGAACTAAGTGCTTTCAAAGGAAAGGTCATTGATCCATACGTTCTCCTGGAGAACCATGGAATCAAACTGCGCGGACCGTTTAACTTTTATCAGCTTGGCTTGCCATTGGTTTTGAATTATTTTTATTTAAACTATTGGGAGGCTCAGGATGCAAAACAGAAAGAAGTGATGCTGCAAAACCTTCTGCAAGCTGCAATAGAGTATAAAGATTTTTCCCTGATTGAAAAACTTTACAGGGAATGCGGTGAGTCCTCAGGAGAATACCCGGTTTTAGTTGAAGTTTGGAGAAAGACGCAAATTCTGTTGAAAACCATTCAGGATAAAATCAAGGCTCGAAAACAAAAGGATATTCTCGCTTTTTGGACGGACGCCGTTAACTATTTTGATCTGGAAGATATGCCGGGCCTGAGGAGCAAGACAGATGAGGGTACTTTCTTTGCAAATGCGTATACTACCGCACCCTGGACGCATTCTGTGCTGAAAACCATTTTCCAAAAAAGTTTCCCTATAGACGGGTTCGCTCAAACCGAAGAAATGATTCGCCGTGAAAATAGCCCGCTCATTCAATATCTGGAAAGCAAGGACTATGAAATTCTGTGGTTGTCTTCCCCCACCTGGGCTATGGATCCGAAATATGGGACATCGGAGATAAAAGACTATATGTCAAACACTTTGATTTGGTGGTATGGGGTGCAGTCTTTATTAAAATCTTCGAGACCATGCTTCTATATATTTCACTTTATTGCAGAGGGACACGAGCCCATGTTCTCCCCTGATTTGGTAAAGTTTCAGTATTACCGCCCTGTTGAACTTAAAAAGAGTGATCAACTTATGGAACAGCGCAGAGCCAGTTTGGCTTATCTTGACCACTGCCTGATGCTATACAATCAGGTGTTTGAAGGGAAACTCCAGATTTTTTTCAGTGACCACGGGATTTATTACGCCAATTTGGCCCAATGGTCCAAGGAACGGCTGCATGTTTACTGCCTTGTCCTTGGAAACTCGGTTCCCAAACAAAATGTGCAGGAGTACTTTTCCTATATAAATTTTGAGGAATTAATTCGTTGGCTGATAGAGCCGGAAACGTACAGATTGACGGATATTTTGCGGGATGAAGTGTACTCTCAAGGCGTGGACTATTATTCAGAAACATTGGTCGATCGTGCAATTGCCCTCTATAAGAAAGGGTATCCCAGAAATGGAATTGCTTTCCGCTGTGTGCGCGACAAAAAACAGCTCTATGTGATTAACGCCTTGGGAGAGGAACAGTATTTTCGCATCAATGAAGATGGCACGGAAACGCGGACGCCGCTGGAGGATGACTCTTTGCGGGCGGAACTGCAAAGCAAATGCGGGACATACTTCATTGACGTCCGTAAATACGAAAAATTTAAGCACAGCAGAAAGCTTTACGAAAGCGTTTTGCGGGATCATCCGGAGCTTGGGAAACCGCTTTGGCTTACGGATGAAACTTGAATCATAGCGGTTTCAAAACAGTCTGATTTTTACGGGAGGATTGGCTTATGCACACGGGAATCCCATTGACAAAAGCACGGACGCTTGCCTTTTTGTCGGACAAGCTGACAAAAAGCCGAATTCTCCCTCTCCTTATAATAAAATATGGGGATTACTTGCAGAATCCGCTCCAAGCGGCGCGGGCGGTACAAAACGCTTTCTCCCAGACGGCCAGGTATGTGATCGTTCGCTCGTCCAGTCTGCAGGAGGATTCCGCTCAAACCTCCAATGCCGGCCGGTTTGAATCCGTGGCAAATGTGGATATTCAGAATCTCTGCGAACTAGCAGATGCTGTCAGACAGGTCTTTGCTTCCTACCAGAGTACAAATCCGGATGAAGAAATCCTGATTCAGCCGATGCTGAAAGATGTGGCGTGTTCCGGCGTGGCCTTCACCTGCGACATTTATACGGGCGCGCCCTATTTTACCATTAATTATGCGTGGGGAGAGGATACTGCCGCTGTCACCAGCGGCAAAACCAATCAGCTGAAAACGGTCGTTCTTTTTAAGGGAACTCCGGAACAAATCACGAACTCCACATTAAAACCGCTGATCGCGGCTCTATTTGAGCTGGAGGAGGCGTTAAGCTCTCAGGCGTTGGACATAGAATTTGCGTTTACCAAAAATCAAGAGTTATATATTTTGCAGGCCAGACCAATTGCTGCAGGAGGAAAAAGCACCATTTCTCCAGACAGCCTGGAACAGCCTCTGCGCAGTCTCTATAAAAAGGTTGAAAAACTCACCCGGCCACACCCCTTTTTATTGGGGGACAGCACGTGCTTCGGCGTAATGCCCGACTGGAACCCGGCGGAAATTTTAGGCGTTCGCCCCAAAAAACTGGCAGTCAGTCTGTACAAGGAGCTGGTAACGGACAGCATTTGGGCACACCAGCGCAATAACTATGGCTATTTGGATTTGACAATGCATCCTCTGATGGCGTCTTTCTGCGGAATTCCGTATATTGACACACGGGTGACCTTCAACTCATTTATTCCCAAGAGCTTGAACCCGTATATTGCCGAAAAGCTGGCCAATTATTACATCGATACTTTACGGCAATATCCAGCTTATCATGATAAAATTGAATTTGAAATTGTTTACTCCTGCTACTACATCGGGCTGTCCGGAAATCTGAAAAAACTGTTGGCCCATGGCTTTAATGAGAACGAGCTGAAACGGATCGAATTCTCTCTGCTGAACTTGACCAATGAGATTATCCATCCAGAGACAGGGCTGTATAGACGGGATATTGAAATAGCCGCGGCGCTGCCCGCTCAATATCAGGCGGTAATGGACAGCGGCATTTCCGTGATTGACAAAATCTACTGGCTGTTGGAGTGCTGTAAAAAGTATGGGACGCTTCCCTTTGCGGGGGTAGCGCGGGCCGGATTTATCGCGGTGCAGTTTCTGCGCTCTTTCGTCAGTTCGGGACTGATTACACAGGACGAGTATGACGCGTTTATGCGCTCCCTCAACACCGTCTCAAAGCAGCTCGCCAGGGACCGGGCAAAGCTTCGCGGCGGACACATGTCACAAGCGGAGTTTATGCAAAAATACGGACATATACGACCTGGTACTTACGATATTTTATCTCCGCGCTATGACGAAGCTCCAGATTATTATTTCCCCCCGCAGTTGGAAATGCGGCAGGAGATGGAAGCGGAATCCCCATACCAATTTTCAGCAGCGCAAATGGCTTCAATCAATCAGGCGTTGGAGGAACACGGCCTGTCCGTCAATGCGGAAGAACTGCTGCGGTTTATTCGAGACTCGATTGAGGCCCGGGAATCGGTAAAGTTTTCCTTTACCAAGTGTATCAGTGAAATTCTGCGTTTGATTAAGGCGCTGGGAGAGCGAAACAGCATTTCTGTGGAGGATATGGCTTATTTGGACATCAGCGTGGTTAAACAGCTGTATGTTGACCTTTATTACGGAAATTTGAGCAGCGTCCTGCAAAATAATATCGAGATGAACAGGCGGCAGTACGAATGTGCCCGGCTGCTCAAGCTCCCGAGCGTAATTGTAAAACCGGAGGATGTCTATTGCTTTACATTGCTGGAGGAGGAGCCAAATTTTGTGACTTTAAACCGAATCCGGGCGGAGGTTGTAAAGGAAGAAAAGCTGACTTCTGCGGATGTGGAGGGGAAAATTGTATTTATTCGTTCCGCCGATCCGGGATATGACTTTCTGTTTGCGAAACAGATCGGTGGATTGGTGACCCAATTCGGGGGAGCAAATTCCCACATGACCATTCGGTGCGCGGAGCTGGGGATTCCGGCGGTGATTGGCGCTGGGGAGAAAAATTACTCCACTTGGGAAAACGCCCGCATTCTCAATATTGATTGCGGGGGCCGGCAGGTTATTGTCGAGGAGTAGGAGGCTATAGAAGTGAAACCATTTGTGGTCTGCTTTACCGGGATCAGCGGAAGCGGGAAGTCAACTCTGGCCAGCGCGGTGGCGGATGCCTTGAAAGAGAAGCCGCTGCCCTTGCAGATTATCGACGGAGACGTCCTGCGGAGTGAACTGGGAAATCTGTTCGGGTATGCAAGAGAAGAACGAATGAAACAAAACCAAATTGTAAAGGTCGTGGCCAAGTACCTCCTGCGGCAAGAAGTCAATGTGCTGATCTCCATTGTAGCTCCCTATGACGAAATGCGAAAGGGAATGCGGGAGTTCTTTGGAGAAAATTTTTATCTGGTATATGTCAAATGCCCTTCCGAGATCTGTGCGGAACGGGATGTAAAAGGATACTATCGGCTTTCAAGGGAGAATCAGATGCACCATTTGAATGGGGTCAACGATATCTATGAAGTTCCGGAGGATGCGGAGCTGACATTGGATACCAGTCAGCTTTCCCTTGATAAATGCGTGGAGAGGATACTTTCCTATTTGCGGGAGCGGGAATATGCAGTATAAATATATTACGGAAAACAACTTGGAGTATACACAAAATTACATGTACTCAGAATACGGCGGCTTAGATTTTCTAAAAGCCTACTATCAAACACGCGAGCCGTTTTTGCTGGAAAATACGGAGGATTTTTTTTCATTGCTTGAAAACGCTTTTTCTTCCGGGACGTTTAGGCAAACCGCGACAGGCTCACACTTGATAAGCATTCTCAAGCAGCTTTATACGGATCCCCGCAAAGCAGACCGAATTGCGGTCAACTTTTACGTCCAGCGTTTTGAAGTGCGCAAGCGCCTGTTTGCAGAATACGATGCACAAACAGGCAGACCTATTGCGGGAAGCAGTTACAGTACGATCTTGGATTACATTCTTCTGGCAGCGGTGACTGAAAAAGCATACGGCAGCTTCTGCTCTCTAAAATACCTGAGCTGCCTTTTAAAATTAAATGACACGCTGCTGTCCCTGATTCCGTTCAAAGAAGAACAAATGCTTCTGTTGGTAAAAATGCTTATCACACGGGAAGTAGAATATATAAAAGAATTGTTGTACCGAAAGAAAATTGCACTGTAAAGGAGAATCCCGATGGTTCTGACTGATTTCGCGTGTGTATTGGCAGATACGGCCCGTTCCCGGGCCTACATTCAGACGCTGCTCCAGCATGATATGATTCCCGCAAAGTGCCTTGTGATGTCTGAGGGAGCCGGGGTTAAAATCTCCCGCGAAATACCATGCAAATGGGATGCGCAGCAGTTTTTTGATTTAGATGAGTCCATCTTTGAGACAATGGAAACGCACGGGATTTCCTATAAGGTGGTTGCCTCCAGAGATATTAATGGCGATGAAATGAGAAGCGCAATACAGGAATTCCCCCAACAGTATATTCTTTATTCCGGCTATGGCGGAGCAATCCTGCGACCTCATTTGTTCCGGATGGGGAAAAGGTGGATCCATGTTCACGCGGGAATTCTTCCCTTTTATCGCGGCAGTACCACCGCGTATTACAGCCTTCTTGACTGTGATAAAATGGGTGCGGCCGCAATTTTCTTAAATGAGCGGATCGATGAGGGAAGTGTGATTGCATCAGAGGAATTTCCACCGCCGCCACGGGGAGAATTCGTGGACTATGTGTATGATCCGTATATCCGGGCTCAAGTCCTTGTGAAAGCGCTGAAAAGCTACATCCAAAATGGGGAATTCCATGAGATGCCACAGACCGCACAGGGTGCGGAAACCTATTATATAATTCATCCTGTTCTGAAACACATCGCAATATTAGGGGTGGATTTCAATGAAGAGACAAAATAACATTATACTTTATACGCAGCGAGTGGAAATTATCACAGCCTATCATGAGCGCAGAGACTGCGCGGACCAGCGGATTGCGCGGTTTCTGCAGGCCTGTGGTTTTATACCTGTACCGGTCAATAATCTGCCGGAATTTGCGGAGGAGTTTGCCGGCTGTGTTCGCCCGGCTGGAATTCTTCTCACCGGTGGAAATGATTTGGCGGCTTACGGCGGGAATGCTCCGGAGCGAGATGCGACAGAGCGTGTTTTGCTGGATTATGCAGTACAGCGGGACCTCCCCGTACTCGGTTTTTGCCGGGGTATGCAGATGATTGCGGATTACTTTGGAAACACTCTCCAGCCTGTAAAAAATCATGTTGCCTGCCGCCACAAAATAACGGGAGATTTACCCCACAAATCTGTAAACAGTTATCACAATTGGGGGGTCAGTACGATTGAAGACCCGTTGTATGCGCTGGAGCGGACAGAGGATGGGATCATTGAGGCCATTTGCCACCGGGAGCGAAGCGTTATGGGAATTATGTGGCACCCGGAGCGGGAAGATCCTTTTGCGGAAGAGGATATATGGTTATTTTCTGAGTTTTTTAAATCCGGCAAGGATGCTGTTGATTAGGCCTTGTTTGAAAAATGTCAAAACGCCCAAACGGCGGATCTTTTTCCGCCACTCCGCGTTGATTTTCCTTGCCATACACAAAGTATGGCTGCGTCAAATCGCCTTGATTGGCGAAAAAATCTCTCGCCATTGGGCATTCCGCCATTTATCAAACAAGGCCTAGCAGAAGCGCCGTTTTGCATAATACATAGTAAATAGGAGATGCGAATATGAGTAAGAATCAATATTATGGATGCAAAAATCCAGAATCCGTCAGCTATTTGGAATTTGGGTCGCTCAATCTTGTAAAAGGCGAAAAGAGTATTTGGGGCTATTGGCAGGACCAGACTGCGTATGATTTATACATGTTTGCCAGATATTCACGAGATCTTTTTGCGTTTCGAAAATTTTTCGATGAGCCGGTTAAGTCGGTGGAAACGCTGAATTCCTATGTGCTGCGGTCCGCTCATAATAAATTAATGGACTATATCTTTAAGTATGCGGGGATGCTTGCGGTAGAAGAAGGCAGCGTTGTCTGTGAATGCGGGAGTTCACTTTGGGGATGGATTGATGAGGCGATTGCCTGTGACCACGTATTTTTCGATGGCAAGAACGTGCCGAAAATCAAAGGATTTCGATATATAGGCAGCGATATATCCGAGCTGATGAATAGTGGTGCGAAGGCGTTTCACAACGATACCAATATGGAATTTACAACAGCCGCGACCATCTCTGAGATGGTATCAGACATCCATGGATGTCTGATGCAGAACTCTGCATTATTTTATGGACTGAGCGTCAGCGTGCGATATGCAGTGCGAGATGCAGCAGACTTGGTGAACATTGCAGATCAAACTACTTTATCCATTTATAATCGCCTGAGTCTAACTTATGATAATGAAACAGCTGTTTTGATTTACGGAACAGGCAAAAATGTCTATGTTATATCCCTGCAAAGCTTAATGGAAGGACTGCGGGCGAAAGGAATTCATGCAAAGTATTGTACGGCGAATATGCAATATGAACGGGATGGAAAAAACACGGTGCGAGCTTCTATCGCAATCTCAAAAGACAACGATACTTTGTCGAGATTTATAGATTGCTACAATGCTTGTATTGACAAAAGCAAAGAGATTCCTGGCGTCGAGGCCGGGGAATGGCGTGAACTGGAGCACTTGCTGCTTGAAAGAAGATAAGCGCCCGTCTTGTTTATAATAGGTGTTTTAAATCATATATTTTGCAGACGATATTTTGAATATTATGGGGGTATCTTGTCATGAAAGCAATTATCCTTGCTGCCGGGCGGGGCAGGCGGTTGGGCCGGCGTACGATGGACCGCCCCAAATGTATGTGCACCCTTCAGGGACGGACACTGCTGGACCGTTGTCTGGAAACACTGAAAAAAGCGGGGATAGCTCCGACAGATACCGGTATCATCACCGGCTATCGCAGCGATATGTTTACCGTGCCGGAGGTAACTTATTTTCATAACCCTGACTGGGAAAAAACCAATATGTTTGTCTCCCTGACCATGGCGCAGGAGTGGCTGCAGGCAGAGCCCTGCGTTGTCTGCTACTCCGACATTGTATTTTCCCCCAACACTATGCGGCGTCTGATGGACTGTCCTGCGCCGCTGGCCATCACCTCTTATGAGGGCTATTGGGAGCTGTGGAAGCGGCGGATGGAAAATCCTCTGGAGGATCTGGAAACTTTCCGCACCAACGATGAGGGGAAATTATTGGAAATCGGTTTGAGCCCGTCTTCCCGCGCCGATATTCACGGGCAGTTTATGGGTTTATTGCGTTTTACGCCCGAGAGTTGGGCATGGGTGGATGAAACGATCCGGCATCCCCTGCCAAAACCTGTACAAACATTGGATATGACAACTCTCCTGAATGGCATGGTTCAGCTTGGATATCCGGTCCAAATTATTTCTACTGCGGATCTCTGGCTGGAATGCGACTCCGAGCAAGACATCAAACTCTATGAGTGCGATTTTGCCAGGGAACTGACGTGAACCACGATTGATAATCACCACAAACATCCCTTTGGGATATTTAAGTTTATAGGCGGCATCTCCATGGGATGTCTCAATGTAGGACATTGCCGGGGCGGCACAGTTCTTTCAAGGATTGATGAATGGAAACAGCATATAGATGAGCAGAAACCACCCGCCGCAGGCAAGACCATGCAGAATTGTGCCGCAATAGACAAAGAAAACAAACCGGCACGATTTGAAAGCTAAATGATAACAGTTTGATAACTCTGCCCTTGGTCACTGGCTATTGACCAGCGCCGCTGGTATTATGTGTGGCTTGAAAGGAGGGCGGAGAAGATGCGAAAGATTTTGGAGGATTTATACTTCGGAAATATCGTGCCCTATGAAAAGCGAATCGCCGCCGGTTCAGAACTGCGGGATATGGTGAAACGCGCCGCCGACTGCGAGACTCGGCTTGCGGAGCAGCTCAACGATGGGGAGAAGCAGACACTCGATACCCTCATCAGCACACAGCACGAAATTGACAGCACCATGGCAAGGGAATATTTCATCCTGGGTTTCCGGTTGGGCGTTAGACTGATGACCGAGTGCATGGATGAGGATGACGGAGAACTGATCGACAGGGGGTGAGCACAAATGGCGAAAAGACGAGCCAACGGAGAGGGAAATATCCGAAAGCGCAAAGATGGCCGCTGGGAGGGCCGCTACACAGCAGGCCATGATTCAGATACGGGCAAGCGCGTTACAAAAAACGTTCTTGGCAGGACCCAGGCAGAGGTTAAAGAAAAATTGAAATCCGCTATCAGCGAGAGCCAGCGGCTGGATATTTCCAAGACCGGAAACTACACGGTGGCGGCGTGGATGCGGACGTGGTATGAGGTTTACGCCGAACCTCGTATCCGACCAAATACAAAAGAATACTATACAAACTATATTGAGAACCACATCGTTCCAGGTATTGGCAAAATCTTGCTGGACAAGTTGACGACCATTCAGATTCAGCGGTTCTATAATAACCTCCAGAAAAATGGGCGGGTCCAACGCAAAGGCTTCCCAGAATTGAAAGACAAGAGCCTCAGCCCGCGAGTGGTCAGAGGTGTCCATACGCTGTTGAGCAACTGCCTGGATCAGGCGGTGTCAGAACGTCTGATTCTTACAAACCCTGCTCAAGGCTGCAAACTGCCGAAGCTGGAGAAAAAAGAGATGCACATCCTGCCGCAGGAGAAGATCGGTATGTATCTGGCAGAGGCGGAGCGCCGGGGACTGCTGGCGGCTTTCTACCTGGAACTGACGACGGGCTTGAGAAGAGGCGAGCTACTGGCCCTCCTTTGGACGGACTTGAATGCCGAGGACAGAACGATCTCCGTTACAAAACAGGTCAACCGTATCAAAGGGGAATTGGTAATCAGTCCGCCGAAGACGCAGAACTCCATACGGACACCGGTGATTCCACAGCAGGCGGTAGACTTTCTGATAGAGGAGCATAAAAAGCACCCAGGTAATCCGTATATGTTCCCGTCGCCGAAAACCGGAACAATGTACGACCCGGACGCCTTCCGCCGTACCCACGATAAAATCCTGAAAGCGATTGGTGCAGAGCATGTTCGGTTCCATGATATGAGACATCTTTTCGCAACGTTGTCCTTGAAAAGCGGCGTGGATGTGAAGACTCTCTCCGGTGCCCTGGGACACTACTCGGCGGGATTCACGCTGAATACCTACGCCCACGCTACAACACAGATGAAGCAGGATGCGGCAGACACTATTGGAGCGGTGATCAGCAGCCAAATGTGAAATCAAGGATACCGAATGGGGACACTCACTCGGTATCCCTGATACTTTCAGAGTGGTTGCAAGTCAAACGGTTACTTTTTAGGGCAATCTTTTGGCGGCTCTAATTTCAACCCATCATAAAGCAAAAACCTGTGGGCTTTATGCCGTTCATCATAGGCGATAAGAGTTAAACGGCTAAACTGGATTTGTGGATCGGAGCAACCGATTTTCATGGAAAACTCATGCAGTGTGCGGGGGAGAATATACTGTCGCCGCAATGCGATTTGTGCCGAAATCTTGAGCCCATTCTCCATAGTACAACAGTCATCCTCAGGTTCATAGACTGATAGCCGTATCGGTTTTGTATTGCGGTCAGTTTGCATTTCAATGCAAAAACTTTCAAGGATAACGGGTATCTGTCGGCTATTGGTAGCAACACAATTTATGGAATATTCTGGCCCAGTGCATTTGGCCTTTGTCACTCCTCCAGTCATGGAGACGGGTGGAACTTTTACAGTCGTTACAAGAGTTCCATATATTTTGGTTTTTCCGATCCGATACGACTGAGAATTGAGAATCCAGCCGATCAGGGTTCCCAGCAAAGTTCCACCCACGCCGATCAATGCGATCAATATGTTCTCCATTTTATAAAACCTCATGATAAGCAGCAAATCTGTCGCAAATTATTTGTGGCAGAATTATTTTACAAAAATTGATGCCGCATTGCAATAGTATGTTTTCCCTTTGAATTGGACCTGCTATCAGCAGCTACCACCCGTGAGAGGGGGATAAAAACAGCAGTACCGGGCAGGTTTTTCCTGCCCGGTACTCTTTCGCCCTTTCCGGACATTTCCCCGTGTGGATCAAATTGTGGGCCTGCCTGAAATAGCAAAAATAAACCCCAGTAAAAAGTTGCGAAAAGCAGAAGAAACCCGCCGAAACCACACGGTTTAGGCGGGCCGGTGGTGGAGACTACTGGACTCGAACCAGTGGCCTCATGCGTGTGAAGCATGCGCTCTAACCAGCTGAGCTAAGCCTCCATCTGCCATATTCGATTTTGCTGTCCCATAAGACGCCGCGCGTCACGGCATCTTATGGGATGGTGACCCGTACGGGATTCGAACCCATGTTACAGCCGTGAAAGGGCCGTGTCTTAACCACTTGACCAACGGGCCTTGCCGGGGAAAACGCATCCCGCTCTCCCGCCCAACTCAAAAAACCTGAGGAGGGAAGTGGGGGCTTCCATGAAGCGCCTGACGGCGCTCCATGGAATTGGTAGCGGCACCTGGATTTGAACCGGGGACACTGCGGGTATGAACCGCATGCTCTAGCCAACTGAGCTATGCCGCCATAGCTTGCCCGCCAACGGGCAGAAATTACTATACCAGACTTGGTGTGTTTTTGTCAAGCCTTTCCGCGAAAAAATAAAAAAATTTTCCTGTCCAACCGAGACCGGGAAACGAATTGCCAGGCGGGAGGAGCTATGGTATAATGATAAAAAAAGGTGGGAGGGAAACGGCCTCATGAAACGCTGCTTTATCTTCGCTGCCGGTACCTTTTACGGCCTGCGGCAGCGGCCCGGAGAGACCGGGGATCTGGTGATCGCCGCCGACGCGGGTTATCAGACCTGCCTGCAAGCGGGGATCGTCCCCGACCTCCTGCTGGGGGACTTTGATTCCATGGAGGCTCCGGCGGACTTCTCCCGTGTCCGCCGCCTGCCGGTGGAGAAAGACGACACCGACACCCTGGCGGCCCTCCGGACGGGACTGGAGGCGGGCTGCGGGGAGTTCCACATCTACGGCGGCACCGGCGGCAAGCGCCTGGACCACACCCTGGCCAACCTCCAGTCGCTGCTGTTCCTCCGGCGGAGAGGGGCCAGAGGCTGGCTGTACGGCGACGACTTCGTGTGGACCGTCATCGAGAACGAGGCGCTGGAGGTGCCCGGAACGGTGGGGTGGGGGCTGTTCTCCGCTTTCTGCCTGGGGGACCGGGCGGAGGGCGTGGACGAGACCGGCTTCCAATACCCCCTGGAAGAGGCCGTGCTGACGCCGGATTTTCCCATTGGCGTCAGCAACCACATCACAGCGCCGCCGGCCCGGATCTCGGTTCGAAAGGGCGCTCTGGCGGTGGGGTGGGAGCTGCCGCCGTTGGACTTAAAATAGAATAACGGATTGACAAAAGTGAGGTTGCGCATTGTCTCACTTTCAGGTATAATGTACAAAAGCGGAAAGGTCGACCTTTCTGAAAATCACATATAACCGTGGGACCGAGGGCGGGCACGGGAGCAAGGAGTCTTTTATGGCAACGTTTCGCGTAAATGGCAAGACCGTGACTGTGGAGAAAAACCAGAAGCTGCTGCGGTACCTGCGGGACACCCTGGGCCTGACCTCTGTAAAGGACGGATGCAGCGAGGGCGCCTGCGGCACCTGCACCGTCCTCATTGACGGCAAGCCCACCAAGGCCTGCGTCCCCCAGACCGACAAGCTGGAGGGCAAGGCGGTCCTCACCGTGGAGGGCCTCAGCGATTTTGAGCGGCAGGTCTACACGTATGCTTTCGGCCACGCCGGGGCGGTCCAGTGCGGCTTCTGCATCCCGGGGATGGTGATCTCCGCCAAGGCCTTGCTGGACAACAATCCGAACCCCACCCGGGAGGAGGCGGCTTTCGCCATCCGCAACAACATCTGCCGCTGCACCGGGTATGTAAAGATCATCGACGCCATTTTGCTGGCGGCGGAGCTGTTCCGGTCCGGGGAGGTCCCCCGGGCGGCGGAGGACTGGTCTCTGGGCGCCCGGGTTCCCCGGATCGACGTGGAGGAGAAGGTCACCGGCACCGGCGTCTACCCGGACGACGTGTACCTGGACGGCATGATCTACGGCAGCGCCGTCCGCAGCGAATATCCCCGGGCCAGGGTGCTGGCCATCCATACGGAGGAGGCCAGGGCTTTGCCCGGCGTGGTGGGGGTGTACACCGCCGCGGACGTGCCGGGCAGCAACAAGGTGGGCCACCTGAAGCAGGACTGGGACACCATGATCGCCGTGGGGGACATCACCCACTACCTGGGGGACGCCGTCTGCCTGGTGGCGGCGGAGACGCCGGAGATCCTCCAGCAGGCCAAGGCGCTGGTGAAGGTGGACTACGAGGAGCTTCCCTGCGTCCGCAGCCCCCGGGAGGCCATGTTGCCGGACGCCCCCCTGGTCCACCGGGAGGGGAACCTGCTGACCCACAAGCACATCCAGCGGGGCAACCCGGCGGAGGCCATCGCCAAGAGCAAGTACATGCTGACCCAGCGGTTCTACACCCCCTGGACGGAGCACGCCTTTTTGGAGCCGGAGTGCGCCGTGGCCTGCCCCGACGGGGAGGGGGTGATGGTCCTCTCCACCGACCAGGGCGCCTACGATACCCAGCACGAGATCATGACCATGCTGGGCTGGCCGGCGGAGCGGGTGAAGGTCCGCAACTGCCTGGTGGGCGGCGGCTTCGGCGGCAAGGAGGACGTGACCGTCCAGCACCACGCCGCCCTGCTGGCGGTTTTGACCGGGCGGCCGGTGAAGGTGAAGCTCACCCGGGCGGAGAGCATCCTGATCCACCCCAAGCGCCACCCCATGGAGATGGAGTTCTCCCTGGGCTGCGACGAAAACGGCATCATCCAGGGCGTGGCCGCTGAGGTCATCGCCGACACCGGGGCCTACGCCTCCCTGGGCGGGCCGGTGCTGGAGCGGGCCTGCACCCACGCCGCCGGGCCCTACAACTACCAGAACTTTGAGATTGACGGCTGGGCCTACTACACCAACAATCCCCCCGCCGGGGCGTTCCGGGGCTTCGGCGTGACCCAGACGTGCTTTTGCATCGAGAGCCTCTTAAACCGCATGGCGGACCTGGTGGGCATCACACCCTGGGAGATCCGCTACCGCAACGCCATCCGCCCGGGGCAGGAGCTGCCCAACGGCCAGATCGTGGACGATTCCACCGGTCTGGTGGAGACGCTGGAGGCGGTGAAGCCCTACTACGACAAGGCCAAATACGTGGGTCTCGCCTGCGCCATGAAGAACGCCGGCGTGGGCGTGGGCATCCCGGACACGGGCCGTGTGCGGCTGACGGTGGAGGACGGAAAGGTCCACATCTTCGCCGGGGCCTCCTGCATCGGCCAGGGCCTGGGCACGGTGCTGACCCAGATGGTCTGCGACCAGACGGGCCTCAAACCGGAACAGGTGGTCTACGAGCGGTCCAACACCTATTTTGCCCCGGACTCCGGCACCACCTCCGGGTCCCGGCAGACGCTGTTCACCGGCGAGGCCTGCCGCCGGGCCTGTGAGGACCTGCGGGAGGCGTTGGCAGCCGGCGGACTGGAGACGCTGAACGGCCGGGAGTTCCGGGGGGAGTACCTGGGGAAGACGGACCCCCTGGGGGCCGACGTGCCCAACCCCGTCAGCCACATCGCCTACGGCTACGCCACCCAGATCTGCATTCTGGACGAGGACGGAAAAATTCAGCAGATGGTGGCGGCCCACGACGTGGGCAAGGCGGTGAACCCCCTCTCCGTGGAGGGGCAGATCGAGGGGGGCGTTGTGATGAGCATGGGCTTTGCCCTGACGGAGCGCTACCCGCTGGTGGACTGCAAGCCCACCGCCAGGTACGGCACACTGGGCCTCTTCCGGGCCAACCAGATCCCGGAGATCACCGCCATCGTGGTGGAGAAGCCGGGGCTGAACGTGGCCTGCGGGGCCATCGGCGTGGGGGAGATCACCTCCATCCCAACGGCCCCGGCCATCGCCGACGCCTATTACCGCTACGACGGCAAGTTCCGCACCACCCTCCCCCTGGAGGACACGCCCTACACCAGAAAATAAGAGGAAAGCCGCCCCGTTTGGGGGCGGCGGACCGTGTCAGGCCATCTCCTCCTTGAGTTTTGCCAGGGCCTGGGGGGTGTCCACGTCCGTCAGCTCCGCCTCCGGCACCTCCAGAAGCCGCAGATCCTCCTCGTGCCGCCGGATGACGGTGTTGCCGCCGTGGTCCTCCGTCAGCGCCAGCAGCTCCGGGAAAAACCGGGCGGGGAAGACGCAGGGGTTGCCCCGGACGCCGCCGTGGGCCAGGGCCGCCAGCTTGTCCGGCCGCTCCCGCCAGAAGCGGGCCAGGGCCGCCACGCTCTCCCGCCGCAAAAGGGGCTGGTCGCTGACCAGAAACATAGCGCCATCACAGTCCCCCAGGGCCGTGAGCCCCAGGGCGATGGTGCGGCTGATGCCATGATCCGGGTGGATGTTGCGGACGGCGGTGAAGCCAAACTCCCCGGCGAGCTTTAGAATCTCCTCATACTGGGTCACCACCGCAACGGTATCAAAGGTCTCCGGCGGCACCGCTTCCAGCGTCCGGCGGATCAGGCTCCGGCCCTCCAGCCGGGCCGCCAGCTTGTTGTCCCCGAAGCGCCGGGCGTTCCCCGCCGCCATCACCACACAGCCCAATTTCAGCATCGCAAGCATCTCCTGTATCCAGTGAGTTTGAAAGATAAGAATAGTATATCCGATTTTCCTTAATCACGCAAACAAAAAGGAGGGTTTCCTATGAGCAAGAGCGTCGGCAGGAGCGTCCCGCGGGTGGACGCCCGGGAGAAGGCCGCGGGCCGGGCCAGGTACACGGACGACCTCTGCGGCCAGGAGGCGCTGGTGGTGAAGATCTGCCACTCCACCATCGCCCACGGCTATGTGAAGTCCATCGACACCGCGGCGGCGGAGGCAGTCCCCGGCGTGGTGAAAGTCCTGACCTGCTTCGATGTGCCCGACCGCCCCTTCCCCACGGCGGGACACCCCTGGTCCACGGACCCCAGCCATCAGGATGTGGCCGACCGGCTGCTCTTGAACCGCCACGTCCGCTACTACGGCGACGAGGTGGCGGCGGTCATCGCCCAGGACGAGGTGGCGGCGGCCCAGGGCGTCCGGGCCCTGAAGGTGGAGTATGAGGTTTTGCCCTTTGTGCTGGACGTGCAAAAGGCCATGGCCGACGGCGCGCCCCAGCTCCACGAGAAGTACCAAAACAACATCCTGGGCCACTCCGACGTCCGCCGGGGGGACTACGAGGCAGCCCGGCAGGAGCCGGGGCTTATCAAGGTGGAGGGCTGGTACGACACCCCCACGGTCCAGCACTGCCACATTGAAAACCACGGGTGCTTCGCCTATGAGGAGGCGGGGCGGATGGTGGTGGTCAGCTCCACCCAGATCCCTCACATCGTCCGCCGGGTGGTGGGCCAGGCCCTGGGGATGCCCTGGGGCAAGGTGCGGATCATCAAGCCCTACATCGGCGGCGGCTTTGGCAACAAGCAGGACGCGCTGTACGAGCCCCTGTGCGCCTGGTGCTCCACCCAGGTGGGGGGACGGCTTGTGAAGCTGGAGTGCAGCCGGGAGGAGACCTTCGTCTCCAACCGGGTCCGCCACGCCATCCGCACCCACATCATCTCCTACGTCCGGCCCGACGGGACGCTGGTTGCCCGGAAGTTTGAGTCCTTTTCCAACCAGGGGGCCTACGCCTCCCACGGCCACGGCGTCAACGCCAAGGGCATGAACGCTTTCCCCCAGCTCTACCCCTGCCCCAATGTGGAGTGCGACTGCTGGACGGTGTACACCAACCGCCCCGCCGCCGGCGCCATGCGGGGCTACGGCATCCCCCAGGCCATGTTTGCCGGAGAGAGCCACATCGACGACATCTGTAAAGCGATCGGCATGCCGCCGCTGGAGTTCCGGCGGAGGAATCTGATGCCCGTGGGCTATGTGGACGGCTTTTCCAAAAACGAGCTCTACCACGACACGTTCAACCAGTGTATGGATAAGGGCATTGCCGCCATCGACTACATCAAGAAATTTGAAGCCTACAGGGACCAGACCGGCCCCGTCCGCCGGGGCGTGGGACTGGCGGTGTTCTGGTACAACACCGCCGTGTGGCCCATCTCCCTGGAGTCTTCCTCCTGCCGCATGGTGCTGAACCAGGACGGCTCCCTCCAGTTCCAGACCGGCGAGACGGAGATCGGCCAGGGCTGCGACACCGCCTACTCCCAGATGGTGGCGGACGCCGTGGGGATCCCCCTGGAGGACGTCCACGTCGTCTCCACCCAGGATACCGACGTCACCCCCTTTGGAACCGGGGCCTACGCCTCCCGGCAGACCTACATCGGCGGCTTTTCGATCATGCAGACGGCCCAGGCCCTGCGAGAGCGCATCTTGAACATCGCCCATGAGCAGACCCGGATGCCGGTCTCGAACCTGGACCTGGTGGACGGGCAGATTGTCCGCAAGTCCGACGGGCGTGTTTTGAAGTCCCTGGGGGACCTGGCCACGGAGAGCCTCTACTCCCTGGAGCACAGCCAGCACATCACCGCCGAGACCACCGCCCAGATCAAGTCCAACGCCTACTCCTTCGGCTGTTCCTTTGCCGAGGTGGAGGTGGACATCCCCATGTGCAAGGTGAAGCTGCTGCGGATGGTGAACGTCCACGACTGCGGCAGGCTCATCAACCCCGCCCTGGCGGAGGCCCAGGTCCACGGCGGCATGTCCATGGCCATCGGCTACGGCCTCTCCGAGGAGCTGAAGTTCGACGAGAGGACCGGAAAGCCCCTGAACAACAACCTGCTGGACTACAAGCTCTCCACCTTTATGGACCACCCCGCCCTGGAGGCGGCCTTTGTGGAGAACCCGGAGCCCACGTCTCCCTACGGCACCAAGGCGTTGGGCGAGCCCCCGGCCTGCTCCGGCGCCCCGGCCATCCGCAACGCCATTTTGAACGCCACCGGCGTGGCCATCGACTGCTGTCCCATCACGCCCCACGTCCTCTACCGAAAGTTCAAAGAGGCGGGGCTCATTGAAGAGTAAAGGAGGGTCAAGCACATGTATGACATGAAAGCCCTGTATCAGGCAAAGAGCGTGGCCGACGCCGTGGCCCTCCGCCTGGCCCACCCGGACGCCCAGATCATCGCCGGCGGATCCGACGTGCTGGTGCAGATGCGGGAGGGAAAACGGGCCGGCGCGGAGCTGATCTCCATCCAGACCCTGGACGAGCTCCGGGGCGTCTCCATGGAGGAGGACGGCACCCTCCGGATCGGCTCTCTCACCAGCTTCTCCCACATCACCCGGGACCCCCTGATCCAGAAGTACATCAATGTGCTGGGGGAGGCCGTGGACCAGGTGGGCGGACCCCAGATCCGCAACATCGGCACCATCGGCGGCAACACCTGCAACGGCGTCACCTCCGCCGACTCCGCCTCCACCCTCCACGCCTATGACGCCATCGTGGAGCTGACGGGGCCGGAGGGCGTCCGCCGCCAGCCCATCGGAGAGTTCTACATCCGGGCGGGCAAGGTGGACATCCGGGCGGGAGAGCTCCAGACCGCCATTCTCATTCCCAAAGAGAGCTATGAGAACTGCTATGGCCACTACATCAAATACGCCATGCGCAGCGCCATGGACATCGCCACATTGGGCACCTCCGTCAATGTCCGCCTCTCCGCCGATAAAAAGACGGTGGAGCGGGCCCGGGTGGCCTTTGGCGTGGCGGGGCCGGTGCCCCTGCGGGCACACCACGCCGAGCAGCTGGCGGCGGGCCAGCCGGTCTCGCTGGACCTGGCGGAGCGGTTCGCCCGGGCGGTGAAGGAGGACATCAATCCCCGGGACTCCTGGCGGGCGGCCAAGGACTTCCGCCTCCACATCGCCGTGGAGAGCGCCAAGCGGGCCTTTATCGAATCTGTGAAGCTGGCGGGAGGTGACCTGTGATGGAGAAGCACGAGATCCAGTATCAGACCGTTCATTTCAACCTCAACGGAAAAGACGTGGAGAAGACGGTGGACGTCCGGGCCAGCCTCACGGATATGCTGCGGAACGACTACCACACCCTCAGCGTGAAAAAGGGCTGCGAGGTGGGGGAGTGCGGCGCGTGCAACGTGCTCATTGACGGCGAGACCTTCAACTCCTGCATCTACCTGGCGGTCTGGGCCGAGGGCAAGCGCGTCCGCACCCTGGAGGGCCTCATGGGCCCGGACGGGGAGCTCAGCGACATCCAGCAGGCGTTCATCGACGAGGCGGCCATCCAGTGCGGCTTCTGCACGCCGGGCTTCATCATGTCGGCGGTGGAGCTGCTGGAGAGCGGCAGGGAGTACACCGACGAGGAGATCCGCAAGCACCTCTCCGGCCACCTGTGCCGCTGCACGGGGTACGAGAACATCCTCCGGGCGGTGAAGAAGACCATGTATAAGCGGCTGGGCAGGGAGATGCCGAAAGACTGAAGCTCAAAAGAAAGGACGCGTTTACATGGGAAGCACAGCTTCATATTGCTGGATCCAAAACAGCGGATTTACGCCGGATCTTTTGAAAAAGAAGCTGGAGCCGGTGAAAGAGCAGGCGGAGAATGTGGAGGACGATCTGATGACGGGCCTGTCCGCGGTATTGCCGCCTGACCTGCTCCAGCAGCTGCAGGCAATGTACGAGGCAGAGAGACAGGAGGCCGCATCGCTGAGATCCCCCTCGCTTGCATACCGCCGGGACACCCCGTGGCTCCCATACTTTGAAATGCGCCTGTGTGATGGGAGCATCGCCGACAGCCGGGCGGCGAAAAAGCTCTCCCGCCAATTTGGTGCTCCGGTGCTGGTGATGGCCCTGTTTGACAGCGACATCCTCTTTCTCTCCTATGCCGATGCGGCCGGCAGTACGGTTTGCGACTATGCCAAGCCAAACTTCGAGGAGATGGAGGAGTACGACACGGACCTGTATAGCACGGAGTTTCCGGAGATTTTGCTCCGCCTCTTTGCAAATACGGATGCCGCCGCTGTGCGGGATATATGGGATGGCGAAGAGGCCTTTGCGAATGACCGTTTGGAAAAGCTCTGTCAGCTGTTAGGACTTCCGCTGCTGGGCGAAGGGTGTCCGATGCCGGAGGGTTTTGAGATACTTTGATGATAGGAATAGAGGAGCCGGGACGTACTGTGTCTCGGCTCCTTTCCTGCCCCGGATTTCATTTGACGCTCAATCTCGAAAGTGCTATAATAAAATCACCAAGAGAGGAGGCGTTCCTATGAACACAGTCATCACCATCGGGCGGCAGTTTGGCAGCGGCGGCAAGGAGATCGGAATCCGGGTTGCCAAGGAACTGGGAATCCCCTTTTACGATAAAGAGCTTCTGCGGGAGGCCGCCAAGAAGAGCGGCCTGTGCGAGAAGATCGTGGAGAATTTCGACGAGCGGCCCAAGAGCCTGCTGTACTCCATCGCCATGGACTCCTATATGTTCGCCCTGCCGGGCAGCGGCGTGGGGGACTCCCTGGAGCAGCAGGTGTACCTGGCCACGTTCAACACCATCCGCCACATCGCCGAGCAGGGGCCCTGCGTCATGATCGGCCGCTGCGCGGACTACGCTCTGGCGGACAATCCCAACCATCTGAGCCTGTTCATCCACGCCCCCATGGCCGTGCGGGTGGAACGGGTGGCCAAACGGCAGAACATCCCGCCGGAGAAAGCCAAGGCCCTCATCGCCAAGACCGACAAGCGCCGGGCCTCCTACTATGAGTACTACTCCTCCCAGAAGTGGGGCGCGGTGGAGAGCTATGACTTCTGCCTGGACTCCAGTTACCTGGGTCTGGGCGGCACGGTGGAGCTGATCCGGGCCATGGTGGAGCACAAGGAGCACCCCGTGCCCAGCCCCACGGAGGCGGACCCCACCCAGGCTTGAGACAGCATTGAAAAAGAGTGCGGCGGACGTCAGTCCGCCGCACTCTTTTTCAATGCTCCTGATCCAAAGTCCGGTAGAAGCCCAGGACGGTTTCAAATCTCTCCCTGGCGCAGCGCTCCACATCGGCCTGGTAGGCACGGTACGCCGCCAGCAGCTGCTCCGCCGCCGGGGTGAGGGCCGCGCCGCCGCCGTTCCGTCCGCCGGTGGTGGAGTCCAGCAGCTTGCAGCCGAAGACCTCCTCCGCGGTACGGATGATGCGCCAGGCCTTGGAATAGGCCATCTCCATGGACGAGGCCGCCGCCCGGAGGGAATGGTGCTCCCGCACCCGCTCCAGGAGCGTGGCGATGCCGGGGCCGAAGCAGCGCCGGTTGTCGTCGGTGTAGAGCTGGATGGTCAGCTTCAGGTGCAGTTCTCTGTCCATGGACGTCCCCTCCTTTTGAATTTGTATTATATCACACTTTCCCCGGTTTGCAAACCCGGCAAAGTGTGATACAATCATTCCGGGAAAACCCTTGCCCGGGGGCCGCCGCCGCCGGGAGTTTTGAGAATTCCCCAAGGACGGAAGAGGAGGAGAGAACCATGCTTTTCAAGAGCGAGGACGCCAGCCTGGAGCTGCGCGTCGTCAACTACGAGTTTCCCGCCGGCGCCGGCGAGGCGGACAGCGACGACCAGAACTGGCTGGTGCTGCGGTGTACCTGGGTCAACGAGGAGGGGGTCATCGTCAAGGACTCCAACAGCTGCCTTTTGACCTATGAGCTGCGGGAGCTGGCCGCCGGATTGAAAGTGCTGAACGCCGGGATCAAGGACAGCTACGCCAGCGACTTCGTGGACCCCTACTTCGAGGTGGCGGCCCAGGCGGAGGGGGAGGACTTCCGGGTGGACGTGTCCTTCTACCTGCCCAACACCATGGACGGCGACGACACCGCCCAGGTGGAGGCCGTGATGACGAAAGAGGAGATGAAAGATCTGATCGCCGAGCTGGACGGCCTGTGCGAGAAATACCCGGACAGGACGTAAAATCTGCCGGAAAGCCGGGCGCAACCGCCGAAAGTTGCGCCCGGTTGGTTGATTTTGAGGGAATGTTCGGGGTATCCTGGGGGCAGATCAGAAACGGAGGAACGGCCCATGACCTATGGAGAGCGGATCAAACAGGCAAGAGAGCGGAGGGGACTGACCCAGGAGCAGCTGGCGGAGTCGCTGGAGGTCAGCCGCCAGGCGGTGAGCAAGTGGGAGATGGACCTCTCCCGCCCCGCCCGGGGGAAGCTGGCGCGGCTTTCAGAGGTGCTGGAGCTCCCGGAGGAGACCTGGGCCGCCATGGACGAGGAAGCCGCGGCGGCGGAGCGCCCGGGTGACGCCGCCCGGCCCTGGAGGATCGCCGCGGCGGTGCTGGCGGCACTGTGCCTGGTGCTGGGGGCGGCTCTGGCGGCGGTGCTGCGGCATCAGGCGCACCCCGGCGTGCCGGCGCCCGTCGAAGAGACCCAGGACGGTCCGGCGGCGGCGGAAACCGGGATCCCCGACTTGACAGAGGCGTTCCCGGAGACGCTGCCTCTGGGCGTGACCCACGACTTCGACTTCGGCGACGTTCCCACCGGAGACTACGCCCCCGCCTGTGTGCCCTTTCTGGAGGATGATCTGGAACTCCAGGAGCAGGAGGTCTGGGGCGGCTACCTGGGGGACGAGGGCGATACGCGCCTGCCTACGCTGCATCTGAGCGTGGTGAAGACGAACCCCGTGGAGGAAAACCGCACCACCTTTTACGACCTGTATCTCCTGTACGCCCAGCCGGACAGCGCCGGAGACCTCAACTGGAAGATCCTGACCCGTATCGCGGACTGCAATCACTACGTAAACACAGACGGCTTCCAGGCGGAGAGATTCGCCAATGTCCTGGGCCGTGACGGCTGGAAGCTCTCCATTGTGATCGGGGCCTCCGCCGGGGATATGGACTACTACATCACCCAGCGGCCCGACGGCTCCCCGGCCCTGATGGCCGTGGGCAACAAGGCCCAGGAGTTCGACGTGGACGAGGACGGGGAGCTGGAAATTGTCTCTCTCTGCGGCCACAACCCCTGGTACTGCGAGATCACCGACACGAGAGAGGGGGAGGAGGGGGCTTTTCGGTATACCTTGGACCCCTACAACGACGGCTTTGCCAACGTGGGGCTGGGCTTTGACGCGGACAAGGGCGGCTTTGTGGCGACAGACTCCCAGGAGTCGGTGCTGGCCCGCTACCTCCTGGGGGACGGGGAACTGGTCCGCCAGCCCCTGACGGACTTCACCGCGGCGGACTGGCCGGATGTGGCGGGAACGAAACTGACTTTTGTCACCGAGGCGGGCCTCTCCGACGGGCGCGGCCCGGACGAGGTGCTCTATGGGAAAAAGTACCGGATCACCCACCGCCAGCAGGCGTATCTGGCCCTCCAGGAGCTGTACAACCTGACGGGGTTGAGGGTGGAGGCGTGCTGTTACTCCGCCAGCGAGACGGGTGTCCACTTCTCCCTCCTGCCGGACGGGACCAACGGGCGGAACTTCTTCTCGGCCTGGTACGGGGAGGACTACGGCGGCTCCGGCATCCCCAGCCTGCATGTTACCTGGCGGGAGCTGGGGAACGACTGGTCGCCCCTGTCCCTGGCGGAGGCGGCCCGCCCGGAATCATGGGTGGCCCGGGAGAACACCCTCCGGTGGTACTACGACCGGCTGGCGGCGTTCCGCACCGGGGAGGCCGCCATCGAGACGGACGGGGAGTTTCCGGAGGAGCGGTATCTCTATCTGGAAAACGGCGACCTGTTTGTGGGGGATTTCCGGGATACGGACCAGGGGATGGCCCTGGTGAGCCTCATAGGGCCCTATCCCGGCGGCGAGGTCAACCACTGAGAAAGGTGTATTGCCGCCCCTCCTGATGAGGGATCCGGGCCTCTTGATCCGGTGTTATGCAGCTTTCGCCGGAAAGCGTGAAAAGGGGAGCGCCTCCTCAGCGGGAGGCGCTCCGCGGCTTTGTCAAAAAACTGCCATGCAGAAAAAATGACTCCTCAGCGGGAGGCGCTCCGGTTTCCAAAGACCAGATAGAGATACGGCGCGAAGAGAGCGGGAATCAGCACCGGGACCGATACGGTATCAAAGAGACGGATCAGCAGCTGGTCCGCCCACATGGTTCCCTCCGTCAGGGCATAGAGGCGGTAGGCCCAGAGGGAAAAGCCGCCCATGATCTGTGACAGCTGCTCCCATGCCAGCAGAAGAGCCTGGAACAGCACCATGATGGTGGCGGACAGGAAGATCTCCCGCCGGGTCAGCCCCCGGATGAAACGCCAGCCCGCCAGCCAGAACAAGAGGAAAGAGATCACGGCGGCAATCTCCGTCACATAGCCGCTGGTGAGAACCGTGGTTCCGTCCGGGCCCGGGCCCCGGAGTCGCTGGATTGTCCCCCAGGCAAAACCCAGGATAAAAGTGAGGGCGCGGCAGAGAAGACCGGTGCAGCCCAGCACCAGAGGGACCCGCCAGACGGGCTTTTTCAAGGCTTCCATGAGAGGATCTCCTTTTTGAAAATGGAGGGCAGACCGCGGGTCTGCCCTCCATACAGAGCGATGATGGGATGTTTACAGGCTGTTGGCCTCGTCCACCACTTTCTTGATGGCGGCGGCGGCGTCGTCAGGCAGCTCGTTGAAGCCGCCCTCGGCCTCGTGCAGGCCCTCCACGTAGTTCAGGCGGTCCTGCATCCGGGCCTTCAGCTGGGCCACGTACTCCTTGTCGCCCAGGTCGGGCACGAAGCCCTCCCACTCCAGGATCTCGATGTCCTCGAAGGGGCCCCACTTCTTGAACTGGGCCTTGCCCTCCACAACGGCCTCCAGGATGCCCAGGGTGTCCTCTTTCTGGACCTTCTTGCCCATGAAGTCGCCGGTGTTGATGATATAGCAGGCCACGTCCTTCTCCGCCACCAGCTTCTTGAACTTCTCGTAGTCGTTCACCAGCGGGTAGGTGCGGAAGGGGTTGGCGTAGGGCTCCACCACCAGGGCGTTGGGATCCACGCCGGCCTTGAGCCGCTCGGCGCTGGAGCGCTTGGTGGCCAGGGTCGCGCCCATGACGGAGGCCAGAGAGGCGCCGCTGAGCTTGACGATGGGGGGGATGGTGGGGTCTTTCATGATCCAGAAGATGGCGTTGACGGGGGAGTCGATCTTATCCACCCGGTTGGGCGACCACAGCTTGGACTTGATGGCCCGGCCGTTGCCGTTGCGCACGTCCTCGGTGACCAGGACGATCTTGCCGTCCTCGTCCAGGGTGGCGGAGCAGTTCTGGGCGGTGAGGAGGTACTTGTTGTCCTCGGAGTCCACGGGGTAGTCGGCGGTCTTGTCGAAGTAGGTTGGCTCCAGGGCGATGGAGGCGCAGGTGTCGGAGTTGATGATGAACGCGTCGTCGTGGAGCACCTTGATGGCGGGGTACTTGCCGCCGTGCTTGGCGTGGGTCAGAGTGGACTTGCCGGAGCCGCTGAGGCCGAAGACCGCCGCCACGTACTTGCTGCCGTCGGCCAGGGTGTACTCCTTCTGGCCGCCGTGGCAGGAGGCGTAGCCGTTGCGGTTGGCGATGGCCCAGGCCAGGGTCAGCGTGCCTTTCTTGTGCTCGCCGAAGTAGCGCATGCCCAGGATGGCGGCGCAGTTGGTGTCGGTGTTGAAGTAGCAAAGGCACTTAGGATCGCATACGTCCTCCTGGCCCGGCGCGCCGGTCCACTGGGGATCGGAGAAGATGTAGATGTCCGGCTCCTTGCCGCCGCCTACGGGCTGGGACTTCTTGTACATCTTCACGTACTCGTCGGACTGGTACTGGAAGTTCAGCATCCAGTTGTAGAGCAGGTTCTCCTCCCCCTCGGGAATGAGGAGGTGGGCCTTGACCATGAACTCGGGATCCAGGCCGATGAAGACCTCGGCGTGGTACATGGTCTTCCAGCGGGTGTCGTACACGGCGTCCATAACGATCTTGTCCAGGGCGGCGGTGTCCACGCCGGGCTTGCCGGTGATCCGGCGGGCGGGGGCATAGCGGCCGGTGATGGAGCCGTCGTTGAAGAGCAGCACCTTGGCGTCCGGCTCCAGGCCGAACTCCTCGCCGCGGTAGACGGGCATGTCGGTGACCACGGTGCCGGGGGAATTCTTGGCCAGGTCATAGGCCTCCCGCAGGGAGTTGATCTTTACCACATTGTTGCCGTAGAACGGCGCTTCGATAATGGAGCGGGTCTTGGAAAAGCCCACCTTTCCGGGCCCGATCTCGGTTCTGGGATAGTAAGCTCTTGTGGACATAAAAAACTCCTCCTGTTAAAATCTCGTAAAGGTTCTTACCTCTTATACGATGGATATATTACCCTATCATCCGGAAAAAAGCAAGAGGAAAAACGATTACATTTTTGGATTCTCCAACTCTTCTGCCAATTTTTTGAAATCCGCCAGCGTCAGCCGCTCCCCCCGCACGCCGTCGGGCAGCCCGCAGCGCCGGATGGCGGCCTGGATGGCCTCCCGGTCCCGTCCCGGCAGGGCGGCGGAGAGGCTGTTGGTCAGGGTCTTCCGCCGCAGCAAAAAGGCCCCCCGCAGCACCTGGAAGAAAAACGCCTCGTCGGATACCTCCACCGCGGGCCGGCTTCGCCGAACGCACCGGAGCACGGCGGAGTCCACCCTGGGGGCGGGGAGGAACTTGTCCCGCTTCACCTCGAAAAGCGTCTCCACCTCCATGCGGTACTGCAAAAAGAGGGAGAAAGCCCCGCCCTCGGCGCTGCCCTGGGGGGCGGAGAGCCGCTGGGCCACCTCCTTTTGGATCAGCACCGTCACAGATTGGAGGCAGGGGGTCTCCGCGAACTTTTGCAGCAGGGGAGAGGTGATGTTGTAGGGCAGGTTGGCGCAGACCATGGGCGTCAGCCCCGGGAACTTCTCCGCCGCCAGGGCAGTAAGGTCCAGCCGCAGCGCGTCCCCCTGGATGACCTCCACATTGGGGTAAGGGGCCATGGTCTCCGCCAGCACCGGAAGAAGCGTCCTGTCCAGCTCGATGGAGACCACCTTTCCGGCCCTTTTTGCCAGCTCCGCCGTCAGGGGGCCGACGCCGGGGCCGATCTCCAGCACGCCGCAGGCCGCGTCCGCGCCGGAGGCCGCGGCGATGTCCGCCGGGATCTGGGGGTCGATGAGAAAATTCTGCCCCATGGACTTGGAGAAGCGGAAGCCGTGACGGTCCAGCAGAGCGCGGATGGTGTTGTAGTCGCAGAGGTTCATAGCAGCGCCGCCTTTCGGGGAAATGGGTTGTGTCCCCCAGTATAGCAGAAAAAGGACTCTCTGCAAAGCCCGGTTGACCAAAAAGGCGCGGTCTGATATACTGGCGGCAAAAAGAACGGGGGGACATCACATGGTACGGGAATTTCAAACCGGCGATCTGGAGCGGGCGGCAGAGATCTGGCTGGAGGCCAATCTCCAGGCCCACGGCTTTATCCCCCGGGCGTACTGGGAGGAACAGCTGGAGACGGTGCGGGACCTGCTGCCCCAGGCGGAGCTCTACGTCTGGCAGGACGGCGGCGCCATCCAGGGCTTCATCGGCCTGAATGGCGATCACGTCGAGGGGCTCTTCGTCCGGCCGCAGCTCCAGGGGCGGGGCATTGGAAAGGCCCTGCTGGGCCGGGCCAGGGACGCCCATGGCCGTCTGACCCTGAACGTCTACCGGAAAAATGAGCGGGCCGCCGCATTCTATCGCCGGGAGGGCTTTCAGGTCCGGGGAGAGGGCGTGGACGGGAACACCGGGGAGCCGGAGTACACGATGGTTTGGGAGGGGGGAGCGATATGCTGACAACGGTTTTTCTCGATCTGGACGACACGATTCTGGATTTCCAGCGGGCGGAGGCCCAGGCCCTGCGGCGGGCGCTGACGGAGGCGGACGCGCCGGCGGATGACGGTGTCCTGGCCCGCTACCACGCCATCAACGCCGCCCAGTGGGAGCTGCTGGAGGAGGGGGTGCTGACCCGGGAGCAGGTGCTGCTGGGCCGGTTTGACATCCTCTTTCAGGAGCTGGGGCTTCGCCGCTCCGCCCGGGAGATCTGTGAGCGCTACGAGGAATATCTGGGAGAGGGCCACTGGTTCGTCCCCGGGGCGGAGGCGCTGCTCTCGGCCCTGGCGCCCCGGTATGAGCTGTACCTGGCCTCCAACGGCACCGCCGCGGTGCAGCACCGGCGGCTGGAGAGCGCCGGGATTCTGCCGTGGTTCAAGGGGGTGTTCATCTCCCAGGAGCTGGGGGCGGACAAGCCCAGCCCGGCCTTTTTCCAGAGGTGCTTCGACGCCATCCCCGGCTTTTCCAGGGACTGCGCCGTCATGGTGGGGGACAGCCTGACCTCCGACATCCGGGGCGGCCGGGACGCGGGGCTCCGCACCTGCTGGTTCAACCCCCAGGGGAAGCCCCGCCGGGCGGACATTGTGCCGGACTATGAGATCTCCGCCCTGGACCAGCTCCCATCCCTGCTGGAGACGCTGTGAATCGGTCAAAGAAAACGCCCCGGCGCGCTCTGCGCGCCGGGGCGTCCCTGTACGTTATTTCAGAATATAGACCTTGCAGCTGCGGCGGCCGAAGTTGATGCACTCGTCATAGGTGTTGAAGTAGAGATCCACCTTGCTGCCCCGGACGCCGGTGTCCTCCGCCACGGCGGTGCCGTAGACGATGCCGTCGTTGGTGACGATATACATCCGGGTGCCCAGGGGGATCACTTTCTTGTCCACGGCCACGGTGCCCACCCGGACGGTGGTGCCGGTGGCGGTGTAGTGGTCCGCGCCGCCGTGTCCGGCGGTGTAGGCGGTGGCGGTCATGTTCTTGACGCTGGAAAAGCTCAGCTTCTCGCCGGAGGCCAGGGTTAAGACGCCGCTGCCGTCGGCGTTGGTGGAGATGTTGACGATGGGGGAGTCGTTGGAGGGGAACGCCGCCGCGGCGGGCTTGGCGGGAGCGGCGGTGCCGTACTCCACGATCTTGTCCACAGCGGTGCTGCTCAGCTCCTCCACAAACTGGCGGGCGACCTCCCGGCCGTTGGACCAGACCACCTCATAGACGGAGCTGCGGACGCCGTCGGCGCCCTCCTGGACCACCTTCTCTTTCCCCTCTTCCATCCTGGGGTTGGCCACCCGGACGGTCTCGAAAGCCACCTCCTCCACCACGTGCTCGTAGTAGCTCAGATCCGAGGACACCGTGATCTCCACGCCGCTCTCGGTGAAGTCGATGCCCACCATCTCCAGCGGGCCGGGGACGATGTCCAGGCGGCGCAGGGTCCTGAGGATGGACTCCTGCCGGGACTTGGTGGTGAAGACCTCGCCGTCGTGGCGGACGGTGACCGTCTGGCCCAGGCGCAGGCACACGTCGTAGCCGCGGCTCCCGTTGGAGGTGTAGATCAGCCTGCTCTCCAGCTCCGGGGCGGTGCCCTCGCCGCTCAGCACGATGGCCGCGTCGTCCACACCACTGACGATGTAGAGGCCCGCGGCCCGGTTGGTGATGACCAGGGCGGTGCAAAGGACGACAGCCGCTGTAAAGAGATTGACGCCGCTGCGTCTCCAAAATTCGTACAGGTTTTGTTGCAGAGTCTTTGTGCTCACATGCATACCTCCTGAATGAGAGCTTATCTGCAAATTATGCGCACACAGCTTGCCTGCATATTTTGGGTCATACTTCGTCGTTTTTTCTTGCCGGGCGCTAGCCTAGTAAGCGAAAAATCGCCTCGTCTGACACAAAATCTGGCGGCGCAATCTGCGCACGCCTCATTTACGGATAAGCTCTAAGATTCCCGGCCAGCGGGCTCCACGGAGGGAGTAAAAAATGACTGTAACTTTTGTTACCAGCCGGGAAACTGGACTTAGTATACACACGACTCCCACTTTTGTCAAGGTTTTGCCGGTAAAATAGAACGCTGAGACCCACTTTCGGCGAAAATAGACAGTGCGCGACAGGAAAATTCTGCATGGGAAAAGGGGAAGAGTAACAAAACGGTGACAAAAACCCGGCCCCCCCTCCGCCCAATACACAAGCGTCCCGGAGAGGCTCCGGGACGCTTGCTTTCGCACCGATATTCGGGGGCGCTGTGCCTTTTTCCTCAGGCCATCTCTTTCAGGGCGCGGCGGGAGAGGGGAATGGCGCAGAGAAACGCCAGGCAGTCGGCCACGGACTGGGTCATCTGGACGCCCGCCAGGCCGAAGCAGTGGGAGAGGATGTAGACCAGGGGGATGAAGAAGATCCCCTGCCGGGCCATGGCCATGAAAGTGGCGGGCCCGGTCTTGCCGATGGTCTGGAGCATCATGTTGCTCATGACGGTCCAGCCGGTGGTGAAGAACGTGACACACTGGAACCGCAGCGCTGCCGCGCCGCAGGCGATGACCTCCGGGTCGTCCCGGAACAGGGCGATGAGCTGAGGGGCGAAGAGGAAGCCCAGGGTGCTGACCGCCAGCAAAAACACGGTGGAGGACTTGACGCAGAACCAGAAGCCCTCTTTCACCCGATGGTAGAGCTTTGCGCCGTAGTTGAAGCCGCACACCGGCTGGAATCCCTGGCCGAAGCCGATCATGGCGGAGCCGCCGAACATCATGATCCGCTGGACCACCCCCATGGCGGCGATCGCCGCGTCGCCATAAGGTCCGGCGGCCCGGTTGAGGCAGATGGTGGCCACGCTGGCCAGACCCTGCCTCGCCAGGGAGGGCAGGCCGCCCCTGACGATCATCTCGTAGTAGGACCACTTCCGCTGGACCCGGGAGATGTGGATGCGCAGGTTGCCGCCCCGGGAGCAGCCGATCAACAGCAGACAGAAGCTGACGAACTGGCTGATGATGGTGGCCCAGGCCGCCCCGGCCACGCCCAGGTGAAAGGTGAAGATCAAGAGGGGGTCCAGGGCGATATTCAGCACTGCGCCGCTGGCGATGCCCACCATGGCGTAGGCCGCGCTGCCCTGGAAGCGCAGCTGGTTGTTCAGCACCAGGGAGGAGGTCATCCAGGGCGCGCCCAGGAGGATGACCCGCAGGTAGGCCTTGGTGTAGGGCAGAATGGTGGGGGTGGAGCCCAGAAGCGTGGCCAGGGGCTCCAGAAAGAGCTGACCCAAAGCGCAGATCAGCGCCCCCGCCGCGATGGCGGAGAAGAAGCCGGTGGCCGCCATGTTGGAGGCCTCCTCAAAGTTCTGCCGGCCCAGCTCCCGGGAGATGAAGTTGCCGCTGCCGTGGCCGAAGAAGAAGCCCACGGCCTGGATGATGGCCATCAGGGAGAACACCACGCCCACGGCGCCGGTGGCGCTGTTGCTCTTGAGCATCCCCACGAAAAAGGTGTCGGCCATGTTGTAAAAGGCGGTGACCAGCATGCTGACGATGCAGGGCAGGGCCAGGCGGCAGATCAGCGTGCTGACGGGAGTCTCCGTCATCTGGTGGAATTTCTGTTCCTGTTTTTCGTCCATAGAATCCTCTCTTTTGTACGGGAGGCCGCCCCGGGGCGGAGCTCCATTGTTTTCTTAACGAAATTATAACATAATTGGGAAAGAGGTGCAAAGACTTTTTCAAAGCGGTCCGGTGACGGGGACGGCTCCGCCGTCATAGGATGAGGTGTATCCGGGAAGCGCCGGATATAATCTCCGGGAAATGAGGGAGCACCTTTGCGCATCAATGAAGTCTATGAGCATACGCCGCTCCAATCCTGTCCGGTGGAGGAGTCCTGTCCCCCCGCCGGCTGCAATAAAGTGGCCACCCAGTGCGTGGATATCGCCGCGCCGCTGACGCTGAACCCCACCGCCGTCATGGGAACGCCCACGGTGACCTGCCAGGGCAGTCCCTGCGTCACCTGCGCCACCGACTGCTGCGGCGGCAGCTGCACGCTGACGTTCAAGCAGCAGCTCTGTGTGTCCGTACCTATCCGCTACGGTGTGACCATGGCCAGCGGTGAGCCCAGCATCGAGTGTGCCCGGGAGTGCGGCTGCGACTGCTGAAAAAAACCGCCCCTGCCGGAGATCCGGCGGGGGCGGCTTTTTGCCATGCAAGGGCACAGAAAATGCGGGAACACACCGGTTCCCCGTCCTTTTAGGGCAGCCGGAAAGGAAGCTCTATTTCCGCGTCACCGCAGGAGCGCCCGCAGGACGGCCTGGCAGCGCTCACAGGCCAGGTACAGCTGCTCCAGCTCGATGTACTCGTCGTCGGTGTGGGCCAGGTCCTCCCGGGAGGGGCCCAGGCCCACGGTGGGAATGCCCGCCTCGCCGGCGTAGTGGCTGCCGTTGGTGCAGAAGCTGTACTGGGTCACCCGCACCTCCGGGCCCGCGGAGCGCAGCTCCGAGAGGATGCTCTGGACGAAGGGCTCCTCCTCATCGTACAGCCAGGCGGGGAAGAACCGCCGGGCGCGGATGGCGGTTCCGGTGTAGCAGGTCTCCTCCCCCTGGGCGTAGGAGACCCTGGCCCGGAGAGTGGGGTCCTCCGCCATGAGTCGGTCCAGCAGCGCCTGAATGGGGGCCAGGACGCTCTCCTCCGTCTCCCCGGGCAGCAGGCGGCGGTCGTAGGTGGCCCGGCAGCGGGAGGGCACCACGGACGCGCCGGGATAGGGGGCGGACTTGATGTCCGTCAGCTCCAGGATGCCCCTGCCCAGCACCGGGTGTTCCGGGCAGGGCAGACGGCGGATGGCCTCCACCACCCTGCATATAGCGTAGACGGCGTTGACGCCCTTGTCGGGGTTTGCGGAGTGGGCGGGGACGCCGAAAGTCTCCACCACGATCTCCGCCCGGCCCCGCTGGCCGATCTTCAGATCGCACTGGGACGCCTCGCCGATGATTACATAGTCCGGCCGGACGATGCGGCTGACGCTCCGGGCGGCCACGCCCTCAAAGCGCTCCTCGTGGACGGTGCCCGCGACGCAGATCTCCCCGGGAAAATCCCGGTTCCGGTCCCGGGCGAAGAAGCCGGCGGCGGCGGTGAAGGCCGCCACGGCGCCCTTCATATCCGAGGTGCCCCGGCCGTACATCCGGCCGTCGGCGATCTCGCAGCCGTAGGGGTCGTGGGTCCAGGCGGCGGGATTCGCCACCGGCACGGTGTCCAGGTGCCCGTCGAAGAGCACCCTGGGGCCGGGGCAGCTCCCGGTGAGCTTCCCGATGACGTTTCCCAGCCCGTCCACCGTCACCTGGTCAAAGCCGCTGTCCCGCAGGTACCGCCCCAGCACTCCGGCGGCCCCGTCCTCATGGCCGGACTCGCTCCTCTGGGCCACCAGGTCCCGGGTCAGGCGGATCAGTTCCTCTTTTCTCTCCTCACTCAGCATGGCGAAGCACTCCTCTCACAGCAAAATGGATTCTCCCTCTATATTAAGGCTCTTTTTCCCCGCCGTCAACCGCCCGGATTTCGACCTCTTTTTTCAGGGGGCCTGCCCTATAATAGCCCCATCGGACAAAGGGGGCGGGGCTGTGACGGTGGTCTATGTGGACAGCGTGTTTGTGCTGAATACGGTGATGGACTACCTGCTGCTGGTGGTGACGGGCCGCCTGGCGGGGGTTCCCCTCCGGCGGCGGCGGTACATATTGGCGGCCCTGGCCGGGGGAGCCTACGCCGTGGCGGTGTTTCTGCCGGGTCTTGGGTTTCTGGCGGCGCCGCTGGTGAAGCTGGCGGCGGGGGTGCTGCTGGCCCTGGCGGCCTTCGGCGGAGAGGAGCGGTTTTTCCGGCTGGCGCTGCTGTTCTTTCTGGTCTCCAGCGCCATGGCCGGGTGTGTGCTGGGGCTGGGGCTGCTGGCGGGGAGCCGGGTGCCGGTGGTGAACGGCGTCTTCTACACGGACGTGGACGCCAAGGTGCTGCTGATCGCGGCGGCGGCGGCCTATCTCGTGCTGGCGGTGGTGTTCCGGGCCTCGGCCCATCACGCCGCGGCGGGGAATCTGCTGCCGGTGCGGGTGGGCCTGAACGGCCGCGCCGCCGCCCTGACGGCCCTGTGGGACACGGGCAGCGCCCTGCGGGAGCCCGGAGGCGGGGAGGCGGTGCTGGTGACGGCCCCCGGCGCCCTGGACGGCCTGCTGGCGCCGGAGGTCCGGCGTCTGGTGACGGCGGAGGCGCTGCGGTCCCCGGCGGACGCGCTGGAGCCCCTGCGGCGGGCGGCGCCGGCGCTGCGGCCCCGCCTTTTGCCCTACCGGGCGGTGGGGGCTGGCGGACTGCTGCTGGCGGTGCGGCTGGACTGGGCGGAGATCGGCGGCAGGCGGTATCCCGGATTGACGGCGGCGCTGTCGCCCACGGCCCTGGGAGACGGATACGCGGCCCTGTGGGGCGGCGAAGTCAAAAAAGGAGGAGACCATGGAAACGCTGCGAAAAAAACTTTCCGCTCTGCTGGGGCTGCTGCGGCGATGGGGGCTGCTGCCGGAGGGGGAGATTCACTACATCGGCGGCAGCGACACCCTGCCGCCGCCCCTGAGCCGGGAGCGGGAGGCGGAGCTGGTGGGCCGTCTTACGGACGAGGAGGCCCGGAAGGAGCTCATCGAGCACAACCTGCGGCTGGTGGTGTACATCGCCCGCCGGTTTGAGAACACGGGCATCAACATCGAGGACCTGATCTCCATCGGCACCATCGGCCTCATCAAGGCGGTGGGGACCTACCGGGCGGACAAGAACATCAAGCTGGCCACCTACGCCTCCCGGTGCATTGAAAACGAGATTTTGATGTACCTGCGGAAAAACGCCAACCGCAGGGGGGAGGTCTCCTTTGACGAGCCGCTGAACACCGACTGGGACGGCAACGAGCTGCTCCTCTCCGACGTGCTGGGGACGGAGGAGGACACGGTGATGCGCCCCATCGAGGAGGACGTGGAGCGGAGTCTGCTGGCGGCGGCCGTCGACGCCCTGTCCCCCCGGGAAAAGCAGATCATCACGCTGCGCTTCGGTCTGGGGGGCGGCCGGGAGCAGACCCAGAAGGAGGTGGCGGACCAGCTGGGCATCTCCCAGAGCTACATCTCGCGCCTGGAAAAGCGCATCATCTCCCGGCTGAAAAAGGAGATTTTGCGCATGAGCTGAACCGGACGCAAGCCTCTTGCAATTTTCCGCGGGATTCTATATAATATAGCCCTATGCAAAAATCCTGCGGTACGCAAGGGAGGAAATACACATGGCAGAGGACATCAAGACCACCCGGGAGGAGGCGGCGGAGGGCCGCAACTTCATCCACGCCTTTATCGAGGAGGACATCGCCCCCGGCGGCCAGTACGAGGGGATGACCGTCCACACCCGGTTTCCGCCGGAGCCCAACGGCTACCTGCACATCGGCCACTGCAAGGCCCTGACCATCGACTTCGGCACCGCCGAGAAGTACGGCGGCCTCTGCAACCTGCGGATGGACGACACCAACCCCACCAAGGAGGACGAGGAGTTCGTGGAGGCCATCAAGGAGGACATCCACTGGCTGGGCTTCGACTGGGGGGACCGGTTCTTCTACGGCTCGGACTACTTTGACGAGGACTACCGCCAGGCGGTGGGCCTCATCAAAAAGGGCCTGGCCTACGTCTGCCAGCTGAGCCCGGAGGAGTTCAAGGAGTACCGGGGCAGCGTGGGCGTGCCCGCCCGCAGCCCCTGGCGGGACCGGCCCGTGGAGGAGAGCCTGGACCTCTTTGAGCGGATGAAAAACGGCGAGTTCCCCGACGGGGCCATGACGCTGCGGGCCAAGATCGACCTGGCCTCCGGCAACTTCAACATGCGGGACCCGGTGATCTACCGAATCAACCACCTGCCCCACCACCGCTGCGGGACCAAGTGGTGCATCTACCCCATGTACGACTTCGCCCACCCCATTCAGGACGCCCTGGAGGGCATCACCCACAGCCTGTGCTCACTGGAGTTTGAGAACCACCGGCCCCTCTACAACTGGGTGGTGGACAACTGCGACCTCCCCGCCAAGCCCCGCCAGATTGAGTTTGCCCGCCTGGGCATCGACCACACCGTCATGAGCAAGCGCAAGCTCCGCAGGCTGGTGGAGGAGGGACGGGTCTCCGGCTGGGACGACCCCCGGATGCCCACCCTCTGCGGTCTCCGGCGCCGGGGCTACACCCCCCGGTCCATCCGGAACTTCTGCGAGCGCATCGGCGTGGCCAAGTCCGCCAACATCGTGGAGTACGGCTTTTTGGAGCACTGCCTCCGGGAGGACCTGAACGAGACGGCGGAGCGGGTCATGGCCGTCCTGCGGCCCATCAAGCTGACCATCATCAACTACCCGGAGGGGAAGACGGAGACGGTGACGGTGGAGAATAACCCCGTGGACCCCGCCGCCGGCACCCGGGAGGTGGCGTTCTCCAGAAATCTCTGGATCGAGGCCGAGGACTTCCTGGAGACCCCGGTGCCCAAGTACAAGCGGCTCTATCCCGGCGGCCCGGAGTGCCGCCTGAAGGGGGCGTACCTCATCACCTGCACCGGCTGCGTCAAGGACGAGAGCGGGAACGTGGTGGAGGTTCTGTGCGAGTACGACCCCGAGAGCCGGGGCGGCGACCCCGCCGACGGCCGGAAAGTCAAGGGCGCCACCATCCACTGGGTGGACGCGGAGACCGCCGTGGACGCGGAGGTGCGGCTCTACGACAACCTCTTCGCCGACGAGGCCCCCGACGCGGCGGACAAGGACTTCCTGGAGTGCCTGAACCCGGACTCCCTGGAGGTCCTCACCGGCTGCAAGGTGGAGGCGGGGCTGGCGGATGCCCAGGCCCCGGCGAATTTCCAGTTCCTGCGGCAGGGGTACTTCTGCCTGGACAACAGGGACTCGAAGCCGGGACACCTGGTGTTCAACCGCAGCGTGAGCCTGAAAGACAGCTTCAAGAAGTAAAAAGACGCCCGGAGCGCGACGCGCTCCGGGCGTTTATTGTTCGTCTAGGTCCTTGAGACAGCTTTCGATCATGGATACGACTATATTGTTAAAACTGGTGTTATTTTCGGCTGCAATTTTTTCAATGCGCTCTGCTAAAGCACGCTTGAGATACAAACTTTTGTTGACAGATTCCTCTTTTTGACGAGTTTTTTTGATGCTAAAAGACATCTCATCACCTCATATAAAATATAGCAAAAAAATTATTGAAATCATACATTGAAAAATTCTAATGAAAATGCTAATATAATTTCAGAGGTGATGAAAATGCAAAAATACCGCGTAAACGAAGAGGTCCCATGGAATGACGTTCTGGCTACTATCTACTGGCTCCAGAAGATCAGCCTGGATCAGGTCCATCGGACCATGCGCCTGGGGTATTCTGTGGAGAAGGACGGAAGCCTGCGGAACCTGCGCACTAGCTGCGCGTGCAGCAAGTCCCTGCGCCGCTTCCTGGGGCGGCGGGAGACGAAGCTGGACCGCCGGGCGGCGGAGCTGCTGGAGAGCCTGGAGCCATAAGAGGAGGGCGGCCGCGGGCCGCCCCGGGGGTTCAGAGCTCGATCTTCTCCTCCAGCCGGTAAAAGGTGAATGTCCCCGTGCCCAGCAGCGTGCCGTTCTGGTCCGTGACGCGCACGTCGTAGACGCATAGAGTCCTGCCGGACTTCACCTCCACCGCCTCGGCGGTGACCACGTCCCCCACCTGGGCGCTGCGGAAGAAGTTGTAGGAGGCGTTCACGGTCACCGCCCCGTAGCCCTTGGCCACCATGGCGGAGCCGGCGGCGGAGTCCGCCATGGTGAAGTAGACCCCGCCGTGGGCCCGGCCCAGGGGGTTCAGATCGTCCTCCTCAATGGTCTTCACCACCCGGGCGCCGCCGGAGGTGACGGCCTCCACCACGATGCCAAGCTTCCGGGCGAAGCGGTTGTGGGTGTTGCGGTAGGCCGCGACTTTCTCAAAATCCAACACTGCGATGTTCCTCCCTGTCGTTTTTCGCCCATTGTAACACAACCTCCGGCGCGGTGTAAAGTGAGATCGTGGGGCGGACGGGCAGAGGGGAAAAGGGCCGCCAAGGGCGGCCCTCTGTGGGAATATCAGGTCTCGGGCACGGCGTAGATGCCGTAGACGCAGGGGTCCTCCTCGCCCGCCGGCTCCGGCAGGACGGTCAGCACGTAGTCCTCTGTCCACTCCACCTTCAAAGAGCCGGAGTGGAGCCGGTAGACCCGGGTTTGCTCCGCGCCGCCGGAAGAGGTCACGGTTACCGTCAGCCTGGCGCCGTCGAAGCGGTCGGCGTCCATCTCCGCCTCGGCCGTCATGTCCAGGCCGGTATTGTATGCCATCTCCTCCGGAGAGACCCAGAAACCGTACCGGGCCTCGGGGTCGTAGTCCTCCCGGACCTGGCTCCCCAATGCAACCATCTCCGGCATGTACCACACGCCGTCGTCGGTTTGGCTGATGGCCGCGGTGGCCAGCTCCGGCGTGCCCATAATCTGGCGGTAGCGGGCCATCTCCTCTTCGGTCAGGTTTTCCAGATACCGGCAGCGGTACAGTCCCCCCCGGTCGATGGAGAGGGATACCGAGGCGATGTCCTCTCCGGTGACCTGGAAGAGGCAGCCGGTGAAGTTCCCCTCCCCGGGGTTGGCCATCCCCTCTCCCACGGAGAAGGCGATGGCGCCGTCCTCCCGGGCGGGATAGGCCTCCCCGGTGCCGGCGGCGTAGGCCGTCAGGCCGAAGGACAGCGACAGGGGGAACGTCCCGGGGGCCTCTTCCTGCCCGGTGATCCCGGGATTTCCGCCCGCCGGAGCGGAGTCCGCCGGGGCGGCGGGGGTCCGCAGGTGCACGCTCCCCAGCACCAGGGCCAGGGCGCACACGGCGCACACCGCCGCCCGGGCCGCGGGGCGGAACCGTCCCGACCCGGCGCGGCCGGCGGTCCGCTCCTCCCGGCGGCGGGCGTTAAGCAGCACCCGCTCCTCAAGCCCGGCGGGCACAGGGATACTCTCCACTACCCTCTGATACTTGTTCTCGTTCATCGTCCGTACCTCCCAACAGATCTTTCAGCCTCATTCTCGCCCGGCGCAGCCGGGTGCGCACCGTCGCCGCCGGGATGCGCAGCATGGCGGCGATCTCCTCGGTGCGGTAGCCCTCCGCGTAGTGCAGGTGCACCGCCGTCCGCTCCCCCTCCGGCAGGCGGGCCACCGCCTCCCAGAGCTCCGCCGCCTCGTCGCCGGCGGGGCGGGCGATCTCCGGCACCTGGTCCAGCGGCAGCACCGGCCGCCGCAGACGGAACCGCTGGACGTCCACGCAGCGGTTCAGCGCCGTCCGCAGGAGCCAGGCCTTCAGGTACTCGCCGTCCCAGTCCCGGCTCCTCTCCTCCAGCAGGCGGAGGAACACGTCCTGGTAGACGTCCTCGGCGTCCGCCGCGTTCTGGAGGCGGCACAGGGCCAGACGGTACACCGCGGCGCCGTGGGCCTCCATGGCATTGCGGAGAAAAACTTCCCGGTCTTTCATACAATGCCTCCTTCATCAAAAGTATCGTTGAAAAGCGCCTTTCACTGATAATACGTCCAAGGGGGCCGGATTGTTTCAGCGGCGGGAAAATTTTCGGGGGCGGACGCACAGCGTCCGCCCCCGCTTTTATTCCGGCCTGATGCCGTAGATCTCAAATCTGCCGATGAGGTTTTGCAGCGTCAGCTTCTGGGCCAGCAGCTGCTGGTAAGTGGCTCCCCGCTGCTTTCCGGCGCTCCGCAGCGCCTCCAGCTTGGCAAGGACCCCCTCCCGCTCCCGCAGGAGGTCGCCGTACATGCGGTCGTAGGCCGCCAGTCGTTCCTGATCCGTCATCTTACACGTTGAACCGGAAGTAGATCATGTCGCCGTCCTGGACCACGTACTCCTTGCCCTCGCTGCGCAGGAGCCCTTTCTCCTTGGCGGCGTTGACGCTGCCGCACTTCACCATGTCCTCGTAGGCGATGACCTCCGCCCGGATGAAGCCCCGCTCGATGTCGGTGTGGATCTTCCCGGCGGCCCTGGGGGCCTTGGTGCCCTTTTTGATGGTCCAGGCCCGGCACTCGTCCTTGCCGTAGGTGAGGAAGGAGATGAGTCCCAGCAGGGTGTAGGAGCACTTAATCAGCCGGTCCAGGCCGGACTCCTTCACCCCCAGCTCCTCCAGGAACATCTGCCTCTCCTCGCCCTCCAGCTCGGCGATGTCCTGCTCCAGCTTGGCGCAGATGGGCAGCACCTGGGCGCCCTCCCGCTCCGCCAGGGACTTCACCTGCTGGTAGTACCGGTTTCCCTCCAGGTCGGTAAAGCCGTCCTCGTCGGTGTTGGCGGCGTAGATGACGGGCTTGAGGCTCAGGAGGTCGCAGGTCTCGATGAGGGCCATGTCCTCCTCGCCGCACTGGTAGGTCCGGGCGGACCTGCCGCCGTTCAGGTGCTCTGCCAGGGACTTGAACACCTCCGCCTCGTGGAGGAATTTCTTGTCCCCCTTGGCGGCCTTCTGGGCTTTCTCCACCCGGCGGTTCACCATCTCCAGGTCCGCCATGATGAGCTCCAGGTCGATGGTCTCGATGTCCCCCAGGGGATCCACGGGGACGTTGGTGCCGGCGTCGGCCACCACGTGCATGATGTTCTCGTCGTCAAAGCAGCGGACCACGTGGACGATGGCGTCCGTCTCCCGGATGTTGGCCAGGAACTTGTTGCCAAGGCCCGCCCCCTGGCTGGCCCCTTTCACGAGCCCCGCGATGTCCACAAACTCGATGACCGCCGGGGTCTTCTTGTCCGGCTGGTACATCTCCGAGAGCTTGTCCAGCCGCTCGTCGGGCACGGCCACCATGCCCACGTTGGGGTCGATGGTACAGAACGGGTAGTTGGCGCTCTCCGCGCCGGCGTTGGTGATGGCGTTGAACAGAGTGGACTTGCCCACGTTGGGCAGTCCCACGATTCCGAGCTTCATGGTCTTTCTACCTCCTGATCGTTTCAGGGCCTCCAGGGGGGCCGCGATTGTCATGATGCGGTATTATACCACAGGCCTTTTCATTTCTCAATAGGGAGCGGGGTGGAAATCGCGGCCCGGAGATGACGAAAAAAGGGAGGCCCGCCCAGGGCAGGCCTCCTTGAGGGAAGAGGACAGACCGTCTGTCCCTTTTGCACCGCGGAATCCACGAGGGCACTTTCGGGAAAAGCGCCCGGGAGCGCGCGGCGGATATGAATTCCTAAATTCGGACAGTGACCGAAGACCGGGCAGTTTCACGCATTCTTCCGGGTCAGGCAGGCTCCAGCGATTGATCCGATCAGAACGAGCGGCGCCGCTCTGACAAACAGCCACTCAAATGCGTGAAACAGCACTCCGATTACCGCGGTTTCGGGCTGACTGTAATCCCAGTTCAGGTAGGGACTGTTGAGCTTGACCAGGGCTGCAAAGCCAGCCGCTGTAATCGCGCACAACAGGATAAACAGCCAGTGAATCGCTTTTCGTCTCGCCGCTTTTCCGCGCGCAAGCTGCAGGTTTATGACCGCAAGCTTTTCAGAAATTGCGCTCAGGTCGTCAGCTTTCGTCTCGGCGACGGTCTGCCCAAGCAGTGTGCTCACAGGCGTTTCGAATACCTCTGATATGGAAATCAGCATATCGGCGTCCGGAACCGACAGACCCTGTTCCCATTTGGAAACTGTCTGCCTCACCACGTTCAACTTGACCGCAAGCTCCTCCTGCGAAAGCCCTTTGGATTTTCTGATTGTTTTTATGTTTTCGTTGAGCATCAGCGAGGACCTCCTTTCACCGCTATCATACAGAGAAAAGTCCGCTGCCGCAAGCAACGCGGATTAACATTGCGGCGCGCTTTCGATCAATCGGGATTTACCGGCGGAATCATGACAGGAGAACGCCCGTTGAAAAGCTGCCGCTTTTCAACGGGCGTCGGGTTTTCCTATACCAGGCTGCCCTGGAGCGGAATTTCCTGTTTTCCTGTCCGGGCCGCGTTTATCTTCCGCGGCGGGGGATTACTGCATGAACGTGCCGTCCATCACCTGGGCGATGTAGCTGCTGTACTTCTCCTGCACGTCGGCGGGCACCAGGTCGCTGAGCTTGCCGGCGGAGAGGACGCCGTTCTGCATGGTGCCGAAGATGGTCTCGCCGCCGAAGGTGCCGTTCTCCACGGCCTCCATGCAAAGACCCACCAGGCCGGAGTTGTCCGTCACCTGGCTGCCGATGATGCACTCGTTCTGGCCCAGGAAGTCGCCGGGCTGGGCGATATCGTAGACCTTCACGGACCCGGCGGCGGCGTTGAACTCGTCAATGGCCTGACGGGCGCCGGAGTCCACGGCGGAGGCGTCGCCGAAGAACACGTCCGCGCCCTGGTCCATCATGGCCTTGGCGAACTCGATGCCCTTGTCGGAGGCGCTGAAGTCGCCGGAGTAGACCACGTCCAGGGCCTCCACGGTCTTGCCCTCCTGCGCTCCGACGTACTCGGCGGACTCCACGAAGCCGGCGTACTTGCCCTTGGTGGTGTCAATCTCCATGCCGCCGATGAAAGCCACCTTGCCGGTCTCGGTCATGAGGCCCGCCAGGATGCCGGCGATCCAGCCCACCTGCTGGGCGTCGGGCAGCAGGGAGGTCACGTTGCCGTTGACGGCCTGAGAGGGGGTGTCGGCGCCGCCGTTGAGCAGGGCGAAGGCGATGTCGGGATACTCCTCCGCGGCCTGGAGGATGGCGGTGGTGTACTGGTTGCCGGGGGCGTAGATCAGGTCATACCCCAGGTCGCAGAAAGCCACGATGCTCTCATAGTAGGCGGACTGGGCGATGCTGTCGGAGACCTCGGTCTCCCAGCCGTACTTGGCGGCGGCGTCCACCATGGCGTTGTAGCAGGCCATGCCCCAGCCGCCGTCGGAGATGCTGGAGTCGCAGATCATAGCCACCTTGTAGGTCTTGCCGTCGCTGCTGCCGCCGCCGTCGGCGGGAGCGCCGGCACCGTCAGAGGGAGTGCCGCTGCCGGAGCCGCTGTTTCCGCCGCCGCAGGCGGCCAGACTTAGCACCATGGCCAGGGTCAGGATCAGTGCAAAGATCTTCTTCATTCCAATGTTCCTCCTTGTGTCGTTGAGCTTGTACTTCTATATGAAAACAGGCGGAATCCCTGTTCCCACTGGGTTCAGCGCTCCTCCCGGAGATAGGGCTTGCCCACGCCCTTGGGGCCCGCTTTCTTCATGCCGATGACCGTCAGCACCACCACGGTGGCGATGTAGGGGATCATCTGGAAGAACTGGTAGGGGATGCCGTAGCTGCCCACCTGGAGGCGGATCTGCAGCGCGTCGCAAAAGCCGAAGAACAGGCAGGCCAGCAGCACGCCGCCGGCGCTCCAGCGGCCGAAGATCACCGCCGCCAGGGCGATGAAGCCCCGGCCGGCCACGTTGCCGTCGGTGTAGGTGGTGGAGTAGCAGGTGGTGAGGTAGGCCCCGCCGATGCCGGCCAACGCGCCGCAGATGACGCTGGCGGCGTATTTCACCCCCACCACGCTGATGCCCAGCGTGGCGGCGGCCTTGGGGTACTCGCCCACGGCCTTGTAGTTCAGGCCGGACTTGGTCTTGTTGAAGTAGACGGCGGTGAAGATCACAAGTCCGTAGGCCAGGTACACCATGGGGGTCTGGTCCAGCAGCAGGCGCACCAGGAAGTTGTCGGAGCTGATGCCCAGCAGTCCGGACAGGGTGGTCATGAGGCCCACCTGTACCAGCTCGCTGCCGGCGCCGAAGTAGACCCGGTAGATGAAAGACGCCAGGGCCGGGGCGAAGATGTTGATGGCCATGCCGTAGACGATCTGCTCGGCGCAGAGGTTGATGGTGGCGTAGGCGTAGATCATGTTCACCAGGATGCCCACCGCCGCGCCGGCCGCCACGCCCAGCAGGGGGCTGCCGGTGATGAGGCTCACCAGAAAGCCCACCAGGGAGCCGATGGCCGCCAGGCCCTCCAGGCCGATGTGGACCAGCCCCGCCCGCTGGGAGTAGAGCTCCGCCAGGGACAGAAAGATCAAGGGGGTGGCCATGCGGACGCTGGCTAAGATCAGGTTGGAGATGAACGTGGAATCCATGTTACGCGGCCTCCTTTCTGGCAGACAGCTTGGTGATGGCCGCCTTGAACTGGGGCAGCTTCACCATGGCCAGGCCCGCCACGGTGAACACGATCACCAGAGCCTGGATGATGTCGGACACGCTGGTGGGGACGCCGGTGGTGGCCTGCATGGTGGTGGAGCCCACCCGCAGCACCGCGAAGAAGATGGCCACCAGAATCGTCGCCAGGGGGTGGAGCTGGCCGATGAGGGCCATGGCCACGCCGTCGAAGCCGTAGCCGCTGGCGTAGCCGTTGATGAGGTAGAACTGGGTGCCCAGCAGGTCGGCGCTGCCGCCCAGGCCCGCGATGGCGCCGGAGACGATGAAGCTCATGAGGATGTACCGCTTGACGGCGAAGCCGTTGAACTGGGCCGCCGTCATGTTCAGTCCCACCGCCCGGAGCTGGAAGCCCTTGGAGGTGTAGAACAGGAAGTAGTAGATCAAAAGGCCCGTCACCAGCGCCAGGATAAAGGCGGTGGTGACCCGCAGGCCGAAGAGGCGGCTGAGCTTGGTGGCGTTGGGCACCGGGGCCGTCTGGGGCACGGTGCCGTCCCGGAGCCAGTTGGTGTACACCACGCCCATGAAGAGGGTGGCCACGTAGTTGAGCATGATGGAGATGATCATCTCGTTCTGGCCCCGGTAGATCTTCAAAACGCCGGGGATGGCCGCCCACAGTCCGCCGGCCAGGGCGCCGGCGATGAGGCACAGCACGGTGGCCGCGGGGCCCTCCAGGCCGCTGCGGGTGGCGATAAAGCAGCACACCACCGCCCCCATGAGAAACTGCCCCTCGCCGCCCAGGTTAAAGACGCCGCAGCGGTAGGCAAAGCAGGCGCAAAGGCCCGTAAAAATCAGCGGCGTGGACCGGGCCAGGGTGGTGCCCAGGTTCCGCATGCTGCCGAAAGCGCCGGTCCACAGCGCCTGCAGCGCCACAAAGGGGTTGGCCCCCAGGGCCGCCATGATGATGCAGCCGATGACAAAGGCCAGCAGCACGGAGATCAGCGGCACCAGGATGTTGACGAATTTATGTTTCATCGTTCCCCCTCCTCACTTGCCGGCCATGGCCAGGCTGATCTCCTCGATGGGAGGATTCTTGCCGGGGTAGACCCCCATGACCTGCCCCTCGAACATGACGACGATGCGGTCGGAGACCTCCAGAATCTCGTCGAAGTCCGCGGACACCAGCAGCACGCCGCAGCCCCGGTCCCGGGCCTCGATCATGGTGTCGTGGATGAAGCGGGTGGCGCCGATGTCCAGTCCCCGGGTGGGGTGTACCGCCACCAGCAGGTCGGGATTTCCCTCCAGCTCCCGGGCCAGAATGACCTTCTGCTGGTTGCCGCCGGAGAGGTTCCGGGCCTCCTGCTCCACGGAGGTGCAGCGGATGTCGTACTTCTCCCGCATCTCCTGGGCGTAGTCCCGGATGGCCTTCTTTTTGAGCACCAGGCCCTTGGCGCTGGAAAAGGCCTTGTTCTCCGTGGCCTTGAGCACGATGTTGTCCTTGACGGACATCTCCCCGATGAGGCCCATCTTGTTGCGGTCCTCGGGGATGTGGGAGACGTTTTCCAGGATGAAGCCGTTGGGGGTGAACTGGGCCACCCGGGACCCCTTCATGTCCACCGTGCCGCCGTCCGGCGTCAGCACGCCGGTGACCACCTGGGCCAGCTGGCTCTGGCCGTTGCCGTCCACGCCGGCGATGCCCACGATCTCCCCCCGGCCCACGGTGAGGCTGACGCCGTTGAGGCCGTTGTGCTTGGACTCCTTCTGGAAGTCCACGCCCTCCAGCCGGATTACCGGCTCCCCGGCCTGTTCCACCTTGGCGTACTGGGAGGGGGCCAGCTCCCGGCCGATCATCAGGTTGGCCAGGGCCTGTCCGTCGGTCTCCTCCCGCTTGAGGGTGGTGACCACCTCGCCGGCGCGGAGGATGGTGATGCGGTCGGAGATGTGCAGCACCTCCCGCATCTTGTGGCTGATGAAGATGACGCTCTTGCCCTCCTCCGTCAGCTTCCGCATGATCTTGAAGAGACCCTCCACCTCGATGTCCGTCAGGGCAGCGGAGGGCTCGTCCAGCACCAGAAGCTCCGCGCCCCGGTACAGGGCTTTCAGAATCTCCACCCGCTGCTGGGCGCCCACGGCGATCTCCGTGATGGGCCGGTCCAGCTCCACGTCCAGGCCGTAGCGGGCGGAGAGCTCCAGGATCTCCTTCTTCCGGGCCTCCCGGTCGATGAAGATCCCCTTGGTGTTCCGGTCCCCCAGGATGATGTTCTCAAACACCGTCATGGCCTCCACCAGCATGAAGTGCTGGTGCACCATGCCGATGCCCAGGCGCACCGCCTGAGCCGGCGAGTCGATGCGGACCTTTTTGCCGTTTAAGTAGATGCTGCCCTCCGTGGGCTGATAGAGGCCGATCAGGACGTTCATCAGCGTGGACTTTCCCGCGCCGTTTTCCCCCAGCAGCGTGAGCACCTCACCCTTGTAGACTGTGAGATTGATGTCCTTGTTGGCGTAGAAATCGCCGAACCGCTTGCTGACGTGCTCCATTCTCAAGAACTCTTCCAATGCGCCATCTCCCCTCTTCCCGTGGGCCGCCGTCCCCGGCAAAACGCCCCTGATTTGTAGAAATGCGACACCATTATATAGAAAGCGCGGTGGGATTTCAACCTCTATTTTCCCGGAAGGCCGCCAAGCCGGCTTTGCCGCCGTCCGAGACGCAAAAGAAGATTGCAAAATTTTCCCCGGTGTGATACATTTATTTCATGCAGCAGCACACAAGACGCGGCGTGCGCCGCGAAATGGGAGGAAGAGCATGAATATCGTATGTTTGGATATGGAGGGCGTCCTGGTGCCCGAAATCTGGATCGCCTTTTCCGAGGCCAGCGGCATCCCGGAGCTGCGGCGCACCACCCGGGACGAGCCGGACTATGACAAGCTGATGAAATTCCGCCTGGGGATTTTGAAAGAGCACGGCCTGGGATTGAAAGAGATCCAGGCCACCATCGCCAGAATTGACCCCCTGCCCGGGGCAAAGGCGTTTATGGACGAGCTGCGGACGCTGACCCAGGTCATCATCCTCAGCGATACCTTTGAGGAGTTCGCAAAGCCCCTGATGGAAAAGCTCAACTGGCCCACCATCTTCTGCAACTCTCTGGAGGTGGCGCCAAGCGGCGAGATCACGGGCTACAAGATGCGCTGCGAGAAGTCCAAGCTCACCACCGTCAGGGCCCTCCAGTCCATCGGCTTCGACACCATCGCCGCCGGGGACAGCTTCAACGACCTGGGCATGATCCAATCCAGCAAGGCCGGGTTCCTCTTCAAGAGCACGGAGCAGATTAAAAAGGACTATCCCCAGATCCCCGCCTATGAGGAGTTCCCCGACCTGCTCAGCGCCATCAAGGCGGCGCTCTGACCGGCGGGGGGCCGCCGGAGGCATCGCCCCTGTGACGATCCGGGAGTTTCGGAAAAATAAATGAGTGAAGAGGAGACGAGACATGAACGAGAAATTCAAGGCCCTGGGCTTCTACCCCGCCGACATCCTCCTGCCCGGAGAGGGCACGGACATGACCAAATGGGCCGTGGTGGCCTGCGACCAGTTCACCTCCCAGCCTGAATACTGGCAGGCGGTGGAGGAGACCGTGGGGGACGCCCCCTCCACGCTGCGGATGATTCTGCCGGAGGCCCGGCTGAACGACCCGGATGTGGACAGCCATATCGCCTCCATCAACGACTCCATGCAGAGGTATCTGGATGAGGGCGTGTTCCGGGAGCTGCCGGAATCTCTCGTCTACATCGAGCGCACCCAGTCCGACGGGCGGGTCCGCCGGGGCCTCATCGGCATGGTGGACCTGGAGCAGTACGACTTCACCCCCGGCTCCGGCGCGCTGATCCGGGCCACCGAGGGCACGGTGCTCTCCCGCATCCCGCCCCGGGTGCGGGTGCGGCAGGACGCCCCCATCGAGCTGCCCCACGTGATGCTGCTGATCGACGACCCGGCGCGGACCGTCATCGAGCCCCTGGCGGCGGAGAGCGCCCAGATGGAGAAGCTCTATGACTTCGATCTCCAGCAGGGCGGCGGCCACCTCACCGGCTGGCGGTTGACGGCGGCCCAGACGGACGCCGCGGCGGACGCCCTGGCGGGCCTGTGCACACCGGCGGAGATGGAGCGGAAATACGGCATGAAAGACGCCGCCCCCCTGCTCTTCGCCGTGGGCGACGGCAACCACTCCCTGGCCACCGCCAAGCAGTGCTATGAGAACCTGAAGAAAGTGACGCCGGAGGCGGAGCGGGCCCAGCTCCCCGCCCGGTACGCCCTGGTGGAGGTGGTGAACAACCACGACGACGCCCTGACGTTTGAGCCCATCCACCGGGTTGTCTTCGGCGTGGAGCCGGAGAAGCTGCTGGCGGCGTTCAAGACCTACTACCCCGGCGCCCACGAGGGCCCGGGCGAGGGCCACACCATCGCCTACACCTACGAGGGCCACACCGGCTGCGTCACGGTGCCTCAGCCCAAGGTCCAGCTGGCGGTGGGCACCCTCCAGGCGTTTTTGGACGACTATGTCAAGAAAAACGGCGGCGAGGTGGACTACATCCACGGCGACGAGGTGACGGACGAGCTGGGGGCCAAGCCCGGCAACATCGGCTTCAAGCTCCCGGCCATGGGCAAGGAGCAGCTCTTCAAGACCGTCATGGCCGACGGCGTTCTGCCCCGCAAGACCTTCTCCATGGGTCATGCCCAGGATAAGCGCTACTACGTGGAGGCCCGGAGGATCAAATAATATAGCGCCCCGCGCCGCCGGAACCGCGGCGCGGGGCGTTTTACAGAAAGAGGGATTCTATGGAGGCGATCACAAGACCTGCCCCGGCGAAGATCAACCTGGCTTTGGACATCCTGCGGCCCAGACCGGACGGCTACCATGAGATGCGGATGGTGATGCAGTCCGTGTCTCTCTGCGATACGGTGACGCTGGCGGAGGCGGAGACGGGATTCTCCCTGGACACCGGCGGGAGCTTTCGCCCAGAGGGAGAGAAGACGCTGGAGCAGCGGGCGGCGGAGGCTTTTTTCCAGGAGCTGGGCCGCCCCTGCCCGCCCCTGGCGGTGCGCCTTGAGAAAGTGACCCCGGCCTACGCCGGCCTGGGGGGGGGCAGCGCCGACGTGGCGGCCCTTCTGCACCTCCTGCGGCAGCGGTACGCCCCGGAGCTGCCCCTGGAGGCGCTGGAGCGGATCGGATTGACAGTGGGCAGCGACGTGCCTTTCTGCGTCCGGGGCGGCGCCGCCCTGGCGGAGGGCCGGGGGGAGATCCTGACAGACCTGCCGTCCCTGCCCCATTGCCGGATTGTTATCTGCAAGCCGGACGTCAGCCTGTCCACGGGGGAGATGTTCGCCAGGGCCCGGGGGAGGATCTTCCAGACCCGCCCGGACGTGGACGGCATGGCGGAGGCCCTGCGGGCGGGGCGGCTGGAGAGAGTCACAAAGCGGCTTTGCAACGTCTTTGAGGAGGTCCTGCCGCCGGAGGTCAAGGAGGAGATCCAGGGCCTCAAGGCGGCCCTGCTGCGCTGCGGCGCCATGAACGCCGCCATGAGCGGCTCCGGTCCGGCGGTATTTGGGATCTTCTCCTCGGAGGAGGAGGCCGCCGCCGCCGCGGAGACCCTGGGAGCCTGGTGCCGTCAGACATTCCTGACCCGGCCGCTGGAGCGGGCGGAGAGCATGGCGGTTTAAAAGCGGATTTTCCTGTCCATACTGATGATGAGCGCCGGGCGGCCGGCCTACATAAGTAAAGGACGGGATGAATATGAAAACCGCTGAAACCCCTAAGTATAGACTGAAACTGGTGGAGATCGCCCTGCTGATCGGCCTGGCGGTGTTCCTGGTCTCCGGGGGCCTGGCTCTGCGGGCCCAGGAGCAGCTCTCGGAGCGGGTGGTGCGCCTCCACGTGCTGGCCAACTCCGACGGCGAGGAGGACCAGGCCCTGAAGCTTAAGGTGCGGGACCGGGTGCTGGCCCGGGCCACGGAGCTTTTGACCCAGGCGAAGAACCGCGCGGAGGCGGAGTCCCTCCTGCGGGCGGCGCTGCCGGAGCTGGAGACCCTGGCGGCGGGAGAGCTGCGGGCCAACGGCTGCGACTACCCGGTGCGGGCGGAGCTGACGGACACGGAGTTCCCCACCCGGGCCTACGACGGCTTCACCCTGCCCGCCGGGGAGTACCTGGCGCTGCGAGTGATGATCGGAGAGGGCGCGGGGCGGAACTGGTGGTGCGTGGTGTTCCCGCCTCTGTGCACCGCCGCCTCCGCCGACGTCCCCGCCGCCGCCCTGGCGGCGGGCCTCACGGAGGACCAGGTGAGCCTCATCACGGAGGAGGACCAAGGCTATGTGCTGAAGCTCAAGGCCGTGGAGTGGTGGGAGGAAATTCGCGCCCGCCTGGAGGGCCCGGAGGATTGAACATACGGATCGGAGCCCGCCGCCTGCGAAGCAGGCGGCGGGCTTTTCGCGCCGTGAAAAGATTTGCCCCGGACCATGGAATATGCTATCATATAAAAAAACAGTCGAAACCAGGGAGGGCGGGCCTTATGCTGCACATTCTCATCGGACGGGCCAGGACGGGAAAATCGGATCAGGTGCTCCGCCGCATCCGGGAGCTGGGGGAGACCGGGCAGCAGATTCTGCTGGTGCCGGAGCACGCCTCCCACCAGGCGGAGGTGGATCTCGGCCGCGTCTGCGGCCCCACCGCCAGCCGCCACGCGGAGGTGCTGAGCTTCCGGCGCCTTGCGGAGCGGGTGCTGGCCGTCACCGGCGGCGCGGCGGAGGTGACGCTGGACGCCGGCGGCAAGCTGCTGACGCTGCAAAAGGCCCTTTTGGAGGTGACCCCGGAGCTGACGGTCTACCGACGCCCCTCCCGGAAGTCCGCTTTCCTCCAGCAGCTGCTGGACCTCTTCGACGAGCTGCGGTGCTACGAGGTGACGCCGGAGATCCTGTACGAGCAGTCCCGGGACATCGCCGGGGCCACCCGGGACAAGCTCCGGGACCTGAGCCTTTTGTACGGGGCCTATGAGGCCCGCCTTCACCGCCCCGGCCTGGATGCCCGGGATTATATGAGCAAGCTCTGCGACAGCCTGGAGTCCTCCGGCTACGCCCGGGGGAAGGACGTCTTTGTCGACGGCTTTACCTACTTCAACGCCCAGGAGCGGCGGGTGCTGGAGGTGCTGCTGCGGCAGGGCCGCTCCGTCACCGTCACGCTGCTGGGGGAGCAAAACAGCCGGGAGGAGATTTTCGAGCCCTCCCTCAAGACGCTGGACCGCCTCCGCCGCCTGGCGGAGCGCAGCGGCTGCGGGACGGAGGTCCGGGAGCTGACGGCGGCGGACGAGACCGCCCTGGGCCATCTAGAGCGCTGCTTCTTCGGGGAGAGCCGCCCCTTTGCCGGGGACTGCGGCGCCATCCGTCTCCGGGAGGCGGACACGGTGCTGTCCGAGGTGGAGCGGACGGCGGCGGACATCCTGCGCCTGACGGCGGCGGGGAAGTGCCGCTTCCGGGACATCACCGTGGCGGCCCGGAACCTCAAGGACTACGCCGGGACCATTGAGACCGTGTTCGAGCGGTACAACATCCCGGCCTACCTCAGCCGCCGCAGCGACATATTGGAGAAGTCGGCGGTGAGCCTCCTCACCGGCGTGCTGGCGGCCATCGGCGGCGGGTACGAGTACGACGATATGTTCCGCTATCTCAAGACGGGCCTTGCCGGCCTCGCGCCGGAGGAGTGCGACCTGCTGGAAAACTACGTCCTCAAATGGGAGATCCACGGCGGAATGTGGCTGCGGGACGTGGACTGGACGGAGAACCCCGGCGGCTACGGCGCGCCCTGGAACGAGGCCCGGCAGGCCCTGCTGGACCATGTCAACGAGCTGCGCCGCCGGGTGCGGGGGCCCCTGGCCCGTCTGGCGGAGGGCCTGCGGGCCGGGGAGACGGCGGGGGAGAAGATCGACGCCCTCTACGGCTTTATGGAGGAGCTGGGGCTCCAGGATGCCCTGGAGAGCCAGATGCGCGCCCAGGCCGCCGCGGGGCGGCTCCAGGACGCGGAGGAGACGGCCCAGCTGTGGGAGATTCTCTGCGGCGTGCTGGACCAGTTCGTGGAGATCCTGGGGCCGGAGCCCGTGGGGCTGGACGAGTTTATCCGGCTGTTCCGCCAGGTGCTGACGGAGTACAGTGTGGGCACCATCCCCGTGTCCCTGGACCAGGTGGCGGTCAGCGAGATTACCCGGAACGACCGGCACACGGCGAAATACCTCTTCCTCCTGGGGGCCAACGACCATGTGATCCCCGCTCCCGGCCAGGGGGGCGGCATCCTGGGGGACGACGACCGGGACGAGCTGGCCCAGCGGGGCATCGAGCTGGCCCCAGCCGGCATGGAGCGCATGGGCATCGAGCTCCAAAACCTATACGCCGCCCTGGCCCAGCCCACAGAGGGGCTGACGGTCAGCTACCCCAAGGCCGACGCCGCCGGGGCGGAGCTGCGCCCCGCCTTTGTGGTGGGGCGGCTGCGGGCCCTGTTCCCGGGAGTGCGGCTGGAGCGGGAGGAAAACGGCCGGCCCTGGCGGCTGGCGGCCCCTATCCCGGCGCTGGAGACGGCTGTCCCCGGCGGGCCGCTTTGGAACTACTTCGCGGAGAATCCGGCCTTTGCGGGGCGCCTCGCCGCCATGGAGCGGGCCTCCCGGCTGCGCCGGGGTAGCCTGTCCCCCGGGGCGGTGCGGGCGCTGTACGGCCAGCGGGCGGCCATGTCCGCCTCCCGGCTGGAGCGGATGCGCTCGTGCCATTTCGCCTACTTCATGGAGTACGGCCTGCGGGCAAAACCCCGGACTCCCGCGGCTTTCGACGCGCCCCAGATCGGCACGTTCCTCCACTATCTGCTGGAGAACGTCACCCGGGACGTGCTGGCCCAGGGGGGCTTTGCCCAGGTGGAGCGGGAGGACCTCAGGGCCTTGGTGCGGCGGTACATCGACGTATACGCCGCCCGGGAGCTGCCGGACCTGGAGAAAAAGAGCGCCCGGTTCCGCTACCTCTTCGCCCGATTGCGGAATACCGCCTACGCCGTGGTGGAGCAGGCGGCGGAGGAACTGCGCTGCTCGGACTTCATCCCTCTGGAGTTCGAGCTTAGCTTCGGGGACGGCAAGACCTTGCCCGCCGTGGTGATCTCGGAGCCAGACGGCGAGCTGCGCCTGGGGGGCAAGGTGGACCGGGTGGACGGCTGGGTAAAGGACAACAAGCTCTACCTCCGGGTGGTGGACTACAAGTCCGGCAAAAAGGCCTTTGACCTCTCGGCGGTGCGGATGGGACTGGACATCCAGATGCTGCTGTACCTCTTCACCCTGCAAAAGGAGGGACAGGAGCACTTCGGCCGGGAGATCGAGCCGGCGGGAGTGCTGTACCTCCCCGCCAGGGACGAGATCCTCTCCACAGAGCGGAACATCCCCCCGGAGAAGCTCCAGAGCGAGCGGGAGAAGCAGCTGCGCCGCTCCGGACTCCTGCTGGCGGAGCCGGCGGTGCTCCAGGCCATGGAGCACGAGGCCCTTCGAGAGCCCCGGTATCTCCCCCTGCGGGTGAGCCGGGACGGCGGCCTCTCCGGCAGCATCGCCTCGGCGGCCCAGCTGGGCCGCCTGGGGCGCTATGTGGAGCGCCAGCTGAAAGAGATCGCCCGGGAGCTGCGCCAGGGCAACATCGACGCGGACCCCTGGTGCCGCGGTGAGGACGACAGCTGCTGCAAATACTGCCAGTGGGCCGGCGCCTGCCACTTCCAGGACGGGCGGGACGGCGACCATCTGCGCTACATCCTGCCGGTGAAGGCGGAGGACTTCTGGCGGGAGATCGGGGAAGAGGAGGAGTGACATGGGCGATGTGAAACTGACGCCCCAGCAGCGGGCCGTGGTGGAGAACCGGGGCGGGAGCCTGCTGGTTTCCGCCGCCGCCGGCTCCGGCAAGACCAAGGTGCTGGTGGAGCGGCTGTTCCGCTATGTGACGGAGGAGCGCTGCAACGTGGACGACTTCCTCATCATCACCTACACCAAGGCCGCGGCGGCGGAGCTCAGGAGCAAGATCGCCGCGGAGCTCACCAGGCGCCTGGCGGAAAACCCGGGGGACGGCCACCTGAAGCGCCAGGTGCTGCGGGTGTACCAGGCGGACATCAAGACCGTGGACGCCTTCTGTACGTCGCTGCTGCGGGAGAACACCCACCTGCTGGCCCGGGAGGGGGACCGCCACGCCCTGACGCCGGACTTCCGGGTGCTGGACGAAAATGACGCCGCTCTCCTGCGCCGGCGGGTGCTGGAACGGGCGCTGGAGCGGTTTTACGACGGTCTGACCCCCGGCGGGGAGCAGCTGGCGGACACCCTGGGGGCGGGGCGGGACGACGCGCGCCTTGCGGAGCTGGTGCTGGAGCTCTACGGAAAGCTCCAGAGCCACGCCTACCCGGAGCGGTGGCTGGCGGAGAGCCGGGAATCCTGGTCGCACCTGGGGGGCGGCTTTGACGAGACCCCCTACGCCAAAGAGCTGCTGCGCTTCGTCCGGCGGAAAGCCAGCCACTGGGCGGAGCTCCTGCGGCGCTCCGGGGAGCGGACACGGGGCGACGCTGCCCTCTACGCCGGCTCCGGAGAGAAGTTCCTGGCCGCCGCCGGGAGCTTTCAGCCCCTGGAAGAGGCGGAGACCTGGGAGGCGGCCCGGCAGGGAGTCCTGCAGATCGATTTTCCCCGGCGGACCACCCCGAAGGGCCGCAAGGACGACCCGGAGGTCATTGCCTTGAAACAGGTCTGGGACGGCTGCAAATCGGAGACGAAAAAGCTCCTGACCCTGCTGGACGTCAGCGGGGAGGAGGCCGTGGAGGACCTGCGCTCCGTGGCTCCGGCCATGGAGGCGCTGCTGGACCTGACGGCGGACTTCGGGGAGGCGTACCGGTCGGAGAAGCTGCGGCTGAACGCGGCGGATTTCTCCGATCAGGAGCACCTGGCCCTGGCGCTGCTGGTGGACCCGGAGGGGGCCCCCACGGACCTGGGGGAGCAGATCGCCGGGCGGTATCAGGAGATATTGGTGGACGAGTACCAGGACACCAACGAGGTGCAAAACGCCATCTTCCGGGCTGTCTCCAAGGACGGGAAAAACCTCTTCACCGTGGGGGACGTGAAGCAGAGCATCTACCGCTTCCGCCTGGCGGACCCCACCATCTTCCTTAAGAAGTACGAGCGCTTCAAGCCCTGGGAGGAGGCGGCGGAGGGGGAGGAGCGGAAGATTCTCCTGTCCAAGAATTTCCGCTCCCGGCGGGAGATTCTGGACGCCGCCAACTTTGTCTTTACCAACATTCTCTCTCAGGAGATGGGGGAGATGGACTACGGCGAGGACGAGGCCCTCCACTTCGGCGCGGAGTACTACCCGGAGCGGGGGGACTGTGAGACGGAGTTCCACCTGATCTCCGTCCGCCAGAGGTCGGCGGCAAGCGACCGCCCGGTGAAAAAGCTGACGGCGGAGGCCCGGTTTGTGGCCGGGCGCATCCGGCGGCTGCTGGACGAGGCGTACCCCGTGACAGAGGAGGACGGGACGTTCCGCCCCTGCCGGCCGGAGGACATCGTGATTCTCATGCGCTCCCCCGGCAGCCGTCTGGCGGCCTTTGCCCAGGCCCTGGCGGAGCGGGACGTGCCCTGCTCCTTCGAGGAGAACGAGGACTTCTTCGAGACCATGGAGGTCTCCGTCATGGTGGCGCTGCTGTCCCTGGTGGACAACCCCCGCCAGGACGTGCCGCTGATCGCCGTGCTGCGCTCGCCCCTCTTCGGCTTCACGCCGGACCGGTTGGCGGAGATCCGGGGCGGCAGCGTCACGGGGGACTTCTACGACGCGGTGGAAGCGGACGGCGGGGAGGACTGCGCCGCCTTTCTGGAAACGCTCCGGTCCCTCCGGCAGGCGGCCCGGGACATGGGGATCCACCGGCTGGTGTGGCATATCTACAACACGCTGAACGTCCTGGGGACTTTCGGCGCCATGGACCGGGGCGCGGAGCGGCGGGAGAACCTCATCGCCCTGAGCCGCCAGGCGGAGCGGTTTGAGAGCGGCGGCTACCGGGGACTCTTCGCCTTTGTCACCCACCTGCGGCGGCTGCTGGAGGCCGGGGCGGCCCCCGCCGTCTCCTCCGCCGCCGCGGCAAACGGCGTGCGGATCATGAGCATCCACAAGTCCAAGGGGCTGGAGTTCCCCATCGTCATCCTGGCGGACCTGGACCACGCCTTTTCCCGGCAGGACTTTGACACGCCGGTGCTGGTCCACCCGGAGATGGGCCTGGGCCCCCGGCGGGTGGATCTGGAGCGGAAGATTCGCTACCCCACCCTGGCCCGGCGGGCGGTGGAGGAGAAGCTGCGGCGGGAGAACCTGTCGGAGGAGCAGCGAATCCTCTACGTGGCCATGACCCGCCCCAAGGAGAAGCTGATTTTGGTGGACGCCATGTACCACGCTGAGAGCCGCCTCCAGAAGCTCTGCGCCGTGGCCTCCTGTCCGGTTTTGCCGGAGACGGCGGCGGCCTGCGGAAACTTCGGGGAGTGGATCCTGCTGCCGCTGCTGTGCCGGGCGGAGGCCGCGCCCCTGCGGGCTTTCGCCGGGGCGGAGGCGGCGGAGCCTCGGGCCGGGGAGGACTCCCCCTGGCGGGTGTACCTCCACGAGGGCGAGAACTTCCGCGCCCAGTCCGCCGCGGAAGCCCCCTCCCGGGAGACGGCGGAGGCGGCCGGGGACTTTGACCCGGGGCTTCTGGAGTTCGTCTACCCCTATCAGCGGGAGACCCGTCTCCCGGCCAAGATCACCGCCACCCAGCTCAAGGGCCGGGCGCTGGATCAGGAGATCGCGGAGAACGCCGCCCACACCCCCTACCTCCGGCCCCTGTCCCAGCCCAAATTCCGGCGGGAGAGCCGCGGCCTGACCCCGGCGGAGCGAGGCACCGCCACCCACCTGGTGCTCCAGTACCTGGACTTTTTTGAAAGGGACGCGTCGGCCCAGGTATCCTCCATGGCGGAGCGGGCGCTGCTGACGGCGGAGCAGGCCGCGGCGGTGGACATTCCGGCGGTGGAGCGGTTTTTGTCCTCCCCCCTGGCGGAGGAGATCCGAAGCGGAAAGAACGTCCTGCGGGAGTATCGCTTCACGCTGCTGATGGACGCCCGGGACTACGACCCACAGGCCGCGGCGGGGGACGCCATGCTGCTCCAGGGTGTGGTGGACTGCTGCTTTGAGACCGCCGCGGGACTGACGGTGGTGGACTTCAAGACCGACCGCGTGGAGACGGCGGCGGAGCTCGAAGCCCGGGCGGAGCACTACCGGCCTCAGCTGGAGGCCTACAGCCGTGCGCTGGAACAGGTGCTGGAAAGAAAAGTGGTCCGGCGGGTGCTGTATTTCCTGCACCCGGGTGAGACCGTGGAGGTTTGAGAGGACAATAAACGCCCCGGCGGACGCAAGTCCGCCGGGGCGTTCTTGTATGGCATTTTTACCGCTCACACTTCCAGTAGGCCACACTGTAGGGGGGCAGCTGGCTGCCGCCGCCGAAGTCGTGGGGCGCTCCGGTGAGGAGGTCCACCGCCTGGCCGCAGCCGGCGTCAAAGTGGGCGGTGTAGGGCTGATCGTCGGCGTTCACCGCCACCAGCACCCGTTCATGCTGGCTGCGGCGCTGGAAAATAGTCTGCCGGTTGGTGAGCACGATGTCTGTGAAGTCCCCGAAGCACAGCGCCTCGCTCTCCCGGTGGACCCTGGCCATGGCTGCGATGGTGTTCGTCAGGTCCGTCCACTCCGGCCCCTCGAAGCTGGGCCGCAGGGCGTCGTCCCCCTGGGATTTGTCTCCCAGGGCGCCCCACTCGCTGCCGTAGTACAGGCAGGGGATGCCGGGCATGCCGAAGAGGAGGCCGTACATCAGCGGCAGGTGGGCGGGGTTTTGCAAAATGGAGGCCGCCCGGGTGACGTCGTGGTTGTCGGCGAAGCACAAAAGGTGTTTGCCCTTGTAGAGAGTCCAGGGCTCCGGGCCGAACTGGCGCTTGAGGGAGTGGACGATCTCGAAGAGGTTCATGGAGTTCAGGGCGGAGTAGAGCCCCTTGTAGCACTCGTAGTTGGTGCAGGAGTGGAGCATCTCGCCGTTCACCCACTGGTTGTAGTCCCCGTGGAGGGTCTCCCCCAGCAGGAAGAACTCCGGCTTCAGTCCGTCGCAGAAAGCCCGCAGGCGGCGGAGGAAGTCCTTGTCCAGACAGTAGGCCACGTCCAGCCGCAGCCCGTCGATGCCGAAGCTGTCCACCCAGAATTTTACGCACTCCAGCAGGTAGTCCGCCACCGCCGGGTTCCGGAGATTCAGCTTCACCAGCTCGTAGTGGCCCTCCCAGCCCTCGTACCAGAAGCCGTCGTTGTAATTGGAGTTGCCGTCGAAATTGATGTGGAACCAGTCCTTGTAGGGGGAGTCCCACTTCTTCTCCTGCACGTCCCGAAAGGCCCAGAAGCCCCGGCCCACGTGGTTGAACACCCCGTCCAGCACCACCCGGATCCCGTGGCTGTGGAGGGTCTCGCAGACCTTGGCGAAGTCCTCGTTGGTGCCCAGGCGGCAGTCGATTTTCCGGTAGTCCCGGGTGTCGTAGCCGTGGCGGTCGCTCTCAAAGACGGGGGAGAGGTACACCGCGTCCGCCCCCAGCTTTTGAATGTGGGGCGCCCAGCCGCCGATTTTGCCGATGCGGCTTGCGGTCACGCCGTCGTTCTCCCGGGGGGCGCCGCAGAAGCCCAGGGGATAGATCTGATAGAATACGCTTTTCTCCGCCCACATAAGATCGTGTTCCTTTCCGGTGTCATATCGACGGTGCTCAGTATACCACAGATTTTTCCCCAGGTCGAGAAAAACGGCAAAATTTCCGGCCGCTCTTGGGGATTTTGAAATTTTTTGGATTTCCAGCAGAAAAACACTTGCATTTTGGATTCTTCCGTGGTACACTAATTAACGCCTTTGTGAGGTGAAAGCTTTTCGGAGGTAGTCTGAAAGAGAAAGAGGTGAACGAGAGCAATGAAGGAAGGAATCCATCCCAATTATCAGCAGACTACGATTACTTGCGCCTGCGGTAATGTGATTGAGACAGGTTCTACCAAGAAAGATATCAAGGTGGAAGTCTGCTCGAAGTGTCACCCCTTCTTCACGGGCAAGCAGAAGCTGGTGGATACCGGCGGACGCGTGGCCAAGTTCAACAAGCGCTTTGGCCTGGAAAAGTGAGAAGTGCGCAAAAGGGTCTGCTGCGGCAGACCCTTTTCTTCATTTCCGGGTGTTTACTTTTTTCTCCCCGGCGCATATACTGGATATGCGTCTATTTTTGAGAGGAGCTGGTGACTTTGAAACTGCACCCTGTGGAGCCTCGGGAGCTGTTCCCGGAGCTGCTTCGGGCCTTTGGCACGAGGAACGCCCTGCTGACCGCCGGGGGCCGGGAGACATGCAACACCATGACCATCGGCTGGTGCCAGGCGGGCCGGCTGTGGAATCTGCCGGTTTGCACCGTCTACGTCCGCCCGGAGCGGTACACGGATCAATTCATGGAGGAGCGGGACTATTTCACGGTGTCCGTCTTGCCGGAGAGTGAGAAGAAGACCATGGCCCTCTGCGGCGCCCGGAGCGGCCGGGACGTGGATAAGATCAAGGAGTGCGGACTGACGCTCCGCTATGGCGCCGGGGACGCCCCGTTTTTCGCGGAGGCGGAGGCGGTGCTGGTGTGCCGGAAGCTGTACGTCCAGGACATGGACGCCGCCAGCGTTGTGGCGGGACAGGAGAAGATCCTGCCTTTCTACGGCGAGGCGGGCGGCTGGCACCGGATCTACACCGGCGAGATCGTGGAGGCGTACTCCATTTCCTAAAGCGCGGGCGCCGCGCCCAATTCCCAATAAACAAGAGGTATTATGCAACAGAAAGAGGAAATTCGCGACAAGGTAGTGCTGGTGGGGTTGAACTCACCGGTGCTGAAAAAAGAGGAAAACGCCAGCGAGGACACCCTGGAGGAGCTCAGCGCCCTGGTGGAGACCGCCGGGGGCGAGACCGTGGGCATCGTGCTCCAGAACCGCCCGACGCCGGATCCCCGGACGTTCATCGGCGAGGGCAAGGTGGCGGAGGTGCAGCTCTACTGCGAGAACGTGGAGGCTACCATGGTCATCTTCGACAACGACCTCTCCCCCTCCCAGCAGCGGGTGCTGACGGACCTTTTGGGCATCCAGGTGCTGGACCGCTGCGGGCTGATCCTGGACATCTTCGCCCAGCGGGCCCAGACGAGAGAGGGCCGGCTCCAGGTGGAGCTGGCCCAGTACCGCTACCTGCTGCCGCGGCTCACGGGCATGTGGACCCACCTGGAGCGTCAGGCGGGCACCAGCGGCAAGGGGCCCATCGGCTCCAAGGGCCCCGGCGAGACCCAGCTGGAGACGGACCGCCGCCACATCCGGCGGAAGATCGACAAGCTCCGGGAGGACCTGGAGGACGTGCGCCGGGTGCGGGGCACCCAGCGCCAGCAGCGGCGGAAGAACGAGGTGCCGGTAGTGGCCATCGTGGGCTACACCAACGCGGGCAAGTCCACGCTCCTAAACCGCCTCACCGGGGCGGGCATCCCGGCCAACAACCGCCTCTTTGACACCTTGGACACCACCAGCCGCCTGCTGGCGGTGAACGACACGCTGGACGTGGTGCTCTCCGACACGGTGGGCTTCATCCGCAAGCTCCCCCACCAGCTGGTGGAGGCTTTCAAGGCCACGCTGGAGGAGCTGGAGTACGCGGACCTGCTGCTCCACGTCATCGACGTGTCCAACCCGGAGTGGCAGCTCCAGGCCCAGGTGGTGGAGAGCCTCATCGCTGAGCTGGGGGCCGGCGAGCTGCCCCGGATCGACGTATTCAACAAGTACGACAAGCTGCCTGTCGGGGAGATCATGCCCCACGGCGAGGATATCTGCGCCATCTCCGCCAAGACCGGCGAGGGACTGGACAAGCTGCTGGAGCTTATCGGCCGGAAGCTGGACAAGGGCGTCCGGCGGGTGGTGCTCCGCATCCCCTACGACAAGGGGGGCGTGGTGGACACGCTGTACCGGGAGGCCAAGGTGGAGAACGTGGAGTACGGCGAGACCATCGTCGTGACGGCGGTCTGCGGCCCCAGGACCCTGGGCCGGCTGGAGCCCTTTATCGCGGAGTGAGGGCCCACAGGACGGGAGATTTTCGCGCCACGGGCGCGGGACGAACGCACGGGCTTCGCCCGTGCTGGGGATACACCCCCCATTCTCTTTTCTCTCTCTTGCGAGAGAAAAGAGAATGCGCCGTGCACGGTGGAAGAGAAAAGAGAGACGCTCGGGGTGCCCTCCGGGGTTTGCTCCATTCATCGGTAGTGCGGCAGTTGACGCTGCGTGGACGCAAGGTCCCTAGCGCCTACTCCCGCGCTTCGCGCATGGCCCGGCTATGGTTGGACTCCCGTCCCCGCCCGCGGCGGAATCCCCGCGCCCCTGGGGCGCGATTCTCCGTGCTCTCGACCTGCACCAGCCATACGCGAAGCGCGGGCAGAGAAGCCAGGGGCCTTGCGTCAAGCAGCGTCCAGCTGCGAACCGACAATCGGCGCAAACTCTCCGGAGGTCACCCTCAGCGCCTCTCTTTTGTCTTTGGACCGTGCACGGCCCGTTTCTATTTTCTCTGGCAAGACAGAGAAAATAGAAATGGGGGGTGCATTCCCGTCCCGCGCCCGAGGCGCGAAAAATCCCCGTCCCCGCCCCGTGGGGCAGAAACAGGAGGAGGTCCTATGAGCGGCTATCTGGTGCCCTATCAGGACGCCGAGAGCGAATTTACGGAAAAACGTTCCCGCTTCATCAGCCGGCTCTGGCGGGTGGAGACGGAGGAGGAGGCCCGGGCCCGTCTGGAGGCGGTGCGGAAGCAGTACCACGATGCCCGCCACCACTGCTGGTGCTACCTGCTGAAAGGCGGCGCCGTCCGTTACTCCGACGACGGCGAGCCCCAGGGCACCGCCGGCCAGCCCATGCTGAATGTCTTCCAGCGCCAGGAGGTCACCAACGTCTGCTGTGTGGTGACCCGGTACTTCGGCGGCATCCTGCTGGGGGCCGGGGGCCTGACCCGGGCCTACACCCGGGGGGCGAAAGACGCCCTGGACGCGGCGGGGGTCTGCCGGGTGAGTCTGTGGACGCTGTGGGACGTCCCCTGCACCTACCCGCTGCTGGAGCGGGTGAAGCTGGACGTCGCCGGCTGCGGCGGCGTGGTGCGGGACACGGTCTACGGCGCGGACGTGACGCTGCGGGCGGCGTTTCCCGCCGGCGGGGCGGAGGCGTTCGCCCCCAGGCTGACGGAGCTCTCCGCCGGCGCCCTTGAGATGGCGGCGGCGGGGGAGGAGTACCTGCCCGGTCCCAGGGAAGAGGCGAACTGAAAACGGCGTGTGCCTTTTTGGCACACGCCGTTTTTCCTATTCCTCCTCAGTTCGCAGCTGGAAGCCCAGCTCCCGGACCTTTTGCAGGATCTCCTCCTGCCGGACGCCGGTGGTGTCATAGTCCACCGCCAGGCATCCGCCCTCGCCGACGCTGACGGAGGTGACGCCCGGCAGGGTGTCCAGCTCCCGCTTCAAAAGCGCCGCGTCGTGTTTTCCGGCCATATCCTCCAGGGAAAAATACGTGCTCAGATGCGCCATGGTCATTCCTCCTTTAAAAATAGGATGTCCCGCGGACGGGAAAACCATGTGGAGGCCCGACTGCGCCGCTCACAAAATTTTCCGGCAGAAAAAGCGGATATTCCCGACGGTTCGAGTCAAACTATGCAGGCGATACCCAATGAACCCGCAAGCAATCAGCGATATGATGATGAAAAGGAGAAATTGACTATGTCCAGTAAGAACACCAACCAGATCAATATTCCCGAGGCCCGTGCCGCTATGGATAAGTTCAAGATGGAGGCTGCCGCCGAGGTGGGCGTCAACCTGAAGGAGGGCTACAACGGCGATCTGACCAGCCGTGAGGCCGGCTCCGTGGGCGGCCAGATGGTCAAGAAAATGACGCCCGTACGAACTGTGACATTCCAGCGGGCGGACCGGACAGCGGCGGGGCACCGGACCGCCGTTACATACCGGGCGGGGCTGCGGGCATAGCGCGGGGGCTCGGCCTTTTTTGCGGAGGGTTCGCATAATATCAGGCACCCCACCTGCCGAAAGGCAGGTGGGGTGTAGGTTTTCTGTTTTTTTCGACCTCAGCAGTATTTGGCGATGGCCGCTTGAATCATCTCGTGGGCCTGGGCCACCGTCTCCTTGTCGCCGGGCTCCAGCGCCAGCAGGGGCGCCCGGACGCCGCCGATGTCCGGTCCGCCCTGGAGCCGGATGATCTCCTTGATGACGGCGTACATGTTCCCCTGGGTGGAGCACATTTTGTAGATGATGCGGCAGCACTCGTTCTGGATCTCCCGGCCCTTGCTCAGGTCTCCGGCCTTAAAGCAACGGAAGATTTCCAGATACAGCTCCGGCATGGCGGCATACGTTCCGCCGATGCCGCCGGCGGCGCCGGCGGCCAGGCCGCTGAGCAGCTGCTCATCCGGCCCGTTGAACACCAGCGCCCCCTCGTCGTGCCACATCTGAATATCCTGAACGGGCATGGAGGAGTTCTTCACGCCGATGACCCGGGGGTTCTTCAGCATCTCCTGGAGCAGGGGCACCGTCAGGGCCACGCCCGCCAGCTGGGGGATGTTGTAGATGACAAAGTCCGTGTTGGGGGCGGCGTCGGAGATGTCGTTCCAGTACTTGGCGATGCCCTTGGGGGGCAGGTGGAAGTAGATGGGGGGGATGGAGGCGATGGCGTCCACCCCCAGCTTCTCGGCGTGGGCGGCCAGCTCCCGGCTGTCGGCGGTGTTGTTGCAGGCCACGTGGGCGATGATGGTCAGCTTGCCGCCCACCTCTGCCATCACGTTCTCCAGCGTCTCCTTCCGCTCGGCCACGCTGTGGTAGATGCACTCGCCGGAGGAACCGCCCACGTACAGTCCCTGAATGCCCTTGTCCTTAAGGTACCCGGCGAACCGGCGGACGGTGCCGCCGCCCACTTTGCCGTCTTTGTCATAGCAGGCGTAAAAGGCGGGGAAAATGCCTTGGTATTTGGACAAATCTCTCATTTGCTGTCACTCCTCAATTGTCAATCGTCGATGATTCTCACCTTGAAAACCACCTTGCTGACGGTCTCCGGCCCGTCCAGGCGCATTTTGATACGGTGGGCGTCGCCCGGAAAGACCACCAGGAAGTCCCCGGGGGAGAGGGTCAGCTTGTAGTGGCCCCGGCCCCGGTAGGCGTAGAAGTCGCTGGCCTCCGTGCGGTCAAACTCCGTCAGCGTATCCGGCGGGGCGATCTCCACGCCCTCGGAGCCCTGGACCATGATGTGGATGTCCAGGTACTTTTTGTGGGCCTCGAAGAAAGTGTCCTCCGCCGGGACGGTCTCGTAGGTGAAGCGGGTGGCGTAGACGCCGCCGCCCTTGAGCTCCACCCGCTCTGAGCCGACGCCTGCGAGGAACTCCGGCGTGATGTGCTCCAGGGCCAGGTCCAGATTGGGGTGGATGCCGCGGTAGGCGGAGGCGTCCTTGTTCTTGGCGTAGATCATACTCTCTCCTTTTACGGGTGGCGCGGCGGGACGCTGCGCTGCCGCCTGTGCTTTGCGGGCAGTGTGCCGCCGCGCACGCCGCGGAGCCGCAGGGGCTCCGCCCCTGCACCCCGCAAGCTTTTTGAAAAAAGCTTGACCAAAAACTTTTATTTTGGCGTTCGCCGCAGCTCAGCCTTTCACGGCGCCCATGGTGATGCCCTGGGTGAAGTACTTCTGGAAGATCAGGAACACGATGATGATGGGGACCGCGGCCAGAGCCGCGCCGGCCATCAGGATGCCCAGGTCGATGCTGGTCTCCGACTGGAGCGTGGCGATGCCCAGGGAGATGGTGTAGTTGCTGCCGCTGCCCAGCATAATCAATTGCAGGAAGTAGTCGTTCCAGCTGTTGATGAACGTGAAGATGGCCAGGGCCCCGATGCCCGGCTTAATCATGGGCGTGACCACATTGTAGAACGTGTGCCACTCACTGGAGCCGTCGATGCGGGCGGCCTCCAGGATCTCTCCCGGAATACTCTCTGAGAACTGCTTCATCAAAAACACGCCGAAAGGCCAGCCCACCGTGGGCACGATGACCGCCCACAGACTGTCCCACATGTGCAGCGCGGAGATCTCCTTGATCAGGGGGATCAGGATGACCTGCTTGGGCAGGGCCATGGCGCACACGATCAGGGAGAACAGGATGGCGCGGCCCTGGAAGCGCTTTTTGGCCAGGGCATAGCCGGCCATGGCGGCGGTGATACAGGTGAGCAGCATGGCGGCCACCGCCATGAACACCGTGTTCACCAGCCACCGGATGGCGGCGGGCACCGTGGGTCCCGCGGAGAAGATAATGGGCTGGTGTCTTGCGGAGAACTGGGCGCTGAACGGCACCGCCAGCTCCCAGAGGGGAGCGGAGCGCTTGGCGAACAGGCGGTCGAAGTTGTTCAGGGTGAACTCCTTGGGGAAGAACGAGGGCGTGGGGTTCAGGATCTCGGTGACCGGTTTCAAAGAGCCGGTGATAATCCAGTAGAGCGGAAACAGAAACAGCAGTGCCAGAATCACCAGAATGATTACAGAGATCACCCGATACGGGGTCGCGCGTTTCTCACCTAACTTCATACTCCCACCCCCTTACTTTTCCTTGCCCAGCTTGAACTGGATGGCGGAGAGGATTCCAATAAAGATGGCCAGGACCACGCCCATGGCGTTGGCGTAGCCGAAATGGCCCCGCTGCTCCGTGAGCTTGAAAGCGGTGTAGTAGATATAGTACATCACCGTGTTGGTGCCGGAGCCGCCCTGGGTCAGCAGCTGGATCAGGGCAAAGCACTGGAAGGAGTTGATGGTGGTGATGACCAGAATGTACAGCGTGGTGGGCATCATCTGGGGCCACTTCACCTTCCAGAACACCTGGATATCGGTGGCGCCGTCCACCTCCGCCGCCTCCACCAGCGTCTGGTCCACATTGCCAAGAGCCGAGACGTACAGCACGATGGGCTGGCCCACGGAGGTGGTGAACAGGATCAGGATGATGCACCACAGGGCAAACCGCTCGTCTCCCAGGAAGTTGATGTTCTGCTCAATGAGTCCCGCGCCCTTGAGGACGTAGTTCAAAATGCCGGTGTAGTTGTCGTACATCCACTTCCACACCACCGTGACGGCCACGGAACCGGTGATTACCGGCAGGTAGAAGATAATGCGGAACGCGGACAGCGCCGCGCTCTTGAGATGGTAGATGGCGGAGCTCACCCACAGGGAGAACAGGCACACCGTGGGCACGCTGACCACCACAATCAGGAATGTGTTCTTCAGGGCCAGCAGGAACGTCTCGTCCTGCCACAGATCGATGAAATTCTTCAGCCCCACAAAGGTGGTGGCCGCCGTCTTGGAGTTCATGTTGGCGTCGGTGAAGCCGTAGCCGATGCAGATAATCATGGGGACCACCACAAAGCCGACGAAGAAGATCAGGCTCGGCAGCATGAAGAGATAGCCCGCGACGTTCTCCCTCCGCTGCAGGGCCCGGCTGATCTTGTTGGGGGAATTTGCCAAGGGGAACACTCCTTTCTCTACTGAAAGCTGGGAGGACTGCGCAAGGGGAAAGACGGAAAAAGCAGGGCGCCCCTCTTCCGCGCTGTGCGGAAGAGGGGCGCGAACCCTTTTAGCGGATCAATACAAGAGACGGTTTTGGAAATCAGCCCGCGGCAGCGGCGGCGTTGGCGTTGGCCTCGTACTTGGCCACGGTCTCGGCGATGTCATCGCCCGCGCCCACGCGCTGGAGCATGTTCCACCACTCGGTCCGGGCGCCGGCCCAGCCCTTGGTGATCTGATAGTACTCGCCCATGTAAGGCATCATCTTGCCGTAGTACTCCACCAGCAGGGGGTTGCTGGACTTGATCTCCACGCCCTCGGCCTTGGAGCGGCAGGAGAAGAAGTTGGAGATGTCGCCGGCCTGAGAGCAGTTCTCAGAGTCGCACATGTACTTGATAAAGGTCTTGGCGGCCTCGATGCGGCCGGCATCGCCGGTGTCAAAGGCGCCCAGGCCCCAAACGCCGGAGCCCTCCTCGGGATCCTTGCCGGGCTGGGTGGGGAACGTCATGTACACGATCTCATCGCCGGTCAGGGTCTTGCCCTCGCCGGTGCCGGCGGAGTTGGGATCCAGCTGCTGCGCGGCGTTCCAGCAGAACGCCATCTTCAGCACGCCCTGGTAGAACTTGGCGATCTCGTCGCCGCCCTGGAGGGAGGCGTCAAAGGCGATTCCGTCCATGTTCTTCAGGTCGGTCAGGGCGTTGATGACCTCGGGGCTGTTCCAGGTGTAGGCGGTGTGGTCGGCGTTGGTCAGCTTGGTGCCGTAGCGGTTGCGGATCAGCTCGCGGGTGCCCTGATCGCCGCCCTGGCCGGCGCAGTAGACAGCGGCCACGGTGCCGCCGAACTTGTCGTACAGGGCCTTGACGGTGGCGTCAAACTGGTCCACGGTCCAGGTGCGGGTCTCCAGGTCGATGTTGGCCTCGGCGCCGGCCTCTTTCACGGCGGTGTAGTTCACGGCCATGCAGTGGGCGACGTTGAACATGGGATAGAGATAGACGCTGCCGTCGGCGGCGGTGCCGGCCTCCAGAGCGGCGGGCAGGATCTCAGAGCGGTCCTCGTCGTCGATCATGTCCCGCAGGTCCACCATGTGGCCGTTGACGCCCCAGTTGGCAACCAACCGCTCGGGGCCCTCCATGATGACATCGGGGGCGTTGCCGCCGGTGAGGGCGGAGTTGACCTTGTCGTCGCCGTCGGCGTAGGCCAGCCACTCCATGTTGACGCTGATGCCGGTGTCGGCGGTGAACTTGTCGATCAGGGGCTTGACCTTGGCCTCGTCGCCCCAGCCGCCCACGGGGTAAACCCAGACGGTGATGGAGTCGGCGCCGGAGGGAGCCTCAGCGGGGGTCTCGGCGGGAGCGGGGGCATCGGTGGACGCAGGGGGGGTGTCGGTGGTCTGGCTGTTGTTGCCACCACAGGCGGCAAGGCCCAGAACCATGGTCATAGCCAGCAGGACTGCAAGCAGCTTCTTCATCGCGGATCCTCCTTCAATTTCACAAAAAATGTGTTCGCAAGGCTCTCCTTGCTGTATAAATTATACAAGTGTTTCCGATATCTGTCAATTGAAATCGAAAAGATTTGTGAAAAAATGGGATATTCAGTGAAAGGTTCAAAAATAATTTCGATTTTTAGGCAATTTCACTCCTGAAATTTCGTGTCTTCTGAGGGAGGACCGCCTTGACAAACGGAAAAAAACTGATAGCCTAATAGATATGGATTTGAAGAGGCACCCAAAGACCACGGGGACAAAGAGAAAGGGAGCGAGAGCATGAAAAAGCACATTCTCTGCCTGGGGGATTCCAACACCCACGGCTACTGCGCGGACCCCAGTGACTGCGCCGACGGCGGCATCCGGTTCAACGAGGACGAGCGCTGGACCTGCCTGCTGCAAAAGGCCCTGGGCCCGGCGTATCTGGTGACGGAGGAGGGCCTCAGCGGCCGCACCACCGTCTTCCCGGACCCCCTCCACGAGAGCATGGACGCCCTGGGGGTCCTGTACGCCCTGCTGAAGAGCCACGAGGTGGTGGACCTGCTCATCATCATGCTGGGCACCAACGATGTGAAGGAGCGCCTGGGGGCCAACGCCTCCTGCATCGCCATCGGCATGGAACGGCTGGTGCGCAAGGCCCAGAGCGTGGACTGCTGGGGGGACCACGCCCCCAACATCCTGATCGTCTGCCCGCCCCCCATCCGTCCGGAGATGGAGCTGGCGGAGTGCGGAGAGCCCATGGGCAAGGGGTGCCTGGAGAAGTCCCGGGCGCTGCCGGGGTATTATCGGAAGACCGCGGAACTGGTGGGGGCCCGCTTCCTGGACGCGGCGGAGTGTGAGTTCAACGCCGTGGACGGGATGCACCTGACCCGAAAGGGCCACGCCCAGCTGGCGGCGCTGCTGGCTGAGGCGGTGCCGGAGCTGCTGCCGTAATATGAAAGAAGCAGGTCCGGCGCGCCGCATCGGACCTGCTTCTTTTTTATTCGCTTTCCGCCTGTTCCTCGTCCTCCTCCGCGTCCTCCCGGGCGGCCAGCTCCGGGGAGTGCTTTTGGAAGATCCGCTCGAAGAACAGCGAGATCAGCAGCGTGGACACCGCCGGCATGAACAGCACCGGCCACCACCGCTCCATACACCACACGGCGGTCTGGAGCGTCAGCAGCACCGCCACGACGGTGCTGGGCAGGTGCCCCAGCGTCATCTGGAGCGCGGCGCGGAACAATCCCCCCACGGTGTACTCAAACCGCCCCAGCAGGGGGAACAGCCAGCACAGCACCCCCAGGGGGAGGATCAGGGCGAAGTAGTGGGCGATGTACAGGAGGTAGGCCGCGCCGCCGGCGGAGGTGCCGTACCAGCGCATGATGAGATGCCCCCACGCCAGCACCGCCGCCAGGGGCAGGACGATGAGGGTGGCCAGCAATCCGGTTTTGAAATTCTGCCGGAGGGAGCGGAGGCAGGCGCGAAAGGCGCCGCTCTCCCGTTTCCGGACGCAGGTGACCACCGCGAAGTACAGCGCCGCCGTGGCCGGACCGGCGGTGACCACCGGCAGGCAGAGAAAGATCCACAGGATCGAGAGGCCGCAGATGTCCACCGCCGTGCTCAGCCAGGACCAGACGCCCTTTTCAGGATTGAAAAATTCACTCATGATATCTTAAACACACTTTTGCGTCAGCGCCTTGCCCACGGACCGGCGGCAGTGCTCCGCCGCCTCCGGGTCCCGGCGGATGAACTCACGCAGCAGCACCTCCACCACGTAGAGCTGGGCGACCAGGGCGGAGGTGGAGCCGAACTGGAAGGGCTGCTCGTTGGGCCCGCACAGCAGCACCACGTCGGCGTAGGCGCTGGCGGGGGAGTTGGGGTAGCGGGTCACCAGCACCAGCTTGGCCCCCCGGGAGCGGATGACCTCCACCGCGTCCAGCAGCTCGTGGGTGGAGCCGGAGTAGGAGAAATAGAGCACCGCATCCCCCTCCGACAGGGTGGACAGCATCACCGTCTGCATGTGGGCGTCCTGGACGGTCTTGAACTTGGGGGAGGTGGTGGAGAACTGGGCCCAGGCCGCCAGGGCCACCACGGAGTGGTTCCCCTGGCCCAGGCAGACCACCTGGCCCGCCCGGTGCAGCAGCTCCGCCACCTCCGCCACCTCCCGCTCGGTGAGCATGTGGTAGGCGTTGTTCAGCGTGTCCTGCATGGCGGAGAGCACCTTGCCCATGACCGTGGAGGAGGAGTCCTCCAGGGCGATTTCGCTCCCCGGCCCGCCCAGGACGGACCGGTTGGGCAGAGCCGCCCGGGCCAGCTCCAGCTTGAAGTCGTTGAAGCCCGCCAGTCCCAGCTTCCGGCAAAAGAGCGACACGGTGGACACCGCCACGCCGCACCGGCTGCTGAGATCCGTGATGCTGATATACTGGGTCTCCTCCTGGTGCTCCAGGGTGTAGTCGGCGATCTTCCGCTCCGAGCGGGTGAACGTCTCGTACTCCTGGAGCATCATGGCAATCAGATTTTTCCCCATCCGCGCCTCCTTTTAGGAGCTTCGGCTCGCCGGTTACGCCCCCAGAATCTCGTCGATCATCTTGTCCACCAAAATCATGCTCCGGGGCATGTGGAAAGGCCCCTTGAAAGTGCTGCCCTTGGTGGAGGGCTCCGTGGGCAGCCCGTCCCGGCGGAGGTAGCCGTACCACTCGCCGTACTCGGGATCGGAGAAGTGCTTTTTGCAGTAGTCCACTGTCCTGTAGAACCAGTCCAGGTATTTCTCTTCCCCGGTGTCCCGGTAGAGCATCAGGGAGGAGATCAGGATCTCGTTGTGGGGCCACCACAGCTTCATGTCGTGCTCGTATGCCTCCGGGGGCTTGCCCAGGGCATCGGTGAAGTACAAAAGGCCGCCGTACTCCTTGTCCCAACCGGCGGCGATGGCCCAGTCGAACATCTCCGCGGCCTTTTTCACCAGCGCCCTGTCCCCGGTGCGCTGGGCGTGCTCCAGCAAAAACCACACGCCCTCGATGTCGTGGCCGGGGTTCACGGTGCGGCCCTCGGTATAGTAGAGCCGCGGGGTGCCGTCCACGTCCACGTTCTCCAGGGTGCACTTCAATTCCGGCTTCACGTGGTATTTAAAGATGTCGTCCACGCACTTCTGGGCCCGCTCCTCGTAGAGGGCCCTGCGCTCCGGGTCGGTGCGCAGCAGCACGCCGGTGACGTTCAGAATAATCATGGGGGTGCCGAACGCCCGGCCGGACCGGGTCTCGGGGATGGTCTTGGGCCCCAGCCCTGCGGGGTCGGCCTTGCCCTGGCTCAGGTCCCAGTAGAGGTCATAGCACTGCCGGGCCCGCTCCAGGCGGGACTTGTCCCCGGTGACGCCGTAGTACTCCGCGTTGGCCATGGCGCAGAACGCCTCGGAGAAATAGTACCGCCGCTGGCGCAGGGGCGCTCCCTCCGCCGTGACGGTGAAGTACATCCGGTCGCCGCACGCGTGGTTGAAGCAGTGGGCCTCCATGAAGTCCAGACAGCTCCGGGACGCGTCCAGCCACTCCTGCCGCACGCCGTAGCTGTGGCAGAGGAACGCGAAGATCCAGCCGCAGCGGCCCTGCATCCACACGCTCTTATCGGTGGAGTAAATCTCGCCCCTGCGGTCCAAACAGGTGTAGACGCCGCCATGTTCTTTGTCCATGCCGTGCTCCAGCCAAAAGGCGGCGGAGCGCTCCAGCTCAGCTTTGATCCATTTTTGGGTGTCCTGTAATTTTTGACGGTCCATGGGATCGACCTCTTTTCTCAAAATGTTTTTATACGCATCTCTGGAAACCGAACGAACTGATACGCGGGCGTCTCGGCTCACTTCGACAGAGCATCATCGTGCGCTTATCGCCCGTCCGGCGAGGACTCCGGCAGACTGGCGGCGGCCATGGACTGGCCCACCCGGCGGAACTTCTCGTCG
>CANAWG010000010.1 GCA_947365245.1 uncultured Oscillibacter sp. | reverse complement strand
GAGTTTTTGCAGCAGCCCCAGTGTGCTCTCTTTTTCCGCATATTGCTCATACTCCAGCCAGAGGGACAGGATCTTCTGTGACGAGAGTCCTCTGACCTCATCCTGAGGGATCTGGGCATAGGTGGAGTAGTATTCATCAAAGTAATGCCGCTCTGGGGTAAGCTCTAAAAGTTCCTGTTCAATCGCCGCGATCCGGTTCTTGGCGTTGAGCATTTCGCTGAGTTCTTTAGAGAGTGCTGTGACCTCCTGATCCAGTCGGTTCTTTTCCTCTGACTCCATCACCCAATCGGACATGTCAGGATACCGGCCAGTCTGGCTCTCCAGGAAGCGGTCCTTATTTGTGCGGCTTCCCAGAAAAGCTGTCAGGAAAGACAGTCTCTTCTTTTCCAACTTTTCTGCCACATTGAGGGTGGCTGAATTGTTGTTGGAAACCACTGCGACTGTTTTTCCGTTTCGAACCACATTGGCAATGATATTCAGGATCGTCTGTGTCTTTCCAGTGCCTGGAGGCCCCTGAATGATACTGACCTGGCTGGAGAGAGCATTCTCCACGGCGGTTTTCTGGCTCTGGTTCAAGCCAAAGGGATAGATGATCGTCTCCGGAGCTGTGTACACGGCGGGTTGCCGACTGGAGCCCAGGTAGCGGGACAGCACCGTCGCGCCGCTGATATTCTGAATCCGCTCATATTGCATATGTAAGATATTTTGCCCGTTTTCCGCCACCAGGCTGACAGCCTTTGCAGTCTCTTTGAAATACTCAAACGTATTCTTTTGCTCCTGGTTCACAAGGCAGTTCTTCTGGAACTCCACGGATTCTTTGGGGAAAGAGATCGCTTTTCTGCCAGTGCGGAGAAAACGATAATATGGGCCAAAATCTAAAATCGTTTCAATGTATGGGATGGGGTTCCCCTCCGCAACTATAATCAGGCCGGCTGGATCAATTTGATTTTGAACTACCAAAACCTGCACCTTGCCGCCGTGGTATCGATACACCTTTGGCGAGCTGGTGTACACCACTTCGCACATACCGTTTTGGAAATGGAAGTCCGCGATGGAATCAGTTTTGTCCTGACCGTTAATTAAGATCAGGTATCGTTCTCCGCCCATCGCATTTTCACTCCTTGCCCCGCAATTATACGTATCATTTCATCATATATGATAATATACGATTTAGCGAATACTATCAAATCAATTTGATAAAACCATCAGTGATCTTGGCTGGAACCACGACATTATGACCATGTGGTAGGACGCACCGCCGCCGGTATTGCCTGTCTCCCGAGCGGATAGCGCGCCCTTACCGGAAGCTGTTTCTTGCCAATATCGGCAAAATATCTTCAATTTCCAGCAAGAATATTCTGTTGTATTTTTGCCGATAACGAGGTATAATATAGCTACCATGATCCCTGGAGGCTATGCTATGGAATATCTCTCGGTTGCAAAAACAGCAGAAAAATGGAACATTTCACAGCGCAGTGTGCGTAACTACTGTGCCAAAGGTCGGGTACCGGGCGCGTTCCTCACCGGAAAAACCTGGAATATTCCCGCCGATGCGGAGAAACCTGGCCGCGCAAAGAGGAAGGACGCCGCTCCCGCAACGCTGCTGGATATTCTGAAGGAGGAACGGTCTGCAAAGCGGACGGGCGGGATCTACCACAAAATCCAGATTGACCTGACCTACAACTCCAATCACATGGAGGGCAGCCGCCTGACCCATGACCAGACCCGATATATTTACGAAACCAACACGATTGGCCTTATGGGTGAAAGCGTCAACGTGGATGACGTGATCGAGACCGCGAATCATTTCCGCTGTGTCGATCTGGTGATTGATGCGGCGAAAGCGCCCCTGACAGAAAAGTTCATCAAGGAACTGCATGCCACCCTAAAAGCCGGTACCACCGACAGCCGCCAGAGCTGGTTCGCTGTGGGTGATTACAAAAAAATGCCCAACGAAGTGGGCGGTATGGAAACCGCACTGCCGGAGGAGACTGCGGACAGGATGCGGGATTTGCTGGCGGAGTACAACAGCTGTCACGCAAAAACGCTGCGTGACTTGATTGATTTCCATGTCCGTTTTGAGCGGATTCACCCGTTCCAGGACGGCAACGGCAGAGTCGGGCGCTTGATTTTTTTCAAGGAATGCCTGAAGTATGGAATCGTCCCCTTTATCGTTGAGGACGATTTGAAGCTGTTTTATTATCGCGGCCTGAAAGAATGGGGACATGAAAACGGTTACCTCACAGATACAATCCTGACTGCTCAGGACCGTTTCAAAAAATACCTGGATTATTTCCGTATTCGGTACTGACCTATTCTTTGAATATAGCATGTTAAAATCTGATATATCCGCATCACGAAAAAGCCGTCCAGATGCACCGCAGCAATATAGGGCGATTTCTCAAAGAGGCAGCAAACCCTTCGGCTGTGCCGAGGGGTCTGTTCTCTCTGGAGCCGGAATCAATTCGCCCCGGCCGCGTCTCTTTTTGCCCGCACCAGCAACATCATAGGGCGCCGTATTTCATCTTTCATGCCTGGCATTTCCAGCATTTTCTCTGATGGCTGGACCTCTTCCACTACCTCCAGGGTAAATCCGCAGTTGAGAAGCCCCATGAGGATCTGCGTCAGTGTATGGTGCTGCTTGATCACGTCACATCCCAGAAACCGGGTTACCCGTTGTCCGGGGCGGTAATAATCATCCACGGGCCAATACTTGGGGGTCCCATCTTCCCTGTATATCCAGTCCTGGTGGACACCGGACGTAAAAACAGGATGCTCGATATTGAACAGGAAGGTGCCGTCGGGCCGCAGTGTCCGCCAGACATTCCGGAACACCTGCTCCAGATCCTCAATGTAATGCAGTGCCAGATTGGACACCACTACATCCCAGGCGCTTTCTGGGTACTCATACTCCTCGATCCCGCAGTGACGGTACTGGATCTTCTCATCACGATTTCTCCGCGCTGCCTCTGCCAGCATCTTCTCACTCAGGTCAATGCCAAGCACTTTGGCCGCCCCATGGTCCGTGGCGTATTTGCAATGCCAGCCGTAGCCACATCCCAGGTCCAGCACAGCCATACCGTCCAGAGGCGGAAACAGCGGCTTCAACTGATGCCACTCTCCGGCGGCTTCCAGCCCGCCTTTGCTACGATCCATCTGGGCGTATTGGGCAAAGAACTCCTTGTTATCATACTCATTGGGCATAGCATCTCCCGGCCTTTCCGTAAAAAGTAAAATTGTCAGTCAGTGCGAAATGATTGTGGAGTTCATTGTACCATTTCCGATCACAAGGCACAACCACGATTCTGGCAACGATGAAAAAATGACTTGCATCTCCGACCCAACAGAGCTACAATACCCCAAACCGAAAACCCAAAAAGAGCCTTTCCCTCCAGGCGCGGCACTCCTGCCGCACCTGGTCGAGAAGGGCTCTTTGACCACATATTTGACCACACCCAGGGCTGGAGCACCTGGAGATAGTGGATTTAAGACCGCCAAAGAGTACCGGGAATCGAGTGGAAGGCAAGGGAAACCACCACAAACAACCACAAAAAATTTAGTTCAACCGTTTGGGACCAAGGTCAGGCTGGTTCGACTCCAGTCACTCGGACCAAAGGCCCTCTGAAACCAACGATTTCAGAGGGCCTTGATTATTCATTACAACAAAAGCCAAGACTTTCTGCTGTGTTTTAGATACTGCTTGTCTTACTGATATTTCTTTCCTTCTTTCTCGATAAAAGGAGTATTTCAAAAATCCTAAACGAATTCGCAAATATCATCAGGATTGTTTTTGTAGTATTTATTTCGATACCGCCCCAATCCATCTAAACCCGGGAAAATGCTCTTTTCATTGATATTAAGAAAATCCAGCTCTCTCACAATATCGTATTTCGATTGGACAGCTGCTTGTTGTGTTCTCAGGAAATATCCGGTATAATCAGCTTATGAGAGAGAAGCTGCTGCAACTCAAGAACTTTCACTGGCGGTTGTGGATCGCCTTGTGTTCCCTTGCGCTCATTCCTGCCGTTTATCAAACCATCAGGACCTTTCTGATATCTGCGGGCAATCAAAATGAGGTATTCAATATTATCGGTCAGATGGAGTGGTTTGATCTGATCAATGAGACTCTGCAAGCCTTTTTGATCGTTCCGCTCTATTCTGTATTAAACAAGAGCTTCAAAAACCGGCCGAACCGGTTCGCGGGCGCTGTCTTTCAAACAGGACTCCTTGTGTTCGTTTTGTACGCCGTTTTCTCCACGGGAGTGTTTCTCCATGGGAAAACACTCATAAGGACCATGAACGCGGACTGTTTGGATCTTTCCGCCGTCAGCCGCTACCTCAATCTGGAGACCGCCGCTTTCATGATCGGCACTGTTGTGAGCTTTGTCCAAGTGGTGTTTGTCGTCATCGAAAAGCACAAAAACGTCTACATTTTTCTGGCTGCCAGAACACTTCTGTCTCTGGTTGCGGACTTTTTCCTGATCCCTTATTGGGGCGTTTACGGAGCGGCAGTTTCCAATATTCTCGTAAACACAGCGCTTGCGGTGATCGGTCTTGCCTTGCTGTACACGCAAAAGCACATCCGGATCTGCCGATTCAAAAGCACTGATTTTGCCATCCTCAAGGCGTGGTGCAGGACCGGTACTTTTTCAGGCCTGCAGCAATTTGTGGATAATCTGATCTACGCGGTGATGATCTGCAAAATGGTCAATCTGGTGGAGGAGCAGGGAAACTACTGGCTTGCAAACAATTTTATCTGGGGCTGGCTGCTGATCCCGATCACGGCCCTTGCAGAAGTGATCCGCTCCGACTGCAAAAACGGATACGCAGAGCTGAAACGGTTCTCTTACTGTTTTGTTTCATGTGCCTGCGTGGTTTTCTGGGCACTCTCCATTCCCCTCTGGGAGCCGTTTTACCGCTTTGCTGAAAACCTGTCCAACGCGGATGAAATCTTTGCTATCACCATAAAACTTGTTCCCTTTTATATCGCTTACGCGGGATCTTCCATCATTGACAATATTTTTATCGGGCTGGGGAAGACGGCTTATAACATGATCAATTCCCTTCTGGTCAACCTGGTTTATTACGGCGTCTTTTATGGGCTGTACTTGGCCCGGGCTATTGTTTTTGACATGGATACCATCATCCTGATGTTTGGCTTTGGAATGGTATTCCATTTCGTGATTTCCCTTGTGGAAGAGAAGGTCTTTCAAAAGAGAGAAGCGCAATTCCTCGACAGGTATTGAACACGTGCAGAGGCCATCGCGGCCTTTGCTGTTCAGTAAGGAGGTACAATCATGGTACTCTATTTCACCGGCACCGGCAACAGTCGGTACGCTGCCCAGCGCATCGCGGCCGCTCTGAGCGACGAGCTTCTCAGCCTAAACGACCGCATTAAAGTGGAGGACACCTCATCGATCAAGACGGCTGAGCGTCTGGTGATCGTCACGCCCACCTACGCCTGGCGCATCCCCCGCCTGGTGGAGAGCTGGCTTCGCCGGACAGAGTTCCCCGGGGCCAAACAGGCGTGGTTCGTCATGACCTGCGGCGGTGAGATCGGCAACGCCGCCAAATATAACCATATGCTTTGTCAAGAAAAACAGCTCGCCTATATGGGGACAGCGCAGATCGTCATGCCCGAGAATTACATTGCCATGTTCAACGCGCCCCAGGCGGAGGAAGCTCTGCAGATTATTGCCAAGGCGGAGCCGGACATTGACCGCGCAATCTCCGCCATTGCGGCCAGTCAGGCATTCCCGCCGCCTCGTCATAACCTCTACGACCGTTTCATGAGCGGCCCGGTGAACCCAATCTTTTATTCTTTCTTCGTCAAAGCGAATGCGTTCACGGCGGGCGACGCCTGCACCGGCTGCGGTCAGTGTGTCAAGCTCTGCCCAACAAACAACATCACGCTCCAAAATGGCCGACCTGTCTGGGGCGGCGACTGCACCCACTGCATGGCGTGTATCTGCCATTGTCCTACGGAGGCCATTGAGTACGGCAAGAAGAGTGTCGGGAAACCCAGATATCATTTTGAGGCACTTTGAAAAGTGTCAAGAGCCCCTGGAAATCGCACGATTCCAGGGGCTCCTTCTTTGTCTATAGCGTGTAAAAATTCGGCGCTCCTGTCCTATGAATACAGCATCCACGCCCATTCCTAAAAAACGCTTGACAATCCGGAGATACGCCGTTATACTGAACATTGTTCATATTGAGGTGATGAGATGAATACCGTCGTAACGTCAAGAGAAGATATCTTGAAAACCAGCCGGGAGCTGATCCGTCGGCAGGGATGGTCCGCAGTCAATATCCGCTCTGTCGCCGCGGCCTGCGGAGTGTCGGTGGGGTCCATTTACAATTATTTTGATTCCAAGTCCGCCCTGGTATCCGCTACCGTAGAGAGCGTCTGGCATGAGATCTTCCCCCGCCCGGAGGATGATGCCGCGTTTCACGACACCCAGGCCTATATCACCTGGATGTATGAACAGATGGAACACGGCTGCAGGCAGTATCCCGGATTTTTTACGCTGCACTCCCTGGGTTTTTTGCAGGAGGAGAAGGCTGATGGGAAGCGGAGAATGCAGCAGGTCTGGCAGCACATTTCAGATGAGCTGTGCTCCGTCTTAAAGCAGGACCCTCGGGTGCGGACCGATGCGTTCACGGAGCAGTTCACCGCGGAACAGTTTTCTGACGTTCTATTTTCCCTGATGCTGTCCGCCCTGCTGCGGCAGGACTACGATCCCGCCGCCGTACTGGAGATTGTCCGCAGGACTCTTTATTAACATCCCACTTATAAAGGAGGATACACGATGCAAGCAATTGCGGAAACCCTGTTTGATGTCGCCTATCTGATCGCGGTCATCACCATCGGGATTTTGATGATCCGGGGCAGTAAGGGAGCGCGTCAGTTCCGCCTGTTCGGCTGGATGGCGGTGGTGCTGGGGGCGGGGGACTCTTTCCATCTGGTCCCCCGCGTCATCGCCCTGTGTACCACCGGCCTGGAGAACTACACCGTTCCCCTGGGCTTTGGAAAACTGGTCACCTCGGTCACCATGACGATTTTCTATGTGCTGCTCTACTATTTCTGGCGGCAGCGGTATCAGGTCAATGGGCAATTCAGCCTTACCGCCGCCGTGTACGTTCTGGCCGGTGTGCGGATTGCGCTGTGCATGATGCCCCAGAACCAGTGGCTCAGCGCCGAAGCGCCCCTCTCCTGGGGAATCTACCGCAACATCCCCTTTGCCCTGCTGGGTCTGCTGGTGATTGTGCTGTTCTACCGCAGCGCAAGGGAGCACAAGGACAAGGCGTTCCGCTGGATATGGCTGACCATCGTGCTGAGCTTCGGCTTCTACATTCCGGTGGTGCTGTGGGCGGACGCCGTGCCCATGGTCGGGGTGCTGATGATCCCCAAGACCTGCGCCTACGTGTGGACGGTGCTCATCGGATATTTCGCCATGAAACAGGAATGCAAATAAGGAGGAACCGCTTATGAAACGCTATATGAATTCAGCCCTGCTGTACGCCATTCTGGCCATGGCCGGCGGTGTATTCTACCGGGAGTTCACCAAGTTCAACGGCTTTACCGCCAAAACCACCCTCTCTGTGGTACATACCCACTACTTCCTGCTGGGCATGGTGCTGTTCCTGTTGCTGCTGGTGCTGGAAAAGAATCTGTCCTTTAGCAGAGAAAAGACCGGGCGGGTACTGGCGGTCTACCATATCGGGCTGAACCTGACCGCCGTAATGCTGGTGGTGCGCGGGGTGACCCAGGTCGTGGGGGCCAATCTCTCCAAGGGCGCGGATGCGGCGATCTCCGGCATGGCTGGGATCGGGCACATCCTCCTGGGCGTCAGCCTGGTGCTTCTACTGCTGCAGATCAGGCGGAGCGTATTGGCTTCCCAGTCCTGAACCCCACAATAAAGTCAAAACCTCCGGCTAAGCCGGAGGTTTTGACTTGCAATGACGGATACGACACCAAGGATAGGGCACGGCATCACCTGAAAAGGTAGACGAACGAACCGAGACGGGTCACTATAAGAGGCCAAAAACAGTTTCGCCGTCCGCCATTGTTGGTCGCCGGTATTCCCCATTCGTTCAGCGCGTCAGCGGGGAACGGCGCACTTTTATACATGGCTTGCGCCATGTACTGTCATGCAGAGCTGCCGCTTGGGATCGCTGGCGTGGCAGCTCCCCTGGGCGGCCTTTTATTTTCTGGTATGTTCACCTTGGCAGATATGCTGCGTTTGTCCATTATTCCTTAGTGGTATTCATAACAGCTTTCTTCATGCCTTTCAGCTATACTTGCGCTGCAATCAGCAAAAAGGAGAATGGCACTATGCCAGCCACACTTGACTTTGATTAACCGCGTTAACTATAATGAAATTATAAAAGGGAGGGGTTCCATTGAAAGGCCAAGACTGGACGAAAGAAGAACTTGAAAAGTTGCAAGAACACTATGGTATTAAAACGAGAGCGCGTATCTTAGGCGTTGCATCAAAAAGGCACAATCCGAAAACCACTTGAAAATATGTCACCGTTTGAACTTGATCTTGCAATCTCTCTCATCATAAGCGATGCAGATTTTACCACAAAAGACATACATGAAAAACAAATGTGTAGAAATGCGCTTAAGCAATACCGCTATTTTCTTAATACCACAGCCGAAGATTCGGGCGACCATGCTTATATGGAGGAAATAGAGAATGACAGACAACTTCCTGAAACCGAAAAAACGGCTATTATTCAATCACGGATCGGCCAAGGTGTATTTAGAAAATCTCTCATTAATAAATATAATGGGCGCTGCATTATAACCGGAATCGACCTTCCCGAGCTGCTTGTTGCAAGCCACATTAAGCCATGGGCAGCCAGTTCTAATAAAGAACGCTTAGATGTTAACAATGGGCTTCTCCTGAGTGCTGCATACGATAGACTCTTTGATAAAGGTCTTATTACATTCAATAGAAATGGCGAGATTCTGTTGTCTCCTCTGATTAGAACTGAAAATATTGAGCGCCTTGGACTATCCCAAGGCACGAAGTATAACCTTCAAATAAACAGAAGTATGGAGGAATACCTTTCCTACCACAGAGACGTGCTGTTTGTGGAATAGATCACAGGCATCTGACCGCCGCCAGGAAAGTCTGCGTCTGCTCCCGCGTCAGAATCTGCTTAGGGCTGGGGGCGGCCCTTGGCGGCGCGGCCCCGGCGGCGGGGTTGCGGGGGATGACATGGGCGGTCTCTGCGTCCCGCAGGCAGCGGTGGAGCATGGCGTGGATGCGGCGCACCCATGGTGTCGGACGGCCCGCGGCCATGCTCCGGGCGGTCGTGGACCCGGTCCTCCTGTTTCAGCTTGGTGACAGCTTCTGAACGCCCTGGGCGGCAATTGTACTCGTCACACTCGCGCCCGTCCCAATGCCGCCGCTGCTCCCGGTCAAGACTCCGCTCGGTGCGCTTGGTCAGTTCCCAGAACTCGTCAAGGGCGACAGCGTCCCCATAGGTCAGCCTGCGGCTATATCTTGATGGTGATCTCCATCGTGTTGTTCTCCTATTCAGATTTGGGATAAGCGGAATCTGAGCAGGAGGGGTGGGCCGCGGCATCGGAGCCAGGACTGGAATTGCCAGCCTAAAAGCAGAAAAGCGCGCCCGAACGGTGCAAGGCCATTCGGGCGCGGCAACACTCCTGCTTGTACGACGACTTTTTTCTTTTGCCGTCGTGCGGCAAGACAATACCTGTATTTGCTTTATCGCAGCAATGGCATACTTCCGGTCAGCTTATTGACCTTTTTCTTCGGGCCGCAGATCGCAACGCCGAAATATTGCAGGGTACTTTCAGAAACATGGCCCATCTTCTCAATGAACTCGTCATAGGTTTTGCAGCCTTGGGCCAGATCGGAGAAGTCCACAACCGTCAAATCTTGAAAATCCGGCTGGTACAGTTTTTCCCGCATCTGTTTGATGATCTCCGGCGACCCCCGCAGAATGGGAACGGGAAATTCGATGATGCCAAGATGTTCGTTGCCGCTCTGGTCAGTCACATCGTCTCCTACCACTTCCGGCATTTTCTTTCCAAGCGTGATACCCATGATCGCCGCCGTATTTGCAATGATTCCCAGCGGCAGGCTCTCGTCAATCACCATGACACACTTTTCATTTTGCCGGTCCATTTTGCCTCTCCCCTTTTTTCAAAAATTCTTTGCCGTCCGACAGAAACAGGCCCGCCAGTGTTAAGACCGTTCCAACAGCGGCCAGGGCGGTGATTTTCTCATGGAGAATCACCGCCGATGTGACCACCGTAATCACAGGAACTATGTAGATGTAAATGCTTGTCTTGACTGCTCCCAGCACCTTGACCGCAAAATTCCAGGTGACAAAGCACAGCGCCGATGCGCCCAGGCCCAGGAAAGCGATGTTGAACAGATAGACCGGGTTTGCAAATCGGGCCAATTCCAGTTTGAAATCAAACAGGAACAGGGACGGGATCATAAACAGGACGCCATAGCAGAAAATACGCCGTGTGGTCAGGATCGTGTGATAACCGTACCCACTGATCTTCTTTGTCAGCACAGAATAGCAGGCCCAAATAAGAGCGGCCAGCAGCGCCAGCAGATCGCCAACCGGGTTCAATTCCAGCTTAGAGCCGTTGAAGCTGATAAGGAAAATTCCAGCCATTGCAACGGCAAAACCGATGAAGAAGCTGGCCCCCAGCCTTTCCTCTTTCAAAAAGAGATGGGACAAGATCGCCGTAAAAAACGGCGCAGCGGAAATGATAACGCCCACATTGGAAGCCATCGTGTAAGTGAGTGCGATATTTTCCAGAAGATAGTACAGGCATATTCCGCACAGCCCCGCCGCCGCAAAGGTCAATTCCTGCTGCCCGCTTGTGCCTTTCAGACGGCGAGGACAGACCAGCAGCAGAGCAGCCAGCCCCATAACAAAGCGGAAAAACAGTATCTCCACCGGCTGAAAATCCACCAACAAGATCTTGGTGGAGATAAACGTCGTTCCCCAAATGATGATCGTGAGCAGGGACGCCAAATGCCCCGCTGCGCTGTTACCTTTCATAGGGCAGTCCCTCCATATCCTTGTCTAGGAATATGTCCCGATAAATACCGGGGGCCAGCCCAATGAATCGGTTGAAATAGTTGGTAAAATGGCTCTGGTCGGAAAAGCCGGTTTGCAGCGCCGCCTCAATGGGCGGCACTCCCTGTTCCAGCAGCTTCTTGGCCTTGCCAATACGAATGTTTTCCAGGTAACTGTACGGGGTCACGCCCTTTGATTTTGCAAAGGCCCGGAGCAAGGCGGACTTGCTCAAACCGGCACAGCGGCATATCTGGTCCAAATAGATGCGCCCGGCATAGTGCTGTTCCATAAAGGCACAGGCTTTTTCGATTTCCTCCCGGCACTCCGGGATGCAGTTTTCAAAGGGCTGGCCATATTGCTGGATCAGCAGAGAAATCAGGAACAGCAGACTTTCTTCTTTCCCAAATTCATTGGAGCCTTTCATAACCAGCTCATGGAGCGGGCGCAGGTAACAGGTGACTTCTTCATCAGAGATCACATTCTGTGAAAATCCCGGAAGCTCTCGCCTGCCAGTCACTTCTTCCGCCAAGTCCAACATGACCTCTTTCGTGATGTTAAAGCCCCGGTAGTCCAGAGTTCCATCATCGCTTTGGACACACGCGTGATTGTCGCCGGGGTTGAACAGGAGAACATCGCCCTTTGTTATGGTGTACTCCTGATTCCTGCAGGACAGCACACGTTCCCCATCCTCCATAAATCCGATCACATAGTATTCATGGAAATGGTTCGGGAAAGGTTGGACAATACCCTCAAAGCGGTAAGCCTCGATGTGCAGCTCATCATCGTAAACCACCGTTCGCACTTCTTTTTTCATGCGGTGAACCTCCTTACTGGCGCTTATTATATCAGATAAAATTTCTTCTGGCTTGTAAAATATCTTCATTTTCTTTCTGGTACTTAACTGACAAAAGTGCGCCAAAGGGAATGTTTCCCCCGGCGCACTTTTGTCAGCAGCTCTGCATGGTTTTGTGGTCTTGGTCTATATCAGTGAAATAGCACATTTGACGTTATTCAAGCAAAAGAGGTTCTAATAGCCGCAGAATGCAAAGCCGCCTACGAAAAGCAATACGCCGCATTCTGTAAGCTCCATTCTGCCAGCAGTAAAGGATATTCCGCTCGGCGAAATTGCAGACTGTATTGATAAGATCGTAGTAGACGGCGGCAGGCAAATCGTGGTAAAATGGAGCACAAGCGACAGCCCGCTTTAATATTACAAGGAAATATTTTACATGGCAAAAACTAAAGCTGCGTCTGTAAATAAGATCAACTCTTTTGATGGCAACTGTTTTTGAAATCTGGGATGTGTTGAAAAATCAGCAGATTTATATAGAGATGGGGAGTGATCGGATGCTGAACATTTTAGATACAATCACAGCGGAGCTTTCCGCTCTTAACACGTCAATAGGACTTGGTGGATCGCTCACAACAATTTTTGACCACTTTAAAAGCAAAAACAGCAGCCATATTAAAGAAACTCTGGATGCTATTCGGGAAAAATCGAGCGTGGCCTATGCGCGATACTGCGAACACAGAAAGCTTCGGGAGGAGGATTTAGGTATTCCTCTCGAAGAAAATATTCTGGGGTATTGGGAAACATGCTTACAGCGCAACGTGCTGCCCAGTGCAAGTGATATGGTAACTCGCAAAATTGCAGATAAACAAGAAGCCGAGGTTATCATCTCCTACTTAATGGAGCAGTGGATGACCATTCCGGACTTTTCAGCATGGATGCACGACATCCTGATTCAGAGCCAGCTGGAAATAGCTTCTGAGAGATTGTCGGGTTTGCCGCAAATATTGGAAGCGGCTTCTCAGATAAAAGTGCGGCTGGACAGCCAGGGAATCAATCATATTGCGACAATGATTACCCCCAGCTATGTCACAGACGCAAGGATTTCCTGCGACGATTGGACTATCAAAAACTTCTTTACCGTTGACAACAATTTTCATACCATGCTTCAAGTCATCAGTGCAGATGCAGATGTCCCGCACAAAGAGGCCGTGCAGGCAACAGAGGCGCTCATTCAAAGCGGCGCCCCTGTTATAATCGCAGGAAACGGCGGCCAGGGAAAAACCAGCCTGATGATGCGCGCAGCGGTGCAGAATGCTTCTTCGGGACACCTGACGGTGTGGCTGGCGCTGTCAAACAAAGAAACTATAACAGAACAAATGGCAGATCAATTCTTTGATTGCCTGATTAACCTTACACCTGTAGGGCAAAGTGTGCTGCTATGCATTGACAATCCCTTTGAGGGGAGAGAATCTTTTGCGAGCTTACAAGCCAGGTGGCCTCATAATCCCAAAATACATCTGCTTATGGCAGAACGGGAAAACAGGCTCACACTGCTGGCCGATCCGGATCGGGATTTATTACTGCACTGGTTTGAAAATGCAGAGCTCGTTGTCCTGCAAGGAATCAACCAGACCGGGAAATACCGTTTAAAAGATTATACGGCTCGCTATTTTTCAGAGAGCGCGGAAAGAAGAAAATCCATACTGCAAAAGAGCACTTCTTATCTGGTAAAAGAAGGGGCAATAAGCAAGACAGATCAGCTATCTGTGATAAATAAAATATTAGGCCGGTATGGGAGGCCGTATGTCAGTTTGGTGGAATTGATCTACCGCACTTTGTTCGAGCTGAAGAAAATTTCGTCTAAACCAGGAAGCATCAAATTAGATTGGGAAGAATGGGGTGATCTGATTGAACGGGAGTTTGGCAATGTAGATACCGACATCCAACTATATGGCGTAGTTGCGGCTCTGAAAGTGTTCCATACACCATTGTCACTTTCGCTGTTCTGTAAACGCTTTGATGAATTAAACGTGCGCAAATTGAGAACGCGCCTGTGCGAGCGGTTTGTACCGCGGCATGTGGAACCGGTAGTTTACCAGGAGAGAAGCGAGACGCTGCAGCCTAAACACGATGTCATCGCAGAATTATTTTTCCTGTTTAATAAAAGCAAAGTCACCATTAATTCCGTAATATTTGATTTGTTGGATGTTATGGATGAAAATGAAATTGAAACATTTTTAGCAAATACCATAGATAAAAAAGAAATACGAAAAGGTCAGAAGCCCCCAATCGGCCAGATTGATTATTGGGGCTATTGGGAGCGCATTTATTTCCGGATACAAGAAGGAAGCCTAAATCTTTCACACAGTGGAAAAGTAAATTTGTGTTTAGGTTTTTTGTGGGCAAGGCACCAGAAGAGCCTCTCTGAAAGCAGTCCTACGATTAAAACCGTATTGGACAACCTTGCGCCTGAAATAGAAAACGATTTGTCGACAGCAAAACTGTATACAGAATGGGGAATTTGGTTAGCACAGAAAGGAGATGCTTCCTCTGCCGCAGAAGCAGAAAAAAAATTTCTTGCAGTAATAAAATATAATCCAAAGCAACTTCCGGCCCGTACAGAATTAGGGCGGCTGCTCTCAAGGCAAAAAGGACGTGAAGCGGAAGCGGAGAATTTTTTGAGGGAAGCTATAAAGATCGATCCTAAACATATTCAATCACGTACGGAATTAGGGCGGCTGCTCTCAAGGCAAAGAGGGCGTGAAGCGGAAGCGGAGAACTTTTTGAGGGAAATTATAGCGATTGATCCCAGGAATATTCAATCGCGTACGGAATTAGGGCGGCTGCTCTCAAGGCAAAGAGGGCGTGAGGCGGAAGCGGAGAACTTTTTGAGGGAAGCTATGGAAATTGCCCCCAAAGATATCCAATCGCGTACGGAATTAGGGCGGCTGCTCTCAAAGCAAAAAGGACGTGAGGCGGAAGCGGAGAATTTTTTGAGGGAAGCTATAAAGATTGATCCTAAAAATTTGCATCCTCATACAGAATTAGGGCGGCTGCTCTCAAGGCAAAAAGGACGTGAAGCGGAAGCGGAGAATTTTTTGAGGGAAGCTATAAAGATCGATCCTAAAAATTTGCATCCTCGATCAGTGCTGGCAAAGTTATATGAAAGTATGGATAGACTGCCAGAAGCCAAGCAATTATATCAGGAACTTTGCAATATTGATCCAGGCAACCGTTTTGGATTAGACGGTCTTTCGCGGCTAAAGCAGTATTGACAATTGTTACTATACGCAGAAAGCTTCTGTTTGTGTATAGTACCAGAATTAAAGGATAAATATGAAATATAGTTATAAATTTAGTGATTGCTGAAAGTGGATTAGAGACCTGAAATTGTAGAATACAATTTTGCCAAATGATTACCTTGGGCTTGACATTTGGGTGACGCAGGTCGTGGAAACGGATGCTGGGGAGACCGGCCTGTTTCAGGGAAGCTTTCAGCCAGCGGTAGGCTGAACCGGGGTCAGCGGGCTGCTCCGGTCTCAGCGGGTTGGGGAAGATCCACTCGGTCAGCTCACGAAGAACCTGTACTGTACTGGAGGGCAGCACAATCTTTCGAGTACCCGCGCTGGTTTTGGTATCTCCGGTGGTCAGCTCGGTGTAGAAGAAGTCACACCAGATTTCATCCTCCGTGATGGCTTTCACGAAAACATCCAGCTGCTCGTCCGTCAGAATTTATTTCGCTCCATTCAGTGGGATTGCTGGCGATCAGGTGTGCTTGTTGCGCCGCTTTCAGCGCACCGTGGAGTGTGGTGTGGATGCGGCGCACCGTACCGCTGGCCAGACTGCCGCCCAGTTTCTCATAGAATTGCCGGACATCTTTCGGTGTAAGCCGGGCCAGCTGTTTATCACCCAGACTGGGGCGGATGTGATTCTCGATGTAGCTGCGGCAGTTGCCGATGTGCTGGCGGAGCTTTGTGGATCACTCTTTTTGTGTCGGAGCGTAGACGCGGTGGGAGATGGAGTCGCCGTTTTCCTTGTGCCCCACCACGATGCGGCCCTCCCAGCGGCCGTCGTCCCGTTCCCTCACCATGCCGTCACGGACGGCCTGTGCTTTGCCATAATTCATCTCCCTTTCTGATATCGCCGTCGTTTTCATCCATGCACTTCGCCATGATCCTGACGCCAAACCGAAAGCCCCGGATAAAATTTTCAATTGCTGTGATACTGTTGATCTCATGCTGTGACCGAATGGGTTTTGTAAGAACCCCTTGCTCAACTTCCCCAAACTGCTCCAGGAGCGGTTTGGGGAAGTTGGCGACGCGATCCTCTGCTTTCTCCATCTCTGAGCCAGGCGTCACCCTCTGTTCGGTAGAGATTTTCCAGAATTGTTCTCATGTCCACTGCCTCCTTTGCAGCGCCAACACATACCACTCTTTTTTCAGGACCTTTATTCCTTGTTTTGCGGTGCAATATTTGCGTATATCCCCGCCTGGACCCGTCAGTATTGCGGCGGTTGTAAGGTGCGAGGAAAAACAGCCCCCCGACTTGACCCCAGGGGGTGAAAAACGCCCCCGTGCTGATCCCCGCGAAATCTCTGAAAACCACCCGTGACAGCTGCCTCGCGGGCCGCTGGAATCGGGCGGTTTTTTCTCTGCCTTTCCGCACTGGCTCTCCTCACCTTTCTACCATACCCGCAACACTTAAAACGGAACTTTTTTATAACCGCATTTACAAAATTCTGATGTTGGGGAACATGGATGCCCCCGCCCCATGCCATAATCTCCAGAGTCCCAAAAGCGAACTTTTATTTTTTGTTTACAGAAAAAGCCTTTGCTGTAAAAAAAATCACCCGCCAGAGCTGAGTCTGGCGGGTGACTGTATCGGAAGATTTGATGGGCTTCTCTTCTTTGTTTAGGCGAAGCAGAATTTGAGTACATCTGATGCCGCGGATTTTACGCAACATCTTTATATCGAGTGTAGACATACTCATAGATTCTTTGACGGCAGCTGGAGATGCTCAGTTCGTCGTAGCATTCCGGAAGCCCGCTCCAGAGTGTTTCACGGATGAGGTTATCAATGATGGCTTTTGTCTCCTGCTTATCCGTCCAGTGATCAAGCTCCGCGATCCGCGCTTTAACCTTTTGCAGAAGCTCCACCGCCACCTGCTTGAGCTTCTGAATCTCTGTCTTGGAGAGACTTTCAGAGAACAGCATGTCATAGAGAGACAGCTCCTCATCGCTGGAAAATCCCTCCCGCACATAGCGCTGCTCCTCCTGATCCATGCTCTGCACCAGCTTCATCAGCTCATCAAAGGTCTTTTCAATATTGGCGCGGTCCTGCTGGCTGTTGTAGTCCTCAATGATTGCCTGATACCGTTCATGGTACTGGATGCGGCTGGGATTATTGAGCAGCATCCTGTCCAGACGCTCACAGACCAGGTCCTGCAAATCCTTCAGGATGAGGTTCTTTTTCTTTGCCTGGGAGAACTCCCGGCGCAGCAGATCGAAGTCAATTTTGCTGATATCAAACTGACGGGACGGTGTGATCCCCTCAGCCGCCTGCTCAATCTGGACATACTCGCTAATGATGCGGTTGATCTCCACCATCAAATCCACGTTGTCTGCCGTCCGGCGTTTTTGATTCAGCAGTCTGTGAATGGCGGCAATGGCCTCATATTTTTGACGGACATCCGTCTCCACATCCTCCCGGTTCGCGTACTTCACCAGACGCGCCAGCTCGGAGCCGTAGGTCTGGAATGTCTTCTTCTCCTCCAGTGTGGCGGACACCGCGTTGGCCGCCGTTTTCAACAGGTCCAGCTTTTCAAAGCCCTTGGCGTCAATCAGCGCTTGCAGCGCAAAATCCCGGTCAGCCAGGAATGACTCCGCGGAGGCGATGAGCTCCAGGATGCGGGTGATCAGTTTTTCCTTATCCACCGTCGGATCGGCGCTCCCGGCGCCGCTGGCATTGGCGGTGTAGTCGGCCAGCGCCTTTCGCAGCGCTTTTACGATCCCAATGTAGTCGATGATCAGGCCGTTGCTCTTTCCCTCCGCTACGCGGTTGGCCCGGGCGATGGTCTGCATCAGCGTGTGGGCCTTCAGCGGCTTATCCAGATACAGACAGGACAGGCACTTCACATCGAAGCCGGTGAGCCACATGGCACAGACGAACACCACCCGGAGGGGATTGACCGGGTCCTTGAACTCCTTGTCCAGCTCCCGCTTTTCCATCTTTTCCCGGTGGGTCTGGATGTCCAAGCCCCATTTCCGGAAAGTCTGCACCTCGTTCTGCTCCTGGCTGATGACCACCGCCATCTCGGTCTCCCGCATCCATTGCAGCTTGCGCTCCAGCTCCTGGGCCTCCTGCTGGGACGCGCTCTCGATCCGCTCTTTCAGAGCGTCGATCTCATCGGCCCAGTATTTCTGCACCAGGTCATACATACGGACACAGGTCACCTTGTTCAGGCAGACGAACATGGCCTTGCCGCTGGTCCACAGGTCGGAGTAGTGCCCCGCGAAGTCCCGGGCGATGCGCTCCAGCCGGGGCGCGGCGGTCAGCACATGGATCTCCTTTGCAAACTCCCGCTCCAGCCTGTCCTGCTGGTTCACGTCCAGGTCGGCCTGCTCAATGGCGTCCAGAATCCGATCCGTGATTTCCGGGTTGTCCTTCACGTCCAGAATCTTTTCGCCCCGGTTTTCGTAGTACAGCGGCACTGTGGCCCCGTCGTCCACGGCCCGCTGGAAGTCGTACACGGATATGTAGCCGCCGAAGGTGCGCTTTGTGATGTGGTCGCTGGACAGCAGCGGCGTGCCGGTGAAGCCGATCCGGGAGGCGGTGGGCAACAGGCGGACCATATTGTCCGCATATACCCCGTATTGGCTGCGGTGGGCCTCGTCCGACATAATGAGGATGTCGTGGTCCGGGCAGATCGGCTCCAGGTCCGCCCGGTTGAACTTCTGAATCAGGGTGAACACAAAGCTGGGATTGCCCCCCAGCTTGTCCAGCAGATCCGCGCCGTCGGAGGCGATAAACTGCCCGGCCTTGGCCGCGCCCAGGACGCCGCAGTTCTCAAAGGTGTCGCTGATCTGCTTGTTCAGCTCCACCCGGTCGGTGAGGATGACAATGGTGGGAGAGCCGGAGAACTTGCGGCGGATCTTTTGGGCCAGGAAGACCATAGAGTAGCTTTTGCCGCTGCCCTGGGTGTGCCAGAAGACGCCCAGCTTGCCGTCGTTCAGCTTTCTGGCCTCGTAGGCCTTGACCGCCTCATTGACACCCAGGTACTGGTGATTCCGGGCCAGGATTTTTGCCGTGTGTCCGCCGGAGTGGTCAAAGAGGATGAAGTTCTCCAGCAGATCGAGAAAATTCTCCTTTTTGCAGATACCCCGGAGCATGGTCTCCAGCGCCACGCTGCCGGGCTCCTCCTCCTTGAGCCGCTTCCACTCGTGGAAAAACTCGTACTTGCTGCCCAGCGTGCCCACCTTGGACTCCAATCCGTTGGAGAGGATCAAAAAGGCGTTATAGCAGAACAGGTGGGGGATGGTGTCCAGATAGTCGGTGTAGTTGTTGGTATAGGCGTCCCGCACGTCTACTCCGGCGGCCTTCAGCTCCACAAACAGCAGCGGGATGCCATTGACAAAGCCCACAATGTCGGTCCGGCGGCGGTACAGGTCCCCGTGGATTTTCAGCTCGCTGACGGCGAGGAAGTGATTGTTTCCGGGGTTCTGGAAGTCGATGACGGCGGCGTATTTTTTCTCTGTCCTGCCGCCGGGTTTCTTCACGGTGACGGGGATACCGTCCCGGATCAGGAGATACTTCTCCTCGTTGATTTGCAGCAGGGAGGCGGTGGACAGGCGATGCTCCATGAGCCGCTGGGCCTCGTCCAGCTGGGCGGGGGTGAGCCAGGGGTTCAGGCGCAGCAGGGCCTCCCGAAAATACCGGGTCAGCAGGATTTCCTTATAGCTTTTGCGGCCAAGAGTGCCGGTTTCGCCCAGCTGCTCGGTGTTGTAGGCATAGACGGTCTCCCAGCCCAGCTCATCATGGAGCAGATCGGCGGCGCTGCCTTGAATCAGGACGTTTTCGGAGTAGTCGTGGCTCATAAATAATCCCTCCCCGATAAATTGCGGTTCTATCCCCCAAGTTTCATTTGCATAACCAGAGACAATATAGCAATCGCAACATCTGCACCCTTATCCAGCGCGAAAGAAATGATGGGTTTCACTTTCTCCCACTTGGACTTTCGAGAAATGTTCTCTTTCGATATTTTCTCAAGCTCGTCAATCTTGGACAATATTTCATCCGTCTGCTCCCGGTTTAATGCGGTCATATCTTCGATTTTTTGCTTTGTTTCTTCAAAGGACAGTGAGATATTTACGGTGTTGTTAACTGTGATGTTAGTTTCAGCAGGCTTAGGCAGTGAAATGGCATTCATCCCATAACTGTATGTTTCTAATTTGGCCTTCATAATTTCGAGGTTCCCTTGAACAGATTGAGAACTCCGTTGAAGTTGATTGTAATAAATTGTTGAATCTACACTGCTGGTACACCAGAGACCGTTATACCAATCCTTTATGCACGCCTGATATCGTCCATCTAACTCTCTATGAAGTTTAAGCCTATCCTCGGGCGACAAGCTATATGATTCTTCGATTCGTTTAATATCCGAGTAAATCCTATCACAAAATCCTTTTGGCATTTCCATATTCTACACCTCCACTCCTCCGCCCATCAGCTTTGGCAGCAGACGGTCGCGGGCTTCTGTTGCTAATTTGATTTGCTTCTCCAATGTTTGTATCTTAGTAAAAAGCGGGGTTGCCTTTTCAACAAACAATTCCATATATTTTTTATTTGGAATTAGAAGAGATAGTGTATTTATATCCTTGGCATACACATGGGGTTGTGCAGAGCCTTTTTGAAGAGAATCAAGTATTGCTTTTGATTCTTTCAAAAAGCAGTAGACAAAGTACACGTACGGAGTTGCGTTTATATCCACAAATGAACAATCTGATGCAAATACATCCATGTAATACATTCTTGTAAAGCCGGCATTTGCACCTGACCCACTCACGGTTATTACTGGTGCAGTTGTATTTGCTTGATTGTGGTAGTATGCAGGCTCCAAACCGCCTGCTACAACAGGTATATTTCCGGCTGCAATTTGCGACTTTGTAATTGTTTTTCCTCGCTTAAATTCTGTAATTTCCAGTAAATTTCCATTTCTCCACCCCTCCGGCACCCCATCCGCAACAGGGGTTGTCTCATAACCTGGGAACCGCAGATCGACAAACCACTCCTTATACAGCCGCTGGGCCGCTTCCTCCAGCAGCTTGATTTGCTTTTGGTTGTTTTCAATCATGGCATCATATCCAGCCAAAATATCCACAATGCGTTTTTGGACTGCAACAGGCGGACACGAAATCTCCAACCCTTTTAGCGATGCAATGGTTAGTGCTTTCTGAGAAGAACCGATAGTGGTATTGTTCAAAACGCCTTGTCCCTCGGAGGATTTTACCCAGAAATACAAATACTTTGAATCTAACTCATCACTAAAATTACGAAACCAAGTCAAATTACCATCTTTAAAATAGAAATGATCTTTTTCGCAAACAATATACGGAACACCGATGGTTCCCACGGAAGTAAGCAGCATATCACCCGGCTGTGGCACACCAAAGCGTTTTTTGATTTCCTCGTATTTCTCTTGGCTGATAAACAAAGGTTCGCTGATTGCTTGTCCGTTAGAAGTCTCGATAATTTCCTTAGAACGATAAAATGGAACGCCAGAATCAACATATTCTGAAAAGAAGATGCGTTTACTGGAGGTTACCTCACAACAATCTCCAACTTTTACCTTTTTCCAACTCACAGCCCCATCTCCTCCCAATTCCTGGAGATGGTCCCCATCAGTTCATTGGACTCCCTTTGCAGCTCCAGCAGCTCCCGGTGAATCTCCCCCATCCGCTGGGCAAAATCCACCCCGTCGTCCTCCGCCGGGGCCACGCCCACATAAGCGCCGGGGGTCAGGGAATAGCCTCTTTCCTCAATGTCGGCCAAACTCGCCGTCTTGCACAGCCCCAGCACGTCCCGATATTCGCCGTCCCCGAATTTTTCATAGAGCCAAACGGCCTCCTTCGCGGTGGTCAGCGTCTCCTCCAGCGCCGCCAGCCGCCCGTCATAGTCCGCCTGCGCCTTCTTTTTCTCCCGCTTGGGGGCCTCCGCCACGGCCTGCTTCGCCTCGTCCCGCAGGGCCTTGATCCCCTCGGAAAGCTCCTCCGCCCGCTGGACAAAGGGCACATTGCCTAACACCGCCCGGTATTCCTCCAGCAGCAGTCTGTATTTTTCAGTCTCTCCCCGGTACAGCCACACGATGGCGTTCAGGTTTTTCAGCTGCCACTCGCTCCACTCGTTCAGCGTACGGTCCACCACGGTATAGTAGTTCCGGGCGTCGATGAACAGCACCTTGTCCCGCAGTTCTTCCGGCTTGCCCTTGTCGAAGAACCACAACGAGCAGGGCAGGGATTTGGTATAGAAGAAGTTGTTGCCCACGCTGACCATCACGTCCACATGGCCGGACTCCACCAATCTTTGCCGGATGTCCTTGTCCTTGCCGGAGCTGTCCGTGGCGGAGGAGGCCATGACGAAGCCCGCCCGGCCTTTCTCATTCAGATAGGAGTAGAAATAGGATATCCAGAGGTAGTTGGCGTTGCTCACCTCCTTGGCCTTGTTGACGGAGGGCAGGCCGAAAGGCAGACGGCCCGCGCTCTGGGCGGACTCCGAGTTGACCTTGTCCACGTTGAAGGGCGGATTTGCCATCACATAGTCACAGCAGCCGTCCAGGTTGTGGGCGTCGTGATAGAAAGTGTTGGCCTCGTCGCCGGACTTGATGAGACCGTTGAGCCCGTGGACCGCCATATTCATCAGGCAGAGCTGGGCGTTGTACTCCACTTTCTCCTGGCCGTAGAAGGTCATGGCGGCGTTGGCCTCCATGCCGGCGGCGTTGACGAAGTCGCCGGTCTGAACGAACATGCCGCCGCTGCCGCAGGCGGGGTCCAGCAGGACGCCGCCCCGGGGCTCCAGGACGCCCACAATCATCTTCACCAGGGACTTGGGAGTGAAGAACACCCCGTCGTCCTGGGCGATGTTCTTGGCGAATTTGTTGAGGAAGTATTCGTAAATGCGGCCGATCACGTCGCCGCCCACCTCGTCCAAGGCGTTGTTGTTGAAGATGCGCAGCAGCTCGGCCAGCAGCTCGTCGGAGAAAATAGTGTAGTCCTTGGGCAGTACGCCCACCAGCTGTTCCGACTGAGCCTCCACCAGCTCCATGGCGTTGTTGACCACCTCGCCCAGGCTGTTCATGGTATGGCCGCTCTGATTGGTCAGGCCAGCCGACGCGATATCGGCGGGGAGATTCACCAGATATTCGTATTGGGCCTCCCTGGGCAGGTACAGGGCGCTTTTAGAGAGGAAGTCACTGGCCTCCACAGGCATGACCCGGCCGCCGCGCACAGGGCGGTTTTTCAGAATCTCCCGCTCTACCAGCTTGAAGCGGCTGTAGGCGTAGCGCAGAAAAATCAGACCCAGCACCGGCATACAGTATTGATTGGAGGTCAGCTTGGAGCCTGCCCGGAGCAGGTCGGCGGACTCCCACAGGTCGGATTCCAATTTTCTGATGTTTACCATAGGACTGTCCCTCCAAGACTGCCTGGCGCTGCAATCAAGCAGCCGCCGGTTTCGACATCTATTATATATGTTCGAGGAAATATTTGCAATCCGTTCAGAGGGCCTGTTTCATTGTTTACTGGTACGCAGTATTTGACAGGGTACTTTCGCCCGATGAACAGAAAAGCGGTGCGTTCCACACTGCCTGGAACGCACCGCTTTGTTTCATATTTGGTTGCGTATAGAAGTTGACGCCGGCGGGTATCCCGACGAACATGCGGCGCGTGAGCGGCACGGTTCCGGTATAGCGGAAGATCAATGAACGGAACCGGTCCGAGACAGCGTGGAAGAGGCGCTGAGCGGGCTGCTGGGGTGACGGCGTTTCCGTTTTCCGTCCGCTCCAGGACGCCGCCGGAGACGGTGCGGCCGCCGCTTCGTCCTATACGCAGACAGCGGAGAGAAAATGCTGCAGCGAGGAGAACTCTATTTTTGCCGGGCCTACGGCACCACGATCTCCACGCGGCTGCCGCCGGCGCGGTCCTTGGTGACCACGATCTGCCGCTCAATCTTCTCTTTTAGCTCCGCCACATGGGAGATGATCCCCACCAGGCGGTTCCCCTCCGCCAGGCCGGTGAGGGCCCGGAGGGCCTGGTTCAGGGACTCCTCGTCCAGGGAGCCGAAGCCCTCGTCCACAAACATGGTCTCCAGGCGGATGCCGCCGGCCGCGGACTGCACCTCGTCCGAGAGGCCCAGGGCCAGGGACAGCGACGCCTTGAAGGACTCGCCGCCGGAGAGGGATTTGACGCTGCGCTCCGAGCCGTTGTAGTGGTCGACGACGTCCAGCTCCAGTCCGCTCTGGCCCCGGTTGTCCCCCGCCTCCCGGCGGCGCTTGAGCTCGTACTGCCCGCCGGACATCACCATAAGCCGCAGGTTGGCCCGCCGGAGGATGCGGTCGAAGAAGGTCATCTGAATATAGGTCTCCAGAGCCACCTTCTCCCGTCCGGCCAGGTTCCCGTTCACCGTGTTGGAGAGGGTCCGCATCCAGGTATACCGCCGCTCCAGCTTCTCCAGGTCTGCCGCCCGCTCCCGGATGCTTTGCAGGGCGGTCCGGTTGGCCGTCAACCAGGCGTGGACGGCCTTCTGTCCCTCGCCGGCCTCCGTGCGCCGCTTTGTCAATTCCAGGCGCCGCTGCCGCAGCGCCTCCTGGTCCGCCTCTTGGGCGCTCTCCAGCAGCTGCCGCAGCTCCCCGACGGCGGCGTCGGCGGCGGCCAGGGCCTGCCGGTACCGGGCGGCCGTCTCCTGGGCCCGGGCCAGCGCGCCGCTGAGCGCCTCCCGCTCTTTCCGCAGCGCGGCGATCTCTTCCTCCGCCTGACTCCGCTCCGGAAACGGGAGACGCTCCCGCCGCTGCCGGATCTGCTCCCGCATCTCCTCCCGGCGGCTCCGGGCGCCGGCCAGCTCCTCACGCAGACGGGCGGCGGCCTCTGCCAACGCCCGCAGCGCCTGCTCCGCCTGGGGAATCTGCCCCTCCAGCGCCCGTTTCCGCTCCAGTCTGCCCAGAAGCGCCCGATCCTGCTCCGCCAGCCGGGCCAGCTCCTCCCGCACCGCCTCCAGCGCTCCGGCAATGGCGGCGGGGGCCTCCTCCAGGCCTCCGGCATCCAGCTGTGAGGCCAGGTCCCGGCGCAGACCCTCCTCCAGCTGCCGCCGCCGGCCGTCCAGGGCGCCCCGGGCCACCTCCGCCTGATTGGCCGCCTCCGCCAGCGACTGGGCCTCCTGCTCCAGGTCTTTGAGCGCCCCCTCCCGGCGGGTGATCTCCTGCTCCAGCGCCTCACGGCACGCGAGCTGGGCCTCCAGGTCCGCCAGGGCCTCATGCAGCCCGGTCAGCTCCTCCGCCGCACTCTCCCGGCAGGCGGTGAGCTGTTCCCGGGCCGTTTCCAGGGCGGGAGCCTCCACATAGTCCACCATGGCCCGCAGCAGCTGTTCCCCTCGCCCGTCCAGGGCGGCGCGGCGCGCCCCCGCGGCCATGCTGGCCTCCTGGGCCTCTCGCTGCGCCGCCTCCCACGCGCCCTTGGCCGCCTCCAGCGCCGCCTCCGTGGGGGCTCCGCCGGACAGGCGGGCGGGAGCGGGGTGACGGGACGAACCGCACACGGGACAGGGCTGCCCCTCCGCCAGCGACTGGGCCAGGACGCCCGCCTGTTCATCCAGAAAGGCCCGGTTCTCCCGGCGGTAAACCTCCCCCAGCTTCTCGGCGCGCTCCTGGGCGCGCCGGTAGTCCGCCTGGGCCGCTTGCAGGGCGGCCGCCTCCCGGCCGCAGCAGTCCAGATCCCCCAGGAGTCTGGTGAGGGCGCTCCGCCGCTCCCGCGCCCTCTCCTGGCGGTGGAGCAGCGCCTGCTTTTCCACTGCCAGCCCGGCGCCGGCCTGGAAAGTCTCCCGATCCGTCTCCAGTGAGGTCCTCTGCCTTGTCAGCCGCGCCGCCAGCGCCGCCTGCTGCCGCTTCCGCTCCTCCTGCCGGCGCCGCTCCCCGTCGATCTTCTCCAAACACGCCTGCCACTGGTCCGCCAGGATCTCCAGCGCCGTCAGGGCCTCCGACCCGCGTTTTTCCTCGTCCTCCTGCGCGCGGCACTCCTGCTCCAGCGCCGCGACGTCCGCCGTGAGGCTCTCCAGGGCGGCCTCCTGCCCCGCCAGGTCCTGATATCGGGGCAGCTCTGCCTCCAGCGCCGCCTGGGCCTTTGCAAGCGCCTCCTGCCGGGGCGCTTTTTTCTGCTCCTCCTCCAGCGCCGTCTGGGACGCCGCCGCCTGGGGCAGCAGCGCCTCCCGCTGGCGGCAAGCCTCGTCCAGCTTTTCCCGGGTCTTATGCAGCTCCTCCGCCTTCCCCAGCAGGGCGGCGTTCTCCCCCAGCTCCTCATCCAGCCGGTCCAGCTCCGCCTGATATCGGGACTCCTCCGCCTGACCCTGGGCGATGAGCGTCCCGATCAGCTCCACCGCCTCCGGGAGGGGGAGTTCTCCCGCCCGGGCCTTTTGGAGCGCGGGCAGCAGCGGGTCATCCCCGCGGCAGGCCACGCCGCCGATGTACTGCTGCACGCTGGCCCGGGCGGCCTCGCACTCCCGCTGGAGGCGGCCGGCCTCGCTCTTCATTTTCTCCTGAAACACCATGTAGTACCGGGTCTTGAAGATCTCCCGAAAAATCTCCTGGCGGCTTTTGGTGTCCGCCAGCAGCAGCTTCAAAAAGTCCCCCTGGGCAATCATGGCAATCTGGGAGAACTGGCCGCGGCTCAGGCCGATGATACGGACGATCTCCTGGTTGACCTCCCGGGCCCTTGTGACCAGCCGCCCGTCCGGAAGCACAAGCTCCGCGTCCGCCTTTTGCACCGTCGTGCCGCCGCCCCGTTTGGCGGGGCGCTCATACTCCGGGTTCCGGCGGACGGTGTAGATTCTGCCGCCGTAAGAAAAGACCAGCTCCACCTCCGTGGGGGTCTCCGGCTGGGCGTACTTGGAGCGGAACATGGACGGCTCCCGGTTGTCTCCGCTGGGCTCCCCGTAGAGGGCGTAGGTGATGGCGTCGAAGATGGTGGTCTTGCCGGTGCCGGTGTCCCCGGTGATGAGATACAAACCCCTGGAACCCAGTCGGTCCAGGTCCATGACCACTCTCCCGGCGTAGGGCCCAAAGGCCGACACGGTCAATTTCAGCGGTCTCATTCCTCTTCCTCCTCCCAGATGCGCTCCATCCACTCCCGGGCAAACGCCTCCTGCTCCTCCCCCATGGGCTGGCCGTTTTGCTGTTCGTAGAATTCCGCCAGCAGCTCCGGCGGCGTCCGCCGCCGCACGTCCTCCTCGCCGTCCAGCGGAACGCCCGCCCGGGTGCGGCTGTTGTCATAGTCCAGCTTCATCAGATACGGATAGATGATCCGCAGCTTGTGGACCGCGTCGGGGACGTCCTCCTCGTCGGTGAGGGTTATGTGGACGTAGTCCTCCGGGCAGCTCGTTCCCTGGTAGGAGCCCCGGAACGTCAGCTCCTGATAGGTGCCCCGCAGCTCCACCAGGTCCCGCCTGGGGATGAGGGGAACGGCGTTCACGGACACGCGGCCTTTCTCCCCCAGCTCCACCACGGTGACGGACTTCTGGTGCCCCGCCTCGGAGAAAGAGTACTTCAAGGGCGTTCCGCAGTAACGCACCGTCTCCCGCCCGATCCGCTGGGGACTGTGGATATGGCCCAGGGCCACGTAGTCAAAGGGGTCGAAGACGGACACGTCCACGTTGTCCGCCCCGCCCACGGAGAGCTCCTCCGAGTCGCACCGGGCCGCGCCGGTGACAAACTGGTGGGTCACCAGCACGTTTCTCCGGGCCGTGTCCACCTCCATGGCCTCCACGGCCGTGGACAGCGCGTCGGTATAGGAGACGATCTCCCGCTCCGGGAAGCACCGGCGCACATGGGACGGCTTCACAAAGGGCAGAAGGTAGATGTCCACCGGGCCGTATTCGTCCGTCAGCGTAATGGGCCGCACCTGGCCGTCGTAGACCGGGGCCAGGTGGACGCCGCTGTCCGCCATGAGCCGCCCGCCGAAAGCCATGCGCTCCGGCGAGTCGTGGTTGCCGCTGATGAGGAAGGTCCGAAGCGCCCGCCCGGAAAGACGCACCAAAAAGTCATCCAGCAGCGCCACCGCCTCGGCGGAGGGCACGGACTTGTCGTACACATCCCCGGCAACCAGCACGCCGTCGGGCTGTTCCCGGTCAATGATCCGGAGAATTTCGGCAAGGATGTACTGCTGGTCCTCCAGCATGGAGAACTCGTTGACCCGCTTGCCGAGATGCAGGTCGGACAGATGGATCAGCTTCACTGCGGCGCCTCCCTTTTCAATGATTATCTCCATTATACTTGGGGCCGAAAGCGGCCGCAACCGTTTTTTCAGGCGGAACGGGCGCGGGTGTGCGGCATTTCCGCCGCCCGTCCGCGCCCTGTCTCACCGCCGCTTTTCCCGCTTTCGGAAGTCCTCCTGGATGGCCCGCTTCCAGCGGGCGTCCAGGGGGACGCTGCACCGGACGGCGGAGACGGCCCGCCCCAGCGTCTCGTAGTTGAGGCGGGTGCCCTCGCTGTCGCAGTGATAGTCCACCGCCCATCAGGGAGGCCATGCCGTCGTAGGCGTAAGTCGTCGCGCTAATTGGGGGAGGGGCGGAGCCGGGAGGCTCCGCCCCTCTTGTGTTGGGATTTGATTCCGCATCCATCTTCTGTGCAATGGGGAGTTTGTGGCCTATGGCCCAATAAAAGCCATTTCATTCAGAAGTGCAAGGTGAACCATACGGCACTTCTCAATGATGCTAAAAATTATTTTATGAATATATCTAATAAAATTACAAACACCGCGAAGCACACCATGACTAACAAAAGAGCGAGTGAACCAGCAATTTTCCAAAAGCGCTCTCTCTCCCAGTTATTCTTTACCCAAATACACACTTCAAATGACAGAGAAAGAGATGCAACAGTCAAAAAAGTAGCAAGACTTGGAACGTAAAATTGTCCTGCAGATTGCAACACAAGAGACATGGCACAAATCATGGTAGAGAGGACCGCATAGAGCCGCAATATCAAACTACTGACTCTAACATAGTCTCTTTTAGAGAAAGGAAATAGTATCTTATGTAAAACATAAGGCGGACGAATCAGAGGTCCGGAGTCGTTTCCTAAAAATGAAATCAAAAATGCGAAAACGCTTGCGCTAAATAATTCGTATCGTCCAGATAATAACACATGTTTTTCTCCTCTCAAAATAAATTAGTTGCAAGAAAGTTCTGTATAATATCCGAGATGCTGCTGCTGAGCCTGCAAAATCTTGTCTTGAACGCTGGCTTCAAATACCTCATTCGGAGTAAGCGGATGGGGAGAACTAGTTTTCTTGGTGGTTGAGGTGTTGGATGTCAGCAAGCTGTCAACTTTAGAATTGGCGTAACTCGATACAGCAGTTGCCAACGGTGTTGTAGCGGCGGCCTTTGCGATACCCGTAGCAAAGGCCCTATTGACTTGAGATATGGTTGGGACAGTAGTCATGGTTTTGAGGTCAGCAAGTCCAAAATATTGATTTTTGATTTTGGCATAATTGTGGGTAGTCGTTGCTCGAGCTCCAGAACCGCCAATAACCCCCGCAATGATGCCACTGGTAACTCCAGAAACCACTGCATGTGAAATAACTTGGGTCGCGGAGATATTTTTGCCACGTCTGATATCAATCGCATCTTGTGCGATTGAAGATGCTGCAGAAACAACACCGCTTACTACACCGACCGCCACCTTGCTCAAAGGACTAGCTACCAAAGCGCCAGTAACTGCACCTTCCGCCGCACTCACGGCAACCTTGGCCAAGTTAACTTTACCTTCTTCTTTGTAAGTTCGAATTGCGGTCGTGGCAGCAGAGAATGCCATGCCAGTGAACGCGCCTATTGCTGCAAGCGGTAATTCACCGTCCGGATCAATCCAGTTAACCGCATTATCCTTGACATACAGGTACTGGACCAGCTGCATGGGATCGGTGACATACTCCCGCAGGTCGTACCGGCTGGGATCGAGAATCGGATCAACCGCCGTGAAGCGCCGGTTGTCGGCGTCGTAGAACCGGGCCTTGTCGCTGTACACATAGCGGTAATCCAGGCCGTTGACCTCGTGCTCCAGAGGCTAGATCAGAACTCCCTCGCAGTGGTCGATCTCGTGCTGGATAATCTGGGCCGTCCGGCCGGTGAACGTCCCGGTCCGGACCCGGAACAGCTCGTTTTCATAGCGCACCTGGATGGTCCGCCACCGCTGGGCCTTCCGGGCCCCGGAGAAAGAGAGGCACTCCTCCTCCGCCTGGTAGGGGCCGGACTGCCGGATGATCTCCGGGTTGAACATCACCGTGTCCGTCCCGCCGTTTTCAAAGACGATGACCCGCCGGTTCACGCCGATCATGTTGGCCGCCATGCCGACGCAGTCTCTGCGGTGGGCGGCCAGGGTGTCCAGCAGGTCCCGGGCCGTCTCCAGGTCCTCCACCCCGGCGTCCTCCGCCCGCCGGGAGAGGAGACGGGGGTCCTTTACGATTTCCCGCACCATGGCGCTTCCCCCTGCCGCTCTCAGTCCCCGGAGAGCAGGGTGACGGTGTAGGCCAGCGTCCGCCGCTCCCTCGGGGCCAGGGTAATGACCCAGGGCTTATCCCGGAACCGCCCGGTCTCCCCCTCAAAGGCGGCGCAGCCCTGCCAGGGCTCCAGGCAGAGGAACGGCGCGCCGGGCTTGGTCCAAAAGGCCGCCATGGGGAACTGGGAGAAGTCCATGCGCACGCCCCGGCCGGTATCCCGGTGGACCAGGGAGACGCCGCGGGACTGAAGCCCCTGAAAGATCACGGTGTCCAGCCGGCGGAACACCTCGTAGTCCAGCGGCAGCACGCCGCCATGGAGCATGGGCTCCGACGCCCCGTCCCGGAGCAATCCCTCCGGCGTCAGCAGCAGCGTCGCGGCGTCCTCCGGGCGGTCGAATACCAGGCGGTAGTCCTCAAACCGCTCCCCCGCCGCCAGGGGGCAGCAAAAGGCGGTATGGGCGCCGATGCAGAAAGGCATGGGCGCCCCGCCGGTGTTCTCCACGGTAAAGGCGGTGGAGAAGCCCCCCTCCAGCAGCCGGTGCTCTACCCGCAGGGCAAAGGGGAACGGATAGCGCGCCAGCGTCTCCGCGCTCTGGCGCAGCTCCAGCAGGGCGAAATCGCCCCCCTGCTCCACGGGGGTGAACTCCGCGTGCCGGGCGAAGCCGTGGCGGGCCATCTCGAACGTCTCGCCGCCGATGTCCACCTGTCCGCCTTTCAAAGAGCCCACCACGGGAAAGAGGATGGGGTTCTGTCCGGACCAGAACGCCGGGTCGCCGCCCCAGATGTACTCCACGCCCTCCCGGCGCAGAGAGACCAGCTCGCCGCCCCGGGTCTGGACCGCGGCCTCCAGGGCACCGTGGGAAAGGGTGATGCGCATGAGATCGCCTCCTGATTCGTTCCGTATTTTGGTTGGCCGTCCGATTTTCACAGAGATTATGATACCCCACGGGGACGGGGAAGTCAAGCGGGGACGCTTTTGAAAAAAGCGCTGTCAGGTCAAGTCCTTCCGGCATAGTTTGAGGGTGTAAAAACCGATGGGAGGACAGAGCGTTATGGCGCAAGTGACCGATTTTTTCGTGGGAGCCAACAGCGGAGAGGGATTTCAAAACCTGTTTTCGGAGCTGGTGGACATCGAGGATACTTATGATCTCATGGTCCTGAAAGGCGGCCCCGGCGTGGGAAAGAACACCTTTATGAAAGAGGTGGCCCGGGCCATGGAGGCAGCGGGGACGCCGGTGGAGCGGCTGTGGTGCTCCGGGGACCCGGACTCTCTGGACGGCGTGGTGCTGCCGGAGCTGCGGTGCGCCGTGGTGGACGGCACGTCGCCCCACGTCATCGAGCCCCAATACCCCGCCGCCGTGGACCGGTATGTGGACCTGGGGCGGTTTTACGACCTTACCGCCGCCAAGGCGGACGCCGGGGCCGTCAAGGCCCACACCCACGCCTACAAAGCCGCCTATGTCCGGGCCTACCACAGCCTGAAGGCCGCCCGGCAGGTGGAGCTGGACGCCATGGCCGCCGTCCGCGCCGGGTTTGACCGCCAGCGGGCGGACCGCCGGATCAGCGGCGTCATCTCCCGGGAGCTCCGCCGCCGGGGCGGAGAGCGGGGCAAAACCACCCGCCGCTTTCTCGGCAGCATCACCCACAAGGGGTACGTCTGGCGCTTTGACAGCGTGGACGCCCTCTGCCCCAGGGTCTACGAGTTCGCCGACAGCTGGGAGCTGGCGGGAGAGGGCCTGGCCCGCCTCCACGCGGCGGCGGCGGAGAACGGCTGGGACACCATCCTCTGCCCCTCGCCGGAGGACCTGAGCCGGATCGAGCACCTGCTGATCCCCGGCCTGGGACTGGCCTTTGTCACCTCCCGCCCCGGCATGGACTACGGCCAAAAGCCCTACCGCCGCGTCCGCCTGGACGCCATGGCGGAGACCGGCGGCGGAAAGCGGCTGCGGTTCCAGGCCCGGATGGCGGCGCTGCTGCGGCAGGAGGGCGTGGCGGCGCTGAAAGACGCCAAGGCCAGCCACGACCGCCTGGAGGCGGTTTACAACCCCTACGTGGACTTCGACGGCGTGCGGGAGCTGGCGGCCATCGAGACGGGACGGCTGCTGAGCCGCCTGGGGCGGTAGCACGGAACCCGGGCTGCTTTGGGACGCAGGGAACGAAAAGAGGTCTGCCCGACGGGCAGACCTCTTTCAAACGCTGTGCCAATGGGCGCGGTTTCTCCGCTTCCGCAGAGACAGGGAGCGCTCACGCCCCCGCGAAGCCAAACACCACGCCCACCACGGCGGACAGGGCGATGAACACGATGGGGTGCAGCTTCTTCGTGGGCTTAAACCAATTGGTCAGCGCCAGCAGCAGCGCCGCCAGCGCCAGCCCCCGCCAGTTGAGGAGGCCCGCAAGCCCCCCCTCTCCCAGGCGGAAAGACTTCACCAGGCTCCCGGCCGCCTTGGCGGATTCCACGTTGGTCAGCACCTCCAGCGCTACCGCCGCGCAGGCCGCGCCGATGAGGCCGGTGGAGGCGGGCCGCAGGCCGTAGAACGCCCCGTCCACGTAGACGTTATCCCGGAAGCTGCGGAGCACCGCCGCCACGATCAAAATCACGACGATGGAGGGGGTGATCTCCCCCAGCGTGGCGATCACCGCCCCAGGGACGCCCCCCACGGTGAAGCCCACGTAGGTGGCCATGTTGATGCCGATGGGGCCGGGGGTGGACTCCGACACCGCCAGCATATTCATCAGGTCGCCGTAGGTGTACCAGCCGGTGGTCTCGCCGATGTTCTGGAGGAAAGGCAAGGTGGCCATGCCGCCGCCCACGGCGAAGAGGCCGGTCTTGAAAAACTCCCAGTAGAGCCGCAGATAGATGGGGATCATGACTTTCTCACCTCCAGGTTTTTCAGGAGGACGCCCGCCAGGGCCGCGGCGATGACAAACCACACCGGGGACAGATTCAAAAGAAGCCCCCCGGCCAGCACCAGCACGAAGATCACCGCCGTGCGCTTATCCACCACGGACTTTTTCAGCAGCTTCACCACGGAGTTGAAGATCAGCACGCACACGCACACCTGGATGCCGGCAAAGGCGTTCTTCACCCACGCCAGGTGGGCGAAGTTGGTGATGAGCCCTGCCAGGATGGAGATGATCACCAGGGAGGGGAACACCAACCCCAGCGTCGCCACAATGCCTCCCGCCGCGCCGGAGAGCTTCTGGCCGATAAACGTGGCCGTATTCACGGCGATGATGCCGGGGGTACACTGGCCGATGGCGTAGTAGTCCGTCAGCTCCTCCTCTGTGGCCCAGTGCTTGTTCTCCACCACCTCCCGCTGGAGGATGGGCAGCATGGCCATGCCGCCGCCAAAGGTGATGACGCCCATTCTGGCAAAGGTCCAAAACAGTTCCCAAAGCAGTTTCAAGGAATTCCCTCCCATTCTATTCGGTATATCCATACATTCCCCGGACGGAGACCTCGCCGGAGCGGACGGTCTTGACCTCGCCCGCCGACCCCCGCACCACCAGGCTGAAGTCGTCGTCGATGTCCAGCGCCCGGGCGGTCTCCCGGGTCCCGTCCGGCGAGATCAGCTGCACGGTCCTGCCCAGGTTCACGCAGTCCCTGCGGCAGGCGGCCAGGTACGGCGCCAGGTTTCCCTCCAGCAGATCCGCGTACAGCCGATCCAGCGCCCGAATCTCCGCCGCCGCCAGGGCCGGACGGGACACGCTCCGCCCCAGGGCCATGGCGAGGGACGTGGCCATCTCCGCCACCTCCGGGGTGAAGTCCCCGGCGGTCTGTCCCACGTTGACGCCGATGCCCAGCACCAGGTACTGCACCCGGCCCGTCTCCCCCTCCAGGGAGAGCTCCGTCAAAATGCCGCAGAGCTTTTTACCCCCCAGCACCGGGTCGTTGGGCCACTTCAGCCCCGGGCGGACACCGCACAGCTCCTCCACCGCGTCACACACCGCCACGCCGGCCATGGCCGTCACCGGCAGCAGCCGCTCCGGCGGAAGATCGGGGCGCAGCAGCGCCGTCAAATACACGCCCTTGCCCCTGGGGGACTGGAAGGAGCGGTCCATCCGGCCCCGGCCGGCGGTCTGGCAGTCCGCCGTCACCACGGCGCCGTCCGGCGCCCCCGCCAGGGCCAGCTGCTTTGCCCGGAGGTTGGTGGAGTCCAGCTCATCAAAGCACTGAAGCGTCCGGCCCACCAGGGCCGTCTCACCCAGAAAGCTTCGGATCTCCGATTCCGTCATGGCGTCCGGCGCGGCGGTGAGGCGGTAGCCCAGCCCTGTGCGGGCCTCGATGGCGTAGCCCTCTTTTCGCAGGGCGTCCACCGCTTTCCACACGGCGGCGCGGCTGAGGCCTAAGCGGCGGCTCAAGTCCTCTCCGGAGAGGAAATCCTCCCGGCCCCGGAGCAGCTCCAGAACGGTCCTGCGGCTCATGGCGTCACCTCCCTCTGTCAGTTTAACGATTGAGAATATACCACATTTTTCAGGGCGTGTAAACAGCCCCGGAGAGAAATTCTCTCCGGGGCTGGGGGTGGTATCCGCAGGGAGCTTCTAACGGGGACGCTGTTTGCCGCCTTTGGCGGCAAAGGCGCTCTCAGTTTCCGGTTTTTTCTGTATCATGCAGAGAGTTTCGCGCCGTGCGCGGCGCGCCCCGGGGCGCCGCCCCGGGACCCCGCAGCCTTTGTAAAGGCTGGCGAAACTTTTATTTGCGCTTCGCGCTCTCCTCCATCAATACCGGCCCAGGGAGGCGGCGGTGTCCGCACCCTCGGACTGGCCGAACTGGAAGTCGTTGCCGGGGAGGACGGCGTTGAGCACAATGCCGGCGATGGCCGCGATGGCAAGGCTCGTCAACGTGATGGAGACGCCCCCCACGGTGAACGTCAGCCCGCCGGTGAAGCCCAGGCCGCACACCAGGATCACGGCGGCGATGATGAGGTTCCGGGAGTTGGTGAAGTCCACCCGGTTCTCCACCACGTTGCGCACGCCGATGGCGGAGATCATGCCGTAGAGGATAAAGGACACGCCGCCCACGATGGCCGCGGGCATGGAGTTCACCACCGCCGCGAACTTGGGGCTGAAGGACAGCACCAGGGCGTAGATGGCCGCCAGGCGGATCACCCTGGGGTCGTATACCCGGGAGAGCACCAGCACGCCGGTGTTCTCACCGTAGGTGGTGTTGGCGGGGCCGCCGAAGAGGGCGGAGAGGGAGGTGGCGATGCCGTCGCCGATGAGGGTGCGGTGGAGGCCCGGGTCCTCGATGAAGTTCTCACCCACGGTGGCGGAGATGGCGGACATGTCGCCGATGTGCTCCATCATGGAGGCGATGGCGATGGGGGCCATTACCAGAATGGAGGAGAGGTCAAATTTGGCCACGGAGCCGGTGAAGTCCGTCAGGAAAGGCTGGAGGCCCATCAGACCGGCGTCCCGCACACTGGTGAAGTCGATCAAGGGCGCGCCGGCGGCGGTGGTCACCCCCGCCAGATTGGCGACAACCGCCACCACATAGGCGCCCACCACGCCCAGGAGAATGGGGATGATCTTGATCATCCCACGTCCCCAGATGTTGGCCGCCACGATGATGGCCATGGCCACCAGGGCCAGCCACCAGCAGGTGGAGGCGTTGTTCACGGCGGAGGGGGCCAGGTTCAGCCCAATGAGGATGATGATGGGGCCGGTGACCACCGGGGGCAGGTAGTGCATGACCTTGTGGACGCCCACGGCCTTGATAATCAGGGCCAGGACCACGTACAAAAGGCCCGCCACCACGATGCCGCCGCAGGCGTACTGGAGCTTCTCGGCGGGGGCCATGCCGGCGTAGATGCCGCTGTCCAGCCCCGCCACGGCGGCGAAGCCCCCCAGGAACGCGAAGGAGGACCCCAGGAACGCGGGGACCTTCATCCGGGTGCAGACATGGAAGAACAGCGTGCCGATGCCGGCGAAGAAGAGCGTTGTCTGGATGGACAGGGGCAGGCCGTAGGAGTTCACCAGGATGGGCACCAGGACCGTGGCGCCGAACATGGCGAACATGTGCTGGAGGCCCAGGATCAGCATTTTGGGCAGGCCCAGCGTGCGGGCGTCCCGGATGGGGGCGGTGTTGTTGGTCTCTTTCATAGCTTCTCTCCTCTCATTTGTTCCGCGGAATTTTGCACAAAAAAATACCGGCTCCAGGGCCGGTCCAGGAAAGGGAAACGTCAAAAACGGAAAGGGAAGACACCGCCGCCGCGCTTTTCACCGCTCTCAGCATGGTATCCCTCCTCTTCTCCATTTTCGCTTATTATAACAGAAAAGCGGCGGTAAATACAAGCCCGTTTTCCCACGAAGCGAGGCGAAAAATCTTGGCGCGAATTGTAAAAAGTGACAGAGGTCTCCCTCTGTCACCTCAGCAGCTCCTCGATTTGGGACTCGCCGTACACCGGGATGCCGTGGGCGGAGAGCAGCTCCGCCGCCACGCCGTCGCCGGGGACCAGCGCGCCGGAGAACGTCCCGTCGTAGACGGCCCCGCGGCCGCAGGAGGGACTGCGCTCCTTCAGCACCGCCGCCTCACACCCAAGCCCGCGGCACAGGGCCAGCGCCTCCTCCGCCCCCCGGCGGTACTGGGCCGTCACGTCATGGCCGTCCCGGGTCACCACCAGCCCGCCCCGCCGCTCCGCCGGGGGACGGGGCGTGGGCAGTCCCCCCAGCTGCTCCGGGCAGACGGGGATCAGCGTGTGCCGCCGCGCCAGCTCCTCTGCCAGCGGGTGGGCCTTGGACGCGCCGTCGTACCGGCAGCGGCAGCCCAGAAGACAGGCGGAGATCAACAGCCTCATGCCGCCCGCCTCACTTTCCCCGGAGGGCCCGGTGCTCCCGGCTGAGCTCCTCAAAGAGGCGCAGGGCGCTCCAGGCGCGGTTGTGGGGCGTCAGCACCGCCTTGAGGCAGTCCGGCCCCGCCCCGGCGGCGGCCAGCGCCGGCAGCAGCAATTCGATCCGGTCCTCCAGGCCGCAGAACACCAGCATTCTTCCCCCCAGGGGGCCGCCGGCGTGGGGGACGCCCCGGGGACCCTCCAGCCCCGCCAGGGCGGCGATGGAGCGGCCGTAGTCCGCCCGGGCCACGGGCACCACCTCCGCCCCAAAGGGCTCCATTGCCGCGCTCACCGCCACGATGGCGGACAGGTCCTCGAATCCAAAGAGCAAAATCTTTCCGGCCACGCAAACCGCCTCCTCATACCGTCAGGGGCCGCCCGTTCAGCCAGGCGCCCGCCAGATGCTCTCCCTGGTAGCGGAGCTTCAAAGAGAAAAAGGGCCCGTCCTCCTCCAGCAGATCCAGGAAGATCCTGTCCCCCTCCCACATAGGCAGGGACCGCAGCTCCGCCTTTTTGATCCAGGCCAGCTCCCCCTCCGCGCAGGGGACGGGGGTCCCGGTCCACCGGGAGGCGGTGAAGAGGTGCATATACTCCGTGGGAGCCTGGTCGGAGACGAACGTCACCAGCCCCCGGTAGCGGAAGTCCGTCAAGACCAACCCCGTCTCCTCCCGGGTCTCCCGGAGGACGCAGTCCTCGGGGCTCTCCCCCTCCTCGCACTTGCCGCCCACGCCGATCCACTTGTCGCGGTTCAGGTCGTGCTTCTTCTTCACCCGGTGGAGCATCAGGTACGCGTCTCCCCGCTCCAGATAGCAAAGCGTCGAGTTCAGCATAGGACATCCCTCCTCTTTTTTCCATTATACCCCATTTCGGGGAAAAAGAAAAGGGGGCCGGTCTCACCTGTTCTCCGGCTGGTCGAAGTCGATCTCGAAGAGGTCGTTGGGCGTGCAGTCCAGCACTTGGCACAGCGCCTCAATCATCTCATAGCGAATTGATTTCGTCTGGTTGTTGGCCATACGGTTGAAATTTTGGTAGCTCATTCCCAATTGCTTATACAGCCAGTATTTTGTCTTTCCCCTTTGCTCCAGCAGCTTCAAAACAGCCAGCTTCGTCATATAGCATCTCCTCAATATACAATGTATACATGATATATTAAGAGATACCCTATCTTGCAAAATAGATTCTCGCATTATATAATGAATACATCAGATATAGAGAAGATGAGCTTATGACAGAACGTGAAGAGCTGGAGATGTGGAAGCGCATGTACCTGCGCGCGGTGCGGGGGATGGAGGACGCGATCCAGGCCCTGACCCGGACGGAGAGGGAGGCGGAGGCGCTCTACATCGAGACCGGTCTCCCCCAGGGGCCCCAGGGCGCCGGGGAGTCCTGAGCGGAAGACGCAAAAGCGCCCCCGGGGCATCCCCCGGAGGCGTTTTTCCATCTCTGCGCGTCCGCCGGGTGAAAAAAATTTTCCCACCCCCTTGACTTTGCCGCAGCGTCAAGGTCTATACTTCTCTTTGTCAGGAGGGATCGAACATGGAATACACTGTCAAGGCGCTGGCGGATCTGGCGGGGGTCACCCCCAGGACCCTGCGCTGGTACGACCGCCAGGGCCTTTTAAAGCCCCTGCGGACCACGGAGGCGGGCTACCGTCTCTATGGCCCCGGAGAGGTGGACCGGCTCCAGGACATCCTCTTTTACCGGGAGCTGGGGCTGGAGCTGGCCGCCATCCGAAGAATTTTGGACGACCCGGCCTTTGACCGCCAGGCGGCGCTGCAGAGCCACCTGGGGGAGCTGGAGGCCCGGCGGAGGCGGCTGGAGGGTCTCATCCTGACGGTGCGAAAGACCATTGACGAGACAAGAGGAGGATCGAAGATGCGCGATGAAGAAAAATTTGAGGCGTTCAAGCGGAACGTCGTGGAGGCCAACGAGGCCAAGTACGGCTGTGAGATCCGGGAGAAGTACGGCGACGAGACCGTGGACCGGGCCAACGCCAACATCCTGGCCCTGACGGAGGAGGAGTACAGCCAGTGGAAAGCCCTGGGAGAGGAGATCAACACCGCCCTGGCCCGGGCCGTCCGGGACGGAGCGGATCCGGCGGGGGCGGAGGGTCAGCGGATCGCCGCCCTCCACCGGCGGTGGCTGTCCTACTCCTGGGAGGCCTACACCCCCCAGGCCCACCGGGGACTGGGACAGCTGTACACCGCCGACCCGCGGTTCACGGCGTACTATGACGGGGAGGTCCCCGGCTGCGCCGCCTTTTTGCGAGACGCCATCGCCGCCTACACCGGCGAACAATAAGCCAAGAGCCGGAGGCCCACGCCTCCGGCTCTCTCATGCGTCTATAACCCATGCGCCCCGCTCCGGGGGCCGCGATGCTGAAAACTCCGGCAGAGCGTATACTTAAAGAAATTTTCAATAACTATAATACGTTTTGTATTCTATCCGTGGGCCGTCTCCCGTCCTCCTTCCGGTTCTCCGCGCCCCGCAGGGCCTCAATCCACCGGTCCAGCCGCCGCAGCAACTCCGCCCAGTCCTCCCGCTCCTCCTCCGCGGCCCGGTCCTCCTTCAGCCGCTCCAGCAGCTCGCTTTGGGCCGCCGTCAGGGCGGAGAGGAGGTCCTCGCCGCTCCGCTCCGGCTCCGCGCCGGCGCTCTCCGCCCGGGCGGCGGCGGCGACCAGGTTCCGGTACATGGAGAGCACGGCCTCGCCGCCCTCCTCCGTGACGGAGCCGGAGCGGTCATCCCGCCTCCGCTCCGCCGCGTCCCGCAGGGCGTCGATCCAGCTGTCCAGGCACTTCATCAGCCGGTCCCACTCCTCCTGCTCTTTCTTCCACTCCCGGCCCTCTCTCGTCCGGCGGAGGAGCAGCAGCCGGGCCTCGTCCAGGGCGGCCAGCGGGTCCTCCCGCAAGAACGCTTCGGGGTCCGGCGCGCCGGTCCGGGAGGCGCTCCCGGAGGCGTAGGGCCGGTACAGCGCCAGCAGCTCCGCCGCCTGGGCGGCGCAGACGCCGCCGAAACGCCGGTCGTACTGGTGCCGGCCGATGGCTCCCAGATAATCCCGTCTCTCGGTCACGTCGCCGCTGTCCAGCCCGGTGGGAAGCACGCCGGCATCCAGGCCGCTCCGGTACGCGCCGCACTTTACCAGGTGGCCGTACAGCGCGGCCAGCTCCGCATAGGAGGCGTTGGAGGGGTCGATGTCATACACATGGCAGGTAAACGCATAGGGCCCGCTGTCCGATGTGCCGGTGACACGGACCACGGGGTCCTCCGGCGTGGAGTCCGCCGTGTACTCCGCGCAGATCTCCTGAAACGTGCCGTTCTCTCCGCCGCGGGCACCGGAATAGGCGATATTCTCACCGGGCATGCGGAGATGGATCGAATCGTTCACGGCGGCACCGGTCTGGGTCATCCGGTCCCGGAAAGACACGTCCGCCGTCCGGGCCGGGGCCCCGGCGGGACGGCTCTCCGGACGGGCCGGAGCATTGGTAAGACGTTGGATACTCATTTACAGCAGCCTCCCTATAAAAATAAGGAACAGAAAGCGGCGGTGAGGGGTCCGCTGCCGCTTTCTGTTCCCTGCGCATCATCCCTCCGCAATCCGTCGCGGGGGAAATTTACTTGGCGTATTCCACGACCTTGGTCTCCCGCAGGACGTGGACCTTGATCTGACCGGGGTACTCCATCTCCTCCTCGATCTTCTTGGCCAGGTCCCGGGCCAGGATGACCATCTGGTCCTCGCTGACCTGCTCGGGCTTCACCATGACCCGCACCTCGCGGCCGGCCTGGATGGCGTAGGCCTTGTCCACGCCGGGATAGGTGCCGGTGATGGTCTCCAGCTGCTCCAGGCGCTTGATGTAGTTCTCCAGATTCTCCCGCCGGGCGCCGGGCCGGGCGGCGGAGATGGCGTCCGCGGCCTGCACCAGGCAGGCCACAATGGTCCTGGGCTCCACGTCGTTGTGGTGGGCCTCAATGGCGTGGATGATGTCCTCCCGCTCCTTGTAGCGCCGGGCGAACTCCACGCCAAGGGCCACATGGGTGCCCTCCATCTCGTGGTCCACGGACTTGCCCAGATCGTGGAGCAGGCCCGCCCGCTTGGCGGCCTGGACATCGGCCCCCACGTCGGCGGCCATCATGCCCGCGATGTGGGAGACCTCGATGGAGTGGCGCAGGACGTTCTGCCCGTAGCTGGTGCGGTAGTGAAGGCGGCCCAGCATCTTCGTGAGCTCCGGGTGGAGGTTGCGGATGCCGCACTCGAACACGGCCCGCTCGCCCTCGCTCTTGATGACGGCGTCCACCTCCCGGCGGGCTTTCTCCACCATCTCCTCGATGTGTGTGGGGTGGATGCGGCCGTCGGCGATGAGCTTCTCCAGGGCAAGGCGGGCGATCTCCCGCCGGACGGGCTCGAAGCAGCTGACGGTGATGGCCTCCGGCGTGTCGTCGATAATGAGGTCCACGCCGGTCAGCGTCTCGATGGTGCGGATGTTGCGGCCCTCGCGGCCGATGATGCGGCCCTTCATCTCGTCATTGGGCAGGGGAACCACACTGACGGTCATTTCGGACACCTGGTCCGCGGCGCAGCGCTGGATGGCCTGGGCCACCACCTCGCGGGCCCGGGCCTCGCACTCCTCTTTCATCCGGGACTCCACCTCTTTGATCTTGAGGGCAGTCTCGTGGGTCACCTCGGACTCCACCTGGTCGATGAGGTACTGCTTGGCCTCGTCGGCGGTGAAGCCGGAGATGCGCTCCAGCATCTCGGTCTGGCTGCGCTTGATGGTCTTGATCTCCTCGTTTTCCCGGTCGATGGCCGCGTGCTTCTGGGCCAGGGATTCCTCTTTCTTCTCGATGGCCTCGGTCTTGCGGTCCAGGTTCTCTTCCTTTTGCTGCAGGCGGTTTTCCTGCCGCTGCAGATCAGCTCTGCGGGACTTCTCTTCCCTCTCGTACTCGCTGCGGCTCTTTAAGATCTCTTCCTTCGCTTCCACCAGCGCCTCGCGCTTTTTCGCCTCGGCGCTCTTGATGGCCTCGTTGATGATGCGCGTACCCTCTTCCTCCGCGCTGGAGATCTCCTTCTCGGAGACTTGCTTCCGATAGCGAATACCGAGGGGGAAGCACACCGCGCCGCCGACCAGCAGGCCCAGCAGGGCCCCGATCAAATATGGCGTCATGTCTGCTCAATTCCTCCTAAAATCGGTATCGGTTTTCCGTATAGCCGGCACACTTGCGCATCCGCGTACCGCGGCCGCACAGCCAGCGGGCTTTCGGCCCGCCGGACGGAATGGGAGCCAATCCCTTTCCAGGTGCGTCCGGCTGTCCTCGAATAAACGACCGGTGGGCACCCCTATCGCCCGCCGATAATTATCCGTTATCAGTTTAATCGCTTCCATGGCAACTGTCAAGGGAAATATACAAAAACTTTGGTATAGAATGGTGCATTTCAACAAATCAAATGTGGACTGGCCGGTTTTGGGAGGTGAAAAGCGAGGCCCCGTCCGATGGACGGGGCCTCGCTTTTTTTGGCAGCGGCGCCTCACTGGGGCTTGACGATCAGGTTCACCAGACGGTTCTTTACCAGGATGGTCTTGACGATCTGCATCCCCTCGGTGGCTTTCTGCACTTTCTCCACCTCCAGGGCGGCGGCCACCACGGCCTTCTCCTCGCTGTCCGCCGGCACGGTGATGGTGCCCTTCAGCTTGCCGTTCACCTGCACCGCCATGTCCGCGGTGGCGGCCACGGTCTTGCTCTCGTCGTAGACCGGCCAGTCGGACTGGCAGCACATTTTGCCCGTCTTCCCGGCGAAGCCCAGCGTCTCCCACAGCTCCTCGGTGATGTGGGGGGCAAAGGGATTCAGCAGGAGGAGCAGGATCTTCATGTCGCCCTTTGTCACGCCGTTGGCCGTCAGCTCGTTGACGGCGGTCATCATGGCGGCGATGGCGGTGTTCATCTTCAGGCTGTCGATGTCGTCGGTGACCTTTTTAATGGTCTTATGGAGGACGGCCTCGTTGGCGGGGGTGAGGTCAAAGCTGTCTTTCGCGCTCTCCGCCAGGTTCCACACCCGGTCCAGGAACCGTTTGGAGCCCTTGACCGCCTCGGTGGACCAGATGGCCGCCTGCTCGAAGTCGCCCACGAACATGATATACAGGCGCATGGTGTCCGCGCCGTACTGGGCCACAATGTCGTTGGGGTTCACCACGTTTCCCCGGGACTTGGACATCTTCTCCCCGCCCTCGCCCAGGATCATGCCGTGGCTGGTGCGCTTGGGGTAAGGCTCCGCGAAGGGCACCACGCCGATATCATAGAGGAACTTATGCCAGAAGCGGGAGTAGAGCAGGTGCAGGGTGGTGTGCTCCATGCCGCCGTTGTACCAGTCCACGGGAGACCAGTAGTCCAGGGCCTCCTTGCTGGCCAGGGCCTTGTCGTTGTGAGGGTCCATATACCGGAGGAAGTACCAGGAGGAGCCCGCCCACTGGGGCATGGTGTCCGTCTCCCGCTGGGCGGGGCCGCCGCACTGGGGGCAGGTGGTGTTCACCCAGTCGGTCATTTTCGCCAGGGGGCTCTCGCCGGTGTCCGTCACCTCGTAGCTCTCCACATCGGGCAGCAGCAGGGGGAGCTGCTCCTCCGGCAGGGGCACCCAGCCGCACTTGGGGCAGTTCACCAGGGGGATGGGCTCGCCCCAGTACCGCTGGCGGGAGAACACCCAGTCCCGGAGCTTGAAGTTGGTCTTCTTCACGCCGAAGCCGTGCTCCACGGCGTACTCTTTCATGGCGGGGATGGCCTCTTTCACGGTCATGCCGTTCATGAAGCCGGAGTTGATCATGATCCCGTCGTCCTTGGCGGTATAGGCGCACTTGGTGACGTCGCCCCCCTCCACCACGGGGATGATGGGCAGGCCGAACTTGGTGGCGAACTCCCAGTCCCGCTGGTCGTGGCCCGGCACGCCCATGACGATGCCGGTGCCGTAGCCCATGAGGACGTAATCAGAGACGAACATGGGCACGGTCTCCCCATTGACGGGGTTGGTGACGGAGATGCCGTCCAGCCGGACGCCGGTCTTGTCCTTGTTCAGCTCGCCCCGCTCAAAGTCGGACTTGCGGGCGGCCTCCTGCTGGTAGGCCTCCACTTCCCCCCAGTTGGCGATGCGGTCCTTCCACTTATCAAGGAGGGGATGCTCCGGGGAGATGACCACGTAGGAAACGCCGTAGAGGGTGTCCGCCCGGGTGGTGTAGACGGTGATGTCGTCGTCCGTGTTGGTCTTGAAGGTGATCTCGCAGCCCTCGGACCGGCCGATCCAGTTGCGCTGCTGGATCTTCACCCGGTTGATGAAATCCACGTCCTCCAGGTCGTCAATGAGGCGGTCGGCGTACTTGGTGATGGCCAGCATCCACTGGCTCTTCTCCTTGCGGATGACCTCGCCGCCGCAGCGCTCGCACACGCCCTCCACCACTTCCTCGTTGGCCAGGACGATCTTGCAGCTGGTGCACCAGTTCACCGGCATGGAGGCCTTGTACGCAAGGCCCTTTTTGAACATCTGGAGGAAGATCCACTGGGTCCACTTGTAGTAGCTGGGGTCGGTGGTGTTCACCTCCCGGTCCCAGTCGAAAGAGTAGCCCAGCATGTGGAGCTGAGCGCGGAAATTTTCAATGTTGTCGTGAGTGACCTTGGCGGGGTGGATGTGATTCTTGACGGCGTAGTTCTCCGTGGGCAGGCCGAAAGCATCGTAGCCAATGGGGAAGAGGACGTTGTAACCCTGCATCCGCTTTTTGCGGCAGATGATGTCCATGGCGGTAAAGGGCCGGGCGTGGCCCACGTGGAGCCCCTGGCCGGAGGGATAGGGGAACTCGATGAGGCCGAAGAACTTCTCCCTCGTCTGGTCCCCGGTGACGGCGGCAAAGGGCTTGGTCTCCAGCCACCTCTGCTGCCACTTCTTCTCAATGGCGGTAAAATCGTACTTCATAGTCGTCTCCTTTGTCCATTATATTGTCATTTCTTTCTATTTTATGATGAATTTCTCGTCTGAGGCAGGGATTCCCCCTGCATCCGTCACATAGCGCTCCGCCCGCATGTGAAGGGCGTACCTCTCCCGCAGACGGATGATGTCCTCCATCATAGGGGAGGCGTGATGCCGGTCCAGGGCGGCCCGATCCGACCAGGCGTCAATCAAAAGCACGGTCTCCGGGTCATCCAGGGGCTGAAAGTAGGCGTAGCGCTCATTTCCCGCCTCGGCGCGGATCTTCTCCGCCGTGCCGCTCTCCTCCATCTCCCGTACGAAAGCCTGGGCGGCGCCGCCGGCGCCCGTGTAGTAAAGATGGACCACAATGCTCATTCCAACGCCTCCCTTAGAACCTGTATTCTCAAACTGTTGAACGCTGCCCGGCCAGTCTCTTTCCCGTCCATCCAGCATTCCCCGGTTATCAATACAGGTTTTTGAGCAGATGAAGCAAAAAATATCGCCCCCAGCCCGTACGGCCAGGGGCGTGAGATCACGCGGTACCACCCTGTTCAGCCCCGGAGGGGCCCTCGGGGCCTGTAACGGGGCCAAGCCGTCCCGCCCTACTCATCCGTTCAGGCGGGAGACTCCGGGAGCAGTCATCCACGGGGCTCCCCCACCGGCTCGCAGCGTCCGCCGGCTCTCTGGAGGCGGGAGTTCCCGTCTTTCTTCCCATCCAAGTCTTTCTGAATCATTTACCAGCGCTATTTTACGGGGAGTTTGCCGTTTTGTCAAGAGGCGGCGCAAAATCCGTCTCCGACGGCGCAATTTCCATGGGGAGGGTGCGCCGGCACTTTTTCCCTTGACAAAATTCGACAGAGCGGTTACTATAAAAGGACTATCGCCCATTATATTGGAAATCTCACAGAGAGGACGGCATTCCCATGGAGCTGAACCGCGCTGTGGCGGAGAATATCAAGCGCATCCGAAAGAGTAAAAAACTGAGTCTGGAGCGGACGGCGGCCCTGTCCGGCGTGTCCCGCAGTATGCTCAGTCAGATCGAGCGGGGGGAGGCCAACCCCTCCGTGGCCATTCTGGGCAAGCTGGCGGAGGCGCTGAAGGTCCCGGCGGAGATTCTGCTGGAAAACGACGATTTTGCCTCGCTGCTGCTGAGCCGGGAGCCGGACAACATCCCCAGGCGGCTGGACGGAGGCAAGGTGCTGCTGCGGCCCTCCATGCCCTACGACGGCGTCACCCGGCAGGAGAGCTTTTTTCTGGATCTGTACATCAGCGCCCACTACCGCCCGGAGCTGTCGGTGCCCGGGTGCGTGTGCCACGCCACGGTGATGTCCGGCACGGTGGCCCTGACGGCGGAGGACCAGGAGTTCCAGCTGATGGAGCGGGACGCCCTGCGCTTTGCCGCCGACCGGCCCTACTCGTTTGTCAACATGACCAACAGCACCGCCCGGCTGCTGCTGGCCTACCAGTATTTGAAATAGGAGGCGCGCCATGGCCAATCAGAACCGGAGAGACGACCACTTTGCCGGCGGGCTGGGCCTGCTGGCGGCGGCGGTTTTCCTCTGTGTCAAGGGACTGAAAAAGGTGGAGGAGCAGCTGCGAAAAAAGCAGAAAAAGTGAGAGAGCGGCCCCCGGCAAAGCCGGGGGCCGCCGCTTTTAGAAGCTGTACCATTAGCCGAAGCATACAGATTTGGGAGGCAAAATTGGCGATGGCAAGGCAAAAAATCGCAGGAATACTTTGTATATTTCAAGATTTTTTAACGCAGTCAGCGGCAATTTTGGCCGCAAAGATTTGTGCTGAGGCTATTGGTGCAGCTTCTTACCTCAGGTACTTCCCCACCCGGCGGGCCAGCAGCACCGCCAGGGCCATCTTCAAAAGGTCCGGCACGATGAAAGGAACCACGCAGGCCATCAGGGCCGCCGCCAGACTGATGGGCCCCTTGGTGCTGGTATAGAGGGTCAAAAACCAGGCGGTGCCGAAAGCGTAGCACACCAGAAGCCCCAGGAGACACCCGCAGACCATGCCCGACAGGCCTCTTCCAAGCTTCGCGGTCACCAGCCAGTACACCAGGGCGGAGCCCGCAAAGCCGATGATGTAGCCGCCGGTGGTGCCCAGCAGCACCCCGGGCCCCCCCTGGAAGCCGGTGAACACCGGCAGGCCCACCAGGCCCATCAGCAGGTACACCAGCACGGCCCACAGCCCCCGCCGGCCCCCCAGGATGGTGAGGGCCGCGAACACGGCGAAAGTCTGGAGTGTGAACGGCACGGAAATGGGGGTCTTGGGCGTGGAGATCCAGGCGCAGACGGCCATCAGCACGGCGAACAGCGCGATGTAAGTCAGGTCCAGCGTCCGAAAACGGGGCGCGGCGGCGTCTTTGGAAACCATGGGGGCGTCCTCCTTTTTTCTTATGGGAGAAGCATACCCGATTTTTCCTCAGTTGTCAACTATAAATTTAAAATAGGTTTACAATCAGGCCGCAAAAACGGGAGGGCAGCGCCCTCCCGTCCCTCTCAGACTGTTGTGCGGGTGCACAGCTCCCGGGCCTTGGCCTGGATGGCCTTCAGGTCCTCGAAGGTCTCCGGCCGCTTCCGGGGGTCCCGCAGCAGCGCCGCCGGGTGGTAGATGGCGGTCATCTGGATACCGTCCCGTTCAAACCACTGGCCGTGCTCCTGGGTGATCTTGAAATCCTGCTTGATGATGGCCTTGGCGGCGATCCGCCCCAGGCACACCAGGATCTTGGGCCGCAGCAGGGCGATCTGGCGCTGGAGGTAGCCGATGCAGGCGTCCTCCTCCACGTTCAGAGGATCCCGGTTCTGGGGCGGACGGCACTTGACCACGTTGGCGATGTAGACCTTGGTGCGGTCCAGGTATACCATCTCCAGCATCTCGTCCAGCAGCTGGCCGCCCCGGCCCACAAAGGGGATGCCCTGCTCGTCCTCGTGCTGGCCGGGGCCCTCGCCCACAAAGAGAATTTCCGCGTCTGTGGAGCCGTCGCCAAAGACCACGTTGGTGCGCGTTTCCGCCAGGGCGCAGCCCCGGCACTGGAGACATTCCTGTCTCAGGGATTCCCATGTATCCGGCATAATGGATGACCTCTCTCTCCCGCAAAATCTGCCGGCGTCCCGCCGGAATATTATTTTCGAATTAAAAATTTGAAAATAATACATTTGATTTGCGCCATTTTGCCCGCCGCCGCAAAGCGGCGGCAACCGCAAAATATGGCGGCTGTTACTTCCTGCCGTTCAGAAGTAATAGTTTCCCACTCCCGGGGACACAATGGATGCTGGAGGTTGAATGTATGACAGATTTGCTCTGGTTTTTTTGGATTTACAGCTTTGGGGGATATCTGCTGGAGCGGGCGTTCGCGGCGCTCACCCGGGCGGAGCGCCGGGAGCGGAAGTGCTTTTTGCTGCTGCCGCTGTGCCCGGTGTACGGCCTGGGGATGCTGGCGGTGCTGGCCCTGCCGGCGTCCTGGCGGCAGGGGCCGTGGCTGATCCTTGCCGGCGCGGCGGCGGCCACGGCGGTGGAGTACGCCGTCCACTGGGCCTATGAGACGTTCCTGGGCGTGAAGTTCTGGGACTACTCCCACTTGCCCGGCAGCCTGGGCGGGCGGGTCTGCCTGCCCTTTACCCTGGCCTGGGGCGTGCTGACGGTGCTGGCCGTCCAATACGTCCACCCGCTGGTGGCCGGTCTGGCGGCGGCCATTCCGGCCTGGGGGACGCTGGTCTTTGCCCTGGTATTCGCCGTGGATGCGGTGTGCTCCGCCCGGTTTCTCCAGGTGACCCACAACGTGGAGGAGCTGCGGATCACCGGATGGAGCCTCTAGAAGCTGTACCATTAGCTGAAGCATACAGATTTGCGAGCCAAAATTGTGGATGGCAAGGCAAAAAATCGCAGGAATACTCTGTGTATTTCAAATTTTTTTAACGCAGCCAGCAGCAATTTTGGCCGCAAAGATTTGTGTTGAGGCTATTGGTACAGCTTCTTAGACCAGCTCCGCCGGCGCCGTCCGGGGCAGGCCGGCCTTTTCCGTCAGCCACAGGTACAGGTCCCGGAAGACCTCCTCCCGGCAGGTCTCGTTTAAGATCTCGTGGCGCAGCTCCGGGTAGAGTTGGATGGACACGTCCCGGACCCCGGCCTTCAAAAAGCTGCGGTAGGCCCGCCGGACGCCCCTGCCGCAGTCCCCCACCGGGTCCATGGCTCCGGAGATGAAGAGGATGGGGGTGTTGGCGTTCATCCTTTTCAGGTTCGCGGGGTTGGCGATGAAGCGCAGGCCCCACAGCATCTCCCGGAAGAGGCCGATGGAGGCGTTTCCGCCGCAGAGGGGGTCGGCGATGTAGCGGTCCACATTGTCCGGGTTCAGGGACAGCCAGTCAAAGGCGGTGCGGTTGGGGGCAAAGCGTTTATTGTACGCCCCAAAGGCCAGTTTGTCCACCACGGGGGAGGTCTGATCCGCCCCCACCCGGCGGCGCTCCAGGGCGGCCACGGCCCTGCCCCCGGCCACAACGGCGGCGGGCATCTGCCCGGTGCCCATGAGGATGCAGCCGTCCACGGTGCCGGGCCGGCGGATCAGGTACGTCCGGGCCAGAAACGAGCCCATGGAGTGGCCCAGCAGGAAGAGGGGGATGTCCGGGAACTGTTTTTTCAGCAGGCCGTACCGGGTGTAGATGTCGTCCACCACCCAGTTCCAGCTGCCCTTGGGTCCGAAGTACAGCCGCGCGGCGCCGGGGGCCACGGAGCCGCCGTGGCCCAGGTGGTCGTGGCCGCCCACGGCAAAGCCCCGGGCCGTGAGGTACTCCGCCAGGGGCTCGTACCGCAGAATGTACTCCGCCACGCCGTGGGAGATCTGCAAAACCGCTCTGGGCCGCCCCTCCGGCAGCCAGTCCACCGCGTGGACGGCGGTCTTCCCGTCGGCGGAGGGGAAGGTAAACTCATTGCGCACCATGGGGTGGACCTCCTCGCATCAGATTGTCATGAAAATCATACCATATATCCCGGAAAAACGCCAGCCCCCTTTTGCCCTTTTCCCAAATACCGCCTGTGAACAGGATGAAAACGAACTGTAAATTTATAGAATTTCTGTTGCTTTTGACGGGACACAGGAGTATACTGAGACCATCACATAAGCGCAGGAAGAGCCTGATGATACAGAAAGGGGTTTGGAAATATGGCATTTTCTTTTGACGAGCTGACCAAAAAGGCAAAGGACATGGCCGCCGTGGCGGCGGACAAGGCGAAAGACGCCGCGGAGCTGGCAAAGGTCAACGTGGCCATCGCCGGAGAGCAGCGGGAGATGGACAAGAACTACCGCACCATCGGCGAGTGGTTCGTCAGCGAGTACGAGGGCGAGATCCCCGACGCGGTGCGGGACCTGGTGGAGGCCGTCAGCGCCTCCAAGGCGAAGATCGCGGAGCTGGAGGCCAGCAAGCCCGTGCGGGAGGAGCCCGTGGAGACCCCCGAGGGCGAGAGGGCGTGCCCCATCTGCGGCGCCGTCAGCGACAGCAAGTTCTGCCCCCACTGCGGCGCGCCCATGGAGTGATTCCGGTACATCCAAACGAAAAACGCCCGCCGCCCTCCCGGGGCGGCGGGCGTTTTGTTCTGCGGTGCGTGGCGCTTAAGACGAGGCGAAAAAGAGAAGCGGAGAGGTCCATGCCTCTCCGCTTTGTTCTCTCAGTAGGCGACGCCCCAGTAGATGTCGGTGGTGCACTTCTTCCCGCAGACCGGGCAGACGCCCTCCGTGCCGCTCTGCTGGAGGGGCATACACCGGGAGGTGACGCCGGCCCGCTCTTTCATGGCCATCTCGCACTCCAGGCTGCCGCACCACTTGGAGCGGAGGAAGCCGCCCTTGCCCTCGGCGATGGCCTTGGCCTCCTCCGGGGAGCTGATGTCAAAGGTGTTGTCCCGGAGGTTTTTCGCCGCCATGGCGTACATATTGTCGTGGACCTCGTCCAGGAGCTTCTTCACCGTCTCCTCCAGGGCGTCCAGGGGGACCGCGGTCTTCTCCCCGGTGTCCCGGCGGGCGATGACGCACTGGTCCTTCTCCATGTCCTTGGGGCCGATCTCCAGGCGCAGGGGCACGCCTTTCATCTCGTATTCGGCGAACTTCCAGCCGGGGCTGTTGTCGCTGTCGTCCATCTTCACCCGCAGGCCCGCCGCCGTCAGCCGGTCCCGCAGGGCCGCCGCCGCGTCCAGCACGCCGGGCTTGTGGGCCGCCACGGGAATCACCACCGCCTGGATGGGGGCCACCCGGGGGGGCAGGACCAGGCCGTTGTCGTCGCCGTGGGTCATGATGATGCCGCCGATCATCCGGGTAGAGACGCCCCAGCTGGTCTGGTGGGGGTGGTGGAGCTGGTTGTCCCTGCCGGTGAACGTCACGTCAAAGGCCTTGGCGAAGCCGTCTCCAAAGTAGTGGCTGGTGCCGCCCTGGAGGGCCTTGTGGTCGTGCATCATGCACTCCACGGTGTAGGTCTCCTCCGCGCCCTTAAACTTCTCCTTGTCCGTCTTGCGGCCCCGGACCACGGGCATGGCCAGATAGTTCTCCATGAAGTCGGCGTAGATGTTCAGCATCCGCATGGTCTCTTCCCGGGCCTCTTCCGCCGTGGCGTGCATGGTGTGGCCCTCCTGCCACAAAAACTCCCGGTGACGCAGGAACGGGCGGCTGGTCTTCTCCCACCGGAGAACGCTGCACCACTGGTTGTACAGCTTGGGCAGGTCCCGCCAGGAGTGGATGATATTGGCGTAGTGCTCGCAGAAGAGGGTCTCGCTGGTGGGGCGGATGGCCAGCCGGTCCTCCAGTTTTTCACTGCCGCCCATGGTCACCCAGGCGCACTCCGGGGCAAAGCCCTCCACGTGGTCCTTCTCCTTTTGGAGCAGGGACTCGGGCATCAGCACCGGGAGGTACACGTTCTCGTGGCCCGCGGCCTTGAAGCGCCGGTCCAGCTCCGCCTGGATGTTCTCCCATATAGCGTAGCCATAGGGGCGGTAGATGAACATCCCCTTGACGGAGGTGTAGTCGATGAGCTCGGCCTTCTTGCAGACGTCGGTATACCACTGGGCGAAGTCCACGTCCCGGGCGGTGATGGCGTCCACCTGTCTCTTATCCTGTGCCATAACTTAACATTCCTTTGCTCTATAAAATATATCACGGATCGCTTTCCGCGGTTCTCACTGGTTTCCTATTGTATCCATTCCGGCCCGGATTGTCAACTGTTTGCCCCGCTCTCCTCCCCCCGCCGAAAGAATTTTGCCTGTTCGCGGAACCAAATGTCCTCTCCTCCCGACTAAACAGGTAAAGGAGGTCTGTGCCATGAAAAAGTGTCTGCTGTCCCTGCTCCTGTGCCTGGGGCTTCTCATCGCCTGCGGCGGACCCGCTCCCGCCGTGTCCTCTTCTCCGTCGGACAGCGGCGGAGCCGCCGCCGGTCAAACCCAGCCGGTGGAACCTGACGGCGTCCCCTCCCTGGCGGAGGACGAGACCCCCGCCTACCTCACCTGCCGCGTCGTGGACGGCGCAGAAGAGGGGAATCTCCTGCTGGCGGAGCTGGACGCGCCGCTGTCCGGCGGTCATGACGGCCGCCATGACGGAAAGGGCGTCTACCGTCTGACCGTGACGGAGGACACCCCCGTCTACCTGGACGGCCGGCCCGCCTCCTCCGGGGACCTGACCGACGGGATGCCCCTGGAGATCGTCTTCAACGGACTGGTGCTGGAGAGCTTTCCCGCCCAGCTGGGGGAGGTGTATTCCGTCTCCGGGTATTCCATCGGCACGCCCCAGTGCCCCGGCGGGGGGTACTACGACCTGTGTGGATTGTACCTCCAGGCCCTGGAGGACCTGTGGGAAAAGGACCCGGCCCTGAACGAGAAGATCTCCCTCATCTCGCTGGACCTCTCCCAGGCCCCCGGCGGCCTGCTGGAGAGCGAGAAAGCCGCCCTGGTGTGGCGCTTTGGGGAGCTCCACGGCGCGGAGGCGCTGGACCTCACCTTTGAGGAGCTGCGGGAACAGGGCTATCTCACCGCCTCCTCCCTCAGCACCCCGGAACCGGCGGAGGGGGACTCCCCCCTGTGGTACAGCTGGGAGGACGGGTGTCTCTTCTCCATCCGCGCCAACAGCGGCCACCAGGGGGAGGTCTACTCCCTGCCCATCCTGTTCTTCGACGTGGAGAAGTGGCGCACCCCTCTGGCGGCCTACTGCCTCTACGACTGCTCCGCCCTCTGGCCGGAGATGGGAACCTGGGACGGCTACAAAATCGGAAGCGAGATGATCTCATAGCGAGGAAGCGCCCCGCCGGACCGGCGGGGCGCTCCTTTCTGCTCTTCTTTACCGCCCGCGGCGGGGCGAAGTCCCGTTCACATCTTTGCCAGCACCTGCTGAATTCGGTCGAACAGGATGGCGCGCCGGGTTGGCTCAAACCGGTTGGTATCCGGATTGAAATACTCCCAGGTGGAGAGATACTTCGACCAGTCCAGCACGTTGCCCCCGCTGGACCAGAAATCCCTGTTGTAGGGTTGATAGGGTGCGGCGGTGATGGTACACGCCGGTTCGGAGAAGTCAATGGGTGTCAGGCCGCTGTATGAGATGTAGTTTTTGTCCGCCTCGTCCAGGACGCCGTAGGCGCAGAGGTCGTCAATAAAGGCCCGGTAGTCCTCCCGGGTCATCTCCCTCGGGTTATAAGAGGCGGAGAGGTGCCTCAGCTGCGCGTCCGTCAGACGGACGGACGATCCCCGCCTCCGGGCGTCCTCCTTGAATGTTTGAAAGGCCAGCCGCTGCTCCTCCCGCTTCGCCTGAACGGCCTGCCGGAACTGGTCCCGGCACTCGTCCTTCAACACCCCATAAGTCATCTTTTGGGGGTCGATCCCGGGGATCTCGATGTAGTTGAACCAGCTGGAGTCAACCCACCCGGATGTACGTCCTACTATCATATTTATCCTCCTGTCCTCCTTTTCCTCCGGCCTCTCAGATCCAGCCCCGGGCCGCGGCCTCGGCGCGGGGGATCACGTCCGGGTGGTCCCCGGTGCGGAAATTCTCCACCCAGGAGAGGATGTCGTCCAGACTGCGGAAGCCCACCATGGGCGCCTTGTCAAACCCGCCGAGCCACGCCTCTTTGGAATTCGGGTCTATTCCGGAGGAGACAAAGCCGCTAAGATTCTTTGCGTCTATTGCGATCATCACACTGCCCGCGGCGTAATTCATCTCCTTCTGACTGATGGCCCCCATGCGCCTCATGGTCTCCAGGGCGTCGTAGACTTCAAAGGCGGACAGGTCCCCGGCGAAGCGCTCCTTCAAAAAGGCCAGGTTCTCCTCCGTCCAGCCCTGGGAGTCCGGCAGGGCCGGCTCCGGCTGCCCGGCCTTCCAGGCCCTGTAATCCTCCTTGAACTGCATGTATACAGAACCCAGGGACCCCCTCTCCGGCAGGGCCGCCATCTTCCGCTTTTGGACCTCCACGTCCAGGTACTTCCCCCATCCCGCATCGCTCTCCGTCCGGCGGCTTTTGGATGCGGAATACGGGGAGGCCCATGCTCTGGAATTGCCTGTCACTCTCATTTTGATAACTTCCTTTCCCGGCGGCACGGGGCCGCCGCTGATTTGGTTTCGCCTCTATGATAAATAGTGTCTCAAAAGGCGGAAAACCGGACAAATTTTTCAAAAGATTTTTGCGGGCCTTGATTTCGCCGGAAAACCGTCATAAAATAGCAGGAGAAACCGCCAGATCGGAGGGATCGTCTTGGACAGTCAGGAGAGGGCCGCGCTGATGGAGCAGTGGTACCGGCAGTACGCGCCCCTGCTCTTCCACTACGCCTGCCAGCTCACAGACCGCCCCTCGGCGGAGGAGGCCGTCCAGGAGACGTTCCTGATCGCCTGGGAGGCCGTCCAGCACCAAGACATTCAGCACCCCAAGACGTGGCTGAGAAAAATCACGGAGAACGTCCTCCGCAACCAGCTCCGCCGGCAGAGCCGGCAGGCGGGCCTGCTGGTCAGCGCGGAGGAGCTGCCGGAGGCCGCCCTGGGAACGGGCGGGGACCCCGTGGACGTGGAAGTGGAGTACGACGGCCTCGTCAGCCGGCGGGACCTGTACCTGCTCAAGCGCCTGGCGGTGGACGGCTGTACCTACGCCGAGGCGGCGGAGGAGCTACACACCACGGCGGAGGCCTGCCGCAAGCGGGCCGCCCGGGCAAAGCAGCTGCTGCGAAAGCTGCTGGCGGATTGAACCGCCGCCCATTTTTAAGGAACCACTGATCAAATCCCACACCCACACAGCGAGGAGGTCTTTCTATGCCCGGCCCTGTCGGCGAGAGGAACGGCTACCCGTTTTTGAATCGATTCAGCACCAGGACGCTGCGGCAGCTCCTGCGGGAGGACTTCGCGTCCAAGGAGCCCAGCACCCCGGAGAGCGACACGTTCATCACCTGCGTGGCGGAGGTGGTCGCCCGCCGGGAGGCGGCGGACCCCGGCGTCCCCCATTTTGACGTGGAGGCGGGCTGGCGGAGCTTTCAGGAAAATTACCAGCCCCAGGGCGCGGACGCCGCCCCGGCGGAGGGAGAGGCCCCATCGGCGAGCGCCCTTGCGGCGGACGTCTCCCGGATGGCCGCCCAGTGGCACCAGCTTCAGGAGGACGGCGAGACAGAAAAGCCGTCCCATTCGTAAGTCTCAACTATATGCAACAGTCAAGCGCCCTGTCTGGCGGACCGCTCGTGTCCGCCAGACGGGGCGCTTGATTTGTCGAAAAAGCATTTTTTACAGTCCGGGGCGCTTTTTTATCGATAGTAGATTCCAAGGATCTCCTCATGGGGCTCCGTAAAGGCCCCCAGGCGGATGTCCATGCCGATCTCAAAGGCCCGGTCCCAGGGGAAGCGGTAGTTCTCCAGGGCCACGCCGCCCCAGCCTCTCTCCCGGTCCGGCTTCAGGGCGAAGAAGTTGCTGCGCTGGAAATTTTGGATTACGTCCTTCACGGCGGCCTCCATGCCGCTCTCCAGCCGGGCCTGGACGGCCTCTCGGTCGATCTCCGGGGTCCAAAAGTTGTTAGGGTCGCCGCCCAGATCGTTTCGGATGTAGGCCAGCAGGTCGTTGCGCACCACGTTTTTATAGCAGAAGTCCTTGATTACACTGTCCGCCAGGGTCCGGGCAAAGGCCCGCTCCGCCGCCTCGCTCTCCGCGCCGCTTTGGAGGTAAGCGTACCGGGCCACGCCGTGGCTCAGGGCCGTGCCGGTGACGATGGCCATGTCCAGAAAGCCCGCGTAGCTCAAAAGCCACCCCAGCTCCGCCTCCTTTGTCAGCGCCTGGTGGAAAGCGGCGCCGTAGCGCCCGTTGCCCGCGTCGATCAGGACCACGGGCCAATTCTCCCGCCGGCACTCCTCCAGGTCCCGCATCAGCGCCTCACAATAGGCGCTCTTTGCCTCCTCCGCCGGCTGGGTCAGGACGAGGATCTGTAATTCCGCCGCCCGGGGGTTGGCGCTCTCCGTCAGGCCGAACAATTCCAGGTGCTCCGCCACCACGGTGGTCAGGGGCTGGAAGTCGTACTCGCAGGCGGGACTCTGTTCAGTGCCGCCGTAGTACCGCACCGCCGCCGTGCCCCCCTGCCAGCCGATCTCGTCCAGGTACATCCGGGCCACGGCCTTGAAGGCCAGGTCGTCCACCCCGGCCAGCAGCCAGTCCAGGGGATTGCCCGCCCGGTCCGTCCGCAGGCCCTGCCGCAGGTAGGCGATCTCGTTTTTCTGGATGCAGTCCTCCAGGGAGGAGTCGTCGATGCCGATCAAAAGGTGAAAGTTCTCATAGCCGGCTTCGCTCAGCGTATCCTGTACTACATAGGAGAGCATCATCTTCCGCCCCCGGGACCGCACGTGCCGGAGGGCGGTCTCATAGATGCCCTCTTCTTTCGTTCGGGAGCGGAGGTCCTCCCCATTGGGGCCCCACCAATAGCTTTCGTCCAGATCCTCCAGGTTCAGCGCCTCTCCCTCCAGCGTTCGCCGGGGCAGGGCCCCGAAAGCCCGGATCGCATTGTATTCCTCCAGCGTGCCCCCCTCGTACCCCACGGTGGGGGCCAGCCGCATGACGCTGTCCAGCAGCCACACCACATTGTCCGGGTCCTCTGCCAGGAGCGCCAGCAGGTTCTCCAGCAGCCCAGAGGCGGAGGCGGTTCCCCCGCCCGGCAGCTCGATGTCATCTCCCGTCAGGGCGCGGGAGCTCACCAGACCCCCGGAGTGGAGCTGGTCCAGGGAGAGGATGTAGCGGTCGCAGCCCGCCGCCTCCTGGGCCGCCACCCAGGTGGACAGCGACCAGGGCTCCCCCCGCTGGAGGGCGTCGAAATTCTTGGGCTGGCCGTCCAGACGAGTCTGGTACAGCACCGCCTCCGGCATCTCCAGGGCGTACCCCAGGGACTCCGCCAGATACACCACCCGCTCCACGTTGTCGGGCCGGTCGTCCAGGGGCACATAGGCCACGGTCCTGGCCGTCCCGGCCCCGGCGGGCTCCGGATCGGGCTCCGGCTCCGTGGTCCGGAGGCCACAGCCCGTCAGACACAGGGCGCAGGCCAGCGCCGCCGCCAGAAAGCGGTTTTTGTTCTTCATCTCAGCACTCCTCTTCATAACAGCGCAAAGGGGAGCGCGGCCAACGGCAGCGCTCCCCCGCTTATTGTATCAAAGCCCAAAGCCGCCCAGGTTCAGTCCCCCGGTGACGCTGCTCATGCTGCTCTCCATGGCCTCGTCGGCCTGGCGCAGGGCCTCGTTGACGGCGGAGACCACCAGGTCCTGGAGCATCTCCACATCCTCCGGGTCCACCGCCTCGGGCTTGATGGAGACGGAGAGGACCTCTTTCTTGCCGTTGACCTTGGCCTCCACCACGCCGCCGCCCACGCTGGCGGAGAACGTCCTGGCCTCCACCGCCTCCTGGGCGGCGGTCATGGCCTCCTGCATCTGGGCGATCTTCTGCTGCATCTCCGCCTGGCGCTGGGCGCCGGTGACCTTCATTCCGCCGTTGGAAAACCCGCGGCGCGCACTGTATCCCATAGTCGTTCTCCTTTACTTGATGGTGATGTTATCGAACTGACTGCCGAATTTCAGCAGGTTCTTCAAATTCTCCTGGGGGGACGCCTTGGGGGGCTCCCCCACCCGCAGCACCACGCGCACCGCCTTGCCGGCGGCCCGCTCCGCCTCCTCGGAAAGAGCGCCCCGCACCCGGTCGTTGTCCAGCCGGCCCAGGGTGATCTCGTCCGGGGCATAGACGGTGACCTGGTCCCCCTCCAGCACGCCGCCGCACATATCCAAAAAGGCCCGGTACATGGGCGACAGACGGCCCTTGCAGCTCTCCGCCAGGGCCCGCCACCAGCTTCCGTCCGCCGCCGGGGCGGCGGGGGCGGATGGAGCGGCCGCAGGCGGCGCGGCCCGCGGAGGTTCCGCCGCCCGGGACGGCTCTATCTCCCCGGGAACGTCCAACACCCGCGCCCTGGGCTCCTCCGGCAGGGGCAGCTCCTCGGGAAGAGGCGGCTCGTCCGGCGCGGGCGGCTCGTCCGGCGCGGGCGGCTCGTCCGGCGCGGGCGGCTCGTCCGGCGCGGGCGGCTCGTCCCAGGGGGGCGGGTCCGCCGGGGAGGTCTCCCGTACAGGGGGCGGCTCCGGTGCGGCGGGCGGCGCCGGGGACGCTGCCTGAGCGGCAGCCCGGGCCATGCCGGAGCGGATCACCTCTCCCCTGGCCGCGGCCTCCTCCAGGCGCCGGACGCGGGCGTCCAGGGCCGTCAGGTCGCCGGAGAGGGACTCGTCGCAAAGGCGCAGGAGACAGAGCTCCGCGTCGGTGCGGCGGTTGGAGCTGTAGTAGAGGTCCGCCGACGCCTTTTGCAGCGTGGAGGCCATGTAGAGCAGGCGCCTGGCCGGCACGTCCCGGCTCAAACCGTCCAGGGCGGCGGTATCGTATCCGCCGGAGAGCAACACGCTGCCGCCCTCCGGGGCGGTCTTTCGCAAAAGCAGGTCCCGATTCAGCGTGGAGAGCTCCCCCAGCACCGCGCCCACGTCCTTGCCGTCGCCGTAGAGCTGGTTTAAGAGCAGCAGCGACGCCTTGGCGTCCCGGGCCAGGACGCGCTCCATCAGCTGGGCGGTCCGGAGATTGCCCGCAAGGCCCAGCACCTCCAGCACCGCGGCGCTGTCAATGACACCGCCGACGGCGGCGCACTGGTCCAAAAGGCTCAGCCCGTCCCGCAGCGCCCCGTCCGCCAGACGGCTCAGGATCTCCGCGCCGTCCGCCGTCAGTTCGATGCCCTCCTGCTCCGCCACATAGCGCAGACGCCGGGCCACGTCCTCCGGGGTGATGCGCTTGAAAGAGAACCGCTGGCACCGGGAGAGGATGGTGGCGGGCACCTTGTGCAGCTCCGTGGTGGCCAAGATGAACATCAGGTGCTCCGGCGGCTCCTCCAGGATCTTCAGCAGCGCGTTGAACGCCGGGGTGGAGAGCATGTGCACCTCGTCGATGATGTACACCCGCTTTTTCACATGGGCCGGGGAGTAGACGGCCTCGTCCCGCAGCGCCCGCACCTGGTCCACGCCGTTGTTGGAGGCGGCGTCCAGCTCCAGCACGTCCAGAAAGCTGCCGCTCTCCAGTCCCCGGCAGGCGTCGCACTGGTTGCAGGGGTCCCCGTCCACCGGGTGCTCACAGTTGACCGCCCGGGCCAGAATCTTGGCGCAGGTGGTCTTGCCGGTGCCCCGGGTGCCGGTGAAGAGATAGGCGTGGGACGTCCGCCCCTCCGCCACCTGCCGGCGCAGCGTCTCGGTAATATGAGACTGGCCGATAACGTCCGCGAAAGTCTTGGGACGCCATTTGCGATACAGGGCCTGATACATAGAGCGCCTCCCCACGAGAGATAGAAAAAATCCTCCGTACGCAGCTGCGGAACCGGCGCCCTCGCGGCACATGAAACATCCCGCTTAATGCTGCTCGGTTCCCCGCCTGACATGGTTCGCAGGGCTTCATTGCGCGAGACCGGCTCCGCAGCTGCGCGCGGAGGATCTATTCATAGCTTGTCCATTCTACTATATCTTCCCGGGATTTTCAACAAAAATTTTTCGAGGCCTGAAAACCCCCAGGCTCAGAGGCCGCGGCCGCGCCGCTCCCGCTGGGCGGCGAAGATGTTCCGCGTGATCTGGCTCTCATCGTCCTCCGTCAGCTCCAGGAAGCGGCAGCCGTACTCAAACGTCCCGTCCTCTTTCTCGATGACCCGCACCACCTCACTGAACATCACCGACTCCGGCCGGTCCTCCAGCAGCCGGACCTTCAGCAGGAACTTGTCCCCCTCATAGTATCGGTGCGCGGAGCTCACCCCGGCCCCGCCCACGCTGATGTTCAGCAGCCGGCAGGGACGCTCCCCTTTCATCAGGCCGGTGAAAGCCGCGGCGGTGGCCGGCAAATCCGTGGCGAGGCGGAAAAAGGCCCGGTCATTTCCCACGCGGCAGAGCTTCAGCTCCGTGACCGCCCACTTGCTCTGCGGCAGCGGCGCGATGACGCCCTCCATGTACACCGCTTTCCTGTCCCGGTCGCTGTACCCGCGGATCCGGACCGGAAAGGGCGCCTCCGGCGGGGAGGCCGCGGCCTCCAGATACTGGTGCAGTTCCGCCTGGTCTCCGTGGAGGCCCATCAGCTTGGCCACAAAGAGCATCCGGCCGTCGCAGGCCGTCACCTCCACCCGCATCCCGGAGTAGATCTCCATCTCCTCCGGCTGGGGAGCGGGCCTCGGAGGCTCCGCCTTTTTACGAAATTTGAAAAGTCCCACAGTCTCCCCCCGTCAAACAGCTCCGCGGCGCGGGATCAGCGCTCCCGCAGCGGGGTCATGTTCTCGTCCGCCCAGACGACGCCGTTCCGGCCAAACCGCTTGGCGTCGTACAGCATGGTGTCGGCGATCTTCAAAAAGAAATCGTAGGAGCCCCCCGCCGCGGGGTTGGCGGTGACGCCGCCCACGCTGACCGTGACATACTCGGACACGGAGGGGTCGTGGGGGATGTGAAGCGCCTCGATCTCCTTTCGGATCTGCTTTATATGGGCAAAGGCCTTCTCCGCCGGGTCTCCCAGGAGGAGGGCCACAAATTCCTCTCCGCCGTAGCGGGCGAACACATCCGTGCCCCGCCGCAGGCAGGCGGCCGCCGTCCTGGCCACGGCGGCGATGACCCTGTCCCCCGCCGGGTGGCCGAATGTGTCGTTGTACACCTTGAAGCGGTCGATGTCGAACATGCAGATGGAGATGGGAACGTTCAGCCGGGCCGCCTCGCTCCACTTCTCCTTGCTGAGCTGGTCGTACCGCCGGCGGTTGGCGACGCCGGTGAGCTGGTCGGTCATGGACTGCTCCTCCACCTGCCTGCGGTACTGGTACAGCTTGACGTGGGTGTTGACCCGGGCCTTTACAATCAGCTCGTTAAAGGGCTTTGCGATATAGTCCACCGCCCCCAGCACCAGCCCGTGCTGCTCGTGGACCACGTCGGAGAGGCTGGTGATCAAAATCACCGGGACGCTCTGGGTGACCAGCTCCTCCTGCAGCTTTTTCAGCAGCGTGAAGCCGTTCATCCCCGGCATCACCACGTCCAGCAGAATCAGCGAGAAATCCCCGGCGGCGGCAAGGCGCAGCCCCTCCTCCGCCGTCTGGGCGATGGTGACGTCATACTCGTCCTCCACAATGGACTTGAGCTGCGTGGCCTGCAAGAGGCTGTCGTCGACAATCAGTATCTTCTCCATGGCTGCACTCCTCGCTGTCATTACTTGGGTCTCCCCCCTCGCGGAACACCAGGGGGCCTCCGCCGGGCGTGAAAACGGAAGCGTACGTCCCAAACGCAAAAACGTCTTTTTCTTCCGGTCCAAGGAAAATTATATACCTGATCCCACCGTTTGACAACACTTTCTTTTCTCCCCGGCGGAGGAAAGGGGCTGTACTTTCCCATAGCACTGTGCTATAATCAAACGACTTGAAAAAATCCTCGATTCTTTTCAAGCGCCCGGGCTTTCAGCCCGGGCAGACCGGTAAATGATAAATCTTTTGAAGATAGGGGAGACACCATGAGCGACGAGATGCGTACATTCGGCTATCTCTGTCCCAAGTGCGGCAAAACCGTGATGGCGGCCCGGTCCGTCTTCGCGCTGGAGGCCTCCAACGCGGAGATTGAGTGCGGGTGCGGGGAGTCCGCCCTGCGGGCGGACTTCGACGGAGAGTGCTACCGGCTCTACGTCCCCTGCGGATTGTGCGGGGAGACCCACACGGCGGTGTGCCCGCCGGGGCGGGTATTGCGGGGGGCCACGGCCCTGGGCTGCGCCAAAACGAAGCAGTTTTGCTGCTTTATCGGCCCGGAGGGCACGGTGGAGCGAAACCTCCGGGAGCTGGAGATCCTGGCCGAAAAGGAGAAGCGGCAGGAGACGGAGGGCGGCGAGGCCTTTGTGGACAACGTCATCATGTACGAGGTCCTCTCCGAGCTCAAGGAGATTGCCGCCCGGGAAAAGGGCATCACCTGCGGCTGCGGCAGCGTAGAATACGGCATGGAGATTCGGCGCTCCGCCGTGGACCTCGTCTGCCGCCGCTGCGGCGCCAAGCTGCGCGTCCCCGCCGCCACGGACCGGGATCTGGACGACCTGTGCTGCCATATAAAGCTGGTCATCCCCGGACACCCCGCTGAACCGACTTTGGAAAGGACCTGATTCCATGATTACCCTGCTCTCCCGGTTGCTGATCCGCCCCGACGGGCGGGACGGTGCCGCCCTCCGCAAGGCCTACGGCGTCCTCTGCGGCGCGGTGGGCATCTTCTTAAACGCACTGCTGTTTGCCGGAAAGCTGCTGGCGGGCACCCTGGCCGGCTCCGTGGCCATCACCGCCGACGCCTTCAACAACCTCTCCGACGCCGCCTCCTCCGCCATCACCCTGCTGGGCTTCCACCTGGCGGGGCAGAAAGCCGACGCCCACCATCCCTTTGGCCACGGGCGGATCGAATATCTCTCCGGCCTGGGGGTGGCGGTGCTGATCCTGCTGATGGGCTGGGAGCTGCTGCAGTCCTCCCTCACCAAGATCCTGCACCCCGCGCCGGTGACGGCCTCTCCCCTGGTGATCGCCATCCTGTGCGCCTCTGTGGGAGTAAAGCTGTACATGGCCTTTTACAACTGGCGGCTGGGAAAGCGGCTGGACTCCGCTGCCATGCGGGCCACCGCCACGGACTCCCTCTGCGACAGCATCGCCACCTCCGCGGTGCTGGCCGCCACCCTCATCGGCCACTTCACCGGGAAGATGATCGACGGCTGGGCGGGACTGCTGGTGGCGGCGTTCATCCTCTGGTCCGGCGCCAAGGCCGCCAAGGAGACGGCGGACCCCCTGCTGGGCACGCCCCCCACCCGCGAGTTCGTCTCCCGCATCCGGGAGCTGGTAATGGCCCACCCGGGGATCATCGGCATCCACGATCTGATCGTCCACGACTACGGCCCCGGGCGGGTGATGATCTCCCTCCACGCCGAGGTGCCCGCCGGCCAGGACGTGCTGGCCCTCCACGACGAGATCGACAACGTGGAAAAGGAGCTGCGGGAGCAGCTGGGCTGCGAGGCGGTCATCCACATGGACCCGGTGGTCACCGACGACGGCGTGACGGCGGAGACCCGCCGCCGGGTGGCGGAGCTGGTCCGCTGCATCGACGACGACATCTCCATCCACGACTTCCGCATGGTCTCCGGACCCACCCACACCAATGTGATCTTCGACGCGGTGGTGCCCTACCACTTCCGTCTCAGCGACCAGCAGGTGGCCCAGAAGATCCGGGACGCCGTGCGGGCCCTGGACGGCAGCTATTACGCCGTGGTCCAGGTGGAGCGGTCCTATACATGACTGCAAAGACACGGGCGGCATAGCCGCCCGTGTCAGTTTTTGTCCGGTGTGTATTGGATGATGTCGGAAATGCCGCAGTCCAGCAGACCGCAGAGGTCATTCAGGGTGTTTAGCGTGATGCTGCGGTTCTTCCGCAGGGCATCCAAGGTCCCGGTGCTGACACCATATTCTTTTATCAGGATATACTGGGAAATCCCTTTTCGCTTTAAAGTCTCCCATAATGGGTCAAAAGTAATCATCGTCCGCACCTGCCTCGCTTTTAGCATAGACGAAAACTTTTTCTTGTATAATGCCGAATATTCGGCTATACCAGAAGAAAAAGGGAGGCGCGGCAATGACAGACTATCAGGAAATGTATCTGCATCTCACGCGGGAGGTGGAAAAAGCCCTGCGGATCTTAATCGAGGCCCAGCGGGAATGTGAGGAAATGTACATCAGAGAGGGCGGTCCTCCCCTGCGGGTCCTTCCGCCGCCAGAGCCGCCGGCGGATGACTAATTTTCCCCGTTTCGGGCACCCTATGGAAAATCCATCAAAACGAGGTGGCTTTCCATGCAGGAAAAACGAATCGGCCAGCGGACCATCGCCCTGAAGGACCCGCCCTCCGTGCTCTCTTTCGCCAACATCGGCGGCAAGTTCGAGGCCCAGGGGCCGCTGTCCGGGTATTTTGACGAGCTGAGCCAGGACTCCTTCTTCGGGGAGAAGACATGGGAGAAGGCGGAGTCCACCATGCAGAAAAAGGCGGTCCAGCGGGCGCTGGACCAGGCCCGGCTGAAGCCCAAGGACATCGACTATATCCTGGCGGGGGACCTTTTGAACCAGTGCATCGGTTCCTCTTTCGGCCTGCGGGAGCTGGGCATTCCTTTCTACGGGCTCTACGGCGCCTGCTCCACCATGGGGGAGTCACTGTCCCTGGCGGCCATGCTCATTGACGGGGGCTTTGCCCAGCGCGCCGCCGCCGTCACCTCCTCCCACTTCTGCACCGCCGAGCGGCAGTACCGGATGCCGGTGCCCTACGGCAGCCAGCGGACCCCCACCGCCCAGTGGACCGCCACCGCCGCCGGCTGTACCGTCCTGGGCCGGGAGGGACCGGGGCCCTATATCACCCACGTCACCTGCGGCAAAATCGTGGACAAGGGGATCACCGACCCCAACAACATGGGCGCCGCCATGGCCCCCGCGAATGTTTGATTAGGACAATTTATTTCAAAGCCGATATGGCGCATTACACACATCGAACCGCCAGCCTCATTTTGGGTCCTTGCACGCGGCTCCGCCCTCAAAGTCCGGAAAGACCGCCGCCGTATAACACGCCCCCGCTTTTCGGCAGGTGCTGCCTGAAAAGCGGGGGCGTTTGTCGGATTATTTCAGGACCGCATCCAGGTCCCGGGTGGCCGTGCCGTCCTCCAGAATGAAGCAGGGAATGCCGATGCCGCCGCCGGCCCGGATATCGGCATAGGCGGGGCTGTCCTGACGCAGCGCCAAATACACTTTCAGATCCGGCAGGCTGGCGGAGAGGTTCTTGAACTCGATCTCCGCTTTCGCCTCGCTGAGGCGGTTCAGGGCATACAGGGTGTCGGGGCAGAGGTGGCTTCCAATGACAGTGACTTTCATGGGTATATCTCCTTTCAAGCTCCAATTAATTCACGGTTTATTTAACGGCGATGGCCTCAATCTCGCACAGGACGCCCTTGGGCAGCTCCCTCACCGCCACGCAGGAGCGGGCCGGCCTGGAGGTGAAATACCTGGCGTAGACCTCGTTGAACGCGGCGAAGTCCCCCATGTCCGCCAGGAAGCAGGTGGTCTTGAAGACGCGGTCGAAGCCGGCGCCGGCGGCTTCCAGAATCGCGCCCACGTTTTTGCAGCTCTGCTCCGCCTGGGCGGCGATGCCCGCGGGAACCGTGCCGTCGGCGGGATTCACGGGAATCTGGCCGGAGGTGAAGACAAGGCCGTTCACCTCATAGCCCTGGGAATAGGGGCCGATGGCCCCGGGGGCCTTGCTGGTTTCCAATACGTTCATGTCAATATCTCCTTTTCAAAAAATGATCGCAGGGTCAGCTCCGCTCTCCGGCGGACATCGTTTTGGCAAGCCAGTCCCTGCCCTCCACCAGACGGGTGACCATCATGGAGGCAATGGTGTCGCCGGCGGCGTTGAGGCAGGTGGCGGCGGGGTCAAACAGGAATCCCAGGGTGGCGATGAGGGGAAACGCCTCCGCGGGGAAGCCGAACATGCTGACGATCAACATCTCGCCCACCAGGCCGCCGCCGGGCGCGCCGGAGAGGACGAAGGCGCTGAGGATGGCCACGGCGATGGCCATGGCGTAGGTGCCCGCGCCGGAGAAAGGAAGGTCGAACACGCCGAAGAGGAACGCGATCTTCACGATGGAGCTGAGGACGGAGCCGTCCATGTGCATGGTGCAGCCCATGGGCAGCACCAGGTCGCTGACATCCTTGGGCACGCCGATGCTGTCGCAGGCCTCCTTGTTCACCGGCAGCGTGGCGGCGGAGCTCTGGGTGGCAAAGGCCGTGACGGCGGGAGTGAGGATGTACTTCAGCATCCGCCGGACCCCCAGCTTTCCGCCGGAGAAAAAGGCGTACAGAGGGAAGAAAATCACCACGTACAGCAGGCACAGGGGGTAGTACACCACCATGGACCGGCCGTAGTCCCCCAGCAGCTGGGGGCCGAACTCGCCGATGAGGTTGGCGAAGTAGGCGCCCAGGCCCACCGGGGCGATGGTCATGATGACGCCCACGAACTTCATGATGATGTCGTTGAGGTTGGCCAGCAGCTTTCCCACCGGGCTGTTCTCCCCGCCGCAGGAGGCCACACAGAAGCCGGTGATGATGGCGAAGATGATGAGGGGCAGCATGTGGGACTTGCTCCACAGGTCCGGAAAATCGCTGACGGTCAGCGAGCCCACGATCATCTCCGCGGCGGTCTGGGGCTCTCCCACCTCCGCGGCGGCCAGCTGGATATTGGTCCCGGCGGAGGGGCTGAACAGGTTCACCCAGGTCAGGACGCAGGCGGCGGCGATGGCGCCTGTGGCCAGGAACGCGGCCACCGTGCCCCCCAGAATTTTGCCCAGCCGCTTCATGTTGGCCATACTGCCCACGGCGCAGGCGATGGACACAAACACCAGCGGGACCACGATGGTGAACAGCAGATTCAAAAAGATATCGCCGGCGGGCTTGAGGAACTGCCCCGCGCTGGGGGCGATCACGCCGATGAGGGAGCCGACGGCGATGCCGCCCAGGAGGAGAATGGGGGTCTTATACTGCTGCCAGAGAGACTGCTTTCCGTTTTGCGTAGCCATGATAACATCTCCATTTCTCATTTGTACTCTATCGTGTTCCGCCTCCGGCGGAGGGATCTCACCGCGGACTTCTCAAAGACCGCTGACGGCGGCCTCCAGCTGGCGCATGGCCCGCTCCAGCACGCTGCGGGGACAGGCGGCGTTGAGCCGCATGAAGCCGCTGAGCTGACGGCCAAAGGCGCAGCCGTCGTTGAGGCCCAGGCCGGCCTTTTGAATCATGAAGTCGTGAAGCTGTTCATTGCTCAGTCCCAGCGCCCGGCAGTCCAGCCACATGAGATACGTGGCGTCCGGGGCAAAGGTGCGGATCTTGGGAATGCGCTTTTCGCAGTAGTCCACCACGAAGTCAAAATTGTCGGAGAGATACGGCAGCAGCTGGTCCAGCCACTCCTCGCCCTCCCGGAAAGCCGCCTCCATGGCGGTGACGGAGAAGGCGTTGTTGCGGTGGATGTCCATGTTCATCCAGAAGCGGTCGAAGACCTCCTTTGTATGCCGGTCGGGGAACACCACGGCGCTGGCCTGGAGCCCCGCCAAATTGAAGGTCTTGGTGCCGGAGATGCCGGTGACCACGTTGGCTGCGATCTCGGCGGAGAGGGACGCGGTGGGGATGTGCCTCTTTCCGTGGAAGACCAGGTCCGAGTGGATCTCGTCGCTGACCACCAGCACGCGGTATTTGAGACACAGCTCCATCATCCGCCGGAGTTCCTCCTCCGTCCAGACGATCCCCAGGGGATTGTGGGGGCTGCACAGCAAAAAGAGGTCCGCGGCGCGGAGCTTGTCCTCAAAGTCCTCCCAGTCCACCGTCCAGCGGCCGTCCCGCTCCACCAGCTGGTTTTCGATGACGTTCCGCCCGGCGAACTCCGTCATGTCGTAGAACTCGCCGTACACCGGGGTCTGGATCAGCACGTTCCCGCCCTGGGGCGTGTAGAGCTGGACCATGGCGGAGAGGGTCTGGACCACGCCCAGGCAGAAGCTCATACGGGAGACGTCGATCTCCCAGCCGTTGCGGCGCTTCTGCCAGTCCCGGATCGCCTCAAAATAGCTGGCCGGACGGGCGGTGTAGCCCCAGATCCCCTCCTCCGCCCGCCGCTTCAGGGCGTCAATGATGGGCTGGGCGGTTCTGAAGTCCATGTCCGCGATCCACAAAGGGATCACGTCGCCGGTCCCGAACTTCTTCTCCCGCTCGTCGTACTTGGCGGAGAGGTTTTTAGACCGGTCCACTATCTGGTCGAAGTCGTATTTCATCGCTTTGGATTCCTTTCTCCGTAGATTTGGAAGCCGCCTGTGCGCGTCTGCCAGGAAATTAAAGCAAAAATTATGCCAAAAATGGCGCACACGCTGCTTTCCGGAAGAGAATCCCTGGCATTTGGTGAGAACAGACAAAATCAGCCGGATGGGTTTGGCAGATTGCCGAGACCCATCCTGCTGATTTTGTGAGAGACCCGCCGCGGCGACGGCCGGTCCATCCATTGGTTATTGGTCAAACCAATTAAATTGGTTAAAACAGTTCATTCCCGTCCATTTTCCCAGAGCGCCCGCCCCTTGGGCGTCAGCTGGCTGCCGCCTCTTCCCCGGCTGACCCGGGCCAGTCCCCTCTCCGCCATGTCGGAGAGAATGGTCCGGATCTCGTGCTGGGAGAGGGGGATGTGCGCCTCCCGGGCCCGCTGCAGCAGCTTTTCCCGCCCCATGGGGCTCTGGGACTGGGAGGCCTCATAGAGCTGGCCCAGGACGAACTGAAACCCGTCGGAGGCAGCCGCCGCCTCCCGTTTCGGCGCGGCGGGAACGGCGGCGGGCCGGGGCGCCTCCTGGGAGAGAAACAGCGTGGGAGGCAGATCCTCCATGGTGATGCGGTCGTGGCCGGTGTAGATGAAATACTCCACCGCGTTCCGCAGCTCCCGGATATTCCCCGGCCAGGCGTGGCGGCGGAAGAAGTCCCGCACCGGCTCCGTCAGCTGGAAGGTCCCGCCCAGCTCCCGGCGGAACTGCTCGGCGAGAAGGAAGATGTCGTCCCCCCGCTCCGTCAGCGGCGGAATGATGGCGGGGAGGGTGTTCAGGCGGTAGTAGAGGTCCCGGCGGAAAGTCCCGTCCCGGACTTTCCGCTCCAGGGCCTCGTTGGTGGCGGCCACGATGCGCACGTCCACATGGATGATCCGATTGCCCCCCACCCGCATGACCTCCCGCTCCTGGAGGGCCCGGAGGAGCTTGATCTGGAGGACGGGGCTCATGCCCTCCACCTCATCCAAAAAGAGGGTCCCCCGGTGGGCCAGCTCGAAGAGGCCGGGCCGCCCGCCCTTCTTCGCCCCGGTGAAAGCCCCCTCCTCATAGCCGAACAGCTCGCTCTCCAGCAGGTTCTCCGGGAACGCCGCCACGTTGATGGCCACAAAGGGCCCCTTTGCCCGGCGGGACGCCTGGTGGACGGCGTGGGCAAACAGCTCCTTTCCGGTGCCAGTCTCGCCGATGAGCAGGACAGGGCTCTCACTGCGGGCCATGCGCCTCAGGGTCTCCTTGGTCTTTTGGATGGCCTCCGACTGTCCCGTGACGTCGTCAAAGCTGTACTTGGCACACAGGCCCTTGTGGAAAAGCTGGCCCCGCAGCTCGCTCTGCCGGGCCTCCACGTCGTTGAACCGCTGGAGCAGGGCGAACGCGCCGATGCAGGCGCTCTGCCGGATCACCGGCACCACCTCCACGCTGAGGTTGACGCCGCCCACCCGGACGGCCTTGGCGGGCAAGGTCTGGCGGCTTTGAAGGCACTGGACAAAGGGAATGAAGGGGAAGACCTCCTCGCACCGCTTCCCCAGGACCAGCGGCGCGCTGACGCAGGCCATCTCCTCCGCCCGGCGGCTGCAGGCGAAGACCTCTCCCCTCTCGTTGACGCCCACCACGCCGTCCTCCAGACTCTCCATTAAAATATGAAACTGGCTCTCCAGGCGGATGGACCGGGCAAACATCCGATCAAAGCTGTAGTTGCTGGTAGCCACCTCCCGGGCGTACTCCTGAAACGGCTCTCCCTCCAGCAGGGACTCCAGACCCAGCCGCAGGGCGATCTCGATCATCATGCCGGAGGTGCAGACCCGCTGCCCCAGGTCGATGACCGTCTCCACGGAGGGCGGGACATAGCGCCGCTCGTCCGGCGTGACGGCGATATGGACATCCGGCACCTCCTCCGCGCCGGGGTAGAAGGGGATCCAGTGGATGTGGGTGATGCCGAACTGCTCCAGCTGGGCAATGGCCTCCCGGGCCATGGTCTGGGTCATGTTGACAAACAGCACCCGGCTCCCGGCGGGTATCTCCTTGAGCTTGCGGAGGTCGCTCCAACGGAAAGAGACCTCCACCGCCATGGTCTGGCTGTCGATGGGGATGTGGCGCACCAACTCCTCCGGGGAGCCGTAGGCGTCGGTGGAGGCCACAAACAGATCCGCCCGGTCCAGCACCCCGGCGGCGCTGCCGTCCAGCACGGAGAACACGGAGATGTCCGCCGCCCCTCCGAAGAGCCTTGCGATGTCGGAACAGTAGGACGCCCCCGCCCTGGGATCCAGGGCGATGACGGAGATCTTCTTTTTGGCGGGCACAAGCTCACTCCTTTGACCATTTTCTTTAACCAGTTAATCACAGACCGCAGCCGTTTGCAAGGGATTTCCGGAAAATCGGGCGGAAATTATTTGGCATAAAATTTGCTTTATTATCCGAATAACAGTACAATAGACGCCAGAAACCGAATCATCAAAGGAGGAGCATGGATATGATCACGAAAGAAGAGCTGCTGAAACTGCTGCACCAGGAGGTGGTCCCGGCGCTGGGCTGCACGGAGCCGGTCTGCGTGGCCCTGGCCGCCGCCGACGCCTGCCGTGCCATCGGCGGAGACGTGGTCTCCGTGAAGATGGAGGTCAACCCCGGCATCTACAAAAACGGCATGAGCGTGGGCATCCCCGGTTTTCCCCGGGTGGGGCTGAAGTACGCCGCCGCCCTGGGGGCCAGCCTCCGCAACCCAGAAAAGGGGCTGCAGCTGCTGGAGGACATCAACGACGAGGTGACCGCCCGGGCCGTTCAGATGGTGGAGGACCGGCACGTGGTGGTGATGATCAAGCACGACGAGACCCAGCTCTACGCCCGGGCGGAGATCATCACCACCGCCGGCATCGGCATCAGCGAGATCCGGGGGACCCACTCCAACATCATCCTGACGAAGCGGAACCACGAGGTCCTGCTGGAGAAGCCCTGGTCCGCCGCCGGGGAGGACGAGATCCACGACCGCTTGAAAACCATGACCGTGGCGGAGATCAAGGGCGTTGTGGAGCAGTGCTCTCCGGAGGAGCTCTCTTTCATGCTGGAGGGCGTGGAGATGAACCAGCGCCTGGCGGACTTCGGCCTGGCCAACAACCCCGGCGTGGGCATCGCCGGCGCGCTGAAGCACCAGATCGAGTCCGGCAGCATGGGGGACAATCTGTTCAGCCGCACCATGGCCCGGGTGGCCAGCAGCGCCGAGGGGCGGATGAGCGGCTGCCCCTACGCCGTCATGAGCAGCGCCGGCAGCGGAAACCACGGCCTGACCGCCGTCATCCCCGTGGCGGAGATGGGCCGCCACCTGGGGGCCTCCCAGGAGCAGCTGGTCAGGGCCCTGGCCTTCTCCCACGCTCTGAACGTCTACATCAAGCTCTACACCGGGAAGCTGTCCGCCACCTGCGGCTGCGGCGTCTCCGCGGCCACGGCCGCCTGCGCCGCCATGATCTGGCTGATGGGCGGCACGGATGAGCAGATTGGCTGGGGCATCATCAACATGAGCGGAAACCTCACCGGCATGATCTGCGACGGCGGCAAGATCGGCTGCGCCCTGAAGCTGGCCACGGCCTCCAACGCCGCGCTGATGTGCGCGTATCTCGCCATGGACAACGTGGTGCTCCAGGCCACGGACGGCATCTGCGGCGCAACGCCTGAGGCGGCCATCCGCAACATGGGCCGGGTCAGCACGCCGGGCATGGTGCAGACGGACCGGACCATCCTGGAGATCATGATGGAAAAGGAGGCCTGAGCATGGATCGCTGCGCGAGGTTCCAAAACAGCCGCATATCATCACAGCGAAAGCGGGCCGGAGAAATTTCTCCGGCCCGCTTTCGCCGCAGCGCCAAACCCGCACGGGCTATATGCCGCCGTCAAAACACCACGACCAGCAGCATCTTAAACGCCTCCTCGCCGTAAACCGCGTGGGGATGCCCCGCGGGCATGACAATGGACTCTCCTTCGTGAAGAAAGTAATCCGCGCCGTCAATGGTGATTCTGCCGACCCCCTCCAGGCATATAACAAAGGCGTCTCCGCCGGATTCGTGGGCGCTGATCTCCTCGCCCTTGGCAAAGGAGAACAGCGTGACGCTCAGGGCCTTGTTCTGCGCCAGCGTCCTGCTGACCACCTGGCCCTCCTGACAGGCGATCTGGTCCTTCAAAACCAGGACCTCCGCCTTGCTGATATTCTTCATCTTCCCGCTCATATCGTTCATACCCGTACCGCCTCACTTCTGATTCGACCTCTTAGGCCAAAATGTTCCCATCCACGGAAATGGTCACCACCTGCCAGGGAATGAACTTGCCGCTGGCCTGGAGCGCCTTCTTCACGGCCAGCTCCAACCCGCCGCAGCAGGGGACCTCCATGCGGACGACCGTGACGCTTTGGATGTCGTTGTTCCGGATGATCTCCGTCAGCTTTTCGCTGTAGTCCACATCGTCCAGCTTGGGGCACCCGATCAGCGTAATCCTGCCCTTCATAAACTCCCGGTGCAGGCTCGCGCAGGCAAAGGCCGTGCAGTCCGCCGCGACCAGCAGCCTGGCGCCCTCAAAATAGGGGGCGTTGACCGGCACAAGCTTGAGCTGGCAGGGCCACTGCCCCAGCTGGGAGGCCGCCTTTTCCGGCCCGGCGGCTTCGCACTCCGGGCGGCGCTCCATCCGGCGGAGCCGGCTTCCGGGGCAGCCGCCGCGGGCCGCCTCCGATCTCTTCTTATTCTCCAAAACGGCGTTCTCGTCGTAGGCCGCCGCCTCCCGCTCCTCAAAGGTGATCGCGCCCGTGGGGCAGGCCGGCAGGCAGTCCCCCAGCCCGTCGCAGTAGTCATCCCGCAGGAGCTTTGCCTTTCCGTCCACCATGCCGATGGCGCCCTCGTGGCAGGCCGCCGCGCAAGCTCCGCAGCCATTGCATTTCTCCCCGTCAATCCTGATAATTTTCCGAATCATTTATTGTGTCCTCCCGAACTTCATTTCTCTTCCCTCGCCGTCGTACTTCTTCCGCTTCCCTGTGATCTCGCGGATCGCGACCTTCCATACCGCGGGGCGGGCGAGGCTCTTGCTTACCGCCGCGTCAAAATTGTGCATATTCGCCGGCGTGTACCGCTGACACAGCAGCCGCAGCGCGCGGATCTTTTCCGCATCCTCCAGGACCTCCTCCGCCCTGCCCCGGATAATGGCGGACTCAAATTCCGTCGTAAACTTGTCCGCCGCGGGGCGGACGCTGCCCACACAGGCAATGCACACCTCCGCTTTCCCCCGCATGGCGTCGACCTTCTTCCCCTCTCTGGCACAGTGGAAGAACACATCACGCCCATCCCGGACAATACTAATCGGCACACAGTATGGCGCGCCGCCGCCGTCTGTCATCGACAAAACGGCGTATTCACATTTGTCCGCGATTCCCAGGGCAAAGGCCTCGTCCATCTCCCGGTCTTTCCGTCTCATGCCGCACCTCCAATATTCTGAATGAGAAAAGCAAGCCGTTTCGCTTGTCTTTACAAGCGCAGTATAGTATCATTTGAAGCGAAAGTCTGTTGTTAAAACAACGAAAGAGGGTGCGGCATGAAATTGTCCGACATACCGCTGTTTCAAGGGATCGGCGAGCAGGAGACCGCCTCGCTTTTGGACTGCCTGAACGCGCAAAAGCGAAGCTATCAAAAAGGAGCGGTCATTCTATCCGAGGGGAAAGCCACGGAACACGTTGGGATCGTATTGGACGGCATGGCCATGATCTCCTATGACGACGTCTGGGGAAACACCAGCATCCTGGGGAGCATCTCCCCGGGGTCCACTTTCGCGGAGGCGTACGCCTGTATGCCGGGGCAGCCCCTGTCGGTCTCGGTGGTGGCCGCGGAGGACACCGCCGTACTGTTTTTGAATATCAGGCGCATTACGACCTCCTGCGCCGGCGCCTGCCCGTTCCACGCAAGGCTCATGCAAAACCTGCTGTCCGTATGCGCCGAAAAAAATCTCCAGCTCTCCAAAAGAATTCAGCACACCAGCTCCAAGACGATCCGCGGGCGGCTGATGTCCTATTTCTCGGAGTGCGCCAAGCACAGTGGACGCAGCTCCTTCCTGATCCCCTACAACCGCCAGCAGCTGGCGAATTATCTCGGCGTGGACCGCAGCTCTCTTTGCAATGAGCTCTCAAAAATGCAAAGAGACGGCCTTATCGCATACAGCGGGAACCTCATCTCCCTGAAAAATCTAAGGGCGGGGCCTTAAATCGCATGAGGCCGGCGTTCCGCAAGCCCCTCCGCTCCTCTGAGAGGAGCGGAGCTCATTTCGTGACAGATTTCCGGCATTCTGATACAGCGGCCCTTGCCGCTCCGCCCCGCTTCCGCTACTCTAATTGAAAAACGTGGTGGTGAACATGATAAAATTCGCGATCTGCGACGACGAACCGATGATGGTTCAGGAGCTCTCCGGCCATCTGGCGGACTATATGGGGGAGCGCTCCCCCGCCGCCTACTCTGTCAGCGGCTTTTCGAGCGGGCGGGCTCTTCTGGAATGCGGCGACCGCTTTGACGTGATCTTCCTGGACATTCAGATGGCGGAGCCGGACGGGATGGAGACTGCCCGGCTGCTCCGCCGGCGGGGCGACCGCAGTCTGCTGGTCTTTGTGACGGTGCTGAAAGAGCTGGTGTTCGACGCCTTCCAGGTGGAGGCGTACGACTATCTGCTCAAGCCCCTGGACCGCGCCTGTTTCACCCGGACGATGGACCGGGTGCTTCATACGCTGGAGCGGCGGCGGCCGGAGAACATCGTAATCCGGCGGGAGGGCGGCTGCCAGGTCGTCCCCCTGGGCCGTGTCGTATACTGTGAGGTGCTGGGCCGGAAAGTCTATCTCCACCAGCAGGACGGAACCGTGCTGGGCTACTATGACAGGCTGGAGAGCCTGGAGCGCCGCGTGGACGGGCGCTTTTTCAAGTGCCACCGGAGCTATCTTGTCAATCTGGATCACGTCCGCGGATGTCAGGGCGGGCAGGTCCTGCTGTCCCAGGGGGAGCGGATTCCCGTCTCCCGGCTGCGGGAGCGGGAGCTGACCCAGGCCCTCCTGCGGCACATGAGAGAGAGGGATGCCTGATATGGAGCTTTTCAGTCTGTTTCTGGACGGCCTGACTCTGGCGGGACAGGCCGTGATGCACTTTTTCTTCGTCAGCCGCCTCACCGGAAAAGAGCGAAAGCCCCGGCACTTTGCGGTCTACTGCCTGCTCCTCGGCGCCATCCAGCTGATCTCTCTGCGCCTCGCTCTGAGCGAGATTCTCTCCATCGGCGCGGGAGTGCTGGCGCTGTACGCCGTCAGCCGGCTCGGGATGGGAAATCAGCGGTCCGTGTCCTGGCTGGCCGCCCTGCTGGCCTTCTATGTCTCGCAGCTCTCCTTCGGGATCGTCAACTCTCTGGAGGCGGCGCTCTTCCCCCGTTTTATTGGAAGTCCGCTGTTATATCCGCTGCTTCTGGCGGCGCAGGCTCTCTACTTTGGGCTGTGCGTCTGCTGCTGCCGCGGGGTGCGGAAGCTCCTGGCCCGGGCGGAGGACGGCCAAACGCCCCGCGTGGGGCTGCTGCTGCTTCCCAGCGTGTTTTTCTTCGCGGCGGAACTGTATATTCTCCGCACCGCCTACAGCTTTTTGTCCCCCTCCATCTCCCTGGAGGAGGCGGGCAGGCACGGCACTCTGCTGATTCTGCAAGGGATGGGACTGGCGGCGCTGCTCTGCACCCTGTACGCATACCGCCAGCTCTGTCAGGGCTTCCAGGCCCAGGCGGAGCTGCGCGCTTTGACCCAGGCGGCCCAGGCGCAGAAAGTCTATATCGCCGAGGCCCAGGCCCGCTGCCAGCAGACAACGGCCTTTCGCCACGACATCAAAAACCACCTGTCCGTTCTGGACGGTCTGCTCCGGAGCGGGAAACCGGAGGAGGGCCGGGCGTATCTGAAAAAATTGGAGGCCGCCTCGCAGGCGCTGTCTTTCCCTTACCGGACCGGCAATCCGGTGGTGGATATCCTGCTGGGGGAGAAGCTGGGACTGGCGGAGGGAATCGCGGCGGAGGTGTCCCTGGTTCTGCCCAGGCCCTGCGGGATCGACGATCTGGACCTGTGCGTCGTCTTCGCCAACGCCCTGGACAACGCCATCGCGGCCTGCCAGTCCGGCGGCGGGGCAAAGTCTCTCCGCATCAGCGGAAAGCGGCAGGGGGATTTCTGTATGCTGACCTTTGAGAACACCTGCCCGGACACCCCTCTGCCGCCTGCCGGGACCGGGCTTTCCAGTATCAAGGCGGTGGCGGAGAAGTATCACGGGGCGGTGCTGACGGAAAAGAGCGGGGGGAGATTTTCCCTGAATGTGCTGCTGAACATCTCATGACGTCCGGCGCGCATCTCACGGCAAAGACCTTGAAACCGATTCTCCCGCCCGGTAAAGTGATAAGCGGCAGGACAAAGAAAAAGGAGGGATGATCTATGACGCCTGTTTCCAGTGTGAACGCCGGCGCGGTCCAGTCCCCGGCAGCCGCCGGGAAAGCGCCGGGAGCGTCCGGGAGCCGGAGGCCCGGGGAGGAGGCGCAAAGCCGCCCGTTGAGGCCCGTGATGGACGAATACGTCCAGGCGGAGCCGCGGGAGCCGTCCGGCCGCTACTGGATGGGCAGAGGTGAGGACGGCCGGCCCAGAATTTATTTCGACGATCCGGAGCGGGTTCTTCCGCCCGGGCAGCCGGACGCCCCCCGGGCGGAAGAACCCGCCCAGAGGGGCAAAGGGCCGGAGGGAAAGGAGGGCGAAAAGGAGGAGCGATACGTCTGCGATACCGGCAAAGTGGACCGCGAGATCGAAGCGCTGAAAAAGCGGCGGCAGGAGCTGGAGCAGCGGCTCCGTACCGAGAAAGACGAGGCCGGGATCAAAGAGCTGGAGCGCCAGCTGCGCCAGGTGGAGCGGGAGCTGCGGCAAAAGGACAACGACACCTACCGCAGGCAGCACGCCTCGGTTACGCGGCTCTCCTGATTCCCGCAGGGCGGCGGTTTTGAAGCGTCAACAGCGCCGCCCTCCCTGGCCGCGAAAAAGGACCCCCCGGCTGGGCCGGGGGGCCTTTTGGGTTTTGGGTTCTCTGGCGCCGCATTCTACCTGGTCAGCTCCAGATACAGCTCCTTATACTGCTTCGCGGAGTTCTCCCAGGAGAGGTCTTTTTCCATATCCCGCCGCACCATCTTGTCCCAGCAGTTCCGGTGCTCGAAGTACAGCGTCTTGGCCCGGTTGACGGCGTCCAGCAGGAGGCCCTGCTCGTAGCGGTCAAAGGTGAAGCCGTTGCCGCTGTCGGAGAACATGTTGTAGGGCTCCACCGTGTCCTTCAGCCCGCCGGTCTCCCGGACGATGGGCACCGTGCCGTAGTGCATGGCGATCAGCTGGGTCAGGCCGCAGGGCTCAAACCGGGACGGGACCAGCAGGGCGTCGGCTCCGGCGTAGATCCTGTGGGCCCGGGTCTCGTCGTACATGATGCTGGAGCAAACGCTCCCCTTGTACGCGTTCTCGTAGTACCGAAAAGAGTCCTCGTAGACCCGGTCTCCCGTACCCAGGACCACCACCTGGGTGTTCCCGTCCATCACCCGGGGGAGAATGGCGTTGATCAGATCCAGGCCTTTTTGATCCGTCAGCCGGGAGATGAGGCCGATGACAAACTTGCCCTCGTCCCGCTCCAGGCCCAGCTCCTCCTGGAGCTTGACCTTGTTCTCTTTCTTTTTCTCCAGGACGCTGGAGACGTCGTAGCCCGCGTGGAGCCGCTGGTCGGTGCTGGAGTTCCAGATGTCGTAGTCAATGCCGTTGATGATGCCCCGCAGCTTCCCGGCGTGATAGCGCAGGTGGGCGTCCAGCGTCTCCCCGTAGAAAGCGGTCTGAATCTCGCCGGCGTAGGTGGGACTCACCGTGGTGATCATGTTGGCGTAGGCCAGGCCGCCCTTGAGCATGTTGGCGTCCTGATACCCTGTCTTTAGTGCGTCCTTGTTAAAGACGTAATCCGGCAGACCGGTCCAATAGCGAATGGTGGGAATGTTGTAGATCCCCTGGAACCGGAGGTTGTGGATGGTCAAAACAGTCTCCGCCCTGGTGAGCTTCGTGCCGGCAAACAGCGTCCGCAGGAAAACGGGCACCAGCGCCGCCTGCCAGTCGTGGCAGTGGATGACGTCGGGGATCCAATCCATGTAGTTCAGCGCCGCCAGGGCCGCCTTGGCAAAATAGCAGTACTTGGGGATATCGTCCACCAGATTGGTATACGGGTTTCCACTGTTGAAGAACTCCTCGTTGTCGATGAAATCGTATACCACGCCGTCCCAGACATACTCCATGATGCCCACGTAATAGGACCGGCCGTCGGCGCAGAGATTCATGTTGAAAGCGCCCCGGTAGATCATCTTCTCCTGATATTCCCAGGGGATGCACTTGTACCGGGGAAGGATGACCTTGACGTCGCAGTTCTGCTTCACCAGCGCCTTGGGGAGGGCGTACATCACGTCGCCCAAGCCCCCGGTCTTGACAAACGGATAGCACTCCGAGCCGATGAAGGCGACGCTTCTTCTGGGGGAGGCGCTGACCGCCTCCGGCGCGGCCGGTTCCGCGGGCTCTTTCACCGGCGGCTCCTCGGCGGCGGGCTCGCCGATTTCCGCCGCGGGGGTTTTCCCCGCGGGAACTTTTTCCGCGGGGGCCTTTGCCGCAGAAGCCTTGGTCTTTGCCGCGGGGGCTTTCGCGGCGGGTCCCTTGGCCTTCGCCGCGGACGCCTCGGGCTCCGCCGCGGAGGCTTTTGCCGCCGAGGGCCTCTCCGGGGCAGCCGCGGGCTGCGGCACCGGCGGCGCTTCCACGGGGAGCTCCGCCGCTTTCACGGCCGCCTTTGTTTTCAGCTCTTCCGGCGGCGTTTTTTCCCTGCCCGCCCCGTCAGTCTGCGCCCTGTGCTTCACCGTAGTTTTTTCCAGGGGAACCGCCCTCTTTTTGCCGGCCCCCGTGTCTTTCGTTTTCGCCATGTGGTACCTCCTGAATGAATGATCGACTCCATCTCCTATTTCCGCATGTTGATGGGGGTGGAACCATTTTCCATTTTGCATTATACACCATGTGTCAAAATGAAACAACAAAAACATCTGACCCTTTTTGCCGGCCCGCGGTTTTATCTGCCTCCAGCCGATCTTCAGGATCCATTCCGGCCCCCGGCCGAAGGCGGTGAACGTCCGCCGGAGGGGCCCGCTCCCCCCCCGGCGCGGGCGCAGACCGCCGTTCACAGCAGGATAAGGTCCCATTGGGGGCCGCGGGGCGCAGCTTGTACGAGAAGCGCGTGTCCCACGGCCGCCGCGCCGTCTCCGTCTCCGCATCCGGTCCGTTTGACAAGCGTTTCGCCTGTGGTATAATCAAAGCAGTCACGGACGTTCAGACGAGAACCCACACGAACCGCGTCAGATTGGAGGAGGCAAGCACAATGAAGAAGTTATTTGAGTATGCGGACCAATACATTCAGCAAAGCGACTGGAAAGACCTCGCCATGATCAAATTCTGCCTTGCGGCAATGGGCGTCCTGATCGGGGTCTCCCTGCCGAAGAAGCACAGAAAAACCGCGTTGTGGATCGCCGGCGGCGTGTTCGCGGCAACATACTTGCCGCTGATGGCGAAGTTTTTCCGTATCGCGGCCGGCAGAGGCCGCGCTTTCACCGACGCATAACCGGCGCCGGCAGGGAAATTCAGGCACGGAGAAAAAGAGACATGGAAGAGACACTGCTGCAGTATTTTGAATGGTACCTCCCCGCCGACGGCGGGCACTGGCGGCGGGCGGCGGCGGACGCCCCCCATCTGGCCGCTCTGGGCTTTACCGGCGTTTGGCTTCCCCCCGCCTACAAGGGGTATCGGGGCCGGGAGGACGTCGGCTACGGCGTCTACGACCTGTATGACCTGGGAGAGTTCGACCAGAAAGGAAGCGTCGCCACCAAATACGGCTCCCGGGAGGAGTACCTGTCCGCCATCCGGGCCCTCCACAAAAGCGGCGTGAAGGTCTACGCGGACATCGTTCTCAACCACCGCATGGGGGCGGATGCGTGCGAGGAGGTCCGGGCCCGGGCCTCTGCCGGAGATGACCGGAATCAGAGCGGCGCCCCCGCCGTGCCCATCACCGCCTGGACCAAATTCACCTTCCCCGGCCGCGGGGGAAAATACTCCGACTTCCAATGGGACTGGACCTGCTTTGACGGCGTGGACTGGGACAGCAAGCGGAATTCCTCCGCCGTCTACCGGTTTGAGGGCAAGGACTGGGACAGCCAGGTGGACCGGGAGTTCGGCAACTACGATTACCTGATGGGGGCGGACCTGGACATGAGCGCCCCCAAGGTAATCGAAGAGCTGGACCGCTGGGGGAAGTGGTATCTGGAGACCACCGGCGTGGACGGCTTTCGGCTGGACGCGGTAAAGCACATCCGCGCCTCCTATTTCACCCACTGGCTTCAAGCCCTTCGCCGGTCGTCCGGCAAGCCTCTCCCGGCCTTCGGGGAGTACTGGAACGGGGACCTCCAGTCCCTCACCTCCTATCTGGACCAGAGCGGACAGGTGATGCGCCTCCTGGACGTCCCCCTCCACTTCAAGTTTCACCAGCTCTCCGGCGCCGGGGGCGCCATGGACCTGCGGAATCTGTTTCAGGGGACGCTGACAGGCGTCCGCCCCCATCAGGCGGTCACCTTTGTGGACAACCACGACACACAGCCCGGCCAGGCTCTCCAGTCCTGGGTTTCCCCGTGGTGCAAGCCTCTGGCCTACGCCTGCATCCTCCTGCGGCAGGAGGGGGTTCCCTGCGTGTTCTACGGGGACCTCTACGGGATTCCCCATGACCGCATCCAGCCGGTGGAGGCGCTGCCGAAGCTGCTTTTGGCCCGAAAATACTGCGCCCACGGCCAGCAGACCGACTATCTGGACGACCCGGACATCATCGGCTGGACGAGGCTGGGAGAGGGCTCCGCCATGGCGGTGGTCCTCACCGACGGCCCCGGCGGCGGCAAGCGGATGTGCGTGGGGACAGGGATGGCCGGAACCACTTTCGTGGATCTTTTGGGAGGCCGGGGGGAGCGAATCCTCATCCCCGAAAACGGCACGGAGAGCTTCCCGGTCAGCGGCGGCTCCGCGGCGGTGTGGGTCCCGGAGGACACGGCGCGGCGTATTGACGGGGAACTGAAGTCCGGGACCGCCGGCCAGTGACCCGCGCCCTGAGCGCATCTCCCTGCGGACAAGCTCACCCTTTCACCGCGGCACGGGTTCTCTGCGTACATACACGCCGCCTCCGGATCCACAATCGCGGGCAGGCGGCAAAAGGATCTTCTGTTCCCAGCGGAGGCGCTCAGAGCGGGAAAGCGCGTGACGGTCGCCGCGGTTGAAAAGAAACGGCTACGCGGCGGGCTTCACAGGAGACGCCGGACGCGCTTCCCCCGCCAGCCGATGGCAGCCAAACAAAATATAAAAAAGCAAGGCGCCGGACAGGTATTACAGCTGTCCGGCGCCTTGCTTTTGCCGCCCGCAAATATACTACCCCGTCCCGGAAATCCGCTCCGTCCCCATCCGCGTTCAAATGTCCGGAGGCGATCACGGGCGGCGCTCCGGCGGGCGCGATATATGCCGCGGCTCCGCGTTTTAGCTCAACGCATCACCGTGGTAAAGATTAGGCCTTGTTTGAAAATTGGCGGAGCACCCGGCGGCGAAAGATTTTTTCGCCAATCCAGGCGAATTTTCGCAGGCGGGCTGTCGCCCGGCAAGAAAATCTAACGCAGAGGGGCGGAAAAAGAGCTGCCGCTTGGGTATTTTGGCATTTTTCAAACAGGGCCTAAGAGGAAAAATTCGGATGAAATGCGGATATTGCGGGTACGATAGAGTAAACCTTTAAGGGGGATGAACCTTGGATTACAAAGCGCAGGCCGAGGCGCACTTTCACTCCGCCTCTTTCGACAAAAGTCTTCTGCCGGACATTTCCGGCGTCTCTATCTCCGGCCCAGACGCGCAGGCGAGGATGGAGAGCTTTTTGAACGCCGTTGGGAATCCGTACCTCTTCCGCGTGGGCGACGTCGGCGTTCACGTGGTATTTTCCGGCACCGCAGGGGATTCTTTACAGCAGAGAATCTGCCGTTTGTTATCGAAATTCGTTTGATTCAGCCCGGCCGTATGCTATAATGGGTTCGTGTAATGCAGCCGTATCATACAGCCATCAGGGAGGTATTGTATGGCTCCAAGAAACCGGTATGACGAATATTTAGAACGCAGGCAGGGCGCCGCCCGGACTTCCGTCCAATGGAGGGCCGCCGAATACCTGCGGATCTCAAGAGAGGATGGTGACAAAGAGGAGAGCGACAGCATCGGCACACAGAAAGACATCACCCACGAATATGTGGAGCAGAACGAAGATATCGTCTTCGCCGGCGAGTATATTGACGACGGCTGGACCGGAACAAATTTCGCGCGGCCGGATTTTGAGCGGATGATGGACGATATGAAGTCCGGCGCTGTAAACTGCATCATTGTAAAGGACCTGTCCCGGCTCGGGCGAAATTACATCCTGGTCGGACAGTATCTGGAGATGATCTTCCCGCTGCTGAATATCCGCTTTATTTCCGTTGTGGATCACATCGACAGCGTAAAGGACCCGGCCTCCATCAACAACGCCCTGGTCTCTTTCAAAAACGTGATGAACGACGAGTACTGCCGGGACATCTCCAACAAGGTCCGGTCCTCTCTGGACCGGAAGCGAAGCAAGGGAGAATTCATCGGCTCTTTCGCATCCTACGGGTATCTCAAGGACCCGGAGGACCATCACCACCTGGTGGTCGATCCGGCGGCGGCCGAGGTTGTCCGGGACATTTTCCAGTGGTTCCTGGGCGGAATGAGCATCATCGGCATCGCGAAAAGGCTGAATCAGCTGGGCATCCCGAGTCCGTCCATGTACAAAAAACAGCTGGGATTCGACTACCGGCATCCCGCCGGCGAACTCTGTGACGGCCTCTGGCCCGACTCCTCTGTAAAGCGAATCCTGAAAAACCGCGTTTACACGGGGGACATGGTTCAAAACAAGACAAAGATCAAAAGCTACAAGGTCCATGTCTGCGTCAATGTCCCGGAGGAGGATTGGGTAATCGTCCCGGATACCCACGAGGCCATCGTCTCCCGGGAACAGTTCGAGACGGCGCAGCAGCTTCTCCGGCGCGACACGCGGACCTCTCCGGGCGTGAATCATGTCAGCATGTTCGGGGGCTATCTTCGCTGTGCGGACTGCCGGCGCGCCATGGCGAAAAAGACGGTCGTTCAGCCCCGCAAAAAATATTACTATTACGTCTGTCAGACGTTTCGCAAGGGCGACCGGGCCGCCTGCACAAAGCACACCATCCGGGAGGAAAAGCTGTACCAGGCCGTCCTCGCAACCATACAGGCCCAGATCCGGCTGGCCGTCTCCATGGACGAGCTGCTGCAGGACCTCAGGCGGAAACACGTCAGGGCCCGCAGATCCTCCCGCCTGGAGGCAATGCTGGAGGCGCGGGAGAAAGAACACGCGAAAATCTCCCAGCTGAAGATCGACCTCTATCCAGACTGGAAATCCGGCGTGATCTCCAAGGGTGAATACCTTGCGCTGAAAGAACGATTTGACGGCCAGCTGGCGCAGATTGAGCATTCCATCGCCAGCATCAAAGAGGAGATCAGGCAATACAAGGACACGGCAGACGGCGAAAACCAATTCATCACCCATTTTACAAAGCACCGCAACATCACGGAGCTGACGCGGGAGGTCATCGTTGAGCTGGTGGAGATGATCTACGTTCACGAGGGCGGCAGCATCACCATCGAGTTTAAATATCAGGATGAATACCAGCGTCTGCTGGATCTGCTGGAGGAGCGGAAAAAGCCCTCCAGAGCGGGCTGAGCCTGCGGCGCAAACACGCAGCCCGCTTCTGAACACGCTGTTTTCCCGCTTCTTCGGGGCAGCCGGCAGCAACGTGCAAAAGCCTCATGCGCAAAGGCGTGTCCCCTTTTCACAGCGAGGCGGAGCGCAAGAGGTCCTATGGGCCTAATCGCCTTTCTTCCCCCGCCGCCTACGACACCCTCTCCGCCTTTTTCCGGGACACCGGGACCAGCCCCAAGGACTACGACCTCGTCATCACCGGCGACCTGGGGGAGCTGGGCCACGGCATTGTCCGGGATTTCTTCTCCCGGGATGGCGTGGAGCTGGGGGAGAACTTTCAAGACTGCGGGCTGCTGCTCTACGACCGGGACGGCCAGGATATGCACGCCGGGGCCTCCGGCTGCGGCTGCTCCGCCTCCGTGCTCAACGGATACCTTCTCACGGAGATGCAGCGGGGCAGGTGGAAGAAGATCGTCTTCGCCCCCACCGGCGCCCTGCTCTCCCCCACCTCCAGCTTTCAGGGGGAGTCCATCCCCGGCATCTGCCACGCGGTGTGCATCTCCGCGGAGCGCGGGTGAGGTTTCGCGGGCCGCCCTCCGGGGCGGCCCGCGGGCGTACCGGGAGGCGGCGCGTCCGCCGGGGGCGGACGGGTTCTCCGGGCGGAACCGCGGGGCAAACCGAACATTTCTTTTTTCGATTTTTATTTGTACTAAAATTTGTATTGTTACAAAGCATTGATATCAACCGAGTTTGTAAAAAGTACAAAAAAATTGTATAGAATAAATTCTATAATTCATTCTGTATTTCATTCTTGTAAAAAGTATGGTATGATGTCTCTCGTTGAATCCACAATTTAAGGAGAGAGAATATGACTACCGCACAAATCTGTATTATGGGCACCATCATCCTGTACCTCTGTTTTGTCATCTTCACCGGCGTGATGATCGGCCGCCGGTCCAAGAAGAGCGCCGAGGGCTTCTACCTGGGCGGGCGGGGCATCGGCCCCTTGGTCACCGCCATGAGCGCCGAGGCCAGCGACATGAGCAGCTATCTGCTGATGGGCATTCCCGGTCTTGCCTACCTCTCCGGCGTGGCGGACGCCAGCTGGACCGCCATCGGCCTGGCCGCGGGCACCTACTTAAACTTCCTGCTGGTGGCGAAGCGCCTGCGCCGCTACAGCGTGAAGCTGGACGCCATCACCATCCCCAGCTTCATCTCCAAGCGCTACGGCGAGAAGAAGCCCGTCATCATGTGCATCTCCGCCCTGATTATCCTCATCTTCTTCGTGCCCTATGTGGCCTCCGGCCTCGCGGCCATCGGAAAGCTCTTCAACAGCCTTTTCGGCTGGAACTACATGGCGGCCGTCATCATCGGCGCCGTGGTCATCATCAGCTACACCTCCATCGGCGGATTCACCGCCGTGGCCACCATGGACCTCATCCAGTCCATCATCATGACCGCCGCCTTGTGCGTCATCGTGGTCTTCGGCGTGGTGCAGGCCGGGGGCATGGACGCCGTGCTGACCCACGCCCGGAGCCTGCCCGGGTTCCTCACCTTTACAGAGACCTACAACGTTTCCACCGGCAGCGCCGAGCCCTACGGCTTTATCCGCATCATCTCCATGATGGCCTGGGGCCTGGGCTACTTCGGGATGCCCCACATCCTGGTGCGCTTCATGGCCATCCGGGACGAGAACGAGCTGAAGCTCTCCCGCCGCATCGCCGCCACCTGGGTGGTGATCTCCATGGGCGTGGCCGTGTTCATCGGCATTGTGGGCCACGCGGTATCCGCCGCCGGCCGCATTCCCCTGCTGGAGGGCAGCGCCACGGAGACAGTCATCGTCCGCCTTTCCGACCTGCTGTCCAGCTACGGCATCCTGCCGGCCATCGTGGCCGGGTGCATCCTGGCCGGCATTCTGGCCGCCACCATGTCCACCGCCGACAGCCAGCTGCTGGCCGCCTCCTCCGCGTTCTCGGAGAACATGATGCAGGACGTGTTCGGCGTGAAGCTGACGGAGAAGCAGACCATGCTCATCGCCCGGCTCACCGTGGTGGTCATCGCCGTCATCGCTCTGTTCCTGGCCTCCGATCCCGACAGCAACGTCTTCCAGATTGTCTCCTTTGCCTGGGCGGGCTTCGGCGCCACGTTCGGCCCCGCCATTTTGTGCGCCCTGTTCTGGAAGCGCAGCAACCGCTTTGGGATCATGGCCGGTCTTGTGGCCGGCGGCGCCATGATCTTTATCTGGAAGTTCCTGGTGAAGCCCCTGGGCGGTATATGGAACATCTACGAGCTGCTGCCGGCTTTCCTGGTGGCCTGCGTGGTAATCGTCGTGGTCTCCCTGGCCACACCGAAGCCGGAGGGTGAGATCCAGCGGATCTTTGACGAGATGAGCACGAAGTAAGCAAAAGGCAAATCTCATAGAGCACCCGGTACGACCCGCGGAGCATTGCTCCGCGGGTCTTTTTTTCGCACATTTTTTCATATAGCAGGGCACGGCGGCGTACAACTTTTCGGCGTGCGGGCCCTTTCGTGTGAAGTAATGAGAGGAGGCGGACAGTTTGGCAAGGCGGGACAGCGGCCGGTTCTGCCGGGCGTACCTCAGGACCATGGATCCGGAGCGGGCGGCGGCGGAGTGCGGACAGCGGGACGGGTTTTCCCTGCTGGCCTCCCGGACCGTTCAGGCGCGGCTGGAGAAAATGCGGACGGACGCGGCGGCGCAGCTGCGGCAGGAGGACGTCCTGCGGCGGCTGGCGCAGCTGGCCTTCGGCCGGGCCAACGACGCGGTGCGCCTGGCCCTGCACCCCAGGGAGGTGGATCCGGAGAGCCTGGATCTCTCCGCCGTGGCGGAGCTCAAGGTGACGGACAAGGGCGTGGAGATCAAGCTGGCGGATCGGGTGCGGGCGCTGGAAACGCTGTGCTCATTGCTGGAGAGCGGCGGCGGAGACGGCGCCGAGGCGCTGTACCAGGCCCTGGCGGAGGGCTGCGGCGAAATAGAGGAGGGATGGGACAACGGGTGAGATCGCAAGCTTTTCCCCCAAGCAAAGACGGGTTTTGTCCTGGTGGCGCTCGGAGCAGTGGGAGGCCCTTATATGCGACGGGGCCGTGCGCAGCGGCAAGACCTTTTCCATGGGGGTGTCCTTTTTCCTGTGGGCCCAGGCGCAGTTTGACGGGAAGCAGTTCGGCCTCTGCGGCAAGACCATCGGCTCGCTGCGGCGGAACCTGCTCTCGGAGCTGGTGCCCTACCTGCGGCGGGCGGGCATGAACATCCGGGAGCGGCGAACGGAGAACCTGCTGGTGGTGCGCTTTGCGGGACATGAGAACCGCTTTCTGCTCTTCGGCGGGCGGGACGAGTCCAGCGCCGCTTTAATCCAGGGCAGCACCCTGGCGGGCGTGCTGCTGGACGAGACAGCGCTGATGCCCCGGTCCTTTGTGGAGCAGGCCATCGCCCGGTGCAGCGTGCCCGGGAGCCGGCTGTGGTTCAACTGCAACCCGGAGGGGCCCCAGCACTGGTTCTATCAGGAGTGGATCCTCAGAGCCCGGGAGCGGAGGGCGCTGTACCTCCACTTTACCATGGAGGACAACCCCGCCCTGTCCCGGCGCATCCGGGAGCGATACCGGCGGGCCTACTCGGGCGTGTTCTACCGGCGGTTCGTGCTGGGGGAGTGGACCGCCGCCCAGGGGCTGGTGTACGACTTCTTCGACCGGGAGCGGGACGCCCCGGCGGCCCCGGCGGGGCCCTTTTCCCGGTGGCGGATCTCCGTGGACTACGGGACCGCCAACCCCGCCTCTTTCGGGCTGTGGGGGGAGCAGGACGGGGTGTGGTACCGGGTGCGGGAGTTCTACTACAACTCCCGAAAGACCGGACGGCAGCGGACCGACGCGGAGTACGCGGAGGACCTGGCGGCCCTGGCGGACGGGCGGGAGATCCAGCGGGTGATCGTGGACCCCTCGGCGGCCAGCTTCATCGAGGCGCTGCGGCGGCGGGGATTCCGGGTGGTCCGGGCGGACAACAGCGTGTCCGACGGCATCCGGGTGACGGCGGACCTGCTGAAGCGGCGGCGGATCGTCATCTGCCGGGAGTGCCGGGACTGCCTGCGGGAGATGGAGCTCTACTGCTGGGACGAGCGCACCGGGCGGGACGCGCCCAGGAAAGAGAACGACCACGCCATGGACGAGATGCGCTACTTCGCCGTGGACCTTGCGGAGGGAGACGGCGGCGGCTTTGCAGCCATGAGCGTGGAGCGGAGAATTTGAGGAGGGATCAGAGTTTTGAGATGGTTGAAAAAACGGCGGGAAACGGCGCCGCCGGCACCGGTGCAGCTGCGCGGCGGTCAGCACCATCCCTTTGGGATGCTGGGGGACTATGTGCCCCTGCGCCGGGGAGAGGTCCGGCTGTACCAGGCGGTGCGGGAGGCCGTGCCGGTGGTGGACGCGGCGGTGTACAAGCTGATCCGCATGACCGGGGGCGTGACGGTCCGGTGCGCCGATCCCGCGGCGGAGCGGGCCCTGGGGGAGTTTCTGCGGACGGTGCCCGTGGGACGGGGGCAGTTCGGCGTCAACGCCTTTCTGGACTGCTACCTGGATACCCTTTTGACCTGCGGGCGGGCCATCGGCGAGATCGTGCCCGCCGGGGGCGGCGGGGACATCGCCGCGCTGCTGTGCGGCCGGGTGGAGGATATCGAAATTCAGGAGGGGGAGCACCCGCTGGCGTTTCAGATCTGCGGGGCCGATGAAAACGGGCGGATGGGCCCCCTCCCCTGCCAGGACCTGCTGCTGTTCACGCCGCTGAACCCGGAGAGCGGGAACCCCTACGGCGTATCGCTGCTGCGGTCCCTGCCCTTTTTGTCGGAGATCCTGACTCGGATCTACCACACCATCGGCGTCAACTGGGAGCGGTGCGGCAACGTGCGCTTCTCCGTCACCTGCAAAAACGGCGAGGGCGGCTCCGCCGCGGAACGGGGGCGGCAGCTGGCGGAGGAATGGTCCCGGGCCATGCAGGAAAGCCGCGGCGGCAGCGTGCGGGACTTCGTGGCCGTGGGGGATGTGGAGATCAAGGCCATCGGCGCCGACGCGCCCATTCTGGACAGCGAGGTGCCGGTGCGGCAGATCCTGGAGCAGATCGTGGCCAAGACCGGCATCCCGCCCTTTATGCTGGGACTGAGCTGGAGCTCCACGGAGCGCATGAGCTCCCAGCAAGCGGACCTTCTGACCACGGAGATCACCGCCATCCGGCGGACGCTGACCCCGGTGGTGGAGCGGATCTGCCGCCTTTGGCTGCGGATGCACGGGTACACCTGCGGCTTTACGGTGGAGTGGGACGACATCAACCTCCAGGACCAGGTGGAGGAGGCCCGGGCGGAGCTCTACCGGGAGCAGGCCAGAAAGCTGAGGATTGAAAACGACGAAAAGGACGCTGGGAAAGGAGAGAAGCATGGAAGTACATAAGGAGCGGAGCGAGGCGGCGGCGGGGCTGCCGGGACAGGAGGAGCTGGAGGCCATCAACCGGCTTGCCAAGACGCCGCTGGCGGCGGAGCAGGTGTACACTTTCACCCTGCGGCTGTGCGACAACGAGGTGGACCGGGACTTTGAGCGGTTCGACGATGCCGCGCTGGAGGCGCTGGGAGAGCTGTTTCTGGGAAAGAGCGGCATCTTTGACCACCAGTGGTCCGCCCAGGGGCAGACCGCCCGCATCTACCGGACCCAGGTGGTGCGGGAGCCCTCCATGACCACGGCGGCGGGGGACGAGTACCGCTGGCTCAAGGGCTGGGCCTATTTGCTGCGGACGGAGAAGAACGCGGACCTCATCGCCGAGATCGAGGGCGGCATCAAAAAGGAGGTCAGCGTGGGGTGCAGCGTAAAGCGCACGGTGTGTTCTATCTGCGGCAGCTCGGACGGCTGTCAGCATGTAAAAGGGCAGGTCTACGGCGGGAGACTGTGCTTTGCGGAGCTGCGGGAACCCACGGACGCATACGAGTGGTCCTTTGTGGCGGTGCCCGCCCAGCGGGGCGCCGGGGTGCTGAAGCACTTTGGCCAGGAGGACGGGCAGCTGGCGCTGCTGCGCAAGGAGGCGGCCCTGGGGCGGAAGTACCTCAAGGAGCTGCGGCGGGAGGTGGTGCGTCTTGCTATGCTGGCGGACGACCACCTGGACGGCGGCGTGTTCGCCAGGGCCGCGGAGCGGATGGAGGAGCCGGAGCTGCTGGCCATGAAGAGTTCCTACGGCGCACAGGCGGCAAAGCGGTTCCCGGCGGCACCCCAGCTGCGGCCCCGTCCCGCGGAGGAACGGGAGGACGCGGGGGCGTTTCAGGTGTGAGCGGCGGGGCAGGGCGGGTGGAGAGGGGCTCCTCCCTTTCTGCCGCCCCATCCCGTGGCTATAAAAGAAAGACAGGAGGATGACGATGAAAGTTTCTTACGAGGGCATCGGCCAGTGGGCCGCCACCTTTGCCTGCAGCGGTGTGGGCGAGGGCCAGGTGGTAAAGGTCAGCGGCAGCGGCACGGTGGGCGCCTGCGCCGCCGGCGAGAGGTTCTGCGGCACGGCGCTGGCGGTGAGCCGGGACGGCGGCGCCTGCACGGTGGTGCTGGGCGGCATGGTGACCGTCCCGTACTCCGGCGACACCGCCCCCGCCGCGGGCTGGGTCAATCTGACGGCGGACGGCAGCGGCGGCGTGACCGTGCCCGCCAGCGGCGGTCAGAGCTATCTGGCGGTGGACGTGGACAGCGCCGCCAAGACCGTCACTTTCGTACTGTAAGACAGGACAAGGAGGAGAGCGCGTATGGCATATCATTTTGAGAACGTGAAGCTGGAGAAGGGGATGTACGGCCGCAGCGGCCGCACTTTCGCCCAGACGCTGGAGGAGCTGGACCCCAGCGAGCAGTACCGCGGCACCGCCCTGGAGGGGCTGGACGCCTTCCAGCGGCAGCTCAAGCGCTTTGACATCCACGTCAAGGGCGCGGGGTCCGACTGCGTGGAGAAGTTCTTCCACACCTCCGACTCCGCCGTGCTGTTCCCGGAGTTCGTCTCCCGGGTGGTGCGCCAGGGGCTGGAGGAGGAGAGTGTTTTGCCCGCCATCACCGCCACGGTGACCCGGTTTGACGGAATGGACTACCGCTCCATCGCCTCCGTGCCCACGGAGGAGCAGAAGAAGCTGCGCCGGGTGGAGGAGGGGGCGGAGATCCCCCAGACCACCATCCGCACCCAGGAGAACCTGGTGCGCCTCCACAAGCGGGGACGGATGCTGGTGGCCTCCTACGAGGCCATCCGCTTCCAGCGGCTGGACCTCTTCTCCGTGACGCTGCGGCAGATCGGCGCCTACATCGGGCGGATGCACCTGGAGGACGCCATCGAGGTCCTCAAAAACGGCGACGGCAACCAGAACCCCGCCCCGGCCTTTACCGTGGGCACCGCGCCCATCACCAAGGGCGTGACCACCCTGTCCTACGGGGCGCTGCTGGACTTCTGGAGCCAGTTCGATCCCTACACCATGAACACCATGCTGGTGAGCAATGATATGATGCTTGCCATGCTGAAGCTGACGGAGTTCCAGAACCCCCTGACGGGGCTGAACTTCCAGGGCACCGGCACGCTGACCTCCCCCCTGGGGGCCAAGCTCCTGCGGACCTCCGCCATGCCCGCCGGGACCATCATCGGCCTGGACAAAAACTACGCCCTGGAGCAGATCTGCGGCAGCGAGATCACGGTGGAGTACGACAAGCTCATCGACCGCCAGATGGAGCGGGCGGCCATCACCTCCATCTCCGGCTTCGCCAAGCTCTTCACCGACGCCGCCAAGGTTTTGACGGTGGCGGGATGACGGAGGAAATCCTGATGCTGGCCCGGGCGGTCTCCGGCGCGGGGGACGCGGAGTCCCCCCTGCTGGAGCCGCTGTGCCAGGCGGCCCGGCGGCACTGGGAGAGCCGGTTGCGTCCGGGTCTGACCCCGGAGGACTGCCGGGAGGCTTTCGTCTGCGCCGCCGCCTTTACGGCGGCGGCGGACCTGGCGGCGGGCCGGGGAGGCGGCGCCGTCAGCGCCTTTACGGCGGGAGAGGTCTCCATCAAGGGCCGGGGAGCCGCGGAGAGCGCCTCCCTGGCCCGGGGCCTCCGGGAGACGGCGGAGAGGCTGATGGCCCCCTACGCCGGTGAGGAGAGCTTCTGCTTCCGGGGGGTGCGGGGATGACAGCCTGGGTGCGGGAGATCCTGGAGCGATACGGCCAGACAGTGACCCTGGAGACAGCGGAGGGGGAGACGGAGGCCCGGGCCTTTTTGCAGCCGGTGCAGGAGCGGCAGGAGCAGCTCCCCACCGCGGCCACGGAGCTGGGCTGGGTGGACGGGCGGCTGTGGCTGTATCTGGGACAAGAGCCGCTGGCACCCGGGGACACGGTGCACTGGAACGGCATGGCGCTCCGGGTGCGCAGCAGCCGGCCCTACTACATCGGCGGCGCGCTGAGCCACTGGTGGGCGTCTTTGGAGCGAAGATGGGAGGCGGCGGAGTGAAAGAGCTGACACAGGTGCGGGATGCGGTGATCTCCGCCCTCCAAAGCGCGGGACTGACGGCCCTGGCCGCCTTTCCGGCGGAGCGGGCCAAGGCTTATGAGACTACGGTGGCCGCCGTGGCGGTGGGCACCGTCCAGGGGCGGGCCATGGGGTTTTGCAACTATCTGGGCGAGGTGCGCAGCGAGGACGGCGGCGAGACAAAGGAGCTGTACGGAAAGCAGCTGGAGGGCGTGATAACCGTGGACGTCCGGGGCCGCCGGGCCGCGGACTGCGAGGCGGGCTGCGAAACCGCGGCGGAGGCGCTGCTGGGGAAGCTGCCCTCCGGCATCCGGCCCGGGGAGCTCTGCTGGGAGGCCCTGGCCTGGGAGCGGGAGACGGGGATGTTCCTGCGGCGGGGGCGTCTCCAGTGCAGGGCCTGCTTCCTGGCGGAGAGCCGGGAGGACGGAGTGGAATTCCTGGACTTTATTTTGAAAGGGGTAATGACCAATTGAGCGGGATCGTACATGAGCGGCCGGGGGTCTACTCGGTCTACGACACGTCGGCGGTGGTATCCGCCGGACAGGCGCCCAAGGCCGTGGGCGTGGCCGCCAAGGCCGTCAAGGGCACCGCGGGCGAGGCGGTGACGGTGACAGGCTACGCCGCCGGGGCGGAGGCCTTCGGCGAGGACGCCGCGCCGGGGATGAGCACGCTGCTGCGGCTGCTGTTTCTCAACGGCGCGTCCAGCGTGACGGCGGTGCGGGTGGCGGACACCGGAACGCTGGAGGACTACAAGGCGGCTTTCGCTGCGCTGAGCCGGCAGGACGTGCAGGTGGTGGTGTGCGACAGCGCCGACCAGACGGTGCAGCAGGCACTGCGGGACGCGGTGGAGGAGGCCTCCGCCGCCCGACAGGAGCGCATTGCCGTGGTGGGCGGCAGCGAGGAGACGGTGTCCGCCCTGGTGAGCCACGCATCGGCGCTGAACAGCGAGCGCATGGTGCTGGTGGGGCCCGACGCCCTGGACAGCCAGGGGCAGGCCCTCCCCGCCGTGTTTGCCGCGGCGGCCGTGGCGGGGGCCGTGGCCGCGGGCCGGGACCCGGCGGCCCCCCTCAACGGTGCGGCCCTGCGGGGGCTGGGGGGTCTCGCCGCCGATTACAGCGACAGCGAGATCGACCTGCTGGTTCGGGGCGGCGTGACGCCCCTGGAGAGCGCAGCGGGGGTCATCTCCCCAGTGCGGGGCATCACCACCCGCACCACCACCGGCGGCGCGGCGGACGCCACCTGGCGGGAGCTGACCACCGTCCTCATTGCGGACGACGTGATTCCCGCCATTCGCGACGCGCTGCGCAGCAAGTTCTCCCGGGCCAAGAACACTGCCCGGAGCCGGGGGGCCATCCGCTCCCAGGTGATCGTGGAGCTGGAGAAGAAAGCGGCGGCGGAGATCATCGACGGCTACGGGGACGTGACGGTGTCCGCCTCCCCCGACGACCCCACGGTGTGCCTGGTGGAGTTCGGCTTTGCCGTGGCCCACGGGTTGAACCAGATCTATCTGACGGTACACATCACGGTATAAGGAGGGCGAGAGATGGAGACAAGGGGTTTTCCCACCAGCGCGGACATCTATCTGGAGCTGGACGGCAGGAAAGTGGCGGTGGTACAGGGGTACACCGCCAAGGCGTCCAAGTCCTCCCGGTTTGTGGAGGCCTTTGGCGAGAGCGAACCGGTGGCCACCATCGACGGCCAGCGCAAGTACACCCTGGAGCTGACGCGGCTGTATGCCACGGACGACGCCGTGTCCGACGGCATCAGCTTCTACGACCTGGAGGACTTCTCCCTGGTAATCTGCAAGCCGGACCGGAAAGTCATCTACAGCGGCTGCCAGTGGAGCGGTATCCAGGAGGAGGGCCAGCTGAACGCCATGGTGGCGGAGAAAGTGACGTTGGTGGCCTCCAAGCGGATCGAGACCACGGCGTGAGGGAGATCGACGAGCTGCGGCCCCTGACGGCGGGACAGCTGCTGACGCTGTGGCGGGAGGTACGCGGAATCTCGGAGGACCCGCTGGAGCGGACCGTCCTCTGCAACGCCCGGATCGCGGCGGAGTGCTGCTTTTGCCGGGGGGAGCCGGTCTTTACAGACGAACAGGAGGTGCTGGCGGCCCTGACGGGCCGCCAGCTGGAGGGGCTGCTGCGGCGGCTCTCGGAGGGGGCTCCAGCCCCGGGTGAGGAGAGAAATCCCGCCTTTGACGAAAGCCGCTTCACGGCGCTGCGAGAGGAGTGAGCCATGGACTACATCCAGGAGGAGCTCCGGCGGCAGCGGGAGGCCCTGGCGGCGGTGCTGCTGGGCGGCGGGGCCCGGCAGGCCCCGGAGGATGGCCGGGAGGCGGTCCGCCTCTTTGCCGGCGCGCTCTCAGCCGTCCGTTCCGCAGCGGCGGATCGGACAGCGGCGGGGCAGACGGCGGCGGAAACGGCCCCCGGTTTTGCGATTGCGCGGCGTCCCCGCTTTGCGGCGGAGGGCGGTGTCGCCGGGGAGTACGGTATTTCTGCGGAGGCCAGTGCTCCGACGGCCCCGGGCGGTGGTCTTCCCGGGGCCGGAGCGGTAATTCCCGGAGAGGAGGCCACCGCCTTAACGGTGGAGAGCGGCGGGGCCAGTTCGGCGGCGCGGTGGAAGCGGGACCGGGAGGCCCTCTCCCCCGCGGAGACGGAGGCTCTCGGAGGCAGGTGGGCCGCTGCGGAGCCCGACTCCCCAACGGCGCGGCGGAGCCGGGGCACTCCGGCGGCAGAGCGGACGGTGACGGAGCTCGTCTACCCGACGGGCGGCGGGGACGCCGTGACGGCGGAGGCGCTGTCCCGGGCCTTTCAGCGGGACGCCCGGCGATACGACGGGGGCTTTACCCCGTATTGAGTCCCGTCCTGGGACGCCAGTTTGCGGAGAGGGGGATGCGTTACGCGTCTGACATCCATGCGGTACAAGGATTACACCTGGCCGTACAACCCGGAGATCTACACAGTGGAAAACCGCCGCCGGGTAGCGGTGTACAAGGTCCCCTTTGGGGGCTGCGTCTTTCAGGAGCTGGGAGGCACCTACCGCGTCCTGCGGGGCGAGGGGGAGTTCTCCGGGCCGGAGGCCTACGACCAGTTTCGGCAGCTGGAGGCTGTGTTTCAGGAGGGCGGTCCGGGGCAGCTGGTGCATCCGGTCTGGAACGTCCAGCGGGCCTACTTCGTCTCCCTGAACGTCACGGAGCGGCCCCTGCCGGACTATGTGCGCTACAGCTTCGAGTTCTGGGAGGACCCGGGCGGCTATGACGGCGGCCTGACGGAGAGCGACGACGGCGGGGCCCTGTTCCGCCCGGAAGCTCCCACTGCCGGCGCCGGCGGCGGGAACCGGGCCGTGCACATTGTGAAAAAGGGGGACACCCTCTGGGGCATCGCCCGCCAGTACGGCGCGGCGCTGACGGAACTGATCGCGGCCAATCCCCAGATCAAAAATCCCAATCTGATCTATCCGGGAAACGAGGTGATTTTGCCGTGACGGGACGCATCTTCACCTGCGACCACCGGGTCTATGACCTGCCGGAGCTGATGGAGTGGGAGGTGGTTCACACCGGGACGGTGCCCTGCGACAGCTACTCCGTGACGTTCCTCTACGACAAGGGCATGGCGGAGGTTCTGCGCCTGGCGGCGGGCTTCGCCGCCATCCACCAGGGGAAGACGGTGCTGCGGGCCATTGTGGACGAGTACAGCGTGGAGCTGGGGAGCGGCGGGCTGACGGCCACCGTCGCCGGGCGGGGCTACGCCGCCCGTCTGCTGGACAACGAGTCCCGGCCCCTGACCTACCAGGAGGCCACCCTGGCGGAGATCGTACGGTGCCATGTGACGCCCTACGGCATCACCGCCGGGGAGGTGGCCGACGTGCGGGCCAGCTCCGTCTACACCGTGCCGGCGGGGGTCAGCCAGTGGAGGGCCCTGGAGGGCTTCTGCCGGACCTACGGCGGCTTCTCCCCCCGGTTCTCCCGGGACGGAAGGCTGCTGGCCGCCCCGGAGAGAAGCGGCGGAAAACGCCTCTCCATCGGCCAGGGGGACCCGGTGCTCTCCTGTACACTGCGGGAGGACCACTACGGCGTTTTGACGGAGGTGCTGGTGATCGACAAGACCCGAAACACCAGCTACAGCGTGAAAAACGAGGACATGATCCGCCGGGGCGGCCAGTGCCGCCGGGTGGTCTACACCCCGGGCCAGAGCACCTGGGACGCCATGCGCTACACCGGAGAGTACCAAATCCGGCGGTCCAAAGAGGACCAGAGGATCGTGACGGTGAGCCTGCCCGGAAGCTTTCTGGCTTTCCCCGGAGACCGGGTGGACCTCCGGCTGGACCGGATGGGGCTCTCCGGCTCTTTCCGGGTGGCGGAGGCGGCCAGCGCTTTCTCGGCGGAGCGGGGCGCCACGGCGGCGCTGACATTGAAAGGAGAATGAACGGATGTGGCTTTCCAGTAAAATGCGGCCCGCCCCAGCCACGGCGGACGCCGATCTGGGCGTCACCACCATCGCCGGAGACCAGGTGGGCGTGATGACCCGGGGCGAGGTGCGGACGGTGCCCATCTACGGCCCCGGCGGCTATATTTGGATGCCGGAGAACGGCGGTGCGGTGCTGGTGGTCAAAGGCGGCCCCGGGGGCGAGGAGCAGTGCGTCTGCGGCATGAAGCAGCTCGCCCCGCCTGCGGGGATGGAGCCAGGCGAGGTGCTGGTGCAGGGCCCCGGCGAGAACTCCATCTACCTGAAAAAGGACGGCAGCATCGTGCTGCGGGGTGAGGTGTCCGTGGAGGGAATGCTGTGGATCAACGGCGAGGCCTGCTCCCCCTGCCACTGCGGAGAGGGGCTGGTGTGACATGGCGCTGAAACTGCAAAGCGGGGACTACGTGCCCGACGGCGTGGGGGGACTCATACGGGCGGGGGGCCGGGAGGCCCTCTTGCAGAGGGCTCTGTTCCGGCTGACGGCCCGACGGGGGACTTTCCCCTTTCTTCCGGAGCTGGGAAGCCGCCTGGGACAGCTGGGCGCGGTCCCCCCCGCCCAGCGGCAGGCCGCGGCGGCCCAATACGCGGCGGAGGCTCTGGAGCAAGAGGCCCTGGCGGTGGAATCCGTGGAACTGACGGCCGGGGCGGAGGGCGCCATGGACCTGACGGTACACTGTCTCTGGCAGGGAGAGTCCCTGCCGGTGACGGTTGAGATCATATAGAGAGGAGACATCGGGTGAAAAGCGTTGATGAGATCTACCGGGAGCTGCTGGACGCCTTTGCCCAGCGGGCCGGATTCGTGCCGGAGGACGCCTGCGACCTGGCGGTGCGGCTGTATGCCGCGGCGGCTCAGATCCAGGCCCTGGACATCCAGGCGGAATGGGTGCTGGACCAGAGCTTTCCCCAGACGGCTCAGGGCGTCTACCTGGACCGGCACGCGGATATGCGGGGACTGAGCCGCCTGCCGGCATCCAGAGCCGTTGGCACGCTGCGCTTCTCCGTGGACTCGCCCCCGGCGCTGCCGGTGGACATCCCGGCGGGGACGGTGTGCATGACGGCGGACGAGCGGCGGTTCCAGACCACAGCCGGCGTGACGCTGGCTGTGGGCGAGACCTGCGTGGACGCTCCGGCGGAGGCCCTGGAGGGCGGCAGCGGCGGCAACGCCGTGGCGGGGGCGGTGCGGTTTCTCACCGCCTGCCCTGTGGCGGTGACGGCCTGCGTCAACCCCGCGGCTTTCTCCGGCGGCAGCGACGCCGAGGACGACGAGGCCCTGCGCCGGCGCATTCTGGACAGCTACCGGCGGCTGCCCAACGGCGCCAACGCCGCCTGGTATGAGCAGACCGCCATGAACCACGACGGCGTGGCGTCGGCCCGGGCCGTGGGCCGGGCTCGGGGCATCGGGACCGTGGATGTGTACATCGCCGGAGAGAGCGGCCTGCCCAGCGCGGCGCTGCTGGAGGAGGTCCAGTCAGATCTCCAGGAGCGCCGGGAGATCGCCGTGGATGTGCTGGTCAAGGCTCCGGAGACCGTGCCGGTGAATGTGAGCGTGGCCATCGCCGTGGCAAAGAACGCCGTCTTTGCGGAGGTCAAGGCCCTGGCGGAGCTGGCCATCGCCAACCTCTTTACCGGACAGCTGCTGGGCCGGCCGGTGCATCTGGCGGAGCTGGGGAGCCGCCTCTACGCCCTGGAAGGCGTGGAGAACTACCGCTTCTCCGCGCCGACGGCGGACCTGGCGGCGGACAGCACGGTTTTGCCGGTACTGGGGACACTGAACGTGACGGAACTGGAGGCGTGAGCCATGTACGAGACCTATCTGCGGCAGCTGCTCTCCCCCCTGGGGATCTACGACCTGGGCGCCGGCTCCGTGAACGGCGCGGAGCTGTACGCCCTGGGGCGGGCCCTGGACCGGACGGCGCAGCGGCTGGAGGTCGTGGAGCGGGAGGCCGTCACCGTTACCGCGGAGGACGAGGGCCTGCGCCGCCGGGAAGCGCTCTTTGCCCGCCGTCCCGCCGCCGTCACCGCCCAGGAGCGGCGGGACGCCATTGCGGCCCTGCTCCAAATCGACGGCGACAGCCTGACCCCCGCCGCCATTGGCCGAGCCATTCAAGGCTGCGGTATTCGGGCCAAGGTCCTGGAGATCGACACCGGGCACCTGCGGATTGTCTTCCCGGGAGTGGGGGGGATTCCGGCGGAGTTTGAGCAGATCAAAAGAATTATCCTGGACATCCTGCCCTGCCACCTGGAGGTGGAGTTCTACTTCCGGTATCTGACCTGGGAGGAGTGCGAACGGGCCGGATACACCTGGGCGGCGGTGGAGGCGGCGGAGCACACCTGGGAGAGCTTCCAGCTGTCCGTGCCTCCGGAGGAATGACAAAAATTTCTGCCCGCCAAACGGCGAAGCGGTCTTGAGCCGCTTCGCCGTTTTTTACAGTTTTTGCAGTGTCGAAAATCCGCATAACCTGCTGGCAACTGCGCAACCTGAGACGGAATCCAAAATTGACAGGAGGTCCTTATGAGACAACGACCAAACCGCTACTGGGCCGCGGTGCTGACGCCCTTGGCGCTGTTCGCCCTGGCACTGCTCTTCCTCCAGCCGTCCAACGGCTACGTGCCCGCCTCCTCCCCCGCCGCGGTGCCGGTATCCATGGACAACTGGGGCCTGTCTTTCCAGACGGAGGGCCAGTGCCCCGTGGGCAACGCCTCGGCGGAGCAGCTGGCGAAATACGGCGCCTACTTTGTGGGCGACACCTCCAAAAAAGTGCTCTACCTGACCTTTGACTGCGGCTATGAAAACGGGTACACGGAGCAGATTCTGGACGCCTTGAAAAAGCACCAGGCCCCCGCCGCTTTCTTTGTGGTGGGCAACATGATCGAGACCGCGCCGGACATCATCCGCCGCATGGCGGATGAGGGACACATCGTGGGAAACCACACGTTCCACCACCCGGATATGTCCAAGATCTCCGACCAGACGGCTTTTAAAAAGGAGCTGGATGATCTGGCCGCCCTGTACCGGGAGACCACGGGACAGGAGCTGCCCCGCTACTATCGCCCGCCCCAGGGGAAGTACAGTGAGGAGAACCTGCGGCAGGCCCAGGCCCTGGGCTACAAGACGGTGTTCTGGAGCCTGGCATACGTGGACTGGTACGTGGACAATCAGCCAACGGCCCAGCAGGCCTACGCCAAGCTCCTGCCCCGCATCCACGACGGGGCCATCGTCCTGCTGCACTCCACCTCCAGGACCAACGCCGATATCTTGGACGACCTTCTGACCAAGTGGGAGGAGATGGGCTATACGTTCGCCTCCCTGGAGGACCTGCCTCCCTGCGGCGCGTAAACGCACAAAAAAGCAGCCCCCTCGGGGCTGCTTTTCTCTTATTCTTTCTGCCGCTTCACAAAGTCGTGGATGCGGGCGAACGTCTCCTCGCTGAGGTCGTGCTCCACCTTGCAGGCGTCCGCCGCCGCGTTTTCCGGGGAGACCCCCAGCTGGAGGAAGAGCTCCGTCAGCGTCCGGTGACGGTGGTAGATCCGGCTGGCAATCTCCAGACCGCTCTCGTTGAGGGTGATGAGACCGTCCGCCGCCATGGAGATATAGCCGTTCTCCCGCAGCTTTTTCATGGCGATGCTGACGCTGGGCTTGGAGTAGCCCAGCTCGTTGACAATGTCAATGGAGCGCACGGCGCCCCGCCGCTCCCGCAGGATCAGAATGGACTCCAGGTAGTCCTCCGCGGACTCGTGGATATTCACAGACGGTCCCCCCTTTCATCGTTACGACTATGTTAGCAAGTTTACACCTGGATTGCAAGATAAACTTGCCGCCGCCCCCCGCGGGAAAAATTTTTGGGAAATCGAAAAATTTTTGTTGACAATCAGGCGAACGGCTGGTATACTATCAACTGTTCCGGCGAGTAAGCAGCGCGGGAATGCAGATGGGGGTATAGCTCAGCTGGGAGAGCGCTTGAATGGCATTCAAGAGGTCAGCGGTTCGATCCCGCTTATCTCCACCAAGCAAAAAGCCTTGAAAACCTACGTTTTCAAGGCTTTTTCGTTATCTTTTTTGATGGTTGATAATTGATAGGCGGATTGCGCCCGAAGAAGCTATACCCCCAGTTTTTTGTAATTTTTTGTCCAAGCTGTGCAAAAATACGGCAAAAATATGATGAAGTCGACAAAAATAGAGCAAAATTTCTGCATGCCATTCAACCGCCTGCATCTGCACTCGAATGAGCAATACCCCCGAAAGTCCATTCGATTTTGATTGCCCCCTCCCGCCCTAGTTCTATGCGGGAAATCATCGCGTGGGCGATCTCCTGCTGCTGATGGAACGGCAGGGAACTCAGGTCTTTTGTGCCGGAAGAAATCAGCGCTTTCCGCAGTTCGAAAAAACGTGCCTGCTGTGATTTCTGCCTGCGCAGGTTTTCTTGGACGGAGACTAATTCCTGTTCAAGAGCAATCAATCGGCTTTCCGATTGCTGAATAAGTTCGGAAATCAAAGCAGAGCCAAATGCGCTGGTGCCCTGGAGGACCTGAAGCACCTCAGCTTTCAAAGCGTTAAGCGAAATGCGTTCCTGCTCAATTGCGTGTTGCAGCTCTTCCTGTCGGGATGTGGCGGATGAGATATCAAGCTCCGGAAGAAAGGAATGATCGGAAAACAGCACCGACTGGAGCAGTTTCAACACCGATGTATCAATGCGGCTGGCTGTATAACTTCTCTGCCCTTCACAGGGATGTAATGAGCTTTTGTTAATGCAAATATATTTCAATCGCTCGTAGGTAATGGTTGAACCATCCTTTCTGGTTCGCGTCTTTTTATTCAGGGTTACGGTGAGCCGTTTGCCGCAGTGCATACAAAAGACCTGTTCTGACAGCAAAACAGCGTCCCGATGTTTCGTATAGCCAATATTGGGAGATTCCAGCTTACTCGTTTCTAACCGATTCTGTGCTAACAGAAATAGCTTGTCCTCAATGATTTGTAAATGCGCAAAACGGTCTGTCTCTACATCTCCATACCGCCGAACCCCGGTATAGATTGGATTTTGCAGTACACTCCGCACACTGGCGGAATTCCACATTGCTCCCTGCTGGGTACGGCAGCCGGCAGAATTCAAGCGGACGGCGATGCGATATGTACCCACCTGTTCTATACAGTACAGGTGAAAAATCTCTTTGATTACCTGTGATGCAGTTGGATCAACTGTCAGATCATAAAGTTCATGACCGCGTTTATTCGTTCTCCCCAAACGGCACAGCTGATATCCGTATGGCGCGGTTCCGCCCACAAAACCATGCTCCCTAAATAGCTGTTCCATCCTGGCCTTGGTACGGATAGAAGTCTTGAGACTTTCGCCAGAAGATTGCCAGAAACGGATGTAATTCAGAAGTTTATCAATGTGGTCTTCAAAGCGTTGCTCACCCTCTGCCACACTCCAGACCTCAATGCCATTTTTCACAAACCACTCTACCACAAATGGTGTCTCGTCATCCCTGCGGCCCAGACGGTCAAACATGAAAACCAATAGCACGTCAAATCGTTTTTGAAGGGCAGCTTGTTTCAATTCTTGCAGAGCTTCTCGCTGGTCAGCAGACTTTTTATATCCGGAAACACCCTTTTCGGAGAACTCCTCAATGATCTGCCAGCCTTTTTCCTTGGCAAATGTGTGGCAAGCCTGCCGCTGCATAGGAATGTCGTTTTTATCCACCTGGCCTATAGTGGAAACACGGTATAAACAATAGACTCGTTTCATGGGACACACACTCCTTTCTCCACGATTGTACTAAAAGAGAAAAAGGCAACATTGTATCTGCGTAAAATCTCCGTTTACTTTCCACCAAAAATTCGTTATAATGAGAGAAACCGATGCAAGGAGGACGGAATATGGAGCAGGAATATATTCTTCGACTCTATGATACAGACTTGCTGACGTTCTCCCTGTCCGAGCATGGTATCGAGGGCCTGAAAGCCGAGATCCATGAGATCAACCAGGCAGAACGCAGCCGGTTCCCTCTGGATATGGATCTGAGCAATGAGGGCCTGCTGAAGTGGCTGCAGCGGCGTGTAATTCCCAAAAACCGCGCCTATGTTGCCGAGATCCTCAAGACCTTCGGCCTGAGCGTCAATGACACCAAGGGGATCATTGATGTGTGCAAGGGCCTGTCCCTGAACGACAGTTTCTGGGTGGTCCCTCGGGGTTTTGAGGGAACTTTCGCGCAGTACAACCTGTATGAAAATCGATTCTCAGAGATTCTGTCCCTGGTGGCCTATACGGGAATCGGACAGAGTGACGCCGCCTTTACCACCTCGCCGGAGCTGACCACCAACGGGATGCTGCCCAAGGGCTGGCGCTTTATTGAGGGGGATGGCATCTACTTGTACAAAGGCGGCACCTCCGGCGCGGCCAACACGGGGAATGAGCCGTACAGCGAGTTCTACGCCAGCCAGATCGCACAGGCCATGGGCCTCCACGCAGTACGCTACGAGCTGGAGAACTGGAAGGGCATCCTAGCCTCCCGCTGCAAGCTGTTCACGGATATTGACACGGCCTACATCCCCATTGGCCGGATTGTTCGGGAGGGCGGGCTGAAAGCCTGCCTGGAATACTATAAGAAGCTGGGGCCGGAAGCATACGAGGAGATCAAGAGTATGCTGGTGTTCGATGCAGTGATCTACAATGAGGATCGCCACTTCGGTAACTTCGGCGTCCTGCGGGACAACCACAGCGGGGATTTGATTGGTGCGGCTCCAGTATTCGACAACGGGTTGTCGCTGTTCAATTTCGCTATGCCGGAGGATTGGAAGGACCTGGACAGCTACGCCAAGACGAGGGGGACGGCCTACGGGGTCAGCTTTGAGAGCGTCTGCCGGGAGGTCATGGGGCCGTTCCAGAGGGAGCAGCTTCGCAGGCTGATCGGCTTCACGTTCCAGCGTCACCCCAAGCTGAATCTCCCGGAGGAACGGCTAACCGCAATGGAACGCCATGTGCAGAAACGGGTGCGCCAGCTGATGGATTTGGCGCCGGTCAGGGAAAACAGAAAAAAGCGCTCTGAACAGGAGTGGTGAGCAGAAAAGCGGGGCCGTCCAGGCAGATGGACGGCCCCGCTTCCCATATTTCCGGGCGCTGAGAGTGTTCGGGAAAACCAGTGGATATCAGGCACAAAATGTGAGATAATTCGCTTGGCGAAAGCCAGACTCACCTTGAAAATTTCATATTGACAGGTGTCCGATTCTCTCACACAACTGGAACATGATTTTTAGAGAGGACGGATACAAATGGCTGAACGAGTCGATTGTTTATATCGCGTTTCCACAACCAAACAGGTTGACCACGATGAGCAGAATCAGGCGGACATCCCTGTCCAGCGCAAAGCCTGCCGGGAGTTTGCCACGAAGATGGGCTGGACCATCGTGCATGAGGAGCAGGAGAACGGCGTGTCCGGCTACAAGGTCAGCGCCAATGACCGGGACAAGCTGCAGCTTCTTAAAGAGAGGGCCGAGCAGGGTAAGTTCGACATCCTGCTGGTGTTCATGTTTGACCGCCTGGGCCGTAAATCGGATGAGACGCCCTTTGTGGTGGAGTGGTTTGTAAAACACGGAATCCGGGTCTGGAGCGTCAACGAAGGAGAGCAGCGGTTTGAATCCCATACAGACCGGCTCACCAACTACATCCGGTACTGGCAGGCGGACGGCGAGAGCCAGAAAACCTCCATCCGCACCAAGACGGCCCTGGGTCAGATGGTGCAGGAGGGCCGGTTCCGGGGCGGCAGCGCCCCCTACGGCTACCGGCTGGCCCCCAGCGGTATCTTCAACAAGAGAAAGCACGAGGTCTACAAGCTGGAAATTGATGAGGATGAGGCCCGTGTGGTACGCATGATGTTCAACCTGTGCGTTGGTTCCGGCTATGGCCGGTGCAAAATTGCCAACCTGATCAACAGCCAGGGCATTCAGACGAGAACCGGCGGCAACTGGCATGAGGCCACTGTGGGGCATATCCTGCACAACATCACCTATATGGGCGTCCTGAGAAGCGGAGAAAGCCAGTCGGAAGTGTTCCCTGAGCTGCAGATCATTGATCCCACCACATTTGAACTGGCACAGAAGCTGATGACAGAACGGATCAACGAGTTCAACGAACAGCGTACCCTGCCTAGGAACACCAGCGGACAGTCCATGCTCTCCGGCAACGTGTTCTGCGGCCACTGCGGCGGCAGGCTCACCCTGACCACCAACGGCACGGTGCGGAAAAACGCCGATGGAGTGCAGGTGGCCCGCAGGCGGATTCGCTATGTCTGCTACAACAAGACCCGCCACCGCGCTGAGTGCAGCGGCCAGACTGGGTATACAATGCACATTCTGGACGGCATGGTGACAGAGGTGCTGCACCAGATCTTTGACAAGATGAAAGCCGTCCGTGAGGACGAGATCGTCTCCCGGACCCAGATGAATGTGACGGCAGATGTGAAAAACCAGCTCACTGCGGCAAAGCGGGAGTTCGCAAAAGCCACTAAGGAGTACGAGGCTGTGAAGTCGAAGCTGATGGCCGTCATTCGCGGCGAGAGCAGCCTGCCGGAGAGTTTAATCTCGGAGATGGCCGAGGATGCCAAACGGCAGATGATGGCCGCCAGCGAAAAGGTCAGCGCTCTGAACGCAGAGGTGGAACAGAGCAACAGCCGCACCGATGAGATTCGAAGGGATTACCGGAATATCATGAAGTGGTCGGAGATCTTCGACAGCAGCGACATGGCGGTCAAAAAGATGATTGCCGGGTATCTGATCAAAAAGATCAGCGTCTATTCCGGCTACCGGCTTCACATCGAGTTCGATATCAATTTCGCACAGTTCGAGTTAGGACTGGAGATTCCCAACGAGTACCAGGTGGAAGATCTGGCTTAAAAAGAAAAAGCCTTGCCTGTTGAGGCAGGACAGACTCATTCAGCGCGAAACGGCGGAGATCCGTACCATCAAATGCGATTGCGGGGTGCTTTACCGATAACTCGGGAGAGCGCTTGAATGGCATTCAAGAGGTCAGCGGTTCGATCCCGCTTATCTCC
>CANAWG010000009.1 GCA_947365245.1 uncultured Oscillibacter sp. | reverse complement strand
CGAGAGCGAGAGCGAGAGCGAGAGCGAGAGCGAGAGCGAGAGCGAGAGCGAGAGCGAGAGCAAGTATCGACCCGTGGCCCAAATTTCGCTCCGCTCATTTGTTCCCCTGGTCTGCTACTTGTTGGGGAGTGCCTTCCCCAAACCCTGCTGACCGGCGCTCCGCGCCGGTGTTGTGGCGCAGCCGCGCCACAAAAATCCGTCAGCCCCGCCTGTTGCGTTCTCGCCTGACCAGGCGGAAATCGGAAGCCGTTTCCGCAATCGCCGCAGAGCGGCGCACCCGCCGGAATAGTACACCCGCTTTGCGTCTGTACTGTTCCATCGGGCCAATTCGACAAAACTAGACCTCAAAACGCATTGACAATACTTTACATTCGCTCTATAATAGTCTTAACGATGAGCGATATAAAAAGTGAATATCAGTAAAATTCTCTGCACCCAGATGGTCTTGACCACCTGGGTGCATTGTGTTTTTCCAAAGCCTGATGTTCCCTTTTCCATCGCGTAACACATCGCCCATGACAACTGAATATGGAAAACTTGAAAGGTGTATAATGGGCGAACTATACCCTAAAGGGAATTTCAAAACAGGAGGTAAAAATTATTGTCCAAACGCTACAACACGCCCCACCGCGACCGCATCATCAAGACCCGTGTGACCGAGGAAGAACACGCCGACTTCATGGAGCGCCTGACCGCATACGGCATGAGCCAGTCCGAATTTATCCGGCAGGCCATCACCGGCGCGACCGTCAAGCCCATCATCACCGTGTCTCCCGTCAATGACGAAGTGCTTGCCGCTATCGGCAGGCTGACCGGGGAGTACGGGAAGATCGGCGGCAACCTCAACCAGATCGCCCGCTATCTCAACGAGTACGGAGCGCCGTACAACACCCTCGCCGCCGATGTTCGGGCGGAGCTGTCCGACCTCGCCGCCCTCAAGTTCCGGGTGCTTCGGGAGGTAGGTGAAGCCATTGGCAACACTGAAACATTTAAGCTCTAAAAATGCCGACTACGGCGCGGCGGAGCAGTATCTCACCTTTGAGCATGACGAGTTCACCGGCAGGCCCGTCCTGGACGAGAACGGGCGGCTTGTCCCCCGCCAGGACTACCGCATTTCTTCTTTGAATTGCGGCGGGGAGGACTTTGCCGTGGCCTGTATGCGGGCCAATCTCCGCTATGGCAAGAACCAGCAGCGGGAGGATGTGAAAAGCCATCACTACATCCTCTCCTTTGACCCCAGGGACGGCCCCGACCACGGCCTGACGATGGATAAGGCCCAGGAGCTGGGGGAGCGGTTCTGTGCCGAGCAGTTCCCCGGACACCAAGCCCTGGTCTGCACCCACCCGGACGGCCACAACCACAGCGGCAACATCCATGTCCACATTGTTATCAACTCCCTGCGGGTGGCCGAGGTGGAGCGCAAGCCGTACATGGACAGGGCCAGCGACGCCCAGGCCGGGGCCAAGCACCGATGCACCGCCGCCGCTATGCGCCACTTCCGGGCCGAGGTCATGGAGCTATGCCAGGAGGCAGGGCTGTACCAAATCGACTTGCTGGGTGGGAGCAAGAACCGTGTCACCGAGCGCGAGTATTGGGCGCAGAAGAAAGGGCAGCTTGCTCTGGACACCGAAGCTGCCGCCCAGGGTAAACCGCCCACCAAGTTTGAAACGGACAAGGAAAAGCTGCGCCGGGAGATCAGGGCCGTCCTCGCTGTTGCTGTCAGCTTCGAGGACTTTGCCCAGCGGCTGTTGCAGCGGGGCATCACTGTCAAGGAGAGCCGGGGCCGGTTGTCCTACCTCACCCCCGACCGAACGAAACCCATCACCGCCCGCAAGCTGGGGGACGACTTTGACCGCGCCGCCGTGGGCGCTGCTCTGGAGCGCAACGCTGCCCGTCCCAGCCTGGGAGCCAAGCCCAGCATCCGGGAGCAGCTTCGCCAGCCCCAGGGCGTTCAAAGAATGGTGGACATTGAGGCCAAGAAAGCCCAGGGCAAGGGCATCGGCTATCAGCGTTGGGCGTCCGTGTTCAATCTGAAACAGGCGGCGCAGGCGTTCAACGTCTACACCGAATATGGCTTTTCCTCGCCGGAGGAATTGGAGACCGCTGTGTCCGCCGCCTATGCCGCTGTGATTGAAAGCTCCGCCAAGCTGAAGCCTACCGAATTGGCCTTGAAAGAAAAAAAGGAGCTGCGGCGGCAGATCATCATTTACCGGAACACCAAGGCAGTCCGGGAGGGCCTCGCCGCACAGAAAACACCCAAGGCCCGCGCCGCCTACCGGCAGGAGCATGAAGGTGATCTTCTCCTCTCCGAGGCCGCCATTCGTTTCTTCAAGGCCAACGGCATCACCAAGCTGCCCACCGTCAAGGAGCTGACGGCGGAGATCGAGGCCCTGATGTCCGAGAAGAACGCCGGGTACAATGAGTATCAGGAGCGTAAGCGGGAGGCGGACGAGCTGCTGACCGTCAAGCGGAACATCGACCAGGTGCTTCACGGTGCGCCCAGCCAGCGGAGGGACGAGCATGACCGATAACGCCGTCCGGCTGACCTATCCGCAGTACCGGGCCGTCCGGCGATTGGTGCATGACTGCTGCAACTATGACGGCGGGAACTGCCTTCTGCTGGACGATGGGGAGGAATGTGTCTGCCCGCAGAGCATTTCCTATTCGCTGATCTGCCGCTGGTTTCGGGCGGCTGTGCTGCCTCTGGACGAAAGCCTGTGCGCCGAATTGCTCCACCGCCGGGAAAGAAAAAAGTGTGTCCTGTGCGGTGGCTGGTACATCCCAAAATCCAACCGGGCCAAATACTGCCCGGAATGTGCCAAGGAGGAAGAACGCCGCAAGACCTGTGAGCGGGTGCGCCGCCACCGGGCCGCCATGTAACGGTTTAGGCCCTTGAAAAGCCCGGTATCACGGGGCTTTTGGGCCGTCCTCAATAGGGGAGCTGTGTACTACCATTCCGGGCCTCGAAAATGGCCCTCTAAATGTCCACAACAAAAATTTGAAAGGAGCCGCCTATGACCGACACCCCCAGCAAGACCAAGACCACCCGCCGCCCGGACTGTGTGACGCAGCTCCGCATGGGCAACACCGTTCTCACCGTTTCCGGCTACTTCAAGCAGGACACCACCGACACCGCCGCCGACAAAATGGCGAAAGTCCTGGAGGCCGAGAGCCGTTGCCAGCAAGCCACCAGCGCATAACCGCCTGCCGGTAGTTCCGCGATAAGCCCCAGCTTAAAACTTTTTCTTGTAAGGAAGTAAAAAGCACTATACAACCGCCCCGGCCTGTGCTATACTGTTGCCATCGGAATAGCGGGGCCGGGGCTGTCGGAACGGAGGAACGATGATTAGACAGCAAACCACGCAAGCCCCTATCACCGCCCTGTACTGCCGCCTCAGCCGAGACGATGAATTGCAGGGCGAGAGCAACTCGATTTCCAATCAAAAACGCATCCTCGAAAGCTACGCCCGTGAGCATAGCCTGATGCCCTATCAGTTTTTCGTGGATGACGGATGGAGCGGAGCCAACTTCCAGCGGCCCGGCTTCACCGAGATGATGGACGCCGTGGAGAGCGGCGCGGTCAAGACGGTCGTGACGAAAGACCTCTCACGCCTGGGACGGAATTATCTGCAAGTGGGCCTATTTACAGAGATCACCTTCCCCAAGAAGGGCGTCCGCTTTATCGCCATCAATGACGGCGTGGACAGCGCCCAGGGCGACAACGACATGAGCGCCCTGCGGAACCTGTTTAACGAATGGCTTGTGCGCGATACAAGCAAGAAAATCAGAGCAGTAGTCAGAGCGAAAGGAGCAAGCGGTATGCCTATCACAAGCCAGCCGGTCTATGGCTATCTGAAAGGCCCGGACGGACACTTCATCGTTGACCCGGAGGCCGCAACCGTGGTGAAGCAGATTTACAGTCTGTGCCTCGCCGGGAACGGCCCCACGAAGATCGCCCGGATGCTGACCGAGCAGAACATCCCCACGCCGGGGACGATGGAATACCGGCGCACCGGCAGCACCCGCCGCTACTACCCGGACTACCCCTGCAAGTGGTCGAGCAACACTGTGGCGCACATCCTGGAGCGGCGGGAGTACCTGGGGCATACCGTCAACTTCAAAACAGAGAAAGTGTCCTACAAGGTCAAGACCAGCGTTGCCAACCCGGAGAACAAGGTGATGGTTTTCGAGCATACCCACGAGGCCATCATCGACGAGGCCACCTGGGAGCGGGTGCAGGAGCTTCGCAAGCAGCGCAAGCGGCCCAACCGTTACGGCGAGGTTGGCCTGTTCTCCGGCCTGCTGTTCTGCGCCGACTGCGGCAGCGTCATGTACCAGCAGAGGTACGAAACGGACAAGCGGCGGCAGGACTGTTACATCTGCGGCAGCTACAAGAAGCGCACCGCCGACTGTACGGCGCACTTTATCCGCACCGACCTCCTGACAGCGGGCGTGACCGAGAATTTACGAAAAGTCACCAGCTACGCCGCCAAGCATGAGGCCCGGTTTATGAAGCTGCTGATGGCGCAGAACGAGGACGGCGGCAAGCGGAAGAACGCCGCCCGCCGCCGTGAGCTGGAGGCGGCGCAGAAACGCATCGGGGAATTGAATGGCATCTTCAAGAGACTTTACGAGGACAGCGTGGCAGGACGCATCACGGACGAGCGCTTCATGGAGCTGTCCGCCGATTACGAGCAGGAGCAGGCCACGCTGAAAGCCCGTGTCACTGAGTTACAGGCGGAGCTGGGGCAGGCGCAGGAGGCCGCTGTGAACGTGGAGAAGTTCATGGCCGTTGTGCGGAAGTACACCAGCTTCGAGGAGCTGACCCCTACCCTCCTCCGGGAGTTCGTGGAGAAGATCGTGGTGCATGAGTGCTGGAAGGACGAGCAGGGAACGCGCCACCAGGACATTGAGATTTATTATTCTTTTGTAGGCAAGGTGGACTTGCCTGATGATTGAGCCAGACCTATCCGGCGAGGCCCCGCCGGATGGGGACGGCAAAAATTTTTAACCTCTCCTTGCTTCTTTATCCGTAGTGAGCTAAGAGCCAGGGCATGAAGCAGCTCATGGCGGGCGGCGGCATTATCCTGCTGGGCACCACCCTGATCCCCCTGCTGTCCGGGCTGTTTAGCTGATAAGGGCAGCGGCGCATGGGATTTCTCACCGACTGGATCACGAACTGGCTGAAGGAGCTGCTGATTGGCGGGATCATGGACAACCTGTCGGGGCTCTTTGATACAGTAAACGCCCGTGTCGGGGAGATCGCGGTACAAGTGGGGACGACCCCGGCGGCATGGAACGCCGGGGTTTTCTCCCTGATCCGGCAGCTTTCCGAAACGGTGATACTGCCCATAGCCGGACTGATCCTGACCTTTGTTGCGACCTATGAACTGATCCAACTCCTGGTGGAGCGGAATAATCTTCACGATCTGGACTACTGGATTTTCTTCAAGTGGATATTCAAAACGGCCTGCGCCATCCTCATTCTGTCCAACACGTTCAATATCGTTATGGCGGTGTTCGACGTGGCCCAGCGGGTGGTGGCGCAGTCTGCGGGGCTGATCCAAGGCTCCACGGATGTTTCCCCGTCTATGCTGGCGGACCTGGAGGCCACGCTGGAGGGGATGGACCTGGGACCCCTGGTAGGGCTGTGGCTCCAATCCTTTGTGGTGCAGCTCACCATGACCGCGCTGAATATCGTGATCTTCGTGATCGTCTACGGACGGATGATAGAAATATATATGCTCACCAGTTTAGCACCCCTCCCGGTGGCGACCCTTGCAAACCGGGAGCTGGGTGGGGCCGGGCAGAACTATCTCCGCTCCCTGTTCGCCGTGGGCTTCCAGGGGATGCTGATATTAGTATGCGTGGCGATCTACGCGGTGCTCATTCAGAGTATCGCCGTGGGGGGCGACCCCATAGGGGCGATATGGGGCACCATCGGCTATACGGTGCTGCTGTGCTACTGCCTGTTCAAAACGGGGAGTATCGCCCGGAGCGTCCTGGGGGCGCATTAGGCCCCGAACCTCTGGACACCGTGACCATAAGCGGAGAGGAGGGTTTTTATCGAGAAATACGCTGTGATCTACGCCGACCCGCCCTGGCGGTACGCCCAAAAGAATTTGCAGGGGGCGGCGGAGAAGCACTATCCCACCATGAGCATCAACGACCTGTGCGCGCTTCCGGTGGCGGAGCTGGCCGCCCCGGACTGTGTGCTGTTCCTGTGGGCCACGTTTCCCCAGCTCCCGGAGGCTCTGCGGCTAATCAAGGCGTGGGGCTTTACCTACAAGAGCGTGGCCTTTGTCTGGCTGAAAAAGAACCGCCGGGCGGATAGCTGGTTTTACGGCCTGGGCTTTTGGACCAGGGCCAACGCGGAGGTGTGCCTGCTGGCGACGCGGGGCCATCCCCGGCGGCAGGCCGCCAATGTCCACCAATTCATTATTTCTCCCATTGAAGCCCACAGCAAAAAGCCGGACGAGGCCAGGGAAAAAATTGTGGCCCTTATGGGCGACGTTCCCCGCGTGGAGCTGTTCGCCCGGCAGACTGCCCCCGGCTGGGATGTATGGGGGAACGAGGTGGAATGTACCCCCGGCCTCTGGACACCGTGTCCAGAGCTGGTGACAAGAAAAGAGGTGTAATTTTTGCCCTATGTGAATGTACCCAACGACCTGTCCAGGGTCAAAACCAAGCTGGCGTTTAATCTCACCAAGCGTCAGCTTATCTGTTTCGGCGGCGGCGGGCTGGTGGGCGTCCCTGTCTATCTGCTGACCCGTGGGGCTGTCGGTGGCACCGGGGCCATGTTCCTCATGCTGGGGATCATGCTCCCGGCGTTCCTCATGGCGATGTACGAAAAGGACGGCCTGCCCTTTGAGAAAGTGGTGCGCAATATCATCCGCGCCCGCTTCCTCCGCCCCGGCCCCAGGCCCTACCGAACGCAGAATATCTATGCCCCGTTCGCCGGAAAGGAGGTGTCCGCTTCTGAACCCAAGAGCCAAAAGCGCCGGAAGCGCAAGGACCGGTAAACGCTCCCTCTCCGCACAGCAGACCATCCCCTATGTGGAGATGCTGAAAGATGGTATTTGCCGGGTGCGGGAGGGCTTCTACACCAAAACCATCGCCTACGAGGATATTAACTACTCCGTGGCCTCCAGCGAGGACCAGTCCGCCATCTTCGATGGCTGGTGCGGCTTCCTCAACTACTTTGACAGCGCCCTCCCGTTCCAGCTCTCTTTCATCAACCACCGCTCCAGGGGCGGCAGCCGGTACAAGGTCAATATTCCCATGGCCCACGACGACTTTGACAGCATCCGGGGCGAGTATGTGGATATGCTGAAACGGCAGATTGCCCGGAGCAACAACGGGATCGTCCGCTCCAAGTACATCACGTTCGGCGTTCCCGCCGAGGGCCTGGAGACAGCCCGCCCCCGGCTGGAGCGGGTGTCCAGCGATATTATGGGCAACTTCAAGAAGCTGGGGGCCCATTCCCGTGTGCTCAACGGGCGGGAGCGTCTGGAGGTGCTTCACGGCCAGATGCACCCCGGAGGCCGGGAACCGTTTCGCTTCTCCTGGCCGGACATTGTGAAAACTGGCATGGGGACCAAGGACTTCATCGCCCCGGACAGCTTCGACTTCTCCGCCTCCCGGACGTTCCGGGTGGGCCAGTCCTGGGGCGCGGCCTCCTATTTGCAGATCATGGCCTCCGAGCTGTCGGACAAGCTGCTGTTGGAGCTGCTGGAGCTGGACGCGGAAATGACCGTCACCCTCCATGTTCAGACGGTGGACCAGCTCAAGGCCATCAAAATGACCAAGGGCAAAATCTCCGACATTGACAAAATGAAAGTGGAGGAGCAGAAAAAGGCGGTCAGAGCAGGGTACGACATGGAAATTCTTCCCCCGGACCTCATTACCTACTCCAAGGACGCGGCGGCGCTCCTGGCGGACCTCCAGTCCCGGAACGAGCGAATGTTTCTCCTGACCTTTACCGTGGTGAACATCGCTCCCACCCGTCAAAAGCTGGAGAACGACGTGTTCACCATCTCCGGCATCGCCCAAAAGTACAACTGCGCCTTGAAGCGGCTGGACTGGCAGCAGGAGCAGGGCTTCACCTCCTCCCTGGTGCTGGGAGACAACGCCATCGAGATACAGCGGGGCATGACCACCAGCTCCACGGCGATCTTCATTCCCTTTATGACAAAGGAGCTGCGCATGGACGGGGCAGCGCTGTACTACGGCATGAACGCCCTTTCTAACAATGTTATCATGGCGGACCGCAAGCGTTTGAAAAATCCCAACGGCCTGTTCCTGGGCACCCCCGGCAGCGGCAAGAGTTTCGCCGCCAAGCGGGAGATCGTCAACGTGTTCCTTACCCTCCCGGACGACGACATTATCATAGCAGACCCGGAGGGAGAATATTACCCCCTGGTGAACCGGCTGGGCGGGCAGGTGGTGCGGCTGTCCCCCTCTGCCACGGCGGGCACGTTCATCAACCCCATGGACATTAACCCCAACTACGCCGACGACGAGGACCCGCTGTCCCTCAAAAGCGATTTTATCCTCTCCCTGTGCGAGCTGATCGTGGGCGGACGGAGCGGGCTGGCCCCGGTGGAAAAGACGGTGATCGACCGCTGTGTGCGGACCATCTACCGGCCCTATCTGGCGGACCCGGCCCCGGAGCGTATGCCCATTCTCCAGGACCTCTACAATGAGCTGCTGAAACAGTCCGAGCCGGAGGCCCGGCGGGTGGCGTCCGCCCTGGAGCTGTACTGCACTGGCTCCTTGAACCTGTTCAACCACCGAACCAACGTCCAGGTCAATTCCCGGCTGCTGTGCTTTGACATTAAGGCCCTGGGGAAGATGCTGAAAAAAATCGGGCTGCTGATCCTCACCGACCAGATATGGGGCCGGGTGACAGAGAACCGGGACCGGCGGCGGGCCACCTGGGTATACCAGGACGAGTTTCACGTTCTTCTGGCAGAACCTCAGACGGCGGCGTACAGCGTTGAGATTTTCCGCCGCTTCCGCAAGTGGGGCGCGATCCCCAGCGGTATCACCCAAAACGTGAAAAGCCTGTTGGAGAGCAGCGAGATCGAATCCATCTTTGGCAACTGCGATTTCCTCTATATGCTGTCCCAGGCCGCCGGGGATCAAAAGGTGCTGGCAAGCCACCTGGGGATTTCTCCCCACCAGCTTTCCTACGTCACGCACTCCGGCTCCGGCGAGGGACTGCTTTTTTATGGGGACACCACCATTCCCTTTGTAGACCACTTCCCCCAGGACACCGAGCTCTATACGCTCCTGACGACCAAGCCGGAGGACAAGGCCAATGGGCAGGAGTAAGGCCCGGCCTGCCTCTGGACACCGTGTCCAGAGGCCCCGCAAATCTGACCACAAATCCAAACTCCACCAGGAGAGCGAACGGGCCCGGCCCTCCGAACGGCTGCGGCAGGAGGGGAAGAAGCGGAGCGCCCAGGGTCAGACACGGGCGGAGCAGAGCGCGGTCAAGGCGGAAAAGGCCAAGCTGCGCATGGGCGGGGCCCAGGAGAAGCTGGCGGCCCAGGCCCCGCCCAAGCCCCCCGGCCCCGTTCACCGGGCAGCGGGGGCCGCTGGCTGGGGCCTCCACGGTTTTGTCCACGGCAAAATTTATGAGGTGGAGCATGAGAACGTGGGCACCGAGGGGGCCCACCACTCCGAGCTGGTGGGCGAGGCCGTGGGGCGGAAAACGGCCCGGACGGTGCGGCAGGCCATCCGGGATCACCCGGCCAGGGCCGCCGCCCGCGCCGAACGCCGGTATATCAAGGCCACGGCGGAGCACCGCTTTCAAGTGGAGCTGGAGAAGCACCCGGAGCTGGGCAAGAACGCCATCGCCCGGTTTGCACAGAAGCAGCGCCAAAAGCGGCAGTATGCGAAACAGGCGCGGGAGGCCGCCAAGCAGGGGGCCAAGGCCGCCGAGAAAACCGCCGCCTCTGCGGAGAAGCTGGCGGAAAAGGCGGTGGGCTTCGTCAAGCGGCACCCCGGCGGCGTGGTGATTGCCCTGTGCTGCGTCCTCCTCCTGTTCACGGTCCAGTCCTGCGCCTCCTCCCTGGTGACGATAGGCAACGGGATCATCGGGGGGATCGGGGCCAGCACCTACCCCGCCCAGGACGGGGATATGCTGGGGGCCGAGGCCGCCTACTGCGCGTTGGAGGCGGAGCTGCAACACTACCTGGACACCTACACCAGCACCCACGACTACGACGAATATCACTTCGACCTGGATGCCATCGAGCATGACCCCTACGTTTTGATTTCCATGCTCTGCGCGTTCCATGAGGGGGAATGGACGCTGGAGGAGGTGCGGGGGACGCTCCAGACTATTTTTGACCGGCAGTATATCCTCACGGAGAATGTGGAGGTGGAGGTGCGCTACCGGCCAGAAACGCGGATGGGGCCAGACGGCCCCTATACGGTATGGGTCCCCTACAATTACTACATCTGCACCGTGACGCTGAAAAGCGAGGACCTGTCCCATTTGCCTGTCTACATGATGGGCGGGGAGCAGCTTTCCCGGTATTCCCTCTATATGTCCTCCCTGGGCAACCGGCCCGACCTGTTCCCCGGTTCCGGCTATGTGGATAAGTACATCACCAACCCGCCCCAGCCCTACGACGTGCCAGAGGAATATCTATCTGATGAACGGTTCGCCGCCATGCTCACCGAGGCGGAGAAATACCTGGGCTATCCCTATGTGTGGGGCGGCAGCTCCCCGGCCACGTCCTTTGACTGTTCCGGTTTTGTCTCCTGGGTGATCGGCCATAGCGGGTGGGACGTGGGCCGCATGGGGGCCCAGGCGCTTTACAACTACTGCACCCCCGTCAGCTCCCCACGGCCCGGCGACCTTGTGTTTTTCCGCTACACCTACGACGCGCCCAACCCGGACGGCGTGACCCACTGTGGTATCTATGTGGGCGACGGAATGATGCTCCACTGTGGGGACCCCATTCAGTACACCAGCTTGAATACGAGCTACTGGCAGTCCCATTTTTACGCCTGGGGGCGTTTACCATGACAAAGGAGGTTTTCAATGGCGATCAGCAAAAGCGCGAAAATTTGGGCCGAGATGGAGAAAGTCAAGGCCAAGATCAACGAGCAGCAGGCCCGGCTGAAAGAGCTGGAGCAGAAGCACCGGGAGGCCGAGAACGAGGAGATCGTGGACATCGTGCGGGGCATGAGCGTGACCCAGGACGAGCTGCCCGCCCTCCTCCGGCAGTTCCGGGGCGGACCCTCTGGACACGGTGTCCAGAAGCCCGGCGAGGGAAAGGAGAGTGCGGAATGAGGAAAAAATCACGGACGCTGGCAGCTATGCTCTGCGCCGTCCTGATGGTGGGGGTGCTCACCGTCCCCGCCTACGCTGGCGGCGGCGACGAGAGCGAGGGCAGCGAGTACGTCCCCTGGGTGGGCCTGGAGCCGGTGGACCCCCTGCCCGTGGAGCAGCCGCCGGAGCCCCAGCCATTCACCCCGGACGGAACGGGGACGGTGGTGGATAACGCCACCGACGAGGACGGCAAGGAGTTTTTCACCATCACCACGGCGGACGAGGCGGTTTTCTATCTGGTGATCGACCGGCAGCGGAGTGCGGAAAATGTGTATTTTCTGAACGCTGTCACTGTGTCCGACCTGATGGCCCTGGCCGAGCAGGACCAGGAGCCGGAGGCCCCGCCCCCTGTGACGGAGCCGGACCCGGAGTCCGAACCTGCCCCCGCCCCGGAGCCGGAGCCCCAAAAGTCCGGCGGGGCCGGGATGCTCCTGGCAGCCCTGGCGGTGCTGGCCCTGGGCGGCGGGGCCGGGTGGTACTTCAAGATTTACCGCCCCAAGCAGCAGCGGGCGGCGGAGCCGGAGGAGGACCACGCCGACTATGACGAGCCCGACGACTACGACGACGCGCCCCCCTGGGACGTGGATGACGAGGACGAGGGAGGGGACGAGTGAATTTCACCAACAGCCCCTACGAGCCCTTTATGAAGCAGCCCACCTACCACCTGCCCCCGGAACCCACCCCGGCCCCCAAGGGATCGGAGTGCGAGGGGTGCCCCTACTGGCGGGGCCTGCGGTGCGTGACCTGTTTCCGGGCCTATCTGCGCAGCCGGGCCAGTCCTGACGATGGGAGGTGACGGCATGGACCAGCGGGAGCTCACCCGCGAGGAGCGGGCGGCGATCCGGGCCCTGGTGGTGAAGTGGTGCGCCAACTATGACCGGGCCGTGGGATGCTTGCCTTTGGACTGCGAGTGCTATATGCTGGGGAAAACCTGGACGGGGCCCCTGTGCCGGTACTTCCGGGCGGCGGTCTTGCCCCTGGACCCGGCGCTGGAGGCGGCCCTGACCGCCCCGGCCCCGGTGGAAACACGGGCCTGCCCGGTCTGCGGGCGGCCCGCCCTCCTGGGAGGGCGGCGGCGCTACTGTTCCCCCGCCTGCGCCCAGGCCGCGCACAGAAAACAGCAGCGGGACCACATGAGGAAAAAACGGGGCTGACTTGTTGACAATTAGGCCCTCAAAAGTCCAGTGTTTTCAAGGCTTTTCAGACGCCGGACGGGGGCGGGCCGTATCATTTCTCGTCCCGCCCCTGTTTCGGCCCTATACTGTCAACATTTTGGAGGTTATCATGGAAGAAAATCAAGGCTATGTGATCCGGCAGTCCGTCCTGTTCGACAATGGCCGGGGCTTTGCCCTGGGAGAGCACCCCAGGGAGGGCTTCGTGACATGGCAGTTTACCCAGGAGGGCGGCCACCGGGACTACTACTGGGGGCACTATTATGACGATGGGGCCGCTGCGGAAAAGGACTATGCGGACCGCGCCGCCGACTATCAGCGCCGCTATCACGTCCGGGAGGTTAAGGCCCCTATCTCCCGGCAGATGGAGGAGGCGGGGAGGCAGGCCCAGGAGCGGCAGTCCCCGCCCGTTCCCAAAAAGAACGCCCCGGACCGGGGCGAGAGGTAGCCGTGGCGGGAAAGAAGCGCCGCCGGAATGTGCCGCTCTATGTTTGGGTGAGCCCGGAGGAGCTGCAAGCGATCAAGGCCCGCATGGAGCAGACGGGCATCCGCAATATGAGCGCCTATATCCGAAAAATGGCCCTCAATGGCTATGTGCTCCAGGTGGACCTCTCCCCGGTGCGGGAGCTGGTGTCCCTCCAGCGGCGGTGCGCCAACAATCTCAATCAGGCGGCGCTCCATGTGAACACCTACGGCGGGCTGTATCAGAACGAGCTCCAGGCGCTCCAAAAGGACTACGCTGACCTGTGGGGGCCGCTGTCCGAACTGCTGGAGAAGCTGGCCCAGGTGGTGGCGATGTGAACCGAGGGAGCGGCCCAGGCCGCTCCCCGGCTGTCCCCGCCCTCTGGACACCGTGTCCAGAGGCGGGGAGAACCGATTTTGAAAGGGGGGCTGTCCCTGGCGACGACCTATCTAAAGGCCCACCATATCAGCGGGGGCAAGTCGATCCTGGCCTCTATGTCGGACCGCTTCGACTACGGCCAAAACCCGGAAAAGACACTGGGCGGGGCCCTAATCCGCTCCTACGAGTGCGACCCCCTCACCGCTGACAGCGAATTTCTTTTGAGCAAGGCCCGGTACAAAACTATCACGGGCCGAGAGCAAAAGCGGGACGCCGACGTGCTGTATTATCAGATCCGCCAATCGTTCCCCCCTGGGGAGCTGGACCCGGAGGAGGCGCTGAACATCGGCTATGAACTGGCGATGCGCTGGACCAAAGGAAAACACGCTTTCTTCGTGGTGTCCCACGCGGACCGGCCACACCCCCACGTCCATATCTACTACAATTCCACGTCCCTTGACTGCACCCGGAAATACCGGGATTTTTTAGGCTCCGCCCGCGCCCTGCGGCGGCTGTCTGACCGGGTGTGCCTGGAGCATGACCTGTCCGTTATCAAAAATCCCAAGCTCCACAGCAAGGGAAAATTCCAGCACTACGGACAATGGCTGGGCGCGGCCCGGCCTCCCTCCTACAAGGAGCAGATACGAGGGATCATCGACGGGGCCCTGGCGGACCGGCCCGCCGACCTTGCCGACTTCCTCAAACGGATGGAGGCGGCGGGGGTCCAGGTGAAGCGGGGCCGGGGCGGGGTGCTCTCGTTCCGGCTTCCAGGCCAGGACCGGGCCACCCGGTTCCGGGCCTCCACCCTGGGGGACGGCTACGGCCTGGAGGACGTGGAGGCGGTGATTGACGGGCGGGCTCCCGTTCGCAAGCCCGCCCGGGGGCGGCCCCGCCCGGCAGCTCCCCAGCGCGTCAATCTGATTATTGACATCCAGCAGCGCATGGCCCAGGGCAAGGGCCCCGGCTATGAGCGGTGGGCGAAAATCTACAATCTGAAACAGATGGCCGCCGCGCTCCAGTTTCTCCAGGAGAACGGCCTGACCGACTATGACGCCTTGGCGGAGCGGACGGCGGCGGTGGTGGACCGGGCCCATGCTCTGGCCGGAGAGCTGCGGAGCGTGGAGGAGCGGCTGTCCTCCACCACAAAGCTGATGGGGACCGTGGTGGACTACGCCAAGACCCGGCCCGTGTTCGACGGCTACAAGGCCGCCCGGTACAGCAAGAAGTATCTGGCGGAGCATGAGGAGGCGCTGGCCTCCTATCGGGCGGCAAAGGCGGCGATCAATGACATTCTGGACGGGGCCAAGCTCCCCAGGATGGACGCGCTGAAAAAGGAGCGCCGGGAGCTGTCGGAGCGGAAGAAAAAACTATATGCGCAGTACCGGGCGGCGCAACAGGAAATGCGGGAGGCGGTGGCAGTCAAGGCCAACGTCGATCATCTTCTCGACCTGCCCGGAGGGCGGGAGAGTAAGGCCCAGGAGCGGTAGCGACGGGGCCGCAGACAGGGAAGCCTCTGGACACCGTGTCCAGAGGCTTCCGGCGGGTTTGGGGTGCAACCCCAACAAGCATTTTCGCAAGGCGAAAATGGCGAGTGTATTGACACTCGCCCTGCTTGCCGTTTAGCGCAACCCTGGAATAAGCGCAAAAAACGGAGGCGGCGTTTTCCTTACGCTTCCTCCGTTTCGCGGGCTTTGCGGATGCCCTCTGCGGCGCTCTCCATGATGATTAGCTCTTTTTCGTCCATGCCGTTCAGCATCCGATCAATGTGTCTCCGGCGCTCGTCCTCTCCGTTGTGTTTGTCCGGGTAGAAAAATTCATCTACGGAAATGTCCAAAAGGGTGACGAGTTTGTAAAAGGCGTTGAGGCTGGTGTGCTGGCCCTTGTTCTCAATATACATGATGGAGCGAGGGGTGAGGTCTACAAGCTGGGCCAGATGCTCCTGCGTCCAGCCTTTGGCCTTGCGTCTGCGCTTGATTTCTTTGCCCAAGGCGCGACAGTCCAGGCGCTTTTCATATTGGTACATTTTCACATCACCCCTATATTATTTTACATTTCAGGGGCGGGTATGAGAACGAAATATAATTTTATATTTTAGTAGTATCTTTTTTCGTAAATCAAAGTCTCTAACTATATAAGAGTCTACGGATTTGACTTGACAAGAAAGTGCAAACTGTGTATAATTCATACAAATTAACAAGAGAGGTGAACACAATGTTGTTCGGGAAGTTCTGTATTGGATTCGGCTCCACACAAGTTTATACCACGAAACATTGTGCGGAGCCTTTTCGGAGAGTTGATTGATATGGTGAAAGGGCCAAGGCGGATATAGACTGCCTTTGGTTTTTGTGCCCTTTTATCCAATTAACGATAGACAATCGACTGTTTAGGCCACAGACAATGTTTTGTTTGTGGCCTTTTGTTATGCTTATTTATGAATGTGCAAAGGGTACACGATATGGTGTGCCCTTTTCTTTTGGAGGAATGGATATGATAGAAAAACATAACTTATTGACCGGGAGTGTGCCAAGAAAGCTGGCCGTTTTCGCGCTCCCGTTACTTCTGGCGAATATACTGCAATCTTTCTACAATGTGGTAGATATGCTTGTGATCGGCCAGATTGTAGGAGATGTGGGCCTTGCGGCGATTAACAACGCTTCTAAATTGTGTTATATCATTAACTCAATTTGTATTGGTATGACAATGGGTGGGGCTGTATTGATTGCTCAATACAAAGGGGCAGACGATGCAAAGGGGCAAGCAGAGTCTTTTCAAATGTTAGCGTTACTTTCGCTGGTATCTTCTTTCTTTGTGACTGTTGTGAGCCTGGCAATTTACCGTCCTCTGTTTCATGCACTAAATGTTCCGGCAGATGCGTATCAAGATGCCTGTGACTATATGAAAACTATTTGCTGCGGGACGGTCTTTGTGTTTGGATATAATGCTGTTTGCTCCGTACTCAAGGGACTGGGAGATTCTAAATCTCCCCTCTGCTTTGTTGGGATTGCCACCATTATCAATGTATTTTTAGATATTATATTGGTAGGCCCCTTTGAAATGGGGACAGTAGGAGCCGCTTACGCAACAATCACGGCACAGGGAATTTCCTTTGTGATTTCTTTGCTCTATCTACAACGACGCAAGGTGTTTTTCTCTGCGGCGGAACACGGAAAATTTACACTTCAATGGGATAAGCTGACCGCCATTATAAAAGTCGGCCTACCCACAGCAATTCAGATGGTAGTAGTCAACACGGCCTATCTGCTGGTAACAGGTATGCTCAATCAATTTGGTACTCCTGTTTCCGCCGCATCTGGCGTAGGCTTGCAGATCAATACATTTGCTGGTATGCCCTGCTGGGCTATTGGACAGGCAGTAACGGCGATGGCCGGTCAGTGCATGGGTGCAGGACAAATCGAACGAGCCCGAAAGGTGGTAAAAATCAGTTTAGTGATGAATATTGCTGTTACGTTTGTTGTTGTAATTGGCGTACAACTTTTTGCGGAACCATTGATTTTACTGTTCGGTAGTACCAGCCCGGAAGTAGTAAACGATGGTGTGTATTACCTGCGTATTTGTTGCGGTATCAATAGTTTGATTTATGCGGCCATGTATACGCTGGATTCCTTTGCCATCGGGGTAGGTGCGGCAAATGTTGCCATGATTAACGCTTTATTGGATGCAGTTATCATTCGTCTGCCAGTGAGCTGGTTTTTAGCTTTTACCCTTTGTATGGGATTTCCCGGCATTTTTTATGGACAGGCACTCTCGCCAGTCCTGCCTGCTATTGTGGGCTTGCTCTATTTCAAAAGTAGAAAGTGGGAGCAAAAAAAGCTAATTCAAAAAAATTGCAAGGAGGAAAGCCTTTGATGGGTCAGATGATATGGCTTCTATGCCCCGTATGTGGAAATAAAACCCGACTTAAAGTGCGTCCAGACACAGAGCTTGTCAATTTCCCGCTGTATTGTCCGAAATGCAAGCAGGAGACTTTAGTAGATGTAAAAAAAGGAAACCTATCTGTTGTTTGCTTGAGTAGCTTAATATCCAAATAAATATCAAAAGAGCCAGACGCATAGACGCAGAGCCGATAACACGCAAATTAAAAATGCGGTTATCGGCTCTTTCCATTTGAAAGATACGGTGACCGTTTAGGAGGTAGCGCCGTGTCTTTTCTCGTTTCTGCTATACATAATTTGCTAAAAAAAGCATAGACCCTCCGCCGGGCTACTCCGGCTATATACACGAAATATGTAAGTATATAAAGAACTATGTCACTTCATGCGCCCGCACAGTACAAGGCTGTGCGGGCGTTGTCGTTTCCTGTCGTTTCTGGACACGGTGTCCAGATGTTCGGAGCCCCGGCTGCCGTTCTCCGCCTGACCCTCCATTTCGATCTGTCCCTTTCCGCCCCGTATCGAAATGGAGGTTACTTATGGCGACCATTAAATTGAACAGCTACTACCCCCACCTGACGGAGCGTATCACTATGGAGGTGTCGGACGAGATCGCCGTGACCCTCTCCATCGGTGGCCGCCTGTGCGACAGCTATAAGCGCCGCAAGCGGGAGCATGACGAGTGCTCCCTGGACGGAACTCCCGGTTTTGAGGCCGACGTGACCTATCCCCCGTTGACCCCGGAGGAGATCATGGAGCAGGCCGAGGACCAAGCCGCCCTCTATGCTGCCCTTGATCGTCTCCCGCCCGTCCAGGCCCGGCGCGTCTACGCCCGCTTCATCCTGGGGCGGAGCGTGGGCCAGATTGCCAGGGCGGAGAACGTGGAGGAGCGCAACGTCCGGGAAACGATCAACAAGGGCCTGCGGGGTTTGAAAAAATATTTGGATTTTTCTTTCTAAGGTACATCCGAAAACGCCCAAAAACCGCCTGATAGGTGAGGAGGGACAAGTCCTCCCGCCGACAACTGAATACACAGTATTCCAGGCACAAAACCCGTGTGAATAGCGACAAAAGGCGCGCCGCCAGGATGGGTGCTCCAAGGAGGTGAACAAGGAGCGGACCGAGCGATCAACGCGAACCTTTGACCCGGCTCTGGCAGGCCGGGCGCGACGACAGCGCGGGGGATAATGAAACTTGCTCACGCCCTCCCACGGACTTGCGGGGGAGCCCTGCGGTACGCGCCAGCCCTCCCCACGGGGGCGGCGGTGCTGTGGAGCTATGACAGCCGGAGCCACCGGCGGCCTGGAATACTCCCCGCGCTGGGGGTGCATGGCAAATACAGCGTACAACAAAACCAAGGGGGCCGCCCGCCTGGGGCCTGTCTGTCTTGCGGCAGCCCAAACTTCCCCCGGCGCGGCGGCCCCGTTCGTGGATCGAAATGGAAAATCCTGCTGGCCTCTGGACACCGTGTCCAGACGTGGAGCAAGGTTGAAAGGCAGCACTTTTTTGGGTGCTGCCTTTCTGCGTTTCCCCACAGGACAGCGGAGACGAGAGGCAATCAACACCATTCTGGAGAGGAGGGCGCTATGGCTGATACCGCCACAAAAGAGGAGTATACCTATCAGGTAGATAAAATCAAGTTTGTTGTCACGCCTGTTTACAAGGAGGAGGGCGAGACAATGGGGGATATTCTCTTGAAGCTGATGCTGGCCGAGCTGGACCCGGCCTGATGATTTCCGTGACATCCTTAACATGGGCGGCCAAATGAGGTATAATATAGGTAGGATAAAACCTCTTGTTTGGCGGCTGGAAAGGAGGAAATTATGAAGCTGTCAAGCAAGAAAAACGAGTTTGGAACGGCCGCCCTGTACTGTCGTTTGAGCCGTGACGATAACATGGACACCGAATCCAACAGCATCCAGAATCAGAAAAAAATTCTCCAAAAGGCCGCAAAAGAAAAAGGTTATACGGACACCTTGTTTTTTGTGGACGATGGGATTACGGGCACGACCATGAACCGGCCCGGCTTCCAGAAGATGATCCAGGCCATAGAGAACGGATATATTTCGGCGGTGTTCGTCAAGGACCTTTCCCGGCTGGGCCGGAACTACATAGAGGTGGGCCGCCTGACGGAAGAATTTTTCCCGGCCCATGATGTGCGGCTGGTGGCCGTTTCCGATGGAGTGGACAGCGACGAGGGCGAGAACGAGTTTACCCCGTTCAAAAACATCATGAACGAATACTACGCCCGCGATATTTCCAAGAAGCGCCGGATCGTAAACAAGATGAAAGGCAATTCCGGGGTGCCGCTGTCCCCGCCGCCCTATGGGTACATCAAGAACCCGGACGATCCCCGCTTTTGGGTGATCGACCCGGAGGCCGCCGCCGTGGTGCGCCGCATTTATCAAATGGCGCTGGACGGCTACGGGCTGGCCGAGACTGCCGCCGCGCTGGAGCGGGATGGGGTGTTCAATCCTACCTACTACTGGCGGAGCAAGGGGACAAGCCGGGGCGGGTCCAAGAGCACCGTGGAGCCCACCAAATGGGGACATACCACCATCAAAAAAATCCTCACCTTGCAGGAGTATTGCGGCGATGTGATTAACTTCAAATCCTACTCCAAGTCCTACAAGATGAAGAAGCGGATCGAGAACCCGGAGGAGAACCGGGCAATCTTCCTCAACGTCCACGAGGCCATCATTGACCGGCCCACCTGGGAAAAGGTGCAGAGCATGAAAAAGGGGACCCGCCGGAGGCGGCCCACCGTCACCCAGGAGCCCAGCGTGTTTTCCGGCTATCTGAAATGCCCGGAGTGCGGCGGCAACCTCAATTTCCACTTCAACCAGGGCAACCACGATATTAAGTTTTTCAGTTGCCAAAATCACAATTCCGGCCTGCGCAAGTGCTCCAAGACCCACTATATCCGGCTGGAATTTCTGGAGCGGGTGGTGCTGTACGAGGTGAACCGGCTGGCCAGCTTCGCCAACGAGTACGCGGACGACTTTATCAAGGCCATGATGGGCCGTTCCGCAAAGGTGACGGAGAATGAGCGGGCCAGGAAGCAGCGGGAGCTGGATGGGCTGCTGGCGCGGGACAAGGAGCTGGACGGGCTTTTTGAGAGGCTTTACGAGGACAACGTGAGCCAGAAGATCAGCGACACCCGGTTTGCGAAAATGTCCCAGCGGTATGAGCAGGAGCAGGGGGAGAACGCCAAGAGGATCAAGGCCCTGCGGCTGGACTTGAAAAAGAGCGAGGGCAAGCGGATGGACATTGACACGTTCCTTGCAACGGTCCGACGCTATACCAACGCAACGGAGATTACCCAGCGCATGGTGGCGGAGCTGATCGACCACATCGACGTATACCACGCGGAGAAGCAGGACGGCGTTACCACCCAGCATATCACCATCTATTATAACTGTATCGGCGCTTTCTCTGTCCCTGACCGCCGGAAAATTCCGGCTGCGGAGATCACAATGGGGACGAGAAAGGGAGTAGCTGTCAGCTACTCCCCGGAGCGGATCGCCGTATAGGATTTTGAGCAAAAATAATGCGGAGTGTCCCACAAGGATACTCAAATCCTATAAGGACACTCCGCATGGTCCGAGTAGCGGGATTTGAACCCACGGCCTCGTGGTCCCGAACCACGCGCGCTACCAACTGCGCTATACCCGGATATGATGCCGGCGGGCGTATGCCGTCCAATCATAAGACCTGCATACGAGCCACTGACAATTATACTGGACTTCCCCGCCAATGTCAAGCGCTACTTTCACTGGGGCGGCTCGGAAAATGCGGTTTTCAGCGGGGAGCGTGACAGCGCTCCGGACCGCCGCTTTGGACTTGCGCTAAGGCGTCTGGGACGGTATAATGGACAAAACACGGATTCCATTCGAAACGGAGATGCATACAATGAAACTTGCCACATCCTCCCAGATGCGGGAGCTGGACCGGCGGGCGATCCAGGAGCGGGGGATTCCCTCTATCGATCTGATGGAGCGGGCGGCGGCAGGCGTGGCGGAGGCCGTGCTTGAGCTGCTGCCCTTTCGGCCGGGAAAGGCCCGGGTTTCGGCGCTGTGCGGCGCGGGGAACAACGGCGGGGACGGCATCGCCGCCGCCCGGCTGCTGTTTTTGCGGGGCGTATCGGTCCGGGCGTTCCTGGTGGGCAGTTACGAGCGGCTGACTCCCGACGCCATGGAGGAGACCCGGAGGCTCAGCGAATGCGGCGTGGAGCTGGAGCCCTTCGACCCGGAGCGCCCGGAGCAGGCCGACTGGATTTTGACCAGCCATGTGGTGGTGGACGCCATCTTCGGTGTGGGGCTGTCCCGGCCTGTTGATCCGGCGTCGAACTTTGCGGCCGCCATTGACATAATCAACCGCAGCCGCGGGCGGGTTGTGGCGGCAGACGTGGCCAGCGGCGTGGCGGCGGACACGGGCCGCGTCCTTGGCTGCGGCGTCAGAGCTGACAGGACAATTACCTTTACGCTTCCCAAGATCGGCCAGTTTGCAGGGGACGGCGCGCTGCTCTCCGGCCAGGTGGAGGTCCGGGACATCGGGATTCCCAGGGATCTTGTGAATGGTGTGACCTGCAGGACGCAGACGGTGGAGCGGGAGTTTGCCGCCGCGGCGGTGCCGCCCCGGAAGCCGAACGGCCACAAGGGGGACTTTGGAAAGCTCCTGGTGGTGGGCGGCGCGGTGGGGTACACCGGCGCGCCCTATCTTGCCGCCGCGGCGGCGGTGCGGTCCGGCTGCGGCCTGGTGTATCTGGGGGTGCCGGAGGGTATATGGGAGGTAGAGGCCGCCCGGTGCGTCTCCGCCATGCCTTTCCCCCTGGCGGACCGGAACGGGCGGCTGAGCCGCAGAGCCCTGCCGGCGATCCTGGACAGGCTGAGGGACTGCGGCGTCCTGGCCCTGGGCCCCGGTTTGGGCCGGGACGAGGACACGGCGAAGCTGGTACGGGAGATCCTGGAGCGGACGGAAAAACCGGTGGTGCTGGACGCCGACGGCATAAACGCGCTGGAGGGACATATAGATACTTTGGACGCCCGGCGGGATCGTGTCACCATCCTGACGCCCCACGACGGGGAGTTTGCCCGCCTCGGCGGTGATCTCTCCGGCGCCGACCGGGTGGGCGCGGCCCGCGCCTTTGCGGAGGCCCACGGCTGCATTCTGGTGCTGAAAGGCCACCGGACTGTTACCGCCGTGCCCTCCGGCAACGCGCTGGTGAACACCACCGGCAATTCGGGCCTGGCCAAGGGCGGCAGCGGCGACGTGCTCACAGGGCTCATTGCATCCCTCTTGGCCCAGGGGGCCGCGCCGGTGCAGGCGGCGGCGGGGGGCGTGTGGCTCCACGGCCGGGCCGGGGACCTGGCGGCGGAACGTCTGACGGCCTGGTGCATGACGCCGGAGGATGTGATCGAAGAGCTGCCGGGGGTCTTTCGGGAGCTGGGCCTGTAGGGATGCGGCTTCGCGGAGAGTGTTTTTTGAAAAGGGAGGAGTTTCGGTGCGCAGAGGGTTCTGTGTACCAATGATGGCCCTGCTTCTGCTGCTGACGGCCTGCGCCGGCGGCGGGACGGGGGAGGCGGAGACGGTGGATCTGCGCCAGCAGTACCACGACATGACCGGCTGCACCATGGAGGCCGCCGTGACCTGCGGCCAGGAGGGACTGGAGTGGGAGGCGCTGCTGCGGTGTGAGTACACGCCGGACGGCGAGAGCACCGTGGAGGTGCTGGAACCCTCCTCCATCGCCGGGGTCCGTGCGGTGCTCAGCGGCGGCGACTGGCGGGTGGAGTACGAGGACGTCTGTCTGAACGCCGGGACCCTCAGCAGCCAGGAGATCAGCCCCGCCGTGTGCCTTCCCCGGCTCATGAGCGCGCTGCGGGACGGGTGGCTCCTGGAGGAGAACCGGGAGGAGTGGAATGAGACGCCCTGCCTGCGGCTCACCGTGGACCAGAGCGGCCTCCAGGATGGGAAGATCGTCTCCACCGTCTGGCTGCGGCAGGAGGACGGGACGCCCCTCCGGGGGGAGATCGCCGTGGACGGGGAGGTCATTTTGACGGCGGACTTTACGAGCTTTTCTTTTTGTGGTACAATGGAACCAACCGGGGAGACCGGGGCGGCCTGAGGGCCCTCCGGCCGTCCGCGGAAGCGCTGTTTGAAGGTGACTCTTCGGAATGGACGATACGATTTTGCGAAGGACCTGGGCGGAGATCGACCTGGACGCCCTGGCCCACAACTACCGCCGGGCCCGGGAGATCACCGGCCCCGGCGTCCGGTACCTGGGCGTGGTGAAAGCGGACGCCTACGGCCACGGCGCGGTGCAGACGGCCGCGCAGCTGGAGCGGCTGGGGACGGACTATCTGGCCGTCTCCAGTCTGGACGAGGCCCGGGAGCTGCGCCAGGGGGGGATCCAGGCCCCCATTTTGATCCTGGGACACACCCCGCCGGAGATGGTGCCCCAGCTGATTGCCAACCGCGTCACCCAGGCGGTCTCCGCCCTGGCCAAGGCCGAGGCGTACAGCGCCGCCGCCGCTGACTGCGGGGGGACGCTGAAGGTGCACATCAAGGTGGACACCGGCATGTCCCGCCTGGGCTTTCTGGTGCGGGAGGGGCACTTTGACGGCGGCGTGGAGGCCATCGCCCGCGCCTGCGCCCTGCCGAATCTGGAGGCGGAGGGGATCTTCACCCACTTCTCCGTGGCCGACGAGGACGGCGCCGGCAGCGAGGCCTATACCCGGCAGCAGTTCAACCTCTTCACCCGGGTGCTGGAGGCCCTGGCCGCCAAGGGCAGGACCTTTGCCCTGCGGCACTGCGCCAACAGCGGCGCCCTGGCCCGGTATCCGGAGATGTACCTGGACATGGTGCGCCCAGGCATCGCCCTGTACGGGGCGGGGGGGGACCGGCAGCGGCTGGGGCTGCGGCCGGTGATGGCGCTGAAATCCAGCGTCTCCACCATCAAGATCTTCGACCCGGATACGGATATCAGCTACGGCAGGACTTTCCGCACCGCGGAAAAGACCCGGGTGGGGGTGCTGCCCATCGGCTACGCCGACGGGCTCTTCCGGGGCCTTTCCAACCGCGCGGCGGTGCAGACGGCCCAGGGACCGGCCCCCATCCTGGGGCGGATCTGCATGGACATGACCATGGTGGACCTCACCGGACTGCCGGAGGTCCGGGTGGGGGACGAGGTGGAGATCTTCGGGCCGCGCCAGAGCGTGGACGAGCTGGCGGCAACGCTGGGGACCATTCCCTACGAGCTGACCTGCGCAGTCAGCAAGCGGGTGCCCCGGCTGTACATCCAGGGGGGCAAAGTGGTGGAGCGGAGTCTGCGGCTTCTGCTCTGAGTTTGGATGGGGCACACACTCCGGCCCTGCTTCGCGCATAGAATACTGCGGGGCGGAGACGCCGGAATTTTACCTGCGGGGCAGCGTATAAATTCCGGAACTGCGTGGGAGAATGAAAGTGGCCTCACCGAGATGCGTTCGGTGACGGGTACTTCTTTCGGCGGAGTGTGAACTTTGTGGATACGAGTGTCAAGCGCGGCGATATTTACTATGCCGATCTCTCCCCGGTGGTGGGCAGCGAGCAGGGCGGCGTCCGGCCGGTTCTGATTATCCAGAACGACACCGGAAACCGCTACAGCCCCACTGTGATCGCGGCGGCCATTACCTCCCAGACGGGCAAGGCCCGGCTGCCGACACATATCGACCTCCCCGTGGACCAGAGCTGCGGCCTGAGCCGGGACTCCGTTGTCCTGCTGGAGCAGGTGCGGACGTTGGACAAAAAACGGCTGCGGGAGCGCATGGGCCATGTGGAGGAGCGTGTGATGGAAAAAGTCGATACGGCCATTGCGGTGAGCTTTGGACTGCCCCACGACCAGCTGGTGTAAAAGACCCGCCGGGCTGTGGGAGCGGGGGCCGGATCGACCCCGCCGCCAGGGCGGCGTCAGGCGTTTCGCGTGAGCGAAACCCTGAAATCGGCGGAATTGACTTCCGCCGATTTGAGTGAGATGGAAAGGGCTCCCGCGGCGGCCCAAGGGGCCGGCGTGGGAAAGCGATACGGCCATCGCGGTGAGCTTTGGACTGCCCCACGACCAGCTTGTGTGAATTGCCGGTCCTCCCGGAGGAGGTCTCTTTTCCGGGAGGACGGTTTTACAGAGGAGGTACATAATGAGAAAGAAAAACCGTCTATTGCGCCTGGCGGCCGCGGCGGCCCTGTGCGCCGCGCTGATGACCACGGCGTTTGCCGCGGAGGCCGGGTCCGCCCAGGACCCGCTGGTGACCCTGAGCTATCTGAACGAGACGTTCATGAACACCATCATGGCCCGGGTGGACGAGAAGATCGCCGCCCGGGGCGGCCAGAGCGCCGGGGGGGAGTCCGCCGTCTTTACCGTGGTGACCCTCGCGGGCGGCCAGACCCTGACGGGGGACATCGGCTGTGAGGTGATGCTGCGGGTGGGGACGGCCGTCTGCGTGACGCCCTCCGCGCCGGGACTTATTGACGAGACCGCCGGAACCACGCTGAACAACGGCGGCGCCCTGGTGCAGAATCACCTCTACATAATGACCATCGAGAACCGGGCCGTCCGGGCCACCGCCGCCACCACCAAGCTGTTGGTGCGGGGGGCCTACACCATCGCCTGAGAAATCGGACATGATCCGCCCCGCCTGTGCATAGGCTTGCATAGGCGGGGTGTGCGTTTGCCCCGCCGCCCGGCGGGGAGGTGTTTTTTTGAACAGGGGATGCATCGATAAGTTTCCGCTGCTGCTGGACGGCAGGGCGGCGGGGGAGCTGACGGTGGAGCGGGAGGCCCTGTATACCTGGTTCGACGCCCGCTGCCGCCTGCCGGGGGAGGGGCTGTGGTGCGCCTGGGCCGTGGGTCGGGAGGGGTCTTTGCGCCTGGGCGTTTTGGAGCCCGCAGGGCGGGAGGCGGTGATCCGGCGGCGGTTTTCGCAGCGGCTGACGGAGCCTCTGGGGCAGCTGTTGCGGGGGGAGGTCCGGCCCGTGGCGGAGGAGGACCGGGGAACCTGGCGGGCCGTCCAGGACCCGGAGACGCTGTTTCAAGCGCCGTGGCTTCGCAAGCGGCTGCGGGGCCTCGCGGGGGCGCTGGTCCGGGAGGAGGAGGGCCGCCGGTCCCTGGCGCTGCCCTACGACAGCGCTCGGCCCTTTCCGCTGCCGGCGCTCTTCTGCTTCGCCTGTGTCCGCTCCATCCAGGGGGCGCGGTACGCCGTCTTTCTCTTCAATGACCGGGAGGAGCCGGTGTTCCCATGAGGGAGGGAGGCGCCGGGGCGCCGGAAAAAACTTTTGGAAAAGCAAAATTATGTATACCATATCCGGCACTTCTATGGTATAATAACCACAAGATAGGAATTCCACCCGGTCAAAAGAGAGAGGCTTTAAGAGAAACTACGCCGGCGGACAGCCGGCGAGAGAATGGAGGCCATCATAATGAAGTGTCCGTTTTGTGGATTCAGCGAGAGCAAGGTCATCGATTCCCGGCCCGCCGAGGAAGGGGCCAGCATCCGCCGCCGGCGGGAGTGCCTCTCCTGCGGCAAGCGGTTCACCACCTATGAGACGGTGGAGAGCCTGCCCATGGTGGTGATGAAGAAAGACGGCAGCCGCCAGAGCTTCGACCGGAGGAAAGTGCTTGCCGGCATGATTCGGGCCTGTGAGAAGCGCCCGGTGCCCCTGGCGGATCTGGAGCGGATCGCCGCGGAGATCGAGCAGGATCTCCAGAACAGCATGGAGCGGGAGATCAGCACCGAGGACGTGGGGGAGAAAGTCATGGAGCGGCTGCGGAAAGTGGACCAGGTGGCCTACGTCCGCTTCGCCTCCGTGTACCGCCAGTTCAAGGACATCGACACGTTCAAGGAGGAGCTGAACAAGCTGCTGCTGGAGGACGAGTGATTAGGGAACCTCTGAATAAATCTCCGCACGCATCTTCACGCCATAAATTTCCCTGGCGTCGTTGAAAAATCTTGAAATCCACAAAGGATTCCTGCGATTTTTTGCCTTGCCAGGAGAAATTTCCGACGCAAATCTGCGCACGTTGATTTAATCAAATCTTCCCTACAGCACGTTCCGGAGACTGAACCGCTCCATCTCCGCCAGCAGCCGCAGCTGCTGCCGCAGAGCCGCCGTCTCTGCCCGGAACTCCGAGAGCTCCTGGACGGCGGCGAATGCCTGACAGCGGCGGTAGAGTATCTCCGCCTCGTCCGCGGCGCTGTGCTGGGAGACGATGTGGAGATAGGTTTGGCGGCGGCTCCAGTCCCGGTGGCTCTCCGACAGGACCGCGGACGCCCCGGTCCAGTCCTCCGACTGCGCCAGGGCCTCGGCCTGTTCCAGCTGGGACTGCCAGCGAGCGGTGTCGCCGGCGATCCGCCCCCCGTTCCAAAGGGCGAAGGCCAGCAGGGCCGTAAGCAAAGCCAGAGGCGGCAGAATGCCTCTCATGGGCCGTCCTCCTTTTTCAAACAGAATACCCGGCCCTGTTCGTCCAGGGTCAGGAGAAAGACCTCCCGGGGAGAGGAGAGCTGCCGTTCCCGCAGCTGCGCATCCAGCCAGGCGCGGTCACGGCCGCAGGCGGCGAGGCCGCGGCCAAGGACCCGTCCGTCGTTGATAAGCACCGTGGGCAGCGTCACATCGTCCTCCACCTCCAGGTGGAGCTGGGCGGCGGTGGGGGGCTGCTGACGGGCCCAGGGCAGGACGGACAGCTGGCCGGAGTTTTCCAGAATGGCGTATTTCACGTCCTCCACGCAGGAGATCCCCTGGCCCCGCAGCTCCTCCAGGAGCTCATCCAGGGTGTAGCGGTTTTCCCGCATGGTCTGCTGCTGAACAACGCCGTGGCGGATCAGCACGGCGGGGGTGCCGCACACCAGCTCCCGGAACCGCAGGCTCCGCAGAGAGAGGTGGCTCATGAGCATGGAGAGGGCCAGCAGCGTCAGAATGGGGATGACCCCCGCCAGCAGCGGGATGCCGAAGTCCTGCATGGGGACGGTGGCCAGGTCCGAGATCATCATGGTCAGCACCAGCTCGCTGGGCTCCAGCTCGCCGATCTGCCGCTTGCCCATCAGGCGCAGGCCGGTCATGATGAGAAAATAGAGGATCACAGTGCGGGCGAAAGCGGTTATCATAGGCGGATTCCCTCCGTCTGGATAGTATCCGCCTTTGCCGCCAGGTTATTCCTGAGGCAATTCAATAATCGCCAAAGAAATATTCCGGGATATTGCCTCCGGGAGGGGGCTTTATCATATATGGCCGGTGCGGTGTAATTCATTTTGGCCGCGCCGCCGGAAAGCGCAGAGAGAAAGGAGGACTATGGGGCAATCCCATCAGAAGCGCCAGTGCCTGTAATGTGAAAACACATTACAGGATGACGAGGAGAGGGAAGAATCGAACATTCGGCGGATGTCCCTCCGTGCTCCGCGGGCGCGTGACGCGGCTTGAAAATATGCGGGTGACCGCAAAACAAAGGGGCCGTGACCGCGGAGAGAGCGACAGATCCTGCGCGTTTGTCCTCTTGCCATAAAACAGGAGGATCTTAATTTATCTATGTGTGGAATCATTGGATTTGCGGGACGGCAGGACCAGGCCGCCCCTATTTTGCTTGACGGTCTGGAGCGGATGGAGTACCGCGGGTACGACTCGGCGGGCATCGCCGTCCGCTCGGAGGCCGGGGAACTTCAGGTACGCAAGACCAAGGGCCGGCTGCGGGCGCTGTCGGACCTGACCCGCGGCGGGGCGGACCTGAAAGGGACCCTGGGCATCGGCCACACCCGCTGGGCCACCCACGGGGAGCCCAACGACGTCAACGCCCACCCCCACGTCAGTGAGAACGGCAGCATCGCCCTGGTCCACAACGGCATCATCGAAAACTACCTGGAGCTCAAGGAACACCTGATGAAGCTGGGGGTGAGGTTCACTTCCGACACGGACTCGGAGGTGGTGGCCCAGCTGCTGGAGTACCACTACAACGAGTGCCATAACATGCTGGAGGCCGTGGGCCGGGTCCTGCGGCGGATCGAGGGCTCCTACGCCTTTGGCATCCTTTGCTCGGACTTTCCCAATGCCCTCATCGCCGCCCGAAAGGACAGTCCCCTGATCCTGGGGAAAGGTGAAAACGGCAATTTTATCGCCTCGGACGTGACGGCCATCATCAAATACACCCGGGACGTCATCTACATGGAGGACGGAGAGATCGCCGTGGTAACGCCGGAGAGCATCGACGTTTTCGACGACGAGCTCATCCCAGTGGACAAAAAGTACAATATAGTGGACTGGGACGTGTCCGCGGCGGAAAAGGGCGGCTATGCCCACTTCATGTTCAAGGAGATTCTGGAGCAGCCGGAGGCCATTCGAAAGACCATCTCCCCCCGGATCCGGGAGGGGCAGATTGTGCTGGACGACATCACCCTGACGGCGGATTACGCCCGGAACATCTCCCGCATCTACATGGTGGCCTGCGGCTCCGCCTACCACGCGGGGATCGTGGGGAAGTACGTCTGGGAGCGGCTGCTGCGGCGGCCGGTGGAGGTAGTGCTGGCCTCGGAGTTCCGCTACAGCGACCCCATGGTGGATGAGAACACGCTGGTCATCACCATCAGCCAGTCCGGCGAGACGCTGGACACCATGGCCGCCCTGCGGGAGGCCAAGCGGCTGGGAGGGCGGACGCTGGCAATCTGCAACGTGGTGGGCAGCTCCATCGCCCGGGAGGCGGACGACGTGCTGTACACCTGGGCCGGGCCGGAGATCGCCGTGGCCACCAGCAAGGGCTACTCCACCCAGCTGGCGGCGCTGGATCTGGTGGGGCTGTATCTGGCGGACCTGCTGGGCACGGTGGAGCGGGAGGAGTACGAGGCCATTCTGGCGGAGCTCCAGGCCCTGCCGGGGAAGATGGAGCGGTATCTCCGGGATTTTCAGGACACCCAGTACTTCGCCTCCCGGTACTTTAACCACAGCTCCGTCTTCTACATCGGCCGGAATCTGGACTACGCCATGGGGCTGGAGGGCTCCTTGAAGCTGAAAGAGATCAGCTACATCCACTCCGAGGCCTACGCCTCCGGCGAGCTGAAGCACGGCACCATCTCTCTCATCGAGCCGGGGACGCTGGTGGTGGCCCTAGGCACCTACGGGCCCCTCTTCGACAAGGCCATGAGCAACGTGGTGGAGGTGAAAGCCCGGGGCGCGGAGGTCCTGGCCGTCACCACGGAGTCTTTCCGGGAGAGGATGGCCAAGACCGCCGACGGTGTGATCGCCGTGCCGGACACCCATCCCATTCTCCAGCCGTCCCTTGGTATCGCGCCGCTGCAGCTGTTCGCCTACTATGTGGCATTGCAGCGGGGCTGCGACATCGACAAGCCCCGGAACCTGGCGAAGTCCGTCACCGTGGAATAATATTCCGCCGCCCGCGCCTCTCGGCGCGGGCGGTCTTTTGCCGGAAAAATTTTCGAAAATCCCCCTTGACTCTCCCCCGGGGAGAGGGCTTATGCTGTTCCTGAGCTCAAAAATCACATCGATGTGGAGGACACGCCATGCTGAAGATCGGCGAATTTTCAAAACTGTCCAGGATCAGCATCCGCCTGCTGCGCCAGTACGACGAGAGCAGCCTGCTCACGCCGGAGACCACCGACCCTTTCACCGGCTACCGCTACTACAGCGAGTACCAGCTCCCAACGGCAAACCGGATCACGGCATTAAAGGATATGGGCTTTACACAAAGTACCATCTCCGAGGTGCTGGACTGCTATGATGATCCGGCGCTGCTGGAGCGGTGCCTGCGGCTGAAGCGGGCGGAGGCCGCCGCGGCCATGGAGGAGGCGGAGCGGCGTCTACGGCTCCTGGACACAGCCCTGGAACGGCTGAGAAAGGACGAGACAATGAAATACGATGTGACCATCAAGACGATCCCGGAGCGGACTGTGGCCAGCGTCCGGCAGATCATCCCCAGTTACGACCGGGAGGGGGACCTGTGGGGCATCTACTGCCAGGAGACCGCCCGGATGAAGATCCAGGACGGGGACCCGGTGCTGTGTACCGCCGTGTTCCACGACCGCGAGTATAAGGAGAGCGACGTGGACGTGGAGATCCAGAAGACCGTGAAAGGGACCTACCCCGACACGGAGCACGTGAAGTTCAAGACGGCGCCGGCGGTACAGGTGGCCTCCGCAATGCTGCGGGGCAGCTACGCGGGGATTACCGAGGCCAGCGAGGCGGTGGCCGCCTGGGTGCGGGAGAACGGTTACGCCTTTGACGGCGCCGCCTTTTGGATCTACCACGTCAGCCCCCACGACACCCGGAACCCCGACGAGTTTCTGACGGAGATCTGCTACCCCGTGCGGAAGAAGTGAGGCCGGCAGAGAACTGCTGACCTGAAAATCCGGCGGGAGCGGGCGGCGCTTTGAAAAGCGCCGCCCAATTCTTTCTTGACATATATAGACAGTCAATATATAATGCAGTATATAGATTGCCGATATAAAGGAGGAGACCGCGATGGAACTGGACAAGAGCCTGGTCAGCGGCAGCATGGCCATGCTGGTGCTGAAGCTGCTGGAGGACGGGGACAAGTACGGCTATCAGATGATCGAGGAGCTGCGCCGCCGCTCCGACGACACCTTTCACTTGAAGGCCGGGACGCTGTACCCTCTGCTCCACGGCCTGGAGGAGAAAGGTCTGGTGACCGCCTACGAGGGGGAGGCCGCCGCCGGGAAGCCCCGGCGGTACTATCACCTGACGAAGCAGGGCCGGGGGGCCCTGCGGGAGAAGGAGACGGCCTGGAACGACTATGCCCGGGCCGTGGGCCGGGTCCTGAGAGGGGGCGCCAGCCTTGCCTGAGACCATACAAGCGTACATCGAGACGGTGGAGGCGCAGATCCGCTGGAAGAGGGCCCGGGGCGTGGTGTCCCTGGAGCTGCGCCGCCACCTGGAGGACCAGCGGGACGCGTTCGCGGCGGAGGGCCGGGAGGACGCCGAACGGCTGGCGGTGGAGGAGATGGGGGATCCGGTGTCCGTTGGCACGGAGCTGGACCGGCTCCACCGACCCCGGCCCCAGTGGGGGCTGCTGGGGCTGACCGTCGCCCTGGCCTGCGTGGGGGCGCTTCTGCGGGTGCAGCTCACCCGGGGGGATGGCTTGGACGCCGTCAGCCCGGCCATGGCCGCACTGGCGCTGGCGCTGGGGACAGCGGCCATGCTGGGGGCGTACTTTTTGGACGTCTCGTTCCTGGCCCGCTGCCCCAGGGCCGTCTATCTGGGGGCGCTGGCGGCGGGAGCGCTGGCTATGTGGCTGTCGCCGGAAATACACTATGCCTCCTATTATACCCGGTACGTCGTTCTGTTCTATCCGGTGGTGTACGCCCTCTGGCTGTACAGCTGCCGGGGGAGTGGGTGGAGGCACTTTGCCCTGGCCGTCGCCGGAGGGATTCCCCTGGCGGCAATCTGTCTGCTGGCCCCGTTTCTGTCCGGGCTGGTGCTCCTGCTGGTGTGCGGACTGGTTCTGCTGCTGTGCGCGATCCGCATGGGGTGGTTTGGCCCCGGGCGGTGGAGATTTGCCGGGGCAGCCCTGGCTCTGGCTGCGGGAATGCCGGCCCTCTTCTTTGGAATGGGCTATGGGCAGTACTTTCTCGACAGACTGCGCCTGGCGCTTCATCCGGAGACAGATCCCCTGGGAAGAGGGTATTGGGGATGGATGACAAAACGTTATTTGCGGGAGGTCCCATTCATTCAGAGAAACGGGCGCCCTGTGATCGAACTCGCGGACCAGGAGTGCCTGCCGCTGAAGCTGCTGGTCAGATGGGGCTGGCTGGCCGGTCTTCTGCTGATGGCGGCCATCACCGCCCTGCTGGTCTGGCTTTTGGCCCGCTGCCTGCGGCAGAGGCAGCAGCTGGGCCGTCTGATCGCCCTGGCGGTGGTGCTGTCTCTGGGGCTGGAGACGCTGTTCAGCGCCGCGCTGAACCTGGGCTATGTGTTCTTTTCCGCCCATTTGCCCCTGGTGGTGGGAAACCTCCACACGGTGATCGACATGGCCCTCATCGGCCTGGCCCTGTCCGTGTTCCGGGGCGGCGGCATTCTGCGGGACGAGCCGGCGGGGGAAGCGCGGCGGCCGGTGTTTCCTTGGCGGGTAAAAATATCGATTATTTCCACAAAAGAGACATGATCTTTTGTAAGTTTTTCCAAAGTTGGAAAATGGATGAAACAAACCGGCCTCTCCAAACGTCTTTATAATTAGAGAGATTATAGACAGAGGTTGATAGAATGGACAGACGGCACGCGCTGAGCGTGATGGGATTGTTTCTGGCCGCGGCCCTGGCCCTCGGCCTTGCCCGGTGGGGCGAGGGCCGGATCTGGGGCATTGCGGAGGACCAGCTGCCAAAGCCCCCGGCCTCGTCGGGACTGAATGGCGACGAGACCCGGCAGATCCTGCGTACATACTTCATGGAGCATTACAGCGAGGCCGACAGCTCCGCCGTCTACGCGGACCTGACCCACGACGGCGCGGAGGAGCTTCTGGTGCTGACGGTGGAAAAGGGCCGGAGCGGAGAGCCGGCGCCCCTCCACGGCGGCAGCCTGGACGGCGGCAGCTTCACCCGGGCCCAGGCGACGGTTCTGCGGGCGGTGGAGGGGGGAGAGGTCCTGCCCATCTATGAGTTCGCCTGCGGCGCGGAGCACAGCCAGTGGGGGGAGCTGTACCTGAAAAAGGAGGAGGGGGCGGACTACCTGGTGTGGTATTCGCCCTATACCGCCTCGGAACGGGGGGACTTCCAGCTAGCCCAGTTCTCCCTGGGGGAGGACGGCGCGGTTTTGGACCGTGTCCGGGAGCGGATCTTCTTCCCGGCGGGTGACGGCGCGCCCCGGGAGGGGGATGCGGACGAGGCGGAGATCGCCGCCTTTTTGGACCGGGCTGAGGCGATGCTGGAGGGGGCGGAGCCGGTGATCGTCTTTGACGTGATCCACGACCCTGTGGCCGGCACCGACGGTCCCCGGCGCTTCGCCTATCTGGACGCCCTGTTTACCAGCTTCTAAAAGTCATATTATGGTAAACCGGAAAGGGATATTGACCCCTGGGGTTTTTTCCGCTATAATAAAAAACGGCGCCTTGAGGTGACACACGAGACCTCTGATTTCATCCTCGCCGGAAGCGGCTTCTGGCGTAAAGCTGCACACGCTGATGGAATCGGAGCCTCCTGAACACCGCGGCTCTTTCCGGAGCCGCGGCGTTCTTTTTCCGTTTGTGACGACAAATTTCGACAGGGAGGAACTGCCGCCATGCACATTCGACTGCCAAAGCGACTTCTGGCCGCGGCGTTGGCGGGGACGCTGGCCATGACACCGGTCTCCGCGGCCTTTACCGACACCCCGGACCACTGGGCAGCAGACGCCATCGCCAAGTGGAGCGAGGAGTATCAGATCATCCAGGGATACGAGGACGGGACCTTCCGCCCCGACAACTCCATCACCCGGGGGGCCTTCGCCGGCATTCTGGACCGCTTTTTGAAGTTTCAGGCCCAGGCCCCGGCGGAAGTCTTCACCGACACGGCGGGGACCTACTGGGAATCGGCCATTCTCAAGCTCAACGCCGCCGGAATCTACCTGGGCAACAACGGCAGAGCCCTGCCCTCGGACACCATCACCCGCCAGCAGGCGGTGACCATGATCGCCCGGGCGTTCGGCGTCGACGCCGCCACTGAGACGCTTTCCTATCTGGACGCGGAGCAGTTCGCGGACTACGCCCGGGGCCCCGTGGCGGAGATGACCGCCCGGGGGTACATCACCGACAGCCAGGACGGCAGCTTCCGCCCGCTGGATCCCATCACCCGGGCGGAGATCGTCAGCATCCTCAATAACATGATCCAGGTGCTGGTACAGGAGACGGCGGAGTACGCCGCCGATGTCAGCGGCACGATGATGATCAACGCCGAGGGCGGCGCGTCCTTGCGGGATATGACCATCGCCGGAGACCTGATCCTGGCCCCCGGCATCTCCGGGCCCGTGACGCTGAACAACGTGACCATCCAGGGCGCTCTCCGGAATTTCAGCGGCGTGGAGCCCACGTGGTTCCAGGTAGTGCCCACGGATCCCCAGCAGCCGGGGGAGCCCCAGACGCCGGAGACCCCGGCGGGACCCGGCATCCAGCCCAGCGAGGTCTACACCCCCGGCGTCACCACCGGGGAGACCTTTGAGTACGACAAGCGGCAGATCCCCGTCTACGCCGATGCGGAGCCCATCCAGCTCTACGAGGGGGACTTTGTGTGGAACGACACCGGGGACCGTTTGATCTATACCGGAAACCGCTACCGCACCCGCTTCGGCGTCGACGTGTCCGCCTACCAGAACCGGGCCAGCGAGACCAAGACCATCGACTGGCAGGCGGCGCGGGATGACGGCGTGGAGTTCGCCATGGTGCGCATCGGCTTCCGGGGGACCTCCACCGGCGCGATCAACGCCGACGAGTACTACGCCCAGAACATCGACGGGGCCATGGCGGCCGGCATTGAGACCGGCGTATACTTCTTCGCCCAGGCCATCACCGTGGAGGAGGCCATCGAGGAGGCGGATTTCGTCATCGAGCTGCTGCGGGATCATGAGATCAACGGCCCCGTGGCCTACGACTGGGAGATGCACAACTCCTCCTACCGGGTCTACGGCACCGCGCCGGAGATGGCCACCGCCTGCGCCATCGCCTTTTGCAAGCGGATCCAGGAGGCGGGCTACACGCCCATGATCTACGCGGGGACCTATGTCAGCTACATCAAGTACGACCAGGGCGCCATCGCCCCCTATCTCAGCTGGTACCCGGAGTACAAGAGCGCCTCCTCTGAAAAGCTCTATCCCACCATCCGCTATCAGATGGACTACTGGCAGTTCACCAGCAGCTGCACAGTCGCCGGCATCAGCGGCCGTGTGGACGCCAATCTGCAGTTCATTCCCTGGTAATGGCAAAGGGGAGGCAGGCAGTGCCCGCCTCCTCTTTCCGATTGCCCCCGGCCGGAGGGAGACGGCAGAATGAGAAAACGATTGGGAGGATGCGCCATGGCGGTTTTCTTTTACGGCTGCGTCACGCTGGACGGATATCTCGCCGCGGCGGACCACAGCCTGGACTGGCTCTATGAGACCGGCGACGCCAGCGAGACCGGTTACGACGAATTTTACAGCGGCATGGATGTGACGCTGATGGGGCGCCGGACGTTCCGGGAGCTGGAGAGGGCGGGGGACCCGGCGGCCGTCTATCCCGCTACCGAGAACTATGTATTCACCCACGAAGCGCTCTCCTGCCCGGGGTTCACAGCGGTCAGCATGGATCCGGTGGAGCTGGTGCGAAGCCTGGGACCGGCGCGGAATATCTGGGTGGTGGGCGGAAATACCATTCTGGCGCCGCTGCTGGAGGGGGATCTGGTGGATCACCTGATCGTCCAGGTGGCCCCGGTGCTGCTGGGGGCGGGCGTTCCCCTCTTCACCCAGGGGGAGGCGCTGCGGCGGTTTCGCCTGGAGGAGGTCCGGCGGTACGGGCAGTTCGCGGAGCTGGTCTACAGCCGGCCGCGGTGACGCGGGAAGAGGCGCGGAAAAGCGCGGCGGAGTGGTTCCGCCGCGCCTGTTCCCGGGAGAGAGGAATTACTTCCGGTTTTCCTTCTGATTGCGCTTTTGCTCCTGGTTCTGCTGATTCTGACGGTTCTGCTGATCCTGATTCTGCTGATTCTGGTTGTTCTGAGACATGAGGGAACACCTCCTTTCGGAATCCTGCAATGCGGCTGCGGGCAAAGGCGGAACGGTCCGTCTTCCCCCGTACAGGCGTTATTTTTGCCGGAAAGATGAAAAATATTCAAAGGAGGAAAAAATTTGTTGACAAACTGCTGGGGGACTGGTATACTGACTAGGCAAAACAAAGAAGGCGATGCATCCGCCTCACCTCCAGCCAGTTGGGCAAAGAGGTCAACACTATGTACCAAGCTGCCGGGAGGCGGTTTGTTGTTGCGCGGGTGCCGGTCTGGTATCCGCGTTTTGTGATTTTTGGAACGGAGGTGTTTCGGCCATTAGTAAGCAAGTGCATGAACTGAATGAAGCCATCAATGACAAGGAGATCCGTCTGATCGGCTCCCAGGGCGAGCAGCTGGGTATCATGCCCTCCGCGGAGGCTCTGCGAATCGCCGACGAGCAGGGACTGGACCTGGTCAAGATCTCGCCCCAGGCCACGCCGCCCGTGTGCAAGCTGATGAACTATGGAAAGTTCCGGTTCGAGCAGAGCAAGCGGGAGAAAGAGGCCAGAAAGAATCAGCATGTGGTGGAGATCAAGGAGATTCGGATGTCCCCGGGCATCGACATTGGTGATTTCAATACCAAGCTGAAAAACGCGCAGAAGTTCATCGCCGACGGCAATCGCGTCAAGGTCTCCGTCCGCTTCCGCGGCCGGGAGATGGCCCACACCAGCATCGGCCGCGACCTGCTGGAGCGCTTTGCCGAGCAGTGTGCCGAGACAGCCAATCTGGACAAAGCTCCCAAGCTGGAGGGCAGGATGATGTCCATCTTCCTCTCTCCCAAGGGCGGCAAATAACCAAGGATTTTCAAACAAACGGAAGGAGCAATTTACTATGCCTAAGCTGAAGACCCATAGCGGCGCCAAGAAGAGATTTAATCTGACCAAGACCGGCAAGGTGAAGCGCGCCAAGGCTTTTAAGAGCCACATCCTGACCAAGAAGGACACCAAGCGCACCCGCCGTCTGCGGGCGGGCGGCTACGCGGACGCCACCAACGTGGACGCCGTGCGCAAGATGATCCCTTACAAGTAAGCTGTATAGAATAGGAGGCTTTTTACAATGGCTAGAATCAAAGGCGCGATGATGACGCGCAAGAGAAGAAATAAGGTCATGAAGATGGCCAAGGGCTACTGGGGCTCCAAGTCCAAGCACTTCCGCGTGGCAAATCAGGCGGTGATGAAGTCCCTGACCTACGCCTACACCGGCCGCCGGCTGAAGAAGCGCGATTTCCGCTCTCTGTGGATCACCCGCATCTCCGCCGCCTGCAAGCTCAACGGGATGAACTACTCCACGTTCATGCACGGCCTGAAGACCGCCGGCATCGAGATCAATCGGAAGATGCTCTCCGAGATCGCCATCAGCGACGCCGCCGCGTTCACCCAGCTGACTGAGATCGCCAAGAAAGCGGTGGCGGCCGCCTGATCCAGCCGGCAAAGGGCGGGGGAGATCCACGGAGATTTCTCTTGCATTTTGCAGATATTTCTGATATTATATAAAAAGTGCGCAATAGCAAGGAGGTGCAAAAATGGCAAAGTGCGAGTTTTGCGATAAGGGTGTGACTTTCGGCATTCAGGTTTCTCACTCTCACCGGCGTTCCAATCGTCCCTGGAAGCCCAATGTGAAGCGTGTGAAGGCGATTGTCAACGGTACGCCCCGCCATGTGTATGTTTGTACCCGGTGCATGCGTTCCGGTAAGGTCACCAGAGCGATTTGACATGTACAAACGAAATCCCGGACGTCTCGTCCGGGATTTTTTCTGTCTATTCACTGGTTCTTGAAGCTATTTTATTTGTAGTGCGAAGCAGGGGCTGGGAGCGGCCACCGGGGGACGCTGTTCGCCTGCGGCGAAGACGCACTCAGTTGTAGATGATTTTTGCGCTTCGCAATCATAAAGTACGGGGATTTCGAGGCGTGCGCGCCTCGAACAGGGGCCTTACCCCTGTACCCCACAAACTTTTTCGAGAAAAAGTTTGATCAAAAAGCTTTATTACATCCAGGTCCGCTCGGAGAGCTCGTCCTTTTTGGCACGGCCCATCAGCTCGCTGACCACGTCCCGGGCCTGTTTGCCGTGGTAGAGCACCTCGTAGGCACAGCGGCAGATGGGCATCTCCACCTGCTCCCGCTCCGCCAGCTGGTAAACGCTCTCCGCGGCGTAGTAGCCCTCCACCACGGCGCCCACCTCCTCCATGGCCTCCCGGACGGTTTTGCCCTGGCCGATGAGGATGCCGGCCCGGTAGTTCCGGGAGTGGAGGGAAGTGCAGGTGACGATCAGGTCCCCCATGCCGGCAAGGCCGCCAAAGGTCCGCCGGGTGCCGCCCAGCTGCTCCCCCAGGCGGGCGATCTCCGCCATGGCCCGGGTCATCAGCAGGGCCTTGGTGTTGTCCTGGAGCCCCAGGCCGGTGCAGATGCCGCAGGAGAGGGCCACCACGTTTTTCAGCGCCGCCGCCAGCTCCACGCCGATGATGTCATAGCTGGTGTAGATGCGGAAGTAGTCGTTCATGAAAGCGTCCTGGACGAAGCGGGCGGCGGCGCGGTCCGGGCAGGCGGAGACGCAGCCGGTGGGCAGCCTGCGGCTCACCTCCTCCGCGTGGGAGGGGCCGGAGAGGGCCACGATTTTGCATACATTGCCCGTGGCCTCCTGGAGGATCTGGCTCATGCGGAGGCCCGTCTCCCGCTCAATGCCCTTGGAGACGGTCACTAAAATGGTCTCCGGCCGCAGATAGGGCCGGGCCTTTTCCCCCGTGGCCCGGACAGCGAAAGAGGGGGCGGCGCTGACCACCATGTCCGCGCCGTCCAGGTAGCTAAGCTCGCCGGTGACGCGGAGGGCCTCCGGCAGGGGGACGCCCGCCAGCAGGGGGTTTTCCCGTTTTTTTTGCATCTGTGCCGCTTTTTCAGGGGAGTGGGACCAGAGGGTCACGTCGTGTCCGTTGTCGCACAGGACCAGGGCCAGGGCTGTGCCCCAGCCGCCGGAGCCCAAAACCACTGCTTTCATGATCCGCCCTCCTTTTTATGGTGCAGGCTGAATTTGTTCTCCTTGCCGGAGAGAAGCCGCTGGATGTTGGCCCGGTGCTGCCAGACCACCAGTCCCCCGCAGAGGAAGCCCAGAATGACGATCACCGGGTCCGGATAGCACGCCCAGGTGGCGAAAGGGAAGCTGGCCCCGGCCCACAACGAGCCCAGGGAGACATACCGGGTGAGGACGGTCAGCAGCAAAAACCCGCCCCAGACCACCAGGGCGATGCGCCAGTCGATCATGATGGCGATGGTGCCGCCGGAGAGGATGCCCTTGCCGCCCTTGAATTTGAACATACAGGGGAACATGTGGCCCAGGAGGCAGAAGAGGCCCGCCCAGTATTTGCCCACCAGGGAGAGCCCGCCGAATTGCCAGCTTCCCAGCAGTACGGCGATGACCGCTTTCAACACATCGCAGAGAATCACCACAAGGGTCAGTCCGCCGCCGAAAGTGCGGTAGAAGTTCGTCAGGCCCGCGTTGCCGCTGCCGTGGTTCCGTACATCGTTCCGGAGGATATACTTGGACACGATCACCGCGCCGTTGAAGCAGCCCAGGAAATAGGAGGCCACCGCCGTCAGGACCACTGTAAAAATCAGCTCCAGACCCGAAGGGGCCGCGTAGATTGGGAATTCCATGCCTCAGACCTCCTTTTCTCCCTTTTGCCGGATGGACAGGATGATGGGGGTTCCCTCCAGGCCGAAAGTGCTGCGGATGCAGTTTTCCAAATACCGCTGGTAGGAGAAGTGAAAGAGCCTTGTGTCGTTGCAGAAGACCACGAAGTGGGGCGGCTTCACGCCCACCTGGGTCATATAGTAGATCTTCAGCCGCCGGCCCTTGTCGGTGGGGGGCTGGACCCGGGTCTGGGCGTCCGCCAGGACGTTGTTCAGCATTCCGGTGGTGATGCGGGTGGCGGCCTGGTTGGAGACGTAGTCGATGAGCTCAAAGAGGCGGTCCACCCGCTGGCCGGTCTTGGCGGAGATGAAGAGGATGGGGGCGTAGGTCATGAAGCTGAGGCCCTGGCGCACCTCCTCCCGCATGCGGTCCATGGTCTTGCCGTCCTTTTCAATGAGGTCCCACTTGTTCACCACGATGATACTGGCCTTGCCCGCCTCGTGGGCCAGGCCCGCCACCTTGGTGTCCTGCTCCGTGACTCCCTCTGCGGCGTCGATGAGGATCAGGCACACGTCCGCCCGCTCGATGGCCATGGTGGCCCGGAGGACGCTGTACTTCTCGATGTCCTCCGACACCTTGGACCGCCGCCGGATGCCGGCGGTGTCGATGAAGACGAAAGCGCCCTTGTTGTTTTCAAACCGGGAGTCGATGGCGTCCCGGGTAGTGCCGGCCACGTCGGAGACGATGACCCGCTCCTCGCCCAGGATCTTGTTCACCAGAGAGGACTTGCCGGCGTTGGGCTTGCCGATCACCGCCACATGGATGGCGTCATCCTCCTCAGCCTCTTCCTCCTCGGGGGGGAAGTGGGCCACGCAGGCGTCCAGCAGGTCGCCGGTGCCGTGGCCGTGGACGGCGGAGACGGCGATGGGGTCCCCCAGTCCCAGGTTGTAGAACTCATAGAAGTCCGGGTCCGGCGCGCCGGTGGAGTCCATCTTGTTCACCGCCAGCACGATGGGCTTGCCGCTGCGCAGCAGCATACCTGCCACCTCGTGGTCCGAGGCGGTGACCCCGGTGCGGATGTCCGTCAAAAAGATGATGACGGTGGCGGTCTCGATGGCGGTCTGGGCCTGGTCCCGCATGAACTCCAAAATCAGGTTGTCGGTGCGGGGCTCGATGCCGCCGGTATCGATGAGGGTGAACTGCCGCCCGTTCCAGTCGGTCTCGCCGTAGATGCGGTCCCGGGTGACGCCGGGGGTGTCCTCCACGATGGAGACCCGCCGGCCGATCAGCTTGTTGAACAGCTGGGACTTGCCCACATTGGGCCGTCCCACAATGGCGACGATGGGTTTCATAGGCCCTCACTTCCTTTCTCTTTGTAGAATGGTGATCGATAGTATTATACCCGCCCATGGGCGGGATAGCAAGACAAAAAAGCAAGGAGGGAAGACAGAGCTTCCCTCCTAAGCAAGCGTACAAAATCCCTTATTTCGCAACGACGGATTTGACGACCTTGACCTCACGGCCATTGTACGTACCGCACTCCTGACACATTCTGTGAGGCAGGTGCTGCGCACCGCATTTCGGGCAAACGACGAGAGCGGGGGACGTCAGCTTCCAGGTGGAGCTGCGGCGTTTGTCGCGTCTTGCTTTGGATACTTTTCCCTTGGGTACTGCCATTGTGACACCTCCTTGATCGTTCAAAGGCACAGGCGGGCCTGTCCCTTATCTATTTCTCTATTTGTTCTCCAAAAGCTTGGCAAGAGCCGCCAGCCGCGGATCAATCTCCTTTTTGCAGGAGCATGGGCCGAGGTTCAGGTCGGCGCCGCAGCGGGAGCACAGTCCCTTGCAATCTTCAGAACACAATGTCTTGGTGTCCATCCCGAGGATGAACGCGGTGCGGGCCAGATCCCCGAGATCCGCCTTGCCGTCTTCCAGCAGCTCGATCTCGTCGCTCTCCCCGTTTTCCAGGGACTCCGCCAGCATACAGTGGTAGGAGATCTCCCTGTCCAGAGGAAACGCCTTGCCGCAGCGGTCACAGACGGCATCCAGCGTGGTCCGGGCCGTCAGGTCCAGGTGGAGCACGTCGGCGGCGTTGTGCACCTCGCCGCTGATGAGGACGGGGCGGGTGACGGGATACCGGCCGGAGAATTCCACGTCGGAGAGGTCCAGCTCAAATTGAAAATCCAGGCGGCCGCCCGGGGTATGCAGGATGGGTTTTACATCTAAAAGCATAAGCTACCTCGCAATGACACGACTAGTATTATACTGGATAGCGCCCCTGTTGTCAAACTTTTTTTCAAAATAATTTGGAAAATTACAGTCCTTTTTGCCTGCGGGCGGGGACGGCGGCGGCGGCCGCGCCGGAATTTTGCAGGACGGGGAAAAAATCCTGCAAAAAGCGGTTGAATCCACTGGAATTTGTGGTACAATATCAAAGTGTGTATCTCCGTCCTGAGAAGCGGAGACCGTGCATCCGCCGCTTGGAGCGGACTGGAGGGGCTGCTGTGACAAAGAACATTTTACATATTATCGAGACCAATATGGCGGGTTTTTCCAAAGGACAGAAGCGAATCGCCAACTATATCCTGAAAAATTACGACAAGGCGGCTTTTCTCACCGCCAGCAAGCTGGGGAAGCTGGCGGAGGTCAGCGAGTCCACGGTGGTGCGGTTTGCCTCGGAGCTGGGGTACGACGGTTACCCCAGTATGCAACGGGCCTTGCAGGAGATGATCCGCAGCCGCCTGACCTCCATCCAGCGCATTCAGGCGGCGGGGGACCTCTTCGACCGGCAGTCCATCCTCCCGGCGGTGGTACAGTCGGACATTGAAAAGCTCCGGCTGATGGCCAGCGAGGCCAACCAGAGCGAGTTTGACCGGGTGGTGGACCGGCTCTTGAGCTGCCGCCACATCTATATTTTGGGCGTTCGCTCCTCCTCCTTTGTGGCGGGTTATCTGAATTTCTACATGCACCTACTGACGGAGAACGTGACGCTGGTGCAGACCAACGCCGCCGGGGAGATCTTCGAGCAGCTGCTGCGCATCGGGCCCGGGGACGTGATGGTGGCCATCAGCTTCCCCCGGTACTCCCGGGTGACGCTGAACACCGTGAAATTCGCCCGGGACCGGGGGGCGTCCATCATCGCCATCACGGACACGGAGCTCTCCCCGGTGTACCAGATGGCGGAGGCGGCGCTGCTGGCCCCCTGCGAGATGATCTCCTTTGTGGACTCCATGGTGGCGCCGCTGTCCCTGGTCAACGCGCTGCTGATCGCCATCGGCCTCCGCCTGGGGACCGACGCCGCCAAGACTTTCGCGGAGCTGGAGAATATATGGAACGCCTACGGCGTGTTTGGGAAGACCGACGATGAGTAGGCGGATCGTGGTGGTGGGCGGCGGTGCCGCCGGGATGATGGCGGCCGTCTCCGCCGCGGAGCGGGGTGGAGACGTGACGCTGCTGGAGCCCAACGAGCGGCTGGGAAAGAAGCTGAACATCACCGGAAAGGGCCGCTGCAACGTCACCAACAACGCCCCGATGGAGGAGCTGCTGGCCAACGTCCCACGGAATGGAAAATTCCTTTACAGCGCTTTCTCCCGCTTTGACGGACGGGACGCCATGGCCTTTTTCGAGAGCCTGGGCGTGCCGCTGAAGACCGAGCGTGGCAGCCGGGTCTTTCCCGTCAGCGACCGGGCCTTTGACGTCAGCGCCGCCCTGGAGCGGCGGCTGAGGGCCCTGGGCGTCGCGCTGGTGCGGGACCGGGCAGCGGCGTTGGAGATCGCGGACGGCGCGGTCCGGGGCGTGGCGGGAGAGCGCCGCCGCTATCCGGCGGAGGCGGTGATTTTGGCAACAGGCGGGGTCTCCTATCCCGCCACCGGCTCCACCGGGGAGGGCCACCGCATGGCGGCGGAGGCGGGCCACACCGTGACGCCCCTCCGGGGCTCCCTGGTTCCTCTGCGGGACTTTGGCGCGGGCCGGGAGCTGCAGGGCCTGAGCCTGCGGAACGTGGGACTGACGGTCTATGAGAATAACAAGAAGATCTACACGGACTTCGGGGAGCTGGTCTTCACCCACTTCGGCGTCAGCGGTCCGCTGATTCTGTCGGCCTCCGCCCATATGCGGCGCTTCGGGGAGCGGGCCTACCACCTGGAGATCGACCTGAAGCCGGCGCTGGACGAGCAGACCTTGGACCGGCGGCTGCTGTCGGACTTTGAGAAGTACGCAAACCACGACTTCTGCAACGCCCTGGACGATCTGCTGCCCAAAAAGCTGATCCCGGTGATCATCCGGCTCTCCGAAATCGACCCGCACCGGAAGGTACACGACATCACCCGGGAGCAGCGGCGGGGTCTTTTGACCGTTCTCAAGCATTTTCCCGTGGTGATCGCCGGACCCTGTCCGGTGACGGACGCCATCGTCACCTCCGGCGGCGTCAAGGTGGGAGAAATCAACCCAAATACCATGGAATCAAAACTTATAAAGGGATTATACTTTGCGGGTGAACTGATCGATGTGGACGCCTACACCGGCGGTTTCAACCTGCAGATCGCCTGGGCCACGGGCCGGGCCGCCGGGTTTGCGGCGGCTGAGGACGGCGAATCACAAGATTGACAGAGGAGAAGAGAAATGAACATCATCCGCGTTGCCATTGACGGGCCCTCCGGGGCCGGAAAGAGCACGCTGGCCAGAGCGGCGGCCGGGAAGCTGGGCTATCTGTATGTGGACACCGGGGCGATCTACCGCACCGTGGGCTGCTACGTCCGCGCTCGGGGGCTGGACCCCGGGGACGGGGAGGCGGTCACCGCCGCGCTGCCCCAGGTCTCCATTGAGATGACCCACGGTGACGACGGGCTGCAGCACATGCTGCTGAACGGGGAGGACGTGACGCAGGCCATTCGGCTGCCGGAGATCTCCCGGTACGCCTCCGCCGTCTCCGCCCACCCCGGCGTGCGGGCGTTTTTGCTGGAGATGCAGCGGAAGCTGGCCCGGGAGCGCAGCGTCATCATGGACGGGCGGGACATCGGCACCGTGGTGCTGCCGGACGCGGAGGTGAAGATATTCCTCACCGCCTCGCCGGAGGCCCGGGCCCGGAGGCGCTGTCTGGAGCTGGAGCAGCGGGGGACGCCCCAGCCCTACGAGACGGTTTTGCGGGAGATTCAGGAGCGGGACTGGAACGATACCCACCGGGATACCGCGCCGCTGCGCCAGGCGGAGGACGCCGTGCTGCTGGACACCACGGAACTGGATTTTCAGGCGAGTGAGGCGGCGCTGCTGCGCCTCATTCGGGAGAGGATACAGGCATGAGACCCATTAGCTTCCTATATGTAATCGCCTACTACCTGGTGGGACTGGTGGTGCATATCCTCCACCCCACCACGGTGGAGGGACTGGAGCGTCTGCCCAAGGGCGGCGCGCTGCTGTGTCCCAACCACTCCAGCAACTGGGACCCGGTGCTGGTGGCGCTGCGGCTGCCGGTGAACTACCGGCTCCACGTCATGGCCAAGGAGGAGCTGTTCCGCTTCCGGCCCTTTGGCTGGCTGCTCCGGAAGCTGGGGGCTTTTCCTGTGAGCCGGGGGGACTCGGACGTCCACGCGGTGAAGACGGCCATTCAGGCGCTGAAAGCCGGGGACAACCTGCTGATCTTCCCGGAGGGCACGGTGGTGCGGGACGGCGTGGGATATATCGACGGCCTGCCGGCCCACGCCAAGGGCGGCGTGGCCATGATCGGCGTGCGCACCGGCGCGGCGCTGGTGCCCGTCTTTGTGGACGGGGAGAAGCGGCCTTTTCGCCGCACCCGCATCATCTTCGGCGAGCCCTATGAGCCCCACTACACCGGACGGCGGGGCACGGCGGAGGAGATGCAGAAAATCGCAGACGGCGTTCTGGCGGCGGCTTACGCCCTGGGCGGCCAGGCCGTGGGGGGGACGCCGCTGTGAAAGAGCTGCTGCTTGCCCGGAGCGCCGGGTTCTGCTACGGGGTGCGCCGGGCCGTGGAGCTGGCGGAGCGCACTGCCGCGGAGAGCGGCGGCTGCTGGATGCTGGGGGATCTGATCCACAACGCCCATGTGGTGGAGAATTTGGCCCGCAAAGGGGTCCGAAAGACGGCGGACCCGTCGGCACTGGGGCCCGGGGACACGGTGGTAATCCGCTCCCATGGGGAGCGGAAGTCCGTGCTGGACGATCTGGAGGCCAGAGGGGTGCGCTGCGTCAACGCCACATGCCCCAATGTGGTGCGCATCCAGCACCTGGCGGCCCAGGCCGGAGAGGAGGGCCGCCGGGCGGTGATCATCGGCGACCCCGGCCACCCAGAGGTGGCGGGCGTGGCCAGCTGGTGCCTTGACCCTCTGGTATTCGATGGGCCGGAGGCTGTCCGCCGATGGCTGGACAGCGCTCCGGAGAACCGGGAGATTCCCCTGACGGTGGTGGCGCAGACCACCTGTATTCGTGAACTTTTTGAAACTTCTTGGAAAATCCTAAAAAAAGAGTGTACAAACGCGAAAATATTTGATACAATATGCAATGCTACGCACAAGCGCCAGTCCGAGGCGGTGGAAATCGCCGCCCGGGCGGACGTGATGGTCGTGGTGGGAGACCGTAAGAGCGCCAACACCAAACATTTGACAGAAATTTGCAAAGAGAGATGTGCCCGTGTCCTCCAGATCGAGGGGGCGGACGAGCTCTCGCCGGATTTTTTCGATGGTTGTACTGTTGCGGGCCTTACGGCCGGAGCCTCCACGCCAGCGGGCATTATTAAGGAGGTATATGCAACGATGAGCGAAGAAATCAAGGCGGCCGAGGGTACGGAGGAGTCCTTCGAGGAATTACTGAATCAGTCTTTCAAAACTTTAAATACAGGAGAGAAGGTAACCGGCATCGTCACGGCCATCACGCCGACCGAGGTGCAGGTGGATGTGGGCGCCAAGCAGGCCGCCTACATCAAATTCAGTGAGCTGAGCGACGACCCCAACGCCAAGCCCGAGGACATTGTGAAAGTGGGCGACGAGATCGAGACCTACATCGTCCGCGTCAACGACGTGGAGGGCTACGCCGAGCTCTCCAAGAAGCGCCTGGACGCCGTCAAGGTGTGGGAGAACATCGAGACCGCCGTGGAGGAGAAGACCGTGCTGGAGGGCACTGTCACCGAGGAGAACAAGGGCGGCATCGTGGTGTCCGTCAAGGGCGTGCGGGTGTTCGTCCCCGCCTCCCAGAGCGGCCAGCCCCGCGGCGCGGATCTGAGCGCCATGGTCAAGCAGAAGGTGCAGCTGCGCATCACCGAGGTCAACCGTGCCCGCCGCCGCGTGGTGGGCTCCATCCGCGCCGTCACCGACGAGGCCCGCAGGGCCGCGCAGGAGGAGGTCTGGGCCAACATCGAGGTGGGCAAGCGCTACTCCGGCGTAGTGAAGTCCATGACCAGCTACGGCGTGTTCGTGGACATCGGCGGCGTGGACGGTATGGTACATATCTCCGAGCTGAGCTGGAGCCGTATCAAGACCCCCGCCGAGGTGTGCAAGGTGGGCGACCCCATGGAGGTGTACGTCATCTCCTTTGATCCGGAGAAGCGGAAGATCTCCCTGGGCGTCAAGGACCACAACGTCAATCCCTGGCAGGTGTTTATGGACAAGTACGCCGTGGGCGACGTGGCCACCGTCCGCATTGTCAAGCTGATGACGTTCGGCGCCTTTGCCGAGGTGGTTCCCGGCGTGGACGGCCTGATCCACATCTCCCAGATCGCCGACCGCCGCATCGACAAGCCGGAGGACGTGCTGTCTGAAAATCAGATGGTGGATGTGAAGATCACCGCCATCGACGAGGAGAAGCAGAAGATCTCCCTGTCCATCCGCGCTCTGCTGGCCCCCGCCGCGGAAGAGGAGGAAGCCGGCGAGGTCGAGGAGATCGAGGAATAAGACCCGCATTCAAAGAGGCAGGCCGAGGGGCCTGCCTCCTTTTTGAAAAAATTTGTGATTTTTTTGACGTTTTCGTTGCAATTGGGAGATCGGTATGGTATAATGCCGTCTTGTGAAAAGTGTGACAATCCCGGCGGGCCCTTATGACGGGAGGCCGGGGCCGCAATGGGGGGATGGCTCTCCGCTTGATTTGAAAGGGAGGGCGGCGCCGGGGCGGGTTTCTGTCCGCTTGCTTAAGTCTCCGTCCGCCGGAGGCAGAAACAGGAATACAGGAGGAACAACCATGAGCTATCAGGACGAGTATCAGCAGAAGCTGACAACTGCCGGCGAGGCGGTCAAAGTGGTCAAGTCCGGGGACTGGCTGGATTACGGCTGGAGCATCTGCTCTCCCGTGGCGCTGGACGAGGCGCTGGCCCGGCGGATGGGGGAGCTGACGGACGTGAAGATCCGGGGCGGCATCCTCACCCACAAGCCGGCGATTTTCGATGTGCCAGACGCCGCCGGCCATTTCACCTGGAACTCCTGGCACATGGGCGGCATTGAGCGCAAGGCCGTGGACCAGGGATTTTCCTACTACATCCCCATGCGCTACTCCGAGCTGCCCGGCTTTTACGCCAACATCATTAAGACGCTGGACGTGGCCATGTTCCAGGTGGCGCCCATGGACCAGAAGGGCTGGTTCAACTTCGGCCCCGCCGGCGACCACCTGAAAGCGGTCTGCGAGTGTGCCAAGACCATTATCGTGGAGGTCAATCAGAACATGCCCGTGTGCCTGGGCGGCTACGACAACTGCGTACATATCAGCGATGTGGATATGATCGTGGAGGGGAAGAATCCCCCCATGGACATCCTGGGCGGCGGCGGAGAGCCCTCCGAGGTGGATCTGGCGGTGGCCCGCCTGGTGGTGCCGGAGATTCCCAACGGCGCCTGCCTCCAGCTGGGGATCGGCTCCATGCCCAACGCCATCGGCAAGATGGTGGCCGAGTCCGACTTGAAGGACTTGGGCATCCACACAGAGATGTATGTGGACGCCTTTGTGGATATGTCCGAGGCGGGGCGCATCACCGGTATGCGCAAGCCCTTTGACAAGGGCCGCCAGACCTACGCTTTCGCCGCCGGCGGCCAGAAGCTCTACGACTTCCTGGACAACAACCCCGAGTGTATGATCGCTCCCGTCAGCTACGTCAACGACATCGCCCGGGTCTCTCAGATCGAGAACTTCATGTCCATCAACGGCGCGGTGGATATCGACCTCTTCGGACAGGTGTCCTCCGAGTCCTCCGGCACCCGCCACATCTCCGGCGCCGGCGGCCAGCAGGACTTTGTCATGGGTGCGTATCTGGCCAAGGGCGGCAAGAGCTTTATCTGCTGCTCCTCGTCCTACACGGACAAGAAGACCGGCCAGCTGAAGTCCCGCATCCGGCCCACGCTGCTGGAGGGGTCCATCGTCACCGCCACCCGGGCGAACCTCCACTACCTAGTGACGGAGTACGGCAAGTTCAACGTCAAGGGCAAGTCCACCTGGGAGCGGGCCGAGGGCATCATCGGCATCGCCCATCCCCAGTTCCGGGAGGAGCTCATCGCCGAGGCGGAGAAGATGCATATATGGCGCCGCTCCAATAAGCGGTAAACAGGCATCTGAAAATGGCGGACAGCCCTGCGCTGTCCGCCATTTTTTGCAGTATTCCCGGAAAATATCTGCAATTTTTCAAAAAAAGTGCTTGTAAAAATGGAGAAAAGAGGATATAATAAAGATATTACATAGGAAAAATATAGTAAAATACAGTCAATCATATATCAGCGGATACCGGGCACCACAATGAACCGATGAAAAAGGGGAGGGGCTTGCCATGTTCAGGATTGGGGATCTCGTTGCGCACCCGATGCACGGGGCCGGGGTCATCGACGCCATTGTCCAGGAGAAAGTCGCGGGAAAAACGGAGGAGTACTACGTATTCAAGATGCCCGTCGGGGGGCTGCTGCTGAAGATCCCGGTGGCCAACAGTGCGTCCGTGGGCCTGCGGGCCATCATCACACCGGAGGAGGCGGAGGCGCTGATCGCGGGAATGGCCTCTCTGGAGGTGGAGAGCAGCGCCAATTGGAACAAGCGGTATCAGGAGAACTTGCAGCGTTTGAAGAGCGGGGACCTGCGGGAGGTGGCCCGGGTGGTCAAGGGACTGATGATCCGGGATGCCCGGCGGGGACTCTCCACTGGAGAGCGCAAGATGCTCCAGACGGCCAAGCGGATCTTGATCTCCGAGATCGTCCTGACGGAGCAGACGGACTACGAGGCGGTGGAGAGCCGGATTAACTGTGCGATGACCCAGGGGGCCGCCGTTTGAACGGCGGTCCCGGGTTTAGTTTTTGCATAAGCGCCGGAGAGGCGCGTGGAGGCCGATATGTTTTCTTTTCTGCGCAAGGTTAAAGAGGCAAACCGCCCGCGCTGTACCGCTCTGGTGGCTGCCGCGGGCGCTTCCAGCCGCATGGAGGGCGTGAACAAGGTGCTGGAGCCCCTGGAGGGCGTGCCGGTGCTGGCCCGGACGCTGGTCTCTTTCCAGCTGGCGGAGGAGATCGACGAGATCGTGGTGGCGGCCCGGGAAGAGGACCTGGTGGAAATCTCCCGTATGTGCCGTACATACGACATCACCAAGTGTACCAAGGTGGTCCGGGGCGGCGAGAGCCGGGTCCACTCCGTACTGCTGGCGGCGCTGGAGGCCTCGCCGGATTCCGCGCTGCTGGCGGTGCAGGACGGGGCGCGCCCTCTGGTGACGCCGGAGCTCATCGGCCGCGTGGTCAGCGCCGCCGCCCGCTGCGGCGCCGCGGCGCCCGCCGTGGCGGTGAAGGACACCGTCAAGACCGTCCGGGCCGACGGCGCCGTGGAGCGTACGCTGGAGCGGGAGACCCTGCGGGCCGTCCAGACCCCCCAGGTGTTTGAGGCCAGCCTCCTGAAAGCGGCCCTCCAGTCGGCGCTGGAGAGCGGCGCGCCCGTCACCGACGACTGCTCCGCCGTGGAGCGGCTGGGGAAAGTGGCGTTTTTGGTGGAGGGTGAGGAGGAGAACCTGAAGATCACCACGCCTATGGATCTGATTCTGGCGGAGGCCATTTTGCGGGCCCGGGAGGCGGGGCAATGACAAATCTCCGCATCGGACACGGGTATGACGTCCACCGGCTGGAGGAGGGACGGAAGCTGATCTTAGGCGGCGTGGAGATCCCCTGGGACCGCGGGCTCCTGGGTCACTCCGACGCCGACGTGCTGGTCCACGCCGTCATGGACGCCCTGGCGGGGGCCTCCCGCCTGGGGGACATCGGGAAGCTGTTCCCGGATACGGACCCGGCCTACGCCGGGATCTCCAGCCTGAAACTCCTGGAAGAGGTGGGGCGGCTTTTGGCGGAGCGGGGCTTCGCCGTGGTGAACATCGACGCCGCGCTTCTGGCCCAGGCGCCGAAGATTGCCCCCTATAAAGAGCGGATGGCGGAGAACATCGCCGCGGCGCTGGGGATCGAACCGGAACAGGTCAACGTCAAGGCCACCACGGAGGAGGGGCTGGGCTTCACCGGGGACGGCTCCGGCATGGCGGCCCACGCCGCGGCGCTTTTGGAGCGCGTGGGCTGAGGGTTGGCCCGGTGTACAAGGATTATAAACTATGGAAAAAGGAGCTCCGCCGGAGAACCGGCGGAGCTCTTTTTTCAGCGCACCTTTCTCCCTGCCGTCCATAGAATGGGTAGAGAGGAGGAGTGCCTGTGGATCACTATCTGATTATCGCACGGTCTGTCACCTACGCGCAGCGGATGCAGCGGGCGCTGGCACGGGCGGGCGTCCGCTGCCAGATTTTCCGCGCCCCCCGGGATTTGACGGAGCTGGGCTGCGCCTACGCCGTGCGCGTGGCGGTCAGCGACCTGACCGCCGCCTTGACTGCCCTTCACAGGGAATCGCTGGACCCTGTTCAGATATTTTTGTACCAACGAGGACTGTACCGGGAGGTGGGGAGATGATCTATCTCGACAGCGCCGCCACCACCTTTCAAAAGCCCCCCGCCGTGGAGGCGGCCATGGTGGAGGCGCTGCGCACCATGAGCTCCCCGGGGCGGGGAGGCTATCCCGCCGCTCTGGCGGCCGCGGACGCCGCCTTTGACTGCCGCAGCGAGCTGGCGGAGCTGTACGGTTTGAAAAATCCGGAGCAGGTGGTGTTCACCCTGAACGCCACCCACGCGCTGAACATCGCCATCAAGACGCTGGTGCCCCCCGGCGGGCGGGCTGTGATTTCCGGATACGAGCACAACGCCGTCACCCGCCCCCTGGCGGCCCTGGGGGCGGATGTGCGGATTGCGGAGGCGCCGCTGTTTCAGCCGGAGGCGGCCTTGGAGTCCTTTGCCGCTCTGGTGGACGGGAGCGTGGACGCGGTAATCTGCACCCACGTCTCCAATGTCTTTGGATTGATTCAGCCTGTGGAGGCCGTGGCGGCTCTCTGCCGTGCCCGCGGCGTGCCGCTGATCATCGACGACTCCCAGGCCGCCGGCGTGCTGCCGCTGGACCTGACGGAGCTGGGGGCGGCCTTCGCCGCCATGCCGGGACACAAGGGCCTCTACGGTCCCCAGGGCACCGGCGTGCTGCTGTGCGGAGAGGGAATCACGCCCCATACGCTCTTAGAGGGCGGTACCGGGAGCCTCTCGATTCAGCAGGAGATGCCGGAGTTTCTGCCGGACCGGCTGGAGGCGGGCACCCACAATATGCCCGGCATCGCCGGGCTGCTGGCGGGGGTCCGGTATGTCCGTCGGCGGGGGGTGGAGGAGATCTGCCGGCGGGAGCGCCAGCTGGCCCAGATGGCGGCGGAGGAGCTGCGGGGTCTGCCCGGTGTGACGGTGTACGCCCGGCCGGACCTCCACGCTCAGACGGGCGTGCTGTCCTTTACGGCGGAGGGCCGGGAGGTGGAGGCCCTGGGGCAGGCCCTGGGGGAGCGGGACATCGCCGTGCGGGCGGGACTCCACTGCGCGCCCCTGGCCCACCGCTCCGCCGGGACGCTGGCGGGGGGCACCGTCCGCCTCAGCTTCTCCGATTTCAACACGCCGGAGGAGGTGGAGTGCCTGGTGTCCGCCGTGGGGGAGATCCTCTCCTGAATACGGGGAAAAATTTCCCGGGATAAAAACCGCCGAAGGGCGGTTTTTATTTTCCAATCCTTTCCTGAGAGGATTTTCTCCGAAAACGCCGGATTTTTCTGAACAGTCCGTGAATTTTTCCCCGGTTTGCCTTGCAATCTACCGGTATATTTTATATAATCAGAGTATTCATGGCCTGAAAGGGATGATGACCCAACTATGGAACTGAAGCTCTCACAGATCCCGGCGTTTGCCGGCAGGTATCTGCTGACGCTGCAGATCACCGATGTGCTGGATGTTCTCATCATAGCATTTTTGCTCTATAAGCTGCTGACGCTGGTTCGCAGCACCAAGGCCGCAAGCCTTTTGAAGGGACTGCTGGTGTTCTTCGCCGTGCTGGCTTTATCCTATGTGTTCCAGCTCAACGGGATCTATTACATTTTGAGTAAACTGATGGAGTGGGGCGTTCTGGCTCTGATCATTCTGTTTCAGCCGGAGATCCGCCGGATCCTGGAGCAGATGGGCAGCCGCCGCATCATCGCGTTTTTCAGCCACAGCGAGGCGGGGAACGTGATGGAACAGGCCATCGGCCAGACGGTACTGGCCTGTACGGAGATGTCCCAGAGCCGCACGGGCGCCCTGATTGTCTTCGAGCGGGAGATGATGCTGGACGACCTGGTGCGCAGCGGCACCGTGCTGGACGCGTCGGTCTCCAGCGAGCTTTTGAAGAACATCTTCTTCGTGAAGGCCCCCATGCACGACGGCGCGGTGATCGTCCGCCACGGGCGGATCCTGGGCGCCGGGTGTATGCTGCCCCTGAGCAAGAATATGAACCTGAGCCGGGACCTGGGGATGCGCCACCGGGCCGGCATCGGCATGAGCGAGAACTCCGACGCGGTGGTGGTCATCGTCTCGGAGGAGACAGGCTCCATCTCCGTGACCATCGGGGGGATGCTCAAGCGGCACCTGAAGCCGGAGACGCTGGAAAATCTGCTGCGCAACGAGCTGCTGCCCCAGGAGGACGCCGAGGACGGGAAGCAGCGGTTCAACCTGCTGCGTCTTCTGCGGGGCAGGAAAGACGGAGGATCTGACGATGGAGAGTAAGAGCATGGAAACGCGCAAGGTACTGTACCTCCTGCTGGCGTTCTGCGTGGCGGCCATCCTCTGGTTTTTTGTGGATACCACCAACGACAAGCAGGTGGAGCGGGAGATCACGGGCATCCCCATCGTCTATACGGATGAGGACACCGTCCTGGCCGACCGGGGACTGATGCTGCTGGAGGAGAACACGGACAGCACCATGGACGTCACCGTCAAGGGAAAGCGCTGGAACGTCGCCCAGATGGACAGCAGCAGCGTCCGCGTGATTGTGGAGCTGAAAAACGTCACCTCCCCGGGCGAGCAGCGGGTGCCCTACCAGCTGACGGTGGGCAGCAGGTTTGACGACCTGGTGCAGGTGACGAAGCGGAGCATCTCCATGGCCACGGTGAACATCAGCGAGCTGTACAGCAAGCAGGTGGAGGTCAAGTGCGAACTGGTGGGCAACGTGGCGGAGGGCTACAACGCCGGACAGCTCCAGATGTCCCACAGCGAGATTGAGATCTGGGGTCAGCAGGAGCTCATTGACCAGGTGGCGTACGCCAAGGTGAAGCTGGACATCGGCAGCGCCACAGGCAGTATCTCCGAGACGCTGGGTCTCCAGTACTACACCGCGGAGGGGGAGGAGCTGGACGCCTCCGGGATCCGCACCACGGTGGAGAACATCCAGGTCTCTCTGCCGGTGTTTGTCACCAAGGAGCTGCGGCTGACCATGAACTATATCGCCGCTCCCGGCGCGCGTCTGCGGAGCATGAACGCCAGTCTGGACCCCGCCACCATCATGGTCTCCGGGCCGGCGGAGGTTCTGCGGGACCGGGAGAGCATCATTCTGGGGGACTTTGACCTGCTCTCCGTGGGGAATACAGAGAGCACCCACACCTACGGCATCACGGTGCCGGAGGGCTGTACAAACCTCAGCGGCGTCACCCGGTCCACGCTGACCATCTCCTATCCGGACCGGACCACCGCCGTGGTGGTGACGGACCACATTCGCTATGACAACGCCCCGGAGGGCCGGGACCTGAGCGTGCAGACGCCGGAGGTCGCGGTGGCGGTCTTTGGGACCGAGGCGGATATATCGGCCCTCACCGGTGAGAATATCACCCTGGTGGTAAATCTCAGCGATTACAGCTCCGCCCTGGGCAGCTACGCCGTCCCCGCCACGGTGGAGATCAACTCCGGCGGCGACATCGGCGTCACCGGGGAGTACGAGATTCAGGTGACCATCCGGGAGCCCGGCGACGAGCCGGCGCCTCCGGAGGAAGAGGGCCAGGAGCCCGTTATGAGCCCGGAGGAGGGAGAGGAGACATGACCCAGATCGCCACGGTGGAGCGGATCATTGACGACAACCACGCGGAGATCTCCGTGCCCCGGAAATCCGCCTGCGGCCATGACTGTGAGGAGTGCGCCGGCTGCGGCGTCAGCGGTGCGGCGGTCCATGCCAGGGCCCTGAATCCCATCGGAGCCAAGCCCGGGCAGAAAGTGGTGGTACAGAGCGACACCAGGAAGATGCTGCGCATCATCGCTCTGGTGTATCTCACGCCGGTACTGCTGTTTCTCGCGGGATATCTGGCCGCCATGGCGGCGACGCCCAGCACGGCCGTCCAATATTTGACCGCTGTCATCGGCTTTTCGGCGGGGATCCTGCTGGCGGTCCTCTACGACCGCCGCCTGCGGCGGCAGGGCGGCCTCTCCTTTCAGATCGTCCGGCTGTTTTAGATGTACGGCTATGTCAGACCGCCCCTTGGAATGCTGCCGGAGGCGGAGACGGAGCGGTTCCGCCGGGCCTACTGCGGGCTGTGCCACACCCTGGGCCGGCGGTACGGGACGGCGGCCCGGTTCATCCTCAACTACGACTTCACCTTTCTGGCCATCCTCCTCTCCGAACCGGTGGAGGAAGAGGATTGTAAGGCAAGATGCCTTGTCAGTCCTGTCCGGCGGCGGAGCTTTCAGCGGCCCAACGGCGCGCTGGAGCTGGCGGCGGACGAGAGCGTGATTCTGGCCTACTGGCAGCTGCGGGACGGCGTGGCGGACCACGACTGGCTCCACGGGCTGAAGTACCGGGGCGTCTCCAAAATTCTGGAGCCGGCCTACCGCGAAGCGGCCTCCCTCCGGCCCGGGTTTGACGAGAGGACCCGCCGCCAGCTGGAGCTGCTGGGGCGTCTGGAGGAGGAGCGCTGCCCCTCCATCGACCGGGCGGCGGACGCTTTCGCGGCGCTGCTGGGAGCGGCCGCCGGAGAGGTGGACGACCCCGTGCGGCGGCGGGTGCTTGAACAGCTGTTGTACCACCTGGGACGGTGGGTCTACCTGGTGGACGCGGCGGACGATCTCAAGAAGGACGCCGCCTCCGGGAACTACAACCCCGTGGCCCTGCGTTTTTCCCTGGAGGGCGGCGTGTGGACGGCGGAGAGTCGGCGGGCGTTCGCCGCCACGCTGGACCATTCCATCCACATGATGACAACGGCCTTTGAGCTGTGGGACTTCGGCGTCTGGACGCCGGTATTGGAGAGCACCCTGTACACCGGTCTCTTTCAGGTGGGAAAAGCCGTGCTGGACGGTACGTTCCAGGCGGCCCGGCGGGGAAAGATGACAGCGGCGGGCCGCGATAGAAAGAAACACAAGAATGAAGAGGAAACCACATGAACGATCCCTATCAGGTATTAGGCGTCTCTGAGGGCGCGACGGATGAAGAGATCAAAAAGGCCTACCGGGATTTGGCCCGGAAGTACCACCCGGACAACTACCACGACAATCCCTTGGCGGATCTGGCCCAGGAGCGGATGAAAGAGATCAACGCCGCTTATGAGCAGATCACCAAGGAGCGCAGCGGCGGCGGCCGGACAGGCGGCGGATACGGAGGCTATGGATCCGGGGGCGGACAGCAGTACTACCGGCCCTCCGGCTCCTCCACGTCCTCCGTGCTGCAGCAGGCCCGCATGGCCATCAACTCCGGGGATTTGAGCCGGGCGGAGGCGCTGCTGGCCAATTACGGCGACCACAACGCCGAGTGGAACTTCCTCAAGGGCGTGATCTGCTACCGCCGGGGCTGGATGGACGAGGCCAGGCGGTACTACGAGACCGCCTGTCAGATGGATCCGGGCAACGGGGAGTACCGCCAGGCGCTGAGCTTTATGGCAAACGGGCCTCGGAACGCCTACCGGCCCGGGGGCGGCCCCTTTGGGACCGAGGTCTGCCCGGGCAATTTGTGCCTGGAGCTGTGCTGTATCTATACGCTCTGCAACGGCGGCGGCTATTTATTCTGCTGCTGAGGAGATGGGGAGGGAATCGATTTGATCAAGAGTATGACCGGCTACGGCCGGGCGCGGCGGGAGGTACACAGGCGGGATATCACCGTGGAGGTGCGCTCCGTCAATAACCGCTATCTGGACTGCGCGGTGAAGATGCCCCGGATGTACGCCTTTGCCGAGGACGCGGTGAAGAGCTGCGTGCAAAAGGCCGTCTCCCGGGGAAAGGTGGATGTGTTCATCACCGTGGACGCCTCCGCCGCCGACGTGGCGAAAGTCACCGTCAACAAAGAGCTGGCGGCCCAGTACGCCGACGCGCTGAAGGCGCTCTCGGAGGTCTGCGGCCCCACGGCCTATAAAGTCATGCCCGACCAACTGGCCCGCTTTCCGGACGTTCTTACCGTCACCAAGGCGGACGAGGATCTGGAGGAGGTCAGCGGCGACCTCTGCGCCGTGCTGGAGGAGGCCCTGGCGGCTTTCAACGCCATGCGGGCCACGGAGGGCGCCAGGCTGGCGGAGGACATCGGAAACCGGCTGGACAACATCCTCGCCTACACCGCCCAGGTGGAGGAGCGGTCCCCGGAGACAGTGGCGGAGTACCGCCGCAAGCTCACCGCCAGGATGCAGGAGGTGCTCCAAAGCGCCGCGGTGGACGAGCAGCGCATCCTCACCGAGGCGGCCATCTACGCCGACAAGGTGGCGGTGGACGAGGAGACCGTCCGTCTGCGGAGCCACGTGAGCCAGCTGCGGACCATGCTGGACTCCGGCGAGCCCATGGGCCGGAAGATGGACTTTTTGATCCAGGAGGTCAACCGGGAGTCCAACACCATCGGCTCCAAGTGCAACGACGTGGGGATCGCCCAGGTGGTGGTGGGCCTCAAGGCCGAGGTGGAGAAGATGCGCGAGCAGGTCCAGAATGTGGAGTGAGCCATGAAGCTGATCAACATCGGATTTGGAAACCTGGTGTCTGAGGAGCGGCTGGTGGCCGTCATCAGCCCGGACTCCGCCCCTGTAAAACGGATGATCCAGGAGACCCGGGAGCGGGGAATGCTGATCGACGCCACATACGGGCGGAAGACCGCCTCCGTCTTTGTGATGGACAGCGGCCATGTGATCTTATCGGCCCTGCCGCCGGAGCGGTTTGGCGGCAAGGCCGGGAATACGGAGGGGAGTGAGGAGATATGAAGAGGGGAAAGACCTTTATCGTCTCCGGCCCGTCGGGGGTCGGCAAGAGCACCGTGCTCAAGGCGCTGCTGGAGCGGAGAAAAAACGTGTACTTCTCCGTCTCGGCCACCACCCGGGAGATGCGGCCCGGCGAGGAGGACGGCGTACACTACCATTTTCTGGAGGTGGACACGTTCCGCCAGTGGATCGCCCGGGGGGACTTTTTGGAATATGCGGAGTACGTGGGCAACTTCTACGGCACCCCCAGGCAGTATGTGGACGAGGCCATGGACCGGGGGGAGGACGTAATTCTGGACATCGAGATCCAGGGGGCCATCCAGGTGAAAGGCAAGCGGCCGGAGACGGTGAGCGTCTTCATCGCCCCGCCCAGCTGGGCCGAATTGGAGCGCCGCCTCACCGAGCGGGGCACCGACAGCCCGGAGAAGATCCAAAAGAGGCTGCTGCGGGCCAAGGTGGAGTTCCAGACGGCCCACACCTACGACTACTTTGTCATCAACGACAGTGTGGAGAGCGCGGTGCGGGAGCTGGACGCCATTATGACCGCGGAGCACTGCAAGCCCAGGGAGCGCATGGAGATCATTGACGAAAACTGAGGCCGCGGCGGTAGTTTCCGACAAAAATTTTAAGCCTGATTTGGCAGAATGGAAGTAGAGTATTATGATGCTGTATCCTGCGATGGACAAGTTGACAAGCTTTGTTCCCAACCGCTATATGCTGGTGAACGTGGTGGCCCGCCGGGCCCGCCAGATCGCCGAGGCCGCCGAGGAGACGGGAGAGCCGCTGGATGAAAAGCCGGTGACCCTGGCCATCCACGAGGTGGCGGAGGGCCGTCTGGACGCCAGCGGCCTGGAGCTGGAGACAGAGGGGGAATAAACAGGCGAGAGGGGGCGGGGCATGGAGGCCGCTGTGATTTGCAAGGTCGCGGTCAGTGCCGCGCCCTATGCCATAGACAAGCCCTATGACTACCTGGTGCCGGAGGCCATGGCGGAGACCGCCGTCCCCGGCGTCCGGGTGATGGTGCCCTTTGGGCGGGGAAACCGCCCGTCGGAGGGCGTGGTCCTGGCCCGGGGGACGGGGGAGCGGACGAAGAAGCTCAAGCCCCTGACGGCGGTGCTGGATCGGGAGCCGGTGCTGGACCGGGCGGGGATTGAGCTGGCGCTGTGGATGCGGCAGAGGTATTTCTGCACGTTTTTTGAGGCGGTGAAGACCATCCTGCCAACGGGGCTGTGGTATCAGCTCCGGGAGATCTGGCGCTTGACGGACCCCCAGCTGGACCGGCTGACAGCGGACGGCATGGCCGCTTCCGTCAGACAGGCCGTCTTGATTTTGGACGTGCTGTATGCGGGCGGCGGCAGCGCGGATGTGGAGACACTGCGCTCCAGCTGCGGCGGACAGGTGGACGCGGCGCTGCGAAAGCTCCAGGGGATCGGCTTGGTCACCTGTGAGACCGCCGCCAAACGAAAGGTGACGGACCGCTCCCGCCGGATGGCGGAGCTGGCCCTCCCGGCGGAAGAGGCCCTGGCCGCGGTGGAGCCCAGGCGGCGCTCCGCGCCCCAGCGGTACGAGGTGGTGAATCTCCTTTCCTCCGCCGGGCGGACTTCCGCCGCCGACGTGTGCTACTTCACCGGCGCGTCCATGCGGACGCTGCGGGCCATGGAGAAAAGCGGGCTGATCCGCTTTTCCGAGGAGGAGACTCTGCGAATCTCCACCCCGGAACCGGTGGAGCCGGGTGAGGCCATCGTGCTGAGCGAAGAGCAGCAGGCCGCCTTTGCGCAGATCCTCTCTTTGACGGAGGAACCCACGGCCCAGGCGGTGCTGCTCCAGGGCGTCACCGGCAGCGGGAAGACCCAGGTGTACCTCCGGCTGGTGCAGGAGATGCTGGCCCGGGGCAAAGAGGCCATGGTGCTGGTGCCGGAGATCGCCCTGACGCCCCAGATGATGCGGAAGTTCTCGTCCTATTTTGGCGACCGGGCCGCCATGCTCCACAGCGGGCTGCGCGTGACGGAGCGGTACGACCAGTGGAAGCGCATCCGGCGGGGGGAGGTCCAGGTGGTGCTGGGCACCCGCTCCGCCGTCTTTGCCCCGCTGCGGAACCTGGGGATTATCATTCTGGACGAGGAGCAGGAGAGTACCTACCAGTCGGAAAACCCGCCCCGATACCACACCCGGGACGTGGCGAAATACCTCTGCGGCCGCAGCAAGGCCACGCTGGTGCTGGGCTCCGCAACGCCTGCGGTGGAGACCGCGTGGGCTGCAGAGAGCGGGACCTATCAAAGGGCGCTGCTGCGGCAGAGGTACAACCGCCGGAGTTTGCCGGAGGTGCTGGTGGCGGACCTGCGGGAGGAGATCCGCGGCGGAAACCCCGGGCTGATCGGCGGCGCTTTGCGGCGGGAGCTGGAGGAAAATCTCTCCCGGGGGGAGCAGAGCATTCTGTTTTTAAACCGCCGGGGGAACAGCCGCATGCTGCTGTGCGGGGAGTGCGGCTATGTGCCGGAGTGTCCCCGGTGTAGCACGGCGCTGACCTACCACTCCGCCAACGGGCGGCTGATGTGCCACTACTGCGGCCACTCCCAGCGCCTGGGGGACACCTGCCCCGTGTGCGGCGGGCTGATGAAGCACGTGGGCGCCGGCACCCAGCGGGTGGAGGAGGAGCTGCGGGACCTGTTTCCGGAGGCGGGGATCCTGCGGATGGACGCGGACACGGCCTCCGGGCGGCACGAGGAGATTCTGTCACAGTTTGAGAGAGAGAAGATTCCCATCCTCCTGGGCACGCAGATGGTGGCCAAGGGGCTGGATTTTGAAAATGTGACGCTGGTGGGCGTTCTGTGCGCCGACCTCTCGCTGTATGTGGACAACTACCGCTCCGCGGAGCGGACGTTCAGCCTGCTGACTCAGGTGGTGGGCCGGGCGGGCCGGGGAGAGCGGACAGGCCGGGCGGTGATCCAGACCTATACGCCGGAAAACGATGTCATTCAGTGCGCCGCCCGGCAGGATTACGCGGGATTCTACGAACACGAGATCCGGCTGCGGCGGCTGCGGCGCTGTCCGCCCTTTGCGGATCTCTTCACCTTTACCGTCTCCGGATCGGAGGAGGGGCGGGTCCTGCGGGCCGCCGCGGCCCTGCGGGAGCGATTGCGCGTCCTGTGCGCCGCGGAGGCGGTGGCGGCCAGCCAGCCGGAGGTTCTGGGGCCCGCCCCCGCGCCGGTGGTGAAGCTGAACAACCGCTACCGCTACCGGGTGCTTCTGGTGGGGAAAAACGACCGGGCCACCCGGGAAGTGGTGAGCTGGACCCTGAGAGAATTTGCCAACAGCCGCGAAAACCGCGGACTTCATATTTTTGCCGACTGCAACGGGCAGGAGTGATACGATTGGCGGCTTCGCCGCCGGGCAGTATTCTGCGGCTCCATAAAATGATGGCATCGTTTTATGGGGAACTAGTATAAACCATCGGGAGGATAAAACCTATGGCATTGCGAAAGATTGTAGAGGTGGGGGAGGACTGCCTGACCAAGGTCTGTCGCCCTGTGACGGATTTCAACGCCCGCCTGGGCCAGCTGCTGGACGATATGGCGGAGACGCTGGCGGAGGCCGGCGGCGCGGGACTGGCGGCGCCCCAGGTGGGGGTGCTGCGTCGGGCCTGCCTGGTGCTGGACGAGGACACGGAGGAGTATCTGGAGCTCATCAACCCGGAGATTATCGCCCAGAGCGGTGAGCAGACGGGGCTGGAGGGCTGTCTCAGCGTCCCCGGCAAGTGGGGCATCGTCACCCGGCCCAACGTGGTGCGGGTGCGGGCTCAGGACCGGGAGGGCAACTGGTTCGAGGCCCAGGGCGAGGGACTGACGGCCCGCTGCTTCTGCCATGAGATCGAGCATCTGGACGGCCATATATACACCGAGCACATCGACCGCTTCCTCACCGACGAGGAGCTGAAAGAGTACCTGGAGGACGAGGAGGATTGAGTCCATGCGGATCTTGTTCATGGGGACGCCGGAATTCGCCGTCTCGTCGCTGCGGCGCATGGTGGAGGACGGCCACACGGTCTGCGGGGTCTTCACCCAGCCGGACAAGCCGAAAAACCGGGGGCATAAGCTGGCGTTCTCGCCGGTAAAGGAATATGCCCTGTCGGAGAATCTGCCGGTCTACCAGCCTCTGAAGTTGCGGGACGGCGGGGCGTTGGAGCTGGTGCGGGAGCTGGCGCCGGAGCTGATCGTGGTGGCGGCTTACGGAAAGCTGCTGCCGGAGGACATTTTAAACGTCCCGCCCTGTGGCTCCATCAATGTCCACTCGTCTCTGCTGCCCAAGTACCGGGGTGCGGCCCCCATCAACTGGGCGATCTTAAACGGCGAGACGGAGACCGGCGTCTCCATCATGTATATGGCAAAGGAGCTGGACGCCGGGGACGTGATTTTGCAGAAATCCACCCCCATCGGAGCGGAGGAGGACGCCCAGTCCCTGACGGCACGCCTTGCGGAGATCGGGGCGGAGGCGCTCTCCGAGGCGGTGGCGGCTCTGGCCAATGGGACCGCCAGCCGGACGCCCCAGGACGGGAGCCGGCAGACCTACGCCTCCATGCTCAGCCGGGAGATGTCTCCGGTGGACTGGAGCCGCTCCGCCCATGAAATCGCCTGCCAGGTGCGGGGGCTGGTCCCCTGGCCTTGTGCCTCTACGAATGTCATTGGCGGGGAGATGATGAAGCTCTACGCCGTGCGGGAGACCGGGGAGAGGACCGCGGCCCGGCCCGGCGCCATCGCGGCTGCGGGGAAGCAGGGGATCGACGTCGCCTGCGGAGACGGCAGGCTCCTGCGGATCCTGGAGCTCCAGGCCCAGGGAGGGAAGCGGATGACCGCGGCAGCCTACCTGCTGGGGCACCCAATCCAATGCTGAATCGAGGAGTTCTATGCCTTATTACTACAACTACGGAGATTTTCTGGCCAACAATATCTACTGTCTTCTGCTGATCCCGGTGATGATCCTCTCCCTCTGGGCCCAGGTCCAGGTCAGCGGGAGGTTCCGCCGGTACAGCCAGGTGACCAACCGGCGCCGTCTCACCGGCGCCCAGGCGGCGGAGGCGGTGCTCCGGGCCCACGGTGTGTACGACGTGCCCATCCGCCCCTGCGGGGGGAGCCTGACGGACCACTACGACCCCCGGGACAACACCATCTATCTCTCGGAGCCGGTCTACAACGCCCCCACCATCGCGGCGGTGGGCGTGGCGGCCCACGAGGCGGGCCACGCCGTGCAGTACGCGGAGGGCTACGGTCCCGTGCGGCTGCGGGGAGCCATCATTCCCGCCACGCAGATCGGCTCCAAGTTCTCCTTTATCCTGCTGCTGATCGGTATGCTGCTGTACAGCCAGACGCTGTTTCTGGCGGGGATCGTGCTGTTCTCCCTGACCACGTTTTTCCAGCTGGTGACGCTGCCGGTGGAGTTCAACGCCTCCGCCAGGGCCATTGAGACCATCGAGGGCCAGGGCCTGCTGGAGGGCGACGAGATCGGCGGCGCGAAGAAAGTTTTGCGGGCGGCGGCCATGACCTATGTGGCGGCGCTGCTGATGTCCGCCCTGCAGCTGCTGCGCTTTGTACTGATCTTTCTGGGCAGGAGCGACAACGGACGCCGGGGAGGCCGCCGGTGAGCGCCCGGGAGACGGCCCTGCGGGTGCTCACCAGCTGCCGTACCGGCGGCGCCTGGGCGGACGCCGCCTTGAAAGCCCAGCTGGGCCGGGACGGCCTGTCCGGCTCTGAGGCGGCGCTGTGCAGCCGGATCGTCTACGGCGTGACCCAGAACCGGCTGCTGCTGGATTTTTACCTGGCGGCCTACTGCTCCCAAAAGCCGGACCACCTCCAGCCGCCCCTGCTGGATATTCTCCGCATTGGCGCGTATCAAATCCTATTTTTGGACAAGGTGCCCCACAGCGCCGCGGTGAACACCTCCGTGGAGCTGGCAAAGACGGCGGGGCGGGGCCAGGCCGCGGGACTTGTGAACGCCGTTTTGCGGAAGATTGCCCAGAACAAAGACTGCCTGCCGCCCATCCCGGAGTGGGAGGAGGCCCAATATCTCTCCATCCGCTACAGCCACCCCAAGTGGCTGGTGAAGCGCCTCCTGGACATCCTGGGCAGGGAGGAGACGGAGCGGTTTCTGGCCGCGGGCAACAGCCAGCCCCCCACGGCCGCCCAGGTGAATCCCCTGCGGGGTTCAATGGCGGAGCTCCGGGAGGCGCTGGAGGCGGAGGGCGTGGGCGCGGAGGCCCACCCCTGGCTGCCGGACTGCCTGCTTCTGTCCGATACCGGGGCCCTGGAGCGGCTGCGCCCGTTCCGAGAGGGGCGGTTCTACATTCAGGACCCGGCGGCGAGGCTGGCGGTCATGGCGATGGATGTGAAGCCGGGGGACCGGGTGCTGGACGTGTGCGCCGCCCCGGGGGGAAAGTCCTTTGCCGCCGCCATTGCCATGAGAGACCTGGGTCATGTGCTGGCCTGTGATCTCCACGAGAAGAAGCTGAAGCGGATTCGAGACGGCGCGGCACGGCTGGGGCTCGCCTGCCTGGAGACCGCCGCCGCCGATGGGCGGAGCCGCCGCTCCGACTGGGTGGAGCGGTTTGACGCCGTGCTGGTGGACGCCCCCTGCTCGGGGCTGGGCATCATCCGGAAAAAGCCGGATATTCGCTACAAAAAGGCCGACGACCTCTTTGCCCTGCCGGTGGTCCAGCACGACATTTTGGACAACGCCTCCGCCTATGTCCGGCCCGGCGGGGTGCTGGTGTACTCCACCTGCACCGTTTTGCCGGAGGAGAACGACCAGACGGCGGACGCCTTTTTGGCGGAGCACCCGGACTTTTCCCGGGAAAGATTCGACCTGCCGTCCCTGGGCCGGGCGCCGGGGGAGATCACCCTGTGGCCCCAGCGCCACGGGACCGACGGCTTTTACATCTGCCGGATGCGGCGTAATACTGCTTCTTGATAAAAAGGCTTTTCAACCTTTTTATGGCGGCGAGAAACGCCGCCGTGCCAAAGGCGCGTCAGGAAACGTATTGACAACATTCTTGGCGGCTGCGCCGCCGGGCCGCAGAATGCGGCCCCATAAAACGGTTACCCCGTTTTATAAAGAATTGGTATCAAGCGAGGAAATGATGAACGAACTGAAATCAATGACCCTTCCGGAGCTGACGGAGGCCCTGCGGGCCATGGGGGAGCCGGCCTTTCGGGGAAAGCAGGTGTTTACCTGGCTGCACAAGGGGATACAATCTTATGATGAGATGGGAAATATCCCCAAGAGCCTCCGGGAGAAGCTGGCACAAGGCTATCCCCTTGTTCCGCCGAAAGCGGCCCGGAAGCAGGTCTCCCGGCTGGACGGGACGGTGAAATACCTCTGGGAGCTGGCGGACGGCAACTGCGTGGAGTCCGTCCTCATGCGCTACCGCCACGGCAACACCGTGTGCGTCTCCACCCAGGCGGGCTGCCGGATGGGCTGCGCGTTCTGCGCCTCCACCATCGCGGGGAAGATCCGGGACCTGACGCCCGCGGAGATTCTGGACCAGGTGATTTTCACCCAGCTGGATTCCGGGGAGACGGTCTCCAACATCGTGCTGATGGGCATCGGGGAGCCCCTGGACAACCTGGACGCGGTTTTGCGCTTTCTGGAGCTGGTGAACCACCCGGACGGGCTGAACATCGGGATGCGGCACATCTCCCTGTCCACCTGCGGGCTGGTTCCCGGAATCCGGCGCCTGGCGGAGCTGGAGCTGCAGCTGACGCTGTCGGTCTCCCTCCACGCGCCGGACAGCGAGACCCGCTCCAGAATCATGCCGGTAAACCGGGCCTACGACGTGGAGACGCTGTTTGACGCCTGCCGCGACTACTTCCAAAAGACCGGGCGGCGGATCTCCTTTGAGTACGCCATGATCGACGGCGTCAACGACCACGACTGGCAGGCGGATCTGATTGCACGGAAGCTCCGGGGAATGCCCGGCCATGTGAATCTGATCCCGCTGAACGACGTGGCGGAGAGCCCTCTGCGGCCCTCCCGCCGTCTGGCGGCATTTCAAAAACGTCTGGAATCCCACGGCCTCACCGCCACCGTGCGGCGGAGCCTGGGCGGAGATATTGACGCCTCCTGCGGACAGCTCCGCCGGAAGGCGATGGAAGAAGCACAGAAAGGGGAGGATTCCCAATGATTCGAGTACAGGGCGTCACGGACGTCGGCCTGGTCCGAAAGGAGAACCAGGATGCCTACGCGGTGATGGAGGGATTGGACTCCGGACATACGATCTGCGTGGTCTGTGACGGGATGGGCGGAGCCGCCGGGGGAAAACTGGCCAGCCGTATCGCCGTCACCACCTATTTGGAGACGCTGGAGAGCGTGCTCAAGGCCTCTATGGACCCGGAACAGCTGCGGGAGGCGTCGTCCTACGCCGTCTCCATGGCCAACAGGGCCATCCGCGATGCCGCCGGGGAGTCGCCGGAGTACAGCGGCATGGGCACCACGCTGGTCTCCGCCGTGATCTATCAGGACGGGGCGGTCATCACCAACGTGGGAGACAGCCGGGCCTATCACATCACCGGCGGGGAGATCACCCGGATCACCCGGGACCACTCCCTGGTGCAGAGCATGGTGGAGCGGGGGGACATCACCGCCGAGGAGGCCCGCCGCCATCCCAACCGGAACCTCATTACCCGGGCCCTGGGCCCGGATATTGACGCCGAATGCGACGGGTACATCTGCCCCCTGGCGGCAGGAGACTTCCTGCTGCTGTGCAGCGACGGTCTGGTGAACACCGTCACCGACCCGGAGATTCTCACGGAGGTTCTCCGGGGCGAGGGGCTGGAGCAGTCTCTGGAGCGTCTGATGCAGATCGCCAAGGACCACGGCGCGCCGGACAACGTGACGGCCGTGCTGGTCCAGATGCTGTAGGAGAGGGGGGAGACAAATGGATCAGTACATCGGAAAAATGCTGGACAACCGCTATGAGATTTTGGAGCGGATCGGCATGGGCGGCATGGCGGTGGTCTACAAGGCCAAATGCCACCGGCTGAACCGCATGGTGGCCATTAAGATCTTAAAGAGCGATCTGGCGCAGGACGCGGATTTCCGCCGCCGCTTCAACGCGGAGTCCCAGGCCGTCGCCCAGCTGTCTCATCCCAACATCGTGTCCGTCTACGACGTGTCCAAGGGCGGCGATATCGAGTATATCGTCATGGAGCTGATTGACGGCATCACGCTGAAGCAGTATATGGAAAAGCGGGGCCGCCTGAACTGGCGGGAGTCCCTGCACTTCATCACCCAGATCATGCGGGGTCTCTCCCATGCCCACAGCCGGGGCATCGTCCACCGGGATATCAAGCCCCAGAACATCATGGTCCTGCGGGACGGCAGCGTGAAAGTGGCTGACTTCGGCATCGCGTGCCTGGAGAACTCCGCCCAGACCCTGACCCAGGAGGCCCTGGGCTCCGTCCACTATATCTCGCCGGAGCAGGCCCGGGGTGACCGGACCGACGCCCGCAGCGACATCTACTCCGCCGGTGTGGTGCTCTATGAGATGCTGGCGGGACGGCTGCCCTTTGAGGGGGACTCCGCCGTGTCCGTGGCCATCCAGCACCTGAGCTCCATCCCCCTGCCTCCCCGGGAGGTCAACCCGGAGATTCCGGAACAGCTGGAGCTGATCTGCATGAAAGCCATGGCACCGGACATCGACCGCCGGTACAGCTCCGCGGATGAGATGATTCAGGATCTGGAGGCTTTCCGGAAAAATCCGGACACCAACCTGGATTTTGAGCTGAAGGATCTGCGGTCCGAGGAGGTGGACGAACCCACCATGAAGCTGCGGTCCGGCGCCGCCCACGGCGGCAGCATGGCAGTCAGCCACCGCTCCACTCCTGTCCGGGAGCGGGAACGGGAGCGCCGCCGGGATTATGACGACTATGATCTGCCGGAGAGCGGCGGCGGCAAGGGCCGTGTGGTGTTGATCGTGGTGGCCTGTGTGCTGGCTTTGGCCCTGGCGGGGGTTCTCTTCCGCTCCATTCTGGGCTCGTTCCGTCCGGTGGCGCCGGAGCACTATACCGTGCCCAATGTGCTGGGCGAGACGCTGGAGAGCGCCGCGGAGCTGCCGGAGGTCAAGGATATCTTCACCATCACCCGGCAGGACGAGACGTTCTACTCCAATGACTACGCCCCGGGGGAGATCGCCAAGCAGGAGCCGGCGGCGGGGGAGACCCGCCAGGGAGACGGCCTGGTGATCAAGGTCTGGATCAGCGCCGGTCAGGAGACCGGGACCATGCTGAACCTGGCAGACCGCTCCATGGCGGAGGTCACGGTGATGATGCAGGATCTCAAGGAGAAGTTCAACCTGACCATCGAGGAGGGGGAGAAGGAGTACAACGACGAGGTGACCGAGGGACATGTGATCTCCTTTGAGCCCGCCGAGGGCTCGGTGCTGAAAGAGGGAGATACTGTCAGAGTCATTCTCAGCAAGGGGCCGCAGCCGGTTCCGGTGATTTCCGTGACAAATATTGATCCGGACATGGCGAAGACCATGCTCCAGCTGGGCGGCTTGGATCTGGGCGAGGTCACGACCGCCAGCAGCACGGAGGTGCGGGAGGGCCTCATCATCAGCCAGAATCCCGCCACCGGAGAGGTGGCCCCCGGCACCAAGATTGACGTGGTGGTCAGCACCGGCCCGGAGGAGGCCGTCGGAGACATCATGACCTATTCCTGGACGCTGCCTCTGCCCACGGACCGGGACAGCGCCGAGCTCCAGGTGTTCCAGGATATGGAGTGCATCTACTCCGGCCCTGTGGACTGCCGAAGCGGCAGCTTCTTCAGGGAGTTGGAAGGTACCGGCAAGGCGCATATCACGGTCTATCTGGACGGCGATCTCTACCACGAAGAGGATATTACGTTTGGCACATGATGAAAGAGGGACGGATTCAAAAGGCCCTCAGCGGCTTTTACTACGTGGAGACGGAGGGCCGTCTTCTCACCTGCCGCGCCAGGGGGAAATTCCGCAAGGACGGCGTTTCCCCCCTGGTAGGGGACCGGGTGGAGGTCCGGGAGCTGGGCGGCGGTGAGGGCTTTGTGGAGCGGATCTGTGAGCGGAAAAACGTCTTTGCCCGGCCGGCGGTGGCCAATATCGACCAGCTGGTGGTCATCGCCTCCGCCGCCATCCCCAGGACGGACCCGTATCTCATCGACCGGGTGGCGGCCATTGCGGCACTGAAAGGGTGCCGGGTGGTGGTGCTCCTGAACAAGTGCGATCTGGACCGGGCGGATGCGCTGTACGGCATCTACCGCGCCGCCGGCTTTCCCACGCTTCGCGTCAGCGCGGAGACGGGGGAGGGGTTGGAGGAGTTGAAAGCGCTGATTGCTGGAAAGTTATCTGCCTTTACAGGAAATTCCGGCGTGGGCAAGTCCAGCATTTTGAACGCCCTGGATCCGGCTTTCCGCATCCAGGTGGGGGAGGTCAGCCAGGCTCTGGGCCGGGGCCGCCATACCACCCGCCATGTGGAGCTCTACAAGCTCGACTGCGGGGCCGAAGTGGTGGACTCCCCGGGATTCTCCTCTTTTGAGACGGAGGAGCTGAACCTGGAGCTGAAAAACCGCCTGCCGGAGACCTTTCTGGAGTTTGCACCATACTTGGATCAGTGCAAATTTGTGGGGTGCAGCCACACCAAGGAGAAAGGCTGCGCCGTATTGGAGGCCCTGGAGCAGGGAAAGATCCAGAAAAGCCGCCACCAGAGCTATCTGCGGCTCTACGAGGAGCTGAAGCCGCTTCAGGAATGGCAGGTGCAAAAGGGGAAAAAGTAAAACCGATATATTGAGCAAAAGAAATAATATAATGGAACTTTTAAAAGAGGGCCGGACGGAGACTGTCCGGCGCTTCTCTCTGCGTTTTGCACCCGGGACAGCCTCTGCGGATATACTGTGATAGTCAGCGCAGTGAAAAGGGGCTCCGCGGAGGAAAGTCCCGACGGTGTTTTGAGCCGGCACCCTTGCGTCTGGCGGCACTCGGGCTGCATGAATCAGAGAGGGGGCGGGGCGTATGTGCAATCGGGGACCGGGAAACAGTTGGTTCATCGGCATTTTCGCGGTGGCGCTGGGCGCTGGGATTTTGATTGCGGCGATTTTTCCTGTGGGGATGCTGATGTTTTTGGTCGCCTGTGTGCTGATCGCCTGCGGTCTTGCCTGCTGCAAGCGATAGAAAGGAGGTTCGGGTATGAACATCGTAGTCTGGAAATCTCCCAAGGCCCTGCGGGGCATTCTGCGCAGATTGTTTAAGATCAAGGACTGAGCGGAAAGATTGTCCCGGGACAGTGGCATAAACCCTCCCGGCGAATCATAGACTGGGACATGAACTGCCGGGAAAGGAAGGACGATATGGAGCTGGAATTGAAAAGAGCCGGTTTGGACGCCTATGAGGTAGGCGGAGAGCTGGCCGTGACCCAGGAGGAGACCACGGAGACCATTGTGCCGGACTACTGCCCGGACATTGCGCGAATCATCAAGACAGAGGGGATGGTATTCCTCCACAGCCGGGAGCTGCGGGACGGAAAGGCGGAGGTATCCGGTACGATCCGGGTGACGGTGCTGTACACGCCGGATGGGGAGGGCGGCATCCGCACGTTGGAGTTCGCCGTGCCTTTTACCGTCGAGAGCGACAGCCGCCTTCTCGCGGGCTGTACATATTTGACGGCGGAGACGGAGTCGGAGTTTCTGGAAACCCGGATGCTGAATCCCCGCAAGGTCTTCACCCACTGCAAGCTGGTGACGCGCCTGACCGGATACCAGAGAACGCCGCTGGATTTCTGCACGGACGCGGAGGCGGACGGAAAGCTGTGCGTGGAGAAGCGGCAGGAGCAGCAGCACGCCATCCTCCTGACCCATATTGCTGAAAAGGATTATACCTTTTCAGAGGAGATGAACCTCTCCCCGGGCCGGGAGGGCGCGTCGGAGCTGCTGACCAGCCGGGTATGCGGCACCGTCACCGAGGCGAAGGTGGTGGGCAGCAAGCTGGTGTTTAAGGGGATGTTCCATGTCACGCTGCTCTACCGTACGGCGGAGGGCCGCTGCTGTACCGCGTTTTCCGAGCTGCCTTTCTCCCAGATCATGGAGATGGAGGGGGCCTCGGAGGGGGCCGCGGCCTTCGTACAGGTGCAGCTCACCGGGACGGATTTCCAGATTGACGGCGCGGATGACGAGGGCCGCCAGATCGCCGTGACGCTGTACTTCCACGCCGTGGCCCTGCTGCGGACGGAGGAGGAGGTCACGGTGCTCAACGACCTCTATTCCACGGCCTACGACATGACCTACGAGGCGGCGCCCCTGAGCCTGACCAGCTTCTGTGAGACCATGAGCCGCCGGCAGACTGTCCGTGAGGTGCTGGAAATCGGCGTGGTTGCGGAGTCCATCCTGTCCATGTCCGCTGTCTGCGGGCCGGTGTCTGTCACCCGGGAGGGAGCGGGCGCGACACTGCGGACCGGAGTCTCCGTCCAGGCGCTGTATCTGGACGAGGGCGGCGTGCCGCTGGTGGCGGAGCGGTGCATCGACGTATCCTGCCAGCTGGAGCTGCCAGAGGACTGCCGGATCACCGCCCGGGCCGTCTGCGCCGAGGAGGTGCAGGGGGCCCTGGGAGACCGGGGAATCGAGGTCCGGTTCCCGGTGGACTTCCGGGTGGAGGCCACGGCCCGGGTGAAAAAGATCTGCATCTCCTCCGCCAAGCTGGATACGGAGTCTCCCAAGGATCTCAGCGGCGCCCCGTCCCTGGTGCTGCGGTGTCTGGGAAAGCAGGAGACCGCCTGGGATCTGGCGAAGAAGTACAACACCACCATCCCCACCATCCTCTCGGCCAACCGGCTGGAGACGGAGCAGGACATCCCTGGGGAGAAGCTGCTGCTGATCCCCAGAAAACGGACATAATCAAAGAGCGTGGAGACGCCTCCGGCGTACTCCACGCTCTTTTCATATTTTCATATTATGGCCTCCGGAAAGTCCCGGAGAGGGAGGCCTCCTGCAGGATGTGGCCGGACATGGCCACCGCAAGCGCCCGCCGGCGGGCGGCGGGCGGGAGGTCCAGCCTGCAGTCCAGGGCATAGGCCCGAAAGACATACCGATGGGGGCTGCGCGGAAACGGCGGCGGACAGGGGCCGCGGTATCGGTGGATGCCGTAGCCCACGCCCTGCACGGCGTTTCCCAGGGAGAGAACCGACGATCCGTGGGGGACCCCCTCCGGGATCTCCGCCATGGGCGGCAGGTTCCAGATCAGCCAATGGCAGTAGGCCTTGCAGAATGGCACATCCAGGTCCTCCAGAATCAGGGCCAGGGAGACGGTCTCCGGGCAGAGACCGGACAGCCTCAGGGCGGGGGAGAGGTCCTCCCCGAAGCCGCTGTGCCGCCTGGGGATGGGACGGCCCTCCTGGAAAGCGGGACTGGTGAGGCGCAGCGCGTCCATGTCAGCCCTCCTCGTACCGGGAGAGGAACTGCCGGGTCCGCTCCTCCCTTGGGTGGTCGATGACCTGCCGGGGGTCGCCCTGCTCCACGATGACGCCGCCGTCCATGAAGATGACCTGGTCCGCCACGTCCCGGGCAAAGGCCATCTCGTGAGTGACGATAATCATGGTGGTCCTCTGCTCCGACAGTCCCCGGATGACCCGCAGGACCTCTCCGGTGAGCTCCGGGTCCAGGGCGGAGGTGGGCTCGTCGAAGCAGAGGATATCAGGCTGTAAAGCTAAAGCCCTTGCAATGGCTACCCGTTGCTGCTGTCCGCCGGAGAGCTGGTGGGGGTAGTGGCTGGCCCGGTCCGCCAGGCCCATCTGGGCCAGCAGTGCTTTTCCGGCCTCCAATATGGCCTCCCGGCTCTCTCCGCCCCGCTCTTTTGCCAGCAGCTCCCGGGCCAGGGTGACATTTTGCAGCGCCGTGTACTGGGGGAAGAGATTGAAGTTCTGGAACACCAGACCGAAGTGGAGACGCTTTTTCCGGATCTCGCTCTCCAGCTGCGTCCTGGGGTCCGCGGCGTCGAAGAGGGTTTCTCCGTTTACCAGGATGCGGCCCCGGTCCGGGGTCTCCAGAAAATTCAAGCACCGCAGGAGAGTGGTCTTGCCGCTGCCGGAGGAGCCGATGATGGCCAGGGCCTGGCCCTGCTCCAGGGAGAAGCTGATGTCCTCCAGCACGTGGGTGGCGCCAAAGTGCTTTTCAATGTCATGTACTTCCAAAATTGCCATTTCGCCGCCTCCTCACCGAAAATAGTCCAGCTTTTTCTCCACCCAGCCAAAGAGCAGAGTCAGCCCGCCGTTGAATATCAGATAGTACACGCCGGTAAAGAACAGGGGCCAGGTCAGCCCGGAGTACCCGTGGGAGCCCTTCAAAAAGGCGTACCCGGCCCAGATGACCTCCTGGAGGGAGATGATGCGGGCGATAGAGGTGTCCTTCACCAGGGTGATGATCTCGTTGGACATGGGGGGGACGATGCGCTTGATCATCTGCAGCAGCGTCACCTTGAAGAAGATCTGCCGCCTGGTCATGCCCAGCACCAGACCGGCCTCCTGCTGCCCCACCGGAACACTCTGGATGCCCCCCCGGTAGATCTCGGAGAAATAGCAGGCGTAGTTGATGATAAAGGCGATGGCGGCGGCCAGAAAGCGGCCGGACTCCCCGCTGGGCCAGGGACTGGACCCCATCCATTGGCCGGGGATGAAGAAGATAATCAGCAGCTGGAGCATCAGCGGCGTCCCGCGGATCACCCACACCACGGTCCGGGTCAGCCACCGCAGGGGGGTGAAGCGGCTCATGGAGCCGAAAGAGACCACCAGTCCCAGGGGAATGGCCCCGATCAGGGTGACGGCAAACAGCTTCAGCGTCTGGAGAAAGCCCATGGTCAGGGCGCCAAGGACGGTTTCAAACACGGTTCTCCCACCTCGTTGTTGATTTTGACAGACGGGAAACGCAGAGGGGCAGATCTCCCCTCCGCGTTTCTCTGTCCGCGGTTTGATTTCTTTACTGTTCGATCAGGGCGGCCTGGATGCCGTAGGTCTCGGCGCAGGTCAACATGGAGCCGTCGGCGTAGCTGGCCTTGAAGAAATCGTTCAGGGCGGCGGCCAGGTCGGACCCCTTCCGGAAGCCCACGCCGTACTGCTCGCCCTCCTCCTCGTTGAGGGAGACGGTGTAGGTCAAATTGGCGTAGCCGGTGCCCTCGCCCACCATGGCGCCGGCCATCAGAGAGTCGATGACGGCGGCGTCGGCGGTGCCGGAGTTCACCTCCAGCAGGGCGGTGGCCTGGTCCAAGACCTCGGTGTAGCTCTCGCCCAGCAGCTCCACCTGGGCCTGACCGGCGGAGCCGGACTCCACGGCGAAGTTCAAACCCGCCAGGCTCTCCTTGCTCTGGAAGTCCGCGGCCCTGGCGGCGGGGACCACCACCACCTGGGTGTTGTTGCAGTAGGCGTTGGAGCACTCCATGGCGCTTTTCACCTCGTCGGTGAGGGTCATGCCGTTCCACACCACGTCAATGGTCTTGCCGTCCAGCTCAAAGACCTTGTTGTCCCAGTCAATGACCTGGAACTCGGCCTTTACGCCCAGGCTCTCGGCAAAGGCCTTGGCCATGTCGGCATCAAAGCCGATCCACTCGCCGTCCGTATTCTGATAGTCCATGGGCTCAAACTCGGTGATGCCCACAATCAACGTGCCCTTGCCCTGAACATAGGCCAGGTCGCTGCCGGCTGTCTGGGCGGCGTCCGATCCGCCGGCGGGGGCGCCGCCATTCTGGCCGCCGCAGGCGGCCAGGGACAAGGCCATTGCCAGTGTCAGCAGCAAGGTCAAAAACTTCTTTGTGCTTTTCATCATTTCATCCTCCAAAATGGACGGACCTCCGTCCGTTTAGTACATTAGCAGTTTACCATGCTAAATCGTATCTGTAAATACAAAAATCAACCGGAAACGGCGGCGAAAAACCGGGCCCATTTTGTGCGCTTTTGCCAAAAAAAGACGGGCTGTCATACTTTGCCGCCGCCGGACATAGAGTAAACCATGAATATGGAGCGGAAAAAGGACGGGATGCTATGAATACCACAATCTATCAGAATATCGCCACCCGCACGGCGGGGGATATTTACATCGGTGTGGTGGGGCCGGTGCGCACGGGCAAATCCACCTTTATCAAGCGCTTTATGGAGACTCAGGTGATCCCCAACATCGAGAACGTCTACCGCAAGGAGCGGGCCCGGGATGAGCTGCCCCAGAGCGGCTCCGGCCGCACCATCATGACGGCGGAGCCGAAGTTTGTGCCGGAGGAGGCGGCCCAGATCCAGCTGGAGGGCGGCGGCTCTTTCTCCGTGCGGCTCATCGACTGCGTGGGCTACATGGTCCGGGGGGCCATCGGCCAGTTTGAGGACGACGCGCCCCGGATGGTCACCACCCCCTGGTTCGACCATGAGATTCCCATGACCGAGGCGGCGGAGATCGGCACCCGGAAAGTGATCTCGGAGCACTCCACCATCGGCATCGTCATCACCACCGACGGCACGGTGTCCGACATCCCCCGGGAGGACTATCTGGAGGCGGAGGAGCGGGTGATCCGGGAGCTCCAGGAGCTGGGAAAGCCCTTTATTGTCCTGCTGAACTCCGCGGATCCCAAGGGGGACCGGGCGGAGGCCATCGCACGGGACATCTCCTCCCGGTATGAGGTGAACTGCGCGGCGGTAAACTGCCTGGAGCTGGGGGAGGAGGATGTGACGAACATCCTCAAGGCCGTGCTCTACGAGTTTCCCATGCAGGAGCTGGATCTGTTCCTGCCCCCCTGGGTGGACGCCCTGCCGGCGGACCATCCCATTAAAGCGGGACTGTACGAGGCCATCCGCCAGGGGACGGCGGAGCTGCGCCACATCCGGGAGATCGAGGGCGTCATCGCCGCTCTGGGGGGCTGTGAGAACATCAGCGAGGCCAAGATCACCGGCATTGACCTGGGCACCGGCGTGGCCACCGCCAGGCTGGGCCTGCCCAGGGAGCTGTTCTACCAGACACTCTCGGAGCAGTCCGGCTTCGAGGTGGGGGACGACGGCGACCTCATGAGCCTGCTGACCCGTCTGGCGGCGGTGAAAGCGGAGTACGACAAGGTGGCCGGGGCGCTGCGGGACGTGCGTGAGACGGGCTACGGCATCGTGGTCCCCGGCATCAGCGAACTGAAGCTGGAGGAGCCGGAGATCATGAAGCAGGGCGGCCGGTACGGCGTGAAGCTGAAAGCCAGCGCCCCCAGCATCCACATGATCCGGGCGGACATCGAGACCGCCGTCTCGCCCATCGTGGGCAACGAGAAGCAGTCGGAGGACATGGTGAACTACCTGCTCCAGGAGTTCGAGGGGGACACCAGCAAGATCTGGCAGTCCAACATCTTCGGCCGCAGCTTCCACGAGCTGGTGAACGACGACCTCCAGGCCAAGCTGAAGCGGATGCCGGAGGACGCCCGGAAAAAGCTCCAGGAGACGCTGACCAGGATTATCAACGAGGGCAGCGGCGGGCTGATCTGCATTATTCTATAAAGACGTGAGACGGCGGACGCGGGAAACAGGCGTCCGCCGTCTTTGCGTCTAAGAACCTGTATTCACAACCGTTGAACACCGCCGGGGAGAAAGTCCATGCCAAAGATTTATTTGGTTAAAAATTACAGGATGTTCTGGACAGAAGAGGGAAGTGTGTGCTATAATAGACAAATAAGGACGTAAAATACGTCACCTGTGAACAAAAAGGAGGCAGACCCATGGAACCCAAGTTTTTCAATATCCCGGTTTGCGTTGGAGACGTTACATTGCGCGTAGCCCGCGGCCATTTCGCCACCCGTCACAGTCACACCAACTACTTCATCGACGTTACCCACCAGCAGTCCTGTCTCCAGGGCGCGGAGGCCGTCGCCCAGCAGCTGGGGCAGCGTCTTGAGGCCAACAACACCATGGTGGATACCATCCTGTGTATGGACGGCACCCGTGTGATCGGCACGTGTCTGGCACGCCGGCTGACACAGGGGGGATATCTCTCCGTGAATGCGGGAAAGGAAATTTACTTACTCCGGGAGAATGTCAGCTCCAACGGCCGGCTGATTTTCCGGGACAACGCCCGTCCCATGCTGAAAGGCAAGAACATCCTGCTTCTGCTGGCCTCCGTCACCACCGGCACCACTGTGGAAAAGGGCATCCGCTGTGTGGAGTACTACGGCGGCAATGTGTCGGGAATCGCCTCGATCTACAGCCACGTCAAGGAGGTGCGGGGGATCCCTGTGATGTCCCTCTTTAACACCGACGACCTCCCGGATTACGCCAGCTACGCGCCCCAGGACTGCCCGCTGTGCCGGAAAGGCGTGGAGGTGGACGCGGTGGTGGACAACTTCGGCTACTCCAAGCTCTGACACCCACTGTCCGCAGTCGTCTTTGAGAAATCATACGCCGTCCGGCGGGCCAGAGAGAGCCGCCGGACGGCGCTTTTCTATGGAATTTCTTCCGGCAGAGGCTTGCGCGCGTACTGCCGGAGATCTTCTCTGACGGCGCCCAGCCGCCGGAAAGCGGCCCGGCCCTGGCGGAGGGTCATGCCGCGGTTCTCGTCGCTGGGCTGGTCCTCGCCGGGGTCAAACACATCGTTTTCCCAGAAGCACACGGGGCAGATATAGGCGATGGCCTCCTCTTTGGGAACCGGAAACGTCCTGTACCCGCAGCAGGGACAGGGGAACTTTCCCGGGACGGGCGGCTCCGGTTCCTGGGGCTTAGAGGAAAGCGTGGAGGAGGCCTCCGGTAGAATCATTGCCTTTTTTCGCCGCTCCAGTCCCGCCTGCTCCAGTGCCAGCAGGAATTGCTTTCTCTCCACGCCGCCGGCATAGCCCGTCAGACTGCCGTCCGCGCCCATAAGGCGGTGGCAGGGGATGAGAATGGAGATGGGATTGCGGCCCACCGCGCTCCCCACCGCTCGGGGAGAGGAACCCAGCTCCGCCGCCAGAGTCCCGTATGTGCGGGTCTGACCGTAGGGGATCTCCAGCAGACGCCTCCAAACGGACTGCTGAAAAGCGGTTCCGGCGGGGGCCAGGGACGGCAGGGAAGAGGGGCGGTTTCCGGCGAAATAATCGCTCAGCCAGCGTTCGGCCTCTCGGAATACCGGAAGCTCCGGTGCTCTCTTCGCGCTTGGGTCCAGCTTGGCGGCAAAGTACTTCTGGCCCTCCAGCCACAGTCCGGTGAGGGACGTTCCGTCGGAGGCCAGAAGCAGCGGACCGAGGGGAGATGCCAAGGTTGTCCGATACGTCACGGGCGGTACCTTCTTTCCATATTTCTACGCTGTTATTCTCTATATTTATCAATGCAATTATACCGGAACAAACGTACGAAAGCAAGGGGTTTTTTCCGCGCCCTTGCCAGGCGGCCCAACTCGTGATACTATATAGTAAAAAGATGGAAACGAAGGGAGAGACCTCTATGCTGCTGGCCATTGACGTGGGCAACTCCAACACCTCGGTGGGATTGTTTGACAGGGGCAAGAAGCTGCGGTTTCTGGCCTCCCTGGACACGGACAGCCGGAAAACCGCCGACCAAATCAGCGTGGACCTGATGAACCTGTTCACCCTGTACCGCTTCGACTACACCCAGGTCAGCGGCGCGATCCTATGCAGCGTGGTGCCGCCGCTGAACTTCATGATGGAAAAGGCCCTGACGCGGCTGCTGGGCCGTCCGCCCATGGTGGTGGGCCCCGGCGTCAGGACGGGGCTGAACATCCGTCTGACGGTCCAGACCCAGGTGGGGGCGGACATCGTGGCCGACGCCGTGGCGGCGCTGGAGAAGTTCTCCCCGCCCATCATCACCATCGACATGGGCACCGCCACCACCATCGGCGTCATCTCCCAGGGGCGGAACTACGAGGGCGGGCTGCTGCTGCCCGGCGTCAATGTGTCCCTGGAGGCCCTGAGCCGCCGGGCCGCCCAGCTGCCGGACATCTCCCTTCAGCACCCGAAATCCCTGATCGGAAAGACCACGGAGGACTGTATGCGCTCCGGCATCGTCTACGGCACCGCCGGGATGCTGGACGGCATCATCGACCGCATTCGGGAGGAGTTCCCGGGGCAGGAGGTCAGCGTGGTGGCCACCGGCGGAAACGCCCCGGTGATCGTGCGGTACTGCCGCAATCCCATTGTGTACGACAAATTCCTGCTGATGGACGGGCTCTGGACCATCTATCAGAAAAATCAGTGACGGAAACCGAAGCCGTCCGCCGTTTCGGCGGACGGCTTTTCTCCGCAGGCGGAAAATAGACGGGAACACCCGTCCGTTTTTCCCGTCTATACCAGTGAAGAGCTCTTTCGCAAAAGGAGGAAAGGGGAGAACCTATGGAAGACCATGCCATTGTAGAGCTGTACTGGTCCCGGGACCCGGAGGCCATCCGGCAGACCGGGGAAAAATACGGCGGCTACTGCCGGGCCATTGCCCGGAACATCCTGCCGGACCGGCGAGACGCGGAGGAGTGCGTCAATGACACCTGGCTGGGTGCCTGGAACGCCATGCCGGAGAACCGCCCTGGCCTATTGGCCCCGTTTCTGGGGAAGATCACCCGGAATCTGGCCCTTACCCGCTGGCGGGCGGCCCGGACGGAAAAACGGGGCGGGGGAGAGCTGCCCCTGGTTCTGGACGAGCTGTCAGAGTGCGTCTCGTCCGCCGATACGCTCCGGACCCTGGAGGCGGCGGAGCTGGGAAAGGAGATCAACCGCTTCCTTGGCACCCTGCCGGAGCGGGAGTGCGGCGTGTTCCTGCGGCGCTATTGGTTTACGGAGCCCATGGCGGATATCGCCAGGCGGTACGGGATGCGGGAGAACACCGTGCGGACCAGTCTCTTTCGCAGCCGGGAGAAGCTGCGGCGCCATTTGAAAAAGGAGGGGTTGTTATGACGAATCAGGAGCGGCTGTTTCTCGCCATCGGCGAGGCGGAACCGGAGCTGGTTATCCGCAGCGAGCGGACCCGCCGGAGCCGGTGGCCCGGGTACTGTCTGACGGCGGCGGCCTGTCTGGCGCTGGTATTGACTGCAAGCCGTGTGCTCCCGCTGTGGACAGAGCTCTCCACCGGCGCGCCGGCGGAGCCCCCGGAGGCACTGGCCCCCGGCACGGAATCCCCGTCGGGAAACGGGAAACCGGACGCCGGCGGACAGATGCTCTCCCTGCCGGAGCGGGGCGGCGAGATCGGGACGCTGCGGCTGCTGAGTTATGCTCCTCAATCCCAGGAGGCGTCCGTGGATTTCCTCATTTACATCAATGAGGAGCAGTTCACAATTTGTGAAGAGAGTGGACTTTACAGTATCAGGAGTACCAGCTCTTTGCCGGAGAATTTTCCGGAGTGCGGGCTGGATATCCTTCATCTCTCCGGCACGGCGCCGGATGAGGCGCGGACGGACGCGGAGAACGCCGCCAAAGAGCACTATGGGGAGGTCTCCGCGGAGGATTTGTCCGCCCCTCTGCCGGATGCGCTCTATCTCCGGGCCAGCGCGGGCACGGCCTGGGACTCTGAGCAGGCGGAGCTCTGGTTCGTGAGCGACGGACAGGGCGGGAGCTTTGTCCTCACCGCCCGCTACTTCCTGGAGGCGGAGGAGGGGCTGGGAGCACGGTTCCGGGACATGGTTTCCAGCTTCCGGGTGATTTCTCCGAACAAGGTGGAGCCGGCCTGGATGGCCTCTCTCCGGGAGGCGGCGAACCGCCTCTTCCCGGCGCTTTTTTCCAATGATCTCTCCGGCGTCTCCGACCTGCTGGCGGGAAACGCCGAAGCGGACGCATACAGCGAGGATGTCTGGGATGATCTTACAGTCGCCTCCGTGGACTATGCCCCGGACAATGACCAGGATCCGTCTTCCGCCATGGTCTCGGTAAAGCACCGGCTGAATCTGACGGAGGGGGAGAGCTACAACTATCTCACCATGGAGCTGCTCCGTCAAGACGGCCAATGGCGGCTGGTCTGGTCCGGCATTGAGAAATAAGGGAACTCGGCAAGCGAGGATAAAACAGCCCGGCGGCCAAAAGGCCGTCGGGCTGCTTTCCGCACTGGCATTACTTCGCCAGAACCTTTTTCAGCTTTGCAAACCGGGGCAGGGAGTCCTGCTTGGGCAGCTTCGGCTCGCCCTGAATCAGGGGCAGGGCGTAGTCGACAAATTCTTTCTTCACGCCGTTGTGGGTCTCGTTGATCCACTCCAGGGGCACTTTCTTCTCGGTGTTGGCCACGTCGGTGAGGCCCAGCAGCTTGGTCTTGCAGACGTACTGGCCGCCCTCATAGCTGCGCTCAAAGCCCACCATCTTGTCGGTGATGCCGGCCACGGCGTTCTCTACGGCGGCCTTGCCGGACATGAAGCTCTCCTCGATGTCGGTCTCAGAGGCCAGGTGCGCGCCGCAGCGCTGGAGGAGGCTCAGCTCGATGCCTCGGACCTTGGCGCCGGTCTTCTGCTTGCAGGCCTCGGCCAGAGTGGCGGCCAGACCGCCCAGCTGGGCGTGGCCAAAGCCGTCGGTGGCGGAGGTCTTGGCCTCGGAGACAAAGGAGCCGTCGGCGTAGTGGATGCCCTCGGACACGGCCACCATGCAGTTGCCCTTCTCCTTGTAGATCCGGTCCACGTCGCTGAGGAACTGCTCCATGTCGAAGTCCACCTCGGGGAGGTAGATCAGGTCGGGACCCGCGCCGTAAGCTGTGGCCAGGGCGGCGGCGCCGGCCAGCCAGCCGGCGTGGCGGCCCATGATCTCCACGACGCAGACCATGCCGGTGTCATAGACCCGGGCGTCCTGGTAGACCTCCATGCAGGAGGTGGCGATATACTTGGCCGCGGAGGCGAAGCCGGGGCAGTGGTCGGTGCCGAAGAGGTCGTTGTCGATGGTCTTGGGCACGCCCATGACCCGGCACTCATAGCCCACTTTCTGCATATACTTGCTGATCTTGTTGCAGGTGTCCATGGAGTCGTTGCCGCCGTTGTAGAAGAAGTAGCGGACGTCGTACTTCTTGAAGATCTCCAGGATCCGCTTGTAGTCGGTGTCGTCCACGTCCGGGTCCGCGATCTTGTAGCGGCAGGAGCCCAGGGCGGAGGAGGGGGTGTACTTCAGCAGCTCCAGCTCGGCGGGATCCTCCTGGCCCATGTCAAACAGGCGGTCGTTCAAAACGCCCTTGATGCCGTGCTCCGCGCCCAGGACCCGGGTGATGTTGGGATTCTTCAAAGCGGTGCTGATCACGCCGTAGGCGCTGGCGTTGATGACCGAAGTGGGGCCCCCGGACTGGCCGAAGATGCAGGCGCCTTTCAATTCACTCATGGGAAAAACCTCCTAATCATTTTTGCTGCTCCCGATGGCAGTCAATCATCAATGGCAGGATTTATCATATCATTGAAAAAAAGAATTGTAAATACTTGCATTTTAATTTTTTTGTGATATTATCTAGGGAGAAAAACGTTTTCGCCTTTCCAAATCCTGCATTTTACAATTTGGCGGGGGAGCGTATCTCCCGCGGGGCAGGAGGGGGGAGGCGGACGCGATAAAATTGAGGAGATGATTGTTATGGCACTGGTCACTTCTACCGAGATGTTTAAGAAAGCCTATCACGGCGGTTACGCCATCGGCGCTTTCAACGTCAACAACATGGAGATCATCCAGGGCATTACCGAGGCCTGCCGCGAGGAGAAAGCCCCCGTGATTCTCCAGGTTTCCAAGGGCGCCCGCGCCTACGCCAACCGCACGTATCTTGTGAAGCTGGTGGAGGCCGCTGTCATTGAGTGCCCGGAGATCCCCATCGTGCTGCACCTGGACCACGGCGACACCTTTGAGACCTGCAAGAGCTGCATCGACGACGGCTTCACCTCCGTCATGATCGACGCCAGCTCCAAGCCTTTTGCCGAGAACATTGAGATTACCAAAAAGGTCGTGGAGTATGCCCATGACCACGGCGTCGTCGTCGAGGCCGAGCTGGGCGCCCTGGCCGGCGTGGAGGACGAGGTCAAGGTCTCCGCTGAGCAGTCCCACTACACCCGCCCCGAAGAGGTGGAGGAGTTCGTCTCCAAGACTGGCTGCGACTCCCTGGCCATTGCCATCGGTACAAGCCACGGCGCTTTCAAGTTCAAGCCCGAGCAGTGCACCCGCAACGAAAAGGGCATCCTGGTGCCGCCCCCGCTGCGCTTCGACATCCTGGAAGAGATCGTCAAGCGTCTGCCTGAGTTCCCCATCGTGCTCCACGGCTCCTCCAGCGTGCCTCAGGAGTATGTGAAGATGGTGAACAGCCACGGCGGCAAGATGCCTGATGCTGTGGGCATCCCCGAGGAGCAGCTGCGTGAGGCTGCCAAGAGCGCCGTGTGCAAGATCAACATCGACTCCGACCTGCGCCTGACCATGACCGGCACCATCCGGCAGTTCTTCGATGAGCACCCCGACAAGTTTGATCCCCGTGAGTACCTCAAGCCCGCCCGGGCCAATATCAAGGAGACCGTTCGCCACAAGCTGGTGGACGTGCTGGGCTGCGCCGGCAAGGCCTGATAGGTCCTGTCTTTCAAAGGGGAGCGCTTCGGCGCTCCCTTTCTTTATACAAAAAGGCAGGGACGGCAATGCCGTCCCTGCCTTGACAATTTCCCTGCAGGTCGCAGCAGGGGAAAATCTCACTTGTCGAACGCAGGATTCATATAGTAGACGTTCTTCTCATTCATCTTGTCCTTGGCCAGCCGCAGTCCCTCGCCAAAGCGCTGGAAGTGGACGATTTCCCGGGCCCGGAGGAACCGGATAACATCGTTGACGTCCGGGTCATCGCTCAGGCGCAGGATGTTGTCGTAGGTCACACGGGCTTTCTGCTCCGCCGCCAGATCCTCTGTCAGATCAGCGATGACGTCGCCGGTGACCTGCATGGTAGAGGCGGACCAGGGGTAGCCGGAGGCGAACTGGGGAAAGACGCCGGTGGTGTGGTCCACAAAGTAAGTGTCAAATCCGGAGGTCCGAATCTGCTCCTCCGTCAGGTTCCGGGTCAGCTGATGAACCAGGGTGCCCACCATCTCCAGGTGGCCAAGCTCCTCCGTACCTACAAAGGGGTCGAAATGTACCACTTCAAAGTCGGAAAAATCCGTTGATTGCAAGGGCTTGCCGGTTGGTTACCTTTACAGCCTGTCACCTCAGCGGATACCATTTCGCCGGCTGAGAACGGGAGAGATGAGCTATTGCAAAAAGGACAAGCCCTCCTGGCAGGTGGATGTATGTGTGGCGCTTCCAAAGTAATTCAGAAAAAGCATACAATCAGCAGACAGACCTGAAGTTTCTGCCTGAATCTTACCGCTCCTTTTCTGGTTCAACAGAAATATATGGGAACTTTTTGGACGTTTCTCCCGTCATACCTGACAGCGGCAAAATCCTTGTTTCCAGAAATCAAGTAAAAGGAGAAAAACACATGAAGAAAAAGCTGATGTCCATGATTCTGGGCGGCGCATTGGCCTGCTCCCTTGCGCTCCCCGCAGCGGCGGCGCAAAAAACGGACAATGCTTCCTCTGAAACGCCCCCGGTGGAAAAGGTGGCCTCCCTTCCCGACAGTGTCCTCTATTATGGAAAAGCAGAGGCCATCTCCCGGGGCGAGGACGGAGGGATGACCGCCCTGCGGCTGTCCTCTGACCGGTATGGCGAATATGTCATGGTCCTGTCTGAGGACACCGTATGGATCGACAGCGGAAACCGCACGGCCAGTGACCCGTTTGATTTGAAGGAGGGCGAGGGACTCTATGTATTCCACAGTCCTGTTTCCACCCGCTCCCTGCCGCCCCAGTCCGCCGCCTTTGCCGTCGTGCGCAATGTGCCCCAGGATGCTTCCTGTGCCCGTTACCATGAGGTGGAGGCTGTGGAGGAAATGAACGGAACCCTCCGCATGACAACGGACAACGGCGGTTTGTTCCTGCTGGCGGACGAAGAGACGTCCCTCTCCTCCTACGAGGGGGCCGCCCCTGCGGGGCTTGGTGAAATAAAAGCCGGCTCTCATATCATGGCGTGGTACGGCCCTGTGGCAGCGTCCTATCCCGGACAGGCCCACGTCAGCCACATCATGCTCCTGAGCCAAGGGGAGGAGGCCCTGACCCGATCCGCCCTGGCAGTCCTGCTCCATACCGCCCAGGGAAACCCGGTGGTCAACTACGCCATGAGCTTCAGCGACATAGATCAGAATGCCACCTATGCTGAGGCAGTCCGCTGGGCCGCCAGCGAAGGGCTGATGTCCGGCTATGTCGACGGCAGTTTTGGCCCCGATAATCCTGTGACTCGGGAGCAGCTGGCCGTCATCCTCTGGCGGCAGGCGGGCAGTCCCAGGCTGATGGACTATCCCGGCCTGACCAAATACAGCGATGTGGGGGATATCTCCCGCTTTGCCCAGCCGGCGCTGGCCTGGGCCCACCAGAAGGGCCTGATTCCCGCCGAGGGACGGTTGGGTCCCAAAGACGCTGTGACCTCAGTGGAGGCGGAACAGATGATGCAGGCATTGAACAAGCAGGGGTAACCTCTCAATAAAATATGGGTAGGACCGGCGCAAAGGAAAAGCGCCGGTCCTGTTTGCTTTAGCGGGGAAAATTGTGCCTGTTTTTCTCTTGTCATTTGTGCTGGTCATACCCGTCCCAGCCATGCCTCCATCCTCCGTGACCGCCGCCGCTGCCATGATGCCCGTTGCCCCAGCCGCCGGGCTGTGGAGCATCGCTGCCGCCGTCAGATGACAGGCGGCCGATCATATCCCAGATCTCCCGCATGGTCATGCCCTGCACGGCTTCGGGCGTGATGTCCGGGTCGAGACGCTGCAATTCTAAAAATGCTCTGTATTTTCCGCAGGAAAGCCCCGCCTCGTGGGCCGCGGCGGCCTCCTCGGGCTGCGCAAGATAGCAGTAGGTATTGTGTTGGCCCGCCGTACACGCCTCCACGCCCGAAAGGAGTTTGGCGCACTGCTGTCCATCCGGGCCTACCACCGTAATGGACATTACCTCGCCAGCCGACAGCAGCGCCGTGATGCTGTCGTGGTGCAGGATCTGCTCCACAGCCTGGGCATAACTCTTGTATTTTACATTCAGCTCATGGGAGAGTTCCCGTCCGTCCTCGTTAAAGCCGGTTACGGAAATCACCCGGTCAAACCGGTTGACGCTTAGTTCGATGGAGGGGTTGATGTCAATGCTGATTTCCGCTGTGGGCGTGAAGTACAGCCAGCGCCCTCCCAGCAGCACCAGCGCCAGACACGCGCAGGCCGCAGTATAGGCAGGATATCTGCGCTTTGCCGCCGCCCTTTTGGTATAGCCGCGGGTCCGCTCCGCGAGAGAGGCCCTGGTGCGGTCCTTAAGATCCTCCTCCGCCCGGATGGGGCCGAAGAGATTCTTGAGCGCGTTATTCATAGTCATAACCACCTCCCAGCTTTTCCCTCAGCATCTGTTTGGAGCGGGTCAGGAGCGTATAAACTGTGTTGACGTTTTTTCCCAGAATCCGGCTGATCTGCGGGGCGGTATACTCCTCAAAGTAGTGCAGATACACAACATCCCGGTATTTCTGCGGAAGGGAGAACACGGCCTCCCAGACGTCTTTGTAATCCGGGGGCGGCTGCGCCGGACACTCTTTCACTTCATCCAGCGGAACCGCATGGCGGCGGAAAAATCCTTTCAGCAGATCCTTGCAGGCGTTGATGGTGACCCGGATAAACCACGCCTTTTCATGCTCTTCACTTTCAAAGGAAACGGAGCTAAGGACATATTTCAAAAACACGGTTTGAAATATGTCCTCGGTGTCGGCTTCATTTTTCAAATGTACCGCGCAGAGCCGCCGGACGGTATCGGAATACCGCTCGATGGCCCGGGCCGCCTCCTGTTCGCTCCGCATAACCGCTCCTATTGTTTACCGGCCCCGGCCTCCCCGGAAACCGTTCCCCCGGCCGCAGTGTCCGCCGCGCCCGTAGCCGCAGCCCCGGCCGGAACCGTAGTTGTCGCAGATACCATCGCCGTCCGCGTCCACAAAATTGCCGTCTCCGGCTGTCCCGCACCGGTGATACGCGCCGCAGTTGTCGCAGACACCGTCTCCGTCCGCGTCCACAAAGGCCGCTCCTTCCCCGGCCAGGCAGCTTCCGTGCTCCGCGCCGCAGACGTCGCAGAGGCCGTCTCCGTCCGCGTCGGCATAGACGCACCCGCTGCCGGCATTGTCGCAGATTCCGTCTCCATCTGCGTCCACGAAATTGCGTCCGCATCTCGGACCCGCCGCAAATGCGGTGGCCGCGCATACGGACAAGACGATGACCGTGGACAAAACTCCTAAAAGTGTTTTTTTCATGATGTTCCTCCGTTATGTTTTGGTAGCCGCTTTCGGCTTCACTTATAACACGATTGACCTGGAAAAATCCATTCAAAAAATAAAAACATTTTGTGGAGAAGGCGTTCAAGTTGAATACCGGCAGGAAAACTCGTTGTATTCCCGCGCTGAAATCTGTGGTACAATCATAGCATACGATCTGAGAGGAGCAGCGACATGAGTTTTACAATCATAGATCGAAAGAATTGGGACAGAAAAGAATACTTTGAGCATTATTTTTCGCAGATTCCCTGCACATACAGCATGACCGTCAAATTGGATATCACCCGGATCAAAGAGGCGGGACAGAGGCTGTACCCCGCCATGTTGTACTGCATTGCAACGATAGTCAACCGGCACGAGGAATTCAGAATGGCCCTGAACAAGGCAGGTGAGCCGGGATTCTATCAGGATATGCTGCCCTGCTATACGGTTTTTCATAAGAAGACGGAGACGTTTTCCAACCTGTGGACGGAGTACCATTCCGATTACAGGGTGTTCCTCGCCGCCTATGAAGCGGATTTGGCAGAGTTTGGAGACCGGGAGGGGATGACGGGAAAGCCGGACGTTCCGGAAAACAGCTTTCCGGTTTCCATACTTCCCTGGACCACGTTTGAAGGATTTAACCTCAACCTCCAGCACGGATTTACCTATCTGACTCCCATATTCACCATGGGCAGATTTTATCAGGAGAACGGGAAGACCTGGCTGCCCCTTGCGATTCAGGTTCATCACGCGGTATGCGACGGCTTTCATGTCTGCCGCTTCGTCCGTGAATTGCAGGAATTGATTGACAGCTTGTTTGGTTCCGGCAGTGAAGCGGCGGCGCCGGGTGGGACGGGTGCCAATGAAGAGACGCCGCACTTTTAGCGCCGCGGCGGAACACACAGCCTGTTTTCTCATAGAAATCAAGGCGGGGAAGCTCTCCAAAAGTTTTCCCGCCTATTTTCTGTGTTTCCTGCGTCGATTCTGCGGGGAACTTCGTCTAATAGACAGTATTGTACAATACCCCTTGCAAAAATGAAGCCGAGGAGTGATGAAGTGGGTACTGCCGTCATAGACAAATTCCGCTTTGCCCGGGAATTGCAATCCAGAAAGGAAAAATACTACCGCATTGCCTATTCGTATGTAAAAAACGAGCATGACGCCCTGGACATTGTGGGGGAGGCGGCCTACAAGGGACTCAGGACCCTGGGGACCCTGGGGACCCTGCGGGAGGCGGATTACTTTGACACCTGGATGACCCGCATTGTCATCAACGCCGCCATTGACTTTACCCGCAGCCGTTCCCGCGTCACCCTGTGCGAGGAACCGGCGCTGGAGGTTCTGGCGGTGCTGGAGGATGAACTGACCCCCGAGGATTCCATGGACTTATACAAGGCTCTGGACGCCCTCAGTGAAAAGGACCGGATTTGCGTGACGCTGCGGTACTTCGAGGAACAGACCTTCGTTCAAATCGCGGAAATTTTGCAGGAGCCGGAGACCACCGTCAAGTCCAGGCTCTACCGGGCCCTGCGGAAAATGCGCGGTTTTCTGGAGAAAGGAGCAAGTGAATCGTGAACATTGGAAAAGCACAGTATGACGCCATTCCGATCCCAACGGATCTGGACCGGATCATTTGGGACGCCATCAGCCGGGCGGAGCGGGAAGCCTGGACACGAACCCTGCGCAAATGGCTGGTGAGCGCCGCCGCCGTGTTCTGCGTGGCATTTCTCAGCGCCAACATTACGCCAGTCTATGCCTACGCCTCCCGGCTGCCAGTGATCGGGGCTGTGGTGCGGGTGCTTCACATCGGCAGCGGCGGGGAGATCACGGACGGCGCCCACACCGAAGCGTCCGCGGAAGGAGAAACGGTGGAATTTCATTTTGAGAGTTCCACGGAGGAACTGGACGCCGCGCCGGTTTACACCGTCTCCCATCTGCTGGCGCCCAACCGGATCATCCTGACCCTGCACGGCGTCCGCACCATCGACTACGAGGCCATTTCCGAGAGCCTGCTGTCCACGGAGGCGGTGCAGAGCGTGTCCCGGGCCATGATCGGCGACGATTCCATGTTCGGCTTTATCATCGTCCTGAACGGCGGCTGGACCTATGAGATCACTGAGTACGCCAATCCCGCCTCGCTCTCTGTACGGTTCTACCCCGATGAAGCGTATCAGCCGGAGCGGGAGGTCTACTATCTTCGTTCGGAGGCGGTCCCCTTCGGCGAGGAACTCGGAATCATGAATGAGATCTATTGGGCCAGCGGCGCCACACAACTGCAAACCCGGAGCGGCGGCTATATCATCACCATCGGCCAATACGATACCTTGGACGAGGCCAACGCCGCGCTGAAGGCATTGGAGGATCAATTTGGCGGAGATACCGGACTGTCTGTAGCCAGCGGCCTTGCCGATGAAATTCCGGAAAAATAAAAGTTTAATGCGTCGAAATCACCGAGGCTGCCGTCTAATAGATGGCGGCCTCAGAAGCAGCCAAAATCTAGTTGTTGAAGAAATAAGGAGAAGACGATGATGAAGAGGAAACTTGCGGTTATGGCCTTGGCGCTTTGCATGGCGGGGGCGGCACTCACCGGCTGCGGACAGACAGAGGCCCCCACCGGCCAGCTGGACAGCCAACCGGAGAACCAGACGGAAATCCAGGCTCCCGTGTCCCAGCCGGAGCAGAAAGCGGACCATGCGGAACCCGCCGAGGGTACAGAAAACACCTTTACCGGCTGGCTCCCGGCGGGGGTGGAGCAGGTCATGGCGGAGACGGAGGCGAACCCGGAGCTGGAGCAGGCGATTATTGACTATTACGAGATCCCGGAGGAATCCTGGGAGGCCACGAAGTATTACTACAACTATGTGGACCTGAACGGCGACGGTACGGAGGAAATTCTGGCGGTAGTCATGGGACCGTACACCAGCGGCACCGGCGGTTCCTCCATGCTGTGGGTACTCCCCTATGCGGATATGGCGGTAAATCAGTCCCTCACACTGATTAACACGCCCATTATCGTGACAAAGGAAGCAACCAACGGACAAGAGTACGGCACCAGAGGGCTGATTGTTCAGCGTTCCGGCAGCGGCGCGGAGACGGAATTTGTGCTGCTGACTTGTGACGATGGCGTATACAAGGAAGTCAATGACGGGGAAGTGCTGGAGTCTCTGGAGGGTGTGGAGGGCACCGCCATCATCTGCAATGACCTGCTGGCGGATATGGAGAACGGAAACTATCTGACGCTGGCAAAGAAATGATGAATCGAGCAATCATGCGGTGAAATGACTCGGCCTGTCAAGAACTTGCCCGTCGGCGGGTTCTTGACAGGCTGAGATCACATTGCGGACGATTGGCCGATCCGGTCAAGATCGGAGACAATGGCATCCAATGTAGTCTGAGACAGGCGGGTTTCCTCCGTGTTGGGAGCGGACCAGGGAAACGCATATTTCCCGAAGCACCGGGAGAGGGACGATTCGCAGAACTTATCAAACTGCATTTTGTTGATCTGAGAGGCTATCGATGGGACATGAAAGCGCATTGTCCTGCTCAGACCCGGTTTAAAGATTTTTCCAGCGTTTTAGCGATGAGTCTTCGTTCTTCAATTTCCTTGCTTTTCTTAAATTGTTCTAATGCCTCATCCCGCAATACCTCAGCCTCCCGTGCCCAAGCTTCAAATTCGGTCCTGCTCATGGTACCTTTCTTCGTTCTGGCGAAATACTTTTTATAGGCCCGCTGGTGGATCTGCCAGACCTCATTGTTCTTGACCTTGTCCCGGAAACTGGCTCTGGAGCCGATATCCCTGCAGGTCAGTTCCGTCTCCCCAGGTGCAACTTGGGCGCAGTAGTGATAGGTCAGTCCCGGCTCCTGGAGGAACCAGTGCCCACAGTTAGCACAGCGCTTTGGAACAAATCCCTTTTGCAGTCCCTTCATGAACTCCACATAGATGAAATCCGCCAGGTGGTCGAAGTACATCTTCTCCACCAGCTCATGAGTCTCATCCTCCCGTTCTAAAACAGCGTACTGTACATTAACTTGGGGTGTATCGATCTCCAGGTCCTTCCCCAAACTGACGCCGCTCACCAGCGCATCCAGTCCCTGCGAATGAATCAACTCGGCCAGAGGTTTTTTCCTCTGGCCTTTTTTCTTTTCTGGCACAGCATCCCCAAAGAGGTTCTCCAGGAACCAGGTATACCGCTCCCGGATTGGTGCGGCAGCCTCACCCGCTGAAAGATATGTCCGCAAAATACCGCCCGGCTTTGGTGCGGCTTTTACGTCAGGCAGATTCAGAAGCTCCGTCAGTGCCGTACCATAGGGGATGACAGCGGGATCATCCTCAACCCAATAGCCCATCGCACCGAAGTACACCTTGACATTTGTGCGGGGACGGTCAATGTCAAAAAGGTCTTTTCCCAGAACGCCCATGCTCGTTTCCTCCCAGTAGATAATGTAACCAGCGGAATAGTGTATGCACTATTATGATATAAAACCTATTGACGGATGTCAAGAGCGGATGCTACAATCCAATGGTAGTGATTGAACTAATAAAATACAACATCGAAAGGGGAAACAAAATGAACAAGCTCAACACCATCGATGGCGAGACCCTGATGAGCCGTCCGCTCCAGCCGCTGAACTTCGTGGTGGACACGCTGATCTCTCAGGGCCTGCACATCCTCGCAGGCTCACCCAAGGTGGGGAAATCCTGGCTGGCCCTGTGGCTGGCGGTGACAGTTGCCAAGGGTGAGCCTGTCTGGGGGATGCAGGTAAAGCAGGGCACGACCCTGTACCTCTGCCTGGAGGACTCCCAGCTCCGCATCCAGAACCGGCTGTTCGACGTAACAGAGGACGCGCCGGCCAGCGTCCACTTCTGCACCGAGAGCCGCATCCTGGGCGATGGCCTGACGGAACAGCTGGAGCAGTTCCTCAATGAACATCCAGACACATCCCTCATCATCATCGATACTCTGCAAATGATTCGGAGTGCTTCCTACAACAACACCTACGCCAACGACTATCGCGACCTGTCCGTCCTGAAGCGTCTGGCGGATGCCCACAGGATCGCTATCCTGTTGATCCACCACCTGCGCAAGGAAAAGGCGGACGACGTGTTCAACCGCATCTCTGGTACCACCGCCATCAGCGGTGCGGTGGACGCCAGCTTCACGCTGGTGGAGGAGCAGCGGGGCAGCGGCAGGGCGAGGCTCAGCTGTATCGGTCGGGACATCGAGTATCGGGAGCTGGAACTGCGCCGCAACGCAGACAATGTGTGGGAGGTGACAGCGGACAGTTATCACCAGCCTGAGCTGCTGGGCGGCAAAGTGGTTGTTCTTCTCTCTGCCTTACTCCGGAACCGCTCTCAGTTTATCGGCACTCCCACAGAGCTGACCCAGCACATCGACCCTGATGGCACAGAGGGCATCACGTCCAAGAACGTATCCCGGAAAATCCTGCAAAGCGTTGAGGCTCTAAGCAGCGCAGGTATCACGGCAATTATTCGCCGGAGCAACGGGAGACGGCTGATCGACCTGCGCCGTGCCGATAGTGCCGAAAACACCGAGGCCAGTACCGCCGACCCTGTTGACCCTGTCACTGCCCCTGTAACGCCCTGTGTGGGCCAGCGGGAGGCGAGGAGGGAAGCTGAGCCCTTACCAGACAGAGAGGCCCCCGTTGGGGCGGAAAACCCACCCTCGGGTGGGGCAAGCATAGCGTCCGGCTATACGCCGGCCGCATTCGCCGGGGCAAGGCCCCGCACCCCCTGCCCCTGAAGGGGAGGAGAAAGGAAACGGAATGCAGAAGAAAACAGAAATCGTCACAGCACGAATGACCCCCAAGGTGAAAGCGCAGCTCCAACAGCGGGCGCAGGACGCTAATATGACCCTCACAGACTACCTGTGTATCTGCGGACTGGGGCAGGAGATCGTTCGGATAGAGGGACTGGACGCTGTCCTCTCAGAGCTGAAGGCCCAGGGCCGCAATCTCAACCAGCTGACCACGCTGGCCAACATGGGATGGATCACTGTCCTCCGCAGCGATGAGTTGATCGACAAGTACGCCGACCTCTGTGCGGCTATCCGCAGACTGACAAAGGAGGTGGGCTGATGGCTACTTTTACCGCCATCCGAAACAAGAAGCAGACCACCGGGGCCATGCTGGGAGTGCTGTCCTATGTGGTGCAGACAAAGAAGACGGTGTTGGACGGTGCGTGCCTGGTCACCGGGAGCAACTGCGTACCTCAGTCCTCCTACTTGGAGATGATGACCACCAAGCAGCGATTCCGGAAAACGGACGGCAGGCAGTTCTATCACTTCGTGCAGTCCTTCTCCGAGAACGATGATCTCACGCCCCAGGAGGCCAACGCCATTGGACTGGAGCTGGCCCAGAAAGCGTTCCCCGGCTACGAGGTGGTGATCGCCACCCACGTCGACACCAATCACCTCCACAACCATTTAGTGGTGAACAGTGTCAGCTGCGAGAACGGCAGAAAGCTCCACCAAAACCGAGACACCCTGCTGGCCCACCGGAAGCTCAACGACGAGATCTGCATGACCCACGGACTGCGAGTGCTGGAGGAGCCGGAGAAGTATCCGAAAAAGAAACGGATGAAGCCCGGTGAGTACCAGGCTGGACTCAGGGCGGACAGCTGGAAACTGGATCTGATCCAGGCCATCAACGAGGCGCTGGAGTATGCCGTTGACCGGGAGAGCTTCATTGAGAACATGGAGTACGAGGGGTATGAAGTGACCTGGACGGACACCCGGAAGCATATCACCTTCACCTGCCCCAACGGGCGCAAGTGCCGGGACAGCAGCCTCCACGATGAGACCTTCCTCAAAGAAAATCTGGAGGCGCTGTTCACTTACCGGCAGGCCGTGGGATTTTGCCCCGGTAGCGTGGAGCCTGACAATGGCTGGATGGGCGATCTGGCAGACGGCCTCATTCAGCTGGGCAAGTCAGTGGAACGTCTCGAGGATATGTCTCCGCTCCCCACGCCGCCCACTTGGACAGACAGCAAGCAGCGCCGGCGAGAGGCAATCAAGAAACTGGCCATGGGGCAGAAGTTGAGCGGTGATCAGCGGTTGGAACAGACTATGTAAAATTTGGGAGGCACGAAATGAAATTTCATAAGGCTCAGAGCAACAGCCACATGAAAATAAAATAAGAAAGGGGTAAAATCTATCAAAGCAGGCCAGTCCTATGCATACCCTGGAGACAAAGGGGAGTGGCAGGATGGCGGAACAGGCACGGTTGCTTGGTATCGAAAACGACCGGGAGATCACAAAGGAGACCGACAGCCAGTTCTTGTTCGAGTATCAAAGAGCCGTTTTGCTGACGCTGAAGGACAAAGGTGTATTAACAGAAATACAGTATCAATATGCGGAAGAAAAATTAAAAAAACAGTTGAATATATTCTAAAAAGTAATGGACTTCTAAAGACCGGTGCGGTATATTGTGTGTGCCGCACCAGTCTGAATCAAAACTAAGGGGTGAACGATACCATGATAAAAGTAGCATCCTACTGCCGCGTGTCTACTGACCGAGACGACCAGGCCAACTCATTTGAAAGTCAACAGAGATATTTTAAGGAGTACATTGACCGGCAGCCAGATTGGGAGCTGTACCAGATCTACGCCGATGAGGGGATCACCGGCACCTCGACAAAAAAGCGGGCGGCCTTTAACCGTATGATCGCTGATGCCCGCCAGGGGAAATTTCAGCTGATTCTCACCAAGGAGGTCAGCCGGTTCTCCCGAAATATTTTAGACACCATCACCTACACCCGAGAGCTGAAAGCGCTGGGTGTAGGTGTTCTGTTTATGAACGACGGGATCAGTACCTTGGAGCCGGACGCTGAGCTTCGCCTGTCCATCATGGGCTCGATTGCCCAGGAGGAGAGCCGCAAGACCTCCACCCGTGTGAAGTGGGGACAGACCCGGCGAATGGAGCAGGGAGTGGTGTTCGGAAGATCACTCCTGGGCTATAATGTAAAGGGAGGATGCCTGATAGTTAATCCGGAGGGTGCGGAGATTGTCAGGCTGATTTTTTATAAATATGGTGTAGAGAAAAAGGGAACCACAGTCATTGCCAGGGAACTGCGGGAAGCTGGCTACCGGACGCACAGTGGAAACGTAAAATGGTCCAATACTCACATTGTCAAGATTCTGAAAAATGAGAAGTATGTGGGAGACCTGGTGCAGAAGAAAACCATTACCCCCGATTACCTGAGCCACGCAAAGAAATACAACCACGGAGAGGAAGAACTGGTGGTAATCCGTGACCACCATGAACCGATTATCGACCGGGAGCTGTGGGATACCGTTCAGCTGGAACTGAAAAAGCGGAATCGCAATGGAGAATTGGGAGCGGGGCACTCCAACCGGTATGTGTTCAGCGGTAAGATCAAGTGCGGGGAGTGCGGGGCCAGTTTTGTCTCCCGAAAGAAAATCCGCAAGGATGGCTCACATTATAAGCGATGGAGCTGCTATACCGCCACGTCGGAGGGACAGAAGCGGGTGGATGTTCAGGGCAACGAGGTAGGCTGCGATATAGGCAAGCTCCTGCGGGATGAGCTGGCGATGGATATCCTTCTGCAATCCCTGGCTGCTCTGCGGATGGACCGGGAAGGGATTGTCCAAAATATCACTGCCCTTGCATTAGAGGCCATTCAAATGAGTGAGGATCAAAACAGCGATCACGCCGAGGTGCTGGAATATGAGATCAGCCAACTGAACCAAAAGAAAGCGGATGTATTGGATGCGTTTTTCTCCAGGCAGATCACAAAAGAGGAGATGCAGCTGGTTAACCAGCGGTATGATAAAGAGCTGGAGGCGCTCCAAAAACGGCTTGAGGCGGCTCGGGCCAAAGAATGCGTTACCTATGAAACGGAACAGCTGAGAGAAGACGTGAGCAGTCAGGTGGCGGAAATCGTCAATGGCAGAACGGAGAGCGAGATCCTTTGCAAAAATGTCCTGGACCGCATGGTGGTACATAAGGACCGAAAAGTGGAGGTATATCTCAATCTTTTGCCGCAAAAATGGACTTTTATACTGGAAAACCTCCACAGGTCCCAGAACGTACCCTCAGTACCGATATCGGTCAGCAGCCCTTTCAGCTCCGCATAGGGCATGGAATACCGCTGGCTGAGATACCGCAGGGAGGCCCCCAGCTCGCCGTCGGGCCCGCCGTACTGGCTGATAATCACCGACGCCAGCTTGGGGTTGGTGTTTTTGATCCTCACCGGATACTGTAATTTCTTCTCATAGACAAACATCAGTCATTCCCTCCAAAATCCCAGGGCCAGGGGTCCCGCAGCCAGGCGTAGCCGTCCTCCGGAGTCAGGTCGGTCTGGAGCAGGGGCCCGTGCATCTTCTGGTACTTTTCCTGCCCTTCTTTCAGCAGCTTCACATAGGACCAGTACAGCTCCAGCGCCTCCTGGTCCTGGGCGTGGGTGGTCAGGTAGAGCCCCAGCTCATCGACGGCGAAGCTCAGGGCCATCAGCTCCACCAGTGCGGTATTTGCCAGCTTTGTCCTGGCCTGGATGGCCGCCTTGAAAGGCAGGTTCAGCCCGGGAAAGAGGGTGCCGGTCTCCAGCGCCTCCATCTGGCTGTAGCGGGTAGGATTGTTCTCCTGCATGGGGATATAGGGAAACGCCAGCTGGGCGCAGCCGGGCAGGGAGCCCTGGCCCACGCCGCAGGCGGGCTTGCTCTGTTCAGGTTTTTCCATTTGTCATGGACGCCTCCTTCTGATGAGGCGCGCAAAGAAAAACGGAAGCGCTTTGATTTGCGCGCCACGCCTTGGCGCGTCCCGCCGGAGACCCGGGAGTGACCGCGCCATGCGTTCACTCCATCGTATGCCGGAAAGGGGAGCGGGGGAACGAAATTACCGTTTGCTTTCCCGGGGCGGAGACGGTATAATGGATGCGGCAAGCATACGGGATAAGCCCTCCGGCATAGCCTCCAGAAGGGGGTGCTGCCTGTGATTATTCTGATTCGTAAACGCGTATTTCTGCTCTCCGCGCTCTTCTGCTGCTTTCTCGCGGGATTGGCCGCCGTCCTCTTTTTCGGCCATACGCCGACGGCCCCGGCCTTTGCCGTCCGGAACGGCGTGCCGGTAACCGTGGTGGTGGACGCCGGACACGGCGGGGAGGACGGCGGCGCCATCTCGCCGGACGGCGTGGAGGAGAGCCGCCTGAATTTGGAGATCGCCCTGCGGGTCAACGACCTGCTGCGCTTCGCGGGGCAGCGGACACTCCTGACCCGCAGCGAGGACGTCACCATCGCCGATCCTGACCTGAGTACTATGCGCCAGAGGAAGGTGTCCGACCTGAAAAACCGGGTGGCGCTGGTAAACGGCACGGAGAACGCCGTGCTGCTGAGCATCCACCAGAACAGCCTGCCGTCCTCCGTGGTGACCCACGGGGCCCAGGTGTTCTGGAACCGGCAGGAGGGGGCGGAGGGTCTGGCGGAGACGGTGCAGGATGCGCTGAACGAGTACATCAACGCAGGGAACGAAAAACACCCCAAGCAGATCCCCGCCACCATCTACCTGATGAAGAATATCACATCTCCGGGGATCATCGTGGAGTGCGGCTTTTTGTCCAACCCGGAGGAGACCGGCCGGCTGCAGCAGCCGGAGTATCAACGAAAGCTGGCTGCCGCCATCGCCGCCGGATACCTGCGGCATGTAGCAGAGGAGGAAGCGCCATGAAGCAAAAGACCATGTTCTACTGTACGGAATGCGGCAACGAGACGGCGAAATGGGCGGGGAAGTGCCCCGCCTGCGGCGCCTGGAACACCATTGTGGAGCAGCCGGAGACGTCCCTTACGGCAAAGGGCGGAAAGGGCCCGCGTTCCTCGCAGCCTCCCCGCCGGGCCTGCCCGGTGACGGAGCTGGAGACCGACGAGGAGATCCGGTTCCCCACCGGCATGGGGGAACTGGACCGGGTTCTGGGCGGCGGCGCCGTCAAGGGCTCTTTGGTGCTGGTGGGCGGCGCGCCGGGCATCGGAAAGTCCACGCTGATGCTCCAGATCTGCAGCAAGCTCAGCGAGAGCTGCAAGATCCTGTATGTATCCGGCGAGGAGTCGGAGCACCAGCTGAAGCTGCGGGCCCGGCGGCTCCGTGTGGAGAGCGGAAACCTCTACGTGGTCTCGGAGACCAGCCTGGGGGGCGTGCTGGAGTCCGTGGCGGCGGAGCAGCCGGATGTGCTGATCGTGGACTCCATTCAGACCCTGTACAACGAGTCTCTGGACTCCCCGGCGGGCAGCGTCAGCCAGGTGAAGGACTGCACCATGGCCCTGATGCAGCTGGCAAAAGGGCAGGGGGGAACCACGGTTTTCGTCATCGGCCATGTGAACAAGGAGGGCTCCATCGCGGGGCCCAAGGTCCTGGAGCACATGGTGGACTGCGTACTGTACTTCGAGGGAGACCAGCACACCTCCTACCGCATCCTGCGGGCGGCCAAGAACCGCTTTGGCGCCACCAACGAGATCGGCGTCTTCGAGATGCGGGACGAGGGGCTGACGGAAGTGGAGAATCCCTCGGAGATGCTGCTCTCCGGCCGTCCGGAGGACGCGCCGGGCACCTGTGTCACCTGCGTCATGGAGGGGATGCGCCCGGTGCTGGCGGAGATTCAGGCCCTGGTGGTGACCTCCGCCGGGGGCAATCCCCGGCGCACCAGCAACGGCTTTGACTACAACCGGGCGGCCATGCTGCTGGCCGTGCTGGAAAAGCGCGGCGGACTGAAAGTCTCCGCCTGCGACGCCTACCTGAACATCATCGGCGGCCTCTGGCTGGACGAGCCCGCCGCCGACCTGGCGGCGGTGGTAGCCCTGGCCTCCAGCTACTTGGACAGGCCCGTCCCTAGTGACCTGGTGGCCATTGGGGAGGTGGGCCTGACCGGAGAGCTGCGGACCGTCAACCAACTGGCCCAGCGGATCTCCGAGGTGCGGCGGCTGGGCTTCCGAAAGTGTGTCATCCCAGCTCATCGGGCCGGGAGCCTGGGGACATTTCCCGGTCTGGAGCTGCTGCCGGCTCGAAATATCGGTGAGGCGATCCGAGCCGCCTTGCGTCCGCAGGAATGAAGTGGACGCAGGCGCCGCCCAGGGCGGGCACCCCGGCGGCGGCGGCGCTGTCCAGCGTGCAGACGCCGTCGGACTGATAGACGCAGGAACTGGTACAGGGAATCAAGCTCATGGCAATCATCCAATCTCTTCGAATTTTTCATAGCTTGACCCGTCCGGGGAAATTTCATGCAAAAGCCGCTGATTGCTCTTTCCTGGCCAGCAAAAGTAGGAATGCGGCCGTATGTGGGCCACGCGGTTCAGGAAGATGGAAAGCCGCCCGGTTTTTGACGCCGGACGGCTTTTTATAGTTTATAGAAAGTATGTTGTGCGAAAAGAGTTTCAGACGGAGTTTGCTTACGCAACCGCCTTAATCTCACGGATAATCGTCTCAGTGGAAACAATCCGTGCGCCGTAGCACTGGTCAAAGTAGTCGATGGCGCCCTCATGGGTCCCTACACCAAGTTCATTTGAGCACGCATCCTCCGGAACAATTATTTTATATCCAAGATTGTAGGCACTCGAGAGCGTTTGCAGAACACAGATATTCGTATCCGTTCCAAACGCAATCAGCGTGTCGGCTCCCAGCTCCCGAAGCGTGAGATCGAGATCTGTCTGGAAGAAGCCATCGTAACGGCGCTTTACCAGAAGATAATCGCTGTCCTGAACGTCAAAACCGGTCAGCGGCTGAGAGGTTTCATCACCGGCCAGACCATGCTCACCCCAAAGCTCCAGTTCCAGATCGATACCCTCCCGATGGGCGTCGTTTACAAAGAGAATGGGCAAGTTCGCCTTGCGGCCAGCCTTTACGATATCGAAAGCGTTGAGGAACTCCTGTTCCGGCGTCGTGTCTCCGTAAATGTCACCTCCATAATCATCGATCACCAGGATGGCAGTCGTCTCAGGATCAAACCCGGTTCCATTCTGCCAGGCTGTCCGCTGATGCACCGGCAAATCCTCTACGCTGGTTTCCTGCACTTCCTGGGCAAGCATCTTTCCCTCAACACCGGTATCTCCGCTGCTGCTCTGGCCGCCGCAGGCGGTCAATGTCCCGATGATAGCCATACATAAAAAGAATCTGATCCAGTTTTTCATATGTGTGCCCCCCTAAAATTGAAAATTTAGTTGTTTGACACTCCCATCCATGCTATAATGAACGAGAAAAAGAACAGAGCGGCGCCGCCTCTGTATTTTATTGTCTCATGATTATCTTCCCATAGCAACCCGCAGAATCGGTTAAAACAATGCAACAAAGTTGAGGAAATCGTTGTATGGATCGAAAATCAGAAGCTAACGGAAAGCAGAGAATCAGTGATGCTCTCTGTAAATTGGGTGAGAGCAGGCCAATTGAAAAAGTGACAGTACGGGAGATTATTGCTGAGGCGGAAATCAATCGTTCCACATTTTATTATCACTTTGAAAGTGTGCAGGATGCGATGGAGTGGATGATCTCCGATTTTCTTGAAGAATATTTGCAGCTGCTATTCGATATTCCAAAAGAAAAAAACGATGTTTTGGTGGAAAATTACTTCTTACTGGAACAGGAGAAGAATGTTTGCGAGCTCATCTAGCGGAAAAAGAACTGTTTGGCGCTATTTTTCAACCGATATAATCAAGCGGACTTCCGGGAACGCTTTTGGCAGGCGTTTCAAAAGCATGCGAGAGCGTATGACTTAATCACAGTCGACCCGAAAGGGGATACCCACATCATAAAACGTGGGATTGCGTATGACTATTGTCTGCGGATAAATTTTGCAATCTGGTTTGAGCTTTTATCTTGCTGGCATGACCGGGATTTTCATGAAACAGCAGAGGACTTTATAAAAATATTTGACATTATGTACAATGGAATCATTGGCTTTGAAAATTGTAGAGCATGACAGGAGATAGAGCAAAAACCCTCTGCCGCAGCTTGACCGACGGCAGAGGGGGCCGATGTCTTCCAAAAGATCGGTACAATGATGCCCTTTCAATTGACAGACGGGCAAGAACGTGGTAAAATGCCAGCAGTTTACCGGCTTTTTATCTATGCGTCCGTAGCTCAGCAGGATAGAGCGTCCGCCTCCTAAGCGGAAGGCCAGCGGTTCGAATCCGCTCGGGCGTACCAGCTCAGAAATTCCCGCCGCCGTTCCGTTTCCGGCTTTGCCGAAAACTGCACTTCGGTGGGAATTTCTTCGCTTTCCACCGCGACTCGCTCCGCTGGACTCGCGGCGGAGGGGGACGGGGATGCGGGGCTTCGATGTTGGAAAATCGGTTTTGACCGCTTACTCCAGGTCAGAAATCCACACCACCGTTCCGCTTCCGGCTTCGCCGGAAACTGCACTCTAGTGGGAATTTTTGCGTAACCGTTAGCAAAAGGCAGACGCCTGCGGGCGGGTCGATTATAATCGCGTATAATCGCGCGGAAAAAACCGCCAAGTTCTTTCCCGCACACACCCTTTTCCTTGCGAAATTTGAAAGTATGCGGAATGAGCGGCGCTGGACTTGACGGCGGAAACGTGGTATAATTCACGAAAAACCATGGGGAGGAGGATTTTGCGGGGATACAGAAAATTGAACAAAATAAAAATTTTGTTCAATTTGGGGGAGGAAAAAGCACGCCGGCAGCCCATAGCGCGCGTTTTGCCGGCTGGTCCGCAAACAAGTACTATGACTGACTACCGTACCGAGGCGCCGCAGATTCTGCGGGATTTTCTCTCATATCACGAAAACGTCAAGGCCCATTCCAAGCGCACGGTCGACGAATACTTTCTGGACCTCCGGAATTTCTTCCGTTACATCAAGCAGATCCGTGACCCGGCTCTGGCTGACAAACCGCTGGACGAGATTGACATCATGGATGTGGACATCGACCTGATTGCCGGCGTGTCTCTAACGGATATCTACGGTTACATGACCTATCTCAGCCGGGAGCGTCCCCAGCATCCCAACAGCCGCAACTCTGAGTACGGGCTTAACGCCTCGTCCAGAGCCCGGAAAATCGCCACTATCCGGTCCTTTTACAACTATCTGACCAACAAGGCCCATCTGCTTCGTGAAAATCCTGTCAAAGATTTGGATTCACCAAAACTGCGAAAAACCTTGCCAAAATACCTGACTTTGGACGAAAGCTTGAACCTTTTATCCTCTGTAGACGGTAAAAATCAGGAACGGGACTACTGTATTCTCACGCTGTTCCTCAACTGCGGCCTGCGGATCTCCGAATTGGTGGGCCTGAATCTCAATGACATCCAAGGCGATGCCCTGCGGGTTCTGGGCAAGGGCAACAAGGTCCGGATTATCTATCTCAACGACGCCTGTCAGGACGCCATCTCCCGATATTTGGCCGTGCGGCGGAAGATCACCGGCCGCCACGAGAACGCCCTGTTTCTCTCTGCCCAGAATGAGCGCATCAGCCGCTCCACCGTCCACGCCATGGTGAAAAAGCGGCTGACGGCGGCGGGGCTGGACAGCACCCAGTACTCTTCCCACAAGCTGCGCCACACCGCCGCGACGCTGATGCTGCAAAACGGCGTGGACGTCCGCGCCGTCCAGGAAGTTCTGGGCCATGACCACCTGAATACCACCCAGATCTACACCCATATCGACAACGAATCCCTGCGGGTAGCCGCAAAGGCAAATCCCTTGTCATACGTGAAAAGCACAAGAAAAAATCCGGATTAACTGAGAGAGCCCGCCTCTTTTGAGGCGGGCTCTCTCGTCGAAAAGCTCATGGCCGGAGGACACCGACGATGTGCAGAAAACGAATCTTCTGGTACTCGTAGGTGGCCAGAGGCCGGTAATCCGCGTCGTAGCTGTGGGCGGCGATCAGGACGTTTTCCGGCGTTGGCGGTTCACCAACGGAAACCACAATGGGCGAGTGCTGAAACTCCTCTCCTTTGAAAGAGAGCTGGATCAGGTCCCCCGGCAGCAGGTCCTCGATTTCGCAGGGCTCCGCCAGCGGCCCGACGGAGCGGTTGCCCCTGGTCAGAAAATTGTACAGATACGGAACGCCCGTCCAGGCCGGGGCTTTTCGGTCGGCGTTGATGTAGTACCAGCCATAGGTGGGCGTGAAATTCATGACGCCGCTTCCGGCGTAGATGCACTGGGACGCGAAGTTGGTGCAGTCTCCGCCCAGGTATTCGTAGTCGTAGAAGCGTGGATTACGGCCATAGGCCCACTGATGGGCGTAGAGTACGGCGGCCCTCCGGTCGTATGGATACAGCTGCATACCGCTTCCCTCCCCTCCCCACAGGATATGCGCAGAGAGGAAAACGGGTGATTCAGCCCGATGAAATAGCGTGAAAGACGGAGACGCAGAAAATAATTGGACCGGAATCCATCCCTCGGCTTTGCCGGGGGATGCTTATATTTCAACGCTTTTTGCTCACTGAGGCGGAATACCGTCCGCCAGGCGGTCGATCTTCTTTCCCAAGCGCTCCAGGGTTTTTTGCAGCGTATCCCGGTCCACATTCAGATCGCTGGCGGACAGCTCCGCCAGTGTCAGCATCTGGTCCAGTGTGCGTTCAATCTCCGAAAGGGTGCTGTCGATTCGCCGGAGCACTTCTCCGGCGTCCCTGTGTTCCATAGAATCCATCTCTCTCCCCTCTCTGTCCGCAGTGCGGCTTCCGCCGTCACTCCAGCATTTTTGCAAACTCCTCCTCCGTCAGGACGGGAATCTCCAGCTCCTGGGCCTTTTTCAGCTTGCTGCCGGCGGCCTCCCCGGCCACCACGTAGGTGGTGCGCCTGGAGACGGAGCCGACCGCCTTGCCGCCCCGCTCCTCGATCATGGCCTGGGCCGCCTTGCGGTCAAACCGGGTGAGGGTGCCGGTGAGAACAAAGGTCATCCCGGCGAACCGCTCGTCCACCAGCTGCCGGGTACTCTCCATGTTGACGCCGGCCTCCCGCAGGCGGCGGATCAGATCCTGGGACTGAGGCTGGGCCAGATAGTCGACGATGCACCGGGCCGTAATCTCCCCCACGTCGTCGATCTCCGTCAGCTCCTCAACGGAGGCCGCCTCCAGGGCGTCAAAGGTCTTGAAATGGGAGGATAGGACCTTGGCGGCTTTTTCCCCCACCTGGCGGATGCCCAAGCCGTAGATCAGCTTGCTCAGATCGTTCCCCTTGGACCTCTCAATGGCCCGGAGCAGGTTCTCCGCGGACTTGGCGCCCATGCGGTCCAGCTTGGCCACATCCTCTCCGCGGAGGCTGTACAGGTCCGCGGCGGTGTGGATCAGCCCGCTGTCCACCAGCTGCTGTACCACGGCGGGGCCCAGTCCCTCAATGTCCATGGCGTCCCGGCTGGCAAAGTGGGTGATGTTCCGCAGCAGCTGGGCGGGGCACTCCGCGCCGGTGCAGCGGAGGGCCGCGCCGTCCTCATCCCGGCGGGCCGGCGCGCCACAGACCGGACAGACCTCCGGCAAAAAGTAGGGCTTCGTGTCCTCCGGGCGCTTGGAGAGGTCCACCTCCACGATCTCCGGGATGATCTCCCCTGCTTTCTGGACGATCACCGTGTCCCCGATCCGGACGTCCTTTTCCGCGATATAGTCTTGGTTGTGGAGCGTGGCGTTGGTGACGGTGGTGCCCGCCAGGCGCACGGGCTCCAACACGGCCTTGGGCGTCAAAACGCCGGTGCGCCCCACCTGGACCACAATGTCCAGCACCCGGGAGGGCTTCTTCTCCGGCGGGTACTTATAGGCCACCGCCCACTTTGGAAATTTGGCGGTACTGCCAAGCACGGCGCGATCTAACAGGGTGTTTACCTTTACAACTGCGCCATCGATGTCAAAGGGGTAGTTCAGCCGCTGATCGTTGATGCGGCCGATCTCCGCCTGACAGGCGGAGATGCCGGAGAGCGTGGCGCGGGGAATGACCTTGAACCGCTGGGAGGCCAAATAGTCCAGCGTCTCGGTGTGGGTGGAGAACTCCCTGCCCTCGGCCAGCTGGAGATTGAACACCTGGATGTCCAGCCGCCGCTCTGCGCAGATCTTCGGGTCCAGCTGCCGCAGGGAGCCGGCGGCGGCGTTGCGGGGGTTGGCCATCAGAGGCTTTCCCTGCAGCTCCCGCATGGCGTTGATCTCCTCGAACACCGACCGAGCCATGTAGACCTCCCCCCGGACGATGAGCCGGGGCAGCTTCTCCGGCAGCGTCATGGGGATGGAGCGGACGGTCTTGAGATTCTCCGTCACGTCCTCCCCCACCAGGCCGTCGCCCCGGGTGGCGCCCCGGACGAAGACGCCGTCCCGATATTCCAGGGCCACGGAGAGACCGTCCACCTTGGGTTCCACGGAGTATTCGACCCCCTCCCCCAGGGCCTCCTCCATCCGCTGGCAGAACTCCGCCACCTCCTCGGCGTTGAACACGTCCTGGAGGCTCTCCAGCGGCACCGCGTGGGTGTAGGTGGAAAAGCCCTCCAGGAGCTTTCCGCCGATGCGCTGAGTGGGCGAGTCCGGCGTCACCTCCTCCGGGTGGGCCGCCTCCAGCTCCTCCAGGCGGCGGTTCAAAAGGTCGTACTCCCGGTCGCTCATGGTGGGCGCGTCCAGCACATAATAGAGATATCCGTTCTCGTTCAGCACATCCCGCAGATGTCTGATCTCCTCGCGGTAGTCCATTGGAAAGTCCTCCATATCAGTTGGTACTGAGAATATATTCGTCAAAATCAGACGGGTTGGCGGCGAAATACGTATAGGTGTCCGGCACGGAGCCCACGATGATGGTCTCCGCTACGGTGACGGCGTTGGACACCTGGGTGTCCGCCGTAAAGCCCGGCAGCAGAATACTGACGTAAACCTCGATATTCAAGATGATCTGGTGCTTGGTCTGGTTGATGCCGGCGGAGATGAACTCGTTTTCAAACCAGGCCGAGGAGCTCCCGACAGACTCCATCCGAACAGAGACTTTCGGCCCCCGTCCGGCCAGCAGCACGGAGCCGCTGAGACTGCCCAGGGAGATGGAGAGGTCCTGGGGCGGCACCTGGTCGATCCTGGTGAGAATGATGTCCAGAATCTCCGATTGGAGCCGGTTGCAGGCCACCATGTTGCTGTGGACGGCGGTAATCCGGCCCTCGTAGTCTTTTTCAAAGGACACCAGCTTCTCATAGCTGATCTCGCCGCTGTCAATGGCCTCCTGCACAGATTTGGAGATGATGGAGTTCACCACAAAGGAGACCCGGGTGGCCGCCAGACTCTCCAGCACCGGGCGCAGATGGGCCGCCGTTAGAAAGAGAGACGAGAGCACCAGCACCGCGAGCGCGAGCAAAAGAGACCGCAGCAGCGTCCGGCGGTTGAGCCAGCGGCGGTAATAGAAAAATCCGGGCCTCATAATCGCCACCTCCTCCGGCAATCCTATGCGGCGGCGGCTTGGACGTATTTCTCTATTTCAAAGCGTTGACGATCTCCTTGAACACCCTGCCCCGCTCCATAAAGTTGGCGAAGCGGTCAAAGGAGGTGCTGGCCGGGGAGAGCATCACCACGTCCCCCGCCGCCGTCCGGCTTCGGGCCAGGGAGACCGCCTCCCGGTAGTCGGACACGTCCACGATCTCCAGCCCGCCGTAGTTCTCCGCCTGCTCCACGGCCCGGCGAATCACACCCGCCGTGGCGCCGCAGAGGATCAGCAGCTTTACGTGGTCGTTGACCTCCGGCCCCAGGGCGTCGTAGGGGATGCCCTTGTCCTTGCCGCCGGCGATGAGGATGATCTTCCGATCAAAGGAGCGGAGCCCCGCGATGGTGCGGCTTGGGCTGGAGGCGATGGAGTCGTTGTACCAGCGCACGCCGTCCAGCTCCCGCACCAGCTCGATGCGGTGCTCCACGCCGCCGAAGTCCGCGGCAAACCTCCGGATGATCTCATCGGGGACCAGGCCGTCCACGGCGGCGATAGCCGCCATGTAGTTCTCCACATTGTGGACGCCGGGCAGCTTGATGCCGGAGACCTTCAAAACCTCCCGCTCTGCGCCGCCATGGCGGACGAGGACGGCGTCTCCCCGCAGAAACACGCCGTCCGTCACCTCTTTCTGTCGGGAGAACAGCCGGGCCCGGCCCGGGGCGCGGCCAGACTCCTCAAGCGTAATGTCATTGTCGGCGTTGAAGACGGCAATATCGTCTGCTGCTTGATGCATAAAGATATTTTCCTTTGCAGATATATACTCCGCAAAATCCCGGTGGACATCCAGGTGGTTGGGGGCCAGATTGGTGACGACGGCGATGTGGGGGCTGTGGGTCATGGTCATCAGCTGGAAAGAGCTCAGCTCCAGCACGGCCACATCCTCCGGCTTCATCTCCCCCGTCTCCGCCAGCAGCGGGTGGCCGATGTTGCCTCCCAGGTGGACGGTTTTCCCGGCGGCTCTCAGCAGCTCCGCTATGATGGTGGTGGTGGTGGTCTTGCCGTCGCTGCCGGTCACCGCGATTTTCGTGCAGGGGCAGACCTCAAAAAAGACCTCCATTTCACTGGTGAGGAGGCTCCCCCGCTCCACGGCGGCGGTCAGCTCCGGCAGGTCCGGGCGCATCCCGGGGGTGCGGAAGATCACGTCCTGGTCCAGGCCCTGGAGGTAATCCTCCCCCAGCCGCAGCCGGCAGCCCTGGCTCTCCAGTTCCTCCGCCAGGGAGCCCAGGGCCTCCCGGCTCTTTTTGTCACAGGCGGTGACGGAGACGCCCCGGGAGAGCAGAAGCTGGATGAGCGGCCGGTTGGACACGCCGATGCCGATGACGGCCACACTCCTGCCCTGTAAGCTCTTTAAGTAATCCTCAAATGTCATGAAACCGCTCCTTACGTGTTCGCCAAAAAATAGACAGTGAAATTATACCGCAAGCGGCTGCGAATTACAACGAGGCGTGAAAATTTTCTCTTTTTCCTCGCCTCTTGCGGTGCGTGGAGCGCCGTGGTATGATATGAGAACACTCTGAAAAAGGAAGTACCGGCCATGAACCCTCATCTCTTTCAAATCCAGACCATTCCCTGCGCCCTCTGGGGGGCGGAGTCGGACCGCGTGCTTGTGGCCGTTCACGGGGCCCAGTCCCACAAGGAGGACACGCCCTTTCATCTCCTGGCGGACACGTTCAGAGGCTGCCAGGTCCTCAGCTTTGACCTGCCGGAGCATGGGGAGAGAAAGGCGGAGCCCACCCTCTGCAAGCCGCCCGTCTGCGTCCATGACCTCACCGCCGTGCTGGACTACGCGGAGGCTGGGTGGAAGCGCGTTGGGCTGTTTGCCGTCAGCATGGGCGCCTATTTCAGCCTGCTCGCCTGCGGGGAGCGCCGGGTGGAGCGGGCCTGGTTTCTCTCCCCCGTGGTGGACATGGGGGCCCTGATCGGCAGCATGATGGCCTGGTCCGGCGTCTCCCCGGAGCGGCTGGAGCGGGAGAGGGCCATCCCCACTCCCATGGGACAGACCCTCTACTGGGATTATTTCTGCTATGTGCGGGACCACCCCATCCGCCGCTGGCCGATTCCCACGGAGATTCTGGCGGGAGGCCGTGATACCCTGTGCGGCCGGGCTGTTACTGCCGCTTTCGCGGAGCGGTTCTCCTGCCGCCTGCGGACGGCGGAACACGCGGAGCACTGGTTCCACACGCCGGAGGACCTGTCCGCTCTGACCGCCTGGCTGCGGGAAACCGGCGGGGATTTTATCCGTTGACAATCCCACGCCTTTCCTGTAAAATAGACGGGCGAGTAAAACAGACGGTCGCGTGGGCAGGCCGAAAGGCCGTCCATGAGGAAAGTCCGGGCTCCACAGGGCAAGGATAACGGGTAACGCCCGCCGAAGGCGACTTCAGGAAAAGTGCAACAGAGATATACCGCCATTGCGGTAAAACCGTGCTGATAAGGAACAGGGATCACTGCGGTCCCGGCAATCGCGCAGCGAAGCCGGGAAGCGGGGGATAGTGTGAAAGGGGTCGGCGAGGCCCGCCTTTCACGATTTCAATCAACCCCGCCGCAGCGGTCCGCCCCCTTTGGGGGCGGACGCCTTTCCACCCTTACCATTGCGGTTTTGCCGCAATGGTAAGGGTGGAAAGGTGCGGTAAGAGCGCACCCGACGGCTGGGAACTGTCCGTCGCTGTAAACTCTATCCGGAGCAACACCGTGGGAGGACTCAACAGGCTGGCCCGGCCGTCCTCAGGAGGTGGCTTGAGCGTACCGGCAACGGCACGCCTAGATAGATGACTGTCAAATACAGAACCCGGCTTACAGTTTTGCTCGCAAAATATGAGACCCATCCGCGGAACATGCGGGTGGGTCTCTCTCAATTTATGTGGAACTCCGCAGCTCCCTTTCAAGTTCCGCCTGTTGCTCCCCGGGCGTCATCAGACGCTCCGCCAGCTCCGGCTCCAGGGAGTCCAGCCAGATCGTCTCCATGGCCCCATCCTCCATGTCATAGACGGCGTACGGCTTCTCCGGCCAGCGGGTACGGATCAGAAGCTCCATTTCCCTGTCATTATCCCAGTCCGCCTGGGTGTAGGCCAAGCAGTCCTCCACCTCCAACAGCCGCTCCTCGTTCCACTTCTCCTCGCTGCCGCCCCAGAAGGCGTATGTGTAGATGAGCTCCTGGCTATAGAGGTCCTGACGGCAGTAGACTGTTTCACAGGAGACGTCATTCCAGCCAAAGAGCGGATAGTCCAGCCCAATGGCGGAGCCGATTGTATCTTCCGGGTCCAATGGAGAGAGATGCGTAGGCTCACAGGCGGTGACGGTTCCCTGGTAGGTCTTCTTGTTCCAGCGGCAGTCCAGCCGGTACATCCGCTCGTCGCTCCATTGGGGATCAATCAGTTCAATGGCGTCAAAGTCCACGCTGTCCCCGCATTTCAGCCGCAGGAGGTGTCCCTCCTCCTCCACATAGAGGTAGTTCGTATCGCCAACGGTCTCTTTCAGAAAGATTGTCTGCTCTCGCTGCTCATGGACAAAGGTTGCGGAATACCAGACCGCCAGCAGGGCGAGTCCCACCATCACCAGCGCGGACAGCGCCGTCCGGATCACGTTTTTCCGGCGGTCGGACTGCCGGTTTTCCCGGGAAATCTCCAAAATGTTTTTCACAGGCTGTTCCTCCTCCCGTTTCTCCTCCGCCCTGCGGCAGGCCACCAGTTCCTCCACCCCCAGGCCGAAGACCTCCGCCAGCGGCTCCAGCAGCGTCACGTCCGGATAGCTCAACCCCCGCTCCCACTTGCTCACGGCCTTGTCCGTGATGTGGAGTTTCTCCGCCAGGTCCCGCTGGGTCAGACTTCGCTCCCGGCGGTTGTCCGCGATAAACGCGCCAAGCTGTTCTTTCGTCATGGAATCACCTCGCCCTCAGTCTACCCCTCCCCGCCCAAAAAGGCAACCGACCAGCGGTCGAGCGGCGGATTATGTCCAATATATAAACAAAAACTAGGTTTTGTTTATAATAATATGGAAAAGAGAGGGGCGGCTTTCGCCGCCCGCTTTCTCAGTCGTTGTCCCAGTTGTGCCAGACGTTCTGCACGTCGTCGTTGTCCTCCAGCATGTCGATGAGCTTCTCCATGTTCTTCACATCACCCTCGCCGGAGAGCTGGATGTAATTCTGGGGGACCATCTCCACCTCGGCGCTGGCAAAGGTGTACCCTTTCTCCTCCAGGGCCTTCACCACGTCGTTGAAAGCGTCGGGGTCGCAGGTAATCTCCAGGGCGGTGCCGTCGGCCTCAAAGTCCGCGGCGCCGGAGTCCAGCGCGTCCATCATGACGGTGTCCTCGTCCAGCTCCCCCTCCTCGTTGTCGATCACAAGAACGCCTTTCTTGTCGAAAGACCAGCTGACGCAGCCCTGGGCGCCCAGATTGCCGTTGCACTTGTCAAAGGCGTGGCGGACCTCCGGCGCGGTGCGCTGGCGGTTGTCGGTCAGGGCCTCCACGATGACGGCCACGCCGCCGGGGCCATAGCCCTCGTAGGTGACGGACTCATAGTTGTCGGTATTGCCGGAGCCTAGGGCCTTGTCGATGGTGCGCTTGATGTTGTCGTTGGGCATATTCACGGCCTTGGCCTTGGCGATGACGGTGGCCAGGCGGGAGTTGTTGTTGGGGTCGCCGGAGCCGCCCTCCTTCACCGCCACGATAATCTCCCGGGCGATCTTGGTGAACGCGGCGGAGCGCTTGGCGTCGGCCGCGCCCTTGGTCTTCTGGATGTTATGCCATTTGGAATGTCCGGACATAGTGTATTACTCTCCTTCAACATAGTACTGAATCACTTCCCGGTGGGAAGTGGATTTTGTAACGGCCAGCTGAGGAAAGCGGGCCGATAAATACGAGACGATCTCGCCGCAGACCAGGTCCTCTGTCGGGAAGTGGCCCGCGTCGATGAGGGTAATCCCTTTCCCCGCCGCGTCCAAAAACTGGTGGTAGCTGAGATCGGAGGTCACAAAGGTGTCGCACCCGGCGGCAATGGCGTCGGATTCAAAGTCCCCGCAGGCGCCGCCGCCCACCGCCACATGGAACACGGGCCTCCCCGCCCCGGCGTAGCGGACGCCGCTGCAGCCCAGGGTTTTGGAGACAAACCGAACGAACTCCGGCAGGGCCATGGGCGACCGCAAAAGGCCGTGCCGCCCGATGCCCGATTCATGGAGGGGGACGGGGTCCGCCAGATGCAGGGCTCTTGCCAAAAGGTCGTTGACGCCTCCCTGGGCGGCGTCCAGATTCGTGTGCATACAGACGGCGGAGATCTGATTCCGCAGGAGCTTCAGCAGCAGATGTCCCTGGGGACGGTCCTCCCGGACGCTCTGCACCGGCAGCCACTTGCAGTTCATCACCGGATGGTGGGACACGATCAGCTGACAGCCCAGGGCCAGGGCCTCGTCCGCCACAGCCTCCGTGATGTCCAGCGCTACCAGCGCCCGGGAGACCTGGTCGTCAGGGCCGCCCAGCAGGTGGCCCACATTGTCCCACTCCGCGGCCAGCTCCTTGGGCGCCCAGTCGAACAGGGCCTCCTCCACCTCACGGACAGTTGGCATAGCGCCACTCCTCTCTCATGGACAGCAGCGCGGTCAATATCTCCCGCAGTCCGTCCGCTTTTTTCTGATTTTCCGGACCACCGGCCCGGTTCAGCCCCGCCACGGCGCTCTGCAGGCGGATGATCTTTGCGATGATGTACTGCTCTCCCAGAGGGTCATGGAGGAGCTTTGCTCCGCCGTAAATCTGACCCAGAGTCAGGGCCTCCCGACCCGCCTCGGCCTCTATGCAGGGATACAGGATTCCCCGGTCCCGGACCAGGGCCTCCCGGACAATCCGGCAGCCGTGCTCCGAGAGGAACCGCCGCAGATCCTCCGCCCGGGTCTGGGGCTGCAGCAGCAGCGTATGAGCGCCGTCCGCCGTCCAGGGCGCGGCGGATAGGATGGCGGCGATGTTCTCTCCGCCCATTCCGGCGATGACGATGGTGTCCGCCTCCTCGGGCCGGATCCCCGAGAGGCCGTCGCACAGGCGGAAATCAATGCCAGCCGCCCCGAAAGCCTTTCCGGTCTCCCGGGCCCGGGCCAGGGGGCCCTCCCGCAGGTCGCTGGCAATGGCAGAGGCCACGCGGCCCTGCAGCGTCAGCCACACGGGCAGATAGGCGTGATCTGTGCCAACATCAGCGATGTGCGCGCCGGGCCGCACCCAGCCGGCCAGCAGCCGCAGCCGGGGGGAGAGCTCCAGGTGCCTCATGGGAAACCTCCTCGAAACATCCCGCGGAAAGACGCATACGGCTGTCCGTATGCGTCCTTGCAGTGTCCGTTACTGGGCGGCCTTGTTGGCCTCCTCATTCACCAGGGCCAGCAGCTTGTCCACGTCCACGCCGTGGACCATGCAGGCCTCCTCCACCGTCTCACCGCGGGAAGAGGGGCAGCCCAGGCAGTGCATGCCAATGGACAGGAAGATGGGCGCCGTCTGGGGCGCAATGTCCAGAATATCGCCAATGACGGTATCTTTCGTAATGGTAACCATAGAGATGTCTCCTTCAATTTTAATCATCGCGCCGGAGCTCCGTCCGCTTTCAGGAAAAAGGACGGCCGCATCCCAGCGCGAAACGGCTCGTGTGGTATTATACTCTATTATCTGCGCAAGTTCAATAGAAAACCGAAGAAAACATTGGTGTTTTCATAAAAAACCGGCGTCCGATACACGGACGCCGGTTTCGCTCTGCAAGAGACAAAAACGAATAGTTTTGTTATCTCTGCTCCTCGCGCATCTTGGCGAAGCACTCGCTGCAGTAGACGGGGCGGTCAGATCTGGGCTCGAAAGGAACCTTGGCCTCGCCGCCGCAGGCGGCGCACACAGCGGTGAAGTACTCACGGGGACCGCGGGCGGCGTTCTTGCGGGCGTCACGGCAGGCCTTGCAGCGCTGGGGCTCGTTCTGGAAGCCGCGCTCTGCGTAGAACTCCTGCTCACCGGCGGTGAACACGAACTCCTGGCCGCACTCTTTGCACACTAAAGTCTTGTCTTCGTACATGATTTTACCCTCTCTTTGAAAAGAAAAATATATTGCGCTCAGCTCTCGCTGATATCGCCGGAAAGTAATTGCTGCGCTACCTTGCGCCGAATGCGCTGCACAGCGTTGTCCACGGACTTTGGGGGCTTGCCTACCGTCTTGGCAATTTCCCTGCATGAAAGACCGTCTAAATAGTACCCCAAAATCTTCGCTTCAAATTCGGACAACTGTTTCCGGACACCGCATAAGAGGGCCGCCGTGCGCTCCCTGTCGATCAGATCGTCTTCAGGGTTCCGCTGCGCCAAATTATTGGTACCAGAGGTGTAGGAATTACTGCCAAAGAAGGGTGTATCCAGAGGAACCGACTGATTGAGCGGTGCGTGCTTATCCCGCGCCGCGGCGCGGAGAACGGAATACAGCCGGCTGCGAATGCAGATTTCCGCGAACGTCCGAAAGGAGGCCTCTTTGGAGGCGTCATACTCCCGGACGGCCTTGATGAGGCCCACCATCCCCTCCTGAGTCAGGTCCTCGCTGTCGCCGCCAAAGAGAAAAAAGGGGCGGGCGCAGGTGCGGACCAGACGGTTGTAACGGGTGACCAGAACCTCCTCCGCGATGCGGTTTCCAGAGGCTGCCAGACCACACAGGTCCTCATCGGCTATCTGCTCTATAGGGGACTGTGAATACTCACAAGACTTGCACATACTGCATTATACCTGTTTTCCAATAGAAATGTCAAGGGAATTATCAAAATAAACAAGGAAATTTCTGAAAAAATCTGGGAATTTATGAAAATCAACAGCCATCTCCGGAGCAGATCGGATGCCTTTTCATCCTGAGACCTGGAATTTTCGCTTCAAGGCCCGCTCCGTGGCGGGAATCACCGCCAAAAGGGGGAGCAGTTGGAGCCCTGTCAGGACCACGGCAGAGCTCCCCACCGTGCCGATGTCCCTCCCCAGGAGCAAAAGCATCCAGACCAGCGAGACCGCCAGGGTGGGCCGGCCGGCCCGTAACCAGAACCGCCCGCTGTAGACTTGGGCAAAGTCCCAGGCCTCCTGGCTTTGCATGGAGCGGGTGCTCCGGTAGCCATAGCCGCCGTTGATCCTCTCCGGCGGCCTCGTTTGAAAGCGCCGGCCGAAGTACAGCATACATCCCGGGATCAGCAGTACCGTTGCCAGCGTGAACAGCCAAAACAGGAAATTCGCCATGGCTCCCCTCCCCTCACAGCGTCAGCTGTTCCATGGGGCTTTCCGGTGCGGCGCCGCCGGGGATGGGTCTGTGGAGATGCTGGTACGCTTTCTGGGTGACGCACCGGCCCCGGGGAGTCCGGGTCAGGAAGCCCAGCTGCATGAGATAGGGCTCGTACACATCCTCCAACGTCACGGACTCCTCGCCGATGGTGGCGGCCAGGGTCTCCAGGCCCACCGGGCCGCCGCTGTAGTTGTCGATGATGGCCCCCAGCATCCGCCGGTCCACGGGGTCCAGGCCCAGGTGGTCGATCTCCAGGGCGCACAGGGCCTGGTCCGCCACGTCCCGGGCGATGACGCCGTCGGCCTTCACCTGGGCGAAGTCCCGGACCCGGCGCAGCATCCGGTTGGCGATCCGGGGGGTGCCCCGGCTGCGGCGGGCGATCTCGTATGCCCCCTCCGGCACGATCTCCACATTCAAAATGCCGGCGCTGCGGGTGACGATCTCGGCCAGCTCCTCCGCCGTGTACAGCTCCAGCCGCAGCGTTACGCCAAAGCGGTCCCGCAGCGGCGCGGACAGCTGTCCCGCCCGTGTGGTGGCGCCGATGAGGGTGAACCTGGGCAGATCCAGCCGGATGGAGTTGGCGCTGGGGCCCTTGCCCACGATGATGTCCAGGGCGTAGTCCTCCATGGCCGGGTACAGAATCTCCTCCACGGAGCGGTTCAGCCGGTGGATCTCGTCCACAAAGAGGATGTCCCCCTCGTTGAGATTGGTCAAAAGGGCCGCCAGATCCCCGGGCTTTTCGATGGCGGGGCCGGAGGTGATGCGGATGTTGACCCCCATCTCCTGGGCGATGATGCCGGCCAATGTGGTCTTGCCCAGCCCCGGGGGACCGTGGAGCAGCACGTGGTCCAGAGACTCCTCCCGCTTCCGGGCGGCGGCGATGAAGATGGCCAGGTTCTCCTTGGCCTTTTCCTGGCCGATATACTCCCGCAGAGTCTTGGGCCGGAGGGAGCCCTCCTGCACGTCCTCCTGGAGAAACGTCTTTGCCACGATAGGCTCTTCGTAGATGTCGTTTCCAAAGTCAATGCTCAAGCTGTCTCCGCCTCCCCCGTGTCAGTGAAAGATCGCCGTCAGGATGATGCTGAGGGCCGTCAGGGCCAGAAAGCCCCCCGCCGCCCCCAGAGATACCTGGGCTTTTTTCCGGTACCGCTCCTGCTCCTCCGCGTCCAGCCTCTTATTGTTGATAAGAATGCGGGTGTACTTGGAAAACCGCCACATCATGAAGATACTGGCCAAAAACCACAGACCGATCAGATCGGAAAATTTCATATTCCGGCCTCCTTCCCGCCCGCGGCGGTCAAATACACGGATCTCTATCCCCGCACCATCTTTTTCAGGCTCTGGCGGATGATCTCCTCCAAAGGCAGGTTCTCCACGTCCACGCCTTTCAGGGCGGCGGAGACCTCCTGGCTGGAGTAGCCCAGCACCGCCAGGGCCTGGGCCGCCTCCGTGGCCTTGCTGGCAAACATCGCCGGGGCGGGAGAACCCTTGCCGCCGGAGAAATCCAGCCCGGAGGAAAAATCTTTCGACATTTTGTCTTTTAATTCCAATATAATGCGCTGTGCCAGCTTCTTTCCCACGCCGGGGGCCGCCGTCAGCGTCTTTTCGTCCCCTGTGACGATGGCCATGGCCAGGGTCTCCGGGGTGCCCGCGGAGAGGATCGCCAGGGCCGCCTTGGGCCCCACGCCGGAGACGCCGATCAGCAGCTTGAAGCTGTTGAGCTCGTTTTGCGTTGCGAAGCCGTAGAGATCAAAGACGCCCTCCCCCACGTTCAGATAGGTGTAGACCCTGCCCCGCTGGCCCTTTTTCAGGGCGGAGAGGGTGTTGTTGGTGGTCTTGCAGGCGTAGCCCACGCCGCCGCAGTCGATAACCGCCAGGTACGGCAGCAGCTCCGCCACGGTGCCGTCGAGATAGTAGAACATGGCAGCCTCCTCAAATGGTCTCCCGCACATCCCCCGCCTGGGGGATCCGTGAAGTAAAACTCCTTGCGTGGCACAGGGCCAGCGCCAGGGCGTCCGCGGCGTCGTCCGGCCTGGGGACGGCTTTCAGCTTCAGGAGCCGCCGGGTCATGTCCATCACCTGGCGCTTCTCCGCCTTGCCGTAGCCCGTCACCGCCAGCTTCACCTGGGAGGGGGTGTACTCGTAGAGGGGCACTCCGCACTTCTCCGCGGCGCAGAGGAGGACCCCCCGCCCGTGGGCCACGGCGATGCCGGTGGTGATGTTGGTGTTGAAGAACAGCTCCTCGATGGAGATCACGTCCGGCTTCAGCTGGCCGATGAGCTCCTCCGCGTCACAGCTGATCTGGTACAGGCGGCGGCTGAGGGGCAGCCCCGCTGGGGTGGTGATGGCGCCGTA